>CAWCQH010000027.1:0-448363 GCA_963797585.1 uncultured Acidobacteriota bacterium
GGAGCGGGCGATGGGAATCGAACCCACGTCCGAAGCTTGGGAAGCTTCTATACTGCCATTGTACGACGCCCGCTCATCTCCAGCGCGGCGATTATACCGCAACTGATCCGCTGCGCGAATACCCTCGTCCCAATTTGGCAAATGGGCCGGTGGCCCAGTTTTTTGGCGCAGGCACTCCCGCCTGCGCGGTGCTTGCCGTCCGCACACCGCCAGGAGTGGCGGTGCCACCGGATTTGGTTGCGCGGCTCAGCGCGGACGGTTACATTGAGTTCTCTGATTTCATGATTCGTAACGGTGAGGACTTATATGCTGGATGAAGGCGTCTGGGCGGAAATCAAGGTGGCCGGCGAGCACCTGCGGCTTTTTTCGGAGCACAACGCGCAGGGGGTGCAGACGTCGGTCTACGACGTGAACGCCAAGAAATGGATTGCGCCTTCCGAGCCCGTGGAGGATATCGAGGAAGGGAAAGAGAAGGCTACCGAATACGCCAAGGTTTATTTGCAACGCGCCAATCTTCCACTTCCGCCTCTGGTCTGGAAGAAGGCCCGCTCGGTATAGTTCATCCCGTCAGTCTTCATTTCAATTTCAAATCGGGAGTGCCCAGTTGCGCCAGTTGCGAAGGATGCGATGGCGGATCCCGCCGGCAGTGCTGGCGGCGATGGCTCTATGGCCGGCGGCAGTTGGGAGACCCGCTTCCCCATCTACGGCCGCAGCACAGCGGGACGATGAGCCGCCTCCTGCGTCTACGAGCTACACCCGCACGCTCGGCCTCTTTTCCATCGACAGCGCGAATTTCACCGTGAAGCTCAGCGTGATCTGCTACAAGACGACGCGCCATCCGGGAGAATGCAACGAGGACGATGAGGAGACCGTGAAGTCCCTGAGGATCGACGACGCGGCCGGAAAGAGCTGCTTCCATACATCGTTCCCGGTGGCCTTCGCGCATCAAGTGGAGCGGCACGTTGTTGAGGTCACGCGCCTGGAGGGTTCCGAACATCAGGCCCTCGAACTTCAGTACGAGCAATTGCCTTCCCATGTGAATACGGGCGTGTCGATTCAAGTGTTCGGGTTGCGCGATGGCAGGCTGCAAGCGTTTAACGATGAGCCGTTTGAATTCTACGGCGGGCTCGGAGCGCTGCCCGAAGGATCGTCGAAGGATTCCCGGGGGCTGCTGGCCGGCGATACGCTGCCCATTTATCTGCTGACGAATTATTTCTACATCGTGCAGCCGGTGCGCTTGAACTGGAAAGATTTTCGTCTGGAGCCGCAGGAGAAAGGCGAATTCGAAGTCGCGCAGGAGTCGCCGTTCAGCCGGAAGCCCGAGGTTCAGGCGGATGGTTACGTCCACCTGTACGCTTCGCCCGACGAGAAAGCGGTTTCCACGGGCGTAGCGGTGACGCCGGACTCGAGCGTGCAAGTCCTGCGCGCGATGTTCCGTTCGACTCCTTCTGAGGCGCACTCTTCCGCCAGTACTACCTGGCTCAAGATTTCAGTCGACGGCAAGGCCGGCTGGATCCTCGGCGTGGACGACTACACGGCCATCGGCCTCAGCTCCGCTCGCTAGTTCTCTTGCAATTTCCTGCCAAGGGTCTGGCAAGAAGACGTTTTACTGAGGCGAATGAGCTTGTCCGGCGTGGGCTGCGTGCGCCTCTCATGGTAGAGTGGGCGATCAAGTTCGCGCACGCGTGATCCTGCCAGGGAGGCCCGGTGGCTTATCGAGACTTGCACGATTTTGTGCGTACGTTGGAGAAGAAAGGAGAATTGAAGCGTATTTCGGCGGAGGTCGATCCCGTCCTCGAAATCACCGAGATCACCGATCGCACCGTGAAGGCCGGAGGCCCCGCGCTTTTGTTCGAGCGCCCCAAGGGCTCGCGGATTCCGGTGGTGACGAACCTGGTGGGCACCGAACGCCGCATGAATCTCGCTTTGGAAGTCGACTCTCTCGACGAAATCGCCGCGCGCATTTCCTCCTTTCTCGAAATGCAGTCGCCCCAGGGGATCCTCGAAAAAGTGAAGATGCTGCCGAAGCTCGCGGAAATCGGCTCGTTTTTCCCCAAAGTCGTCCGCAGCGGCGAATGCCAGGAAGTGGTTCACACGGAGCGTCTTTCGCTCGCCGATCTGCCTATTCTGCAGTGCTGGCCGCAGGACGGCGGGCGCTACATTACCTGGCCGATGGTGATCACGAAGAATCCGGAGACCGGCAAGCGCAACACCGGTTGCTATCGCATGCAGGTATTCGACGAACGCACCACCGGTATGCACTGGCAGACGCAGAAGCACGGCGCCGAGCATTTTCGCAGCGCCCGGGCGAAGAACAGGGAAGGGAAGATCGACGTGGCGGTTGCGATCGGCGCCGATCCGGCAACGTGCTTCGCGGGCATCCTTCCCGTCCCGCCGGATATGGATGAATTTCTGTTTTCAGGCTTCCTGCGCCGCGACCCCGTCGAGCTGGTGAAGTGCAAGACCGTCGATCTGGAAGTGCCGGCCAACGCGGAGATCGTGCTCGAAGGCTACGTAAATCTCGGAGAGATGCGCACCGAGGGCCCTTTCGGGGATCATACCGGCTTTTATTCCCTCGAAGGCGAGTACCCCGTTTTCCATCTCACCTGCATCACCCATCGAAAAGACCCGCTCTACCTCACGACCATCGTGGGGCCGCCGCCGCAGGAGGATTATTTCATCGGCCACGCGATCGAGCGCGTCTTCCTTCCCGTGATGAAGATGCAGCATCCGGAGATCGTGGATGTCGCCATGCCCGCCGAAGGAATTTTCCAGAACCTGATGATCGTCGCCATCAAGAAGAGCTATCCCGGGCATGCCCGCAAGACGATGAACGCGATCTGGTCGCTGGGGCAAGCCATGTTCACGAAGGTGATCGTGGTCGTCGATCACGACGTGAACGTGCAGAATTCGGGAGAAGTGGTTTGGAAGGCGCTATGCGCGATCGACCCGGAGCGCGATATCCAGTTCGTGATGGGGCCGGTGGACACGCTCGACCACGCCGCTCGCCGGCAGGATTTCGGCTCGAAAATGGGCATCGACGCCACAAGAAAATGGCCCGAAGAGGGCTTTGCCGGGCGCTGGCCGGACGAGATCAAAATGGACGAGCAAACAAAAAAGCGCATGGACGTGCTTTGGCAGCAACTCGGCCTGGGCAATGAGAGGAAAAGGTAAAGCCTTGCGGTCCCCACTCCGTGTGGGGCGCCAGCCATGCTTCCCACCCTGATAACAAAGGCCTTTCCAGCCGTATCCAGGCCCTAACCTGTAACTTACCTGTCACTGTAAGCCCAATGCCGCTCAGTGCCGGGTTATATCAATAGCACACGCCCTCGGTACGTTTTCTTGACACGGTTTGTCGCAGATGCAATAAACAGTTCAAGCAGTTCCAGTACCGGGCTTCATAGTACTATGCGCGTTCGGGCGTTTCGGGGCCCCGACTTTCCGGGGTAAGTAATCGGTTGAATAAGAAGCAGGTTTCGATAGGGCAGCGGACTACTGCAATTCTGTGTGCAGGGGCGGTAACGCAGTAAGGAGTGAGAGGCTGCACGATGTTTAACCTGGGTAAAACCAAATCGCTGGTCGGGTTGGATATAGGCTCAAGCTCGGTAAAGGCCGTCGAGCTGAAAAAAGCGAAGGGGGGATACGAACTGGTCAGTTTCGGCCTTGAACCCCTGGCGCAGGACACCGTAGTAGACGGCGCCATCATGGATGCGCCCTCGGTAGCCGAAAAGATCGTCTCCATTTTCGACAATCAAAAAATTAAGTCCAAAGACGTAGCCACCTCCGTCTCGGGCCACTCCGTGATCGTCAAGCGCGTCAGCATGCCGCTGATGGCGGAAGAAGAGCTCTACGACCGCGTTCAGGCCGAGGCCAGCCAGCATATCCCCTTCGATATTGCCGACGTGAACCTGAGCTACCAGCTCCTGGAAGCCACCGAAAACCAGATGGACGTGCTGCTGGTGGCCGTTAAAAAAGACAAAATCCTCAACCACACGAACGTGCTGGCGCAGGCAGGCAAGACGCCGGTAGTCGTCGATATCGACGCTTTCGCCCTGCAGAACAGTTTCGAGCTTAACTACGAGCCCGATGCCTCGCAGGTGGTGGCCCTTCTGAACGTCGGCGCCAGCGTGATGAATATCAACATCATCCGCGGCTGGACGCCCCTTTTCACGCGCGACGTTTCCGTTGGAGGCAACCAGTACACCGACGCGCTGCAGAAGGAACTCGACCTCAGCTTTGAAGACGCCGAAAAACTGAAGATGGGCGGCACGCTCCCGGGCGTCAACGAGGAGCAGCGCACCGCGATTCTGCGCTCCGTTTCCGACATTCTGATCCTCGAAATACAGAAGACCTTCGACTTCTTCCGCGCCACCGCCAGCGGAGAAAATATCCGCCGGATTTACGTGGCCGGCGGCACGGCGCGGGTTCCCGGACTTCTCGACCTTCTAAAGGAAGAATTTGCAATGCCGGTCGAGGAGCTTTACCCGTTCCGGAAGGTTTCCATTGTTCCCGGGCGCCATGACGAAAACCAGCTTCGCGAGTTGGCGCCGCGCCTGGCAATTGCCGTGGGCCTGGCGCTCAGGAGTTTTGACACGCCATGATCCGGATCAATCTATTAGGTCAAACGCGTCCGAAAGCCGCCAAGAGTGCAGTGCCGCTCGAAGCGACGATGCAGATTGTCTTCGCGCTGGTCGCAATCGGCGTCGCCCTCACGGTTCTGGGCGTCACCTATTACCAGCAGAAAAGCGAACTCGACCGTACAAACGCCAGCATCGCTTCCTTGCGCGCAGAGCGGGCCAGCCTGGAACAGATCAAGCAGGATGTGGACCGCTTCGAAAGCCAGAAGAACGTCCTGCAGCAGCGCATCGATGTGATCGAAACCCTGCAGAAGAACCGCACGGGCGGCCAGGACCTGTTGCAGATGGTGGCCAATACCGTCGTGCACGTCGACAACGTGTGGCTCACGTCGCTCAACCGCACCGGGAATTCCATCGATATGCAAGGCGAGGCGGCGTCGATCAACTCCGTGGCGAACTTCATCACCCAGCTCAAGAGATCGGGCTACTTTGACAACGTGGAGATCAAGCAAGCCACCGAAGACGACATCGTGCCCTCCGTTGCAACATACGGCTTCTCCATGACCGCGGCCATCAGCCCGCAAACGGCCGCCAAGACGCAACCGACCGGCGCGTCGCAGCCTCCGCCGCAGCCGGCGAAAGCGGGGAGGAGCTAATCATGGGAACCAGTTTTCGAGATTGGCCCTGGCCGCTGCAGGCTTTGTTCTATATCGGGCTCGCCGTGGCCCTTATTCTTGTGGGCTTCTACGTTCCGGGCCTTCCGCTCAGCAACGTTCGCACGCAGCTTCAAAGCGCCCAGGCGGAGATGAAGCCTCTTGAGGCCGACGTCCAGAATTTGCGCGTTTACAAGCAGCGTCGCGCGGAACTCCAGTCCGAGATGGACGCCCTGCAGAAGCAGCTTGCCACGCTGCAGACGATCGTTCCCGAAGAGAAGCAGACCGATCAGTTCATCCTGATGATCCAAAGCGCGGCGGTCAGCTCGGGCGTCTCCGTCAGGAAGCTGACGGCGAAAGCGATTGCCAACAAGCCTTATTACTACGAGATGCCTTTTGACATCGACGCGGACGGCCCCTACTACTCGGTGCTCGATTTCTTCGCCCGGCTCGGCCGCCTTTCGCGAATCATCAACGTGGGCGACGTGAAACTCAGCGCCGTTGCCAAGGGCAGTGGAGGCAAGTTCCGCATGAATCCGGGGACGTCGGTAAACGGGACGTTCACCATAACGACATTCTATACGCAAGCGGCACCTGCTCAGACGACTCCGGTTTCCGCGCCGGGGACGGCGAGGCATTAGGGCGATTACGATGAAACTTGCAAACACATTCGCGAAGCTGGCAGCAACCGTGGCGATCTTCTTTTGCTTCGCCGCCGGTGTTTCAGCGCAGAGCAGTCCGGCGAAGCCGGCCCACAAGGCGAAGGCCAAGAACCCGGCGCCCAGCGCGCCCGCCGCCGCGGCTCCCGCTGCAGATGCAGCTCCCGTCGCTACCGACGCCGAGAAGCCGGCAGGGCCCAGGCGCGATCCGTTTCTGCCATTGGTCAGCGACAAGAAGGAAGGCGGCAGCATGGAACACTTGCCGCCGGGCAAGGCTGGGCTTGTGATCACTTCGGTGCGGGTCGATGGCACGGTGCGCTCTCAGGAAGGCATGATCGCTGTGCTATCCAATGCCGACCAGCATGTCTATTTCGTTCGCGAGGGCGACCAGTTGTATGACGGCAATGTGGACAAGATTGGTTTGGACGGGGTCACGTTTCGACAAAACTCCAAAGACGCGTTCGGGAAGCCAGTCGAGCGGGTCGTGACGAAGCGAATCTACGCGAGTGCAGGAGAGCAGCAATGAGGATGATTTGGCGAGCATGGGGGCTGGGAGCATTGGTCGTGCTCGGCCTGATATTGTCGAACGGAACGGTGTCCGCAGACGGCGGCGCGGCATTGCGTGTGAAGGCGCAGACCAGCGACGGTGCGGTCCGGCTGGATCTGCAGGCCGATGCGCCGTTTCAGTACACCACGTACCGCCCCAGCGAGAGCCTTTACGTCATCGATCTGACCGGAGTTTCTGCCGCGGATGCCGCGGGTGTTCGCGTGGTTCCCTCTAGTCTTATCAAGAGCTATCGTCTCTCGAACTACACATCGGCTGGCAAGCCGGCGGTGCGCTTGGAGTTGTTGCTTGATCCAGGCGTACAACCCAAGCTCGACCGCGCGGATGCGCAGGATTTGAGCATCTCCGCTTCGCGGCCAGGCAGCGCGACAATAGTTCCGGCGCGTGTTGTCACGGCAGCCGAACAGCCCGTCGTGATTCCAGCCTCGGCCAAGCCTGCGAGCGACAAGGCTTCGGCAGCAAGCGCGGGAGCTATTCAACAGGTGAATCTGGCGCAGAATGGCGATCAGACCAACGTCAACGTGCTTGGCTCCGGACCGCTGAACTATCACGCCATTCATCTTCAGAATCCCGACCGGATCGTGCTCGACTTCTCAGGCTCGTCCCTGAAGACATCTGTAAGACATATCGCCAGCAATCTGGACCCTGTCCGTGAAATCCGCGTTGCACAGTTCACACCGGAGGTGTCGCGGGTAGTGATCGACCTGCGCCAGCCCTCGGAATACAACATCAACGCCACCGACAACACCGTGACCGTAGCCTTTGCTCCGAAGGCCTCGGGTGGAGTGGTTGTGAGTCCTGCTGCGCTTCCGGCAACACCGAATTTGACGACCACGAAAGCGCGAGTTCAGTCGCGAGCGACGCAAGAGCGCGCTTCGTTAAAGACCACTTCCGCGATTCCTTCTCCTGCCGCTGTTCTACCAGCAACCATGGCGGGTAATTCGTCGTCTCTGGCCGCGCCGGTTCCCGCTGTCGCGCAGTCCGCGATGGAGCCCGCTGCCGTGGCTTCCACTCTGGCAAAAGCAGCGCCGCCCGCGGAACAGCCTGCGATGGCTGCCCCGCCTGCCGCGCCCGTGGCCGCTTCCGAACGCGCAAGCTATGCTCCCCAGCAGGCGCCGGTTCCCGCTCCTGCGGCGAACGGAAAGTATTCGGGCGAACCGATTTCGGTGAATCTGAAAGACGTGGATTTGCGCGACTTCTTCCGCCTCATTCATGAAATCAGCGGACTCAACGTCGTCGTGGACCCGAGCGTCAAGGGAAGTCTCACCATCGTTCTGGACGATGTGCCGTGGGATCAGGCGCTCGATATCGTGCTCCACAATAACGATCTCGATAAACAGCTCGAAGGAAACGTTCTTCGCATCGCCACACGAGACACCATCCGCAAGGAAGCCGAGGAGAGCCGGGATCTGGCTCGCGCCCAGGCCGAAGCCGCGGACATCGTAACCACGACGCGGCGGCTCAGCTACGCCAAAGCGACCACCATCGCCCTGGTCATGAAGAAGTTCCTGTCGTCGCGAGGCGATATCCTGGCCGACGACCGCTCGAACACTCTGATCATCCGGGATATTCCGACGACCTTCCCCGTGCTGGATAATCTGCTGCGCCAGCTTGACCGCAAGTCGCAACAGGTGGAAATCGAGGCCCGGGTCGTCGCGGCGAACCGTTCCTTTTCCCGTGAACTGGGCACTGAACTCGGCATTTCGAGCCGGATTGGCAATAGCGCCGTCGCCGGAGACAATGCGGTAGGCGCCAGCCCCACCACATTTACTCCTGCGCCGCCTGTGATCATCGGAACCGGCGGGCGGAAGCGTAACCTCCGGCCAGATACCTCTTCTGACCAGCTTGGCGACTTCTGTTCCCACCAGCGGCATTCAGTATCTGTTTGCGTCGTCCAACTTCGCCCTGGATTTCGTGATTGACGCGGCAGAAACAAGAGGCGTTGGCAAGCTGCTCTCGAAGCCGAAGGTGATCACGCAGAACAACGAGAAGGCCACCGTCAAGCAGGGAACCAAGATTCCCGTGCAGACCGTCGTGAACAACACCGTTTCGGTGCAATTCGTCGATGCGGTGCTGGAGTTGGATGTGACGCCCCAAATCACCGCGGAGGGCACGGTCTATATGGATGTGACCGTCGAGAACGACCAGATCGACCAGGCCATCCCTCGCGTTCAGGGCATTCCTGCGATCGATACGCAATCGGCGGAAACCAAGGTCACCGTCACCGACGGCGCCACCGTGGTGATCGGCGGAATCATCGTCACCCAGCAGCAGACCTCCATTTCGCAGGTGCCGATTGTCGGCAGCGTACCGGTGCTTGGGAACCTCTTCAAGCACACGACGGTCAGCTCCACGTCGCAGGAATTGCTCTTCTTCCTTACTCCCAGAATCCTTCCGATGTAACATAGCGGGTCGTGGGGTCTGACAACCAAAATTTGCGCCGGAGCCGGATCGATCGGCTCCGGCTTCGCTTTTCTGAGCTTCGCGCCGATGCCATGCTTGTTTCGCAACCCGCGAACATTCGCTACCTTTGCGGATTTTCCGGCAGTGCAGGCGTTCTCCTGGTCACGGCTTCAGAAAGCACACTTTTCACAGACAGCCGCTATACCTTCCAGGCACAGGAAGAGGTTTCCGGTTCTCGAATCCATATCGCGAAAAAGGGGCTGTTGCGCGAAGCCGGAGCGGTCTTGAAATCACGCAAGGGCCGCACTTCGGTAGCGTATTCCAGCAACTATCTCACGGTAGCTCAAATGGAGGCGCTTCGGGCGGCAACTGGCCCCCGGGTGCGCTGGGTGAAGGATGCGAGCGCGGTCGAGACGCTGCGCGCCGTCAAAGACGATATCGAAGTGGCCGCCATGCGCGAAGCCGCCGTTCTGATCAGCCGGGTCTTCGAGAGCGCTTTGCCGGCCATCAAGCCGGGAATCAGCGAGCTGGATCTGGCCGGCAGGCTGGAACTCAGCATGAAGCGGCGTGGCGCCTCGGGTCCGTCTTTTGAAACGATCGTCGCCTCAGGAGCGCGTTCTGCCTGGGCCCACGCGCGGCCGCAGACGAAGTTATTGGGGAAGGGCGAACTGGTCGTCATCGATCAGGGTGCTATACTTCACGGCTACTGCAGCGATTTGACCCGTACCGTATTTCTCGGACGGGCGTCTCGGAAGGTGCGCCGCCTCTACCGCGCCGTCCTGGAGGCGCAGGAAGCGGCCAAGAAGGCAATCCGTCCCGGAGTAACGGCGGGGGCCGTCGACAAAGCCGCCCGCAGCACCTTGAAGCAGCACGGCCTTGACCAGTACTTTACCCACAGCACCGGCCATGGTCTTGGCCTCGAAGTTCACGAGATGCCCCGGATCGGCCGGGGCGAAAAGTTCGTCATCCAGAAGGGCATGGTATTAACCGTTGAACCCGGCGTGTATCTGGAAGGTTTAGGCGGGATACGGATTGAGGATGACGTCGTAGTGACGGAGAATGGATCGATGGATTTGACGACCGCCCCAAGGGAATTTCTCGAACTCTGATGCCCAGGAATCCCAAACAGAAGGCGCCTAAACAGAAGACACCCAAACAGCCGAAGCCCGTCCCCTCCGCGGGCGGCGTGGACCTGGTGGAAGTCGAGCGCCTGCTCAGCTTCATGGAGAGGCACCATCTCGAGCAGTTTGAATACGAACGGGACGGCGTGCGCATTCTCCTCAAGAAAGCGTCCGCCCCCGTACGGGAGAGAACCCGGCCCGCGCCGGTGGCGGAGGTTTCCCTGACGGCGGAGCCGGCGCTCGCCCACGCTGCTTCATCGAAATCAGCGGCATCGCCCGTACCTGCCGTAGCTGCAGACGCTGAAGCCTCGAAAGCGGAGGACCTGCACGTGATCAAGTCCCCGATCGTGGGCACGTTCTATGCAGCGGCCGGTCCCGAAGCCGAACCATTTGTCTCCCTGGGAGACAGCGTCGATAAGGGAGAGGTCCTTTGCATCATCGAAGCCATGAAGCTGATGAATGAAATTGAGTCGGATGTGGCAGGGGAAGTGGCCAGGATTTTTGCAAAGAACGGCAGCCCGGTCGAATATGGCGAGCCGTTGTTCGGCATCCGTCCAGGCGGCAAGGGTTAGCTCCCGGCAGGCAGACTCCGGATCGAATGTTTCGAAAAATCCTGATCGCGAATCGCGGCGAAATCGCCCTGCGCATCCTGAGCGCCTGCAAGGAGCTGGGGATTCAAACCGTCGCGGTTTATTCCGAGGCCGACCGCCACTCCCTGCACGTGCGCTTTGCCGACGAGGCCATTTGCATCGGCCCTCCGCGGAGCAGCGAAAGCTACCTGAATATTCCCCAGGTGATCAGCGCGGCGGAAATCGCCAACGTCGACGCGATCCATCCCGGCTACGGCTTTCTCTCTGAAAATGCCAATTTTGCGGAGGTCTGCGAGGCCTCGCACATCGCCTTTATCGGGCCGTCGCCCACTGTGATCCGCATGATGGGCGAAAAGGACCGGGCTCGCGCGGAAATGGCGTCGGCCGGGCTGCCGATCATCCCGGGAAGTCCCGGCGTCGTCGCCGACGAGCAGGCCGCGAAACAAATTGCCGACGAAATCGGTCTCCCGGTGATGATCAAGGCGGCCGAGGGTGGCGGCGGACGCGGAATGCGCCTGGTGCGGAAGAAAAGCGAACTCGTCGCTGCGTTTCAGACCGCGCGCACCGAAGCGGAGCAGGCCTTCGGAAGTCCCAACGTATATATCGAAAAGCTGATCGAGAACCCTCGCCACATCGAATTTCAGGTGCTGGGCGATAAATATGGAAACGTCATCCATCTCGGCGAGCGCGACTGCTCCATTCAGCGGCGCCACCAGAAAGTGCTGGAGGAATCGCCTTCGCCGGCGCTCGACGCGCAGACCCGCAAGAAAATTGGCGACCAGGTGGTGAAGGCCCTTGAGCGCGTCGGCTACTCGAGCGCCGGCACGGTGGAATTTCTTCGCGACCCGTCCGGGAAGCTCTATTTCATCGAGATGAACGCCCGCATCCAGGTGGAGCATCCGGTGACCGAGATGGTCACCGGGGTCGACCTCGTGAAATCGCAGATACGCCTCGCGGCAGGCGAAAAGCTCGCCGATGTCGTCGGCCCGGTGGAATTCCGGGGCCATGCGATCGAATGCCGGATCAACGCCGAAGACCCGGAAACCTTCGTGCCGAGCCCGGGACACATCACCACGTTTCGCGTGCCGGGCGGCCCGGGCATTCGCGTCGACACCGCGGCGCACGCCGATGCGGTGATACCCCCTTACTACGACTCGCTGATCGCCAAGCTGATAGCGCACGGCCACGACCGCGCCGAAGCCATTGCGCGCATGCGCGGGGCGCTCGATGGCTTCATCGTGGAAGGAATCAAGACCACGATCCCGCTGCACAAGCGCATCGTCGTCTCGCCCGACTTCGCGGCGGGCAAATTCGATACTCATTTTCTCGAACGCTCGCTGGCTGTGGGAGCAAAATAGCGGAGACACGGATTGTTCCCAGCCCTCTACGCCATTCTCGATCCAAGCCTGACGCCGGAACCGGTCGCATTCGCCCGCCAACTCGCGGAGGCGGGTGTGCAACTCATTCAGCTTCGTGACAAACGCGGCTCCTCGCGAAAGATTCACGAGCAGGCGCGGGGATTGATGAGCCTCCAGTCGAGCGGCGTGCGCATCATCGTCAATGATCGCCCCGACATCGCCATTATTGCCGGCGCGGCAGGAGTGCATGTCGGCCAGGATGACCTCCCCGCCGAGGACGCCCGCAAAATCTGCAGGCCGCCGCTCTGGGTGGGCGTTTCGACACATAACCTCAATCAATTAAGAGAAGCCGAAGCCACTTCAGCGGATTATATTGCGGTAGGGCCTATTTTCCCGACGAGCACCAAGGAAAATCCCGACCCGGTAGTCGGGCTGGATCTGTTGCGAGCGGCGCGCCAGTTGACCCGCAAGCCGCTGGTCGCGATTGGCGGCGTCACCGTCGAGTCTGCGGGAGAAGTCTTTGCGGCCGGAGCCGACTCGGTAGCCGTGATCAAAGACTTGGCTGAGGCCGGCAACGATCTCCGCGAGCGCGTGCGAGAATACCTGGCGATTGCAGAGCGCGCTCGCAAACTGCGCTCCTGAGGGCGCGTTCCACAATGGCACAGCAGGCTCAGACGATCGGAGTCGCTGCCCCCACCTCCCATCCGGGACTCGTCAAGAGCCTCGGCCTTTTTGACTCGACCATGCTCGTCGCCGGATCGATGATTGGCTCCGGCATTTTCATCGTCTCCGCCGATATTGCCCACCAGGTGCAAAGTCCCGGCCTCCTGCTGATCGTATGGGCTGCCGCGGGGCTCATGACGGTAATTGGCGCGCTCAGCTACGGAGAACTCGCCGCGGCCATGCCCCACGCGGGCGGGCAATACGTCTACCTGCGTGAATCGCTTGGCCCGATCTGGGGATTTCTCTACGGTTGGACGATGCTGCTGGTGATTCAAACCGCCACGATTGCGGCGGTAGCCATCGCCTTCGCCAAATTCACCGCGGTGATCGTGCCGTGGTTCTCCGCCTCCGCCTGGATATGGAAAATCGGCACGTTCGGCCCGTGGCAGCTGTGGTTCGGGTCGCTCGGCCCCTACAACGTCGGACTCAACCGCCAGAATCTCCTCGCCATTCTTTCCATCGTTTTCCTCACCTGGGTCAACACGCAGGGCCTGGGATTCGGAAAAGTTGTCCAGAACGTTTTTACAGTTGCCAAGGCGCTCTCCCTGGCTGCGCTCGTCGTCCTCGGCTTCTGGTTCTCCACCTCCGCCGCCCGGACGGCAAACTTCACCCACTTTTGGCGGAACGCCTCGCTCTCCGCAATGCATCCTTATCCACCGGATCACGCCACGTGGATGGTGGGCACGCTCACGCTGATCGGCGTCGCCATGGTCGGCTCTCTTTTCTCGATGGATGCCTGGAACAACATCACGTTCACCGCGGGCGAGGTGAAGAATCCCAGCCGCGACCTTCCGCTTTCGTTGATCCTCGGAACCTGTCTGGTGATTGGTCTCTACCTTCTCGCGAATCTCGCGTACATGAGGGTGCTGCCCGTTTCCGGCGACCCGAACGGCGTAACGCCCCTCGCGCGCGGAATCGAGTTCGCCGCGGATAGCCGCGTCGCAACCGCTGTTCTGGCGGCGATCTTTGGCCCCGCCGGAGCGGTGCTGATGGCTGTGGCGATCCTGGTTTCCACGTTCGGATGCAACAACGGCCTGATTCTCTCCGGCGCGCGAATTTATTACGCGATGGCGAAAGACCGCCTGTTTTTCGAGTCGGCCGGCAATGTGAACCGGCACCACGCGCCCGGAACGGCGTTGATCGTACAGTGCGCCTGGGCCGCGGTTCTTTGCCTCTCGGGCACCTACGGCCAGCTGCTCGATTTTCTGATCTTCGCGGTGCTCATTTTCTATATCCTGACGCTGGTCGGTCTCTTCGTGCTGCGCTGGAACCGCCCCGAAATGCATCGCCCTTATCGCGCTTTGGGTTATCCTGTGCTGCCGGCCCTCTACATCGTGCTGGCGACGTTCGTCGAGATTCAGTTGTTGCGCTACAAGCCGCAGTACACCTGGCCGGGCCTCATCATCGTTCTGCTGGGGATACCTGTTTACGTTCTCTGGAAGTGGGCGCAGAGACCGGGCGGCGCTCCAGACGCGGCGTCGTAGTGTAAGCTGGCAGTTCTTTACTTGGGAGAGTGTCCCCGCATGGGCAATCCATTATTTGCCAAGAAGCCGATGGAGTGGCTCCTGCACGAGGCCCAGGATTCCGGAGAGCACACGCTCAAGCGGAGTCTCGGCCCCGGCTCGCTAACGGCTCTCGGAATCGGCGCGATTATCGGCGCGGGAATTTTCGTGCTTTCCGGGCTGGGCGCGCACTACGCCGGCCCGGCCTTGATGCTCTCGTTTGTTTTGTCCGGTTTAGGCTGCGCGTTCGCGGGCCTCTGCTACGCCGAATTTGCGGCCCTGATTCCTCTCGCGGGCAGCGCTTACACTTACGCGTATGCCGCTCTCGGCGAGATCTTCGCCTGGATCATCGGCTGGGACCTCACGCTGGAATACGCCATGGGCGCCAGCACCGTATCTTCCGGCTGGTCCAACCATTTCATAGAATTTCTCAACATTTTCCATCTGCGCATGCCGTTCTGGCTCGCCTACGACCACTGGACCGCCCTGCGCGAAGCGGAAAACGTCGTCGCCCGGCAAATGGTCCACTCCTCGTCCCCTGGACTGGTGGAGGGATCCCAATCCTTTCTCGCGCGCGTAGGCGAAGTGGTCAGCGCGCAGTCGCCTGAACTGATCCACCGCGCCCACGATCTGGTGAACGCGCCGCACCTTTTCGGAATGGAGATCGGATTTAACCTTCCCGCTTTCTGCATCGCGCTCATCATCACCGCGATTCTGGTGATCGGGATACAGGAAAGCGCCACCTTCAATTCCGCGATCGTAATCGTCAAGGTAGCCGTCGTCCTATTCGTAATCCTTCTGGGCATGCGCTACATAAGCACGGCCAATTGGGGCCACGACTGGCACACCTTCGCGCCAATGGGTTTTTCTGGCGTAGGCGCTGGAGCGGCCTACATATTTTTCGCCTACATCGGCTTTGACGCAGTTTCCACCACCGCGCAGGAGGCCAAGAACCCGCAGCGCGACTTGCCGATCGGCATCATCGCATCCCTGTTGGTCTGCACCATCCTCTACATTCTCGTAGCCGGCGTGCTGACAGGAATGGTGCCCTGGACCTCAATCAACATTGAGGCGCCCCTTGCCGTTGCCTTTCTCGATCGCGGCCTCACCAAGGCTTCCTACCTGATCACCGCGGGCGCGTTAGCCGGGCTCACCAGCGTCATGCTCGTGATGCTGCTCGGGCAGACGCGCGTGCTGTACTCCATGGCCAACGACGGCCTTCTGCCGCGCAAGTTTTTCGCGGCCGTTCATCCCCGGTTTCGCACGCCGTACAAAAACACGATTCTAGTCGGTCTGCTCGCGGCGATCGTCGGCAGCGTCACCCCGATCGACGACATCGGGAAGATGGTCAACATCGGAACGCTGCTCGCCTTCGTCATCGTGTGCATCGCGGTGCTGGTCCTTCGCAAGACCAACCCAGGCCAGCCTCGCCCCTTCCGCACCCCGTGGGTACCCTTCGTGCCGGTGATGGGAATTCTCTTCAACGGATATATGATGTACAAGCTCGGCTGGATCAATTGGGCGCGCCTGATCATCTGGCTGGTGATCGGCATGGTGATCTACTTCACCTACAGCCGCCATCACAGCCGGGTAGGGAAGAACGACCGCTCGGCGCTGTAGCCCTGGCGTTCCGCGAGGCTGCCGGGCGAATTCTAAAATGCTTTCGTGACGCAACTCTCTCCACGGCGCTCCTTCGTCGTCCTGCGGCGAATCTCACCCCGCGATCGCATCGCCTTAGCTTTTATCTCCGCTTACGTCGTTCTGCGCGTAGGTATCGTCCGCCATCCATTTCCGCTTTCCGGATTTCTAGGCTTTTTGGGCGTTGTGGCATTCATCTATCTCTGCTTCCGCCTGTTTTTCTGGGTGCGTCGAAAGCTTCTGTGGCGGCTGCGCAACAGGCTCATCGTCGCCTACATTTTCATCGCCGTCGTGCCCGTGATCCTGCTCCTCACCATGATGGCCATCGGCATGTACCTGCTCTATCCGCAGATTGGCGCTCACCTGCTTCAGGATGGCTTGCAGGACCGCATCGGCATCATCGCCGCCGATGCCGGGGAGATCGGCGAAGCGGTTAGGGAGGAAGTCCATCCGGGCGAGTCTCCCACCGACCCCGCGCTGCTGTCGCGCCCGAGCGTCGCTGAGTTGATTGCCGCCTTCACGGCGGATTGGCCGGGGCTGCGCGTCTCCCTGCATAGCGATCGGGTCGTGAACCTTTCTAGCGGAGATCGCTTCGCAGGTTTGACGGAACTCCGAGGGCAACTATCCTTTGCCGCCGAGCAGAGAGTGCAAAGTCCCGCCGGACCCGTCGTGGTACTCGTAAGCGCGCACATGACGCCTGCCCTGCTCGATGGACTCACCTCGGAACTAGGCCCCATCCAATTCACGCTGATGGACCCGGCCGATGAGAGTTCCAAAGGCATCCGGTTCGGCGTCGATGGCCGCTTCTACGTGGTGGGTGAACGGGTCGTAAGCAACAATCGCAGCTTGCCTCCGCCCGCGAGCTGGTACGACATTCCGGTGGGCGGAGCGGCAACCCTGCAAGCCTATCGAATCGATACCGATCCTGGGCAGCGTCCGGTGAGGCGGTCGGTTGCCGTGCCGGTCCTGACGACCTTTTCCCTGCGCCCGTCCACCCTGAACAAAACTCTTTTCTCTTCGGTCGGGGCCGTGGGCCCGATTCTCATCGATATCGTCATCGCATGCGCGATTGTGTTTCTGGTCCTGGAAGCCGCGGCACTCGTCACCGGAACGATACTCACGCGTACGATCACGCGTTCGGTTGCGGACTTGTACGACGGCACGCTCCACGTAGCCCACGGAGATTTCTCTCACAGAGTCCGGGTGCGCACGCGCGACCAGCTGGGCGCTCTGGGCGATTCGTTCAATGAAATGACCGGTTCCATCGCGAATCTGATCGAGGAGCAGCGCCAGAAGCAGCGTCTTGAGCACGAGGTCGCGATCGCCAGTGAAGTGCAGCAGCAGCTCTTCCCGAAATGCTTGCCGGTGCTTCCCGGCCTTCATCTCGCCGCTCTGTGCCGGCCCGCGCGCGTGGTAAGCGGAGACTATTACGATTTCGTGCGCCTGGGACCGACGAGTGTCGGCATCGCCGTGGCCGATATCAGCGGCAAAGGAATTTTCGCCGCACTCCTGATGGCCAGCCTGCAGGCGGCTCTGCGCAGCCGCGCGGCGCTCGACGGGAACGGCCAGACCGCGAAGCTGGTGGCTCAGCTGAACGATCACCTCTTCAAGAACACCTCCGACGACCGCTACGCCACGTTTTTCTACGCCACCTATGACTCGGAAACCCACACGCTGACGTACACGAATGCGGGCCACCTCGCCCCGTTTCTAATAACAAACGGGCATGTCCAGCATCTGGAGCAGGGCGGCACGGTGATCGGTTTGCTCGAGAATCCCCTGTTTACCCAGGTGACGATTCCAGTCTTGCCTGGCACGATTCTAGTGGCCTTCAGCGACGGTATCACCGAAACCGTGAATGCCTACGGAGAAGAGTTTGGCACGCAGCGCCTGGAAGAAGAGATTGTCCTGCACCGGGATCTCGATGCGGATTCCCTGATGCAAGCGGTGCTGAAAGCCGTCGAACGCTGGGCCGGCCAAAACGAGCAAGCCGATGACGTAACCATCGTAGTCGCTCGCATGGATTGATTCCTTGTCGGAACCCCACCTGCTCAAGCCATGCGCACTGTCATCCCGAGAGCCTGTTTTGCCTTTCGTTGTCATTCCGAACGAGCGCAGCGAGGAGGAATCTCTCTTTGCGTGCCAATCTCAGCAACATCGCTGCAACTCGCCACCGTTTTTTAGGGGGTCGCGGCTTTCAGCCGCGACAAAAAATCCTGGCGCGACAGCGCCTTCCTCTCGCGGTGAAGTTCCCGCGAGCTTTCGTCCCGTCCGACCCCGAGCCATGGGCGGTTCAAAAGCCCACCGTCGCGAGCCGGATCATCAAACCGAACCACTAACACATTTGCTATGATGTGCGTTCTTTCCTCATAGCGTTGGTCCTGCTGCCAAGCTTGGAGAAAACGTGACACTTTGCGATAGTTGTGGCGCGCCCGCCGATGACCGGCATGTCAGAGAGAGAATTGAACGCCTGGAGCTGGCGACGCGCCTTCGTCCCGTACACATCCAGGTTCTCCTGCTCGCCGCCGCGCCTCCCCCGCGCCCCGAAGATTATTTCTATCGCGCTGCCCAAGATCGTTCGGTCCGCTCCGAGGGTGCGCGAAACTATTTCGACGAACTCATCGCTAGCTCGGGCAGCGCGGCAGCCGGTGAAACGGGCGAAGAAGCCGCGCTCGAAGCCTTCCAGCGGCGAGGCCTTTTCCTCGCATACGCGGTGGAATGCCCCGTCAATGACGATGTCGCGCTGGCAAATGCTGTCGGACGGGTTGTTCCAACTCTCCTGAAACGGCTCCAGATTTCCTACCGTCCGAAGTACGTGGCCGTTCTATCGGAGTCTTTGCAGGGCCTCATCCCCGTCCTTCAGGATGCCGGATGGGCTAACAGCCTGATTCTCGACGAGGGAAGGCCCTTTGCCAGTCCGTTTCGGGGCCTCGCCGCGGGGCTGAAGAAGGCCCTCCAGCCGGTTCAGCACCCGTGAAGCGACTGTGCTAAAATCACGGGTTGTCCGGGGACATCGTCTAACAGGAGTGCGCGTATGAAGGCACGCACCAAATTTTTGGTCGGCTCTGGCATCATTGTGGCCACGTTGTGCATGCTCGCCTACGTCGGTTTCACGCAGAGCAAGACGTATTACCACACGATTTCCGAGCTTCCCACACTGCAGGGCGCGTCGCTCCGCCAGCGCATGCGCGTTTCCGGGAACGTTCGCGCGGGTTCGATTGCCCATCGCTCCGGAGAAGTGGATTTTGTGCTGGAAGAACAGAATAAGACTTTGCCTGTCAGCTACATCGGCCACGATCCGCTTCCCGACACTTTTAAGGACGGCGCGCAAGCCCTCGTAGAAGGGAAGATCAATCCCGACGGCAGCTTCGTCGCCGAGCAGGTGCAGGCCAAGTGCGCATCCAAGTATCAAGCCAGCCCCACGGGTTCGCCGGCCGCGGCCCAACCCGGGCAGACGATGAATGGCGCCGGTGGCTCGGGCCTTCCGAACAAGAGTTGATCAACAGTTGATCCAACAATGATGACGGCATCGATGCGGCGGCGGAGGTAATCGGTGGATATTTTCGGTTCATTTGCACTTCTGCTCGCGCTGCTGGCCGCCGTCTATGCCTTTGTCGCCGGGATCGTGGGCATTGTCACTCGGCGTACCGTCCTCACCAAGAGCGCGCGCAATGCAGGCATGGCCGTCTTCGGCCTGGTTACTCTCGCCGTAGCGTCGCTTGAATATTTTTTCTTCACCGATAATTTCACCATGGCGTACGTTGCCGAGCACAGCAACCGCGCCCTGCCGCTATTCTACAAATTTGCGGCGCTCTGGTCCGGGCAGGAAGGCTCGCTGCTCTTCTGGAGCTGGCTGCTTTCGATCTACGCCTTCTCCGCGCTCTTCCTGAACCGCAAGAAGCATCCGGAGCTGATGCCGTACGTGGGCGTAGTTCTCGCAGGCGTCCAGACGTTCTTTCTCACGCTGAACAATTTCGTGGCGACGCCCTTCAACGTGCTCGCGAGCGCCAACTCATCGGGCGTCTTTCACCTGGCCCGCGTGACCGAAGGGAATGGCCTGAATCCGCTGCTCCAATATCCCGAGATGGTGATTCATCCCCCGATGCTCTATCTCGGCTACACCGGATTCACGATTCCGTTCGCGTTTGCATTGGCCGCGCTGCTTGGCAGGTATCCCGGCGAAAAATGGATTCACATCACGCGCCGCTGGACGATGGTGGCCTGGTGCTTCCAGAGCATCGGAATCCTGCTGGGCGCTCACTGGGCGTACGCGGTGCTCGGCTGGGGCGGTTACTGGTCCTGGGACCCGGTGGAGAACGCCTCGCTGCTGCCCTGGATCACTGGCACGGCTTTCCTGCACTCGGTGATGATGCAGGAAAAGCGCGGCATGATGAAGGTATGGAACGTGTGGCTGGTCTTCACCACGTTCATGCTTTCCATTCTGGGAACTCTGCTCACGCGTTCCGGCGTGATCAGTTCGGTTCACGCCTTCGCGCAATCGGGCATCGGCAACTGGTTTGTCTCGTTTCTCGCGATCGTTCTCGCGGTCTGCTTCTGGGCCTGGTGGATGAACCGGGATTATCTGCGCAGCGATAATCAGCTGGATTCGCTCGTCTCCCGCGAATCGAGCTTCCTGTTCAATAATCTCGTGCTGCTGGCCGCCTGCTTCGCCGTTCTCTGGGGCACGCTTTTCCCGGTGCTCTCCGAATGGTTCACGCGCAGCAAGATCAGCGTAGGCCCGCCCTTCTTCAATAAGGTGAATGTGCCGATCGCGTTGTTCCTGCTGCTGCTCACAGGCGTCGGGCCGCTCCTGGCATGGCGCAAGACTTCCTTTGACGCCCTGCGGCGCAATTTCGCGTGGCCTCTCACGGGCGGCGTCGTTGCCGGCGTGATCGCCTTCATTTTCGGCTTTCGCGAGATCTACGCGCTCATTTGCCTGATTCTTTCGGTGTTCGTCACCCTCACCATCTTTGCCGAGTTCTATCGCGGCGCCCGCGTCATTGCCAATCGCGACCACACGAACATCCTCAGCGCGGTCGGCGATCTCACCATGCGCAACACCCGCCGCTATGGCGGCTACGTGGTGCACTTCGGGATGGTGCTCGTATTCATCGGCATCGCCGGTTCCGCCTTCAACAAAGACATCCAGATGGACATGTCGCCGGGCCAATCCCTCGCCATCGGCCCGTACACGATCCTTTGCCAGAATTTCGACCAGGTAGCGAACGACAATTACCAATCCGAGCGCGCCACGCTCGAAGTGTTCCGCAACGGCCACTCGGAAATGATGCTCTACCCGCAGCGCCGCCTTTACCTGGCGAGCCAGGTGACCGAAACGATGGTGGCAGTGCAAAGCTCCGCCCTGCGCGACCTTTACGTGGTTTACGCGGGGCGCAACCCCGATACCGGCAAGCCCGTGATCCACGCGTATCTCAATCCGCTGGTGAAGTGGATCTGGTTCGGAGGTGTGGTGGTAGTTCTGGGAACGGGCCTCGCGATGCTGCCCAACCGCCGCGCGGCAATCGTGCTCAAGCCAGTGCAGGAAAAATCCTGGGGCGACGCGTTGCCCGCAACTTCTCCGGCCCCAGCTCGGCGGCCCGAATCGCATGACTAGAAGATTTTCTCTTTTCGGCCGAGGCTCGCTTGCAGTTTGCCTGAGAATTTTCCTTGCGCTGGCTATGGCCGGGCTTTTCCTGGCAGGTTCGGCTGGCGCGCAGGAAACCCCGCGTGCCAAAGCGCTCGGGCAAAAATTGATGTGCGTATGCGGCTGCAATCAGATCCTTACGGCCTGCAACCACGTCGGCTGCCAGTATTCGCACAAGATGCTTCAGGAGTTGGATCAGCTGGTAGCGCGCAACGATTCAGACGACCTGATCCTGCAAGCCTTCGTCCAGGAATACGGCCCCACCGTGCTAGCCGAGCCTCCCACAAAGGGCTTCAACTGGGCCGCGTGGATCGTTCCGATTGTGGTGCCGCTCCTAGCGATTTTTCTAGTGTGGCAGGTAGTACGCCGCTGGCGGCTTCGCGCGCAACTCGCGCCCGCTGGGCCGGGCGTTTCGCCCGAGCTCCTCGCCCGCGCGCAGCACGAGTCGGACAAGGACTCCGATGATTAGCGTGGGAATGTACATCGGCGCGGCATGCGTGTTGCTGGCCGCCGGCACGCTGCTGTTCGTCTTCAACGTGCGCCTCGACGCTTCCGATTACGTGCCGCATCGCACCAAGCTCGACCAGCTCCTCGAGCGCCGCGACGCCATTTACGACAATCTGCGCGATCTTCGCTTCGAATTTCGCGCCGGGAAGTATTCCGAAAAAGATTACGAAGAGATCAAGCAGTCCCTGGAAATCGAAGCGGCCCGCGTGCTCGCCGAAATGGATACGCTCACAGGGAGCGTTCCCACACCCGCTACGCGCCAGGCGGCCGCGGAACGGGCGCGAAATTCATGACCTTCCGTTATCGCAAATTTCAATCGCTGAGCTTGGCGGCCGCTCTTGTGGCCGTAATTCTCGCGAGCGCGACCGCCTCATTTGCCGGCACGGTTACCGGCACTGTCCGCAACGGCACCACCAACAAGCCCGCGCCGAACGTGGAGATGATCCTCATCCAACTGCAGGGCGGCATGCAGCCGGTGGCCAACACGAAGACCGATGCCGACGGCCACTTCAAGTTTGACAACCCGATGCTGGGCACCGCTCCGATGCTGCTCCGCGCGATCTATCGCGGCGTCACGTATCACGAGCCCGTGCCTCCCGGCAAATCCACCGCGGACGTGCAGGTCTTCGAGCCCACCGACAAGCCCAGCGCCGTCAGCGTCACCGCGCACGCCATCATTCTGCAGCCCGACGGCTCCGACCTCGACGTCGGCGAAGAGTACAGCATCACCAACAAGACGCAGCCTCCCCTCGCCTTTTACAAGGCGGACGGTTCCTTCGTTTATTCGCTCCCAGCAGGCGCGGCGCAGAACCAGGTGTCCGCAGTGAGCCCTGCTGGCATGCCTGTGATCCAGACGCCCATCGACAAGGGCAAGAACAGGGAAGCCATTGCCTTCCCCTTCCGCCCCGGCGATAGCGGCGTACGCATGTCGTACAAAATTCCCTACGCCAACAATCAAACGAAACTCACTTTCGTTTCGCCTTACGCCGCCGATCGCCTCGGAATCTTCGTTCCTCCCACCGTGCAGGTCACCGGGGACGGCCTCAACCCGGCCGGCCAGGAGCAGGGATTGAACGTCTACATGCGCCAGTCCGTGGCTGCAAATACGCCGTTTACCATATCCGTATCCGGGACGGCACCGCCGCCTCCACAGGAAGGCGCAGGTGGCGGCGACCCGTCGCAGGACCCGTCTGTGAACTCCCGCGCCGAATCCGGCGGAGGGGCTCCCACCGCCACCGCTACCACACTTCCCGCGCGCCTCGACAGCCTGAAATGGACGATCGCCGCAGGTTTCGTAGCGGTCTTTGCGCTCGGCCTCGCGTTCCTCTGGCGGCGCCCGGAAATGTCTCTCGATCCCGCCGGCGACTCAGCAGCCGCGGCAGGCCCCAGGCAGAAGCAGAAGAGCTCCCGCTCGAAAGCCGCCGATGCGGGAATCGAGCTTGACCAGAAGGTGCAAGGCAGCCTTGATGAACTAAAAGAAATCCTGTTCCGTCTGGAATTGCGCCGCCAGGCCGGCACCATCGCCGAACAGGATTACGAGCGCGAACACGCCCGCGTCCAGAAGCACCTCCGCGATCTGGTAAAAGGCTAGCGACCCGCCTTGTCCGCGACCGGAACGACTCCCGCTCCAGCTTCCGTACAGCAATGCGGCATAAGCTTCAATAGAGTCGAAAAGCGCTTCGGATCCCTGATCGCCTTGCGCGCCGTTTCGCTCGACATCCTGCCCGGAGAATTTGTCGCCCTGCTCGGCCACAACGGGGCGGGGAAGACCACCCTGCTGCGCATCTCGGCGTTGCTTATGAATCCCACCAATGGCCGGGTTTCTTTCACCGGCACCGGAAGCGAGAGTCACTCGGACCTCGAATCGAACAAGCGCCTGATCGGCATGGTCGGGCACAGCACGCTGCTCTACGACGAACTAACCGCCGCGGAGAATCTCACCCTCTTCGGTCAGCTTTATGGTCTCGACGGTCTGCCTTCCCGCGTAGCAAACGCCCTAGCGGCCTGCGGACTCGCCTCACGCGCCGGCAGCCTCGTGCGCACATTCTCGCGCGGCATGCGCCAGCGCCTGGCGATTGCGCGCGCCCTGCTGCATGGTCCCCGGCTGCTCCTGCTCGACGAGCCTGCCGCCGGCCTCGACCGCCAGGGCCTTTCCTGGTTCGGCGAGACGCTCGCCCGCCTGCGCGACGAAGGCGTCACCGTTCTGATGAGCACCCACGCCCGCAACGAATCGCTCGATCTGGCCACCCGCGCGATATCCCTGCGAGGCGGTCGCATCGAGCACGATAGCGGCCCGGGCGGCGATCCCCGCCCCCTGCTGGCAGCCTTACGGGCGGAAGCCTGATGGAGAGCGTGACGGAAATTCCGATGGCCAGCCCCGACGCACGCACCAGGTATGCTCGCGACGCTCCGCGCCGCCGCCATCCTCCTCACCAAGGAACTCCGCCTCGAATTCCGCTCGCGCGAAATCCTCACGGCTACGGTCGTCTTCTCGCTGGTGGTGATCACATTCTTCAGCTACGTCTTCGAGCCCACCGCAACCGAATCGCGCCGCTACGGTCCCGGCCTGCTCTGGATCGCCTTTCTCTTCGCCGGCTCGCTGATGCTGCATCCGTCGTTTGCGCGCGAGCAGAATAACGACACGCTGGACGCGCTTCGCATGGCGCCCATCTCCCCTTTTGCGATTCTTCTGGGCAAGCTGCTCGCGAATTTCATTTTCATGTCGCTCACCGAACTGGTGCTGGTGCCGGTATTTGCCGTTTTCTATAACCTGTCGCTCGCCGGCGTGGCTGGCCGCCTGACGCTCGTTCTGATGCTCGGCACGCTTGGCTTGGTCACCACGGGCACGGTGTTCTCCGCCATCTCGGCGCACGCCCGGATGCGCGAGCTTCTGCTTCCGCTGCTCCTGCTTCCGATCCTCGCGCCCCTGCTGATCGCCGCCGTGGAAGCCACGGCTTCCTTATTCGCCGAGCAGCCCGCGCTCGACCGCACCTGGGTCGCTTTTCTGGCTGGATTTGATATTGTGTTCTTCAGTGCTTCCTGGCTGCTGTGCAATTTTCTGGTCGAGGAATGAACGCGGCCATGAACGCGACCATGAACGCCAAAAGGAAGGGAGGCCAGCCGTGAAAGTCCGGATCGCAGGGACAGTGCTCGTGGCGGCCCTCGTTTCCTTTGCCGGTTACGCCGCCCTGTTCATCGCGCCGGACGAATCCACCATGCACGAAGTCCAGCGCATCTTCTATTTTCACCTCCCGGCCTGGATGACGTCCTTCACGGCTTTCGCCATCGTCTTCGTTTCGAATATCGCCTACCTCACGACGCGCCGCCTGAAATGGGATTGCCTGGGCGTTGCCGCCGCGGAAGTGGGCGTCGCCTGCTGCTCGATCGGTCTCATCACCGGTCCGCTCTGGGCCCGCCCCGTATGGGGCATCTGGTGGACCTGGGACGCGCGCCTCACCACCACCTTTATTCTGTGGCTGCTCTACATTTCGTATCTGCTGCTTCGCGGACTGCTGGAAGACCCGCAGAAGCGCGCCTCGCTCTCGGCCATTTTCGGCATTTTTGCCTTCCTCGACGTGCCGCTCGTGTATGTCTCCAACCGCCTCTGGCGCACGCAGCATCCGCAGCCGGTTCTGGCGGGTGGCGAAGGTTCCGGGCTCGATCCGACGATGGCGAAAGTCCTGTTGCTGTGCGTCATTTCGATGTTCGCGGTGATGATTCCCGTGCTGATTGACCGGTACCGCCTGGAAAAGTTGCGTCACGAATACGACGAACTGCGGCTCGAAGCCGAAAATCGCGCCACCGATCCGCATCTTCGTTCCCTCGAAGGGGCACGCATGAAAAATTTCCAATTCCTGTTCGCTGCCTGGATGGCGGTCTGGGCCGTGTTTCTCGGCTATGAACTGTCCGTCGCCCGCCGCCTGAACCAACTGCGCGAAGACGTCGAGCGCTTGAAAAATCAGCTTCGGGAAGGGTAGACTCCGTGATCCATGCGGCGTGGGTAGCGCCGTTTGTCTGGATTCGGCTCCGTTTGGGGCTTTTTTAGGACTTTACTTACTTCCTCAGAAGCGCGATTCTAGGGACCGGAACGCACTATGTCGTCGCATAAAAAATTTGCGGTTGTCCTGTTCCAGCTGGGCGGGCCAGACTCTCAAGCAGCGGTCGAGCCCTTCCTCTATAACCTGTTCTGCGACCCGGACATTATCAATTTCCCGGGGTCCTTCCTGGCGCGCAAGCCGCTCGCAAAGCTGATTTCCACCACGCGCTCGAAGATTGCCCGCAAGCATTACGCCGAAATCGGGGGCGGTTCGCCCATCCGCCGCCTCACGGAGCGGCAAGCGAAAGCCGTGGAAGCGGCCCTGCGAGGCCATATTTCCGCTCGTACCATCGTAGCCATGCGCTACTGGCACCCGGACACGCAGGAAGCTATCGCGTCGCTCGAAAGCGCTCCATTCGACGAGCTGATCCTGCTTCCGCTGTACCCGCACTATTCCTTCGCCACCACCGGCAGCAGCCTCAAGGAATGGAACCGGCTCTATAAGCCGCAGGTTCCGGTGCATGTGATCGACCACTTCTTCGATCATCCCGATTACATCGGCGGCATCGTCGAGCGCATCAACGGCGTCTTGAATCAGTTGCCCAATCCCGAAGAAGTAACGCTCGTCTTCAGCGCGCACGGGCTCCCGATGACGCTCGTTGAAAAAGGCGATCCCTATCCCCAGCACATCCAGCAAACCGTGCGGATGGTCTGCGAGCTGGGCGCCTGGGAGAATCCCTACGTGCTCTGTTTCCAGAGCAAGGTAGGGCCGCAGAAGTGGCTGCAGCCGTCCCTCACCGGCACCATCGAAAAAATGGCCCACGACGGCATCAAGCGCATGCTGGTAATCCCCATCTCCTTCCTCACCGAGCACATCGAAACCCTCCACGAGATCAATATCGAAGCCCGCGAACACGCGGAAGCGCTCGGCGTAACCGACTTCCACATGATGCCGGCTCTGAACGATTCGCCGCTCCTGATTCGCGCCCTCGCGGACCTGGTCCTTCGCGCCGTAGGCATGCGCGCAGGCGTGGCCTCCGTCGTTTCCTGACGCGAACCTGGTGAGTCTCCGCGTTCGCCCCTGAAGAGCGGCTTCGTCTTTGCCTTTCGTTGTCATTCTGAACGAGCGCAGCGAGGAAGAATCTCTCTTCGTGCGCCAATTCGAGCAACATCACTGCTTGATCGAGCCTTTACGGGTGCCCGACCCTTCGGTTTTAAGGGTCGGTCTTCGCGGCACAATGCGCAGCCCCCCGCTATCGCGTTGATTACCGCTCTCCTCCCTCCCGTGACACACCGGAATTCCGCGTCGAATCGCTATGGTATAAATGAAAGGCTGCCTGCCAGAGTCTGCGCGGCAAATTGATTTTCGTCAGGGCACGGCTTTAGCCGTGCCGCAACGCCCAACGAACGAGCGCGGCTTCAGCCGCTGAGGGGCGTTCTTGGCGCCCATCGCACAGACTCCAGGAAGGCGCGCTTCTCCCGTGAGGCTTTGTGGAATTCTCCCTGACCGACGAGCAGCAGCAGCTCCGCAGCACCGTTCGCAAATTCGCTGAAAGCGAAATCACCCCCCACGTAATGGAATGGGACGAAGCCTCCACGTTCCCCTCCGAACTCATTCCCAAACTGGCCGAACTTGGCCTTCTGGGTGTCATCTTTCCCGAGCAATATGGCGGCGCCGGAATGGGCTATCAGGAATACGCCATCATCATCGAGGAGCTTTCGCGCGTCGACGGCTCGATCGGCATCATCGTGGCCGCTCACAATTCCCTCTGCACCAACCATATCTACAAGTTCGGCAACGAAGACCAGAAGAAGAAATTCGTTGTGCCCTTGGCGCAGGGGGTAAAGCTGGGCTGCTGGTCGCTCACCGAGCCTGAAGCCGGTTCCGACGCCGGCGGCACCCGCACCACGGCAAAAAAAGTCGGCGGCGAATGGGTGATCAATGGCGCAAAAACGTTCACCACCAACGGCCACTACGCCGATGTTTGCGTCGCCATGGCCGTCACCGACCCGGGCAAAAAACACCACGGAATCTCCGCTTTCATCGTCGAGAAGGGAACTCCCGGCTTCCGTCCCGGCAAGAAGGAAAACAAGCTCGGCCTGCGTGCCAGCGACACGAGCGAAGTTGTTTTCACCGATTGCCGCATCCCGGCGGAAAACCTGCTCGGCAAGGAAGGCGAAGGCTTCGTCAACAGCCTCCAGATTCTCGACGGCGGCCGCATCTCCATCGCGTCTCTTGCCCTGGGAATGGCGCAAGGAGCCTACGAAAGCGCGTTGCGTTACTCGAAACAGCGCAAGCAATTCGGAAAGGCCATCGCCGAGTTCGAAGCGATTCAGTTCAAGCTCGCGGACATGGCCACCGAGATCGAGGCCGCCCGCCTGCTCACCTACCAAGCGGCGTGGCTTGCCGACCGGGCGAAAGCCTCCGGCGACCATGCCGTCCGTTTCACGCGCGAGTCCAGCATGGCCAAGCTTTATGCGGGCGAGGTCGCCGTGCGCGTGGCCAACGAAGCGGTGCAGATCCACGGCGGCTACGGCTTCATCAAGGACTATCCCGCCGAGAAGTATTATCGCGACGTGAAGCTCTGCACCATCGGCGAAGGCACCAGCGAAATTCAGCGCCTCGTGATCGCCCGCCAGCTTCTCGGGAAGCTCTAGGTGACGCCTGCCATCGAAAAGTGGGCCGCGCAGATTCGCGCCGGCGACGTTCGCGCCCTTTCGCGCGCGGTTTCCTCCATCGAAAATCGCTCGCCCGAAGCCGAAGAACTCCTGAAGCAGCTTTTCCCCCACACCGGACGCGCCTATCGCATTGGAATTACTGGCGCTCCCGGCACCGGCAAGAGCACGTTAGTGGACCGCCTCGCGTCCCACTATCGCACCGAGAAAAAAACGGTGGGGATCATCGCCGTCGATCCCTCGAGCCCATTCACCGGCGGTGCCATCCTGGGCGACCGCATCCGCATGCAAAGCCATGCAGGTGACGCCGGTATCTTCATCCGTTCGATGGCCACTCGGGGGTATCTTGGGCGGCCTCGCGCAATCCACGGGCGACGCCGCGCTCCTGCTCGACGCCGCCGGCAAGGAAATCATCCTGCTCGAAACCGTCGGCGTGGGTCAGGGTGAAATCGAAATCGTGCGCTTCGCCGATTGCACCGTGGTGGTCCTCACGCCCGGCATGGGTGACGATATCCAGAACCTCAAAGCGGGACTCATGGAGATCGCCGATATCTTCGTCCTCAACAAATGCGACCGCGAAGGCGCGCAGCGCTTCGAGCAGCAATTGACCGCCACGCTCGAACTCGTACCCGAGCGCGACGGCTGGAAGCCCCCCATCGTGCGCACGGTAGCCACCGAAGGGAAGGGCGTAGACGATTTCGCCCAACACATCGCCTCATTCCGGGAGCATTTCGACAAGCCCGAGCGCCGGCGCGCCCGCGAGCTCTCTTATTGGAAGGAGTGGCTCCTCCGCCTGCTCCAGACGAGCGTTCTGGAACAGGTAGGCCATCGCCTGACCGAGGCGCAATTGGAATCGCTGGCGGCCCAGGTGTCCGCGCGAAAGAAAGATCCATACACGGCCGTAAGGCAAATCCTCGCAGACTCTGGCTTCGCCGCTGCGGAAAGCCAAACGGGAGTGAAATCGTGAAACTCGGCGATTTGGAATTCCACATCTTGTCGGACGGCGACGTGCTCCTCGATGGCGGCGCCATGTTCGGCGTGATCCCCAAGCCGATGTGGGAAAAGAAAATGCCGGCCGATGCGCGCAACCGCATCACCCTCTCGATGAATTGCCTTCTCATCTCCACCGGCGGCAAACGTATCCTCGTTGAAACCGGCGCGGGCGACAAACTCAACGCCAAGCTGCGCGATATCTACGGCCTCGATGGCCCGCGCCTTACGGATCGCCTTCGCGATTACGCTCTCAAGCCCGAAGATATCGACATCGTGATCGATACGCACCTCCACTTCGACCATTGCGGCGGCAACACGCGCATCGAAAACGGCAAAGCGATACCCGCCTTTCCCAACGCGCAGTACTTCGTCCAGAAGGGCGAATACGACCACGCCGTCGCGCCCACCGAACGCGATCGCGCCAGTTACTTCCCCGAGAACTACGTGCCCATTGCCGAGGCCGGCAGATTCACGCTCCTGGAAACGGACAAGGTCATCGTGCCGGGCGTCGAAGTGATCCGCGTCCCCGGCCACACCGCCAACATGCAGTGCGTCAAACTCACCGGAGGTGGCAAGACCGCATTCCTGTTTGCCGATCTCGTCCCCACCACGGCCCACCTATCGCTGCCGTGGATTATGGGTTACGATCTCTACCCCATGACCACGCTGGAAAACAAAAAAAAGTGGATTCCCGAGGTCCTTCGGGAGGGATGGCTCGCCCTTTTCGCGCATGACGCAAACGTGCCCGCCGCCTGGCTCCGCGAGCGCGAAGGCCGTTGGGAAGCCGAACCCGCAAAGGTGGATTGAGAATGCCGAAGTCCGTGAAATCAAAGGGTAAAAAAGAACAGGTCCGGATCGGAATTATCGGTGGCAGCGGCCTGTATCACATGAAAGGCCTGACGCAGACCCGCGAAGTTCGCGTGAAGACGCCGTTCGGCAATCCCTCCGATGCCATCGTCATCGGAACGCTGGAAGGCCAGCGCGTAGCCTTCCTAGCCCGCCACGGCCGCGGCCACGTCATCTCGCCAAGCGAAATAAATTTCCGCGCCAATGTCTGCGCGATGAAGCTGCTCGGCGTCGAACGCATCATTTCGGTAAGCGCGGTAGGGTCGCTGCGCGAGGATCTCCCGCCGCTCGATTTTCTGATTCCGGACCAGTTCTTTGACCGCACCCACGGCCGTATCTCCACCTTCTTTGGCGGAGGCGTCGTAGCCCACGTCGGCTTCGACAAGCCCACCTGCGCGGAGCTCTCTTCTCACTTGGCCGATGCCTGCGACGCCGTCGGCGTGAAGGCTCATCGCGGCGGCACCTACGTCTGCATGGAAGGGCCGCAGTTTTCCACCCTGGCGGAATCTCACACCTACCGCCAGCTCCGCTTTGACATCATCGGCATGACGAATCTCACCGAGGCCAAGCTCGCCCGCGAAGCCGAAATCTGCTACGCCAGCTTCGCCATGATCACCGACTACGATTGCTGGCACCCGCAGCACAGCTCGGTCACCCTTGAGGAGATCATCTCCAACCTGAACCGCAACACCGAAAACGTGCAGCGCGCCATCCATCAGGTGGTTCGCCAGTTTGGAAACTCCGCGCGCAATTGCAAGTGCGGCAAGGCCCTGGCGCACGCTATCCTGACGGATCGCAAGGCCATTCCGGCAGCCGCCAAGAAGCGCCTTGCCCCGATCATTGGCAAGTACATCGGTAAATAGATTGGCAAGCAGCTCGCGGCGAATAAATCAGCGAATAAAATTTCCTGGCCATTCCCTACACGGAGGATTTGAGACTCATGTCACTCTTGGTAGTCGGTTCGATGGCGTTTGACGCGATTGAAACACCCTTCGGGAAGGTGGACAAAACGCTCGGCGGCGCGGCCAGCTACTTCGCGCTTGCCGCCAGCCAGTTCACGCCAGTACGCGTCGTCGCCATCGTTGGCGAGGACTTCACCGAAAAGGAGCGCGCCGTTTTCAAAGGCCGCAAGATCGATCTCTCCGGCGTCGAGCACGCGGAAGGGAAGAGCTTCTTCTGGGCCGGCCGCTACAGCCAGAACATGAACGAGCGCACCACCCTCGCCACCGAACTGAACGTCTTCGCCAATTTCAAGCCGACCCTCCCGGACTCCTATCTCGATTCCTCGAGCATTTTCCTGGGCAATATCGACCCATCCCTCCAGCGCTCCGTCCTCAAGCAGGTAAAAGGGAAGCCGAAGGTAGTCGGACTCGACACCATGAATTACTGGATCGAGGGCACCCCCGCCGAGCTCCGCGAAACGCTCGAAGCACACGCAAATCCTCATGATCAATGACGACGAAACGCGCCAGCTTACCGGCGAGCACAACCTTCTGCGCGCCGCGAAGAAAGTTTTCAAACTGGGCCCGCGCACGTTGGTAATCAAGCGCGGCGAGCACGGCGCGCTAATGGTCCACGACAAGTTCATGTTCTCGGTCCCGGCATTTCCGCTCGAGGAAGTTCATGACCCCACCGGCGCGGGCGACAGCTTCGCCGGCGGCTTCATGGGCTATCTCGCCAGCGTCGGCCGGGTAAACGAAGAAGCCCTGCGCCGCGCTATGGTCTACGGCTCCGTGATGGGCAGCTTCGCCGTGGAAAAGTTCGGCGTCGAGCGGCTCACGAAGGTGAAGCGCAGCGAGATCACCGCCCGTGCGCGCCGTTTCTCGCGCCTAACTTCCTTCAAGCTCTGATCGCCGAGATCTGAACGGGAGCTCTGAACGGGAGCTTTGACCGGGCCCGTGCCGACTTGGCCGCATCCAATGCTCGCATTTGTGCCTGCGCGTAGTAGAATCCGCCGGAATCAGGCGGAGAGGTCCTATGCTGCATGATTTGAACAGCTACATCGTCGCGCGCCTTTTGCTGGCCGCGCTCCTGGGCGGAATCGTGGGCCTTGAGCGCGAGCTCAGCCACAAGCCCGCCGGCATTCGCACCAACATGTTGATCTGCCTGGGCTCCGCTCTCTTCACGATTATTTCCTACGAGATGGCCGGCAACGTGGGCGGCGACCACACCCGAATCGCCGCGCAGATCATCCCGGGCATCGGCTTCATCGGCGCCGGGGTGGTAATCCGCGATCGCGGCACGATCATCGGAATCACCAGCGCGGCCACCATCTTCGTTGTGGCCAGCATCGGCATGACGGTCGGCGCCGGCCTCTACGTCACCGGCATCTTCGCCATGTTGCTGCTGCTCGGATCGCTGGTGATCATCGGCAACGTAGAGCAGCGCCTCGGTCTGCATACGAGGATCATGAATTTCAGGATCACCGCCCCGCCGGGAGCCGATCCCTTGCCGCGCGTCCACACCATCGTCGAAGAAATCGGCCTCCACGCGCGCCGCTGGCACTCCTATAAGCTCGACGAGGGCCTGCTCGTTGAATTCGACGCCGAGATGACCATCCCGCAGGAACGCGACTTGATGACCCGCCTCGCCCCCCTCAAAGCGCGCCTGGAGGCCCACCCAGTGCCCCCAGTCACGCCGCTGTGACTGACTCGCGCGGAATTTGCCACCGTGTCGCCAGCGAGCCGCAAAACGCCGCCCAGAACCCGCAATCGTTCTCACAAACGCAGCCAACCCTTTGCGTTTCTGCCGAATCCGAGTTGACGTGCAACCCGGCGGGTGCTATCACTTTGCAGTGGGATTTGGCGACGGTGTTCGGTTCCCCTCGTTCCTTCCCGGCTGCTGCGAGTGAGCGGCCTCGGGATCCCCAAAAGTTCACGGGAGGTTGGGATTGATTCGTTTGCGCTCGGCGGCGCTGGTGTCGGTTGCGGTAATGCTCGTGCTGCTCGTGGGCTGCGGAAGCAGTAACCAGCCCTTCAACGATACGCCGGCGATCATCAGCCTTTTCCCATCCAGCGCCACCGCGGGCGGCCCGGGTTTCACGCTGAATATCTCCGGCACCGGATTCATCTCCACATCGGTCGTCTACTGGAACAACGCCGCGCAAACCACCGCGTTCAACGCCACCTCGACGCAGCTTTCCATCTCCGTCACCGCGCAGCAAATCGCCACGGCCGGCACCGCGCAGGTGGTGGTCGTAAGCCCGTTGCCCGGTGGAGGCGCTTCCACGGCCGTCAATTTCACGATTACCGCCGCACAAAATCCGCTGCCCACGATCAGTTCGCTCTCGCCCTCAGGGACGGCTGTAGGAGTCTTGCCCACCGGGAACCTGCTCACCGTGAACGGCACGAATTTCATTTCCAGCTCGTCCGTCTCGTTCAACGGGATTCAGCGGACCACCAACTTCGTAAGCGCCACGCAACTCACCGTACCGATGACCGCTTCCGATGTTGCCTCGAACGCGACCGTTAACGTAACGGTCTCGAATCCGGCTCCGGGAGGCGGCGTCTCCGGCTCCGTCCCGTTCAAGGTAGGCACGGGCGGCTCGGTCCGGCTAAAGGCCAGCATAGCGGCAGGTACGCCGTTCCCTGAAGTTGTGTCCGTGAGCGCCGCAGGGGGCGTGTCAAACGGCGGAAGTTCCACCCCGGCCGTCAGCTCGGGCGGCCGCTTCGTAGCTTTCTATTCCACGGCGACAAATCTGGTGCCCCAGGGCGTCTCCGGAAGCATCTTCCTGCGCGACACTTGCCTGGGCGCATCAAACTGTTCGCCCGAGACCTTCGCCGTCGATCGTGCGCCCGACGGCACCGCACCGAACGCCGCCGCCGAAAGCCACGTCGCCATCAGCGCCGATGGCCGGTTCGTCGCCTTTGCATCCAGCGCGACCAATCTGCTCACAAGCGTTCCATCATCCACTCCATTAAAACCGAATATCTACGTACGCGATCTTTGCCTCGGCATCGACGCCCCCGCAGGCTGCCTGACCCACACGGATCTGGTGTCCGTTGCCGTAACCGGCGATTCGGCCGTCGGGGTCAGCACGTCTCCATCGCTCAGTGCGGATGGCCGCTTCGTGGCCTTCCTCTCCACGGCGCCTAACCTGGTCTCTGGAGCAGTCGCCGCGAACGCCGTCTATGTGCGGGATACGTGCGCGGGCGCTGCGAGCGCACCCACCTGTGTGCCGCAGACGTATGACGCATCGGCAAGCCCTGAAAGCCAGCCATTGGCGCAAGAATTAGCCGATCCGGTCATTTCCGCCAGCGGGCGTTACGTCGCATTCGACGCCTCGGCAGCGAGCGCGGCGGAACCGCCCGCGTCTCAGGTTTTTCTTGCCGATACGTGCCTCGGTCTCGAAGCTCCAATCGCGTGCGTCGCATCGACGCAGCCGGTCTCCGTTTCGGCGGACGGTTCTCCCCTGGAGGGATTGAATCGCGCGCCCTCCGTCAGCGCGGATGGCCGCTTCGTGGCCTTCGAATCGGTATCTTCAGGCGCCGCGCCGAATGTGTTTCTGCGGGACACCTGCTTGGGCGTCACAGGTTCGAACTGCGTCCCATCAACCACCCTCCTGATCCAGGACGCGACCGCTCCTTACGTCAGCGCGAATGGCCGTTACGTAAGCGCCATCGTGGCACTCTCCAGTGGTTCAGGCACCTTGCTGGTATACGACACCTGTTTTTCCGCCACGTCGCCGTGCAGCCCACAGCCATATCCGGTCGTGGCCTCGGCTTTGGCTTCTGGCCCGTCGCCGCTGACTCCGGATGGCAGTTTCCTGGCGTTCGTCACTTCCGCTTCAACTTTCGGCGTCCCAGTCAGCAATTCCGGAGACGTATTGCTGACGGTCACTCCCTTTTAGCCTCGCCGCAACGAAGGGTATTGCTCCGGCCTTTGCGGGTGCCCGACCCTTCGGTTTTAAGGGTCGGTCTTCACGCCAAATGGCAGCCCCCGCAGCCGCGTGGATGCTGGCGGCCCCGTCACTTACAATGCTCCCGGGAGGAACCAGTCATGAAAGCTTCTTTGAGCACGAAATCCGTGAGTGCCGTAGCGGCCAGCAGCATGGCCACCTCCGTTGGAGCGATGGCGATAGGAGCGTTCGCAGTCGGCGCGTTCGCGATCGGCACGTTGGCCGTAGGCCGCCTGGTTATCGGGAAGCTACTGGTCAAACGCGGCAAACTCAAATCCCTGGAGATCGGAGAGCTTACCGTCACGCGCCTTCGCGTCTCCGAACTCACGGTAAGCGACGCGCTGACTCTTCCCCCCAAGCCCTAGCGGTCCTTGACCTCCGTGGCCGCCTTCAATAACGTAGGGAAGCCGCGCCGCTTGCCGATCAGAGATCGTGTAATGCCTGTCCCGAATCTTTGGCGCTATGTCTGCCTGGAGGAGTGAACGAGATGCAGGAATTCGATCCGCACGTTCTGGACGAAAAGGCCATCCCGCCGCCGCAGGAATTCAGCAAGAACGCGCACGTAAAATCGCTGGACGAATACCGCATCATGCACGAGCGCGCCCTCCAGGACCCGGAAGGCTTCTGGGGCGAGCAAGCTAAAATGCTCGACTGGTTCGAAGAGCCAACCAGGACGCTCGAATGGAACCTGCCTCACGCCAAATGGTTCACGGGTGGCAAGCTCAACGTCTCCCACAACTGCCTCGACCGCCATCTCGAGAAAAACGGCAATAAACCCGCGCTCTTATGGGAGGCCGAAGACGGCTCGCAGCTTCAATTCACGTACGCCGAGCTCCACCAGCGCGTCTGCAAATTCGCCAACGCGCTCAAGTCCATCGGCGTGAATCCCGGCGATTGCGTCACCATCTACCTCCCGATGATCCCCGAGCTCCCCATCGCCATGCTGGCGTGCGCGCGAATTGGAGCGATGCACTCGGTGATCTTCGGCGGCTTCAGCGCGCAGTCTCTGATCGACCGCATCGGCGACGCCCGGTCCAGGGTGCTCATCACCGCGGACGGCGGGTATCGCCGGGGCAAGATCGTGCCGCTCAAGGAAACCGCGGATGCCGCGTTGAAAGATTGCCCCACCATCGAGAAAGCCATCGTCGTCCGCCGCACCGGAGAAAACGTCGCCTGGCAGGAGGGCCGCGATCTCTGGTGGCACGATCTCGAAACAGCGGCTCGCAAGGATTGCCCCGCCGATCCGCTCGATTCCGAGCACCCGCTCTTCATCCTGTATACCAGCGGCACCACCGGCAAACCCAAGGGCGTCCTGCATACCTCCGCGGGTTATCTGCTGCAGACCATGTGGACGTCTCGCCTGGTTTTTGATCTGCAGGACGACGATGTCTACTGGTGTACCGCCGATATCGGATGGGTGACCGGCCACAGCTATATCGTCTACGGACCGCTCGCGAACGGCGCCACCATAGTGATGTATGAAGGCGCGCCCGACCAGCCGCGCAAAGACCGTTTCTGGGAGATTATCGACCGCTACAAGGTCACAATTTTCTACACGTCGCCCACCGCCATTCGCGCCTTCATGGCCTGGGGAAACGATTGGGTCGCGCCGCACAGATTTGGGCAGCCTGCGTCTGCTCGGCTCGGTAGGTGAGCCCATCAACCCGGCCGCCTGGAAGTGGTATTTCGACATCATCGGCAAGAATCGCTGCCCGATCGTCGACACCTGGTGGCAGACCGAAACCGGAGCGATCATGATCGCCCCGCTGCCCGGCGCCACGCCCACAAAACCCGGCTCGGCCACGCTGCCGCTGCCCGGAATCGACGTCAAAATCGTGAATCTGCAAGGCCAGCCGGTCGGTCCCGGCGAGACAGGCTACCTCACCATTCAGAAGCCCTGGCCCTCCATGCTCCGCACCATTTACGGCGACGATGAGCGCTTCAAGCGCGAATACTGGAGCCGCATCCCGGGCGTCTACTTCGCCGGCGACGCCGCGCAATGCGACAAAGACGGCTACATCTGGGTTCTCGGGCGCGTCGACGACGTGATCAAAGTCGCCGGCCACCGCCTAAGCTCGATGGAAATAGAAAGCGTGCTGGTAAGCCATCCCGCCGTAGCCGAAGCGGCCGTAGTAGCCCGCCCCGATGACGTAAAGGGCGAGGCGATCGTGTGCTTTGTGACATTGCGATCCGGCCAGCAGCCGAGCCCGGAGCTGCGCTCCGCCCTGATGGATTACGTCTCCACCAAAATCGGCACCATAGCCCGCCCTGCGGAAGTTCGCTTCGCCGACCTCCTCCCCAAAACCCGCAGCGGCAAAATCATGCGCCGCCTCCTTCGCGAAGTCGCCCACAAAGGCGGCATCTCCGGCGACACCACCACCCTGGAAGACCTCGGCGTGATCGAGCGCTTATCTAAATCACAAGCCTCCGACGAGGAATAGCAAAAAGGGAAGCAGCGGCAGCCAAGTAGCGGTTTGGCGGCGCCAGGGCGCCGCTCCTGGGAACGCCAATCTCCCGATTGGCGTTGTTTCCCATGCCCTCGCCTGAATGCCGCGCTGGTTTTACCCAAGTGGCAAAAAAGGTGAGGTAAGTCTTTCGTTGTCATTCCGAGCGAGCGAAGCGACGAGGAATCTCTCTTTGTTTCGACCAAACAGCGAAGGTGAACACACCGGAGCGCGGCTCTAACGGCCAAAGCCGAGGCCAAAAGCCCATTACCGAACCGAAGGCGCGAACCCCAATCACCGGGGCTCGCGTAGCGAATTAAATCAAAGCAGCTAAAAATCTGCAAACTAGCCGTTCGCAGCCCGCGACAACCGCTCCTGCTGCCGCAGCAGCTTTCCGCGGTCATGGGCCCGCGAAACTCGCGTTCGAGGCGTTCCTTCAATCTGGATCACCTCGCTCGCGCGATAAGGCATTTCTCTCTCGCAAGCCCGGCAGCGCAAACTGAACACCCGGTCGCCCTGCGTCTCGGCTGCATCGACACTCATACGAACTATGATGGCGGGAAGCGGGATCGGCTGCCGGCAGCACGAGCACAGCACACCACTGTAATTCTGTTGAAGCTCCTGAATCATCTCGTAGCTCTCCTCAAATAGGGTGGGGCTTGAATGAGCCACATCCTACACGCGCGCCTGCGGCCACGTCTACAGGTCCTTGTGGACGGTACTAGGACCATCGCCATCACTACTTAGATACACCCCTCGCATTCCTCCGTGCAACTCGTTCTGCTTTAGCGGATTTTAGTACCCATTAGCCGGAACTCAGAGGCCGGTTAATCACACAAACAAAGCGAACTTGCGGGTATTTCGGGTTCTCCCCGCCGAAATGCCGCGCGGAAATGAGGGCCAATGGATATCAGTTCAAACGTTCGAATCGGCCCGTTTGAGGTTTTCTTTCCCCTGAACTCAAACGCCCCCGCTGTCAAAGAGAGCAAGAAGAGAGAGCAATGCTGACGAGTACCCCGGGCGCCTCTTCATCGTCGAAGGCATCGACGGGTCAGGAAAATCCACGCAGCTGAGCCTTCTCCACAAATGGCTCGAGTCGAAGGGCTACGGAGTCGTTTTCAGCGAGTGGAACTCCTCTCCGCTGGTGAAGGACACCACTAAGCTCGGCAAGAAGAAGAAAATGCTCACGCCCGGCCACCTTCTCTCTGATTCACGCCACCGATTTCGCGGATCGCACCGAAAAAAGCATCCTTCCCCTTCTCAAAGCGGGCGCTGTCGTCCTGTGCGACCGCTATGTCTACACCGCCTTCGCGCGCGATGTCGCCCGCGGCATGGACCGCAAGTGGGTTCGCAGTCTCTACGATTTCGCCGTAAAGCCCAGCGTCGCTTTTTATTTCCGTGTGCCGCTGGAAACCGCCATCGGACGCATCACCGCCTCCCGCGATTGCCTGAAGTTCTACGAAGCAGGGATGGATCTGGACCTGAGCGACGACCCGCACGAAAGCTTCCGCATGTTTCAGGGCCGCATCCTGAACGAATACGAGCGCATGATCCACGAATTCGGCCTCACCGTAATCGACGCCACGCTCCCGGTGGAAGTCCAACAGGCGCAAGTGCGCCGCATCGCCAAGGCTCGCCTCGACGCAGCCAGAGAATTGAGGGTACGACCATGAGACAGACCTACGGAACGCTCCTGCCGGGCATGAAGCTCTGCGACCTGGCGGGCAAATTGATCGTCATCGAAGGAACCGACGGCGCGGGCCGCACCACGCAGATCAATCTGCTGAGGCCGTGGCTCGAAGAACTCGGCCATGCCGTGCTCGATACCGGGATGACCCGTTCGGCGCTGGCTGGCGACGGAATCCGCCGCGCCAAGGAGGGCAACAACCTCGGCCGCGTGACCCAAAGCCTGTTCTACGCCACCGATTTCGTCGACCGCCTCGAAAATGAAATCGTCCCGGCCCTCCGCGCCGGTTTCGTGGTCCTCACCGACCGCTATATCTACTCGCTCATCGCGCGAGCCATGGTGCGAGGCGTGGACCCGGCGTGGATCCGCAGCCTGTACTCCACCGCGCTCAAGCCCGACGCGGTGTTCTATCTGCGGCTGGGCATGGATCAACTGATCCCGCGCGTGATTTTTTCCCGCGGGTTCGACTACTGGGAATCTGGTATGGATTTCTACCCGGGCCACGACATGTTCGAGAGCTTCTGTAACTACCAGAGGGCTCTGCTGGCCGAATTTGACCGCCTGAGCGTGGAGTACAACTTCGAAACCGTGGACGCCTCGCCGGACGCCAGGATCGTCTTCTCCTTGCTCAAATCGCGGATTTCGGAGGTTCTCGCCACCAATTCCCACCGCCCGTCGATACCTATGCTGGAGAGCGCCGCGGAAAGATTCGCCGCCAGTCGCGAAATACCCGCCGCCAGCGCCTTCGGGGATCGAGGGCACTCGTGAAGTAGAACTACTGCTGCGGCCCTTCACCGCCGCCAGGAACGGCAACAGTAATAACCACACCCACGTGGCAGGAGATTGATCCAGAAGTTGGTAGAAACCCGCACAATTTCATTCCGGCGTGACTAGGAAGTGCCCGGCCGCATCATCTTCGCGGCCATCTTGGCGATGAATCGTCGCGGCGCAAGCCGTTCCGATTCAATCATCAGCCGGTTCTTACCGCCCGAAATAACCAGCGTCTTGCCCGCCGCAAGCCCCTCCAGGCCTACCCGCGCGACCTTCTCCGCAGTTTCCGCGATGCGGAACATACGGTCAGGCTGTCCGGCAACCTGCTGAAACTCCGTATTAGTCGAACCGGGACACAGGGCGCATACGTAGATCCCGAAAGGGCGCAGTTCCTCCGCAATCCCCTCGGCGAAAATCAGGTCAAACGCCTTCGTCGCCGCATAAGCGGCAATGAACGGCACCGCCTGGAACGCCGCCGTCGACGCTACGATCATCACATCGCCGGACTTACGCGCCACCATCGGCGGCACGAACAGCCGTGTCAAGTGAACCACCGCCGAACAGTTCACCTGGACCATCTCCGTCAGCCGCGCCGGTGCAACCTCGTGGTTGTTTCCGAACGATCCGAACCCGGCGTTGTTGATCAGTAGTTCTACGTCGATACTTTTACCCTGCGTGAACGCGAAAATCTGCTCAGGCGCCTCCGGCAGGGTGAGGTCGGCGCCGACTATCTCCACTTTGACGCCATTTTTCGTCGATAAATCCGCGGCGATCTGCTGCAGCCGGTCGGTGCGGCGGGCGGTCAGCACCAGGTTCGATCCCGCGGCGGCCAACTGCTCCGCCAGCGCCAGGCCGATCCCGGCGCTCGCTCCCGTAATCAGCGACCACTTTCCGGCCCATCGCTTGGCCCATTTCGGGGAATGATTGCGTCGATTCGCCTGAACTTTCCGGCACAGTTGCCCTCCGTAGCTGCTCCAAGGGCATGAGACCACACTTAGGATCGCTTCGGAAGAGTCAAATCGACGGAGTCGGATCAAGCGAGATCAAATCCAGCGAGTAAAATGAAGGTCGCGAGATGCTACAGGTGGAGGGATTGAAGAAGGCGGACCAGACGAGGAGAGCTTCGGTAACGCTCAGGCAGCGCGATTCTGCTCGTTGAACACCGTTTGGCGAAGGCGCACGCCCTGGGCCTTCAGCCGGTCGAGAAGCTGGCGCGCCCACACGAACTCAGCCGCCAGTACTCCCAGCGCCAGAAGGATCGTCAGCAGGCCCGGACCCGGTGTGAGGATCATCACGATGCCAATCACCAGGAGCGTAAATCCGATGAGGATCTTGAAGAAGCGCTTCGCCTGATGAAGTGTCTTGACGATCAATCGACTTCTCGTTCCCTCGGTGTCTTGCTACCAGATTTAGATGCTGCCGCCGAGAGCCAGCTTCATGAATTTCTGAGCACGTCGATTTCCATTGACACATGTGCTTTTCTATTTATGCTTCATGCGCATAATGGGCGTTTTTGAAAGCTTTTTTCCTGAGCCACAATCGCCCGCCGCTTACGTATTCCAAATGTGGGAACTTTTTACCGTCCGGAGATAAAAAATGGAAATCCTGTCTGTACGATTGCGCATTCCTGAGAACGCCAATCTCATCCTGGGGCAGTCGCATTTCATCAAAACGGCCGAGGATCTCTACGAAGTCGTCGTCAATACCGTGCCGGGCGCCAAATTCGCAGTAGCCTTTAACGAGGCCTCCGGCCCCTGCCTGATCCGCGTCGAATCGAATGACGAGGAGCTTCGCGAGGCCGCCGTCGCCAATGCCCATGCCATCGGGGCCGGCCATGTGTTCGTTCTGTTGATCAGGCAGGCGTATCCGATCAACCTCCTCAGCCGCGTCCGCGACTGCTTCGAGGTCTGCAACATCTTCTGCGCTACGGCGAATCCCGTAGAGGTCATCGTGGCCCAGACCGAACAAGGCCGCGGCGTCTTAGGCGTAATCGACGGCAGCTCCGCCCAGGGCGTGGAAGGCCCCGAGGACGCCAAGCGCCGCCGCGAATTCGTCCGCAAGATCGGCTACAAGCTCTGAGTGCTGAATTTACGAAAGGGCGGCGAAGGCCAAGTCTGCTTGGGGATTTTATTGCGCTGGCCGCGCTATTCGCAGGTATCGGCACGACGCGCAGAAGTTATTCTTCCAACCCTTGCTCGGGCTCCGAGTCGCGTGCTATAAGTATTACTTCGCTGCGAGTTTCCCCGTGGGCGGGATTCGTATAGTGGTAGTACGCGACCTTGCCAAGGTCGAGGCGAGGGTTCGATTCCCTTATCCCGCTCCAAATTTTCCGCTTTTTTCCACAGGTGATGCGGTAGTCAACAGTGCCTCCGCGTGCTAGTCTGCCGTTCCCAGCGTATGCTCGCTTACCTCTCAGGCCCTATCGAATTCGCCGAAGGCGGCGGCAGGTTGTGGCGGCGTAAACTGACGCCCTTCCTGCAGGACCAGCTGGGCCATCGCGTCTACGATCCTGCCGAGGACGAGAAAAAGAACCTCAGCCAGGACGAAGTCGCCAATTTCCGCCGCTGGAAAATGACCGACCTGGACCGTTTCCGCCGCGTCATCCGCAAAATCATCGCTTTCGACCTGGAACTCATCGAGCGCAAAGCCGATTACATGATCTGCTTTTGGGATTCCGAGCCGTTCAGGGTGGCGGCACGGCCGCGGAACTTACCGCCGCCCACCGCAAAGGCATTCCCGTCTATCTGATCGCTTCGGTGCCGGTCGAAGAGATCAGTGGCTGGGCCCTCGGCTGCTCCGACCAGGTATTTTCTTCCGTCGAAGGCCTCAAATCCTTCCTCGCCACACGCTTCTCCCGCGAACGCCAAACCCAGCTCTGGAAAGAGTAGCGGTTTCAAGTCTCGCGCTTCCGGCCCGCTGCGGTCGTCCCCGCTTCTCAATTGACGAACCAGGGATGCCGCCATACGCTCTCAGAGGGGATTCATTACCCACGCCCATATGGGAGGCGCTCATGACAACCGCGCGAGTCAGCCGCCAGACCGTCGACCTCTCCGGTTACCCTGACCTCGTGGTCATCTACCTCGGGATGCGCGTCAACCGCCTGGCGGGTTTGGAGCGCCTGTTTACCTTGGGCCCTCAGATCCAGAAGTCGGTGGCCGAAAAGCCCGATGGCCTGCTCCTCCACGAGAGTGTGCTGTTCTCCCTGTTTCCCCTGCATGTCGGCATGCGCCAATACTGGCGCGATTTTTCGTCCCTCGAGGCGTGGACTCGCTCCGGCTTCCACCGCGGCTGGTGGAAGGATTTTCTGCGCGACTCCGGCGGCACCGGCTTCTGGCACGAGACTTACTTCATGCGCGGCGGCATGGAAGCCATCTACGACGACGTGCCATCCCCTCTGGGCTTCCTCGCCTTCGCCCCATCAGAGGACGCCAAGGGAAGCATGTTCTCCTCGCGCCAGCGCATGGGCCTGCAAGGCGAGCCCCCATCGGCGGTTGTCGGCGAGAAGGAACTTTGAGTTTGACCGGCGCTGATTCCTCCAGCTTGAACCGTAATACTACTCAGACGTTGGTAGTTGCCGTAGGCAGCACCCGCCGTCCGAAGCTTGATGCCGTCCGTGAAGTTTGCTTGCTGATCCATCATCGCTTGTCTCCGGATGCAGCTATGGAAGTGCGTGGTTTTGATGTGCCCAGCGGAGTGCGGCACACCCCGCTCACACGCGAGGACACCATGTCCGGTGCCCGGCAGCGTGCCGAAGCCCTCATTGCCCTCGCGCGCCAGAACAACGAGTCCTGGAGCTATTTTGTGGGCCTGGAGGGTGGACTCGACGTGGTCAGCACCGGCGGCCAGCGCCACGTCTTCCTCCAGAATTGGGCCTACGTGACGGACGGTGGCGGCAGGGGTTCGTTCGGCCAATCCGGCGGAATCGTGCTGCCGGATGCCCTCGCGGCAAAGGTGGTTGACCAGGGCGTCGAGCTATCCGAGGCAATCGATGCCTTTGCCGGAGCGCAGGGCATCCGCGATGGTCAGGGAGCCTGGGGCGTGCTCACAGGAGGCCTGATTACGCGCCAGCAGGCCTTCAGCACAGCCCTGATCGCCGCCTTCGCCCCCTTCCTCCCGCAACCCGGTGCTCGAGCAAGTGAGCCGTTGGGCACGAGCGGTTGACTTCACAGGGTTTCCCTTTGCCACGACAAACAGGTCCTTGCATCCCCGTTTCGTTGTGCTAGCGTAATCGGGGAACATGACGAATCGAGCCGCACAATTCGGAGAAATTCTCAGGGCGAAGAGGCCGCTTCCTGAGTCTCTGCCGACCCGTTTTTCACTCGTTTTTGGTCCTTGCTCACTCGACACACATGGACGAACGGAATCACACGTAAGTCGTTGGAAACAACCAATCGGTGCCTTGCTCACTCGACACTATAAGGAATCCCGCCGCGGCGACTTTTTAGCGCGCCCGCGCTGCCCCGAGGTCCCATGCCTCGCATGATTCTCAGGGGGATTTTTCCCGCCCTCACCACGCCTTTTGCGCCTGACGGCAACCTTTATCTGGAGGGTCTCCGCCGGAACATCGCCCGCTATAACCAGACCGCCTTGGCTGGCTACGTAGTGAACGGTTCTACCGGGGAGTCCGTATTACTACGGTGGGACGAGGTGGAGCGCGTGTGGGAAGCGGCAAAAGAAGCCGCAGCCCCAGGCAAGCTCCTGATCGCCGGAACCGGCGCCGAATCGACTGCCGAGACCATCGAGCATACCAACCGAGCTGCTGCTCTCGGCTATGACGCGGCTCTGGTCCGCACGCCGCATTATTTCAAGCCGCAAATGACCGCCGACGCCCTTGCCGAGTATTACCTGCGCGTGGCGGACGCCTCCCGCATCCCCATCCTGCTCTACTCTGTGCCGATTTTTACGCAACTCACCCTCAAGGCAGATGTCGTTGCGCGCGTCGCCACCCATCCGAACATCATCGGGATGAAAGACAGCTCGGGAGACCTTGCAGGAATCGCGGAGATCATCGCAGCCGCCCCCAGAGATTTCCAATTGCTGGTCGGAGCGGTCTCCATCCTGCATGAATCCCTGCAGAAGGGTGCCACGGGCGCCGTGCTCGCCGTTGCCTGCGCTTTCCCCGACCTCTGCGTCGAATCTTACGAAGCATCGCTAGCAGGGAATTCGTCTCGCGCGCAAGCGACCCAGCGGAAGCTGGTCTCTGCGGCAAACCTGTTCGGCCCGCGCCACGGCATTGCCGGTCTCAAGTACGCGATGGACTCGGTGGGATTCTACGGGGGGACCGCGCGCCCCCCGCTGCTCCCGGTGAACGCATCGGCCAAGGCTGAGATTGACGAAATGCTGGCGTCCGTGGCGCCGGGAATCGTGCCGGGAATCGTGCCGGGAATCGCTCAAGAGACGGTCGCGGCAGGGAACACCAGCCAGGTGAAAGCGTGACGCGGCCGTGTTGCCGCATGTTTGAGCCGCGTGTATCATGACTTCCTCGATGGAGTCTCACTGTCTTTCGTTTCGCGACATCCCTGACACGACCAAGCTCTTTTCCTCCTTTCTCGAAGATTTCGAGCAGGTAGCTTCGTACTACTCTCATCCGCCCACCGAGGCCGGAATCGACGCTGCGGCCCGCGAAATTCGTCTGGACGCATCGGCTCGCAGCATTCTTGTCGAGGTGCTGCGCGATCAGAATCGCCTCTTTGGCGCGGATACCGCGACCCACAAAAACATCGACCGGCTCGCCGCAGGCGCCGCCGCCATCGTCACCGGTCAGCAAGTCGGACTTTTCACCGGACCCGCCTACACGCTCTACAAAGCGATCTCGGCCATCGGCACTGCGGAGCGGCTCACGCAGAGGGGAACGGACGCCGTGCCGGTGTTCTGGCTTGCCACCGAGGACCATGATCTCGATGAGGTGAATCATTCGGTATGGAACACGCGAAGCGGTCTGGCCGAATACTCCCTGCCGACGCCAGCGGAGGACGTGGGAAAGCGCGTCGGCGAAGTCCGCTTTCCGTCGGAGATCGAAGCCCTCGTTGCGACGGCCTCTCAGACGCTGGAAGGCGGTTTTGCCGACGAGATTACGCGCGTGCTTCGCGAATCATGCGTAGGGGGTGAGCCGTACGGCCTGGCGTTTGGCAAATTGATGGCGCGGCTGCTGGCTGGGCGCGGAATTATATTCATGGATCAACTAGACGCACGCCTGCATCGCCTGATGGCTCCTGTTTTTCGCAAAGCTCTCGATCAAGAAGAAACGCTGCGCAACGCGCTCCTCGACCGGTCGAAAGAGCTGGAAAAGCGCGACTTCCACGCACAGGTGAAGGTCACACGCGAGACCACGCTTCTCTTCTACACCGTGGAAGGGAAAAGGGAGCCCGTTCGCAGCCATAACGGAAATTTCCACGCCGGGAAGTCTTCCTTTTCGCGCGAGGAGTTATCGTCGCTGATCGAAAAAACGCCCGAGGATTTCAGTCCGAATGCGCTTCTGCGCCCCGTCATTCAGGACACCCTACTTCCCACCGCGGCGTATATCGGGGGACCGGCGGAAGTCGCTTACATGGCGCAGGCGCAGGTTGTCTACAAACAAATTCTCGGCCGCATGCCCGCGATTCTGCCGCGCGCCAGCTTCACGATCGTGCAGCCCGCCGTTGCGAACCTGCTCGAAAAATACGGCCTCGATCTACGTGATTTCTTTCAGGGGCGGCAGCATCTCCGCAAGAAGATGGAATCCAAGTCATTGCCCTCGGACCTCGCGCGCCGGTTCGAAGCGGACGAAGAAGCGCTCCGCGGCCTGTTGAAAAATTACCAGGAGCCGTTCAAGAAACTCGATCCGTCCCTTCTCGGGATGCTCGAATCCTCTGAAAGCAAGATGCTGTACCAGTTCGCGAAGCTGAAAGGGAAGGCCGCCGAGGCTGAAAACTTCCGCACCGGCGTGCTCGACCGCCACGAGCGCATCCTCGTCGATTCGCTCTACCCGCATCGCGGCCTTCAGGAGCGCACCCTGTGCGCGCTGCCGTTTCTGGCCGAATACGGGCTGGAGTTTCTCGACGATCTTATGCGCGCGAGCCCCGCGCCCGGCTCCACGGACGCCTCGTCCTGCGGCCAGCAGCATCACGTCGTCGTTCTGAAATAATCTACGGCGGTTGAGTAATGCCAATCGCCGAATCGATTTGCCTCCCAATCGGGCAAGTGCGCTTTCAATTTCCCATGTTAGAATTGGGCGCGAATAGCAGTTTCGCTCACATTCACGGAGGCTGTGACATCATGAAGGTATCGCCGGGCAAGCGAAAAGGAATGCAGGCCGTGTCCAACGCCAGCGGCGTGATTGCGGCTGCGGCGATGGACCAGCGCGGTTCGCTGAAAAATTCCATCGCGAAAGAGAAGGGCGTCGACAAAAAGGAAATCACCGCGAAAATGCTCGAGGAGTTCAAGACCGCCGTCACGCGCGTCCTGACGCCCTATGCCAGCGCAATCCTGCTCGACCCGGAGTACGGCCTTCCCGCGTCCATGGAGCGGGCCAAGAACGCCGGCCTCCTGCTCGCCTACGAGAACAGCGGCTACGACAACACCAAGCCCGGCCGCCTGCCCGATCTGCTCGACATCTGGTCGGTGCGCCGGCTCGTTGCGGCAGGCGCCGATTGCATCAAGATCCTCCTCTATTACACGCCGTTCGACGCTCCCGAAATCAACGAGATCAAGCACGCCTGGGCGGAGCGCATCGGCTCGGAATGCGCCGCCGTCGATGTTCCGTTTTTCCTGGAGCTCGTCGGTTACGAAGAGGGCGGGGACGAGAAGACCATCGGCTTCGCGCGCAAGAAGCCGGAGATCGTCACGCAAAGCATGGAGGAATTTTCCAAGCCGCAATACGGCGTGGACGTACTGAAAGTGGAAGTGCCGGTGAACATGGCCTATGTCGCGGGAAGCAAGGCGTGCAAGGGCGACGCCGCTTACACGCGCGATCAGGCCAAAGAATATTTCCGGCATTCCGCCGCCGCGGCGAAGAAACCTTTCATTTTTCTTTCGGCTGGGGTGAGCAATGACGTGTTTCTCGAGACGCTCGAACTCGCGTCGGAAACCGGTGTGAATTACTCGGGAGTGCTGTGCGGCCGCGCCACCTGGAAGGATGCCATCCCGGTTTACGCGCAGCACGGCGAGAGGGCTCTTGAGGACTGGCTGGGTAACCAGGGCGTGAAGAACATTCAGAACGTCAATTCGCGCCTGAAGGAAGCTAAACCCTGGTTTGCTTTTTACGGCGCGAAATCGGCCGACGAGCTGGCCTGACCGGACCACTTCGCGCATGAGCGAAAAAGTGGTCTCCGGTACGCACAGGTTGAAGATACGAACGTCGCGGCGCACCGAGCTGAAAAACGTCACAGGGGAAATCGAAAAGATTGTAAGCGCCTCGGGTTGCGTCAGCGGTGTTTGCCACTTGTACGTTCCGCACACGACCGCCGGTGTGATGGTGAATGAAGGTGACGATCCCGACGTCGCGCGCGACATGGAAGCGGCGTTCGACCGCTTGATTCCGCACAAAGGCGACTACCGTCACGCCGAAGGCAATTCCGATTCGCACATCAAGACGGCGCTTATCGGCACCTCGGAAACGATCTGGATCGAAGGCGGCCGCCTCGCCCTCGGCCGCTGGCAGGTGATCTTCTTCGCCGAATTCGACGGGCCGCGCTCGCGCGAGCTGCACGTCAAGATCGTTCCCGATCCTCCGCAATAGCCCTGCAGGCGCGAGATCGCGGTACAATTCCTACCAACGATGAGCCTTGGCATATATATTCAGGTACCGTTCTGCCAGACGAAGTGTACCTACTGCAATTTCCACACAGGCGTAGTCTCGCGCGACCGCTACGGCTCCTATGCCGATGCGGTCTGCCGCGAGATTGCGCTGGCAGCTGAAGAGAACGGCGGCGCTGGCGCTACGGAGAATGTGGTCGACACGGTTTACTTCGGAGGCGGCACGCCTAGCCTGCTCGAGCCCTCTGATTTGGCGAAGATGGTGGATCGTCTGCGCGCGGGTTTTGCGGCGACTGGAACTGCGGCGTCCGGGGTTGCGGTGCAACCGGAAATTACGCTGGAAGCTGATCCGGAAACAATTACTGCGGAGAAGGCGGCGGCCTGGCTGGCTGCCGGTTTCAACCGGATCAGCCTGGGGGCGCAGTCGTTCGATGATCGGGAGCTCAAATCATCCGGTCGGATGCACCGGCGCGCGGACATCTATCGCGCGGTTGAAACGCTTCGTTGCGCGGGCTTTCGAAATATCAGCGTCGATTTGATTGCCGGGCTTCCGCACCAGTCTTGCGAATCCTGGGAAGGTTCCCTCAGCGAGCTTTTGGACCTCCGCCCGGAGCACGTTTCCATTTACATGCTGGAAATCGACGAGGGCAGCCGCCTGGGGAAAGAGTCGCTGGCGGGCGGAAGTCGTTACAGCGCGGGTGCGATTCCCAGCGACGATGCCATCGCCGAATCGTACGAATCCGCTTGCGCGCGGCTTGCCGCCGGCGGCTACGAGCATTACGAGATTTCGAACTGGGCGCTGCCGGGCTTCCGGTCACAGCACAATCTGAAATACTGGCGCCGCCAATCCTACTTTGGCTTCGGTGCGGGTGCGCACTCCTTTGACGGCCGCACGCGCTGGGCCAACCTTCATGACTCGGCGCGCTACGTGGACTGCATCGAGAAGGGAATTTCGCCGCGCGAGCAAATCGAAGGCGTGACAGCGGAGCAGGCGCTCGAAGAGGAATTCTTTCTTGGCTTAAGGCAGCTCGATGGCATTGATCTGGGGCGTATCGAACGCGATTACGATGCGGAGCTGCCTGGCCGCATCGGGGATTTGCGCGAGCGAATTACCAATCTGCAATCGCAAGGGCTGGTTGAGCTGGATGGAACGCGTCTGCGTCTGGCGCCCGATCGGCTTTCGGTTTCAAATGAGGTGCTGGTCGAGCTGCTCGGCTAAGTTTCCACGCAGCAGGATTTCGGTAATCCCCAAAAGCCAGAACCGAGTCATTCTGAACGCGGTTATTACGCGAAGAATCTCTCTTGCTTCATTCCGGAATCGAGGAGGGATCCTTCGCTGCGCTCATGATGAGCGCTGCGAGGAAGGGCGGACTGCGGCGCAGAGGTGAGACAAAACGCCAATCGGGAGATTGGTTTTCCCAGGGGGCGACGCCCTGGCGCGCCGAAGCTTTGACAGGCGAGAACGCCTGACAGCGAAAAGAAGAAGCAGGTCCCTCACCCATCCGCGCTTCGCGCGTATGGGCTCAGGATGACAACGAAAAACAAAGGCAGCGGCGGAAAAACCAGCGGCAGCAAAAGGCGGAGCACCCACCCTTGAAACCGAAGAGTGGGGCACCCGCAAATGCCACAGCAACGGCAACGGCGAAGGCGAAGGCGAAGGCGAAGGCGAAGGGCAAGAGGGATCCTTCGCTGCGCTCAGGATGACGAGGAAAAGCAAAGGCAGTGGCGGAAAGGCAGCGGCGAAGAGGGCGGCGGCACAAAAAAAACAGCGGCGAAAAATAGCGCTTTAATTCTCGAGGCCCAGGGCGCGGATTTTGTGCAGGAGGGTTTTGTAGGAGACGCCGAGCTTTTCGGCGGCGCGTGTTTTGTTCCACTTGGATTCGCGAAGGGCATTCTGTATTTTGAAGCGTTCCACGTGAGTTACAGCGCGCTGGGACACCTCTTCCAGCGGGCCTTCCCACAGAAACTGCTCTTCGAGCATTCCGTCGGGCAGTTCTTCGGGGGCGGGCTTCGGGGCGGGCAACCGTAAGGCGATTGTATCGATCTCCGAACCGTTCCCCAGGATGGCTGCGCGCTCGATGGCATTTTGCAATTCGCGAACGTTTCCCGGCCAGGAATAGGTTCCCAGCCGCGTGCGCGCGTCGTCCGCCAGAGAAAGCTCTGGCTTGCGGAACTCGCGCTTGAAGCGGTCGAGAAAATGTTCCGCGAGAAGAATCACGTCGTCTCCGCGGTCGCGCAGGGGCGGAATGGTGATGGGCACCGCAGCGATGCGGAAATACAGGTCTTCGCGGAAGGTTTTGTCGGCAACAGCGGCGCGGAGGTCTTTGTTCGTGGCGGTCACGATTCGCACGCTGACTTCAATTTCCTGCGTGCCGCCGACGCGCTCGAAGCGCCTTTCCTCAAGCACCCGCAGCAGCTTGCTCTGGATCGCCAGCGGCAGCTCGCCGATTTCGTCTAGGAACAAAGTGCCTCGGTGGGCTAGTTCGAGTTTTCCGATTTTCCGCGCTCCCGCTCCGGTGTAGGCGCCGCGCTCATGGCCAAAGAGTTCATTTTCGACCAAACCTTCGGGAATGGCCGCGCAGTTCAGCGCGACGAAGGGCTGAGCGGCTCGCGGGCTGAGATGATGAATCGCCCGGGCGAATAGTTCCTTCCCGGTGCCGCTTTCTCCGAGCAGCAGCACGGTGGAATCGGTGGCGGCGACCCGTTGGGTCATCTGGCTGGCTTCTTTCATCGAGGGGTGATCGCCGACGATGCGTGGGAAGCCGTAGCGCGCTGCGTATTCTTCGCGGAGCAGCAGATTTTCGCGCAGCAATTCCTGCTGCTTCGCCGCGCGTTCGAGAAGGATCTTCAAGTGGTCCAGGTCCACGGGTTTCTGGATGAAATCGTAGGCGCCTTCCTTCATCGCGGTGACGGCTTCTTCCACGGAGCCGTACGCCGTGAGAATGATGAAGGGAAGCGTGGAATCGACGCGCCGGGCTTCTCGCAAAACGTCGATCCCGGAATTGCCAGGCAGCTTTAGATCGGAAAGAACCAGCAGGTAGCGGCGGCTGCGAACCTTGTCGATCGCGGAATTTCCATCGGGCGCTTCCTCCACCGAATATCCGGCGCGTTCGAGCGCCTTGCGGAGCATGGCCCGCAGTTCGGGCTTGTCTTCGACAAGTAGGACCGGTTCCATGGCCGCGTGTTAGCGACCCCAGCCGGGATCGCCTCCGGATTTGCGGAGTTCGTCCTGGGCGTCGTCGATGGCCTGCTGATCGGCCTCGATTTGTTTTTTCTTGGCGTCGATATCGGCGGTTTTCTTGTTGATGTCGTCGCGGGAGAGCTGCTGTTGCATGGCCTTCACGGGATCGTTGTAATACTGCAAGTTGAGCGTGCCGAGCTCCCGCTGCATCACGTCGAGATCCTGCTTGTCCTGGTCGAGCTTGTGATTCAGCTTGGCGAAGCGATCGCGCCAGGCTTTTTCGTCATTGCTTGCACTGCTGGCGTTTCCAGCGCCAGCTGCCGATTTGTTGTCAGGCGCCGCCGACGATGTCTCGCCCACAGAGGAAATTCCGCCGGAAGTGGGGATATTTTCGTTGGTGAAGACTTTGGGAGCCTTGGAAGATTCCTTTTTCTGCTCGCGAGCCTTGCGCGCAGCCGCGGCGATCGAGCCGGTCTGGGGAGCGGGAGTCGCGTCCGGGGAACCTTGCACCACGGTCGTCTTGGCGTCGTCCTGCGAAGTGGAACCGGAGGGGGGAACTGATTGCCGGCCCTGCGATCCATGGACCGACTGTTTTTCCTGGTTAGGGTCGGTCTGCTGACACCAGCCCGTCGTCGGAAGAGCAATCGTTACGATGAGAGCCGAAAGCCTAAGAAGTCGAAGCATTGATTGAGCCTCCTGGGAGGCAGTATCCGGGCGAATAGCCTGCCCTTTAGTTTAGATGCTGGCGGCTTGCGAGGGGAATAGAGAGGGCGAGGGCTCCTGCCGCAAAGGTAACCACAGGAGGAACTCGGCGCCTCCGCCCTGGCTATTGCGGGCCTCGATGCTGCCCCCGTGCTGGAGGGCGACTTTCTGCACTACTGCGAGCCCCAGGCCGGTGCCTTCCGATTTGGTGGTATAGAAGGGCAGGAAGATCTTGGGCAGATCGCGTTCGGGGATTCCGGGCCCATTGTCCGCTACGCAGATGCGCTGCCATTTTCGGCCGCCCAGCTCTTCCAATGTTCCGGAGATCAGGACGCGAGGGGATTGGCCAGCGTCGCGGCCTGCCTCTGCCGCGTTGCGGGCCAGGTTCAGCAGGGCCTGCCGGAGAAGGGCTTCGTCTCCCGGGAGATCGAGAAAAGCGCCTTCGCACTCGACCGTGCATTGAGGGAACGTCTCATGGACGTCCTCGGCGATGCGTTCGACTAGCGGCTGCATCGCGACAGTTTCATAGCAGATTTCGAGCGGCTTGGCGAAACGCAGGAATTCGGTGACCACATGGGTGAGCGAGCGCGTCTGGTCGAGGATGCGTTCGGCGGATTCGTGGATGTCGCCGGGCTGCGCCTCGCTGCGGATCATCTGCGCGTAGCCTGAAATCGTGGCCAGGGCATTCTTGAATTCGTGGGCGATGCCCGCGGACATCTCGCCGAGCGCCGCCAGATTCTCTTTCCAGCGGATTTGCTTCTGGAGGGCGGTCAGCTCGGTGAGATCGCTCATCAGGCAGAGAGCGCCGCTGATCTTCATCTCGGGCGCGCCGCGGGAATCGGCCAGATTGCCGTGATTCACGCGGACGCTGTTGCGCAAATGGCGGTAAATCGGGGAAATGGTCACGCCGAGGCGACGGACTTCGCCGTCGCGGGTGAGATGCTCCACTTCGCCGCGATGGAATGTCTTTCCTTCGCTCAGGCACGCGGCGAGCATCTGCGTGAGGTCGGAGTCAACGCCGAGAATCTCCTTGTACGAGCGATACTGCAGCGGGCGCATGGCGAGCGCTTGCTCCGCCGCGGGATTCGCGGTGCCGATCGCCCCTGTTGCGTTTACGAGCAAAAGCCCCGTGGGCATGTTGCGGGTGACTTCTTCCGTGAGGCGTTCGGATTCCTGGGCGCGCTCCTGGGCGACGAGATGCAGGCGCGCTAGTTCCTTTTCCTGCGCGCGCAGTTTTTCGATGACGCCCTGCATCGAAGCGGCCATGAACGCGTCCGCGTTTCCGCTGGACGACTTTGGCTTGGACCATTCGTCGCCTGACGTTGCAGCGCCGCCTCGCAGGAATTTGCGGGCCAGCACGGCAAAGGCTCCGATCACCGCAACCAGCGCTACGAACGTGACGATGACGTAGGTGATTCCCAGCGACGGTATCTGAGCGCCGCCGTGGACGATTGCGTGGGTGGGAAAGGATTGATTCATCGTTGATTCATCGCTGATTCATGGGTCAGCGCATCAGCAGCGTCGATTGGTACCAGTTTACGACCGGCGTTCCAAAAAAGACCACGACCAGCGCCGCTATCCCGAGAAACGTGCCGAACGGCAATTCGTAGTCCGAGCCTTTGCGTCTCGCGAGAATGAAGGCGATGCCGAGAACGCTGCCGAGCAGGGAACCGGTGAAGATGGTGAGCAGCGTTCGCTTCACTCCCAGGAACGCGCCAGCCATGAGCATCATTTTTACGTCACCCAGTCCCATCCCTTCGCGGCCTCGCAAGCGGAAGTACGCCTCGGAGACCAGCCACAGGAACGCGCTGCCCGCTGCGGCCCCTAAGAGTGAATCGGCAAGTGAGAGCACGGGCGGAGGGAGAGGCGCGGAGAATAGGTGACTTGTTAGCAGGAGGGCCGTGCCGTCTGCTGGCTTCGTGAAGAGACTAAGAGCTACGGCCATTCCGAATCCCGTGAAATTCACTGCATCGGGGAGGATGCGCTCGCGCAGATCGGTGAAGACTAGCACAATCATCAGGGACGAAAATACCGCCCACTTGAGGGCCTCCGCCGTGAGTCCAAAAGCAAGATAGGACGCGAGGAAGAGAAGGGCGTTGAGCAGTTCGACTACGGGATACATCCACGAAATGGGCGCTTTGCAGAGTCGGCACTTGCCGCCGAGCACGAGGTAGCTGATCACCGGGATATTGTCGTAGGGACGAACTTCGGCGCCACAACTGGTGCAGGCGGAGGCGGGCGAAACGATGGACTTCCGCTCCGGGATGCGCACGATGCATACGTTCAGGAAGCTGCCAATGACGAGTCCGAATAGAAATACGAAGGCGCCGATCAGCAGCGGGGGAGTCACTGTTTGAATCTGCCACATCCCATCCGGGCGCTCAAGCGGGCTCGCGGCGGCCGTGCCCGACTGCTAACGCTAGGGGATCGACTAAACTCCGTCCCTTTAGAAAGTTAGGAGTACCCTCCGGCGAGGGATAAAGGCGTGCCGCGATTTTGATTGCGGCGCTGGGTCGGCTATAGTCGAAGTCTGCGATGAAGTCCTGGTTCGAACAAAAAGTCCGAAGATATGAGCACATGCGGTGGGCGCAGGAGCCCAATCGCCGGTTGCTGCCTTTCTCCTGGGGACTCGAACACATCGGCGGTGATCCGAACGATCCCGATCCGGCGGGCTTCCTCAACCGCTTTGTGGAAACCACGCGTCGCGGCCAGCGACGAGTGGTTTGCCGCGCCTCCCGCTGACGACTACAAGCTCGAAGATAACGTGCTCACATTTACGAGCGCGGTCGCGTCGCCGTGGAAGGAGAATAATCGCGTCTACGGGCAATTGTTTCCCGGGCGCCGCAAGGCGGCGGTGGTCGTACTGGCTCAATGGAACGCGCGATGGGAGGAGCAGCAGGACATCTGCCGCTATCTGAACCGCCTCGGCCTCACCGCGATCAAGATGAGCCTGCCTTACCACGACCGGCGGGCGATTCCCGGGCACCCGCGCGCCGATCATTTGATCAGCGCGGATATCGGCCTGACGCTGCAGGCCAACCGCCAGGCTGTGGTGGACGCGCGGCGAACCGTCCGCTGGCTCGAATCGCAGGGATATTCTCCGGTGGGCATTCTGGGGACGAGCATCGGCTCGTCCATTGCGTTCATCACCATGTGCCACGAGCCTGCTTTGCGGGCCGGGGCGTTTCTGCACGTGGCGACTTATTTTGGCGACGTGGTGGCGAACGGCTTGACGACGATGAACGTGTGGGAATCGCTGGGCGCGAAAATATCGCCTGAAGAGGCCCGGCATTACTGGTCGCCGATCAGTCCGTTTCCGTATATCTCGAAGCTGGAGGGTGCCGGGAAAAAGATTTTTACCGTGAGCGGCAGCTACGATCCGACATTCTGGCCCGAGTTCACGAATTCTTTTCTGGATGCAGCGCGCGGGCGCGGTGTGGAGATCAAGAGCCTGTTATTGCCGTGCGGGCATTATTCGCTCGGCACGGCGCCTTTTAAATACATCGCCGGGTACCGTTTTGGCACATTCCTGGCGAGATCGCTGGGTCAGCGAGGCAAAGGCCCCGGCGATTAGTCGCAAGCTCGGGGGCAAGTAGAGCGAAATCGCGTTTGATTTCATGGCGGTAATTTCAAGAGGGCACGGCGGAGCGGTTTCCGCCGTGTTTTTTTTGTAGAGGAAACTTCCTCGGCTGCGGCGCTAGCTAGCGACCGGTGGGTTCGGTCTCCGAGGTGGATTTCTCCTCGGACGCGGCATCGCCGGCGGCCCCGTTCGAGGACGGGAAAAACTGGCGATATTTCTCCGGCAGGGATTTCGGCCGGCCGAGGCTGTCGCAAATCACGTGCAGGGTTTCGCCGGTGGCGATCAGTTCACCGGTAGCTTGGTTGAAGAATTTCGTATCCGAAGCGCAGGGTGCGGCGCTGCGATTGGGTGACGCGGGTGCGGATTTCGAGAACATCGTCGAAGCGCGCGGGGCGCTTGTAGCGGCAGTGGGCCTCGGCGACGACGATGAAGCTGTCGTCCTCGGTTTCCATCTGCTTGTACTCGAAGCCGAGTTCACGGCAGAGTTCGACGCGCCCGATCTCAAACCAGGTGAAATAATTTCCGTGGTGCACCACGCCCATCTGATCGGTTTCGGCGTAGCGCACGCGCGTGATCGCTTCGGAATAATCTTTCATTCGGATCGTTTACCGTTTACCGCTACCGTCCCGGCCAGCGGGGTTGGCGTTTTTCCAGAAATGAGGAAAGCCCTTCGCGAAAATCCGCGGTGGAACGAATGGCGGCGTTTTCGCGGATCGCCATTTCCAGCTCCGCTTTCAGGGCAGATTCTTCATATCCAAGGAGCAGGCGCTTCGTGCGGGTGATGCTCGTGGGGCTCGCCGCGAGCAATATACCAGCAAACTCGTGCGCGCGGGCGGATAGCTTATCCGAAGGGACGATTTCGGCGACCAGGCCGAGGCGGTGTGCTTCGGCGGCGTCGATGATTCTGCCGCTGATCAGCAGGTCGCGCGCGATTTTTTCTCCGGTCTGGCGGCGCAGGAACACGGAGACGATCGCGGGTATGAATCCAATCTTGACCTCGGTGTAGCCGAGCTTCGCTTCCGGCACCGCCAGCGTGAAGTCGGCGACCGTGGCGATTCCGCAGCCACCAGCGATGGCCGCGCCGTTGACGGCGGCGATGACCGGCTTGGGGAAGCTGTAAATGCGGTAGAGCAGATTCGCGAAGAGGCGCGAGTCCGCGAGGCTTTGCTCGATCGAATGGGCTGCCAGCGAACGAAGCGCTTCGAGGTCCATTCCCGCGCAGAAGGCCTTGCCTGCTCCGGTGATGATGGCCACACGCGCGGCGCTGCTTTCGATTTCCTGGAGCGCCACCAGCAGATCGTCAATCATTTGCGGGGAGATGGCGTTGCGCTTCCCCGGGCGATTGAGCGTGAGGGTGGCGACTTCGCCTTTGTGCTCGAGTTGGAGTGTTTCGTAGCTCATCTTGGGGGCGGCTAGTTGGGCTTTGCCGCTTCGGGCGTCGGTGCGTGGGCGTAGCGCTCGCGCAATTCGCCGGTCATCGCGCAGGCGATGGCGAGCGACTTCGTATCGATTCCCGTTGCCACGCCGCGCGCGGCTAGCGTTGCCAGAACGGTTTCCGTCGGCACGTTGCCGACGAGTTCATCGCCGGCGAAAGGGCAGCCGCCCAGGCCGGTGAGCGCGCCGTCGAAGCGGCGGCAGCCGGCCTTGTACGCTGCGAGGATCTTCTCGGGCGCGCGATCGGGGCGGCTGTGCAGGTGCACGCCGATTTCGACGCCTGCCACGCACTTGCTGGCCGCTTCGTACACGCGAGCTACATCGTCCGGCGATGCCGTGCCCACCGTATCCGCGAGAGAAACGGTGCGCACGCCTACATCTTTGAGCCAGATCATCGTGTCTTCGACGATTTCCGGCCCCCAGGGCTCCTCGTAGGGGTTGCCGAACGCCATGGAGATGTAGATCACGAGCTGGCGCGACTTCGCTTTCGTTTCCTTCTGCAGCTTTTCCACGAACGCGCGGGATTCGGCCCGCGACATGTTGGCGTTAGCGCGGCGAAAATACGCGGAGATCGAATACGGGTAGCCGATGGTGGTCACGCCGGGCGTGGCAAGGGCGCGATCGAGCCCCTGCTCGTTCACGACGATGCCGATGATGTCCGGTGACTCGCCCGAAGGCGATTTTACCTGGCTCAGTTCGCGCATCACAGCTTCGCTGTCCGCCATTTGCGGTACGTGCTTGGGCGAGACGAAGCTGACCGCGTCAATGTGGCGAAAGCCGAGAGACACGAGGCTCTTCAGGTATTTTACTTTTTCTTCCGTCGGGATGATGTTCGCGAGGCCCTGCCAGGCGTCCCGCGGGCATTCGACTACCGTCACAGTTTCCAAGAAGGCTCCGTTTGTACAATTTCTGTTTCTATAATTAAAGGGCGGCGATCAGGTTTGCAAGACCCCGGTCTTGAATTCTGGTATGGCCGGGTTGAGCGCGGCGCATTCGAGCGCTTCGATCACGGCTTCCCGGGTGTGCGCCGGATCGATGATGGCATCCACCCACAGGCGCGCGGCGGCGTAGCGCGGATCGGTCTGATACTCGTAGGTGGCGCGAACCGACTCGAACAGTTCCTTTTTCTCCGCGTCGCTCAGCTTTTTGCCTTCGCGCTCGAGCTGCTTGATCTTGATTTCGACCAGCGTGCCGGCGGCAGACTCGCCGCTCATTACCGCGTACCGCGCCGTGGGCCACGCGAAAATGAAGCGCGGGTCGTAGGCCTTGCCGCACATGGCGTAATGCCCGGCGCCGAAGCTGCCTCCGCAGATCACGGTGATCTTCGGCACCACGCTGTTGGCCACGGCGTTCACCATTTTGGCGCCCGCGCGGATGATCCCGCTCCATTCCGCTTCCTTGCCGACCATGAAGCCGTTCACGTCGTGCAGAAAGACCAGCGGGATGAGGTTCTGATTGCAATCGAGGATGAAGCGCGCGGCTTTGTCCGCGGCTTCGGTGTAAATCACGCCGCCAAATTCGATGCGCTTGTCGCCGGTGCCGGGCGCGGCCACCGTGACGCTCTTTTTCTGGTTCGCGACGATCCCCACCGCCCAGCCGCCGATGCGCGCATAGCCGCAGACGATCGTCTGGCCGTATTCGGCTTTGTACTCGTCGAAGCTGTTGCCCCCAGCTTTCCTGTCAATGATACGCGCGATGATGTCGCGCATATCGTATTGCTTCGACAGGTTCGGCGGAGAAAATCCCGTAGATTTCATCGCCGGGATTAGCGGGCGGCTCCGCGGGCTTGTGATCGAACGGGGCCGCAGCGGGATGGCCCATCTTTTCAACCAGCGAGCGGATGCGGTTCAGGCACGCGGCGTCGTCCGGCTCGCGGAAGTCGATCGTCCCGCTGATCTGCGCGTGCATCTGCGCGCCGCCGAGCTCTTCCGCGGAGGTTTTCTGTCCGATGGCGGACTGCACCAGCGCGGGGCCCGCGAGAAAAAGCCCGCTGCCTTCGGTCATCAGGATGCTGTCGCACATTACCGGCAGATAAGCGCCGCCTGCCACGCACATGCCCATGATCGCCGTGATCTGCGGGATGCGCATGGCGCTCATCACGGCATTGTTGCGGAACACGCGGCCGAAATCGTCGGTGTCGGGGAAAACGTCCTCCTGCAGAGGAAGAAAGATGCCGGAGGAGTCGACGAGGTAGATCGTCGGGATGCGATTTTCGATGGCGATGTTCTGGGCGCGAATCACTTTCTTGGCGGTCATCGGGAAGAATGCGCCGGCTTTGACGGTGGCGTCATTGGCGACGATCATCACGCGGCGCCCCGCAACCTTGTCCGAGGCCCGTGATCGTTCCCGCCGCCGGCGCGCCGCCCCATTCCTCGTACATGCCATACGCCGCGTAGAGGCCCAGTTCGAAGAATTCGGATCCGGGATCGATCAGCTTGGCGATGCGCTCGCGCGCCGTGAGCCGGCCCTTTTTATGCTGCGCTTCGATGGCTTTCGCGCCGCCGCCCTGGCGAATCTTCTCTTCTTCATTCTTGATCGCGGTAAGCAGATCGATCATCTGCCGGGTGTTCTTCTGAGCGGCCGGCGAGGGCGCGTCGAGGCTGCGTTCCTTGCGCGATTCTTTGATGGTGCCGCTCACTTCTCTGAAACTCCCTGGGAGGCAGCGGCCACGCGCTGGCGGATGAAATCGACGATGGCTTGGGTGGTGGTGCCCGGCAGAAAGACTTCCGCGATGCCCGCTTTCTTCAGCGCCGGGATGTCGGCTTCGGGAATGATCCCGCCGATCAGCACGGTCACATCCGTCATGCCGTGCTGGCGCAGCAGGTCCATCAGGCGAGGGCAGAGCGTATTGTGCGCGCCGGAAAGAATCGATAGGCCGATGACGTCCACATCCTCCTGAAGCGCAGCCGTGGCGATCATCTCCGGCGTCTGCCGAAGGCCGGTGTAGATTACTTCCATCCCGGCATCGCGCAGCGCCCGCGCAATGATTTTGGCGCCGCGATCATGGCCGTCCAGGCCCGGTTTCGCGATCAGCACGCGTATCTTTTTCTCTTCCATGCAGATACAGAATACTGAAAAGGGGGTGCAAAGGGTAGCGGTGCAACTTTCCGGGTGGACGGGGGTTATAGAATCGCGATCCTGCCAGCTTCGCTTTCGCTGGCCGTTTTCTGTACCCCTGGACAGCTTTCTTACGTATCAGCAGGCGGTAATGTAATTGTGGCTGGGCTGACAATCTTGGTCTCATGCGGCTTTACCTCGGCAGGTGGGAAAAGCCTGTATGGACTGCCAGCCTTTATTGAAGATTGTTGTCGTGGAAGGGAAGGTGACCCATGCAGGCAATTTCAACTTACCTCATCGCCATGCTGACTGTGACGAAGTAGGTCTCGGTATTATGGTTGCGGGAGTGCTTGCGATCGGCATCTACCAATCGGTCGCCTGCACATGGTTTCGCACTGCACAGGAAGACCAGTCACTCGCCGTCGGCCTTATGCGGTCAGCCCGGTAGCGGGTAGCCGCCATAGAGTTCACGGCGCTCATCAAGTGACAGAGATTTCGTTGTAAACCCCGAAGACTTCGCGCATGACGTCCGTGATTTCGCCTAGCGTGGCGTAGGCTTTCACGGCGTCGTAGAGAAAGGGCATCAGGTTCTCGGTGCCTGAGGCTGCTTCGCGTAGCGCTTTCAGGCGCCGTTCGACTTCCTCATTCGAGCGTTCGGCGCGCAACTTGCGGAGCTGTTCGGCCTGTTGGTGCGCCACCGATTCATCGATCTGCAATATTTCGATGGGCTTTTCCTCGGAGACGAATTCGTTCACGCCGACGATGATCTTCTCCTTGCGATCGACCGCCAATTGATATTGATACGCCGCATCGGCAATTTCGCGCTGCGGATAGGCTTGCTCGATGGCGGAGACCATGCCGCCCAGCGCGTCGATCCTTCTCGAAGTAGGCGAGGGCGCCGCGTTCGATTTCGTTTGTGAGGGCTTCGACGAAATAGGAGCCGCCGAGCGGGTCGGCAGTGTTCGTCACGCCCGTTTCGTGGGCGATGATTTGTTGCGTGCGCAGGGCGATGGTGGCGGCGGCTTCGGTGGGCAGCGCCCAGGCCTCGTCGAGCGAATTGGTGTGCAGCGACTGCGTGCCGCCCATCACCGCCGCCAGCGCCTGCACGGCCGTGCGGACGATGTTGTTTTGCGGTTGCTGCGCCGTGAGCGAACAGCCGGCCGTTTGCGTGTGGAATCGCAGCGCCCAGGAACGCGGATTCTTGGCGCCGAAGCGGTCGCGCATCACCGTGTACCAGATGCGGCGGGCGGCGCGGTACTTGGCGATCTCCTCGAAAAAGTCGTTGTGCGCGTTGAAGAAGAAGGAGAGACGCGGGGCGAAATCGTCGATGTGGAGGCCGCGGCGTAGGGCCCACTCCACGTATTCGATTCCGTCGCGCAGCGTGAAGGCAAGCTCCTGAATGGCGGTCGAGCCCGCTTCGCGAATGTGGTATCCGCTGATCGAGATGGGATTGAATTTCGGCGTGTGCTTCGCGCCGAACTCGATGGTGTCGGTAACGAGCCGCATCGAGGGTTCGGGCGGAAAGATGTATTCCTTCTGCGCGATGTATTCCTTGAGAATGTCGTTCTGCAGCGTGCCGGAAAGAGTCTTCCAATCGGCACCCTGCTTTTCCGCGACCGCGAGATACATGGCCCAGATCGCGGCGGCCGGGGAGTTGATTGTCATGGACGTGGTGACTTCGGCCAGCGGAATTTGGTCGAAGAGCGCTTCCATGTCGGCCAGCGAACTGATGGCCACGCCGCATTTGCCGACTTCGCCCTCCGCGAGGGGATGATCGGAGTCGTAGCCCATGAGCGTCGGCAGATCGAAGGCCACCGATAGGCCCGTTTGCCCTTGCGAGAGGAGATAGCGGAAGCGTGCGTTCGTGTCGCGCGCCGAACCGAAACCGGCGAATTGGCGCATCGTCCACAGGCGCGAGCGATACATCGCCGGGTGGATGCCGCGCGTGTAGGGTGGTTCGCCCGGGACGCCCGAATCGCGCTCTGCGTTCCAATCGCGCAGATCGGCAGGTGTGTAAAGACACCGGATCGGGTAGCCGGAAACGGTGGTGAACTGCTTGCTGCGCTCGGGTGATTTCGCGAGCGTGGGAGCGAGTGTGTTCTCTTGCCACTCGCGCTCGGCGGCGCTGGGATGACGTTCCGGTTGAGCCTGCGCTGATCCCGAGTTGGCAGAAGGTTTCGGATTCATTGCCATGATCCGCTTGCCACCGGAATTGTCCCTGTGGGCTGCGCGGAGTCCGCCGTTGCGCCGCGGCGGAATTTCCAGATCGTACACCAATCGTCCTTCGCTACGATCTCGGCTCCGGGTTGCGACGAAACGGCCTCGGCGTGCAGGGGATTCACGTAGGCAATGTAGACGGTGTGCGCGTGGGAGTTGAGACGCTGCATTACGCCTCGCGTGATTCGCTCGCTAAAGGGATTGTACAGGAAGACGACCAGAGGCCCGGGCGGGAAATCGAAGTCGCGTACATCTCCGTGGCTTACGGTAATGCGCTGGGACTCCACGATAGCGGCGTTGAGCGACGCGATCTTAACGAGGCGTTTCGCGAAGTCGACGCCCACGATTTTCTTGAAGTCGTACTCCTCAGCGAGCAGCAGCGCGCGGCCTTTCCCGCACCCGAGATCGACGAACGTGAACCGGGAAAGATCTTCGCCGGGCTGTCCGGCAATATGTGCCATGGTGGCGCGGAAAACGTCGGGGTCAACCGCCTGGTAATCGGTCGCTTCGGGTCCGAGGCGGCGCCAGTGGATCATGCCCGAGGTGTCGCATCCCATCAAAAGATCGTAGGGATGCTTTTCGGGATAGAACTCCTCGCGCAGGCGCCAGAGAATGTGCCGAAGAGTCATAGAAAGGGAAGGGCGCGGCGGCGCGCTTACCTTCCGCGAACGCCGTCGGTGTCCATCGCCCCCGGGATATTCGGCGTGCGGGAGATTTTTCCGGCGCGCGCGTCGGCGATGGTGATCTGATTTACGTCCAGGGTGCGGCCCATCGCTTGGTTGAAATTCACTTCCGCTTCGACGAGGTTGATCCGGTCGCGCAAAAGCGTGCCCTCGGCCGCCGTGAGGTCCCGCGTTCGCAGCACGACGTTATAGCTGGTCGAGGCGCCGAGTTGGTATTTCTTTTGCTCGTCGTCAAGGGTCTGCCGGGCGAACTTTTCCGCTTCGATGGCGGCGGTGACCGCCGCACGGCCCTGCACCAGCGCGATCAGGGCCTGGCGGACGTTGAGCACGATTGTGTTTTGCTCCTGCCGGTACTGCACTTCCTGCTGGCGCTGCGCGAGCGAGGCCTGAGCGTTGTCGGCCTGCGCCGCGCGGTTGCGGATCGGCAAGGTGAGATTGATGCCCGCTTCGTATGTCGGGTAATTGTTGTGGATCATGCTGCTCCACGCATCGCCGAGGCCGCCGCGCGCGGTGGTGGTTGCCGTGCTGAAGGTTTGCGCGCCCACAAAAACGGGCAGGGCCGGATTGCCGATGGTCGCCTGCGTGCCGTTGGCGAACAGCACAGGTTCGGTGGGCACCGCTGCAAAGCCGGTGGCCGTCGAGGTGGTCGAGGTGGACGATCCCGCCAGCCCGATCTGCTCGTACAAGCCGAACACATTCACCGAGGGCAGCAGGGCGTTCGACGTAGCCTTTACTTCGATCCCCGCATTTTTCAGATTGAGCGCCGCCTGTTGCAGTTCCGGGCGCTTTTGCCAGGCCTCCTGCACGGCCGTTTGCAGCGGGATGGTCTCGATAACGTCCGGCGTGGGGATGGGGGTGGTGGGAATGATTTCCACGCCGGAGAGAGACATCGCGAGAGGATCTTTGGTGATCGCGACAAGCAGTGTGGTCTCGTCCTGGAGTTGCGTGGTTTGCGCTTGCACCAGGGCTTGCTGGTCGGAAGCGAGCTGCGATTCGGCGGTGATCACATCGAGTGGCGCCATGGTGCCGATGGCGAGCTGCTTCTTGTTGTTGTCATAGAGCGTCTGGTCCACCAACACGGTGGCCTGCTCCACTTTCACGTTCTCGCGCGCGTAGACGAGTTCCCAGTAATCGTTGGCCACCTGCGTGACGCTGCTTATCACCTGCTGCGCGAATTGCGACTCGCCGACTTTTACCGTGTTGCGAGCTTCCAGAATGTACCGGGTGTTCGCGAGGCGGCCGAAGCCGTTAAGCAGAGGCTGCGTTACCTGAACCGTCAGCGAGGTTTGCACGTACGGATTGAAGAGATCGCCGGGAAAATTGATGGACGAGCGCGTGTTGTCGAAACTGACCTGCAGTTGCGTGCCGAGTGGCGAAGCCCTGCGTGTAATTGAAATTGGCGACGCCATTGTGGCTGATCAGATTCGGAGCCACCGAAGAGGTACTGGAGGAATTGGAGGCAGACGTGACGCCGGCAAGAAACGGATTGTTGACCGGCACGGAGGATTGCGAGATGTAGGCCGTTCCCGTCAGCACAGGATCGAAGACGAGCCTGCCGTTTACGCCGGATTTGGCGCGGAGCAGCGCGGTTTCGTCGAGCCAGGGCGTGAAGCGCTGCACGGCGATGTCCATGTTATTTTCGAGGCCGAGGGAAATGGCGTCTTCGAGACTCAGCATCAATTTGTCGCCCTGCTTGGGATCGTGAACGATCAGCTGGTCGATTCGCGGCGAATTTGTGAGCGGCGGCTCGGGCAGCGTGAGCGGCCGGTACGGCAAGGTGAAATGCGGGAAGTAGGATTGGCCAAACGAGTAGTCGGGCGCGAGCGTCAGAGCCCGGGACGATCCTGCGGCAGCGCCCGAACCAGACATTGAACCACCGGGCTGCGCCGGTGGCGCCTGCGATGCTTGGGGTGCGCCAGTCTGCTGAGAATAGGCAGGTACGACAATCAGCGAACCCACCAAAGATGCAATGACCGACAAAGCCATTGCTACCCGCCTCGAATTTCGATTCATCTTTTCAGTCCTCTCCAAAGGCTTTTGCCCGAAGGCACACACGGAATATGTATTGGGAACGCTGCGCGGCGACGATTTGTTTCAGGGCGTCTCCATTGTATAAGCACTGCCGGCGATGTCGAATCGGTATCGGTCGCGTCGCTCATGCTGTTTTTGTTGCTTCACGACTACCTGTGTGACTCCTCGTTTGACTCCCCGAGGTAGGGGCTCTAACATGAGCTGGAGACTCCCACTTTTGATGCCCCGAACCTTGTCGCCGCTTCAGGCTGCGTTAAATAAAAGCCGTAATTTCTCATTTACTTACGGGAAATCGTCGCGTGCCTTTTTGCCGCTGAAAACCTGCGCCTTGTTGATCGTCATTTTGCTTGCCGCGACCGGCGTGTTTGCACAGGCGCCGGATCAGCTGAAAATCAGCGGTTACGTGAACGACTTCGCGAACGTTTTGAGCGCGACGACGCGGGCGCGGCTTACGGAACTTTGCACCGAAGTGGATCAGAAGGCCCAGACGCAAATTGTCGTGGTGACGGTCAAATCGCTCGACGGGCGACCGATCGAGGACTATTCGATCGATCTTGCCACGCGCCTCGGAATCGGCCCCAAGCAGAGCAATCGCGGCGCGCTGATTCTTCTTGCCGTGGACGATCACCGCTACCGCATTGAAGTGGGATACGGACTGGAAGCGATCCTGCCGGACGGCAAGGTGGGAGGCATCGGCCGCGACGCTGTCCCGTATCTGCGCCAGAATGATTACGACGACGCCGTGACGCTGATGACCAGCGAGGTGGCAACTGTGATTGCGGCGGACCGCGGCGTCACGCTCACCGGTATCGTCACGGCGCCTCGCCGCCAGAACAACGCCCCGTCGGGCATAAGCGAGATATTTCTGCTCCTGTTCCTGATCTTCATTATCTTTTCGATCTTTCGCCGCGCGGGCGGGCCTGGCTCGCGGATGGGGCCGGGAGGCTGGGTCGGGCCGATGGTGGGCGGCATGGGCGGAGGGATGATGGGCGGCGGCTGGGGCGGGGGATTCGGCGGAGGCGGCGGGGGCGGCGGAGGATTTGGCGGTTTCGGCGGCGGCTCTTTTGGAGGGGGCGGCGCAAGCGGCAGCTGGTAGGGAGTGTGTTCTATTGGTGAGAGGTTAAGCGGATATGGAAGCGAAGCTCACACAACTGGTGGAGCGATTAAAAGCTGCTTCGGGCGCGAATTTGAAGGCGGTGGTTCTCTATGGCTCGGCTGTCACCGGGGAATTCCTTGCCGAGCATTCCGATTTGAATATTCTCTGCATCGTCGAAAGCGCGGGTGCTCGCGAAATCGAGCAGCTTCACTCCACGGCGGAATGGTGGACGCGCCAGGGCAATCCGTCTCCCTTCATATTCACACTCGATGAACTGCGGCGCTCGGCGGACGTCTTCGCCATCGAACTGCTGGATATGAAGGACAAGCACCGCATGCTTTTCGGCTCGGATTTTCTTCAGGACTTCGAAGTTTCACTGCGGTTGCACCGGCTGCAGGTGGAACGGGAGATGCGTACAAACTGGCTCCGCCTGCGTCAGGCGATTCTGGCGGCGCCCACAAAGCCCAAGGTGCATCTGGGGATCATGGTGGCCTCCAACTCAGCTTTTTGCACGCTGTTTCGCCATGCCCTGATTGCCCTCGGGCAGCCAAAGCCTGCCGGCAAACGGGAAGCCGTCGGGGCTGTCGCCTCGCTTACCGGCGCTGATCCCTCGGCGTTTGAGGCGATCCTGAATTTGCGCGAGGGCCGCGTAAAAGAGAAGGCCCTTGATATCGAAGCGACGCTGCAAACCTATCTGGAGTTTGTCGAGCTGGTGACCAACGAAGTCTGCGCAAAAATGGCTTAGAGGCCGCCCTCAGCAGTTCTGGCAACTCGAAAGCCTTCGAAGAAATGGAAGCCCTGAAGGATACCGCCCCTGAGCAGGACCGGCATCGGGGTGGCGGAGGTGTCGTCCCGCCCGAGCGTACCCAGTGGAAGCCCAACATAAGCCTCGACTTCCCAATCACAGCTCAAATCTGAATCACTCGAATCAAAAGGTCCGATTGGACACTTCCGCCCGCCGTTGTTAGGCTGCCTGTGTGTACTTGGTGATACCAACTTCGAGCGGCGAAGCGGTGCTGGATTCCTTATCGGGCCAGCGCACCCTCGGCGTCCGCATCGACGAACGGCTTGAGCAAGCCGCCCAGTCGTTTATGGCGCTGCTTAAATGCACTTCTTGCCTCGTCCATACCTCGGAGAGCCACGACGTAATCCTCGAAATCAGACTTTCCCGCAACAGCTGGGAAAACTGATTTCACAGTAAGTGTTAGCGGTCATTGCATCCCATAAATGGAACTCGTCAGCTCACGGCTTTCAGCGCCGTGCCAAAAACGCCTGTGGACAAAGTAGTTTTAACCCCTGAGATGGCCAGGGCAAACGAGTCGAAGCATTTGTGAGATGGGCTAGGTACGCGACTTATGCCAGGAGTAGGCTGCGCTCGCGATTGCGGCCAGAAAAAAGAGCATCGCGCCATTCAGAAACGTACGGAAGGCAATGGGGTTGCCTCGAGTCATCACCTCATAAAACGACACGCCGAGCATGTTGAGGACCCGCATCGTCACTGCCAGCACGGTGCACAAGACGCCCAGCCAGTAGCTGATCGTTAGAATGCTCTTTTCCATATTGCCTCCTGGTCGATCGCGATCGGATTCCCCCAGGGCGATTCGCTTGGGCAACATATGCCGGTCGGCCTATAAAGTCAATAAAGAGCTCGGGAAACGGAAGCCGCAACACGGAAACCACTCGGACAGACGCCCGTGCGACGTTCCCCTGCTATAATCAAACTTGGCGGGTGAGCCGGGTGATCGCTGGTTCGCTGCCCGCAAGGGCGGCGGACGGGAGGAAAGTCCGGACTCCATCGTCGTGAACTCGCAAGAGCCGTCGACGAAGGGCAACGCGCCTGGTAACGCCAGGGGGTTGCGGTTCGGGATGTCGCGAAAGCGGCTTTCTGGACTGCGGCTACGGAAAGTGCCACAGAAAATTAAACCGCCGGTGTCGCTTGTACCGCGGCGGCAAGCCTTCGGAAAAACCGCAGGCTCGCCTCTTTGAGTCGGGCGCATTTGGCAAGGGTGAAAAGGTGGGGTAAGAGCCCACCGCCCGGGTGGCGACATCCGGGGCACGGAAAACCCCGCGTGGAGCAAGGCCAAATAGGAGGGGAGGGCCGGCCCGGCCCGTACGCGTTCGCTCGCAAGAGCGGGCGCCGCGACCCTCGGGTAGGCTGCTTGAGTCCCGGAGCGATTCGGGACCTAGAGGAATGATCGCCGCGTCGCGCGCACCAGCGTCTTGATGCAAATCGAGCGCCGCGCACGAAGCACAAAATCCGGCTTACAGGCTCACCCGCCGATCTTCTGTAAGTTAGGTTGAGTTAACACGTTTCTGACATCGTTTCTTACATTTGCCTTCTGGTATATTGTCCCCGTATTCATGAGCGATGACTTCTCGGAAAACGTGAAGAGGGTGCTGGCATTACGGGTTGGGAACACTTGCTCGAATCCGGCTTGCCGGGCGCTGACAAGCGGTCCCCAAGACGATCCATACCGATCCGTCAACCTCGGAGTCGCCGCACACATTACAGCAGCCTCGCTCGGCGGACCTCGATACGACCCTAACCTCCTGCCAGAGGAGCGAAGTGCCCCGGCCAATGGGGTGTGGCTGTGTCAGAATTGCGCGAAGCTTGTGGACAATGACCGGTCCCGCTTCACGACTGAATCATTGCTGGAGTGGAAAAGAAACGCCGAAACGGAAGCGCGTGATCGCGTCGGTAGGACTGCACCACCGAACGGTCCGAAAGGCTTTGCACTACAGCTCTACACAAGAGTCCAGGTCAAACCCGTTGTGCCGATCGACCTCGAAGGTCGCGAGTGGGTCGTCCAAGCCGAAGGCACGGATTCTTTCTGTATCGAGAATAATGGGGCAACGGTCGATATCCCAAAGAGTTTCATCGAGAAGATTCACACGATGGGTGACAACCAAGCTGCTCTGATCGAATTGAACGGGAGACTTCAGTGGGTATCGGCCAAACACCGTTGGATCGCGTTTTCGGACAAGCCTGATAACTACGGAATCGGTCGAGACGTACACATGGGGTATCAGGCGAGCAGAGCAGTGGCAAAGGGTCGGCTCGTCTGGGGCAGGACAGATCTCCTACCTCAATATCTCAGCCAAGGGTGGCATATATTCTACGATGAGAATGGACGATACCTGCGCTTACCCGGCCCTGGCGTGTCTCAAATCCTCATTTGTGAACAGCCGTGACTTGTCTCCGATTCCCACTTCGCCAGCGTTACTGAGGTACTGCTCCGACGTTCACTGAAGACGCACGCATAGTCACCGGACCGCTGGACACTGGTTACCGCCAAACCTTCCAGTCTCTTGCATGCAACAGTTGCCTACTTCTTCAACTCCACCAGGATTGCTTCGAACTTCTTATCGCCGATATTCTGCGGGAGGTGCGCCCCGGCTACCGCCCACGAGGTTTGGCCGGACTTGCCTGGATAGTCGTGCGTCTTCCCGTCGGGAAACGTCATGCGGGTGTTTGCGTCTGTGAGGTAGACCACGACTCCGTCAGGGTGATAGTGCATCACCGATTTTTCCCCCGGTCCGTACGTTATGCGCAAAACTCTGACGCGGTCATTCTCAAACTCCACCTTGTAGTGCTTGGGATCCACTTTCACAGGATCCGCTTTACCTGCGCTCGCCGACTGCCCGCGGGCCGCGACGCCATAAACGATGGCCCCGATCAGAACCAGAACTGAGCAAATGCTGAGCTTCTTCATGTGGATCTCCTTAAGCGGGCATTCTTAGCTTGACCCGGCTTGTGGCAGCCACTCTACCCGGTGCAGCGAGTTATTGCCAGAATCCTGACGGACCGCCCCCCGATTTGCCGTAGTTTTCGCCAACTGTGCTTCGGGGTGTATGACCAGACACCTTCCGTCAAGATGATGTGACCTCGGCGGCATCCTGCGATATCTTGAAAGTACAGGCTTTGCATCCCCTAAAAAGTGGAGCTCTAAAGTGCTCGCGAATGTGTGGAAGGTAGCGATTGGCCTCGGACTGATGGCCCTGTCCCTTGTCTCCTCGCCGCGATCGGCATTTGCCCAGGAACCCAATCCGCAAGCGCAGGCAGTCGCGCGCAAAGTCGCCGTGAAGGTGCAGCCCCGGTACCCGGAACTCGCTCGACGCAACCATATTTTCGGCAAGGTTCGGATTCAAGCTGTGGTGGCGCCAGATGGCACCGTGAAGGAAGCGCATGAAGTCGGTGGTGGCCCGGTACTGGTGAGGGCGGCTTTGGACGCAGTACAGCAGTGGAAATTCGAGCCTGCGCCGAAGGAAACGACCGAGCTTATTGAAATCGGGTTTAACAGCGACGATGTACCGAGGTAGGCGACAGATAGGCAATAAGTAACAATAAACCTTCCGTTGTTTCGCGCAACTCTCCTCTGAAGTCACTCACTCCCGGCTATCCTCAATTCAGCCCCACATCCCCTTTTTCTATGGCATCGATTCGGATTGAGAGTTTGTGGTTTTTGAACCGAATCTGCAAACTAATGGAGGATATTTAGTGTAGTTAACGCATCTCGCTTTTCCACGTGGATCGAGATTTTCCACCGCAGTTATCCGGCGGTGGCGGCTTAGGGCTCAATTCAGGGTCTCTTCGAGATTCCTTTAATACCCCGTGGCCGCAATGCTTCCAGTGAAAAAGGAGATGAAAGATGTCGGCCTTGAATGAAGGTGTTTTTCAGCAAAGCGCTTCAACGTCCAGCGGCAAGTCCAAGGATTTCTTCGCCCCGGCTGCCCGTCCGGTGCCGCCAAACCATAGCATCTTTTCGACTTCGATAATCGAGGAAGACTCTCAGTCCCGCGGGAGGCGCGCGGCACAAACCGGCCTCGCGTTCGCACTCCAGGCAGCCATCCTCGGCGCGCTGCTGATAATCCCCCTGATTTTCACCGAAGGGATGGACCTCTACAAACTGAACTCGACTCTGCTTGTCGCACCGCCCCCACCGGCGGCTCCTCCGTCCGCTCCGCCTCCGATGGCGCGCGCGGCGGTTGCGCCCAAGCCGTCCTTCATCAAAGCGCAACTTACAGCCCCCACTCTGATTCCCAAGAGAATCGTGGCTACAGCCCCGGATGCCGGCGCGATGGCGCCTGCGATCTCGGGTGTCACCGGTGGTATTCCAGGCGGCGTCGGGGACGTGCTGGCCGGAGCCATCGCCGGGCCTCCGCCGCCTCCGCCTGTAGCCGTCGCCGAGAAGCCCAAGGGTCCGATTCGCATTTCCAGCGGCATGAAGGAGCCTCGGATCCTCTACGCGCCTCCGGTCATGTATTCGCCGATTGCCAGGCAGGCGCATGTCTCCGGTGTGGTGGTACTCGAGGCGATCATAGACGAGCACGGCAACGTGACCGGTGTGAAAGTTATCAGCGGGCCAGCGCTGCTCTTTCCTTCAGCCATCAAGGCTGTCGAGGGCCGGAAATATGAGCCCACGATCCTTGATGACCAGCCGGTTGCGATTCGATTGGACATCAAGGTCGATTTCAAGCTGTCGTCCTGAACGAACGGCTGAGCAACCTCGGGAGAGCCAGGAAAGCATTCCCGGCTCTCCCATCTTTTCCCTTGGTCTTTTTCCTTCGAATACCGAAGCGCCTCGTTCGTGTGACCGCCGCCCGCGAAAACCGCTAACCCCTTGTAGCTCTGCTTCCAGCTCATTATCATGTCCGTGGGGCGAACACCTCCAGAAGCTCCCTTTAGGTAACTTGTATGGGGAAAACTTGTCCAAGCTGTCGGTAGCTCCCGACTTTCAATCTCTCTTCGAGTCCGTGCCGGGGCTCTACCTTGTGCTGACGCCCGACCTCAGCATTGTCGCCGTCAGCGAAGCCTATCTTCGCGCCACGATGACCAAACGAGACGATATTCTCGGCAAAGGGATCTTCGAGGTTTTCCCCGACAACCCCGACGATCCGGCAGCCACCGGGGTCCGCAATCTTCGGGCCTCCCTCCGGAGGGTCCTCACGGACAAGTGTGCGGACACTATGGCAGTCCAGAAATACGATATTCGCAGGCCGGAGTTCGAGGGCGGCGGGTTCGAGGAGCGCTATTGGAGCCCGGTGAATGCTCCGGTTCTCGCACCGAATGGCGAAGTCAGCTACATCATTCACCGCGTGGAGGATGTAACCGATTTCGTCCGGCTCAAAGAACAGCAATCGCAGCAGATCCAGCAGACCGAGGAATTACGGACGCGCGCCGAACATATTGAAAGCGAAATCCTTCTGCGCGTCAGGGAAATCCAGGAGGACAACCAGAAGCTGAAGGCCACCAACCAGGATTTGGCCTGGAGCGAAGAGCGATTTCGGCTGCTCGTCGCCGGCGTGAAGGACTACGCCATTTTCATGCTCGATCCCGCCGGGCGCGTTTCCACCTGGAATGAGGGCGCTCAGCGGATCAAGGGCTACACATCGGAAGAGATTATTGGGCATCACTTCTCGCGGTTCTACCCCCGCGAAGACATCGAGCGCGGGAAGCCTGAACACGAATTGAAGGTCGCCGCTTCGGAGGGGAAATCCGAAGACGAGGGCTGGCGCGTCCGCAAGGAGGGCTCGCGGTTCTGGGCCAACGTGGTGATCACCGCGGTTCGGAACAGGAACGGAGAGCTGCTCGGATTCTCCAAGGTGACGCGCGATTTCACGGAGCGCAAGAAAACCGAGGAGGCCCTGCGGGCCAGCGAGAATCGCTTTCGCTCGCTCTTCGAGTTCTCGCCCGACGCCATCGTCGCGACCGATGCGGACGGCAAGATTGCCGAGTTGAACGGTCAGGTCGCAAAATTCTTTGGCTATGACCGCGCCGAACTGCTCGGGCAGCCGGTCGAAGTGCTGATTCCCGAGCGCTTTCGCAACGCTCACCCCCGGCACCGCCAGGAATACAGCAGCGAGCCGCGAACCCGCCCCATGGGCATCGGCCTCGAGCTTCAGGGACGCCGGAAAGACGGCACGGAGTTTCCAGTGGAAATCATGCTCAGTCCTGTGGAGACGCCCGGCGGCCGGGTCGTGCTCAGCGTGATTCGCGACCTTTCCGAAAAGAAACAAGCCGAGGAAGAGCTGGAGCGCAGGGCGCGGGAGAACCGCTACCTCGAAGAAGAACTGAATACCGTTCACAATTTCGCCGAAATCATTGGGGAGAGCCTTGGACTCAAGCGCGTGCTGAAGCAGGTGGAAACGGTAGCGGCCACCGATGTCACCGTGCTGATCCTTGGCGAGACCGGCACGGGAAAAGACCTCATCGCGCGGGCGATACACAATCTGAGTTCCCGGCATGGGCAGACCCTCGTGAAATTGAACTGTGCGGCGATTCCCACGGGCCTCCTCGAAAGCGAGCTCTTCGGACACGAGAAGGGGGCCTTCACCGGCGCCATTTCGCAGAAAGTTGGGAGGCTGGAGCTCGCACATCGTGGCACTCTGTTTCTCGATGAGGTCGGCGACTTGCCTTTGGAATTGCAGCCTAAGCTGCTGAGGGCTTTGCAGGAAAAGGAATTCGAGCGGCTTGGCGGCACGCGGACTATTCCGGTGGATGCGCGGCTGATCGCGGCCACGAATCGGAACCTCGAGAAGCTGGTCGCCGACCGCGAGTTCCGCAGCGATCTTTATTACCGGCTGCGCGTTTTCCCCATCACGATTCCGCCGCTGCGCGAGCGCCGCGAGGATATCCCGCTGCTGGTTCGCTACTTTGTCAGCAAGCACAGCCGCCGGCTGAACCGGCACATTGAAACCATCCCTCCCGACATTATGAAAGCGCTCACTCGCTGGGACTGGCCCGGGAACATTCGCGAACTCGAAAACTTCATCGAACGCGCCGTGATCCTCTCGATCGGCCCCGCTCTTCGCGCCCCGCTGGCGGAACTCGATATGCCCTCTTCCGCTCCTCCGCCGGAGGACTCCACCCTGAAATCGACCGAGCGGGAGCACATCCTCCGGATGCTGCGCGAAACGAAGGGCGTGATTGCAGGAGCGTCGGGAGCCGCGGCACGGCTTGGATTGAAGCGAACGACGTTGAATTCTAAGCTGAAAAAGCTCGATATCCATCGCGATGACTACATGTAGTCAGGCATGACGCTATTTCGTCAGTGATCGTCGTCACTCTGCCTCGTGATAATCGGTACGCCTCGCCGTGATACCTGTAAGTCCTTCCCTGTCATGGTTGAATTATCCTTTCGTGCCGTGCGTCACTTTGGCTCCCCGTGTGCCATAGCTATGGTGCAGGTTGAAAAACAGGGGGCTTTTACGTTGAAGATCACCATTCACGACGCACCGGGTGCTCTGAAACTCCAGCTCGAAGGATCGGTAGTCGGCCCGTGGGTTGGAGAGTTCGGCCGCACGTGGCGCGAATTGGAACCTTCACTGAAGGCGAAGAAATTGACTGTGGATCTGTGCGGCGTGCTGCATATGGACCTGGAAGGCCGGCAGGTTCTTGCCGAGATTTACCGAAAAACCCATGCAGCATTGCTCGCGAATACCCCCATGACCGAATATTTTGCCGAGGAAGCTAGGCGCCGAAGTGCAAATTCCTGAGGAGGGTGTGACCATGCGAGGACCTTACGGTTTTGAATTAAGCGAGAACTGCCAATCATGCAAGCTCCGCAAGGACGCCTTTTTTTGCCAGCTCCAGGCGGGAGCCCTGAAGGATTTCGATGCCGTGAGGTCTTCTTCCGTCTATCCGGAAGGCGCCGTGCTCTTCATGGAGAAGCAGGATCCTCGCGGTGTGTTCGTCCTCTGCGAAGGGCAGGTCAAGCTTTCCATCAGCTCGAGCGAAGGCAAGACGATGATCCTGCGGCTCGCCAAGCCCGGGGAAATACTGGGACTGACGGCCGTATTGGCGGGGACGCCCTACGAGGTTACCGCCGAAACGCTGCGTCCATGCCAGGTAGCCTTCATCCGCCGCGACGATTTCCTGCGCTTTGTTGCGCAACATCCGGAAACCTATCACGCCATGGTGAAGCAGCTGGCGATGTTCTACGACGACGCCTGCGAACAGCTCCGCACGGTGGGTCTCTCTTCCTCCGCCCCGGAAAGACTCGGGCGATTGCTCCTGGACTGGTCGCAGGGCGCTGAACAAACGAAGGTGGGAACCCGCCTCACTCTGCCCTTGACCCACGAGGAGATCGGCGAGTTCATCGGTAGCTCGCGGGAAACCGTCACCCGAACCTTCAGCGACTTCAAGAGCCGCCATCTGATCGCGCTCAAGGGCTCAACCGTGACGATCCCCAATCGCGCGGCGCTCGAGACCTTCGTGAAAGCTTAACCAGTTCAAAACAAAAGAGCGAGGCGCGACCACAAAGCCGGTCAGCGCCTCGCAGAAGTTCTAAGCCCCCCTCGCTCAATCAGCTTTCTTCTCCCTCGGCTTCTGGCAAGGCGGGAAGATCCCCCTGTGTCACTCCGCGAAGCTCAGCCCGGATAATGTCCGAGGAAAAGCCCGCGCGCAGAAGGCTTCGATAGATCGACGCGACTTTGCGCTCTCCCAGACTGCCTCGAATATGCGCAAGCTGCCGTTTTAGACGCGCCCGGACCAGAGCAGTCTCGTCGGTTTCCGCGAATACCGCATCGAGCGCTGTCTCGATGTGGCGATCGGGCACCCCGCGGGTGCGAAGTTCGCGTGCGATGCGGAAACGGCCCTGGCGACGCGCGTTGGCATGCTGGCGGGCATAGGCGAGTGCGTACTTCGCATCGTCGAGATAGTTTTGCTCTCGCAGACGCGAGATCACGGGAGAGACGATATCCGCATCCTCGGCCCTGCGTTCGAGATACTCGCGCATCTCGTGAACGGAATGCGCGCGGCGCGTCAATGCGCGCAGCGAGAGGGCGTACAGTTCCTGTTCGGTGGTTACTTTGCGAGGGGAATTGCGCACGGAAAGGAAGCATAGAAGGAAGCAGAACGAAAAGGGAAGCGCGCGCAACCGGCAAGCGCGGGATTTCGCGGAGGGATTTAGCGGTGGCCGAGCCGCTCGAATTCGTTCATGGCCCGTTCCATTTCCTCGCGGGCGGAATCGGAGGAGGAACGGATGCCCTGGACGCGCAGGCGGAAATCGTCGGGATTCGACGCCCGTAGCAACGCTTCTTCCAGCGTGATCAGGTTGCGGGAGAAAAGATCGAACAGCGACTGGTCGAAAGTCTGCATGCCGTACTGGCTGGTACCGGCGGCAATGGCCTCGCGGATGAGGCGCGTCTTATCCGGATTGATGATGCAATCGCGGATGTAGTTGGTCGCCACCATCACTTCCACGGCCGGCACGCGGCCCTGCCCATCGCCGCGCCGTACCAGGCGCTGGCTGATCACGGCCTTCAATGTGGACGCAAGCTGCAGGCGAATCTGCTTCTGCTCGGGCGGCGGAAACACCGCAATGATGCGCTGGATCGTCTCGGTGGCGTCGAGCGTGTGCAAGGTCGAGAGCACCAGGTGTCCGGTTTCGGCGGCGAGCAGGGCCGTCGAGATGGTTTCCAGGTCGCGCATTTCGCCGACGAGCACCACGTCAGGGTCCTGCCGGAGCGCGGCGCGCAGGGCGGTGGAGAATGACGACGTATCCACCTCGACTTCGCGCTGGTTGATGAATCCCTTTTTGTCGCGGTGCAGGTACTCGATCGGGTCTTCGATGGTGATCACGTGCTCGGCGCGCAGGGAATTGATGCGATCGACCATGGCTGCCAGAGTGGTGGATTTGCCCGAGCCGGTGGTACCGGTGGTGAGCACCAGCCCGCGCGTTTCCTCACAGATCTGCGTAAGGATGCGCGGGAGTTCCAGCTCTTCGATGGTGCGGATCTTGGTGGGGATGACGCGCAACACCATGCCGACGTTGCCGCGCTGCTGGAACACGTTGACGCGGAAGCGCCCCAGACCCGCGACTCCGTAGGCCATGTCCAACTCGGCTGTTTCCTTGAACTTTTGCTTCTGCCGGTTGGTCATCATGCTGAAGGCCATCGACAGCATTTCTTCCGGTGTTATGCGCGGGATATCGTTCAGCGCCAGCAGCGCGCCATCGACGCGAAGATACGGGTGGTTGCCGACCTTCAGGTGCAGGTCGGAGGCTCGCTTGTCGACGGCCCGGCGCAGCAAATCGTCAATGTTGATGGCCATAAAGCTGAATCCCCGGAGTGAAGCTTCATGTCAACGTAGCACGCACTTTTGGGGGTCGCAACAACCGCAAACAGCAGGTTTCTAGGCTGGCAATGCTGCTTCTGGAACTGGAATGGGCTCCAGGAAGCGGGCTAAATAGCGAGCGGATCCCGTGCAAACAGCCGGTCGAACACTACTGCGCCGAGAAGGCCTCCGAAGAGCGGCCCTACCCAATAAACGCCGTGGTTGATCCAGTGATGCGCTGCCAGGGCAGGTCCAAACGTCCGCGCCGGGTTCAGGGAAGCGCCGGTGAACGGCTGGCTGAGAAGCACCCCCGCCGTAACGGTAAGGCCGACAGCCGCAGCTCCGAATTGCCGAAAGACTCCCTCGGCATCGAAGGCCGCTGCAAAGTACACCAATACAACGAAGAAGGTCGCCACGCCTTCGAGCAGCATCCCGTGCATGCGGGTGAAATCAGGGGCGAGGTCGGTCGCGCCGAGCGAAACCGGGCGCCACGCGGCCTCCGGCAGAATCGCGACGAGCAGGTATCCGGCAGCGGTAGCGCCTGCCAGCTGCGCGACGCAATAAAAAAGCGCCGGGAGCGTGCCCAGCCGCTTCGTGACCCAGGAACCGATCGTGATAGCCGGGTTCAGATGCGCGCCTGAAACATGGCCGAGCGCGCTCACCATGCCTGCCGTCACAAGCCCGTATGCGAATGCGTATCCGAGCAGCCCGGGACTCGCCTGCCCAGCTGCGCGAAGATACTGGTCCGCGCAAATGACTCCCGCAGCGGTAAAAACGATGGCAAACGTTCCGGTAAATTCGGCGAGAAGCTTCTGAGGCAGGCTATACAAAATCCCTCCGCCGCGGAATGCGGCCACGCGAAAGCAGAACGAACTCCGGGAGTGTACTGGATTAGAAAAAGTGAGTCAAAAGCGACGCAGCGCTGGCAAAGGTCGCCGGCAAAGCTCAACAAAGGCCAATGACCCACGCAGAAGCGGCCCGCTAGCCGGGCGAACTCGCCGCGTTATCGAAGGGCCGGGGCTGGAGCAGGCGCAGGAGCGCCAACCGGCGAGAGCCAGTTGTGCCGGTCCGGCTTTTTGCCGCTGGTGATGGCGAAGAACTCGTCCTGAATGCGCTTGGTGAGAGGTCCGCGAGCGCCTCCGCCCACCTTGATCCGATCAACGGTGCGAACAGGGGTAATCTCCGCCGCCGTCCCGCACATGAACACTTCGTCGGCGATGTAGAGCATTTCGCGCGGGATCATCTGCTCGGCCACGGGAATCCCCAGGTCGTTACAAATCGTGGTGACCGATTGGCGCGTGATGCCGGGCAGAGCCGAGTTGGCCAGAGGCGGCGTGCTTAGCGAGCCATTCATCACCACGAAAACGTTCTCGCCCGAGCCTTCGCTCACGTAGCCGTTCACGTCGAGCGCGATACCTTCCGCATAGCCGTTAGCTTTGGCTTCCATGCGAATCAGTTGCGAACTCATGTAGTTCGCCGAGGCTTTCGCCATCTGGGGAAGGGTATTGGGCGCGGGCCGGTTCCAGGAACTGATGCAGACATCCACGCCGCCCGCCACCGCTTCGTGGCCCAGATACTTTCCCCATTCCCAGCATGCCATGTAGATCTCGATCGGGCAGCCCATAGGGTCGACGCCCACATCGCCGTATCCGCGGAACACGATCGGGCGAATGTAGCAGGCCCCCAGCTTGTTCGCCTGCACCAGATCGATCGCTGCCGCGCAGAGCTGGTCGACATCGAAAGACGGATCCATGCGGTAGATATGGGCGGAGTTGAGCAGGCGCTGCATGTGCTCGCGCAGGCGGAAGATCGCGGGTCCGGTTTCGGTCCCGTAGCAGCGAATCCCCTCGAATACTCCCGAGCCGTAGTGGATGACGTGCGACAGGACATGCACCTTTGCATCCTGCCACTCGATGAATTTGCCGTTGTGCCAGATTTTTTCCGTCTTCGCCACGCTCATGCCGTTTCTCCACGCCTCATAAAAACGATTTACATGCTACCGCAACAAAAATTATAGCACACGCGATTCCGGCGCACCGGAGGGGAATGCGCGTATGTAAACAGCGGACACATCCAAATTGGCTGGCGACACGAACACAGACCCAACGCCGAGTACGCCAACTCCAGTCTCCGAGAGCGTCAAGTACTCAGCATCTTACCTTCTTGTAGTTTGGCGTAGTTGCGTGTTTAATAGTCACGGAGGTTTCATGAACATAGTTGAAGCATTGCACAAAGAAGCAGAGAACCTGAGCAGGCAATTGTCAGCAGTGAAAGGTGCTATCGAAGCTCTGAATGGCTCTTCCAAGTCTGCTGCGACACAAACCAAGAGCGTTGTCGGCCACTCCAATGGCCGGAGAACGATGTCTGCCGCCGTTCGCGCCAGAATTTCGCAGAAGGCCAAAGCGCGCTGGGCGAAGATCCGGGCTGAGCAAAGCAAGAGCAAGGCAGGGAAGTAGAGGTAGCTACCCTCCGCTTGTCGGCAAATCCCTCTCATTAGTTCCTTGCGTGGCTTTGCTGCGCAGGGAAACGCGAGCCCTGGTAGCCGGATACGCCGCGCCTGTGGTTGGAAGCGCGGTGTGTCCGCTACTGCGGCGGTTCGGGCGAAGTGTCGCTACTATCGTCGGAGTCGGAATGCCGCTTGATGACCGGCCGGTCCGGGTCGTCGGTGCCTAGTCCACTTTGTACGTCGGAGTTGGTGGCGTCATAGACGTACCGTATTACGATCGCCGGTCTCTTCCCGTGGTCGATGTGGACGGTCTCGTAAAGCCTCCGTCCGTCGCCTGACAACTCGTACGTACGGCTCATCTTTCCGCTCAGCGGGCTCTTCTCGTCCGATACCAACTGGCTGCCGCTCCAGTGCGCGACGATCTCCGGGTGGTCCTCGTCGATCTTCTTCGGCAACTGCCGTCCGTCCGTGTAGATGATCAGCTTCTTGAAGTGATCGTCGGTCACGTCTACTTCGGGATTCTTGATGTCGACGTCCATGATGTCCGGCGGATGAATAAACGGCTGCATCTTGGGATTGCCGGCAATGTCTTCACCACCGCTACCTTGCCTGGGACCTCCACCTCCTCCGGGGTATCCTCCCCACGGTCCGCCTCCAGGGTATCCGCCAGGATACGGATCGCCGCCAGGGTATCCCATCGGGGACGGCCCGCGGCCCGCGTTTGTATTAACGGTGGAACTCTCGGCCGAGCGAACCTTCTGCAGCGGATCGTCGCTGTCGTCATGGTTGAACTTCCAGGACCCTGCAAGCGAGGTTCTGGGCGGGAGCTGAGGAGGTTTGGGCTTCGGAGCAGGTCTGGCAACAGGCGCAGCTTGTGTTTGGGATTGTACTTCAGGTGGGGGAGCCAGCGGTCCCGGGGCTGCCTGCGCCATAGTCCGGACCGGAGCGGCGAATAACAGGATGCCAAGAAATCCCGTGTAACCTGCGAAGCATGCCGTTCTCAAGGGTAGGTTATCTCCCCTTCTGGCGCCGATTAGCCCGCGGTAATTGGACCAGGTAGAACTATCCCTTCTTCCGTCACATTTGTCGATGCCGCCCGCCATACCTTCGTTGCTTGGCGCTCCCGGCCGCCGAGCTCTTCGATGGTCACAGCTATCCACATAGTGCCAAAGACTCTGCAATCCGGTCATGAATGAAGTGAAGGTCTTTCTCCGAGATAACATACGGCGGCAGCACGTAGATTATATTTCCCAGCGGCCGCAGCAGGACTCCCGCTTCGAGAAAGAACTTGTATAGTCTTGGACGAAGCTTTGAAAAGTAACCCGCGTCGTCTGCCCGTAGCTCGACGGCTGCCATAACTCCGATTGACCGGATGTCGCCAACCGCAGGATGCGACTTTAGCGCCCGAAGACGCTCCTGGTGAATCTGCCCGATCCTCTCGATTCTCGCGAACACGGGCTCCGCTTCAAAAATCTTCAGGCTCGCCACGGCCGCTGCCGCCGCCAGAGGATTGCCGGTATAAGAGTGCCCGTGGTAGAAGGTGCGCGTGCGGTCTTCGCTCACAAACGCTTCATGGATTCGCGGTGTACACACCGTGGCGCCCATCGGCAGAACCCCGCCGGTCAATCCTTTCGAGAGGCACATCAGGTCGGGCACTACACCCGCCAACTCACACGCGAACATCCTCCCAGTTCGCCCGAAACCTGTCAGGACCTCGTCCGCGATCAGCAGCACATCGTACTCGGTACACAATCGGCGAACCTGCTGCAGGAATTCAACGGGATGGACAATCATTCCGCCCGCTCCCTGCAACAGCGGCTCCACAATCACGGCGGCAATCTCCTCGTGCTTCTCTTCGAGTAATCGTGCCAACTGGTCAGCGCAATCGATCTTGCAGGTGTCGCGGGTTTTGCCTACGGGGCAGCGATGGCAGTAGGCCGAATGAACCGGCTGCACAGGGAAGAGCAAATTCCGAAAAGGATCGGTGAAACCGGACGCCGCGCTCACCGACATCGCGCCAACGGTATCCCCGTGATACGCATGATCGAGTGCAACGATAGAGCGCTTCTGCGGCCGGCCGATGTTGCTCCAATACTGCACCGCAATCTTGAGCGCCACTTCAACCGCCGTCGAGCCGTTATCGGAAAAGAAAATGTGATCCAGTCCGGCGGGCAACACCTCCCGAAGGCGTACGCAAAGCTCTTCCACGGCGTCGTGAGTGAACCCCGCCAGCAGAACGTGATCGAGCTTCGCCACCTGTTCCGCGATGGCCGACACAATCGCGGGGTGGCAATGCCCGTGAATGTTCACCCACCAGGAAGAGATACCGTCGATCAATCGACGCCCGTCATCCGTGTACAGATAGGCTCCTTGCGCGCGAGCGATATGCAGCGGCGGCGGGTCGAGGGCCTCCTGAGTGAAGGGATGCCATATATTCAAGCCGGAGTTCATGCCGCGAAAGCCTTGCGGTCAAAGTGGGCTTTGAAAACACGCAGCAGCGCCGCTCGGTCGAGCTTCTTGAGGGGCGGAATCCATCCCAGCACCGGCACCTCGCCGTAGAGTTCGATTGCGTTGCGATTTTCGTGGTTCCTGGCACCAACAAGGACTACGCCTCTCACGTCGAGCTTTGCTGACCGCAGTGCGGCCAGCGACATCAGCGTGTGGTTGATTGTTCCCAATGCGGTGCGCGAGACGAGCAGCACCGGCAATCCGAGCTGTTTCATGACGTCTACCATCAGTTGTTCGCGATTGATCGGCACCAGCACGCCTCCCGCGCCCTCGACGATCAGGTTCTCCCCGGGGTCTATTCGCGGCAGCCGAATCTTTCGGAGGTCGATGCGAACGCCCGCCCGCCTCGCAGCGAGATGCGGCGACACCGGCGGCGCGAATCGATACGTCTCTGGCAGAGTCCTGCTGCGTGGAAGCTGCGCCAGGCGAATCACGGCATTCGTGTCCGTGCCATCGCACGTCCCGGTCTGAATCGGCTTCCAGTACAGGGCGCTGAGGGCGGCGCAAAGCAGCGCGGAGGTCACGGTCTTGCCCACGCCCGTGTCCGTGCCGGTAATAAAAAAGCGGCTAGGCATGCACGGTCGTGGAATGAGCCGCAGGGAGCGGCGACTCGCCGCCCGCGGCGACAGTCTCGGCAACAATGGCCACGATGCGACGAACGTCTTCGGCGGTAATCCTGCACGTCAGCGAAATCCGGATGCGCGATGTGCCGGCGGGAACGGTTGGCGGCCGAATCGCCTTGGCGACAAACCCGTTGGCTTGCAATTTAGCAGCAACACGAAGCGCATTTTCATTCGTGCCGAGAATGATCGGGACAATGTGCGTCGCGCTCGATCCAAAAGGCAAGCCGTGCGCACGCAATTCGGCGCGCAGAAGCGAGGCGATCTCGCGCAGGTGGGCGCGCTCCGCGTCAGCCTGCCGCGCGAGCTCCAGCGCGGCGCCGATCTGCCCAGACATGTAAGGCGGCATGGCCGTGCTGAAGATAAACGTCCGCGCCCGGTTCACCAGAAACTCCCGCAGCACGTTTCCGCCGCACACGAAAGCGCCGGAGCTTGCCAGAGCCTTCCCGCAGGTGTGAACGCTGGCGAGTATTTCGCGCTCGCATTTGCATTCCGCCGCCATGCCTCGCCCGTGCGGCCCGCAAACGCCGGTTGCGTGCGCCTCATCGACTACCAGCTCCGCTCCGTACGCGCGAGCCAAAGTCAAAAGCTCGCGCAGCGGCGCAATGTCGCCCTCCATACTGAAGACGCTTTCGGTTACGATCACCTTCGCGCCCGGAGCGTCCTTCTGTTCTCGTAGCGACCTCTCGAGAAACGCAAGATCGAGATGTGGATAAATAACCTTGCAGGCGCCGGAAAGCCGGATGCCGTCGATGAGGCTTGCGTGATTGAGCGCGTCCGAGAAAACCACATCGCCGGACTGCAGGATCGAGCTGAGCAGGCCGATATTCGCCGCATAGCCAGACCCAAAATAAAGCGCCGCTTCCGTCCCCGCAAAGCACGCGAATTCCGCTTCCAGGTCCTCCCACTCCGCGGAGTTTCCCGAAAGGAGGCGAGATCCCGTGGACCCAATACGGCTCGATCGCGCGACCGCATCCGCCACCGCCTGTTTCAGTCGTGGATCGCCGGCAAGCCCCAGATAGTCGTTCGAGCAAAGGCTGATACCGTGCGGATTTTCCAGCGAGCGAAATTGCGATTGCGCGCGCAGTTTTTCCAGCTCATCGCGCATTCGGACTGCAATCGCACTGTGTTCCGGGTCAGGCACGCTGCATCGCCTTCATGCCGAGGTTTTCAAGCAGCCTCTGATCGTCGTCGGCAGCCGGATTCGGCGTCGTGAGCAGTTTTTCCCCGGTAAAAATGGAATTCGCGCCCGCCAGAAAGCACAACGCCACAGCCTCCGGCGACATTTGTCTCCGCCCCGCTGCCAGCCGCACTTTCGATGCCGGCATCAGTATCCGCGCCGTCGCAATCATTCGGACCATCGTGAACGAATCGATCTCCACGGCATTCTCGAGCGGCGTCCCGGGAGCCCGCACCAGCATGTTGATGGGCACGCTTTCCGGATGCGGATCGAGATTCGCCAGCTGTTGCAGCAGCCCGACGCGGTCTTCCCGGGATTCACCCATCCCCAGAATTCCGCCGCAGCACACCGTGATTCCGGCTTTGCGGACATGTGCAATCGTCTCCAGCCGCTCTTCGTAAACACGCGTGGTGATGATGCTGCCGTAGAACTCGGGCGACGTATCCAGATTGTGGTTATACGCCGTCAACCCGGCCGCCTTCAGTTGCCGGGCCTGTTCAGCGGTGAGCATCCCGAGCGTACAGCAGACCTCCAGATCGAGCGCCGCGACGCCCCGCACCATTTCGAGAACGCTTTCGAATTCCTTGCCCTGCGGAGCCTGCCGCCACGCCGCGCCCATGCAGAAGCGCGTAGCACCCTCCTCTTTCGCGCGCGCGGCGTCGTCGAGCGCTTTTTGCGGATCGATCAACGCTTGCCGCGAAACGCCCGTCTCGTAATGCGCGCTCTGCGGGCAATACGCGCAATCCTCGGGGCATCCCCCGGTCTTGATCGAAAGCAGCCGGCACAGCTGCACTTCGTCGGGCGGATGAAGTTCGCGATGAACGCGCTGCGCCTGAAAAATCAGCTCGGGCAGAGGCAGGTCAAATACCCGCCGGATTTCGTCGCGCATCCAATTGTGGCGAAGCTGCATAAGCGAAAAGCCTTTCCGGTCAGAACATATCAGAGCCATATCTCGAAGCGATATCTCAAAGCCATATCTCAGAGCCACGTCGAAAGGGCAGGCGAAAGTTCGCGCGCAGCTCCGTAACTACAGGAAATCCTGCGGCCTCTCCCATTTTCCTGACTCCGCCGAGCGAAACACCGCCTCGATCACCGCAATATTGCGGATCGAATCCTCGATCGGGACCGCCACCTCGCCATTCTCGCGGATGGCCTTCGAGAACAGATCGCCCTGAATCGTGAACTGGTCGGCGTATTCGAAAGTCTCCGAAAGCACTGGCCCGCCGGCGGTTTTAGCCTCGTCGATCAATATCTGCGAAGGCTGGTCGTTGAGCGGATTGATTGGATACTGAATCTCCAACCGCCCTAGCGTCCCAAGAAACTGCATGCGCTGGAAGTGTACAAGCTGGGTGCTGCAAGTAAAAGTGGATTGCCCGGAAGGGAAGTCGAGAATGGCGGACGTAAGCCGGTCGGTCAGCGTCTCGGGGTCTCTCTCGATATCGCCGAATACGCGAACCGGCTCGTCCCCGTAAATGAACCGCGACAATGTAATCGGATAGCAGCCCATGTCGAGCAGCGCCCCTCCGCCCGACTCGCGAATGTTGCGGATGTTCGCGGGATCGCGATTGAAATAGCTGAACTGCCCGCTGATCGAGCGCAGCTCGCCGATTCGCCCGCCTCGGATCAGTTCGCGAGCGCGAAGCCATCGCGGATGCGTCCGCACCATGAACGCCTCGCCGATCTTGACGCCCGTGCGATCTCGCACCGCCAGCAGTTTGCGTGCAAGCGCGACCGTCGTGCTCAGCGGCTTCTCGCATAGGACATGCTTGCCCGCTTCGGCCGCTTGGATCGACCACGGCACGTGAAGGCCGTTGGGAAGGGGATTATAGATAGCTTCGATGTCAGGATCGGCGAGCAGTTCCTCGTAGGAACCGTACGCTTTCGCAACGCCCAGCTTCCGCGCCGCATCCTCGGCTTTGCGCAGATCGCGCGAAGCGATGGCGGCCACCTTGCTCCATTCGCCCTTCTGCATGCCGGGAATCGTTCGGCGCACAGCGATTGACGCCACGCCCAGCACTCCCCATCGCACCTTGTCCCGTGTCGCTGTCATTTTCCCTGATGGTCAGCACAATGATATAGCGGAGGCGGTGCGTCGCGCCTGCGGAAATAAGCGGAAGCGGAAAAGGCCGACTGTCAGGGTTTCCAGCGGAGGATCGGTTTGCGGGCGGCGGCCACTTCGTCGAGCCGGCCGACGCGCGTCGAGTGCGGGGCAGTCTTCACCAGTTCCGGATTGGTTTCCGCCTCGATGGCAATAGCGCGCATCGCGTCGATAAACAGGTCGCACTCCTCTTTCGACTCCGATTCGGTCGGCTCGATCATCATCGCGCCCGGAACGATCAGCGGAAACGCCGTGGTGTAGGGATGGAAGCCGTAGTCGATGAGCCTCTTGGCGATGTCCATGGTGTTGACGCCCTGCTTTTTCTGGCGAGCATCGCTGAAAACCACCTCATGCATCGACGGCAAGTTGTAGGGAAGATCGAAACTCTCTTCCAGATTCTTGCGGATGTAGTTGGCGTTGAGCACGGCGTCCTCGGTCGCTTGGCGGATGCCGGGGCCGTACGCAAGCGTATACGCGAGCGCGCGCAGCAGCACGCCGAAGTTCCCGCAATAAGCGCGTACGCGGCCCACGGACTGCGGCCGGTTGCTGTCGAGTGCGTATCTCCCATTCTTTTCAACGACCACCGGAACCGGCAAGAACGGCTCCAGGATTTTCTTGGCCAGCACCGGGCCCGCGCCCGGCCCTCCGCCGCCATGTGGCGTGGAGAAAGTCTTGTGCAGGTTGAGGTGCATCACGTCGACGCCAAAATCCCCCGGCCGCGTCACGCCCGCCAGCGCATTCATGTTCGCGCCATCCATATAAAGCAGAGCGCCGCGCTCGTGGAGGATTGCGGCGATTTCCGCGATGCGCTCCTCGAATACGCCGATCGTGCTGGGGTTGGTGACCATCAGCGCAGCCACATCTTCGGTGGCGAACTCGCGCAGGTGATCGGTGTCGATCTGTCCGCGAGCATTTGACTTGATGTTCTGCACTTCGTATCCCGCGATCACCACAGAAGCGGGGTTGGTGCCGTGCGCGGAATCCGGGATCAAGACCTTTTTGCGCGCGTTGCCCTGGCTCTGGAGATAGGCCCGAATCATCAGCAGGCCGGTAAGCTCGCCCTGCGCCCCCGCAACAGGCTGCAGCGTGGCCGCATCCATGCCGGTGACCTCCAGCAGGCACTTCTGCAGGTCGTAGAGAATTCGCAGGCACCCTTGCGACACGTCCGCAGGCTGTGCAGGATGTTCGCTCGCGAGCCCGTCGAGGCGCGCCACGTGCTCGTTCACCCGCGGGTTGTACTTCATCGTGCAGGAGCCGAGCGGGTACATGCCCAGGTCGATGGCGTAGTTCCATGTGGAGATCCGCGTGAAGTGGCGGATCACTTCGATCTCGCTCACCTCGGGGAAGCCTTCGATGGAGTCGCGCGAATTTCCGGCGCCGAGCGCCTCGGCTGGGTCGACTGCGGGAACATCGAGCGGCGGAAGTTCCATTCCGCGCTTTCCCGGAGCGGACTTCTCGAAGATCAGCCCCTCGTTCTGGTTGACCTGCCGCCCCGCCTTCCGGATGGCGGGCGCGGCCGTTTCGACTTCGGTGAGTTTCGAGTCCAAAACAGAAATCTCCTTACAGCGGCGTCTCGAGAATCTTCTTGATGGCGTCAGCCAGGCGCTCAATCTCCGAGCGCGGCATCGTTTCCGTCACGCACACAAGCCCGCGCTTGGTAAGTTCCGGGTAGTGCAAGCCGAGCGGGAGCGGACCGATGATCTTCTCGCGCAGCAGTTCCGCGTTGATCAGCTTCACGGAGCGCGGAAACTCCAGCACAAACTCGTTGAACACGCGGCCTGAAAAGACGCGCCGCACTCCGGGTATCTTTGTAAGCTCCGCCGCAGCGAACCGCGCCTTCGCCAGGTTCTGCAGGGCCAGCTCGCGCAGCCCTTCTTTTCCGATCAGGCACAGGTGAATCGTGGCCGCGAGCGCGTAGAGCGCTTCATTCGTGCAGATGTTCGACGTGGCTTTCTCCCGGCGGATGTGCTGTTCGCGCGTCGCCAGAGTCAGCACAAAACCGCGGCGACCGGCGCCGTCGGTGGTCTGCCCGGCAAGGCGTCCAGGCATCTGCCGAACGAATTTTTCGCGGGTGGCGATCACGCCGACATACGGCCCGCCATAACTGGGAGGGATGCCGAAAGACTGGCCCTCCATCGCTACGATATCGGCCTCCACAGGCGGTCGAACGATCCCCAGCGACGCGGCCTCGGCAATCGTGGTGACCAGCAGCGCTCCGGCCGCATGGGCCGCTTCAGCGAGCGCAGGCAACTCCTCGATCACGCCGAAGAAGTTCGGTGACTGCACCACGATCGCGGCGGCTTCGCCAAGGTGAGCCTTGGAAAGAGCCTGCGTATCGAGTTGCCCCGATTTCGTATAGCCAATTTCTTCCACTTCCAGCCCGAGATTCTTCGCGTAGGTCGCCAGCACCTGCCTGTATTCCGGGTGCACCGACCGTGCAACGAGCACACGATGCTTCCCGGTAAGCCGCTCGGCCATCAGCACGGCTTCGGTAAGCGCCGTCGAGCCGTCGTACATCGATGCGTTGGCCACTTCCTGCCCGGTCAGCTGGCACATCAGCGTCTGGAATTCGAAGATCGCGGTCAGCGTGCCCTGGGAAATTTCCGCCTGGTACGGCGTGTAGGAAGTGAGGAACTCGCCGCGCTGGATGATCGCGTCGGCGACAACGGAGCGAACGTGCTGGTAAACGCCCGCGCCTAGAAACGATGTATAGCCGCGAGCGTTCTCGGCGGCGCGCGCCTGAAAATACTGGATGATTTCCATCTCCGAGAGCGGCCCGGGCAGGTCCAGCGGCTTGCGAAGACGGAATTTCTCCGGGATGGACTGGAAAAGCTCCTCGACCGAGTCCACGCCAATCGACTCGAGCATTTCCTCCCGTTCAGACGGGCTCTTGGGTAGGTAACGCATCAGCTCTGATGTTCCTTTTTAATGTTCCTTCGCTTGGGCCGCGATATAAGTCTCATAGGCCGCCGCGTCCATCAAGGCCGAAACTTCTTTCGGATCGCTCAGGCGGATCTTTACGAGCCATGCGGAGCCGTGCGGATCCTTGTTGATGATTTCAGGCGTATCGACAAGCTTCGAATTAATCTCGGTAATCTCGCCGGAAACAGGAGTAAATATCTCGCTGACCGCCTTCACGGATTCGATCGTTCCAAACGACTCTCCGGCCTTCATCGTCGCGCCCACCTTGGGTAGTTCGGCAAACACCACGTCGCCCAGTTCACCTTGCGCGTAGTCGGTGATGCCGATCGTGCCGGCAGAGCCTTCCACCTTGATCCACTCGTGATCTTTCGTGTAGCGATAGTCCGCTGGGTACATGCCGCTCCTTCCAGAGCTGGATTAGTGTGGCCGCTTGTAAAAGGGCAGCGGGACGATGCGCGCCGCCGCCGCTTGGCCGCGAATGCCGATTTCGATGCTGCTCCCGGCAGCGCTCGATTCGGGCGGCACATAAGCCATCCCGATATTCTTCTTGAGAAATGGCGCCGGCCCCCCGCTCGTGACACACCCGGCATCGCGTCCGGCGATCTGAACGGGATACCCATCGCGCCCGATTCGCTTATCGATCATCTCGAAGCCCACGAGCTTGCGCCCGATGCCGGACTGTTTCTGCGCGGCCAGCACGTCGCAGCCCAGGAACCGCCCCTTTTCAAGCTTGCATATCCAGCCAAGGCCGGCTTCCAGGGGCGTGGTCGTCTCGTCGATTTCATGGCCGTAGAGGCACATCGCCGCTTCCAGGCGCAGCGTATTCCGCGCGCCAAGGCCGCAGGGAATCATGCCAAAGGCTTCTCCCGCCTGCATGAGTTCACCCCAGAGCTTTTCGGAGAATTGCGGATCGAAGTAGATCTCAAAGCCGTCTTCGCCCGTATAACCAGTCCGCGCGATCAGGCAATCGACGCCGCTCACTTTTCCGAAGGTGAAGTGGTAATAGCGAATTGGATCGAGCACGACCGTCGTAAGCTTCTGGAGAATCTCCTTGGCGCGCGGCCCCTGCACGGCCAGCTGCGAGTAGCGCGGCCCGGCGTTTTCCACCTCGGCGCCCACTTCGTTCTTAGAGACGATGTGGTCGAAGTCGCGATCCTGGTTGCTGGCATTGACGCAAAGCAGGTAATGCGTGTCGGAGATTTTATGCACCAGCAAGTCGTCAACGAAGGTGCCGCGCTCGGTCATCAGTCCCGAATACTGGGCCTGCCCGACGACGAGCTTGGCGGCATTGTTGCACGTTACCCATTGCACCAGATCGAGCGCCGAATGCCCGCGGACCTCGATTTCGCCCATATGGCTCACGTCGAACAGCCCCGCCCGGGTGCGCACCGCTTCGTGCTCGGAAAGGATGCCGGAGTATTCCACAGGCATGTCCCAACCGCCAAAATTGACCATTTTGGCGCCCAGGCCGCGATGAATGGCATTGAGAGCCGTTTTTCGTAGCTCAGCGGTAGCGGGTGTGCTCACTATTTGAGTCTCAGGATGAGTAACAAAAACCGTAGCACGCGCATTTTGGAGTGTCAAGAAAGGCTGCTGCGGTCGATCCGTCAAATATCCGCGCTTCTGCTCTTCGGCTCCTGCGCGATATACTCTCCGCCGATGCGAACGCTAAAGGTTGGACTCATGTCGAAACCATTGCTTGCGATCACCCTCGCGATTCTCTTTGCCGGCGCAATGTGCTGCGCCGTTCCTGCCGTCATGGCGCAGGACTCCGCCGCCGCTGCGCTGAGCGGCATGGTCAGTTCGCCGCAGGAAGCCGTAATGGAGGGCGTCGTCGTCAACGCCCGGCGAAACGGCGCCAACTTCACCGTGTCGGTGGTGAGCGACGCGCAGGGGAAGTACAGCTTCCCCCGAACGCACCTGTCGCCAGGAAATTACGCGCTCTCGATCCGAGCCAGTGGGATACGACCTGATCGGCCCCAAGTCCGTGGAGATCGCCGGGGACAAACCCGCCACCGCGGACCTCAAGCTCGATAAAACCAAGAATCTCGGCTCGCAACTCAGTTCCATCGAGTGGGCCATGAGCATGCCCGGCACCACCGAGCAGAAGGACCGCTTCATCTACCAGACCGGCAACTGCGCCTACTGCCATGCCTGGGAACGCATCATGAAGTCCAAGCACACGCCCGACGAGTTCTTCGAGCTGATCACGCGCATGCAGAAGTACTACACGGACGGCACCGCCTCCAGCCGCGACAATCGCGGACGCGGACAGCTCGGCACGCCCGATCAGCTTGCCTCCGCCGACCAGAACCCAACGTGGGGCCGCGCGCCCACGGGATACCCCAAGAAGGACCTTGCCGAATACCTCGCCACGCTCAACCTCAGCGGCGGCAGAACCACCTGGCCTTACGAGTTGAAGACGCTTCCGCGCCCGTCAGGCAAAGCCACGCACGTGATCATCACGCAGTACGACATGCCCCGGCCGGACACGGTGTCGCACGATCTCGACCTCGATTCCAAAGGCACCATCTGGTATACCGACGAAAGCCGAATGTTCTTCGGGAAGATGAATCCGCAAACCGGTGCGTTTACAGAGTTCTCGCTCCCGCCCGTGCCGCCGGGAGACCTGCCGGGCGCGCGGGACATTCAAGTGGACCGCGATGACAATCTCTGGTTTCCGCGGCGTGTCGCCAACGCCGCGATCGTACTAACCAAGTTCAATCCCAAAACCGGAGAAATCAGCACGCTCGATGGAGTAGGCACACAATTCATGGCCATCGGCCCCGACGGCAAAATCTGGGCGGGCCTCACGCGCGTCGACCCGAAAACCATGAAAGTCGAAGCTACCTACAGCTGGGAGAAGTCGCCGAACCTGCCGCCCGGCCCGCACCGCCAGTACGTCGATCTCATCGTCGTCAACTCCAAAGGCAATCCCTATGCGCCGGATATCGCCGGCGGCTACATCATCGGCATCGACGCCACCACCGGCGAGGCCAAATTCTGGCAGGTGCCCACTCCCCACTCATCGCCGCGCCGCGGCCGGATGGACGCGCAGGACCGTTTCTGGTTTGCCGAAAACACCGGCGACAAAATTGGAATGTTCGACACGCGCACGGAAAAATTCCAGGAATGGCCGCTGCCGCGCAAGTACATGAACCCTTACTGCGTGTCGGCTCCGGACAAAAATGGCTACGTCTACGCGACGAGCAACATGGCCGAGCGCTTGCTTCGCCTCGATCCCAAGACCGGCGAAATCGTCGAATATCAGATTCCCACAGAGTTCGATTCGAAGAAGATCGCCTACGATCCCACCACGAGCCGCACCACGCTGTGGATGGTCAACACCCGCACCGCGAGAATCATCAAGGTCGAACCCCTGGATTGAATTGTGCGCTTGAAAGTGATGGCGAGTAGTCAACGCTATTCGCTTCAATTCCGATTCGGATACTGCTGACCCTTTATCTATCGGGAGCGAGACGTATCGCGAAAGCTCCCGTTAGCTCTCGGTAACCGGAAAAGGGAAGCACCGATTCAAATCTCCGGCGCGCGCAGGTGCTCGGCGCGTTCCTGCAATTCCTGCACCCACGAATCCGCCAGTCCTGGCACAGCAGCCAACTCGATCGTAAGCGGCAAGTCCTTCCGGTGGTAGTAAAGGATTTCGTTGGCGCGGGCAATCGGCCAATCGGGGTTGGGGCGCCCTATCAGTGCCACCGGCATGCCCGCCTCGATCCATCCTTCTTCCAGAACCCGCAGATACCAGCCGCTGCGCCCGTTGCGGACCACCAGGCCGGTCAACTCATGCATGCGCCAGCGCCGGGCGAGCTTCCAGCAGGGTTGGCGCGGTTGGCTCACCTCGAATGTCACTTCTCCAACGCGGAAGACGTCGCCGATGCAGACCGATTTTTCGCTCAACCCGGCAATCGTAAGGTTCTCGCCGAAGGCGCCGTAGGGCATCCCGGGCATGTTCAACTCTTCGCGCCATTTCGGATAGTGATCCGCGCTGTACGCCAGCACCGCCTTGTCGATGCCGCCGTGATTCACAAGATCGGCCTGGCCATCGCCAGCGAGATTCGCCGTGCCTGCGAAAACAGGGCCTTCGACCGGAGTCTTGAAAAAGCCGGTCGTCCAGGGCTGGTCGTGTACGTCCGCTGCGCCCTCCGAGCCATAGCCTTTCGGAGCGCCGATTTGAATCGAGCGAAGAATGCCGGAAGCGGCGGGCGAGCGAAGCATCAGAGAAATGTCAGTGTATCACCGATGCGAACCGTTCCGGTCTGAACGACGGAGGCGTAGCAGCCTACCCGGACGCCGTTGTGCTGCGCCGCGGTCTTCAGAATCCCGGAATCTTTGGGCAGATCACCCTGGGCCAGCGTCGTCATCACGCAGCGCAGGCAGGGGCGATCCACATGAATCCGGACTTCCGATCCGATCGCGATGGTCTTGCCGACCCACTCGTTCTCGACGAAGCCCTTCTGATCGCCGGTGTCGATGATGAGGTTCGGGCGAAAACGGCGCGGCTCGAACCGGCTGCCCGGATTCAACTCACGCAGACGGTCCAGCGTGGCGGTGGTCAGCACATGCAGGACGGCCAGGTCGAAAAACGTCCCGGGAGGCATGTCCTCATCGGTCACAATGTCGCGATTTGAAAGTTCCTCCATGTCCGGCCAGTACTCTTCCAGTTGGGCGCTCTGCGGCGGCACCCCCAGCAGCGTAACGGCGCGGCCAAGCGTTGCGGAGAGAGAGGGAGCGAAGTCAGCGGCAGAACTGACGGAAAAACTCCCGCCAGGAAGTTCCACCCGCACCGGAGGCATGGCGGCCCCTTCGACGGGCGGACTTGTGAACGCCGCGCGGTAGTTAAAAAAGCCTGGCCATTTCCGCGGGTTCTTGGCGCTCACCACCTTGCTGGTCTCGCTGTCGCACAGCGCGTAGAAGCGGTCGCCGAGAAGACCTCGCTGCGTGATGTGTGCCGCGTTGAGTTCCTCCCCCATCATCGACTTCACGGGATAACGGTGGAGGCTCGCCAGAGATCCTAAGGTGGCCGTCATCCGGCTGAAGCCGCGGACGAACGCAGCGGCTCCTCGGCAGACAGTGAACCCATCGCCAACTCCGGCGAGATCGCGGTTTCTTCGAGCACTTTGCGAATGCCGGCCATTTCCGCGTGGCTGCGGCTGCGCATGGAAACCAGCACCACGCCGGCAAGAACGTACGCGAGGAAGATGTACGGGAAATAGTTCAGCGGCGCCGAGGGCACCGGATAGACCGTACCCACAATCGGCACGATCAACAGAGCCAGAGCGATCACGGCCACGGCCACATGGTGGGCCTTCAACTCGCCGATTTTCTTCAGATAGAACGGCGTGGCCAGCGAGATCAGAACGTAGGCCCCGCAGAATCCCATCGCTCCGAACAGGCCCGCGTCGTTGAATGCGTCCAGCGGAGCCATCTGCCAGCCGCCCACCGCGCCATACGACAAGAGCATGAAAGACGTCGGGATCAGGAACTGAATCACGGCGAACGACGTGATGGCCACGTGCGGGGTGAGATTCGTCTTGTGCGAACTGCCGATGGATATCGGGAAGATGCCGTAGCGTCCCATGGTAAACAGCACGCGGGATCCGGCGTTCAGGCAGGAGAGCGCCAGAGCGAAAAAGCTGATCATTGCTCCGATCGAAATCAGCACTCCCATCCACTTCACGCCCAGGTTCTCGCTCAGAGTGGAAAGCGGCGCGTCCAGTTTATCGAGCGAGGGATTATTGCCCGCCAGCGCGTGAGTTTCCACGTAGGTGATGAAGATGAAAAACGCGCCCGTGAGCAGCAGGCTTGCGATCACCGCGCGGGGGATGGTTTTCAGCGGCGTTTTCGCTTCTTCGCCGAATGCCGTGGCGCACTCGAAGCCGACCAGGCTGAAGATCGCGACCACGACGCCAAGGCCAATATCTTTCAGTCCATGGCCCGCCGCGGGGTGCCACTGCGAAGCATCGGCCACTCCTGTCTTTGCGAGCGCCAGAAACGCCAGCATCAGAATCAGCGCCACCGAGATGCCTTCGAAGACGAGCATCAGAATCGTCGAGAACGTGATGTCTTTATATGCCAGGAACCAGGCCGCCAGGACGCAAAGGGCGAACAGCGTAATAGAAGGATGCGACAGATAACCCGCGGCCCCCGACATGTCCAGCAGCTTCGTGGCGAAGTGAGTGAATCCGGTCACTCCCGCGATGCCGATGAACATATACGCGAAGATCAGGCACCAGCCCGACAAGCCGCCAGCCTTCGGCCCGAGGCCTTTGGCAGTGTATTCGTACATGCTTCCCGCCGACGTATACCGCTGGCTGAACTGATTGAGGCTGAAAGCCACGAACAGCAGCATGATCGTGCCGAAGAGGTAGCAGAGCCATCCCGCCGATCCCGCCGTGCCGAACATCAGCGGCACGATCAGCGCGGCCGTCATGCTCGGGGAGATCAGCGCCACCGCCTGCGCGGAAACCTCCCAGAAATTCAGCGCGTTGGTCTTCAACCGGGTATGGGTCTTCTTAATGGACTGCTCGTAGCTCGTGTCGCTCATGGGAACTCCTGTGGGGATCGCAGTGAGAGCAGTAAGGGGAATTACCTGCGATCGTAAGGGGAACGTAAACGTTTCTTGCCAGCGAAGCAAACTCATAATTTGCATCCGGCGGATCACAAATGCGAATTTTTATCGTAACTACGCAGATAACAACACATGAGGCATGGAGCTGTATGCGCGCGGCGTTCGAGCGAACTCCGTCGCCGTTGACCGTGCTTCTAATTTCCTGAGGAAGCCGTATCCATGCCCAGCAGGCGGGCTGGGTTCGTGCAGCTCATTATGTGGATTTCAGCGTCGGTGATCCCGGCGTCTTTCAGCGCGGCGATGTACATTTTCCAGCCCGGAACGAAGTCCGGGTAATTGGGTCCGCCGAAATCCCCGGACATGATGATGTGTTCGGCGCCGATCGCGCGAATATCCGCGGCCCACTCCTCGGGCTTGCGGCTGGGAGGATTCGGAATGATCGTCGCACCGCCGTGCTGTCCCGCGGGAATGATGGGATTGGCGGTGAACTCGAGATACGCGCCGTTCCGGGCCTCTTCCTGCATTTGCGCAACGGTGGTGTGCTGAAGCGTAGGATGCGTCACCACCACGCTCTTGATTCCCATCCGATGGGCTTCGCTCGTCAGCAGCAGCGCATCCGAGGGCTGTACATGGCCGGTGGCCAGCACCAGATTGTATTTGATGATCAGCTTCATCACCTCGATCGTCTCCGGCAGCAGCACGCCGTTTTTCGATACGGGAACGTACGGCCGTTTCTCGGCGTGCGCCTGCGCGTTCTCCGCGTCTTTGGTGGGCATGAACACAACTTTCAGGTAGCTGCCCTTGACCATGGCCTGGATTTCCACCGCGCGGGGATTGATCCCGCCCACCGACCGGTTCAGCACAACCGTCCCCCAGGACTGAAATCCAGGCACCAGCTGATTGATCATGTAGGCGAGCTGCGCCGTAGGCACTTCGTGGCTTTTGAGCACCGCACCGCGCATGCCCTGCGCCTTGGCTCTCTTTGCGAATTCCAGCGCGTCATACCGTCGCGGCTGCATGTCCGGATCGGAGTGCGCGTGAATATCGATGATGCCATCCAACTGCGCCCGCGACGTCCCGGCAAACACCGTCAGAGCTGTCAGCAGAAGAACGAATCGCAACAATGTTCTGCGCATCGTTTCACTCGTCGTTTTATATCTCATCGATTCTTCCTCCCACCAACCGCCTTCCACCGCAACCGGCACACTTATACACCCGCCGCGCAGAAGGCGTTAAGCAAATCTTCTTCACAGAATCGTTCGTCGAGTTGGCTGATGTTTCCGCGCGGACGAGCGTGTTGAGTCGTCGGCACGAATCCGCTCGCTGAGCCTTGCGCCCGGAGGCAGTCAGGTATAGATTGTCGGTCAAACGGAAGGTGGAATCCGAACTTCGGCTGGAACGCTAAAGGTGGACATCATGACGAAATCGAACGCACGAGGAACCCGGCTTACGTCAATAACGTGGCTTATTTTCCCACTGCTTCTCCTTGCCGCGATCGTGCGGATGGAGGCCGCCCCACGCGGCGCCGCAGCAGCGCAGTCCGCCGCGAGTAGCGTGGCTGTGGATGCCGACGATATCGGCGGCGTAGTGACCAGCTCCAACGGCCCCGAAGCCGGGCGTCTGGGTGATCGCCGAGACCGACCAGCTGCCCACCAAGTTCCGCAAGATCGTGGTCACCGACGATCGAGGCCGCTACCTGATTCCCCAATTGCCGGTAAAGAAGTACGAAGTCTGGGTGAGAGGATACGGCCTGGTGGATTCGCCCCACGTCGAAGCGATGCCCGGCAAGGAACTGAACCTGACCGCCTTGATCGCTCCAAACGCCGCAGCGGCCGCGCAATACTATCCCGCCGACTACTGGTATTCCCTAGCGCAGGTGCCGCCCAAGAGCGAATTTCCCGGCACCGGTCCGCAAGGCAACGGAATCAATCCCGCGATGAAGACCCAGGCCGACTGGCTCTGGCAGATGAAAGCCGGCTGCGAAACCTGCCACCAGATCGGCGATAAGGCCACGCGCCAGATCGAGCCGCAATTGGGAAGCTTTCCCACCTTGCTGGACGCCTGGGACCACCGCGTCCGTGTCGGCCAGGATGGCACGGGCATGAGCGCCTCAATGGACAATTACGGGCGCAACCGCGGCCTCGGTATGCTTGCCGACTGGACCGACCGCATCGCCAAAGGCGAGTTGCCGCCCGCGCCATCGCGTCCGCAGGGAATCGAGCGCAACATCGTCCTCACCGCGTGGGAGTGGGGAACCGCGGCTACCTTCGCTCACGATGAACTCACCACCGACAAACGCCATCCCACCGCCAACGCGAATGGCACGATCTACGGCGTGGATTGGGGCAATGACGATCTATTAATGGTCGATCCCGTGGAGCACACCGCCTCGCGCGTGCGCCTGCCCGTGCGTGAAGAAGGCATCCCGCCAGGAAAAGTCCAGAGCATGCCGGAGCCTTCGCCCTACTGGGGCAAGCAGCTGTATTGGTATGACCCGGCCACGCCCACCAACATGGCCATCGATAGCAAGGGCCGCGTCTGGATGCCCGCCCGCTTCCGCAAACCGGAAAATCAGCCCGCCTTCTGCAAGGAAGGCTCCAGCCTTCCGTGGGCCAAGATGCAGCCGATCCCGCGCGGCTGGCGGCAGATGGAATATTACGATCCCAAGACGAGGCAGTTCACCATGGTGGACACCTGTTTTGACAACCACCACGTAACGATCAGCGACGACGACGTGGTATACGGAAGCGGCTCGCGAACCGGCGACATCGGCTGGGTGGACATCAAAGTCTGGGACGCAACCCACGATCCCGAGAAGTCCCAGGGCTGGTGCGGCGGATATTTCGACGTCAACGGCAATGGCAAGTACGATCCGGACGTCGACAAGAAATGGGTGCTCTTCGGCGAGTACGGAATGTCCGCCAGCCCGAAGGATAACAGCGGCTGGGCGGCTATTCCCGGAGTGCCCGGCCACATCGTGCGCATCGACCGGCACACCTGCGCAACGGAGGTCTACGAACCGCCCTTCAACAATCCGGATGCGCCGGGCAAGCTCAGCTTCGGCCCGCGCGGGATTGACGTGGACACCAACGGCATTGTCTGGACGGCGCTCGCCGGCAGCAGCCACATGGCCAGCTTCGACCGTACCAAATGCAAAATCAAGACCGGCCCGGCGATCATGGACGGCCAGCATTGTCCCGAAGGCTGGACGCTCTATCCCATCCCAGGTCCGAAATTCAAAGGCGTCACGGACCAAATCACCGCCGACTATCATTATTACAACTGGGTGGACCGCTACAACACATCGGGCCTCGGCGATAACACGCCGTTCACCAACGGCACCGGTTCGGACTCGCTTCTCGCGCTCAATCCCAGCACCGGCAAGTTCGTCACGCTGCGCGTTCCGTATCCCATGGGCTTCTATCAGCGCGGCATGGACGGGCGAATCGACGATCCCAAAGCCGGCTGGAAGGGCCGCGGAGTCTACGCCGATTACGGCCCCAATGCCGACTGGCACATCGAACCCGCAGGGCTAAGCGCCCGCAGCGCGGTGGTGAAATTCCAAATCCGCCCCGACCCGCTGGCGAAGTAAGAAAAAAGGGAAGTGATCGCCACGTTTCCGCGTTTCGTCGTCGGGACTCTTACGGCTTCGGGGCCAATTCGGCGGGAGTAAGTGCGTTCGGAGGTACTGTCGATGACAATCCTTTGAAGTTGAACCGTTGCGCGCGAGCGCCGGGCGCTACTTCCGCTGTGTAGAGGTTCCCCTTCGAATCCATCGCAATGTGATGGAGTCCCTGAAAATTCCCCGGCTGCGGACCTCGTTTGCCGAACTGATAAAGGATCGCGAGCGTCTTGCGATCCACCACCACAATGTGGGAATTGCCCAGGTCGGAGAGATAGAGGAACTGCTGGTCTTTGTCCGGCGAGAACGCCAGCCCGCACACCGAGTCGGATGCCGGCCCGGCGCGGTTCACGAACATCTGTTTGATGTACACGCCAGCCGGTGTAAAAAGCTGCAAGCGTCGGTTGGAACGGTCCGCAACATAGACGATGTCATCGTTCGACACCATGACGCCGTGCACCGGGCTCGCGAATTTCTCCGCCCCCGGACCTTCGGTGTCCAGCACCACCGGAAGCGCCGCCGTCCCGCCGCCTCCACCCCCGCCCGCACCGGGAGCGGTCGCCGGCCCTCCCGACGGACCCGGCCCGCCCGAGTTCGCGTCATCCTCCGGAGGCTTGCCGAACGCACCCCACATGCGCTTGAAAGCCAGCGTGTCCGCATCGAACACGATCACGCGGCGATTCCCGTAGCCATCGGCCACGTAGAGCTCGTTGGTCTTGGGCGAAACGAACAAATCGCCGGGCTTGTTGACGCTCATGGGATCTTTGCTCCCATGACTCGTGGTGCGCCCGCCCAGCTGCTTGATGAATTGTCCGTCGTTCGTGAATTTGAGGATCATGTCGTCCGAGCGTCGCGTCTTCGATTGTCCGCTAGGGCTGCTCCCGCTGATCCACACGTTGTCCCTGTAATCGACGAACACATTGTGCTCGGCATCGGGCCAGTCGTACCCCGCGCCCTCGCCGCCCCAAGCCTGCACGAAGCTTCCGCGAGCGTCCAATTCCACCACCGGCGGCGCAGCAGTCTTGCCCGCGCCAACAGTCCGCGGCCGGTGAATGATCCAAACGTTATCGTGCCGGTCGACGACGACCTTCGACACGCTGCCCAGCACCCAGTTGTTGGGAAGCTGCGGCCAGCCGGGATCCACTTCAAAGACGGGGTATTTGCCGGCGTAAGAGCCGTCCCCGGCGGCAACCTGACCGAACCATCCGCGGACTAACAGAGAAAGCGATCGCCAGCGCAGCGATCAATGCCACGACGAATGCGCCCACGAACCCGCTCCGAAATGGAATCGGTGCAAAATTGATCAGCCCTTCTTTCCTCTTCGCCATGCTGCGACCTTCGGCCTTTGCTTCTGCCTTTGCTTCTGCTTTTGCCTTTCGCAGTCGCTTGTCGTGTCATCCCTCACCCATGCGCGCGAAGCGCGGATGGGTGAGGGACCTGCTTTTCTTTTCTTCTCTGTTCTTTGCCCGTCAAAATCAACGCGGCTTCACAGGTCGCGGAAAAAACTGGGTTTTTAGGGGGTCGGAGCTTCAGCTCCGACATAAACTCCAAGCATTCAATAGGGCTTTAGCCCCTGAGGAACAGATTTTGGCATTTTTCCGCACCCTGTTCAGCCGCTGAGGGACGAGTTGGCTAGTTGCCACACACGCCCTCTAGCTCGCGCATCGTACGCTTCTCCCGCACTCGACACAAACGAATTTGTTGTTGAAGCGAGCCCAGGTGAGTTGCAAGCGAAAGGGAACCAGGAGTTGCGCTTGACACCTTGGCGGCGCGGAAATAGCATCCGCGGATGAAAACAAACAGGTTTCTCGCTTCAAGTCTTGCGGCAATATTGCTGTTGGGTGGAATTGTGTGCTCGCGCGTTGCGAAGAGCGCCGATGCTCAGGCGCCGTCCAATCATAACGCCACGCGCGCGGATTTCGAGCAGTACATGAAAGACCTCTCCAATTGGGGAAGATGGGGCAAGGACGATCAGATGGGCGCCGTCAATCTGATCACCCCCGCGAAGCGCAAACAGGCGCTAGCCGACCGTGAAGGAAGGCGTCTCCATTTCCATGGCGCGCACCGGCGATCTGGTGAAGTCCGTGGACAATCCCGAGCCCATCGTAAGCAAGATGGTCCGAGTCGGCGTAGGCCAGCCCACCACCGGCACCGGCGGCACCGCCGACACGTTCTTCATTTCCTACCACGGCTACATGCACACGCACATGGATTCGCTCTGCCATTTTCTTTACAACGGGAAAATGTATAACGGCTACTCCGAGAACGAAGTCACCGAAAACGGCGCGGCCAAAAACAGCGTCATCAATTTCAAGAACGGCATCATCACGCGCGGAATCCTGATGGATATCCCCCGGCTCAAGGGCGTGGACTATCTCGAGCCCGGAACGCGTATTTACCCGGAAGATCTCGACGCCTGGGAAAAGCAGGCGCACCTCAAAGTGGGTCCGGGCGACGCGGTGTTCATTCGCACCGGCCGCTTCGCGCGCCGCGCCGCCAAGGGTCCGTGGCCGATCAAAGACGGCCTCGCCGGGCTCTACATCACCGCCGCGCAGTGGCTGCATTCGCGCGATGTGGCGATTCTTGGCAGCGATGCCGCCGAAGACGTGCTGCCCTCCGGCGTCGAAGGAATCTCCCAGCCGATCCACGAACTCGTTCTGGTGGCGATGGGCATGCCCATCTTCGACAATTGCGACCTCGAACAGCTCAGCAAAGAAGCCGCGCGCCGCCGCCGCTGGTCCTTCCTGCTGACGGCATCCCCCGCAGCCGTCCCCGGCGCCACAGGCTCGGTGCTGAACCCCATCGCCACGTTTTAGATCAAAGTATCTTAGGTCCCGGCGCCGGCTGCGCCGCGCACCCAAAACATGATCGCGGTCACCCCGCGAGGTGACGTACGATACGGCATAGGTCCAGGCAACGATTCAGCCTTGCTTCATGTTGAGGAGGTCGATGCCGGAAAGGGAAGCCTATGAGTGCGGAAGCGAGAATGCAGCCGAGCGCTTTTGAGCGCCTTCGATCGGCGCTCAAAGATACATCGTGCAACTACGATTATTTGGCCGAGTACGTAGCCGAATTAAGCCGGCAGAAAGGCGAAGAGGATATTTTCCATCGCCTCGCGTTTCGCAGCGCCAATTTCAGCGGAACCGCCGCCGCTTCCTCGATTGTCAACGATTGTTCGGGATTGTATGAAGCGATGGCTCTCGAGGACAAGATCGAGTTGCGCCGATGGTGGCACGAGAAGATTCGTCGCGAAGCATATAACTACCACGATCTGGGAACGCGCCTCTCCTGGCGATACCTCATATAAGGAGGCAGTCACAGCGGTTTTCGATTGTGTCGCACGAGGCGCGGCGGGGATCAGCGAGGCTGTCGCGACAGCCGCCAGGTACAAACCAAGCCCAAAGACGGTATGCGTGGTTAGGCTTTTGATGCAATTGAAGACCGGCTTTGGAGTTTTAGAAGAAGCGATTCCTGCTCCCAGTGCCGGTTGCAAAACGAACAGTGGCGCCACAACCGTTACGACCCCAATGATGAGTGCGGGAAGCAAAGTTGGCTTTCGTGCCCACTCCAATCCGTACACGGCGAGTAAAAGTGCTGCGAAGGTAACTCCAATTGAATAGTGAGCAAACCATCCGATCGACAACTCACCTCTTATGGGTGCCGCTTGGGCTATGCTTTTATGGGTCCATTGACCGTGGGGGAGATGACCGACCCAGCGACCCAGGAAAGCGAAGTTCAATGATGGAATTCCAAGCTGCTTCAGCAAAAGCGCCCAAAGGTCCATCACGATCGTGGCGCCGACGCCCATAAGAAAAGCGCGCAAAACGAATTCTGATGTGTGACTCATGTTTGACAACGCCACTCGTGGGCTTGTGCCTAGCGATGGGCCGCAGTTGCGCCAGCGGCTGAAGCGCTCTCGCGTCCGTGGTTGATGAAGTCGCCGACGTACTGCGCGATCTCATCCGCAGCCGTGTCCAATGCGAAATGCCCGCCATCGACGATGTGTACTTCGGCCTTTGGCACGTCGCGGCGGTAGGCTTCCGGCTCCGAGGGGTCGAACGAGGACTCATACTTGCCCCAGATCACCAGCAGCCGCGGCTGCTTCTCGCGCATCCAGGCCTGCCACTTGGGATAATTCTCGACGTTGGTGCGGTAGTCGTAGAAGAGGTCGCTTTGAATGTCGGCCTGGCCGGGCTGGTTGAGAAAGTAAAATTCATCGGTCCAGAGGTCCGGGTCATGGCGCTCCACGTCGGGATCTCCCCCGGCATGGCGCGACCGCGTCGTCTCGAGCGACAGCAGATTTGTGCGCAGCGCGCTTTCGTTGGCGGCGCGATCCGCCCAAAACGCCCGCCGCGTCTTCCAGTTCGCTCCCAGCCCTGTGTTGTGCGCCACCGCATCCTGAACGATGAGAGCCTCCACCCGCTCCGGATGAGTCAAGGCCATGCGAAAGCCTACGGGGCCGCCGTAATCCTGCATGTAGAGCGTGTAGCGTGGCAGCGCGAGCGCCTCGGTGAAATGGGTGATGATCTCCGCGATGTGATCGAATGTATACGCGAATTTTTTCGGGTCGGGCCAGTCGCTGTGCCCGAAGCCCGGGTAATCGGGCGCGACAAGGTGGTAGCGGCCGGAAAGCCGGGCGAAGAGCGGCTCGAACATCCGCGAGGAAGAGGGAAGTCCGTGCAGCAGCAGAATCGTCGGCGCGTCCTTCGGGCCGGCCTCTCTGTAAAAGATGGAGAGACCATCTACCTGCACGGTGCGATAAAAGGTCGGGTGTTCCACGGGATGTTCCTTTCCTTGGGCTTTTTCTTGGGCTCGGGCGCGGAATGGAAATAGAAACGAAAATGACGCAAGCATCGCAGAAACTAAGCAACGCCATGCCGCGAGGCCCGCAGAAATAGGTCCCAGCGTGAAAAGTTGAAAAGCCGCATCGCTAACCTCCGGCTCGGAAGTCAGGCGGCAGGAACACCTCGTCCGCTTCCGTCTCAGCGAGTGGAGTTTGTGGCCGGAGCCAGCCTCACATCGTCAGCACGACGCGGAACTGCGCCTTCCCGCTCATCATCCGCGCGTAAGCCTCCGCCGCCTTTTCGAGCGGATACGTTTCAATCATGGGACGCACGCCGGTGAGTTCGGCGAAGTGCAGTGTGTCCTCGGAATCGGCGGGAGTTCCGGCGGCCCAGCCTTGAATCGTCCGGCTTCCGTTAATGAGTTGTACCGGCGTGACCTCGATGGGATCGAATGTCGCGCCGACCACCAGGAGCTTGCCGTTCGGCCCCAGGCCGTCGATCAGTTCGGACATCGCCTTCGAGCTTGGCGCCGTCGCCAGAATCACCTGCGCCCCGCCCAGTTTTTGTCAAAGCTTCCGCCGCGTTTGTCGCCTTGCTGTCGATGTATACGTTCGCTCCAAGTTTCTTTGCGAGCGTCGCATTCTCGGGCCCGCGCCCGATCGCCGCAACCTTGTAGCCAAACTTGTTCGCGAATTGAATTCCGAGGTGGCCCAGGCCGCCGATGCCCTGCACGGCGACCAGGTCGCCGGGCAGCGCGCCGCTGTGCCGCAGCGCGTTGTAGGTGGTGATTCCGGCGCAGAGCAGCGGTGCCGCTTCCACATCGCTGAGACTTTCCGGTATCGCCACCAGCGCTTCCACCGGAGCCAGCATGTATTGCTGGTATCCGCCGTCATAGCTGATGCCGGGAATTTTCGCATTCTGGCAATTGCGAAAATCTCCGCGCCGGCACGACCGACACGTGTTGTCCTGCCCGCCATGCCAGCCGACGCCGACGCGCTGTCCCTTCTTCCATGCGGAAACCCCGGCGCCCACTTCATCGATGACGCCCGCGACTTCGTGTCCCGGAACGCGCGGATACTCGAATTCCCGGCCACAAGCCTTCTTTCGTGAGCACGTCACTGTGGCAGACGCCGCAGGCCTGCACCTTGATGCGCACCTGTCCCGCACCCGGCTTGGGAATCTCGCGCTCGACGATCTCGAAATCGCCGCCCGCCTTGGGAATCTGCGCCACCTTCATCGGTTTTACTCCGACCTGCGTAGTTGCCATCATTCCTCCTGGGTTAATTGTGGATTCCGATGCTCAGCAGATGCCCGAGCCGGGCAAAAGGTTCCCGAATTAATCTCCGATGAACTCGCCGCTGTGGAAATGTCGACGGCGAATAGCAGTTATGCCGTGCGCAGTCATGCTGAGGAGCCAAGCGACGAAGCATCCCTCTTCGCCCGCCAATTTCAGCAACCGTCTTCTGCCTTTGGCTTTTGCGTTTGCCTCTGCCTCTGGCTTTTGCCTTTGCCTCTGCCTCTGGCTTTTGCCTTTGCCTCTGCCTGTCGCAGTTGCTTTTCCCTGTCATCCTGAGCCCATACGCGCGAAGCGCGGATGGGTGAGGGACCTGCTTTTTCTTTTTTTTCTTTTTTCTTCTTTCTTCCTTCTTCTTTCCTTCTCCGTTCTTTGCCCGTCATCCTGAGGAGCGCGGCGACGAAGGATCCCTCTTAGTGTCCCAATTCCATCAGCCACCATTGCAGCCGCGCAACGCCTTTTAGCGATCGGACCTTTCAGAATCCGTGTGGCAACGTTGGTCTTTCGTCAATGCGCGGATTTATCCGTGCCGCAAATGCCTGAAAAACCATGCGGCAACCGCTGAGGGACGATTTAACCATTTGCCGCACACGTCCCCTCAGGCCAGCGCGAGGGAAAAGTTTGGGACGCCTCCCCACTCTCGCGTTATACTTTCTCCTCAATTCACCAGGAGACTATGGCGCTTTCACCCGGCAAACGTCTAGGTCCCTACGAAGTCCTCTCCGCGATTGGCGCGGGCGGCATGGGTGAGGTGTACCGCGCCAAAGATACCCGCCTCGACCGTACAGTCGCCATCAAAATACTGCCCGCGCACGCCGCCGAACGCGACGGCCTCCGCGAACGCTTCGAGCGCGAAGCTCGCGCGATTTCCTCGCTGAACCATCCGCACATCTGCGTCCTGTACGACATCGGCCGCGAGGATGGCACCGATTACCTGGTGATGGAGCTCCTCGAGGGCGAAACGCTCGCGGCGCGCCTCGCCAAAGGGCCGCTGCCAACTGATCGCGTGCTGCGCTACGCCATCGAAATCTCCGATGCGCTCGACAAAGCGCACCGTAAAGGCGTGACCCACCGCGACCTCAAGCCCGGCAACATCATGCTCACGAAGTCGGGCGTAAAGCTTCTCGACTTCGGCTTGGCAAAGCTCAAGCAGGACGCCTCGCCCGCCAGTTCGCTCTCCGCATCGACGACCGCCGAAGGCCCCATCACCGCCGAGGGCGTGATCCTCGGCACGCTGCAATACATGGCGCCCGAACAGGTCGAAGGCAAAGAGGCCGATGCCCGCGCGGACATTTTTTCGTTTGGCGCGGTCGTATACGAAATGGCGACAGGGAAGCGCGCCTTCGAGGGCCAGAGCCAGGCCAGCGTCATCGCCGCCATTCTGGAACGCGATCCTCCGCCCATCTCCTCTCTTCAGCCCCTCACCCCGCCCGCCCTCGATCGCGTAGTGAAAATATGCCTCGAGAAAGATCCCGACGATCGCTGGCAAACGGCGAGCGACCTCACCCGGGAACTGAAGTGGATTTCCGCGAGCGGTTCGCAAGCCGCGTTGTCAGTCCCCTCCATAACCAGGCCAGCGACAAAGCCCCACACGCAATGGCTGGCGTGGGCCTTCGGCGCGCTTTGCCTCGTAATGGCGGCATTGATCTGGTTCTCCTTCCACCGCAAAGCCCCTGACCTGCCGCAGGTCTACCGCTTCGTTGTGCGGCTCCCCGAAAACGTCCTGTTCACCCGAAGCGCCCAGCTCGTGCTTTCTCCCGACGGCCGCCGCGTGGCTTTTCCGGCCGCCGATTCGAACGGTCGTTCGTCCCTCTGGATTCAGGACCTGGACGCGGAGGAGGCGCGGGAAATTCCAGACGCGATTTCGCTTCTCACCACGGATCCGGTGCCCGTTTTTTGGTCCGCGGATGGCCGTTACATCGCGATTTCCAATATCGATAAGCTTCTTAAGTTCGATCTCCAGAGCGGAGCTGTTGGCAATATTTGCGACACGCCGGGATTTGCCATTGGAGGCTCGTGGAACCGCGACGGCGTGGTTATTTTCGGCACCGCTACCACGGGGTTGTGGCGAGTGCCGGCGGAAGGAGGAAAAGCGGTGCAACTCACCGTGCTCGACGCCTCGCGGCAGGAACATGAGCACGAATTGCCGTCCTTTTTGCCCGACGGCCGCCATTTTCTCTATCTGGCCGTCTCCAACATTCCCGAGCAGAGCGGCATCTATGAGGGATCTTTGGACGATCCTCCCGAAAAACAAAGCAGGAAACGAATCCTGGCTACCGGATTCGGCGCCACCTACGCGCCGTCCGCCGACGGCCAGCCGGGCCATCTGCTGTTCATGCGCGACGGCGTCGTGATGGCGCAAAGTTTTGACCCTTCCAGCCTCGATCTGCCCGGCGAGGCCGTTCCGGTTGCCGAAAAGGTAGCCTCGGATTTCGAAACCGCGCATTTTTCCGCGAATGGCGATGTGCTCGTCTACCGGGGACACGCGTTGCCGCAACAGTATCAACTCACATGGCTCGATACAGGGGGAAAGGCAGTTGGAAACGTGGGCGTTCCCGCGGAGATTGTGGGGTCTCCCCGCGTTTCGCCCGATGGAACCCGCGTCGCTATTACCGAAATTTCCTCCGGCACGAGCGAAGACATCTGGCTGCTGGACCTGAAGCGCGGCACGAATACTCGTTTCACGTTTGGTCCGGGAACCAACAACGATCCTGTTTGGTCCCCAGACGGGAGCGAGATTGTATTCACGTCGAATCGCCAGCAGACCTTCAATTTATTCCGGAAGCCCGCCGACGGTTCGAAAATGGAACAACTGCTGCTCCGGAGCGGGGATGACAAACGGCCCTTCTCCTGGTCCCACGATGGACGCTTTCTCCTGTACGGCGCCAGCCGGAACTTCACTCTGGAGCATATTTGGGCTCTCCCCATGACAGGAGAACCCAAGCCCATCCCCTTCTCTGCAATCGACCGCTTCTATGAATCCAATGCCAGGTTTTCTCCCGACGGCCGCTGGGTGTCATACACGTCGAACGAAAGCGGACAATTTGAGATTTATGTGCGGGCATTCTCGGACGCGGCGAGCGCCGGCGATGCCGGCGCCAAATGGATGATTTCCAACAATGGCGGCGTTTACTCCATATGGCGAGCGGATGGAAAGGAACTCGCTTACGCCGGCTTGGATGGAGCGACGCTGATGTCGGTCAGCGTGGATGCCGGCCGCTCTTTTCAAGCCGGCGTCCCGCAGCCCCTCGTCAAACTGCCGCGGGTGCGCGGAAGAGGCGGCGCCGCCGCGTCGCCCGACTTGAAGCGCTTTCTGGTGCCGCTGCCTGTGGAGCAGCGCGCAGCGGAGGCATTTACGGTAGTGCTGAATTGGGCCTCTGCGCTCAAGCCGAAGCAGTAACCAGCCCCGAAGCGCAGCGAAGAAGTCGCCGCCGTTGTCGTTGTCTCCGTCGTTGCTGTCTCCGTGGGTCTTTCTCTTTATCCAGCCCCGCAAGGGGCGGAACACCGTAGCCCACCGCGACAGCGGTGGGAGGCCGGTGTTAAAGTACCGTGAAGCCCCGGAGGGGCGGCACGATCCGTTTCGCCCCATCCATGCGCCACCTAGCGCAATGCGGACGTGCCTGTCATTGTCATCGTGTCATCGTTGACTTTGTTTTCTCTCCCACCCTAAGATGACGCCCACGCATTCTCAGGAGATCGCATGACCAGCCATCGCGAAAAGATGCAAATCTGCAAACCGATTCTCTGGGCCTGTCTCGCTCTGGCGCTATTTGCGTCGGCTTGCGGACAGCAGCCTCCGCCGGACACCCGCGCCGCCGATGCAGCCACCATCAAGGACCTCGACGCGCAATGGTCGAAAACAGCCGGCGCGCGCGACATCGACGGGACCGTCGCGTACTACACCGATGACGCGTCGATGCTGCCCCCCAATACAACTATCGCCACAGGCAAGGCCTCGATCCGCGCCGCATGGGCTGGGTTCCTGGTTCCCGGAACGGCCGTGTCCTGGGAGGCCAACAAAGTGGAGGTCGCACGTTCGAGCGATCTGGCCTACACCCTGGGCGACTACCAATCGACGATGAAAGACGCGCACGGCAAGCTGGTGATGGACCGGGGCAAGTACGTGGAAGCGTGGCAGAAGCAGGCCGACGGCAAATGGAAGGTGGTCGCCGACATTTTCAACTCGGACCTGCCGGCAACGCCCCCGGCTCCGGAGAAAAAAGCGCACGCGAAAGCCAAGAGCCGGCATGCGGCTCGGCGCAAAAAGCACTGAAGCGATTCCCGCCCGGGGGCCTGATTGCAGGATGATCGCAGGATGTACTCCGGGCGGCTCCCTTAGAGAGTCCTCTGAGGTCTATGGCGCCGCCTGCTTGCCCTTGTAATCCACGAACAGCTCGGGGAACTGCTGCTTGAGCGCGCTGATCTTCGGCAGGTCGCAAATCTGGATGTAAGGATTGTCGGGATTCTTCAGCGCGTAGTCCTGGTGATATTCCTCGCCGCGATAAAATCCCTTGAGCGGAGTAATCTCGGTGACGATCTTCGCCGGGAACACCTTCGCGGCATCCAGTTGCGCAACGTAGGCCGTGGCAATGCGCTTCTGCTCGTCATTGGTGTAAAAAATAGCGGAGCGGTACGACGTGCCGACGTCCGGCCCCTGGCGGTTGAGCTGCGTGGGATCGTGCGCCACGGAAAAGAAGATTCGCAGCAGCTGCCCGTAGGTAATCCGCGAAGGATCGTAAACCACCTCCACCGATTCGGCATGCCCGGTAGTTTCGGAAGTCACCTGATCGTAGGTGGCCGTCGAGGCGGCCCCCCCGGCATAGCCCACGGTCGTCTTGGTCACGCCCTTCAGCCGTTCAAACACAGCCTGCGTCCCCCAGAAGCAGCCCCCGGCGAAAACGGCGGTAGCCTGCCCGTGCCCCGAAGCCAGCGGCACATCCTCCTTAGCGGGCGGAATCGGCTCCTTCGGAGCCGCAATAGCGGCGCAACCCAAAATCGAGAAAGCAAATGCGAACCCTGCGAAGCTGGCAATCCCCAGGATCAAACGCGCGAGCATAGAATCCCTCCTGTACGCTGATTATAAGACGCGCCACGCCCGCAAAAAGGTCTAAGAAAAATTGTGATAGCCGCGAATGCCGTGAGGCTCGCGCAGTCGCTAGCGGCAGGAGTGGACGGCGGCGGCGAGGTCGCGCAGCAGCGGCAGGGTGTCGGCCCAGCCGAGGCAGGCGTCGGTGATGCTTTGGCCGTAGACGAGGGGCTTGCCGGGGACTAGCTTTTGGGCGCCGGCTACCAGGTTACTTTCGAGCATTACCCCAACGATGCGCTGGTCGCCTTTGGCCACCTGCTGCGCTACTTCCTGGCAGACGGCGGATTGCTTGGCGTAATCCTTGCTGCTGTTGGCGTGGCTGCAATCTACCATTACCTGCGGGGGCAGGCCCGCGTCCTGCAATTGCTGGCAGACATTATTCACGGCGTCCGGACCATAGTTGACCGTCCCCTTGCCGCCGCGGAGGATTACGTGGCAATCGGGGTTGCCGGTGGTTACAAAAATGGCGGTCTGGCCGGTTTTGGTGCAACCTAAAAAAGTGTGGGGCTGGGCGGCCGAGAGCACGGCTTCGACCGCGATCTGCGCGTCGCCGGAGGTGGCGTTCTTGAAGCCTACCGGGCAGGAAAGTCCTGAGACGAGCTGGCGATGGACCTGGCTTTCGGTGGTGCGCGCGCCGATGGCTCCCCAGCTGACCAGGCTGGCGACGTATTGCGGCGTGATCATGTCGAGGAATTCGGTGCCGGCGGGGACGCCCATTTCGGCGAGATCGATCAGCAGATGGCGGGCGAGGCGCAGGCCGTCGTTGATTTTGTAGGACTGGTCGAGATAAGGGTCGTTCAGCAGGCCCTTCCAGCCGACCGTCGTGCGCGGCTTCTCGAAATACACGCGCATGACGATGCACAGATCGCGCGAGAGTTCGGCGATGGCGCCTTTGAGCAGGCCGGCGTATTCGCGCGCGGCTTTCGTGTCGTGAATGGAGCAGGGACCAACCACGACGATCAGGCGATGATCTTTCCCGGCCAGGATGTTGGAAATTTCCTGGCGCGCGTGGAACACCGTGGACGAGGCGTTTTCCGTTTCCGGCAATTCCTCTTCGAGGAATACCGGCGGGAGAACGACTTTGGTCCACTTGATGCGAAGATCGTCGGTGGTGTAAAGCATGGTCGCGTTCATTCTTCTCCTGACTTCTCCTGGCAAACTTCCGGCGAAGCCCTGGTCCGCCCGCAGCAATAATCCAGCAATATGGTTGTTAAGTGAGCCTCTAATTTAGCAGTCTTTTGGTGAGAATTCCTTCTGGATTCGCTTTTGGCGGGAGGCACACTTGACGCGGCGTGGTCGACGAAGGATGCGCACGGAAACCGACCTAGAAGCGCGAGGCTACGAAGAGACCCAGGCCGATGGCGATGATGTCTTCGGGCACGGCGATGGCGATGTCGGGGACCTTGAGTCTCCGCACCAGGCCGCGGCGCGCGTGATAACCGCCGAGTGTGCCGGCGATGGCCCCTACGATGCCGAGCGCGATCCCGAGAGCGACGGGCTGGCCGGCGGCTAGGGCGAGCCCGGCTGCCGAGAATCCGCCGCTCACGATGCGCGCGCTGAATTGCATGGGCACGGTGCGGGCGGGGGTGGACGGGAGCTGGTCGCCGACGAACTCGCCCGCGGCGCCGATCGTGAAGAGCACCAGGGCGATGGTCGAACCCATGAACGCGAAGCGGGTGTCCTGGAGGCTGAGCCATCCGAGGTGCGCTCCCCAGGCGACGACGGCAGGGGCGGTCACGGTTCGGAGGCCGGCGACAAATCCAATGGCGATCAGGAGCAGCCACAGTTCAGGAGTAGACATGGTGCGGGTAGCCTAGGCTGCGGCGCGAAGGCTTGTCAACAAGCAGGAGTAACAATTTCAACGGCTCGACTTCAGCGGCTCGACGGCCAGGGCGGCCGCAGATTGGCCGCACGGATGGGCGCGCCCGTCATGTATACTGAGTAGCTTGGCCGGGTAGTTTCGCAGGGAACCCCAGGCAAATCGACTCGGAAGGCCTAACCTTGACCTTGGCATCGAGCGTCGTTTTCCTTCTGGCTTTCAGCAGCGGCCCCTTCACGAATTACTGGCACCGGCTGGTCGACCCCACGTTTCGCGGGCTATACCAGGCCAATGCATTCGATCTCGCCATCATGCTGCCGTATTTCCTGGTGATGGTGGTTCTCGCCACGTACGGAATTCACCGCTATTTTCTCGTCTACAATTTTTATAAACACCGCAAGAACATTCCGGGTCCGCCGCCGGAGATCGCCGACTGGCCGAAGGTCACGGTGCAGTTGCCGATTTACAACGAGCGTTATGTGACCGAGCGGCTGGTGGAAGCCGCGGCGCAATTCGATTATCCGCGGGAGCTTTTGCAAATCCAGTTGCTCGACGATTCCACCGACGAGACGCAGGCCATCGCCGCCGATTGCGTGGAGCGGCAGCGGTCCCTGGGCGTCCCGATCGAATACATTCATCGCGACAACCGCGAAGGCTACAAGGCCGGCGCGTTGCAGGAAGGGCTGAAGACAGCCACCGGCGAATTCGTCGCCATTTTTGACGCGGATTTTATCCCGCCCGCGGATTTCCTGCGCCGCACCGTGCCGTACTTTGTGGAACCCAAGCTGGCCATGGTGCAGACGCGCTGGAGCTACGTCAATCGTCATTATTCGGCGCTCACTGAGGTGGAAGCAATTCTGTTGGACGGGCACTTCGCCATCGAACACTCGTCGCGCTACCGCAGCGGGCTGTTTTTCAACTTCAACGGCACGGCGGGCATCTGGCGGCGGGAGTCGATCGAAGATGCGGGCGGCTGGCAGCATGACACGCTCACCGAGGACACCGATCTTTCTTACCGCGCACAGATTCGCGGCTGGCAGTTTCTCTACTTGCCGGAAATCGAATGCCCTTCGGAGTTGCCCGTCGAGATGAACGCGTTCAAGTCGCAGCAGGCGCGCTGGGCCAAGGGCTTGATGCAGACGGCCAAGAAAATCCTGCCGAAGCTGATGCGCGCAGACGTGCCGGCGTCGGTGAAGGCTGAGGCGTTCTTTCATCTGACGGCGAACGTTAGCTATCCGCTGATGATTTTCATGTCCATGATTCTGCTGCCGGCGATGATCGTGCGTTTCTACCAGGGCTGGTTTCAGGTGCTGGTGATCGATCTGCCGCTGTTCCTGGCGTCTACGTGCTCGATTTCGTCTTTCTACCTGGCCGCCGAGCGCGCGCTGTATCCCAAAACGTGGAAGCGGACGTTCCTCTACCTGCCTTTTGTAATGGCGGTGGGAATCGGGATCGCGGTGCGCAACGCGGTGGCGGTGCTGGAAGCGATTGTTGGCAAAAAATCCGAATTCGTGCGCACACCGAAATACCGCGTGGAAGCCGGCGCCAAGCACGACAGCGCCTGGGTAAAGAAGAGTTATCGCAAACGCGCGGGGTGGATGCCGTACGCCGAGGTGCTGCTGGGGATTTATTTTGCGGCGGGCGTGCTCTACGCGATTCAAAACGAAAATTACGCGACCACCCCGTTCCTGCTGCTGTTCGTATGGGGCTACCTGTACACCGGGCTGATGTCGCTCTCGCAGACGTATCTGGGGCAATTGCGGTTGGGGCGCGCTGACACGCAGGCGCAGACGCCGGCTGCCGAGGTACGCCCTGCGTCGACTGGCATCCCGGGGTTCTAGTGGCGCGCGAGGGAAGTACATTCGCGCCGCAGGCAGACTCCAGCCGCCGGGAAAGTTCCGCAAGAAGCCGCTTCTTCGGTTCCCGCCTTGCCGCAGGTTGTGCTTCCGTGATTCTTGCCGTGTCCTTTTTCGGCTGTCTCGCGCAGGCGCGTTTCCGTCAGCCCAATTCCGAATACCAGGCGCGCCGCGCGCAACTTCGCGCGAAGGCGAATGGACCCGTCGTAATCTACGGTTACACCGGGCACGAGGACGCTTCGGAAGTCGCCATCTTCTTTCAGGAGCCTACCTTCTATTATTTGTCCGGGCACGATGAGCCTGGCGCCGCGCTGCTGCTGATTCCCGACGCACCAAACGCGAAGACAGCGGAAGGTCCGCGCGAGATTCTCTATCTTCGGCCGCGCGATCCTGCCCAGGAAAAATGGGAGGGGCCGAAGATGGGTCCCGACGACCCGGGCGTGGCGGAAAAGACTGGCTTCGCGGCCGTCGAGCCCATCGCGAATCTGCGCGCGGAGTTGGTGAGGCTGTCGAAAAGTTACGCGAATTTCTACACGCTGCTGCCGCCGTCGCAGGAAGATGGCTACCCCCACTTCACTTTTGCAACCAAGCTCGTACGCGACGCGGTGCCGCAGGCGAATCTGAAGGACGCGACCGCCCTCATCGACGCGATGCGCCAGGTGAAATCGCCCGGCGAGTTGGCGCTGCTGCAGAAGGCCATCGACGTGTCGGTGGACGCGCAGTTGGACGCGATGCGGCGCATGCGTCCGGGGCTCTTCGAGTATCAGGTGGCCGCGCGCATGAAGGAAATCCACGAAATGGGCGGCTGCGCGCGGGAGGCGTATGCGCCGATCGTCGGCACGGGGTTCAATTCGACGGTGCTGCACTACAGCGGTTTGAACGATCAGATCAAGGATGGCGACGTGGTGGTGCTGGACGTAGGCGGGGAATATGGAGGCTACGCCGCGGACATCACCCGCACGCTTCCGTCGAACGGGAAGTTCACCTCGCGCCAGCGCGAGATTTATGAAATCGTGCTGGGCGCGCAAAACGCGGCGCTCGCGGCGGTGAAGCCTGGCGCGAAGCTCTATGGCGGGCCCGGCAGCCTGCAGCAGATCGTCACCGATTATTTCAGCGCGCATGGGCACGACAAAGAGGGCCGTCCGCTCGCGCGATACTATATTCACGGAATCAGCCATCATCTTGGGCTGGATGTACACGATCCGGGGGACCGCGACCGTCCGCTGGAGCCCGGCATGGTGGTAACCGTCGAGCCGGGGCTTTACATCCCTGAAGAAAACCTTGGCGTGCGCATCGAGGACGATGTGCTGGTCACCGCGGACGGCTACCAGCTTCTCACCGCCCGCCTGCCGCGCGACCCGGACGAAGTGGAGAAGACGATGGCCGAAGGCATTTCGGCTTCGGCTGAGCGCCCCGGGCGTGCATCCGAAAGTAACCGGAAGTAATCGAATTCACGTCTGCACCGGCGTCCCGGCCCGCGCCGCAGCTGCAAACTGTGGCGCAGCCGCCGTTGTTGAATACGTAGCCGCGGGCGGCTATTCGAAGATCGGAAGACACAGCGGCGCCTGGACGTGGAAGTCCAGCCGGGCGATTTCGTCCAGCGCCCGGTGCAACACGCTGCTGCTGCACGCCTCGATGGTCATCACGAACGGCAAGCGGTCATGCGGGAAGCCCGGCTTCTGCATGACGGCATCCAGGCTCACCCCATACTTCGCAAGGATCGTCGCAATGGATGCGACGATTCCCGGCTGGTCTTTCACCACGAATCGAATGTAGTGCGGCACGGTGAAATCCCCGCTCACCGAATCGGGCGTCTCGACGGTGGTCTGGATGTAAGCCTGCGGCGCATTGGCGCTGCGCGCGATGGAATACAGGTCGGAGACGACCGCAACCGCCGTGGGATCTCCTCCCGCACCATAGCCCGAAAAAACCATGTGGCCCGCGAACTCGCCCGAAGCGGTCACCATGTTCTTGCTGCCCTCGGCGTGCGCGGTGAGGGACGAAAGCGGCACGATGGCGGGCTGCACCGCGGCAAAGAGCCGCAGGCCGTTGGATGTGTCTTTCTGCGCGCAGGAAATCTGCCGGATCGTGCAATCGAGCTCGCGCACGTACGCAAAATCGACCGCCTCCACCAGTGAAATAGGCCGGCAGGGAATCTGCTCGTTCTTCACGCGCAGATGCAGGCCGGCCTGCGTGAGGATCACCAGCTTGGCGCGCGCGTCGTAGCCTTCCACGTCGCTGGTGGGATCGGCCTCGGCGTAGCCGAGCTTTTGCGCTTCCTTCAGGGCGGAGTCGAAGCTGGCGCCGTGGGCTTCCATCTGCGTGAGGATGTAATTGCAGGTGCCATTCAGGATGCCTGCGATGCGGTAAAGCTGATCGCCTGCGAGGCCTTCCTGGATGCCGATGATCGCCGGAATTCCGCCCGCGACGGACGCCCCGTATTCGAGGCGCCGTCCCATCTTGCGCGCGAGGTCGGCGAGTTCGGCGCCGCGCTCGGAAATCAGCAGCTTGTTCGCGGTGACCACGGATTTGCCCGCCTGCAGGGCTTTGCGAATCCACTCGCAGGCCGGCTCCATCCCGCCGATGAGTTCGACAACCACGTCCACGTCGGAGGCAAGCACTTCCTCGGCGCTTTCCGTCCAGCGGATGCCGGGCGGCAGGCCATCCACTTTCTTTTTGGCGATGTTGCGGTTGCAGATGTGGGTGAGCGAGAGCGGACCGCTGGGATCTTTGCTCAGGATTTTCGCCACGGAACGGCCGACGGTGCCGAAACCGATCATGCCGATTTTCAGCCGTTTGCCGCCCGGAGAATTTTTCTCCGCCGCCGGCCGCTCGGCGGTCTCCACATTCAACGCAACGTTCTTCGCCACCCGTGATCTCCTCAGCCCCGCTTGATCTGGAAACGCGTCATTGTACCAGACGCGGAACGTTTGAACGAAGCGCACGCAGGAGCGCCTGTGCCACCGAAATCGAAGTCCTCGCCGATAAAATTTCCTATTTCAGGTATGATCAAGCGTTCCTTTCTGCTGCGACCCGAAGGAGACTCGATTGATTGCACGTTATACCCGCGCCGAGATGGGGCGCGTCTGGAGCGACCAGAACAGGTTTCAGAAATGGCTGGACGTCGAACTGGCGGCCACCGAGGCGCTGGCCGAAGCCGGTACCGTCCCGCGCGAGGCTGCCGCGAAACTCCGCGAGAAGGCGCGGATAGACGTGGCCCGCATCCACGAGATCGAAGCAAAGGTGCGCCACGACGTGATCGCCTTCACCGTCGCCGTGCAGGAGACCGTCGGCGATCCTGAAGCGGCGCGCTGGCTGCACTACGGCCTCACCTCGAACGACGTGGTCGATACCGCGCAGGCGCTGCTGATGCGCGACGCGTCGCGGCTGATCGAGCAGGGAATCGAGAAGCTGGGCGACGTGCTCGAGCGCCGCGCGTGGGAATTCAAGAACACTCCGGAGATCGGCCGCACGCACGGCATTCATGCCGAGCCGATCACCTTCGGCCTGAAGGTGGCGAACTGGTACGCCGAGAATCGCCGCGACGCGGCGCGGTTTCAGGTGTCGGCCCGGCAGATGGCCGTCGGGAAGATTTCCGGCGCGGTAGGAACCTGCACGCACCTGGGCCCGGAAATCGAGCAGAAAATCTGCGAGAAGCTGGGCCTGGAAACCGCGCCGATCACCTCCCAGGTGATCGAGCGCGATCGCCACGCGCAGTACCTGGGGACGCTCGCGATTGTGGCGGCGTCGCTTGAGCGCATCGCCCAGGAAATCCGCCACCTGCAGCGCACCGAGGTGCGCGAGGCCGAGGAGCCGTTCGGCGGGGAACAGCGCGGGAGTTCGGCCATGCCGCACAAGCGCAACCCCGTATCGAGCGAGCAGATTTGCGGGCTGGCGCGCGTCGTGCGCGGCAATTCAATGGCGTCGCTCGAGAATATCGCCCTGTGGCACGAGCGCGACATCTCGCACAGTTCGGTCGAGCGCGTGATCCTGCCCGACTCGACCATTCTTGTGGACTACATGCTCCACCGCACCACGGAGATCGTCGCGAACATGAAGGTGTTCCCCGAACGGATGCTGCGCAATCTGAACGCCACCAAGGGGCTGGTGTTTTCCGGGCAGCTTCTGCAGGATCTCGTCGAGCATGGGGCGCCGCGCGAGGGCGCTTATAAATGGGTGCAGGAGCACGCCATGGCGGCGTGGGAATCGGAGTCGAGCTTTCAGGAGCGTGTTGCGGCCGATCCCAATATCCGAAAATTCATGGACGAGAAGGCTCTCAAACACACCTTCGACCTGCGCCGGCAGTTGCGCGCCGTGGATGCCATTTTCCAGCGCGTGTTCGGGACGGATTCCGAGGCCACGGCCATTTCAAGCGGCACGGGCAACGCAAGCAACTCACACTAAACGCTCAAGGAGGATATTCCACATGAGGGTGATTCTGCACGTCAAGATGCCGGTCGAGCCGTTCAATGGTTTTGTGAGAGATGGATCGGCGGGAATGAAGATCAAGAAGATTCTCGACGAAGCGAAGCCGGAAGCCGCCTACTTTACCGACAGCGACGGCCAGCGAAGTGGATGGATAATCGTAGATCTCGCCGACGCGTCGAGGATTCCAGCGCTAGCCGAGCCCTGGTTTCTAACCTTTCACGCCAAGTGCGAACTCAAAATCGCGATGACAGCCGAAGACCTCGCCAAGTCGGGAATCGATGCGATCGGGAAGAAGTGGTAGGGAACCCAGCGACTAGCGATCTTAGCGCCAGCCGCCTCGGCCGAGCTGTCATGTCATCCTGAGCGCAGCGAAGGATCCCTCTTGATTTGGCAGTTGCCTTTGCGGGTCTCTTTGCCTTGCTTTTGACGTTGCCTTCGCGGGTGCCCCATCCTTTGTAGTGTAAGGGTGAGTTTTCTCTTTCTCTTTGTCCAGCCCCACCAGGGGCGGAACAGGGTAGCCCACCGCGACAGCGGTGGGAGCCCGGTATTAAAGTACCGCGAAGCCCCGGAAGGGCGGCACGATCCGTTTCGCCCCATCCACGCGCCACCTAAGCAATGCGGACGTCCCGCCAACCCTTGCCGTTGACCGTCATCCTGAGAGGGCGTGACTAAATTGTGCGAAAAGGCCCTTTTTCGCGCGTAAGGCAAATAGGCAGTCATTCTGAGCGCCGCCCTTGCGCGAAGAATCCCTCCCGCTTTTCGCTGCGCAAACCTCCAAAAGCGAACAGGAAATGCGCGGCGCGGGCCCTACTGAATGCGCTGGATGTAGCGGCCTTCGGAAGTGTCTACCTTTACTCTGTCGCCTTCGCCCACAAACGGGGGGACGTTGATGACGAGTCCTGTTTCGAGCTTGGCGGGCTTCATCACCGCGCTGGCGGTGGCCTTCTGGATGGTTTGCTCGGTCTCGACGACCTTGAGGTCGACGGTATCGGGCAGCAGCACTCCGATGGGCTTCTCGTCGTAGTATTCGATCTTCACCGGCAGATTCGAGATCAGGTAGTCCTTGGTGTCGCCCACGATATCTTCCTGCAGCGCGAGCTGCTCGTAATTCTGCGTGTTCATGAAGTGATGGCCTTCGCCGTCGCTGTAGAGATATTCGAATTCGATTTCGTCCACGGTCACTTTCTCGACGAATTCCTCGGCGCGGAACCGGTAGTCCATCATGGAGCCGTTGCGCAGGTTGCGCATTTTGGTCTGCATCGAGCCGCGCTTGTTGCCCGGGGTGCGATGGTCCACGCTGTAGATCACGCAGAGGTCGCCTTCATGTTTGATGATCATGCCGGGGCGCAGCTGGGTTGCTTTCAACATCAGAATCTCCTCGAAACTGTTTGGGGTTCCCCGCAGGGAGTGTTGCCGCCGCGTCCACGCGGATCCGCGGCTGCGTGCCCATCGCGCGCTGATCTCACTGCCCGCGCTCGATTGCTCACACGATGCGGGACGCGCGCTCGATCTTCACGGGGCTTGAGGCCTCATTATAGCGGCGCGCCAAGGATGCGGTCAAATCCGCATCGCCGCGCAGGTCAGGGATTGCTGGCGGCCGCGCAAACGCCGGACTGCGTCCGGTTGCGCGTTGCAACTTGCCGGCGGCGCGTTGTCTGCCACGGCGTTCGCCTTCAGTTCTTCCACTTCGCTGGTGACCTTGGCCCACTCCTTCTTGTTTTTCTTCACCGCGAGCGGAGCGTTTGGGTCGGCGAAGTAGGCGAGAAGTTTCTTGCGCAGCTCGGGCGAGACCTGTGCGAATTTGCTCTCGGCGAGGCGATCGAGCAAGGCGGCGTAGGTCTCATCCGCGAGCGGGTATTCGCCGGGGCGCGTAACCGTACCGGTATCGAAATTGTCGTCCACCACATCGAAAGCATTCGGATCGCTCGCGTAATCCCGCGTATACCGGGCGTAGTCGGCGAGCGACTGGTTGAAGCTGGCCATGAAAAGCGTTTCGGTGGCCGGTGTGGGCACGCGGAAAGAAAGCACGCTGAGCGGGCCCACCTTAGGCAGGATGCGAATAAAGAAGGCGAGTAGGCGCTCGCCAAACGTCGCTGAGCGATAGTCGCGGCCCCAGTTCTTGCGGTAGCTCGCGCGCGAGAGATGGTACAGGAATTTCTTGCGCGTCATGCTGGGATCGTCCTGCATGATCTCGTCTTTTTTGGTCTGCCAGGCCACTTTGGTCATCTTGGGAATCACGCCGCCGACGGCATAGCGGTACGTGCCGAGAGCGAGATCGTAATCGGTGAAAACGCTGTCGAGTTTCAGGCAGTAGGTTTCCTCGAAGGCGCGGCTCAACAGGTCCTTGGACACCTGGAAGCCGATGTGATCGCGATAGTCGTCCGGGGCGTAACGCCCTTTGGCGACCTGGACCACGTCAAAGCCGAACTCGACTTTCAGGTGCGCGGCGGGATTCTCGTCGTAGACGACGGTGTTGCCATACTTCCGCCGGAGTTTCGGATAGAGGATCGGGACAGCCTTGTTGGTCGCCATGCGGTGGCCGTCGTTGTCCGCCGCGTAATGGGCGAGGGTGCCCAGAGCGAAGGCGTATTCGTCGAGGTCCTGTGAATCGCGGAGAAGCGCCTCGATAAAATCGCCGCTGCGAACGTAATGGACCATGTCGCTGAAAAGTTTGCTGCCGAAAGGGTAGTAGCCCATGTCCTGAATCACGGCCCCGCCGTAGGCGTAGGAATGCGCGGTCTTCAACTCGTCGCGAGTTGCGTTGGGGAAGCGTTGCAGGAGAAGGGGCTTGATCGCAGCATCCCAGGCAGAGTCGACCAGCGCTTCATGCGAGAGAACCGAATAGGCGTGGCAGACGGGTGCGATACAAAGCATAACGATGAGCGCAACGGCCCAGATTCTGGCGCTCTGCGATTTCAAAAATTGCCTCATGATGAGTGTCCCGGGCTTCCGAAGTTGGCAGAACTCGAGCGAATTCACGTCCCGGGGCAGGCGCTGGGGCGTGGCGACGTGCAACCCCGCTGTTTCAATATTAGCCTGAAATTGGCTGCGCCGCAGCTACTTGTGATAACATTCGGGCTTCCGGTTTGTAAAACTTCAAGGGGATTTCATTGGCTCATATTTCCCGTAAAGAGCTGAAAAAAGACGAAGTGCGCGAAACCTTCGCGCACGGCGCCGAAGCTGTGATGCTCCACCAGCAGCTGACCATGTGGCTCGTGGTGGGGGCGCTCGCGATCGCTGTCGGATTCTTTGGCTGGAAGACCTACACCGAGCGGCAGACAGTGCGCGCTTCGGCCGCATTTGACGAGGCCATGAAAGTTTTCCAGGCCAGGACCATTTCTCCCGGCGAGCCCGCGCAGCCCGGCGAGCTCACCTACACCGACGACAAGATGAAATTTGGCGATTCGGCGAAGAAGTTTGGCGACGTGGGCGCGAAATATTCGCACACGCGTCCCGGGCAGCTCGCGAAATATTACGAAGCGCTAAGCTTCGAGCGCATCGGCAAGAACGACGACGCCAAGAAGCTTTTCCAGGAAGTGGCGTCGGGCAGCAACGACGAATTTGCGTCCATGGCGAAGCTCGAGCTGGCCAGCCTGGAGGACAGCATCGGCCAGCACGATGACGCCGCGAAGCTTTATCAGGAGCTTCTGGCGAAGCCGACCGTGCTGGTTCCCAAGCCGGTCGTGTTGCTCGATCTTGCCGAGCATTACAGCCAGACGAATCCTTCCCAGGCCGCCAAGTATTACGGCCAGATCAAGTCGGAATTCCCCGGCACGCCCATCGCGACGCAGGCCGACCAGGAACTCGCGCTGCTGCCCGGCAAGTCCTGAGCTGACGCCGTGGAGGCGACGCCGCTTGCGCCCTATGCCATGGACGTGCGGCGCACGCGCGGCCGCCGTTACCCCGACTCCCCGCATCCTTACCGCAACGATTACGCGCGCGACCGGGACCGAGTAATTCACTCGCGGGCCTTCCGGCGGCTCGAAGCCAAAACGCAGGTGTTCACGGTCCGCTACTCGGACCATTTTCGCAACCGGCTCACGCATACGCTGGAAGTGGCGCAGATCGCGCGCACCGTAGCGGGAGCGCTGCAGCTCAATACCGACCTCACCGAAGCGCTGGCGCTGGTACATGATATCGGGCACCCGCCGTTTGGCCATGCGGGCGAAAGGGTGCTCGACAGGCGCATGAGGCAATATGGCGACCGGTTCGATCATAATCTGCACGCGCTGCGCATCGTCGAGCAGTTCGAGCAGCGCTATCTGGCCTTTCCGGGGCTGAATCTTACCTTTGAGGTGCGCGAGGGGATCGTCAAGCATTCGCGCGACCGCTTCCCCGAGCCCATTCCCGAAATTTCAGAGTATTTGCTCAGCGAGCGCCCTCCGCTGGAGGCGCAACTGATCGATCTGGTGGACGAAATCGCCTACAACACCGCCGACCTCGACGATGGCTTCGAGGCGCATCTGCTGGACTTCGAGGCGTTGCGTGAAGCGGTGCCGGTGTTTGCGACTGCGTATGCCAAGGTAGATGAGTGCCATCCTGCGGGGGCTCGCGCGGTTGAAGTTCAACGAAGCCCTGCGCCTCGTGATCGATCGCCTCGCGACCGATCTGATCGAAAGTACGCGTGGGCGTGTGGAAGCGAACGGGGCGCAGACGGTGGAGGATGTCCGCAGCCAACCCGAGCGGCTCGCGGCCTTTTCTCCGGAGGTTGCGAAAGAGAGCGCTCAGCTGAAGCGTTTTCTGAACACGCAGATCTATTCGCATCCCACGGTAGCCGAAGAGCGCGATCAGTCGGTGGTGGCGCTCGACGCTTTGTTCGCCTTCTTCATGGAGCATCCCGACCGCATGCCGCAAAATTATGCCAGCCTGGCCCAGGAGCAGACGAGGCACCGCGTAGTCTGCGACTACATAGCCGGCATGACCGACCATTTTCTCCTGAGGCAAAGCCGCGAATTGCTAGGCGTTCCAGTACCCCAGATCGACTGAAGTGTCGCCGTGCGGGGCGCTGCAGTCATTTTAGCGGTGCGAAGATTTCTTCAGGTAGATACGGTAGGAGTCTCAGGTGTTCCTTAGGTGAGAGCAGCCCACCGGCGGTGCTTCCTTGACAAAGCAAACACCCGATTTATAATGATTCTTCGCCGCGAAAAACACGGGGAAAACGATGTTTCTGGATGTAAACGAACTCGGTATTCGCAAGGTCCGCATCCGGAAAAGCTACACGCCCGGCAACCTGGACTTCCATTCCGGGGAGTTCCGGCAGGTAGAACCTCTGGAAGTCCGTGCAACTGCGGAACTTGTGGACGGCCAGATCCGCATCTACGGCAACCTGCACACGCGGGTGGAACTGGTGTGCGCGCGCTGCCTGGACACAGTGGTCGAAGAGATCAGCCGCGATTTTGACCTTTATTACCGGCCCATGACGACCATCGCCGAAAACGACGAGTTTCATCTCAATCTGGACGACACCGAGATCGCCTTTTTCGAGGGCGAGGGACTGTTCCTGGCCGACGTGCTGGCCGAACAGGTGAACCTCGCGATTCCCATGAAGGTGATCTGCCGCAGCGATTGCCGCGGCCTTTGCCCGCACTGCGGCGCGAACCTGAACAATGAGGATTGCCGCTGCGAGAAGCACGGTTCCGATCCCCGCCTGGCCCCGCTGGCGCGCCTGAAGCAGGACTGGTTCAAAAAGCAATAAACCGTTACACTGTCGAGTAAGATTTTTGCGCCGTTGTGTGCCGCGGCGTGTTCACGAGGAGCTGAAATGCCGAATCCGAAGCGACGTCATTCGAAGCGACGCACGAGTACGCGACGCGCGCATGACCATCTGCACAAGCTGTCCCTTGCCGAGTGCCCCAATTGCCATGAGAAGAAGCTGCCGCACCAGGCGTGTCTCAAGTGCGGCTATTACAAGGGCCGCGAAGTGATTGACACCGCAGCCAAGACAGCCTAAGTTTCCCTCGCATACCTTCTCCAGTTATGCCGGGTGGTGGGGCTCAGTGAACCGCCCGACGGTTGGCCGATTGATCACCCGATGATCACACGATGATCACGATAGCTCTGGATGCCATGGGCGGCGACCACGCCCCGCGAGCCGAGGTCGAAGGCGCGATTGCTGCCGCGCGCGAACTCGGGGTGCGCGTGCTTCTGGTGGGCATCGAAGCCACCGTGCGCCAGGAACTCGAACGCCACAAGCACCCGGACCTGCCCATCGAGATCGTCAACGCCGATGAAGTGATCACGATGAACGATTCGCCTTCCCACGCGTTCCGCCGCAAGAAGGGAAGTTCGCTTCACGTGGCCGCGCACCTGGTAAAGGACGGCAAAGCCGACGCCCTGGTAACCGCCGGAAACACCGGCGCCGCCATGACGGTGGCGCGGTTCGTGATCGGCACCCTGCCTTCGGTGGACCGTCCGGCGCTCGCCGCGGCGTTTCCCAACATGAAGGAAAAGACGTCCATCGTGCTGGATGTGGGCGCGAACGTGGATTCCAAGCCCGAACAGCTCGAGCAGTTCGCCGTGATGGGCGAGATTTACTATCGCGCGATCTGGGGAACCAAGCGTCCGCGCGTCGCGCTGCTTTCGATCGGCGAAGAAGAAATGAAGGGCAACGAGCTCACCCGCGAGGCCGCCACGCTGTTGAAGCAGACCGCGCTCAATTTCGTGGGCAACGTGGAAGGCCGCGACGTCTTTCGCGGCAACGTCGACGTGATCGTGTGCGACGGATTCATCGGCAACATCGCGCTCAAGCTGAGCGAGGGCGTCGTCGAGCAGATCGGCGGGATGCTGAAGAAAGCCATCAAGAGCAGCCTCGCGTCGCAGTTGGGCTACGCGCTATCCAAGCGCGCGTTTGACACGCTGCGCAAAAGCACGGATTATTCGGAGTATGGCGGCGCGCCGCTGCTGGGCGTCCGCGGCATCACGATCATCGGGCACGGGCGCTCCAATCCCAACGCCATCAAGAATGCCATTCGCGTGGCGGCGGAACTCTGCCGGGCGCGCATCAATGAAAAAATCGAACAGGAGCTTTCCGCAATCGCTGCAGTCGCCGCACGCGGCTGAACGGGCGGTTCTGCGGTGAATCGCAATCCACTATGAGTAAGCTTGCGTTTCTTTTTCCCGGCCAGGCCTCGCAGTATCCCGGCATGGGCCGCGATCTGGCGGACAATTTTCCGGAAGCGCGCGCCGTCTTCGAAGAAGCCGACGCCGCGCTCGGATTTCCTCTTTCGAAGCTCTGCTTCGAAGGCCCCGAAGAGACGCTGAAGCTCACCGAGAATACCCAGCCGGCGATACTCACTGTGTCCACGGCCGCCTTTCGCGCGCTGGACTCGCGCGGCATCACGCCTGATTTTGTGGCCGGGCACAGCCTGGGCGAGTATTCGGCGCTCGTGGCGGCGGGTTCGCTCGATTTCGCGACGGCGGTGAAGCTGGTTCGCGAGCGCGGGCGCTACATGCAGGAAGCCGTTCCGCCCGGCGAAGGCGCCATGGCCGCGATTCTCGGCCTTTCCCCCGCTGACGTGAGCGATATCTGCAGGAAGGCCGCCAACCACGAGGTCGTCTCGCCCGGGAACCTAAATTCGCCCGAGCAGACCGTGATTTCGGGCCATGCCGGCGCGGTGAAGCGCGGCGTCGAAATCGCCTCGCAAAGCGGAGCCAAGCGCGCCGTGATGCTTCCGGTTTCCGCGCCGTTTCACTCCGCGCTGATGGAGCCAGCTCAGAAGCGGCTCGAACCCGATCTGCGCGCCGCTGCGTTCGGCCCGCTGCGATTTCCGCTGATCACCAATGCCGATGCCGAAGCGATCAGCTCCGGCGAAGAGGCGCGCGAAGCGCTGATCCGCCAGGTGACTCTGCCGGTGCGTTGGCACGATTCCGTGCGTGAAATGATCGAACGCGGCGTGAACATTTTTGTGGAGGTCGGCCCCGGCAAAGTGCTCTCCGGGATTCTGCGCCAGATTGACCGCTCCGTCCGCTGCTTCAACGTGGAAGATTCCGCAAGCCTGCACTCCACGATCGACCGCATCGCGCAGGCCCGCACCGAACCCTCCGAAACCGTAGCCGCACAGCCTCGAATCGAGGCGAGAATGGTCTTTCGCGCGCGCGTTCGCGAAGAGCTTCAGCATTCGATTCGCGATTGAAGGCGGGAACCTGTGCAACGGCGTTTCAACGTCTGGTGCGATACGCAGCTCTGCCGTCCAGGCGACCACCGCTGTCGTCGACCCATTTCGCCCCGGCATTCGTCAGGTCAGGATTTCAATGACGGCCAGGAGGCGATACCCGCTTTCCTTCTAGCCGCCCCAGCTTCAATCACCGTCCACGGCGCGTGGCAGATCGCCGCGACAGGCTTGTCAGACTCGAAAAAGGCGTTTCACGAACGTCCGCCGCCTTCGGCACCGTGACGCAGCTATGTCGGGATTGGCCATCGACTGCCGCCTGGCAGCAGTAAAGCGTCAAAGTCCTCCGGCTTCGCGCTTGTCGGGTTGCTGATCTGACCGGAAATTCATCGCCCAGATTCGGTGTGATTCCAGCCGCAGAAATGTGCGCGTTGCGGGGAGACGATGCTCACCTGCGCTCCGGAAATTCCAAAGGCGCTTTTCGCGGCTCGGTCATTTCCACCTGCTGAATCCGTCGACATCGATAGTGGAGGTAAACGTTATGACTCCCTTCAGGAAAGCATGTACTTCCATGCGCGTCTCGAAACCTAGCATCTGGTGGAAGCCTGATTCAGATAACTGTTCTGCGCGGTAGCCTTCCAGGGCGATTGTCTCTAGTACACGGCGGGGCACATCCGCACGAGTGGCGGAAAGCTGCTTAGCGATGTCGGGGATGTGCAGCGTAACTTCCATGCCCAAAAGGTTACCACGACAGCGCTCTTCGGATACGACTTGGTCTGGCAGAAACCGATTTGGATTGGTTTAGTCCTCGATCTCCAGCGCGCTCACCTCTAGCTCTTTCCCCTGTACGATTTCGGGCGTGGGGGCGCCGCACACCGAGCAGGAAAACCACTGGTTGGGATCCACGGGACGCCGCGCGTCGCACGCTGCACAGTAGATCACCAGCGGGCATATCTTCCACAATCAGCCGCGAACCCGCGAGGGAAGTGCCGTCACACGCCATCTCGTACGAAGTAAGGAGAGCCTCCTTTACGACACCGGAGAAAGTGCCGAGGCGCAAATGTACGGCGGTAACGCGCCTAGCGCCGCGGCGCTCCGCTTCTTCCTGGGCAAATTCCACGATGCTCATGGCGATCGAAAGCTCGTGCATGATATTTAAAGGCGTTTAGACCAGTACCCTGCCGCCATCGACCGCAAGGATCTGGCCGGTAACAAAATCGGCCGTCGCCAGGTATGCAACCGCGTCGGCGATATCGTCTCCCGTGCCGGTGCGATGCAGCGGAACGCTCCGGATGTAATCTTCATCAGGCGCCTCGCCCGGAAATTGAATCGTGCCGGGCGCCACGCTGTTGACGCAGATTTCCGGCCCCAGCGCGCGGGCCAGGCAGCGCGTAAGCATAATCACTCCGGCTTTCGACACGCAATAGTGCGTGTAGCTGGGCCACGCAAGCAGCCCGCCCAGCGAAGAGAGGTTGATGATTTTTCCGCGGCCCTGGCGTTTCATGAGAGGCGCCGCGGCCTGTGCGCAGAGAAATTGCGATTTCAGGTTGACGTTGAGGATATCGTCCCACTGCGCTTCGGTAAGGTCTTCGAATTTTGCGGCAAAAAACTTCCCGGCGTTATTGACGAGGATGTCCAGCCGCCCGAACTCCTTCTCGACGGCAGCAAACATCTTCTGTACATCATCGCGCCGCGACACATCGCCCTGGATCGCCAGCCCGCGCCGCCCCATCTTCTCGATTTCAGTGACAAGCTCGTCGGCTTCCGCCCGCGAACCGCGGTAATTCACCACGATGTCCGCACCGTCGCGCGCCAGGCGGAGCGCGATGCTGCGCCCGATGCGCTTGGCCGCGCCGGTAACCAGCGCAACCTGTCCTGTGAAGTGGATTTTCCGCCATGAACCCGCCTGCGCCTCCTCCGAAACATTAGCACCGATCGGGTATCATTCAAGGGCGAACGGGCCTGCCGCCGTGTGGATGGCGCGGAGACGAACGGAACAGTCGAAGCAAGAGAGATTCTTCGCTGCGCTCATGACTGCCGGCCGCAAAGGGCTGGACAGCGCTAGTGGTTGCTGATGCCGGTGAGCCCCGAGACGGGTCCCAGGTACGCGAGCAAGCGGCCCGCTGTGATGGCGCCGAGCCAGCAGACCAGCGACAGCCACGCGAGCCTTTTCGCGTTGCTCGGCAGCAATCCCTGGCCCAATTCCGGCGACCCGAAAATGCGTTTCCTCATGATCACCAGCAGAGCGACGCCGGCGAAGACGAAGCACATCTTGATATAGAAGACCGGATTAAGAAGCTTGGTGCTCGCGTCGGCGACCATCAGCACCGTGCCGGTGACCGCGTTGATCCAGAAGCCCGTCCACATCACGGGATACAACCGCTCGAGCGGCTTGATCGGAATCCGGGGCCAAAAGCCGAGAATGGCGATATCGACCACACCGCTCACGCCAGCGATCATCGACATGCCCAGGGTGTGCATGAACAGAAACATCGGGAATGCCCAGATCGAGTCGGACTCGCGTACCCAGACGCAGAACTTCAGAGACTCGAGCCACAGGAGAAAATTCATTTGTGCTTGGTCACCTCAATATAAATTTCAGAAAGAGATCCAGACGCCGCCCCACCCGGTAAGGCGCCCGGCAAAGAATCCAGAAAACAGCCATCGCAAATAGCGCCAGATAATACCGTATCGAGCGGCCCGCACGCTAGCAAGTTGGCAGTCCTTTCCGGCCGAATATGGCCGGCGTCAAGGACAGAAAGGCTCGGGCGTTGGATGCGATATTTCTCAATGATCTATTCAATGACCTGGTCAATGACCTGTTCAATGGAGGGGGCACGCAATCAGGATCAGAATTTCGAATGGTTATCCTTGACGGAGTCGCTCTCCACCAGCTTATCCATGATGTAACCCAGCAACCCCAGCACCGAAATCACACACAGCATCACCACGCTGACATCTATGGCCAGACGCATTCCTCACCTCGGCAAGAAGAAACTCGGACTAGCTAAATCTAAATCGCGCCCGCGCTCGATCCATTTCGAAGAGCGCCCGGCCCGCAGAGCGGCCTAAAACGCGTTGCCGATAAACGGCAACATCAGTCCGCAGAACATCACCCCGATCCAGAGCGCCACCGCCGAAGCGGCGATCACCTTGAGCTTCACCGGCGCATCCTGGCCCGCCTCGATCTCCCATGGCTCGTCAAACAGCGTGAAATAGATGGCGTTCACCCCCGCCAGCATAATCAAAACGATTTTCCAGTAGAACGTGACGTTCGCGATGTACTGCTCGGGCGCGGCGATGAAATACAATATCCCGGTGAACAGGTTCAGGCCGAAGCCGAGCACGCCCCAGGGTAGCAGCCGATGCACGGTAGCGAACGATACGCTCTTCATCACTCCCAGCACGCGCAGGTCAACCAGAAACACGACGCCCAGCAGCAGGGACAATCCCATGAAATGCAGCGTCTGCAGCGTGGGCCACACCCACTTGATGCCGGTCACGTGCTTTCCAACAGCCAGTGCGCTGATCGCCAGTTGCGGCGCGAAGATCGCCGCCGTGGGCGACGAAACCGGGCCAGTAAGAATCTCCGGATGGCGGATCATGCCCCCAATATTGGCGGCGTTGGACATGAGCCCGAGGGTGATCAGCGAAAGAAGCATGACAAAAGCCAGTGTCCCGCGCCCGACACGCGTGGTGCGGCGGAACTGCCACAGGCCGAACCATGCCACCGCGCCGGTGATCTCCATGAATATGAACGCGAGCAGCGCCGCGTCATTGTGCGCTTCCATGAGATCGGCCGAGATTCCGGGCAGGTTCTTGATGGCGTGCTGGGCGGCGTTGCCGCTCTGATATGTCGGGATGGTGATCAGCGCGATCCCGAGAAAGATCACCAGGCTGGCCCGCTGCAGGTGCTCGCTCTTGCCCACGAGCGAAACGACGAATAACCCAATCCCAATCATGGTGCCAATCACCGGAAAATGATTCAGCAGGAGATGCACATGGGCCAGATTCATAAGTTATCCCTTTAAGATCGAACGGCCTGGGCAATCGCCAGACAAATCGCCAGGCAAACCGCCGAAGATAATACCGTACTGCAAGGGTGCCGCGCCAGCACGATAGTCTGCCCCTAAATACAACAAGGCTCCCCAACAAGCCGCTTTTCTGTGCATTGCGGGTCTGCAGTCATTTCGGGGGTCACTACCATCGACGTACGACACCGCTCATAGGTTGCGCTTGACACCCCCCCTACCCGGACTAAGATTGAACTCAAGCCGCTAAATCGTGAGAATTACGGCCAATACCGAGATGAATGCTGAAAAGAGTGCCAGAGTGAAGCCGGAAGTCAGCGACGAGCTAAAGGCCATCACCCTCAAGGTGAATGGCACGACGCACGAGCTTCAGCTTGACCCCAACACCCCTCTGCTTTATGTGCTCACCGACGACCTGGGGCTCTACGGCCCCAAATTCGGCTGCGGGCTGGGGCAGTGCGGCTCCTGCACGGTGCTGGTAAACGGCAGCGCCATCCGGTCCTGCGTCACGCTGGTCGAGTCGGTGAGCGGAAGCGAAATCACCACGCTCGAAGCCCTGGGCACCCCCGAGAAGCCGCATCCGATCCAGCAGGCTTTCATCGACGAGCAGGCCGCCCAGTGCGGCTTCTGCCTGAACGCCGTGATCATGACGGCGAAGGCCTTCCTCGACAAAAACCCGCACGCCAACGACAGCGAGATCGAGTCCGCCCTGTCGACGGTTCTGTGCCGCTGCTTTACGCACGTCCGCATGGTGCGGGCCATCAAGCGTTACGCCCGTGGATTGACGTCGACTACGTGAGCGACCACCTCCGCAAAGACGAATCTGAAATGGAAATGACTCCCAGTGCCCGGGAGGCATTGAAGCGCTCAGGACTCTCTCGCCGGAGTTTCCTGAAGGAATCCGGAGGGCTGATTGTCTCCTTCAGCGCCTTCGACCTCGCCGCCGGGGTTCTTCCCGCGTTCGCCCAGGAAGCGCAGGGCGTTTCCTCCTACCGGCCGCGCCCCAACCAGCTCGATTCGTGGATCGCCATCGCGGGCGATGGAACGGTGACCGCCTACACCGGCAAGGCGGAGCTAGGGCAGGGAATTGGCACCGCGCAAACGCAACTGGTCGCTGAAGAACTGTGCGTGCCGCTCGAACGCGTGAAGCTGATCGCCTGCGACACAGCTTTCACGCCCGATCAGGGCTATACGTCCGGAAGCCAGTCGCACCCGGCAAATTTCAATCACAGCAATCTCGCGCAGGCGGCAGCCACCGCGCGCGAAGCGCTTTTGCGCCTCGCATCGGATCGCCTCGGCGCGCCGGCCGATCAGCTCGCCGCCGCAAACGGCGTGATCGCGCTGAAAACGGATTCATCTCGCAAGGTCACCTATCAGGATCTGCTCGGAAGACAAAAGTTCAATCTCGCCCTGGATAAGAACGCGCAGCGAAAGCCCGCGAGCGAGTGGACCGTCCTCGGCAAGCCTGTGCCGCGCGCGGATATTCCCGCGATCGTGACGGCGCGCTTCCAGTTCGTTCACAACGTGCGCGTTCCGGGGATGTTGTATGGAAGCGTCGTCCGCCCGCCGGGCGTGGGCGCGACGCTCGTAAGCGTCGATGAAGATTCGATCCGCGGCGTCCCGGGCGTAGTGAAAGTAGTGGTGAAGGGAAATTTTGTCGGCGTGGTCGCGCAGAAGCTCTGGCAGGCGGTCCAGGCCGCCTATATCTTGCGGGCCAACTGGACGCCGGGACCGGCACTCCCTCCGCAGGCCACTTTCTACGATCACTTGCGCGCGCAGCAACCCACCCGCGACACGCTGCTAGTCGATTCGAAAGACATCGACGAAAAATTCACCCAAGCCGCCACGGTAGTGAAAGCGACCTACCATCATCCCTACCAGATGCACGGATCGATGGGGAGTTCGTGCGCGGTTGCCGACGTGCGGGGCGACGCCGCAACCCTCTGGTCCGCGACTCAAGGCTGCTGGTTCATGCGCAACACTTCCGCCATGGTGCTGGGACTCAAGCCCGAAAACGTGCGCGTGATTTTCACGCGCGGCTCGGGGTGTTACGGAAACAACGGCGCCGATCCGGTTACCTACGACGCGGCGATCCTGTCTCAGGCAGTAGGCAAGCCGGTGCGCGTGCAGTTGACGCGACAGGATGAAATGGCTTGGGAGAATTACGGAATGGCGTTCGTGATGGACGAACGCGCCGCGCTCGATGCGCACGGCAACATCGCCGCCTGGGACCACGAATCCTGGGTGCCTGTCCTGGGGAACCGCCCGGGAATGGAGCGGCCCGGAAACGTGGTCACCGGATTTCTCGCGGGCTTTCAGCCGGAGCCGTTTGCGGCGCAGGCGCCCGCTCCAGCCCCGACGCGCTACAACAACAACAGCAACGGAATCCCCTCCTACCTGGCGGGCGTGATCGAAGGGCAGCCTGGGGGAACGGGAAACATTCGCGGCGAGCGCGTGCTAATTCACAACGTCGTCTCGCCCTTCTTCACCGGTCCGCTGCGTTCGCCGGAGCGCTTCCAGAACACCTTCGCGCACGAGTCGTTCATGGACGAGCTCGCGTCGAAAGCGAAAGCCGATCCAGTGGAATACCGTTTGCGGCACCTCAGTCATGCCCGGCTGCGAGACGTGGTGAAGGGCGCTGCGAGCGCCGCAAACTGGGATGCGCGCCCGTCTCCCAAGCATCCCGCCGCCCGCGCCGTGATTCTCACCGGCCGCGGCATTTCGTGCGTCGCCTACGAAGGCGAGAACGGCTACGCCTCCCTGGTCGCCGAAGTGGAAGTCGAGCCGGCCACCGGCGTAATCCGTGTGCAGCGCGTTTTCGTATGCGTCGATTGCGGCCCGATCTCCAATCCCGAAGGACTCAGAAATCAGACAGAAGGCGGCACACTGCAGGGCGTAAGCCGCGCGCTTTTTGAGGAAGTCACCTGGGACGATCACAAGGTCACCTCGGTCGACTGGGGAACCTATCGCACCTACCCGCTCGGTTTCCCAATCCCCGCAGTTCAAGTCGTGATGATCAATCGCCCCGCCGAGAACGCGACCGGCGCCGGCGAGCTAGCCATCACCACCGTCGCTCCCGCCATAGCAAACGCCGTATTCGACGCAACGGGCATCCGCATCCGCGAGCTCCCGCTAAACCCCGACCGCGTAAAGGCCGCCCTGAAGCACCTCGCCTAGCAGCGCGCGATTTTGCCGTTAGGGTGCCCCACCCTTCGAAATTTAAGGGTGGATCTTTCTTTTGATTCTGCTCGCGCCCTTGTTTTTCGTTGTCATCCTGAGGAGCGCAGCGACGAAGGATCTCTCTTTGTTTCGCGCCAGGACCGAGCCGTAACCGCGATGCCCGACTCTTCGTCGTGTGCCAATCCGAGCAACATCACCGCAGCCGCGCAACGCCGTTTAGGGGGACGGTGCTCTTCGCCTGATGCAGCCCGATCCCGACAATCCTTGACAATCGCCCTCGTAGCGATACACTCCCCGCCATTGTGAGCAAACAGAATCCCCGGCGTGAATTTCTGAAATTTCTGACTGCCAGCCCGTACGTGGCTTCCCTTGGCGGCGTGGCAGCCTTTCTGCGGCAGGGCGCTCTAGCCCAAGGCGCGCAAGAGCAGCCGTCCGCCGGCATCGCCAATCCCGCCGCGGCCCTCGACATCTTCGATATCGAAGACGCCGCCCACCGCCGCATGGAACCCGGCCACTGGGCGTTTGTAAGAAGCGGCGTGGACGACGATGCAACTCTGCGCGCCAACCGCGAAGCCTTCCAGCACATCGAATTGCGCCCGCGCCGCCTGCATGACGCCACCAAGGTGGACATGCGCGCCGATCTTTTCGGCGCCACCTACGACAGCCCGATTTTCGCCTGCCCCACCGGCGGCGCAAAGACATTCAATCCCGACGGCGAACTCGCCATCGCCCGCGCAACCAAAGCACGCGGCGCGTTGCAGTTTCTCTCGACCGGCACCTCCATTTCGGTGGAAGAAGTGAACGCCGCGCACGGCCGCCCTGTGTGGTACCAGCTCTATGCGCCATCGATCTGGGAAGCATGCGAACAAATGCTGCGGCGCGTGGAAGCCGCCGGATGCACGGTGATCGCGCTCACCGTGGACCAGGTCGGGCGCAACAGCGAAACCTACATGCGCTCTCTCCCGAAAGATATGACCCGCTGCAACTCCTGCCATCAAGTGACCAACGGTGATGTAGCCTCCACGGATCATCCTATGCGCGACGGCCTTCCCACCACCGGCCCGCGCCTTCCCTTCGACTGGGCCTTTGCGGACCGCATCCGAAAAACCTGGAAGGGAAAGTTCGTCATGAAGGGAATGGAGACGCGGGAAGACGCGCGCTTGTGCATCGAGCATGGCATCGACGGGATTCTCGTGTCCAACCACGGCGCGCGCTCGGTGGAGACAGGGCGTGCAACCATCCAAGCTCTTCCGGAAGTCGTCGCGGAAGTGAAGGGGCGCATTCCCGTGTTCGTCGACGGAGGCTTCCGCCGCGGCACCGACGTGTTCAAGGCGCTGGCGCTCGGCGCCACAGCGGTAGGAGTCGGCCGGCCGATTCTGTGGGGGCTGGGATCCTTCGGGCAGGCCGGCGTCGACCGCGTACTCGAAATCCTGCAAGCGGAATTGAAGATGGCCATGGGCAATTGCGGCACCCGGACGGTTGCGGATATCACCCGGGCCTACGTTGCCACGCCGGATTGGAAAATTTAGAGGAAACGTCCAGCGTCTCTCTCCGCCTTCCGGTGTCATCCCGTCATCACAATGTTTTTTTCAGGGTTTCTACCGGCAACTTCTGGCCGAAGAGAGCCGCCATCCGGACTGGAAGATTGGCATGGAGGCATCCACGAAGATGCTTTTATCGATATCGGCGATCGCCGCAAAAGAGATGGAGTACGAGGAGCTCATGTTCTCTGCCTGGGCGCGAGCTACTGCTTCGGAAAGGCCAGCGGCAGAGTGACGTCCGCTGTGAACATGCACCGGGCGTTGTGGCCGCACACCGGCACCACGACGGCTTTGTGGTGCGCCCCGTAATTTTCGTTGAGATATTTCTGATACGCGAGGCCGCGCGCCAGGCGTGTGGGGCCTTGCGCCATTGCCGGGCACGAAGCGTCAAACCCCGCGAGCGGCAGCACGTCGTATTCCCCCAGCAGATAAATGGCGGGCCGGCTGGCGATTTGTTTTTTCAGCTGGTCGTCGCTCAGTCGAGCGGCGTACCCTGTGCGATGGTTCAGGCCGTAGGGCCAGTTGTCGTAATTCGCGCAGTTGCGAGCATCCGCAAACGGCGCAAAGGCGTTCGCGGGCGGCGGAGCTATATAGCCGGGCGCGGACGCGTTCACCGGATACGCAGCCGGCGTTGGGCGCAGCGGATCCAGATATGCGCCGGAGGCATTCGAAACGATGTACGAAATGGCCACGCCCAGCGTCTCGTGCAACTGATTCGCCATCTGGTAGCGCGTGACGAACTGCCCGCCGGCCGAATGTCCGGCCACCACGATGGCTTTCAGGTTCGGGAACACCGCCTTCCGCGCCAGCTTGCGCAGAATTTCATCCATCAAGTCGAAGGAGGTTAGCTTGTCGTTGCCGATGGCTGGGCCGCCCGAGCGCCAGCTGTCGGGATTCTTCAGGTCGCACACCCAGCTGATTTCACCGGCCGCCATCGCATCCTTGCAATCGCTGCCGTCCCGGCTGCCCTCGCCCGAAGCGAAGCGCGGGGAGATGATCACCGTGTCGCCGAGCGCATCGGCGAGGAAACCCGCCGCGAGAGCCGCACGATAAGAATTATCCGCATCGCGAGTGCCGCCATGGATCAGAATAAACGCGCGCGTAATGGCATCATTCCGCGAGTCCAGCGGATACGAGCGGTAGAAAAGCAGCCGCCCTTGCTGCCCAGCTACGGAAATCCATTCCGTGCACTCGGGAGTGGCAGTAATGCATGGGGCCGACCGAACGGTCGCCGAGCAGATAAGGGCAAATAAGCCGATTGTTCCAGCTCGAACGCCGCAACGGACAACTCGGTTGATGTAGGACATTGATCTTAGGGCCTCTGGCTGGCGCAGTATACGCTTCACTGAATCGCCCGCACAACGCCGATCCGTCCGCGCACCCGCCGCCTGCCTGCACCGAAAAACGTGAAGCGCGCCCTCAACAATGGTATTTTCTAACCGCTCCGGTGGTCGTGTGGCCGCCCGTTCGACTGTGCACAGCAGCGTCCTTCAAGGAGGCGATGAGATGAGTCGAAAATCGATCGTGATCGCGGCGGCTGCCTTGGTGTTGCTGGGGCTCATCGCGCTCATCGCACCGTTTGGCGCGATCCTGCCGCGAGCTATGGCGCAGCAGACCGGCGCGCTGGTAATCGAGGGCGGCACGCTGATCGACGGCACCGGCGCGGCCCCCGTGTCCGACGGCGTCGTCGTCATCGAGAACGGCAAGATCGCCAGTGTCGGCCCCCGTGCGCGCGCAAGCATTCCCGTCGGCGCCCGCGTGATCGACGCAAAAGGTAAATTTGTAATCCCCGGCCTCACCGACAGCCACGTGCACTACCGCTCCTGGATGGGCGAGTTGCTGCTCAACCACGGCATCACCACGGTCTTCGATCTCGGCGACGACACCGACTGGATTCTCGGCGTGCGCCAAACCGAGCGCGAGGGCCGCGTGAAAATGCCGCGCATCTTCGTCGCCGGCCTCGCGATCAACCGCCCCGGCGGCAACTTCGCGCCGTCCTATCTTTCCGACGCCGGCACTCCCGCCAGCACCAAGATCGATCCATCGCGGCTCGGTCCAGCCTGGGGACGCGCCGCAGCCAAGGCCCTCATCGCCAAGGGCGTGGACCAGATCAAAGTCACCTCCGACAATCTCCCCGCCGACGAAATCGCCGCCATCGCCGACGAAGCCCACAAGGCGAATCGCACGGTGTTAGGCCACACCACCGATATCTACACCTCGGTGGGCAATGGCTACGACGGCATCACCCACCTCTGGGGACTCAGCGCCACACTGATGACCCCCGAGAACAAAAAGAAATTCGGCGAGGGCCGCATTCAGAATCCCTATGCGTACATGGAAGAAAGCAAGATGGACGCGCTCGTGAGCTTCATGGTCCAGCACCACGCGCATCTCAATCCGCTGCTAGCGAACGAACACCCCGCCATGCTGCCCGAGGCGCACGAGTTCGAATTGACCAATTACAATCTGTACATGAACCCGGAGCTTCGCTACGTCCCGCTCGGCAACGTGGTCAGCTCGATGACGTTCTGGCACAAGACGCGCAGCTATTCGGGCACCGTGGGAGTCTACCCGTACGTCGAAACGCTCGATTCCGAGGAACTCGCCGAGGCCCAGCGCGGCTACAAGAACGCCCAGGAATTCGTGCGCCGATTCAACAAGGCCGGCGGCCAGCTGATCGGCGGCACAGACACCGGCGGCTCAGCCCTGGTGCCCGGGCACGAGCCTCCTGCAGGAGGTGCGCGTGTTCGTAGACGCAGGCCTCACGCCCATGCAGGCTCTCGAGACGGTCACGAAGAATCCGGCGGAGTTTTTCCGCCAGGCCGATAAGGTCGGAACGCTCAAGCCGGGCCTCGACGGCGACGTGGTCATCCTCGACGCCAATCCGCTGAGCAATATCGCCAACCTGGAAAAAATCCACACGGTCATCAAGGACGGGGAAGTGCTCGATGGCCGCTACCACCACGATTACCATCCCGATTTCTGGCGCTCCACCGACGACACCGGCACATCGTCTTCCACCGCGGACGCGCCCACGCTAACCAGCGTCGCCAGCAGCTCCGCAGCGGTCCACGGCGGCGGCCCGGTGGAACTGGTAGTGAAAGGCGCCGCATTCAACAGAACGTCTCTAGTCTGCGTGAACGGCCGCCCGGTAAAAACCTCCTTCGTAAGCCCCAACGAACTCCACGCCACAATCCCAGCCGCCAGCCTGCCAACCGCCGGAACCTACGGCGTAACGGTGACCACCGCCTGGCCCATCCCCATGCCCGGCGAAGGCGGCGGCGTCTCAGAATCCAAGCCCTTAGTCGTGAATTAGCTTTAGGAGGCCCGGCCCAGCTCTTCGCGTATCACGCGCCGGATAATCTTCTCCAACGGTTCGCGGCTTTGCTGCACGTATTGCCGCAGCACCCCGTTGATAAGGCTCTGATAGTTGCCGCCGCCCGCGCGTTCCACCTGATCCCGAAACCAGGCCCGGATTTCGTTGTCGAGGCGGATGGTGATGCGCGTCTTGCCCTTCGGAAGGGCAACGACAGCGCCACGCTTGGCCTTGCTGAAATCATATTCACGCTTCATGGATTAAATATATGTACACATGTGCATACGTGTCAACCGCCGAAGCCAGAACGGAACTTCCTTTTTCCCGAATCCCTCCCCCGCTTCTCCACATCAACTAGGGGCACGCCGAAATATCAAGTCTGAGGGATCACAGGGAAACGGAGAATCAGCCATGGGGAAACTTGCAGGTCAGGTTGCGGTTGTTACCGGAGCATCGAAGGGGATCGGCGCGGGAATTGCCAGGGCGCTCGCCGCCGAAGGTGCGTCGGTGGTAGTGAATTATTCGTCGAGCAGGGAAGGCGCGGACCGCGTCGTGCGCGAGATCACCGCCGATGGAGGCAAAGCCATCGCCGTACAGGGAGACGTCTCCAAACAGGCGGACATCACGCGCCTCTTCGAAGCGACGAAAAAGGCCTACGGAAAACTGGACATTCTCGTAAACAACGCCGGCATCTACGAATTCGCGCCGCTAGAAGGCACCACCGAAGATCTTTTCCACCGCCAGTTCAATCTGAACGTGCTCGGCCTGCTGCTCACCACCAAGGAAGCCGTGAAACTCATGGGCCCCGAAGGCGGGAGCGTTATTAACATCGGCTCCGGCATCAGCAAGATGCTGCCGCCCAACACGTCGATCTACTCCGCCACCAAGGCTTCCGTCGATGCGATTACCAGCATCCTTTCCAAGGAATTGGGCGCGCGCAAGATTCGCGTCAACTCCATCAACCCCGGCTTGATCCAGACCGAGGGCGTCCACGCGCAGGGCAACGACGAAGGCGATTTCCGCAAGTGGATCGAGACGCAGTCGTCGCTCGGGCGCATCGGCCAAACCGACGACATCTCTCCCACCGCGGTCTACCTCGCGTCCTCCGACTCGAAGTACATGACCGGCGAAACCGTCCGCGTCACCGGCGGCATTTGATCCGCCCTGCCACGAACCAAAGGCAGTGGCGTAGGATGATTGCGGAGTGCCTCCCTGGCGATTTACATTCCAGGGCGGACAATCCCGAGCCTGTTCATGCGGAAATAAAGAGTCGAGCGGTTCAATCCCAAACGCGTGGCCGCGCCGTTGGGACCGGAGAGCACCCATCGTGTCTCTTTCAGCGTGCTCAAAATGTGCCGTCGCTCCACCTCCTCCATAGTTTGGGACCGGCCGCTGTCGGGTTCCGGCGTGGCACGCGTGTTGAGATCCCGCACCGGCACACGCAGCACGGGTCCCGGAGACAGGATCACGGCGCGTTCAATCACGTTCTCGAGTTCGCGAATGTTTCCCGGCCAGTGATGTTGCGCGAGCTGATGCATCGTCTCGCCCGAGATCGTATCGATCGCTTTATTCATGCGCTGGGCGGCCCGTTGCGCAAAGCGCCGCACCAGCAACGGTATATCTCCCCGGCGTTCGCGCAAAGGCGGAATCGAGATGGGGAAAACGTTCAGCCGGTAGTAAAGGTCGCTGCGAAACTGCTTCTCCGCGATCATCTCTTCCAGGTTGCAATGAGTCGCAGCCACCACGCGGACATCGGCCCTCTGTGTGCGCGTGCTGCCCAATCGCTCGAATTCCCGTTCCTGCAGGACGCGCAGAAGCTTCGGTTGCAACTCCAGGGGAATATCGCCGATTTCATCCAAAAACAGGGAACCGCGGTCCGCCAACTCCAGGCGGCCAATCTTCTGGGCGATTGCGCCGGTGAAGGCCCCGCGCTCGTGCCCGAATAGTTCGCTCTCCAGAAGGCCCGTCGGTATTGCCGCGCAGTTGAGTTTCACAAAAGTCCGCTCCCGGCGGTGGCTTCCCTGGTGAATCGCGCGCGCTATAAGCTCCTTCCCGGTGCCCGTCTCTCCCAGCAGCAACACCGTCGAATCGCTCGGGGCGACCGTTTTAACCAAGTGCAACACCTTCCGGAGCGCCGCGCTCTGACCCACTATTTCTTCAAACCCCCTCTCGGCGGACTCTCCGCCGGAAATCGCTTCCATCTCTTCCGGGAACGGCTGGTCAGTATCCTTCAAGGAAGTCCTTTCGATTTCGATCGGGGGATCACAGGGCGAGTACGAACGGCGCTCCACGTGCGGAACGGCGAAAGCAGTTGAAACCATGGCAATCCTCCTCTAAGAACCAAGTTTGCCCGCCAGCGGCAATCATTGTGAAGTTATGTCGGGTTCAGCGTTTTCGCAGGTTCCGCGCGCCACTTTCTCTGTCGATCCACTCCCGAATATAAGCCGGGCAATTCTGAAGCCCGATGCTGTCCGTCTCGCAGGACGCCAGAAATTTCACGGCCTCTCGATCGACAATCGTTACGTCCGTTAGATCCAGCACCAGCCGGCTGCCTTCAGGTTCCAGTTCAAACAGCTTTTTCAACTCCGCCGGCTCCCCGGCTTCGATGCGGCCGCTGAGCTTGAATACAATCTGCTCGTTCGCCGTTCTCTGAATCTTGAGCATTTGAATCTTCAGAAGAATCTCTGCCTCGGTGCAGTTTCAAACATGCCCGGACACAGTTGTGACGGCAATCACAATGCCAATATAATCGATTGAAATACAGGGAGTTGATGGCAGGGTCGTTGGCGATTGTTCGCCAATTGGTGAGAAGCCGCACAAAGTATCCGCGCGGCCGGCGAGCGGGCGCGAGGGCTAAGCCCTGAAGCGGTTCTTGTTGATCTTGAACGCTCGAATTTTCGATTCCAGCGTAGAGCGGGGCATTCCCAGCTTGGCTGCCGCGCCTGAGGGTCCAAACACGCGTCCCCCGCTTTCACGCAAGGCCGCTTCAATCATCTCCTTCTCCTGAGCCGCAAGCTTTTCGGAGAATTCCAACAGGCCCTTCGGTTCCGCTGCAGCCGGCTGGCGCGAAAGCCAGCTCTCATCGACGGAGAAGATCTCTGTCTCGCAGACGATCACGGAGCGTTCAATCACGTTCTGCAACTCGCGGATGTTCCCCGGCCAGGGATAGGAGGCCAGCAAGCTCAGGCTCTTTTTGTCCGCCCGCCGTATGTTCTTTCCCGCTTTCCGCGCATAACGATCGACGAAATACTCAACCAGGAGGGGAATATCCTCCCGCCGTTCCCGCAGGGAAGGAATCTCGATGGGAAACACGTTGAGGCGATAAAAGAGGTCGCGGCGAAAGGCGCCCGCCGCGATGGCGGCCTGCAAATCGCGGTTCGTGGCGGCGATCACGCGGACGTCGCTTCGGATGGGTCGGCTTCCTCCCACACGATCGAACTCGTGTTCCTGCAGCACACGGAGGAGGGCGATCTGGGTCTCAGCAGGAAGATCTCCGGCTTCATCGAGGAAGATCGTCCCGCCCTCAGCCAGTTCAAAACGGCCCAAACGCCGCTGGATCGCCCCCGTAAAGGCGCCCTTTTCATGGCCAAACAATTCTGACGCGATTAAATCGCGCGGGATCGCCGCGCAGTTGACGCTTACAAAAGGGCGTGAAGAGCGACGGGACCGCCTGTGGATGGCCCGGGCGACCAGCTCCTTCCCCGTCCCGGTTTCGCCGGTGATCAGAACGATCGAGTCGGTCGGAGCGACCTTCGACACGCGCGAAAGCACTCGTTGCAGCGCGGGCGACGCTCCAACGATCTCTTCGAACATCGATGTCTTGTCGATTTCTTCCCGCAGGGCCACATTCTCGTGTTGCAGCCGTTCTTCCGCCCGCTTGCGGTCTTCGATGTCGGTGGCCGCCACATACCAGCGCGTGATGCGGCCCTGTTCATCCCGCAGCGGATTGCGGCGGAAAAGAAACCAGCGATACGCCCCGTCCTTTCGCCGTATCCGCGCTTCCCCCTCGTGCGGAAGCCCGCTCAGAAATTGACTTTGAACTTCGCTCGTAATCCGTTCCCAATCCCCCAGAAGGAAAACGCCGGGAGGGTCGGCGAGCCGCCATTCCTCCAGAGTCTGGCCGTAGTAATCGAGTGCGGCCTGGTTGGCGTACAGGCGCTCGCCATCGGGCCCCTGTACGAACACGTGCTGTGGAGCAAGATCGAGCATCTGGCGGAGTTCTATTTCCTGCTCCCGTATCCTCTCTTCGGCATGCTTGCGCTCGGTAATGTCCTCGCAGGCAACCAGGACCACCGGTTCGTTTTCCCGGAGAACGGCTCTGGCCGTCTCGCGAACCCACAGCACCGAGCCGTCCTTGCGCGCTTTGCGAATTTCCCAGCTCATGGACTGGCCGGGTTGTTCAAGGCACTGCGCGACATATCGTTGAGCCGCTTCGCGATCGGGCTCATAAAAAACGTCGAGCACTGTCTGACCGGCCAATTCAGCGGCGGTGTACCCAAGCTGTTCCGCCCCAAAAGTATTGACTGCCAAAACGGTCCCGGCAGCGTCCACCATGAAGTACATCGTCGGGTTATTCTCAAACGCGTGCCGCCATTGCTCCTCGATTTTCCGCAGCGATTCCCCTGCCAGCTTTGTTGCGGTGACGTCCATCACGGCCCCCGCAAACTCGATATCGCCGGTTCCGTCCCTCAGCGCGTGAGCCACCACATGGAGATACTTCACGGCGCCATCTGGCATCAGCAATCGGTGCTCAAAATCGAAATCCTTCCCATCCCGTGACGCACGCTCGACGGTCTCACGTACCAAACCCACATCTTCCGGATGAACGCGCGCGAGAACGAGCTCCAGCGTGGCCTTTACACTCGCGTCGTATTGGAAGATTCGAAAGGTCTCTTCCGACCAGAAGATCTCGCGGGTAGAAACCCTCCAGCCGAAGCTGCCGGTGTGGCTGAGCCTTTGCGCCTTGGCCAAATATGCTTCCCGGCGCCGCAGTTCCTCCGTCAGATGCTCCTGCTCGGTGACATCGATGGCAGTGCCCACGATATGTTTCAGCACTCCGTCGCCGAGAATGGGGACGCCCACGCAGCGAATGTGCCGAATCTCGCCGTCGGGCCGCACGATACGCTTGGTGGTGTCGCACCCCAGACCTTCCACCAGCATTCCCTCGATTGTCCGCGCCATGAACTCGCGGTCCTGCGCGTGGACGGTTCCCAGATATCGCTCGAGTGTCGGGGGCCCCCCGCCCGGATCGAGGCCGCAGATCTGAAAAAGTTCGGGCGACCAGTGGTCGAAAAATCCCGCGGGGTTGAACGCCCAGCTTCCCATGTGGGCAAGTCTCTGCCCCTCGGCGAGATAGAACTCGTTTCGCCGGAGCTGTTCCTCCGCCCTTTTTCGATCCTCGATATCGATGCTCGACCCGTACCAGCGAACGATGTTTCCGCGGTCGTCCCGCAAGGGTGCCTTGTGGTGCAGCATCCAGCGATACGCTCCGTCCGCGCGGCGGACGCGCGCTTCATACTGGAAGATCGCCCCGGTAGCCAGGCACGCGCGCCACTTCGCAACGATTCCGTCGACATCCTTCGGATGAATGGAGGCCGTCCAGTTCCATCCCTCCAGATCCTCCAGCCGTCGCCCCACGTACTTCAGCCACGGCTCATTGAAGAAATCGAGATAGCCATCCGGCAGTGCGGTATGGATCAGCGCGGGAGTCGAGTCGATGACGAGCCGAGGGTCCGGGGGTTGCCCTGGCTGGTCGGAAGCATGCCCGGTGGATGCCATGGCGCCGATTATATATTCGTTTTATATCGGATTGCTTAATTGACTATGCGAATGGCATCACAGCCTGTAGGGAAGTTCGAGCGTTGGAGGGAACTCACGTGACTGCGTTGAGGAAGCTGTCAGCATCTGCGCATTTGCCAGCATGTTGACACGAGTCCGTTCGCTTCACGGGGAGTGATTTCTTATAAGGCGCTTCTTTTTAAACAAATCCGGATGCGGTCGCTTCGGGCCTTCGATTGCCCTGTCGCACGCTGCACCCGTATGACAAGGCTAAGAGTGCGATTAGCCGTCATCGGATTCGCAACAGCTTCTCCGTAAGGGAGTTTATTCCATGTCCAGAAAAGTGGCCGACGTTCTGTGGGAGATGCTCGCAAAGGCCGGAGTCAAACGGTGCTATGGCATTGTTGGCGACGCCCTGAATCCCGTCATCGACGCGCTGCGCCGCAACGGCAAGGTCGAGTTCGTCCACGTCCGCAACGAAGAATACGGGGTTTTCGCCGCTGTCGCCGAGGCTTACCTGACCGGCAATCCGGTGGCGGTGTGTGGAACCGCCGGCCCTGGCGTCGTCCATCTGATGAATGGACTGCTGGACGCGCGCAAGGAAGGAGCCGCCATCATCGCGATTGCGGGCGACGTGGAGACGAAGCTCATCGACACGGAGGCGCTGGAAGAACTCAACCCGTACAAATTCTTTGAAACCGCATCGCTCTACACCGCGCGCCTCGTCAACCCAGAACAGGCGCGCGCGGTGATTCACACCGCGATTCTCACCGCTGTCGTGGAAAAGGGACCGACGGTTCTCTCCATTCCCGGCGACGTTGCTGCGGCCGACGCGACTGAACATTCCACCGAGATTACCATTCCCGGCGCGGCCGTTCTGCGTCCTTCCGACTCCGACCTCAACCGCCTCGTACAGATGATCGACGATGCGAAGACGGTAGCGATTTTCGGCGGCGATGGCTGCCGGGACGCGCGCGACGAGGTGGTCGAACTGGCACAGAGACTCAAGGCCCCCGTCGGCTATGCGTTCCGAGGCAAGCAATGGTTGGAACATGACAATCCCAATGCGGTGGGCATGACCGGTCTGCTCGGCTACGGCGGAGCCTATGGCGCCATTAATGATGCCGATCTCCTGCTGCTACTTGGCACTGACTTCCCGTTCTCGGAATTCCTCCCCGGCGACCGCGTGAAGAAAGTCCAGATCGACAGGAACCCCAAACACATTGGCCGCCGCACGCCCGTCGATCTGGGGCTTGTAGGCGACATTCGAGCTACCGTAGCCGCCTTGCTGAAGAGCGTGAGTGCCAAGACCGACAGTCGTTTTCTCGACAAACACGTCGCGGAGACGAAATCGTTCCACGAACTTCTCCAGCACTACGTGGTGAAAGGGCCCGGGATCAAGCCCATACGCCCGGAGTTCCTGGTCGCCACGCTCAGCGATGTCGCTTCCAGCGACGCGATGTTTTTCGCCGACACCGGCACGGCATGCATGTGGTCGGCGCGGCACATCAATGGCGGCAGAAATCGCAGGATTTTCGGCTCGTTTTCGTGGGCGTCCATGGCCAATGCCGCTGCCAATGCGTTCGGCGCGCAGTTGGCGTACCCCGGCCGGCAAACGATCGCGCTGTGCGGCGACGGCGGCTTCACCATGCTTGGGCTGGGTGACCTGTTGACGCAGGTGGAACGAAAAACCCCCGTTGTTCAGGTCATTCTGAACAATGGATCCCTCGATTTCGTCAATATCGAACAGCAGGAGGCCGGCTTCGTCCCCTTCGGCGTGCAATTCAAGAACCCCAATTTCGCGAAGGTCGCCGAAGCGATGGGCGCGAAGGGTATTCGCATAGAGGAACCTGGCGACGTGCAGGAAGCACTCGCTGAAGCGCTTGCGCACCGGGACGGTCCCGTAGTCGTCGACGCGGTAGTCGATCCCTTCGCCCTAGCGCTGCCGTCGCACGTTCCTTTCCGCACGGCGACGGGTTTCACCCTTAGCTTTGCCAAGCAGGTATGGAACGGAAAGATGGACGCGGTAATTAAGTCGATTGAGCATAACGTCCGGTTGGTCTGAGTAGCGCTGGATTCGCCCCCTTGCGCGCGGTTGGGGATCCACAGTAGAGTTCATTTTCCAATCAGGGAGGCGGTTCGACGATGGCGGCTGCAACTACACAGGCTCCTGTTCCTGCGAAGGAGCCGGAGCACGTTCCAGACCAGCCCAAGCCCGAATCGAAATGGCGCAGCTACCTCGTCCCGGCGGCCGTAGTGCTGCTGGCTGCAGCAGTCGTGTTCACGATCACCTGGAATTGGAATTCGTGGGAAGGCGGCCGCATCGAGCAGGTCACCGACGACGCCTATGTTCGAGGCGATCTTACGCCCCTCAGCACCAAGGTGGCGGGGCTGGTTAAAGATGTACACGTCTCGGACTATCAGCAGGTCCGCCGGGGCGACGACCTTGTCGACCTGCAGGATGACGATTACCAGGCCCAGGTGGCACAGGCCAGCGCCGCGGTGGAAGCGGCTAAGGCCGTGATCGAGAACAATCGCCGCCAGATCGAGCTGCAGGATTCGCGCATCGACAGGGCTCTAGCTGGAATCGATCAGGCCAAGGCTCAAATCACCGCCGCGCAAGCCGCGAAAGCGGCAGCCCAGGCGGATGTGGTGCGCACGCAGCAGGAGCGCACCCGCCAGGAGGCGCTCCTCAAGACGCAGTCCGCCACGCAGCAGAAAGTCGAGCAGGCCGTCGCCGACGAGCAACGCTTGGCGGCTCAGTTGGCCAGCCGCGATGCCGATATCGAGGAGGCCAAAACCGCGCTGCGCAGCAGCGAAATCGCCGTCGAATCGGAACGCCGCGGCAAAGCTGTGTACGAGTCGCAGCAGTCGCAGCTTGTTGCGGATCTTCATGCCAAGCAAGCGGCCCTCACCGTCGCGCAAGTAAATCTCGGATACACAAAAATCACCGCGCCTGGAGACGGCACCGTAGGCGAACGTCAGGTCCGCCCCGGCCAGCTCGTTTCGCCGGGAACGCAGGTGATTTTGTTCGTGAGCAGCGTCAAATGGGTCCAGGCCAACTACCGCGAGACGCAGCTCACCAACATGAAGATCGGCGATCCCGCCGAAATTCGCGTCGACGAATATCCCGGACAAATCGTTCGCGGAAAGATTGCGGAAATCGCCCCGGCCAGTGGTTCTCAGGTCGCCTTGCTGCCGCCCGACAACGCCACCGGCAACTTCACGAAAGTCGTGCAGAGAATTCCCGTCAAGATTGCCCTCGATGATTCGAGCGTTGCCGCAACTCTGCGTCCCGGACTTTCCGTAATCGCCACCGTTCGCACAAGGCACTAAAGGGAGCGCGCGATGGCTGCATCGACCACGGTCCTACCCAAAGCGAGGGCGTTACAGGTCGCTCACGCCATTTCGGGAGCCACTCCCTCTGATCTCTCCAGCAGCCCCCTGCTCGGCATTTTGGGCGTCATCATGGGCGCGGGGATCGTCACCCTTGCCGGTCGGATGCTCACGCTCGGTGCCGCCGACCTCAAGGGTTCCGTGGGGATTGGTTTCGACGATGGGGCGTGGATCGGCAGCGCCTTCAACATCGCCCTGATGTTCATCGGCCCCTTCACCGTGTATCTGGGCGGTTTGCTCGGCGCCCGGCGAATACTGCTCCTTGCTGCGGGCTCGTTCACGCTGATCAGCGTGTTTCTTCCCTTCGTCCACAACTACAGTTTGCTGATGGCAGCCCTCGTGCTCGCCGGGTTGACCTCCGGCACGTTCTACCCGCTCACGCTCACCTTTGCCCTGAGAAACATTCCCCCGCGGTTGCTTCCTTTCACGCTGGCGTTCTATGCGACTTGCGTCGATGGGGCCGTGAACGTCGCTCCTTCGCTGTATGGCTGGTTCCGAGACGATCTTGGATGGCAATGGATGTTCTGGTGTTCCACGGTGCTCACGCCTCTGATGATGATCTGCGTCTACTATGGCATACCGGTTTCCCCGGCCCCCAAAAGAACCGGGGCGGCTCCCAGCTTTGCCGGGTTTTTGTACGCCAGCGCGGGATTCGCGCTGTTGTTTGCCGCGCTCGATCAGGGACAGCGCCTCGATTGGTGGCGCTCGGGACTATTCGTCGCGCTGTTTCTCGGCGGCTCGTTCTTTCTGCTGGCTTCGCTCGTGAGGCGCATGCGCGGCCCCAATCCCCTGGTCGACTTGCCCTATCTGCGCCGATGGAACACGTTGCTGCTGGGTATCGGTCTTATCCTCTTTCGTTTCGCTCTCCTCGCCACGGTCGTTCTCATCCCCCAGGTGCTGGCGGTCCATGGATTCGAGGCCGATCAGATTGGCCCCGCGTTGATTTGGACCGCCGCTCCTCAGCTGATTATCGCAATCGTTGCCGCCTTCCTGCTCCGCGCGAATTTCGATTCGAGGCTGCTCATGGCGGCAGGTTTTGCGTGCATGGCTTTTGCGTGCTGCCTGAATGCGACGCTTACCAGCGCCTGGTCGGCGGCGAATTTCTACCAAACCGAATTACTCATGGGCGTGGGGCAGTCCTTCGCCTTCGTCGGCATCGTCTCGACGATTGTCTTGCAGGCGATCTTCTCGGGCGGATTGTCGAAGCCCCAATGGGCGCTCACATTCTCTTCGTTCTTTCACGTCGTACGGCTGTTTGGCGGGCAGATTGGCGTGGCGTTTATAGGTTTCTTCATCGCGCAGCGGGAGAGGCTGCACTCGAACCTCCTCGGCCTGCACGTGTCTCAGGGAAGCTGGATCGTCGACGGCAATCTCCGCTTGCTCACCGCGGGACTTTTTCCCAAATCGTCCGGCTTGGCCGACGCCGCCGGCCGGGCCGCCGAAGTCATCGGCGGCAGAGTCCGGCTGCAGGCGTATACGCTCACGTTCATCGATGGATTTTATCTGGTGGCGTGGGCCTGCGTTCTTGCTCTCGTCCTCATCGCCCTTTTGCGTAGGGCGCCGCTCGATTATGGCGAGCTCGGCGATGCAAGCCGGCCGCCAGTTCCGCAAGGGGAGTCCAGATAATGAAATCCAGCGTCGCATTCGTGGCTGCAGCCCTTCTAGTCTTTGTCATCCCCGGTTCCGCGAAAGCGCAGGCCGATGCCTCTGTCCCCCGGCGCCTCACGTTGCAGGAGGCCGTCGCGCTCGCTCTCAAGCACAATCACAACGTGCGCATCACCGCCTACCAGGTGGAGGAAAAAGAGCAGGCCAAAGATGTTGCCCGCAGCCGCTATTTCCCGACGCTGCAGAATGAAACTCGGGCCTTCCATGTGACCGACTCCCAATTCGTCCAGCTTCCGGAGGGCTCGCTGGGCAGCGCTGCGGGTGTTCCTATTCCCAGCCAGCCGGTAACCATCAATCAGGGTGGACACACGTTCGTTATAAGCGACACCGAGCTTGACCAGCCGCTGACGCAATTGTTCACCCGCGTGAAGCCCGGCAACGACATTGCCGCCGCCGACCTGAACGCAACCCGCGCCAACGCCCGCAACACACAAAACAAAGTTGCCTTGCAGGTTCACGAACTCTATTACAAGGTCCTGATCGCGCAGTTGCACCACAGCGCCGTGGAAACCAAAATCAAGGCGGACCAGGATCTCGAAAGCGAGCGTGTGGAACAGGTGAAATACGGCAGCACGCTGGAAGAAGAGTTGATCGAGAGCCGCGCCCAGTCCCTCGAGGCGCAGCAGGATCTGCTGAGTACCGACCTGCAACTCTCGGACTTCACCATGGACCTTGACGACGCGTTGGGATTGCCGCTCGAAACCAAACTCGTGCTCGATCCTGCCGTCCCGGCGCTGCACGACGTCTGCTCGCTCGAGGAATGCATCAAAGCCACCGAGAAGTCGCATCCGGAGATCGTCGCGGCCCGCGCCGAAGTCGAGAAAGCCTCGAGTGCCCTCCGGCTCTCCAAGGCGGATTATATTCCCGACGTCTCCGCCTTTGCACGCTACAGCTACCAGGACAATGTCCCTTTTCTCGCGCGCAACTTCGGCACCTTCGGAGTCCAACTAACCTACGACCTGTTCGACGCCGGACGCAGGCGCGCCACCGTCCGCGAGAGCGACGCCCAGTTGGCGCAGGCGCAGGAGAATCTCGCGCGGGTAACCGAGGAGGCCGAACTCCGAGTCCAGTCGGCCTACAATAAGCTAGAACGCACCAAGCAGATGGTCCACGTCTCGGAACAGGTAGTGGCCCTCCGCGAAGAAGCGAGCCGCGTCTCGGCGCAGCAACTGGAGCACGGCGCCGCCCTGCAATCCGACGCCGATGGCGCAGTGGCCCGCGAATTCGAAGCCAAAACGTTGCTGTTGCAGTCCCAACTCGATTACATCGCGGCAGGCGACGAGCTAATCGAAGCCACCGGCCAAACCCCTCAATGAGTGGCAAGCTGGCCGATACTACACGCGCGAGGCAGGCGGTGTCAGCATCCCTAACAGGCTGCGAACATACTGACATCGACCTGCGGTCACGGAACTCCTCCATGCCAGTAAGCCACCTTTTGTCATGGATTTGGTCCCATCGGTGTTTCGGATTTGAACGTGCATTCAGCACGAGGCGTTGGAAAACCGGAAGTGACATGCGCCAGCAGCCGATCTTAAATTCACAATTCAGCAATCCCACATTCATAAGGGGTCGAAGGGGAACAGCGGATGTTTCCAAGTTCCGGAAAAGGCTGCCGGGATTTGGCGGCCGCGTTTTCAGCCCCCTATGCGCTCCATGGGGCGCTTCGGGAAAAACATGGCTAAACCGACAATCGTAATCATTGGCGGAGGGTTCGGTGGCTTGGCCGCCGCAAAAGCCCTGCAAAACACTCCCGCGAACATCGCCTTGATCGACCGCACCAACCACCACCTGTTTCAGCCGTTGCTCTATCAGGTGGCGACGTCGGTGCTCTCTGCGGGCCAGATAGGTTCCCCCATCCGGGGAATCCTGCGGCGGCAGAAGAACACAACGGTGATCATGGGGGAAGTCACAGGGGTGGATAAGGACCGCAAGTGCGTCATCGTCAGCGATGCCGACCGTGACGGAGTTCCCCTTCCCTACGATTACCTGATTCTGGCCACCGGGGCGAGTCACAGCTACTTCGGGCACAGCGAATTCGAGGAGTACGCGCCGGGGCTAAAGACGCTCGGCGACGCCGAGGCGGTTCGCAACAAGGTTTTGGAGGCCTTCGAACTGGCCGAGGCCGAAGAAGACCCGAGTCGTCACCGGGACCTGCTGACATTCGTCCTGGTCGGCGCCGGACCCACCGGAGTGGAGATGGCCGGGGCCCTCGCGGTGCTGGTGCACGGCACCCTGAGATCCGAATTCCGCCGCATTGAACCCGGTTCCGCGCGCGTCGTCCTGGTGGACGCGGGCCACAGGGTTTTACAGCAGTTTTCCGAAGATCTTTCCGCCGCCGCGAAGCAGCGGCTCGAGAACCTGGGCGTGGAAGTCCGCCTTGGACACACCGTCGACCAGATCGACGCAGACGGCGTCGTCGTGGCCGGCGAGCGCATCGTCAGCAAAACCGTAATCTGGACCGCAGGCGTGGCGCCCTCGCCCGCAGGCAAGTGGCTGGGGGTCGAAACCGACCGCGCCGGACGCGTCCGTATCCAGAATGACCTCACGGTACCCGGCCATCCCGACATTTTCGTCATCGGTGACACCGCATCGCTCGATCAGGATGGCAAGCCGCTGCCGGGCGTTGCGCAGGTCGCACTCCAGCAAGGGCGCTATGCCGGGAAACTCATTCACAGCCGCGTGACCGGCGGCTCTACGCCGCGCCCATTCCGCTACTTCGACAAAGGAAACATGGCCGTGGTCGGCAAGGGCTTCGCCGTGCTGCAAAGCGGAAAAATTCATGTCAGCGGTTTGGCGGCGTGGTTCGCGTGGGCTGCCATCCACCTCCAGTTCCTGGCAACATCGAGTCTCCGGTTGGCTGTGTTCCTCCAGTGGATGTGGACTTATCTGACGGGCCAGAGAGGCGACCGCCTCATCGTGAACCATCACAAGTCAGAGCCCCGGAAGAAAGCGCCGGATCCAAACTCCAGAGCGGTGGCTACAGGCGGGTGAAGCCCGCGAAGCAAGCCGTAGAGTACGCAGCGGGATGCGAGACGGAATTGAGGCTCGAACAAGTGCCTGAGCGAGTGCCTGAGCAAGTGAACGTCGAGAGCAGAGTTCCGGGAACAACCAGAAGGCTGGCCGCTTTGGCCGTACTGATCGGCGGATTTCTCCTGGCCGCGAGCCTCTGCTTCGGCGCTGCACAAGTTCATGCCCCGCTCCCGAACATTTTTCGCACGGAATCGACGCCCGCCGATTCGATTTTTCACCTGTCGATACTGGTCCTCGTAATCACAGGGATCATCTTCGTCGTTGTTTTCTCCTTGCTCGTGTATTCGATCGTAAAATTCCGCCGCCGCGATGGCGACGCCGGCAACGATGGCCGGGAGCCTCCGCAAGTCTACGGGAGCAATCAGGTGGAGCTAGCCTGGACGGTAATTCCCGTGCTGATCGTGCTCGTGCTGTTCCTGGCTACCGCGCGCGTGATCCAATCGGTCCAGGACGCTCCCAAGCCCCCTGGCGCAATCGAGGTCGTCGCGGTAGGCCATCAGTTCTGGTGGGAATATCGGTATCCGGCCCTCGGCGTGGTCACGGCGAATGAGCTGCACGTACCAATGAGCGACCCGATCCGTCCCTCACCCACGTTTCTCACTTTGCTTTCCGCCGATACCGATCACAGCTTCTGGGTGCCCAATCTCGCCGGAAAGACCGACCTGATTCCCAACCGAACCAACCATATGTGGATCGATCCCTACAAAACCGGCCTGTATGTCGGCCAATGCGCCCAGTACTGCGGCACGCAGCACGCCAAGATGCTCTTGCGAGTCTACGTCGATTCGCCCGAACAGTTCGATCAATGGGTGCAGCAACAGAAAAAGCCGGCGGTCGCCGCCGATTAGGGGGCGATTCAGCGGAGCAAGGCCGGCGGATTTTTCAATCGACGGCTTGCGTGAATTGCCACGCCGTTTCAGGAACGCCGGCGGCAGGGCAGTTCGGTCCCGACCTCACTCATCTGATGAGCCGGGACACCATCGCTGCGGGCGCCGCCCCGAACACTCGCGAAAATCTCCGCGCCTGGCTTCAGAGCCCCGACTCGATCAAGCCGGGTTCCTTGATGCCGGCCATGCAGTTGAGTGACAAGGATCTGGACGCGGTCACCGATTATCTCGAGACGCTCCGATGACGGTGAAAACGCGCGATGACACGGATGACACTGACGAGGGCGAAAGCATAGCCATGGCCTCGGAAACAATCGCGCTCGATGCAGCCGCCGGCGCCGGGAAGTTAATCGGCGAGAGGCTCCACGACTGGGTAGTCACAGTCGACCACAAGAAGCTCGGCATTCTCTACATCCTGTACGCGCTTTTCTTCCTCGTCGTCGGCGGCATCGAAGCCACAATCATCCGGATACAACTCATCGTTCCCCGCAACCATTTCGTCTCACCCCAAACGTTCAACCGCCTGTTCACCATGCACGGAACCACGATGATTTTTTTCGTCGCCATGCCTCTCGTCTTCGGCTTCGGAACATATTTGATTCCCCTGATGATTGGCACCCGGGACATGGCCTTCCCCCGGCTGAATGCCTTGAGCTTCTGGCTGACCGCTTTCGGAGGTCTGCTTCTTTACTTCAGCTTCATCGGCGGGAATGGGCTCTACGGCGCCGGGAACGCCCCGGACGTCGGCTGGTTCGCCTACGCGCCGCTCACCGAACGCGCCTTCTCGCTCGGCCACAGCACCGACTTCTGGTCTTTGGGGCTGCTCGTCTCCGGCATCGGCAGCATCGGAACCGCCGTCAATTTCATCACCACGATTTTGTGCATGCGCTGCCCCGGCATGACGCTGGGGAAAATGCCGCTGCTCGCCTGGCTGAATCTGGTCGTGGGAGGAATGGTGATCCTCGCCGTGTCGCCGCTAACGGCCGCGCAGATCATGCTTTCCATCGACCGCTATCTGGGCGGGCATTTCTTTGACGCCCAGGCCGGAGGCTCCGCCGTCCTGTGGATGCACTTCTTCTGGATCTTCGGCCACCCGGAAGTCTACATCCTGGTGGTCCCGGCGTTCGCTTTCGCTTCCGAAATCATCCCGGTATTCTCGCGCAAACCGATTTTTGGATATCCGGTGATGGTGGCGGCCACCGTCTGCATCGGGTTCATAAGCTTCAGCGTCTGGGCCCACCACATGTTCACGGTCGGGATGAGTTCGTACGGAAACACCTTCTTCACGATCACCACCATGATCATCGCCGTTCCCACCGGGATCAAGATTTTCAATTGGATCGGGACCATGTGGGGCGGGAAGATACTCTCAAGGCTCCGATGCTTTTCTGCATCGGTTTCCTGTTTCAATTCCTGATCGCCGGCCTCACCGGAATCATGCTGGGCGCCTCTCCGTTCGACTGGCAGCTCGGCAATTCCTATTTCGTGGTCGCGCATTTTCACTACGTCATCGTCGGGGGGATTCTCTTCACGATCTTCGGCGCCTTTTACTACTGGTTCCCCAAGATGAGCGGACGCATGTACAACGAGACGCTCGCCAAATGGCACTTCTGGCTGTTCCTGATTGGCTTCCATCTCACTTTTGATTTCATGCACATCCCGGGGATTCTGGGGATGCCGCGCCGGATCTACACCTACGAGCCGGGCCGCGGATGGGAAATCTGGAACCTGATCGTCACGATCGGCGTGTTCTTTCAAGCTGCCGGAATACTCGTCTTTGTCGGCAACCTGCTGTGGTCGATGTTCAAAGGCGAAGCCGCGGGTAACGATCCCTGGGATGCGTGGACCCTCGAATGGTCTACCCCTTCGCCTCCGCCGGAATACAATTTCGCCGCCATTCCCACGGTCGAGAGCCGTCGCCCGCTGTGGGACATCAAGCATCCCGGAAGATCCGGACTGGAAATATGAATAACCGGGGAGAACTCGATTGAGCGCCGCAGCGCCCGCACAACTATCGGCTGAACCCGCGTGGATTCTGCCGTCGCGCGGAACCGTGGGGATGATTTCGTTGATCGCCGCCGAATCCGCGATCTTCATGATTTTCGTGGTGGCCTACATTTTCTATATCGGCAAAAGCCTGTCGGGCCCCATGCCCAAAGACGTGCTCGAAATTCCCGTCTTCAGCACTATCTGCCTCCTTTCGAGCAGTCTGACGATCCACTTGGCCGTGCGCGCGCTGAAAAACGCCAAGGTCGCGCTGTTCGGAGCCTGGTGGTTCGCAACGCTGGTGCTCGGCGCAATCTTTCTCGTCGGAACCGGCCGCGAGTGGCACCAGCTGATTTACGAAAAAGGCCTCACCGTCAGCACGAATCTTTTCGGCACAACGTACTACTCGCTGGTCGGCCTGCATGCGTTTCACGTAACCGTCGGCCTGATCGCTATCACGCTAGCCATGATCTTCACTCTTTCGGGCCACGTGAAGCCCGAGCACAGCGAGCGCGCCGAGGTTTTTTCGCTGTACTGGCATTTTGTCGATGCCGTCTGGGTAGTTGTGTTCACCGTGGTTTACGTCATCGGCCGTTAAGAAAAGTCGTTAAGGAAAGCTGAGTCACATGGCTCTCACCGATTCTCGCGCAGCGGCATCCGAGGTCACCCCCGGCACGGTCAATCTGCCGGCGCCGACCGCCTGGCCCATCGTCCTGGCGTTCGGAATCACCCTGCTCATGGCCGGGTTGGTGACCACTCCTTCCATCAGCATTCTCGGCGCGATTCTCACGTTGACCGGCTGCGTCGGCTGGTTCCGCGACGTCCTCCCGCACGAAAAGGAGGAGACGGTCGAAGTGGAAGGAGAAGTTGCCGCGGTCTTTACCGCCCGCCGCGAAGTCGAACGGCTGCCGGTAGCGCCGGACCTCCCTCGTGCGCTTCTTCCCCTGGAGACCTACCCCGTCTCTGCCGGAATCAAAGGTGGACTGGCCGGCAGCGTAGCCATGGCCGTGCTCGCCTGCCTTTACGGCGTGCTCAAACAGGGAAGCATTTGGTATCCCATCAACCTGCTCGCGGCGACGCTCTACTCCCAATCGCTCCTGCTCGGCAAGACATCGCTTAATGCGTTCCACCTCGATAGCTTCTCCCTGGCGGTCGTCATTCATGTGACCACGTCTCTGCTGGTGGGGTTGCTGTACGGCGCCATGCTGCCGATGTTTCCGCGCCGCCCGATACTTCTCGGCGGCATCATCGCGCCCATCTTCTGGACGGGCTTGATATACAGCCTCCTGGGGCTGATCGATCCACTCCTCAATGAGCGCATCGATTGGTGGTGGTTCGCCGCCTCGCAGTTTGCGTTTGGGATCGTCGCGGGACTGGTAGTGATGCGCCAGGAAACGGTTCGCACGCGGCAGTTCGTCCCCTTTATGGTGCGCGCCGGCATGGAAGCCCCGGGAATGATGGGAGAAAAGCCCAGGAAGGACCAGCCAAGATGAGCGTCCGCGCGCTCGCCGCCCGTGTGCTCATCCTCGAACTTGCGGGATTGTGCGCGCTAGCTTTGTCGGGATGCGCCAACGCGCCGGGCCGGCCGCTCGAGGGCGACATGCCCATCGTTCCCAGCCAGATTTCCGATTTCAGCGTTCTCTATAACCAGAACTGCGCGGGCTGCCACGGCTCCGATGGAAAAGGCGGCGCCGCCATCGCTCTCGCCGATCCCGTGTATCTGGCCATTGCGGACGACGCGGTCATCCGCCGCGCCGCAACGAATGGAATACCCGGCACCTCCATGCCCGCCTTCGCCCAAACCGCCGGCGGCATGCTCACCGATAAACAGGTGGACGTAATCGTCCGCGGCATTCGCGAGCGCTGGTCGAAGCCGGATGCGTTGCGTGGCGCCAATCCGCCGCCTTACGCCTCCACCCAACCCGGCGACAGTTCCCGCGGATCGCAAGTCTATGCCGCGTATTGCTCTTCCTGCCACGGCAGCGGAGGTCGCGGGGGATCGAAAGCGAGTTCGATAGTCGATGCGCCGTTCCTCGCGCTCCTCACCGATCAGGAATTGCGGACCATCGTGATCGCCGGACGCCCGGAGCTGGGCGCTCCGGACTGGCGCGGCGACATTCCGGGCAAGCCAATGTCTCCGCAGGAAGTATCCGACGTAGTGGCCTGGCTCGCCTCCCAACGGCCCAGCTTCGCCAGCCAGCCTCCGCCAGCAACGAAGGGAGAAACTCGATGACTTTGCCGGGCGAATTCACCAGGCGCAATCTCTTCGTGAAGATCGGGCTCCTGTTCAATGGCATCGTCGGCGTGATTCTCGCCGTGCCGGTCGTGCGGTATCTCCTCTCTCCGGTCGCCATGCGCGCGCAAGGAGAGCGAGGAGTCGTGGGTTCCCCTCGGCGGCCTCGAACAGTTTCCTTCCGGTCAGACTCGCCTCGCCACCTACCGCAATCCCATCGTCAGTCCCTGGGACGGAGATACCGCCGACATCGCCTGCTGGGTCCGCAACGTGGATGGACAGACTTTCCAGGTTTTTGCGATCAACTGCGCCCATCTCGGGTGCCCCGTCCGTTGGTTCCCGCAGTCCAGCCTGTTCATGTGTCCCTGCCACGGCGGCGTGTATTACCAGGATGGCTCCCGCGCCTCCGGCCCTCCCGAGCGCGGCTTGTTTGAATACAGCTACAAGATCGACGGTGGAAAGCTGCTGATTCGCGCCGGCGAAATGCCCACGCCAGGGCAGGCGTCCAATCTTGCCGTCCGGGAAAGCGACCATGCGCCTGATCGCCTCCATCGGCAAATGGCTGGACGCTCGCCTGCAGGTTGGCGCGACGATCCGCGAGACGGCCGAGCATACTGTTCCGCGCGAAACCGCGAGCTGGTTCTACGTTTTTGGCAGCGCCGCGTTCGTCGTATTCATGCTTCAAATCGTCACCGGCATCATGCTGGCCCTTATTTACGTGCCCTCCGCCGGGGAAGCCTGGAACAGCCTCCAGACCCTGAATCACGGCATCGCGCTCGGCTGGTACATTCGAGCCCTTCACGGCTGGGGCTCCGACTTCATGGTCGCGATTGTCCTGATCCACATGGTCCAGGTATTTCTTTTTGGCGCGTACAAGTTCCCGCGCGAACTCACCTGGATTGTCGGCGTGCTTCTTTTGCTCGTGACCCTTGGCATGGCCTTCACAGGCCAGGTCCTCAGATTTGACCAGGACGCCTACTGGGGCCTCGGAATTGGAGCGTCGATCGCCAGCCGCGTGCCGCTGATGGGGCCTTCGATCGTTCATTTGCTGCTGGGCGGCCCGATCATCGCCGGGGCCACTCTCTCACGCTTCTTCGCTCTGCACGTGTTCGTAGTCCCCGGGCTTCTCATTGCGTTCGTGGCTGTCCATCTGCTGATGGTCGTCAAATTGGGTATCAACGAGTGGCCCGTGCCCGGCCGCGTAGTGCGGAAAGCCACCTATATTAAGGAGTACCACGAGCTCACGAAAAAGGACGGCATCCCCTTCGTACCGGCGGCCGTCTGGAAAGACCTGTTTTTTGGCGGCTTCATACTGCTCTCGATAGCGGTCTGCGCCGCGTACTTCGGTCCTTTTGGTCCCTCGGGCCCGCCCGACCCCACGATCATTCAAACGGCCCCGCGCCCCGATTTTTTCTTCCTGTGGCTCTATGCGGTGCTCTCGCTCTTGCCGCCCTCGATGGAAACACCCGCTTTGCTCATTGGGCCGGTGGTCGCAATTCTCGCGCTCCTGCTGCTTGCCTTTCGTTTTCGGCGAAGGGGAAAAAAGCTGGCGCCGCAGACCTATCGCTGTGCTCACGATCCTGCTCGTGGCGGTTGCGATGGGTACGTTCACGCGCCTCGCGGGAGACGCGCCGTGGAGTCCCGTCATGGATGCGTGGAGCCGCATTCCGATTCCGCCCGAATTTCTCCAGAAGCGCTCGGCCCTCGAGCGTCAAGGCGCCTTGGTTTTCCAGCTGAAGCAGTGCCACAACTGCCACTCGCTCGACGATCAGGGCGGCAAGCGCGCCCCGGCCTTGGACTCCGTAGCCCTCCGGCAGACGCAGGGCCAGCTCATTCGCCAGGTCATCCAGGGCGGCGGCAACATGCCCGCCTATGGCAAGAACCTAAGCCCCGCTGAGACCACCGCCCTAGTAGCGTTCCTCGAAACGCTGCATCCCGAAGGGCAATCGCCGGCCCGCGACGCCTCGCGTGCCATAGCGCTGGGAACCGTGCAGGGAACGGAGCAGGGAACTGAGCCGCGAACCGAGCTGCCAACTGAGCGGGAAGGTCCGGCCGCGGGCCACCCGTAGGATTGCACAGCCTCTGGTATGACGCCCGACACTCAAGCCATCGTCGAATCCTGGTCCCCTCCCATAGGGGTCAACGTGGCTCTCGCTCTGGCGACTCTGGTCTACGTGCGAGGCTGGCTTAGTCTTCACGGCGCTTTCCCCAAACTGATTTCAGCGCGGCGCCTTGCGGCATTCTTCGCAGGAATCGCTTCGGTGTGGATCGCCATCGCATCTCCGCTGAACGCGTTCGATGACGTGTCGCTAACCGTTCACATGGCGCAGCATCTTTTGCTAATGGCCATCGCCCCCGCTCTCATTTTGCTAGCTGCCCCGGCGCTGCCGATTCTCAGGGGACTGCCGCACTCGATTGTCCGCGTGGCAGTGGCGCCGGCTCTGCGGTGGAACCCGGTGAAATGGTTGGGACGTTCCCTCACCAACCCCGCGATTTGCTGGCTGGCCGCCGCGCTCGCCTTGATCGGCTGGCATATCCCTGCGGTATTCGACCTGGCGTTGCGGTGGGGCTGGCTCCACGAACTCGAGCACGCCAGTTTTTTCGGCGCTGGCCTCCTGTTCTGGTGGCCGGTGATTCAACCCTGGCCAAGCGTCGCGCGATGGCCTCGCTGGTCCATCCCTCTGTACCTGTTTTGCGCTACGCTGCCGTGCGACCTGCTTTCCGGATTTTTGGTGTTCTGCGACCGTGTCGTCTACTCCTCTTATCTGTTTGCACCTCTTGCCCCTCGTCCCTTCAATATGTCACCGCTCGAAGACCAGCAATGCGCGGCCGCCCTGATGTGGACCTGCGCAACGATCATCTTTCTGGTCCCGGCAGTAGTCGTCACCATGCAGCTTCTCTCGCCCCGGCAGGAAAATTCGCCAACGACCGCCGAGGACGGAGTTCACGAGGAGCCGCTGACCGAATCATCTTCATGTATCCAGGGTTGGGGGTCGTCTGACTGTGGCAAGCGACCCGACGACAGCGCTGATCGAGAGGGTCGCGCGCGGTTGCAGCACCAGAACAGGGCAGCCGCAGTCTATGCGATCGTGCTTCGACTATTGGGCTCTCACTAAGCCCGAAGTAAATTTCCTAATTCTAATCACAACGTTTGCAGCGTTCAACTTGGCTCCTCCAACGCTGGTGCTGTTCGAATTCTGACTATCATTCGCACGCTCGCTCGGCACATTGCTCGTCGCCAGCGGCACCGCGGCATTGAACCAGTTCATAGAGCGCTCTTTCGATGCGAGATGCGCAGGACCGCGAGACGGCCTATCGCTGCGGGAAGGGTCAGTCCTCCGGAGCCCTCTGGTTCGGAATTATCTTGTCGGTGGCCGGAGTGCATGTACCTGGCGGAGCTGTCAACGCGCTGGACGGCTCTGCTCGCCGTGCTAACATTGGGCTGAGCTATCTGTTATTTACACGCCGGTGAAACGCAAGACACCGTTATGCGTGCTGATAGGAGCGTTTCCCGGCGCCATGCCTCCATTGATCGGCTGGGCCGCCGCCGCGGGCCGGCTCGACCCGGAAGCCTGGATGCTCTTCGCTTATGGTCTTTCTGTGGCAATTCCCCCATTTCATGGCGATTGCCTGGATGTATCGCGAAGACTATTCCCAAGCGGGATACCTCGTCCTGCCGAAGGGGGATCGCAGGGAAACTTTCGTCTTCTGGCAAAGCTTCGTTGTTTCCCTATTGCTCATACCGCTAAGTTTGATCCCGGCGATCGCCGGCGAATCCGGCCTCGTCTATTCTAGCAGGCGCTCTAATATCCGGCGTCATCTTTTCCTACTACGGCGCCCGCTTTGCTTTTTGCCGATCGAATGCCGCGGCCCGGCAGTTGCTCTCCGCCTCGATCGTCTATCTCCCCGCTGTTTTTATCCTGCTGATGCTCGATAAGACCCGATAAACGATAAACGAGACACTCGATAAAAAATGATTCCCATCCGCATGTCTTCCTTCAATTCCGCCACCCTCACCGCCCTCGCCGCTATTTTCGGCTCCCTGGTGGGTGCGTTGGGTTCCAGCATCGGCGCGTGGATCACCCAGCGGCATCAGGGTCGCAGCGAGCTGCTTCCAAAAAAGATCTTCCACCGTGAGCAGTTGTATTCGGATTTCATCGGCGAAAGCGCCCGCCTTCTCGTGGACGCCGCCGAACACAACGTGAGCGATCCCAAAAATCTGATTCCCGCCTATGCCCTGTTGAGCCGCATCCGTTTGAGTTCCTCCCCGGAGGTGCTGGCGACTGCCGAGGAAGTCATAAGAGACACCGTCAAAACGTACGCGCAACCGAACCTGACCCCCGAGCAACTCGAACTCAAAGTGATGAATGGTGACGATCCCTTGCGAAAGTTCAGCGAAGTCTGCCGCGCCGAACTCGACTCCATCCAAAGCCAGATATGATCTCGGCTAAGTAGTCGGGATTTCGGGCTCGAAGGCTTTCCGCTTTGGCTTACCGCAATTCGATCACTGTGACGCTGGCCTTGGGAAATGTATGCGAAAACGCCGAGCCGCTGGCAGCTTCCTTAATATCCTGCGGAATCACGGCCTCCGGATTGGCGTCATCGTTTCCCACATAGATGTCCCGCGCGGAGAGGAGCTTCCCGGTAGCCGAATGCAGCGTGAAGCCCCGCAGTTCGATATTGGCCGGGATGTCGCGATCGAGGCTGCGGTTCACGGCGAAAACTGTGATCGCATCGCCGGTCGGTTGCCGACGGCAACCACGTCAAGATAAGGCACGTCCGCGACATTCGGAACGCGGGGCGAGCCGTCGCGCACATCGTAGCGGGCGACATCCACTTTCGTTTCCAGTCAGATTCGCCACATCCGCGTTGGAGTACATGCGCAGCGCCCAATAAGTGGGGACGCCATAGGTAATGCCGCGCTTTTCCCACAACCGGCCGAACTCGACGATGCTTGTCATGTCCGAAATCGGCGCAATGTCCGCGGCTCGAATCAGCGTGTTAAGCATCCCTGCCTCGTAGAGCGCGCCGCCCATGTTGCGATACTCCGGAATGTGCGGCGCCGGATAATCGGGAGGCGAGGGAGCAAACGGCGCGCGGAACAAATTTTCCGTGAGCGCCAGCTTTACATTTTTCATTCGCGGGTCGGCGTCGATTTGCTGCTTCATGTCGTGCAGCATTCGCTCGATGCCCACGGGCATCGCGAACATTGCTTCCGCAAGGAATTGCGGCGACGGTTCGGCTTCAGCACGTGACCGGCGTCCATGACCAAGTGCGTGGAAAGATATTCGTAGAATCCCGGGCCCGAGCGACAATTGGGCTGCGTTCCATTCCTTGTAGCGGTCGGGATCCTGCCCCGTTGCGATGATTTTCGCGCTCGGGTCCACCTTCCGCACCGCTACGCTGAACTTTCGCGTCCGCTCCGCAATCTCTTCGACCGGGGGATAGCCGATCTGGCCGAGGCCCCATAGTTCGTTTCCAAATTCCCAGACGACCCACCGGATTTTTTGCCCCACTTTGCGTTGACGTACTTCACCCAATCGACGGCTTCCTCGACGGTGCCACTGCCCATGTTGAGGCAGATTTGCGGCTGCGCGCCGATCAATTCGGCGAGGCGAAGAAACTCGTCGGTGCCGAATTGGTTGTATTCCGGCTGGCCCCAGGCTGTGTTCAACATGCTGACGCGCTTATCCATTGGGCCGACGCCGTCACGCCAGTGGTAACCAGAAATGAAGTTTCCGCCGAATCGCAGTAGAGGCAATTTCAGTGCCTTCGCCATCTCGATCGCTTCCGGATTCAGGCCGTCCACGTTGTCCGCGGGATAGAGCAGGGCCTGATCCACCAGGACACGCGTGTCGCCTGTGACTGCCACTACGAAATCGGCCGGCTCTCGCGATGCGAGTTGTCTTTTTGCAAATTCCAGGGAGAATTCGTATCGCTTCCAGCCCTGTGCCGTCAGATTGATTGGAGTTCTGACAAAAACTTCATCAGGATGATCGCGCCGCCGCAAGGAGATCTCGATGCGCCTGTCGCCGCTGATGGGCTTGACCCAGATGCTGCCCGTGTAGCGGAGTTCGCGATGGACAGGAGGATAAATGGCCTGCCGCACACCCACCTGCTTGCCGGGAAGACCCATGATTAACAGCGCGGGGAGGAGTTCGCCGCGTCCCCCAATCTTGGTTCGAACCTCTATCCCTGCGCGTAAAGAGATTCCCAGGGGATGGGAAGACCGAGTCTGGAAGACGTCGCTCAATTCGGGACGGCCTTGCACCATATGCGTAAGAGCGTCCGCGCTCCAGAGATTCTCCTCGAAGCTAGGATTCTCGATCAGTTGTGCCCAAATTCCCCCGCCATAAACCGCGCTGCGAAGCGGTTCCATGAAGCCTCCGAATATTGTCCGCGGAACTGCGTGGACCACCTTCCGCGCGTTAATCTCAATCGTGGCGCTGTGCTGCGCCAACAGACATCTACCGACAAGCATCGTGGCGAACACCATGCAAAGGACGCACGCCACCCGTATGAACCTGCTCCTCTTCGCAATCATGAAGAACCCGCTTCGCTTATTTGCCTGGGTCGCCATCAGGCTGCGCATCGTACTCTGACTCCGGCGCTCGGCACAACGGCCAGCCAATTTTCGTCCAAACCCACCAGGGAACCCCGCATTTGGAAGGTTTGCATTCGGCCGAACATCTGGGTTAGCATCCAGCTTATAAGGCTGTAACTGTGGGGTTTTTGATGTTTCTTCCAACGATTTTCCGGCGCATAATTGGTCTGCTTTCCTCCTGCGAAGAGCGCTATATAACGCGAGGTTGAAAATGAAGACGCAGAAAATAATCCAATCCGCACGAATTCTTTTCTTGTGCTTCCTGGCGGTCCCGTTTCTGGCCGTGACTCTCTTCGGAGCGGACGCAACGCTCCGCGGCGTCGTCACCGACGCCTCCGGCAGGCCCGTGCGCGGCGCCATAGTTAAGGCGACCCTCGGTCCAAAAAGCATCAGCCGGTTTACACAGCAGGATGGGCGCTACGAAATCCCGGTAGCAGCCGGCACATACCAGATGTCGGTCGACGCCTACGGCTACGGCGTAAAATTCCAGACCAAAGACACGACGCAGCCCGGCGACACCAATTTTTCTCTTGCGCCGAAATGGGACGCCACGCGCCTCACCGGCGCGGATATCACTCCGCTGGTCCCCGATGACGCCCAAGGCAAGCTCCTCAAGGGCGCCTGCATCGAGTGCCACGATTTCAGCGTGGTCCTGCACCGCCGCGGGATGACCGCCGACGAATGGCAGAGCTTCCTTCCCAACATGCCCGCCGGCAAGCGCCCACCGCGCAATTGGAGCCCCGCGGAATTAGCCGCTCTGGGAGCGGCCCTCGAAAAATATTTTGGTCCGCAATCGCCGTATTTTGGTCCCGAGGCGGAGCCTCCCACGCAGGAACAGATCGGTCACCCTGCGGTAGCCCCTGCCGTATTGAAGGCCACGGTGCGCGAGTATTCCATCCCGACCGGCGTGCAGGCCATTCCCCACACCGTTTTCCTCGACCATGACTCGAGAAACCTATGGTTCAGCGAGATCGGTCTTCGCGCCAACAAAGTCGGCCGCTTCGACATCGCCAGCGAAACCTTCGCGGAATTTCCGTCCCCCGTCGACAAGTCCGATCCCCACAGCGGCGTCGTGGGCAAAGACGGGCGCGTCTGGATCACGCTCTCCACTCCGGGCCTGAAGATCATTTCCGTCGATCCGGAGACCGGCAAAATCAAGCTGTACACGAATCCCGAGGACAAAGGCACGTCCCACACGATGGTGGTCGACCGCGACGGCAACCTCTGGATCTCCGGCCACGGCACCGATTCCGCCTTCGCCCAGGTCTGGTCTTTCAACGTGCAGACCGAGCAGTTCAAGGCCTATAAGATTCCCGGCCCTCCCGATTACCCAAAAGATTCACGCGCCAGCTGGGAGAAGTTTCCCGGAAACGATTTCATCAAGTACGGCACCTATCATCTGGGTTTTGATTCGAAGGGTATGCTCTGGACGAGCACTCTGGAGATCGGCATGATTTCCCGCATCGATCCGGCCACCGGGGAAGTGAAGACCTATTTCCCGCCGAATGTCCCCGGAATCCGCGGCATGGCCGTCGACTCGCACGACAACGTCTGGTTCGCCGATTACTACCATCACCGCCTGGGCATGCTCGACACAAAAACCGGAAAATACAAGATGTACGAGCCGCCCACGCGAGGTTCCGCCGCCTACGGCATAGTAGCCGACGCGAAAACCGGTTACATCTGGTACGCCGATCAGGCCGGGAACTATATCACGCGCTTCGATCCCGCCACCCAGCAATTCGCCGAGTACCCGATACCCACGCGCGGCGCCATCCCGCGTTTCATCGACCTCGACAAAGACGGCCGCATCTGGTTCGGCGAATGGTGGACAGGCAAAATCGGCGTCCTGGATCCGGAAGGCGGCGCCAAGTCGCTCGCCTCAACCCGTTAGCCCAAGGGAACATCTGCAAGCGCAGTTAGCTGTGTGCGTGGTCGCCAGCGCAGATCGTTCGTATCGTAGGACAATCGCGCCAAGAAAAACCGTATCCTTTGAATTGTAGCGTCTCAGCGCCAAGAAAAACCGCAGTCATCCTGAGCGCAGCGAAGGACCTCTCTTGCCTTTCGCAGTTACAGTTGCGGGTGCCCGACCCTGCGGTGTTAAGGGTCGGTCTTCTGATTTTCTTGTCGCTTTTCTTTTCGTCGTTCCTGCGCGAAGAGGCTCTCTTAAGCCTTAGCCTTTCATTGTCATCCTGAGCCCATACGCGCGAAGCGCGAATGGGTGAGGGACCTGCTTCTTCTTTAGCTGTCAGGCATTCGCGCCTGTCAAAGCTTCGCAGCCAGGGCGTTGCCCCCGGGGAACGCCAATCTCCCGATTGGCGTCGTTCCTCGATGAATCCCCCTCGTCAGCCCTTCGTTTTAACGGCCATCTTCTGCGCCATAAATAGCAGCAGGTTCCTGTCGCCCGCGTCCATTCGGCTGAGCAGTGTGTGGAAGCGCTGCCAGACCCGCGCCCGTTTGCCGGAAGAGCCCCATTCCGCCGCGGCGCCTTTCTCCTGCTTCGGAAGGGCGGGAATTGCCGGCGGATTCTCCCCGTCATAGAAAAGCTGGTAGAGCGGGATTTCCAGCGCCCTCGCCAGCTTCTCGAGTGTTCCGACGGCCGGAACCGTGTGCCCGTTCTCCACGCGGGAAATGTAGCAGCGCAGCAGTCCCGTCTTGCGCTCGATGTCTCCCTGCGAAAGGTTTTTCTGTTCTCTGATTTGCCGCAGCCGTTCTCCAATGATCATTCTAGCCTCTCTCTATTTTGATCTTAACGCTCATCCTCTGACTTTGCATTGTCTGCCAACTGGCGAAACCGCTCCTGACTGTCCCGCAGAGCCTTCTTCGTTTGCACATGTCCGGTCACTTCCACTTCGAGCGCGCGGACCGTCACCACCAGGTCCCGCTCCTTTCGGTCAACCGCTTCCCGCAGCAGGCTATGAGTGGCGAGCAGTTCGCCTTCGATCCGCCGCCGCTCCACCACCATGGCCGCGACCACCAGCGTCATCGTTCCGATCACGCCGATAAAAGTGTCCAGCAGCACGATCGAAGTCATCAGGTTCTTGGCCACAAACGAGCCATACCCGTGCAGCGTGCCCCAGATCGCGCTTCCAAAAAGTATCAGCGTCGTCCCGGCCGCTTCCAGCTGGCAGAAGCGGAACCCCGCCCAGATCAGGAAGGGAATGCAAAGCCAGGCCTGCACGACCTGGTTCTTGTTCAGCGATCCCGCAAGCGGCCCGAAAACCAGCAGCGAAACGAAAATCAGCCCGATGAGCAGCAAGGATATTTCGCGCATCTCGCTGCCATCCATCGCGTGATGACTTCCGCGGAACACCATAATCAGAAAGGGCGCAATCAGCAGGTTGCCCATTCCATGAGCGAGCCACCAGGTCAGCCATCGGAACGGCACATCTCCCGCATGGATCGCCCCCCGGGAATAATCGAAAAACACCCCTATCGTGGGATTGATCAGCGGCGCGCATACGCACGCGAAGAGCACGAACAGGAACACGCCCTTCGCAGTTTCAAATGCCTTTGCTCCGTTCGCAAACCTCTTGACGAGATAAGCCCCCGCGAATCCTTCGAACACGCTGGCAATCGGAATCGAAAAGCTGTTGAAACCAAAACCTGCCCTGGTCGCGTGGTCGAGAAAACATCCCACCAGCACCGCCGGCCACACGCCATACCCGTAAAGAATGAAGGCGGCAAGAGCGATGCCGGAGGGCACCCAGATCGGCGTCACGTACGGGTGTACGAACGCCAGCGCCAAGCCAAGCCTGCCCCCGACAAAATAAAAGAGGGTTAGTCCGGCGAGAAACCCGAGGTTTTTCGGTGAGAACGAATCGCCTAGTCTTCTACCCAAGGAGAAGTTGCCTGCCCCATAACCCGGTTAGATCGATGCCCCGCCTCGATCCCAAGCCGGTTTTAATTAGACGCCTACTCGATTATCCTACCTTTCTTCAACTCCCAATTCAACGAATTTGGCGCAGCAACGGCCCATTCATAAACCTCTATTATCGTGTTGTTTAGCTACCAGTGACGCTCGGGTAACTGACCTTCGGGTAACCGTTCGTGGGTGGTTTCTCGTTGCTTCTCCGTTCTTTGCCCGTCATCCTGAGGAGCGCAGCGACGAAGGATCTCTCCTTGAGCACAATTCCCAGCAGCCGCCCGCCGCTGAGGAACGGTTTAGCCGCTTGACACAGGCTCACATCGCGCCCTTAAAAGTGCCCTGAAATTCAACGCTGTCACGAAACCGGTTCGCTCCGCCGTACGTTTATCATTTTGAACTGGTTTATTGGCTCCACTTAAGTTTAGAATACGCGGCGTTCTTGTGGTCAAGCATTGTTTTTCTCGGAGGAACTTCGTGCATCGAAAGCAGTTATCTCTTCTCATCGCTTTAGGTCTGTTTTTGGCGCTGGGCGGTTTACTCAAGGCCGCGGCGCAATCGGAGACCGCCCCATCGGTTCCTCCGGTAGCAGGAGCTCCCACCCTGGACTACGATTTCTTTAAGGCCAAAGTGCAGCCCATTTTTCTGCTTAAGCGGGCGGGGCACTCTCGCTGCTTCTTGTGCCATGCCGATCCCAACATTCACGCCCCGCTCAAGCTCGTGCCGCTCTCTCCCGGCGCCACCACGTGGGACGAAGCCCAGACGCGCCAGAACTTCGAATACGTAAAGGCCGTTGCCACCGCTGGCGATCTGCAAAGCCCGCTCCTGACTCACCCTCTTTCCCCGGATGCCGGCGGAGATTTCTTTCACACCGGCGGCAGGCAGTTCGAATCGCAGACAGATCCATCCTGGCTGACATTTAAAGCATTCATTCTCGGAGAAAAGCTAAAGTAGCGGCAGGCAGAGGACGCTTTTAACTATCCAACGAAGACTCGAAATAATTGACACGCGCGATATGAGGAGCAATCGACGATGAAGATGAAGATGATGAAGATGATGATGACCAAGCAAAATATTCTGAGCGCCGCTCTAGTAGCCTGCACAAGCCTGGCTCTGGGCGCGTTTGCCGTATCCAGTCTGGCGGCGCCGAAGCTCAAGCCCCGCATCATCCAGACCAACTTCGCCGGTGACAACGTCAGCATCATCGACCCCGTCACCAACAAGGTAGTGGGCCACATCGAAGGGATCGAGCTAAACCACGGCGTCGCCGTCAATCCCAACGGAAAATTCATCTACGTGAGCGACGAAACGAATCTCTCGCTCGACGTCGCCGATGGCAAGTCCTTCAAGATCCTCAACAAAATTATTCTCACCGGCCATCCCAACAACATCACCATCAGCCACGACGGCACGCGCGTCTACGTCGCCATAGTCGGCAAGGATGGCGGCCTCGACGTGATCGACACCGTAGCCCAGAAAGTGCTCAAGTTCATTCCCACGCACAACGCCATCCACAATCCCTACGTCACCCCGGACGGCAAATACGTCCTGGCCGGTTCGATCCAGGGAAAAATGATCAGCGTAATCGACACGCAAACCGACGAGGTAGCCTTCACCATCCCCATGGACCTCGGAGTCCGTCCCATGGCCATCTCCGCGAATCCCGACGGTTCCACCCAGTTTATCTTCGCGCAGCTGACCGGCTATAACGGCTTCTCCTGCATCGATTTCGCCACACGTAAGGAAATCAAGCGCGTCCACAACCCCGACCTGCCGGCAGACCGCCAGCCCGTTCCCCCGGGCAACGAAGCCTCCCACGGTATCGCCGTCACAAGCGACAACAAGACGTTGGTAGTAATCAGCCGCGTGAATACAGCCCTGTACACTTTTTCAATCCCCGATTTAAAGTTGACCGGAACCACGTACCTGGGCGGCAAGGGCGCCGGCTGGATGACGCTTTCCCCGGACAGCAAAACAGCCTACGTAGCCAACCCAATCAACGACGACGTCTCCGCAGTAGACCTGGCCACAATGAAAGAGGTAGCCCTAATCCCGGTAGGCTTTGTCCCCAAGCGCAACACCTCCGGCATGCTGGAGTAGCAGCCGCCTCAAAAATGGAATTTATCTCTTATCCCCTAGCCGCGCCCGTCAGCAGGCGCGGATGGGTGAGGGACCTGCTTCTTCTTTCTCTTCTTCCTTCTTCCTTCTTCCTTCTTTTCTTCTCCGTTCTTTGCCCGTCATCATGAGGAGCGCAGCGACGAAGCACGCTTTTCCATCGCGCGGTTTTCGCGCGATGAATCCCTCTTGCCTCTCGCCGTTGCCTTCGTTGTTGTAGTTGCGGGTGCCCGACCCTTCGGTGTTAAGGGTCGGTCTTCAGCAATGGCTGCAATGCCCGCGAAGCCCCTGGGCTAACCGTTACCAGATCGTTTGGATTCCAGCAGACTGAAGGCGGCGGTCGCGGGTTACAAGCGGAAGGCCAGGGTGGAGGGCGGTTGCTGCGATAATGCGGTCGGGCATGTCGGGAACGACGTCGCGGGGAACGGATCGCAAGGCGCTAGCGACGTCGTAATCGAGCGGAAAGACTTGGAAGGCGGGATTGTCCTGGCCCAACTCGCGCACAAACCTCTCGAATGCATCAGCGGCGATGCGCCCGCGCTCGGCCAGATACGCAACCTCAACGAGGGACACGGCAGAAATGTAGGTTGGCACACCGCTGGCCGCCGCGCCATCGATCAACGAAAAGACCGTCTCTGAGAGATTCTTGTTGTCCGAGCAGGTACCAGATGGCCGCATGCGTGTCGAGAACGGCAGTCATCAGGAGATATCTCGTGGGAAGTTGCCCCACATTTCGCGGCGCGCCTCGGCGATATCTTCTTCCGTAATGTGTATGTTCAGGTCTGCCCACAACCCGCGAAGACTGCGGCGGGGCTTTTTCGGACCGCCGTTCTTCTCCTTCAGGAAGTCGACGAAGTCCAATACTTCCTTCTGCTTCTCGGGAGGCAAATCGCGGAGCTTTTCGACAACTTGCTGTTCAATCGTCATGGCATCCTCGCGGGCGATCCCTGCCCACTATAATCCCGCAGACGCGATTTGGGGCTGTCACCCGGGCAGCTTGAGCGTCAAATGAACTATACGGAGACCGGTTCTAAGATCGTCAGCCAAGGCCCGGCGCTTCGTCCTTCGCTTTTCGCAGTCATCCTGAGGAGCCGGGTGCCCGACCCTTAGGTTTGCAAGGGTCGGTCTTCGGCCTCTGCTTCGGCCTTTGCTTTTGCCTTTGCCCTTCGCAGTAGCTTTTCGTGTCATCCTGAGCCCATACGCGCGAAGCGCGGATGGGTGAGGGACCTGCTTCTTCTTTCTTTCTTCTTTCGTCCTCCGTCCTTTGCCCGTCATCCTGAGGAGCGCAGCGACGAAGTACGCTTTTCCATCGCGCGGTTTTCGCGCGATGAATCCCTCTTGTCTCTCGCCGTTGCCTTCGTTGTTGTAGTTACGGGTGCCCCACCCTTTGTATTGTAAGGCTGGGGCTTCTCTTTCTCTTTATCCAGCCCCGTCAGGGGCGGAACAGGGGTAGCCCACCGCGGCAGCGGTGGGAGGCCGGCATTAAAGTAGCGTGAAGCCCCGGAGGGGCGGCACGATCCGTTTCGCCCCAAATGTCTGAGACCGCCCCGCCTTTTAGTCACAATGGAATGACCGGCTCCGATTCGCGGGCGTGGGTTATGCTGCGAATCGGGAAAAATCAGCAGTACAGAGCCACAAGCGAAAGGAGCCGGTCCATGAAGAGAATAAAGTTTGTAGGTTTGGATGTCCATGCCGACACGATTGCGGTAGCGGTAGCAGAACAGAGCGGCGAAATCAGATCGCTGGGAGTCATACCCAACCGTGAGGATTCTGTTCGGAAGCTGGTCAGGAAACTGGGACCGGTGGAGGAACTGCGTTTTTGTTACGAAGCCGGTCCGACGGGCTACGTGTTGTACTGGCAACTGACCAAGATGGGAGCCCCGTGCGAAGTGGTGGCTCCCACATTGGTGCCGGTGAGAGTCGGGGATCAGGTGAAGACGGACCGGCGGGACGCGTTGAAACTGGCGAGAAATCATCGGGCCGGAGAGTTGACGCCGGTGTGGGTGCCCGACGCAGCCCACGAGGCCTTGCGCGATGTGGTGCGGGCCCGGGAAGCGGCCAAGAAGGATCAGCTTCGAGCACGGCATCGCTTGAGCAAGTTTTTGTTACGTCATGGCCGGCGGCCGCCCCTGGGAGTAAAGGTCTGGACGTTAAAATATCTGGACTGGGTGAAGCGGGACGTACATTTCGAACCGATGGCGCAGGAGGACACCTTGCTGGATTACCTCCACGAAGTAGAGCATGCGGCCGCCCGCATCGTGCGGCTCGATGGGGCGATCGAAAAGGCGGTAAAATGCGCGCCGCCCCAGATGCGTGCAGTGATTGAGGCCTTGCAGGCGCTCCGAGGAATCGCGCACGTTTCGGCGGTGACCTTGGTAGCCGAGCTGGGAGAGCTATCGCGCTTCAGCAGAGCGCCGCAGTTAATGGGGTACGCAGGCATCGTGGCCCGCGAAGACTCCAGTGGGAAGCGCACGCGACGAGGGAGTATCACCAAGACGGGCAATGCGCATCTGCGACGAATCGTTGTGGAGGCCGCCTGGGCCTACCGCTATCGGCCGGCGGTGGGGGCGGGCTTGCGAAAGCGGCAAGAGCCTGTCAGCGAGGAGGTCAAAGAGATCGCCTGGAAAGCACAAAAGCGGTTACATGAGCGCTATCGACAGTTGTTGGCCCGGGGCAAAAACAAGGGAGTCATAATCACAGCGGTGGGCCGCGAGTTACTGGGATTTATCTGGGCCATCGGGACCACAGTCGAAACCGCGCACAAGGAGTCTCTGTCGCACGCAGCATAAGGTGAATTGGTACGGTAGCCAGAAACTCCCAGGAGGCAGCGTGGGTGGCGGTCGAGGGGGATACGGAAAGGAGAATCCTCGAACCCCCTATGCGGTAGGTCTTGCGGCCGAACCCGCGCGTTTAGTCCGAGGCAGCTCCCGACGGATCACGATTATGCGGTTTCGACCCGCGAATATCAGAGTGATCAACCGTCGCGAAAATCGCCTCGACCGCGACCCGCGCTGCCTTCGAAGCAAAAACCAGGAAAAAGAAAAACAGTCGATGGTAGTTGACGGGTCATTCCATATCAGGGGGTCGCGGCTTTTAGCTGCGACAAAAAGCCCGGCGCGCAGCGCCTTCCTCTCGCGGTGCCTTTTCCGCGAGCCTCTCTCCTCGGCGTCCTCTGCCTCCTCAATCTCCCCTGCCTCAATCTACGTCCCGCGCCCCGCCCACTACAGCTTCAAAAGCTCCCGCAGCCGCTTAGTCTGCCCGCGCGAAACCGGTACCTCGCTCGCGCGCTTGTCATTCATCTTGAGCATGTAGCTCGACTTGAACCACGGCACCACTTCCTTGATGTGATTGATGTTCACCAGGTAAGACCGGTGCGGCCGCCAGAACACATCCGCATCGAGCGACTCCTCCAGCTCATCGATCGTCCGGTAATTGGAAACTCCCTCCGCCTCGCGAGCCACAATGCTGATCGACCCATCCTCGATCGACGCATAAATCATGTCTTCCGCGTCCACCAGAATCAGCCGCGCCTGTGACTTCACCAGCAGCTTCACGGGCTGCGCCGCTTTGGCTTTGGGCGCGCTCGCGCCCAGTTGCCCCACCAGCGTCTCCAGCCGCTCCACCGGCGAAGTGTCCGCCTCCACCATTTTCTTGGCCCGCTGCACCGCCTTGGCGATGCGCGCCTTGTCGAAAGGCTTCAGCACATAATCGACGGCGTTCACCTCAAACGCGTGCACCGCGTAATTGTCGAAAGCCGTGGCGAAGACGATCTGCGGAATCCGCACCTTCCGCTCCACCAGCTTCTTGATCACGCCAAATCCGTCCAGCCCCGGCATCTGCACGTCGAGAAACACCAGGTCCGGCTCGCGCTCCTTGATCAGCGCAACAGCCTCAATCCCGTTCTTGCCCTGCGCGATCACCTCAATCTCCGGGAACCCCTTCAGCAAAAAAGCAAGCTCGTCCCGAGCGGGCCGTTCGTCGTCCACGATGATGGTGCTGATGGTCATTCTGCGTGTGCCTGAGCGAGTATAGGGAGCCGTCGCCCCGCTAGCAAGGCGCTCCGGTGGTCCCTTGCGTACCTCCTAAAGAACCCCTTCACGGACACCCTCTTTTCATCTAGCCTAGCAGTTTGTTGAAAAATGAGTTGTCGCTGCAACTTTAATTAAAAGAACTCGTCTGAATGAGGGAAGGCCAAGGAGACGAGTGAATGCGCGGCGACGATAACCAGCAAGATGGAATGTTCAGCTACATTTCTCCGGAAAAGCGAGTTCCGGCGGATCATCCGTTGCGGCCGGTGCGCAAGATGGTGGATGAGATTCTGAGGGAGATGTCACCGAAGTTTGCGGAGTTGTACTCGAAAGTGGGGCGCCCCTCGATCGCGCCGGAGCGATTGTTGCGGTCGCTGCTGTTGCAGATCTTCTATTCGGTGCGCAGTGAGCGAATGCTGATCGAACAGCTGGAGTACAACCTGCTGTTCCGGTGGTTTGTGGGGATGGAGATGGACGAGGCGGTCTGGAATCACGCAGTGTTCAGCAAGAATCGGGAGCGTTTGCTGAACGAGGAGATTGCGGAGGGATTTTTCAGACGGGTGCTGGAGCGGGCAAAGCCGTACATTTCAGATGAGCATTTCACCGTGGACGGGACGCTGATCGAGGCATGGGCGAGTCAGAAGAGTTTCCGGCGGAAAGATGGGAAGGGGAACCCGCCTGGGGCGGGAGGGGATGTCGATTTTCACGGGGAGACGAGGAAGAACCAGACCCACAAGAGCACGACGGATTCCGATGCCCGGCTGTTTAAGAAGTCCAAAGGCAGCGAGGCAAAGCTGAGCTACCTGGGACATGTATTGATGGAAAACCGCAACGGGCTCTTGGTGCAGACTTTTCTGACCGAGGCGGATGGAAGAGCGGAGCGGGATGCTGCGATGCTGATGGCTGAGAGGATTCGAGGTGGGAAGCGGGTGACTCTCGGTGGCGACAAGAATTACGACACGCAAGAGTTTGTCAAAGAGCTTCGCGGGATGAACATCACGCCCCATGTAGCGCAGAACAATACCAACCGCCGGAGTGCGATTGATCAGCGGACAACGCGGCATGCCGGGTACGAGGTGAGTCAGCGGAAGCGAAAACGAGTGGAGCAGTCGTTCGGGTGGATGAAGATGGTCGGGATGCTAAGGAAAGTGAAGTTGCGAGGGATCGACAAGGTCGGGTGGCTGTTTACCTTCACCGGAGCCGCTTACAACCTCTGCCGGTTGCGAACTCTAATGGCGAAAGCCTGAAAATGGATGCCGCTGCGGGTAACCGCTCGAATCGAACGGTACCTAACAGCTCCCAAACAGCTCATCTATAACCAGAAATTCAGAGCCGAGTGCATTCCCAGCTGGTTTCTTCAACAAACTGCTAGACAGCCCATGGATGATCCCTGTGCATAGACGTCTCCTTTCTCAGTTTGTTGCCGCTGTCGCTAGCGGGATCCTTTTGCGTTTCGTTGTCGACCTGCATCCGATATGGTGGCTAGTCTGGCTCGCTCCTGTACCCCTGCTGCTAATGGCGTTTCGCTCTAGCGCCCGGGAAACACGCTGGATCGTAGCTCTCGCCGCAGTCATCGGGACGAGCAGCAACCTCCATTACTTACACATGGTCATGCCGCTGCCTACTGTCATCGCGGTCATCGCCGCGCAATCCCTGCTTTGGGTGTTCCTGATCGTGACCACACGCCGCGTGGTCGTGCGCTATCGGGCATGGTGGACCGTGTTCGTCTATCCCGTTCTATGCGTGGCAGCGGACACTTTAATGGCTGCCCTGCTCCCGGATGGCAACTGGGCCAGCCTGGCCTATTCGCAAGCGGATATCCTGCCAATCCTCCAGATCACTTCTTTGCTGGGCACTGCCGGATTGTTGTTTCTGATTACCCTCGTGCCTTCCGCACTGGCCCTGGCAATAGCCTATGGGCGAACGCTTCGCCGTGGCTGGATCGCTTATGGGCTGGCTGCGCTCTTGCTCGCCGGCTCGATCCTCTACGGTCTCGTGCGATTGCAGAGTCCTGCCAATGGCATGGAAACCACTTTCGGGCTTGCTTCCATTGACGACGCGATCGGACTCAAAGCATCCCCTGCGTACGCGTCGAATATCCTGCAGGAGTATGACCGGCAGGTCGCCTCGCTGGCAGCCCAGGGGGCTCAGGTCATTGTTCTCCCTGAAAAAGTAGCGCTCCTCGCACCACCCAAGGCTCTGCAATGGCAGCAACATTTCAGCGCCCTCGCTCTGCAAAACCATGTTTGGCTGGAAATAGGTGTCGGAATCTTCGATGGCAAAAGCCGCGAGAATTGGGCGTGGCTCTTCACGCCGGAAGGCACTCTGGCCTCCAGCTACCAAAAGCATCACCTGGCGCCGCCCGAGCGCCGCGATCGATTTTCTTCCGGCACGGATTACTCCGTATCTACCGTCGAGGGACACTCTTACGGCCTCGCCATCTGCAAAGACATGCATTTCGCCACACTCGGCCGCGCTTATGGAGAGCGCCACGCGGCCGTCATGCTGGTTCCTGCCTGGGATTTCGACTATCTCGACGCCTGGATCGAGGCGCGCACCACCGTGGTACGCGGCATTGAAAACGGCTATGCCGTCGTCCGTTCCTCCCGCGAGGGATTTCTCACGGTAAGCGATGCCTACGGCCGGATTTTGGCGGAGCGTCCGAGCAGCGCCATGTTAGGCAGTTCTCTCCTCGCAAGAGTAATCGTAGAGGACCCTCTGCCCACCCTCTACACTCGGACCGGCAACTTCTTCGGATGGCTATGTGTGGTCGCCGCTGCCATCTTCCTTTTGCTTGGCCGAGCCTCCCTTCCTGCCCGAGCGGACAACTACTGATGAACACCCGAAATGAAAATTGCCACGGCAAGCTGTGAGTGCATCGTCCTTCGATGCCACACGGTGATGCCAAATACCGGCCCGGCCATCGCAGCCACCAACGCAGTTTAGGTGTCGTGGCTTCGCCTTCGCTTTTCGCCGTCATCCTGAGGAGGGCAATAAATTACTTGAATCGCCCAAGTTAGGGAGGGACTATGTCGGTTGCAAGAATCATTCGCAATGATCCGGACTACAACCCAAAGAGTGACGTGATGGAATTCCGCTTAACCTACGAGGGAGAATTGCTGGCGTCAGGTAATCGCAGTTCGCGGGCCTCGCACAAACATGAAATCCGCAGAGTCTTTCACCGTCAGCTAAAATTATTGTGGGAATCGGTAGCACATCTTAAAGATGCCGATTCTCCTGACGCGGCACTTGAAAGATCAAAGCCTTATGTTAAGTCTAGTCCAAGAGGCGAGCCACCCGACGCGTTGGATTTGGCAAGGCGCGAGAAAATAAATGAAAAACGCGCAGTCTATCTCGCCAGGAATTTCAGCAAATTTGGATTTAGATTTGTACCGTTGGTGACTCAGGATTTGATGTTATGGTGCGGAATAGACATTCTATTCTTACGCAAAGGTTCTCCGGGGAAGGTATTCAACTCTGGCGACATTGACAACCGAATCAAAACTCTATTCGACGCATTAAAGACTCCTGACCAACGGGAGGAAGTGGGAGAGCACTATAAAGACAGAGGACCAGATAGAGGAGAGGATCCCTTTTTTTGTCTCTTGGAGGATGACGGTCTGGTCGCCAGGGTTTCAGTAGAAACCGATATGCTTCTTGAGCCGGTTGCGGGTGGAATACCCTCGGATTCTGATGCACGGTTAATTCTTACGGTAAAACTTCGACCGTCTACACTATTGATTTCAAACATGGGATTTGTTTAGCTGAAATTAAAATGACTCGCATGAATGTCTTGCTGGCAATCGCCGCTCTAGTTGCGCTGGTTTGGATATCGGGCATTTTTGATCCAGATGATTCATTCCATCCGAACGGCAAAACTATTTCAGCTGGCGCTCTCGTCTGTCCCGATTCTGTCGCTACGCGATCAGAATTCCACAAAGGGATTCAAGGACAGAAAATAATGAACCAGATCGCGCGATCTGGTGATTCCGAAGCGAAGAATCTCCATGCCCTCCTAGAGGCCACTAGCATCTATAAGACCGACTTCTCTGCTTTTGGGTGTTCCGAACTTGAGTCGGGATCGCCTATTTACATTGAAAATGAAGATGCGACCGGGATTGCAGCCATCACCGCAAAATTACCAAACACGACTTTGTTGCATGGAATTACATATGCATCTGAAATTAAATCGGACTCATCTGGGCAATAGGAGAACAAGTGAGCATGAACAATCCAGAGTTCGAAAAGTTCGATGGCGTAATGCGAAAGATTCTTACTGTCTCCAAGACGAAGCTACAGAAGCGGTAGAAGCAATATCAGGGGAAACGCGCGAAGCTCAGGGCTAGGAAGGAACCAAAATGCCAAAGAAATTAGACTCAAGAAAGAAACGACCTGTCGTCATTTGAATAAAGTCCCAGCCAAAATCCATCTCAAGTCCGGGAAAAGTTTTGCCGGGTGCCCGACCCTTTCGATTTTAAAGGGTCGGTGCTTTGTCGTCCTGGGCGCCATGACGAAGGGACCGCTTCGCACCTTCGCGCCGCTCCGAAAATTAGCCGCGCCGTCAGGTTCACCTTCCTCTCGCGGCGACGTTTCCGCGAGCCTCTCTCCTCTGCGTCCGAGCTTCCTGTCGAAATATCTTTTGTGAAATGTCCCCTCGCGTGTATCTTCTATGAATTGCGGGAAATCCATCTCGGGCGGCCCCGAAGCACTCAGCCCCGCAAACGGAGAAGAAGATGGCAACAGACGCCGTCTTTGCGCCTGCATCAGGCCAACAGACCCACTACGGACCTGTCAACCGAACCGCCGAACGCGCCTTCTACAGCGGCATGGCGATCCTTCTCTGCGTCTGCGTCTACATCGGCTTCTCACCAACTTACTTCCGGGCCGGCATGTTGCGCGCGCCGCTTCCCAGCCCCATCCTCCACATCCATGGCGCGGTTTTCACCCTCTGGATGCTGCTATTCGTTGTGCAGGCCGCCCTCATCTCCGCTCGCCGCGTCAAATGGCATCGTTCCTTTGGCACCGTCGCCTTCTGCCTTCCGCCCATCATGATCGTGCTTGGCGTGATCGCTGCCCTCGACGCGCTTCATCGTGGAGTGAGGATTGGCCCGCTCGATCCCGCCGTCTCCGCTGCCATCCCACTCATGGGCATCGTCGGCTTCACCATCGTCATCTACGCTTCCTGGCGCGCCCGGCGCAGGCCCGACGCGCACAAGCGTCTGATCCTGATCGCCACGTCGGGTCTCGTCGCCGCCGCCTTCGGCCGCTTTCCCTGGGACCGCATCGGATTTCCGCCCGCCGCTGGAGCCGTCACCGGCCTCGGCATCCTGCTTCTCATTCTCGTCGTCTACGAACTCATCTCTATCGGCCGCATCCACCGCTCCACCATGTGGGCCGCACCGCTTGTCTTCGCGTCCGTCGCCCTCGCCGTCCCCATCGGAATGACCGCTGCTTGGCACGCCTTCGCCGCGTTACTCAATCGAACCATCGGGCCGCACATCTAGCCAGCAACCCAAACTCCGCCCGGGATTGGTACAAGAAGGTCATTCTGGACTTCAACTTTAGGATGCAGGTGCAACTAATAGGTGGCGAAGACTCGAACTATCCCGCCTGTTTGTACAAAGCTTACAGTGATGCCGTCTCTGCGCTTGCCCGCTTCGATGCCAACCTAAAACAGGAAATGCTCCTTCCTCCCGCGGTGCTTTTCCCGCGAGCTTTTTAGCCGCTGATCTACAGCTTAGCCGGCTCCCACACAGCCTCTTCCAGCGCGCAGGTTCTCCTCTGCCTCCTCTGCTTCCTTTTCTTCTTTCGCTTCCTTTGCCTCGGCTCTTTCGATTCCGGTAGAATCTCGAAGCCGGGAAAAGGAGCGCAAGTGGCAAAAGTAACCGACAAGAAAGCGTCCGCCGTGAAGGTGACCAGCAGCGAAACACTATTCCAAGGGCGCGTCTTCGCCCTCAAGCGCGACCACATCTTCGAGCCCAATGGAATCGAAGCCGTCCGCGAAGTAATCGTCCACCCCGGCTCGGTGGTAGTCCTCCCCGTACTCTCCGACGGGCGCATAGTTCTCATTCGGCAATACCGCCACGCCGCCGCCCAGTACATGTGGGAGCTCGTGGCCGGCCACCGCGAAGAGCACGAAACTTTCCGCGAAGCCGCCCCCCGCGAACTTCAGGAAGAAACCGGCTACACCGCGAAAACTTTCACGAAGCTGCTCGACATCTACCCGTCCCCCGGCCTGCTCAGCGAGAAAATGGTGATCTATCTCGCCGAGGGTTTGACGAAAGGGAAGTCCAGCCCCGAGGAAGACGAAAAGATCACCACGCGTATTCTCACCCTCGAAGAAGTGGAAAACTGGATCGCCTCCGGCAAAATCGTCGACTCGAAATCCGTAGCGGGCGTCCTGTATTACTCGAAATTTGTAGCCGGCCGGCGCAAAAAGCCAGCCGCCAAAAAGCGAAAGAAAGCCTGAACCGCCGCCATGGAAAACAGGGAAGTCGCCAAGATCCTCCAGGAAACCGCGCAGCTCCTTGAAATCGACGGCGCCATCATCGGCCGCTATCGCACCTACGAAAAAGTGGCCGAGCTGCTCTTCGGCATGCACGAGCGCATCGAGGAAATCGCCAAAGACGACGCCAAGCTCCGCGAACTCCCCGGCGTCGGCGAAAACATGGCCGCCCACATCCGCGAAATTTTGCAAACTGGCGATTACGCGTTGCGCCAGAAGCTCCTGAAAAAGTATCCACCCACGATCCTCGAACTGCTCGAACTCCAGTCCCTAGGCGCCAAAAAAGTAGCCCTGCTCTACAAGATTTTCGGTGTTTCCACGGTAGAAGGAGTCGAAAAGCTAGCCCGCGAAGAAAAGCTCCGCGATATCCCCGGCTTCGGCGAAAAGAGCGAGCAGAACATCCTGAAAGCCGCCGAGCAGTTCAAGAATCTCTCCGGCTCCGCGCGCGTACGCATCAACATCGCCGAAGAAGAAGCCCAGCGATTTTCCGCCTACATCGGCAAGGCCTGCGAACAAGTCGAATCCGTAACGCCTGCCGGCTCGCTCCGCCGCGGCCGCGAAACGGTAGGCGACCTCGATCTCCTCCTAACTATGAAGCCCACCGCGGACACCCAGGAAGATATCGACAAGGTAGCCGAACACATTTTGCGTTACCCCGCCATCCGCCAGACCCTCGCCCACGGCGGAAACAAAGTAAGCGTTCTGCTAGAAAGCCGCCTCCAAGTCGACCTGCGCCTCCTGCGCAAGGAAAATTTCGGCGCCGCGCTGCTCTATTTCACCGGATCGAAGGAGCACAACGTCGCCCTCCGCGGCCGCGCCAACGAAATGGGCTGGACGCTCAACGAATACGCCCTAACCACTCTGAAGGGCGGCAAGCCCGTAGCCGGAAAAACCGAAGAAGAAATCTACGCCAAGCTCGGCCTAGACTACATCGCCCCCGAACTCCGCGAGATGACCGGCGAGATCGAAGCCGCCGAGCAGCACCGCCTCCCGGACCTTATCCAGCTCTCCCACATCCGCGGGGACCTCCAAATGCACACCACCGCCTCCGACGGCAAGAACACCATCGAGCAAATGGGCGAAGCCGCCCGCGACCTCGGATACGAATACATCGCCCTCACCGACCACTCCAAAGCCGTCACCGTAGCCAATGGCATGGACGAAAAGCGCACCTTAGCGCAAATCAAAAAAATCCGCGCCGCCCAGGAACGCGTCCCGGGAATCCGCCTGCTCGCCGGCATCGAAGTCGACATCCTCAAAAACGGCAAACTGGATCTCGACGACGAAGTCCTGGCCCAGCTAGATGTCGTGGTCGCCTCCATCCACTCCTACATGAAAATGGAACGCCCCGAAATGACCGACCGCATCCTGGCCGCCATCGAAAATCCCTACACGCAAATCGTAGCCCATCCCACGGGGCGTCTCGTGCTGCGCCGCGATCCCTTCGACTACGACATGGAACGCATCTTCGACGCGGCCGCGAAAAATGGCGTAGCCATGGAATGCAACGCCTATCCCGAGCGCCTCGACCTCAAGGACGTCCACCTGCGCGCCGCCAAACAGCGCGGAGCAAAAATCGTAATCTCCACCGACTCGCATCGTGCCAATCAGCTGACCTTCATGCAGTATGGAGTCCGCACCGCGCGCCGCGGCTGGATCGAAAAGAAGGATGTCCTCAACGCGCTTCCGCTCGCGGAATTTCTAGCCGCGCTAAGACCCAAGCCGCAAGCAGCCAATCCCGCAACCGCGCGTCCGCCATCTGTTCCCGCGCCAGCCAAACCGCGCCGCAAAGCCGCGCCATAAATTATCGGAGCCCACTCCAATGACATCCGCAACGAAATACGACGCCATCATAATCGGCTCGGGACAATCCGGCGGTCCCCTCTGCGCCGCCCTCGCCGACCTGGGCTGGACCGTCGCTCTGGTCGAAGAGCGTCACCTGGGCGGCACCTGTATCAACACCGGCTGCACGCCCACAAAAACCATGGTCCATCGCGCCCAGGTAGCCCACTACGCCCGCAACGCCGATAAATGGGGCGTAATCGCCCGGGACGTCTCTGTCGATCTCCCGAAGATCCTCGCGCAAAAAGACAAGATCGTGTTCGCGGCCCGCGACAGCAAGGAAAAGCAAATCGCCAAGCGCCCCAAAATGCATCTCTACCGCAGCCACGCTCGCTTCACAGGCCCGCACCAAATCGCCGTCGACGGCGCCATCCTCGAAAGCGAAAAAATCTTCATCGACACCGGTGCGCGCCCCCGCATCCCGAAAATTCCCGGCATCGAAACCTCCGGCTATCTCACCAACGAGACCATCATGGAACTCCCCGAAGTCCCGGGCCACCTCCTCATCGTCGGCGGCGGCTACATCGGCCTCGAATTCGGCCAGATGTTCGCCCGCTTCGGCTCACAAGTCACGGTGATCGAGGGTGGCGGCCAGATCGTCGCCCACGAAGACCTCGAGATTGCCGCCGAATTGCAGCGCGCGCTGGAAGCCGAAGGCATCAACTTCCTGCTAAACACGAACACCACAGCCATCGAACGCGCCGGCGAGTCCGTAGTTCTCTCGCTGGAAGTAACCACCGACCTGGCCGGCATAAAAAAGACCAGCTCCGGAGCCGTCACCGGCTCGCACCTGCTGGTAGCCACCGGCCGCACCCCCAACACAGATACCCTAGGCCTGGAAAATGCCGGCATCGCCACCGACGCCCACGGCTTCATCAAGGTAAACGGCAGGCTCGAAACCACTGTCCCCGGCGTCTGGGCTATGGGCGACGTAAAAGGCGGCCCCGCCTTCACCCACATTTCCTACAACGATTACCAGATCATCTACGCCAACCTGATCGAAGGGAAAAACTTCTCCATCGACCACCGCATAGTCCCCTACGCGGTCTACACCGACCCCGAACTTGGCCGCGTAGGCCTAACCGAAAAAGAAGCCCGCGCCAAGGGCTACAAGCTGAAAATCGGCAGCGCCCCCATGACCAAAGTCTCCCGCGCCATCGAGCGCGACGAAACCGCCGGCCTCATGAAGCTGGTAGTAGACGCCACCAACGACCAGGTCCTGGGCGCCGCAATCCTGGCCTCCGAAGGCGGCGAAGTAGTCCACATCCTCTACACCCTAATGCTAGGCAAGCTCCCCTACACTCTCCTAAAAGGCCCCGGCTCGATGTTCATCCATCCCACCCTAACCGAAGGTCTCTTCTTCCTGATGGAAGCCGTCAAGCCCGTAGACTAATCGGTAGTGAACCGGCCGTTACCGACTAATCGTCAGTCGCACCAATTCGCTCTGTTGTTGTTTCGCAGCCATGCTGAGGAGCGAAGCGACGAAGCATCCCTCTTCGCGTGTTACTTGCAGCAAAAGCACCGCACTCGCACGCCCCTACTTAGGGGTCGGAGAATACATGTGAGTACACCCTGGACCAAATATTGCAACTGCGGGCGAAAATATTGAGTTACTATCGCCCACCAGAGGATCGGCCGTGCTGCTAAAAAAAATCCTGATAGAAAATTACCGATCGTGTCTCCGGACGACTATGGACCTGCAGCCCCATTTGTCGGTACTAATCGGCCCTAACGGCAGTGGCAAAACGAATTTCCTCCAAGGGTGTATGTTGTTGAACAAAATCGTCAACGTAGATCCGTTTCGTCATAGTAGACATGACTCTCTGGCTGCTAATGCTCGGATTAAGTCAGACTTTCAGATCGGCCAAACCGAATTAAAGTTGGATGCTTCTCTGACGGTAAATACCAGTGAAGAGAATCGAGACAACATAGTAGCATCCGTTGAAAAATGGACTGTAAAGCGGCGGCGGAGCAGAGCTAAAATTTCATTTGATTTCCCTTTAGGCATTCTTAGTTCGTTTCCCATAGAGCATTTGTCAAGGCCGTACCATGCTTATCTATTTAGGCTTCGTCGTGGGCGACGCTCTCAGCGCCAGATCCCTCCTCAAATAACACCGTTGATGCAGCGTATTGCGACTTACTGCACACACATCAAGTATTACGGAGCTTCACAGTTCACCAACCCGACGGCCTGCCCCGCATCTTTTGAGATACAAGAAGAAGGCCGGCGTCTCGCGGTCATTTCATCAAAAACCACACACTCGGATTCTGTACGACATGTACATCTCGAAAAATGAAGATCAGCCGGGCTACTCGGCCTTTATGGATATTGTCGGTCCGAAAGGGCTAAAGCTAATCGACGCGCTAGACTTTAAGACCGTGCCCACATCGTCCGTGGACTATGCGGTTAGAGTTGGCGGAAAATTGGAAGAGCGGAAGAGGAATAAACTTCTTGTCATTCCTCAGTTCAGAATTGGCAAACAGAAACTGTCCCCGAACCAGCTGTCGGAGGGGACCTTCAAGACTCTCGCCCTTTTGTTTCACGTCGTAACAGAGAAAGGCTCCATCGTTTTAATAGAAGAACCTGAGGTCTGTGTTCACCATGGCCTGCTGGCGAGTATTCTCTCGATTATTAAGAGTTCGTCGCTGCGTAAGCAAATTATCCTATCAACTCATTCGGATTATGTTCTCGATCATGTCAAACCTGACAACGTATATCGGGTTTCGTTTGATAGGTTAGTTGGCACGACCATCAGCCATATTCCAAATGTCATGTCGAGTGTCGAGTTGAGAGCGCTAAGAGATTATCTCGAACGCGAAGGCAACCTTGGCGATTACTGGCGCGAAGGCGGATTGGGAGACAGCGATTGACAATCGGAATAATTGCCGAAGATAAAAGCGACGTCCGAGTGATGGAGTCAATTACACTGACAATGCTAAAACCTCACACCGTTGGTTTTAAGTCGTTCGTGGGCGGCGGTTGCGGGAAATTGAGAAGAAAATGTCGGGCTTGGTCACGCGATCTTATCAAACGAGGGTGCAAGTGGATCGTCGTGGTTCATGATCTAGATGATCGAGATGCCGAGGCGGAGAGAGAGCTGCTAGCTGAGTTGTCTGCTGCTGCAAGCGATGGGCGCCCCACTGCGAGCGTCGTGCTTATTCCAAAGCGCGAGATTGAAGCTTGGTTACTCTACGATGCCAACGCAATCGCTGCCGCTTTTGGACAAACAATACCCCTGAAGCTGCCGGGAAATCCTGAAGCATTGGCTGACCCGAAGCAGCGCCTGGGTCAGTTGATATGGGGAAAATACCGGAAGACGTATGTCCACACCCTAGACAATCCGAAAATTGCCAAGCACATTAAGGCACACTTGCTCCAACAATCGCGGTCGTTTCGTCCACATTTTGCATTTACTGCTCAGGTTAAACAGGTTCTACCCCGACGTTGACTTCATCCTCTTGCTTGAGGATCCGCTGCTTCGAAACAGCCCCTGGCCAAGTCGGCATTTTGTGCACAGGAGGACGCTATCGTTAGCCTATCTTCGCAGTAAGCACCAGCGCATCGTCCACCGGCGCCGTATAGTAACGCAACCTCCGCCCCGTCGCCCGAAACCCATGCTTCTCGTAGAATTCCAGTGCCGCCAATTGGAAGCCCGCACTTCCAGCAGCGCATTTTCAGCCTGAAACGCCCCACCCCACTCGATCGCCGAAGTCAGCAGCGCCGTTCCCAAGCCCCGCCGCCGCGCATCCGGCAACACCGCAAGATTCAAAATTTCCATGTCGTTCGCCACCTGCCGCGCAATCAGGAATCCAACCACCTGCCCGGCATCTTCCGCGACCCACCCGGCCATCTCGCCCCGTGCCACGCGTTCGTAGTCCCACGTAGTCCACTGCGCCACCTCCCGACACACCGCCTGAATCGCCAGGATCGCCTCCACATCCCGCGATTCAACGCGCCGAAGTTCCACGTCCTACAGCGCCTTCCACTTCAATTCCGCGTCGGTTCGCCGCACGTAATTCGCCTCCAGCGTCAGCGAATCGCCCGTGATTCCGTCGCGCGCCCGCCGCACAGCCAGCAACCCCACCGCCGGCGCCAGGATGTTCGCCACCACCTCCACGCGAATCGCTGCCCCGCCATTTCCGTCGGCATCCATTGCGTCCAGCGCGCCCGAAAGTGCTTCCGGAGTAGGCGTCACGATCATGAGCGTTTCCTTACCGGCAAGTACCCGCATCTCGTTCACGAAATCCACGGGCGTCATTACAGAATGCTCACCCTGCAGCACCAATTTCGATGCCCCCAAATCGCCCTCGCGCCGGTAGACCCCGAAGTAAACCTCCCCGCGCCGCGCATCGAAAGCCGGCACCAGCAGCGGGGAAGCCGAACGCGATCCCTCCGCAATAGCCTCCAGCGCGCTCACTCCCGCCACCGGTTTGCCATACACCTCCGCCCACGCCTTGATCGCCGCCAGCCCCACGCGCAGGCCCGTAAATGACCCCGGCCCGCTGGCCACCGCGAACAAATCCACCTGATCGAGCCCCAACCCAAGCTCCTCCAGCAGAAACTCCACCTGCCGGAACATCCGGGAAGAGTAAGTTTCCTCCGTCCACGTGGACACGCTTCCAATCACGCGCTCCTCACGCAGCACGGCCGTGCTTCCGCCAGGGGTGGTTGTGTCGACTGCCAGAGTAATCAAGGGAGTACCATTATAGGGCAATCCGAGTGCCAAACCCTGCCAAATCAACCGCTTCCTCCAAACTTTGATCCCCTAGATAACTCATCAGAATCGCTTGACCTTGTGTTCACATGTGCCTAATATTTAATTAGCTTTTGGGGAAGGGGACCTCGACCTATGATCAGTGAATTCAAGCTAGGCGAAAAGGTTGTCTATCCGAACCATGGTGTTGGGCTTATCGAACAGATCAGCTTTGGTTATGTGAACGGCAAATCGGAACGCTTCTACATGTTGCGGATTGCCTCCAGCGGCCTGAAAGTTATGGTGCCCCAATCGAACGTCGACAATGTGGGACTCAGGCCCGTTATCCGCTCCACACAAGCCGGTGCTGTCCTTTCCTTTTTGGAAAAGGGCCGCTCCGATTCCCACCACGATTGGAAGCATCGCTTCAAGGAAAATTCTGACCGCATGCGTACCGGCTCGCTGATGGAGGTCGCCGTCGTTCTCAAGGGCCTCGTCGCTCTCAGCCGTACCAAGCCGCTTTCCTTCCGCGAAAAGAAGATGCTCGATCGTGCCAAACACCTTCTTGTTACCGAACTCGCTACCGTTCGGAACACGACGGAACAGACGGTGGAAACTAACATCGTCCGCGCCCTCGCGAAGGCCAAGCTCCAGATGCCAGAGACTGCTCCTCTTCCCGACTGAACTCTCAGTCAATCTCACGTTCTCCGCCGGGCACACGCCGCAAGGCTGTGCCCGGTTTTATTTTGTACCGGCATTTGTTTCATTTCTGCCGCGCCTGCTCCCGCTCAGCGAAAACCACAGCATTCCCGCCGCGAGATACGCGAGGTACACGTAAGGCAGCTTTCCGTAAGGACCCTCCGGTACCGGGTATAGATTTCCCAAGAGCGCCAGCAGCATCGCCGTAAACGCCAGCCACGGAATGATGCGCGCGCCCGCATGCAGCACGCCGTGATCCCGCAGGTAGCGCGGCAGCGCAATGCAAACCAACCCGTACGTCACGATGAAGCCATATGTCGCAAGCGAGCCCATCCAGCCGTAGACATCGAGCCCGCTGTCGCCTCGCGCGGCGAGTATCGCCACTGGTAGCACCGCGGCGATGCCCGTAAGCACGAGCGCCCGCTGCGGGGTTTCGTGCCGCGCGTGCGTTTCGCGCAGCGAGCCGTGCGCCAGTCCGTTGTGCGCCATCAGCAGCAGCACGCGCGCCGCGGCGGTGATGCACGCGAGCGTCCCGGCGAAAAGGCTGAACAGCACGCCGACGTCGATCAGTAGGCCGAGAATCGGGATCCGCGCGATCGCAGCCAGCACGTGCATCGGAGCGTCGCTCGTCCCGAGGTCCTGCCCGGCGACGCGGAACCCCATCACCTCCGTGTAAGCGCACAAAGTGAAAAACGCCCCGCCCAGCAGCGAACTTTGCAGCACCGCGCGCGGAATGGTTTTCAGCGGATTCCGTGCTTCGGCCCCCAGGGTCGTCGCGCTCTCAAATCCCACAAAGCTGAATAGCGCCAGCACCAGCCCGAGCCGCAGGCCGCTCCCCGTCATGCCGCGCAGGTGAAGCTGTTCCGTATCGAGATGCCATCCGTGGCCAAACAGCACCAGCGTCACAACCGCGAGGATCGTCAGAACCGAAGTCACTTCCACCCAAAGCATCAGCCGCGCCGAGATTTTTACATCGTGGCAAGCGATCCAGATGGAAACAGCCGTCACGATCAGCGCCAGCGCAACCGCGGCGCCTGGGTGAGTCCCGGCCTTGTGCACGAAGACGATCGAATAGTGATAGAAGCCCCCAATCACGCTCGAAGCCGTGGCAACGTAAGCCAGCAACAAACTCCACGCCGCCACTGAGGCCACCCACGGCGGCAAAATCATCGAAGCGTAGCTGTAGAGCGATCCAGGCGAAGACGAATACCGCGCGAACCTCCCGATGCACCAGGCCACCAGCAGAATCGCAACGGTAGCCAGCACGTAAGCGAGCCACGTCCCGTTGCCCGCAAGCGCGCACACCAGCGGAATGGTAGCCGCAGGCGTGGAAGTCGGAGCGATCGTCGAGACCGATTGCGCCAGAGTTTCCAGCGGCGAAAGCGCCTCGCGCCGCAACCCGTAATCCTTAGCGGCTGGGCCGCCAGGATCGTCCTGCCGGATGGAAGCAATATCGCCGGATGGGTCAAACTGTGGAGGGCTAGTCATGGGGTAAGATACCCGCAGCTTTCATTTGTCGCAAGTCTGATTCATTCGCCCGATTCATTCGAAGCCATCTCATAAATGGAACTCGTCAGGGCGCGGCTTCACAGGCCGCGGAAAACCTCACGCTTTTGCGGGTGCCCGACCCTTCGCTTTTAAGGGGCGGTCTTCGGCCTTCGCTTCTGCCTTTGCCTTTCGCAGTCGCTTTTCGTGTCATCCCTCAGCCCATACGCGCGAAGCGCGGATGGGTGAGGGACCTGCTTCTTCTTTCCGTCTCCGTTCTTGGCCCGTCATCCTGAGGAGCGCAGCGACGAAGAACGGTTTTCCATCGCGCGATTTTCACGCGATGAATCTCTCTTGTATTTGGATAGAAGGGGCATGTTGTGGTGAGATGTCGCCCTAAGGGATTGAGGTTCGCGAGTCTCTAATGGAATCGAACCCGCGGGTACGCGTAAAAATCTGCTGCATAGCCAGCGTCGAGGAAGCAAAGCTCGCGATTGCGCACGGCGCTTCCGCCGTGGGCCTCGTTTCGCGGGTGCCGAGTGGCCCGGGCGTCATCGAAGAAGCCCTGATCGCGGAAATCGCGGCCGCAGTCCCTCCCGGCGTAGCCACTTTCCTGCTCACCTCCGAGACCGATGCCCGCGCAATTATCGATCAGCAGCGCCGCACGCGCGTCAATACGCTGCAACTGGTCGACGCATTGCCGCCGGGAGCGCACCGGCAGTTGCGAGAAGCGTTGCCCGGGATCGCCCTGGTACAGGTAGTGCACGTGCAGGGTGAGCAGTCCATAGCCGAGGCCGTAGCCATCGCGCCCCAAGTCGACGCAATCCTGCTCGACTCGGGAAATCCCGCCTTGCCCGTCAAGGAACTGGGCGGCACCGGCCGCGTTCACAACTGGGAGATCAGCCGCAGAATCCGCCAAAGCATAAGCTGCCCGCTGTTCGTAGCCGGCGGTTTGCAGCCCGCCAACGTTCGCCAAGCAATCAGCCAAATCGGCCCCTACGCCCTGGATGTGTGCAGCGGAGTCCGCACCAACGGCCATCTCGACGCGATCAAGCTGCGCGATTTCTTCCGCGAAGTGGAAGCCGCAACCAACAACCCTCTCTGATTCATGCACAGCCTGTCCAGCCAGAAACAGCTCGTCTTTTGCCCGTAGCAGTGCCTTAGCTTCTCGCAGTCGCCTTAGCTTTTTGCTGTCATCCTGAACCCATACGCGCGAAGCGCGGATGGGTGAGGGACCTGCTTCTTCTTTTTTCTTTCTCCGTTTTCGCCCGTCATCCTGAGGAGCGCAGCGACGAAGGATCCCTCTTGGTGTGCTAATGCGAGCGACATCACCGAAGCCTCCCAACGCCTTTCAGGGAATCGGAGTTTTCCCTCTCCCGCAGTGATCCGTCTCTGTGCCTCCGGTTTCCTTTGCGCCCAGCCTCGATTCGTTGTAGATTTCCCGCCGGTTGAAATCGCAAAGGGGAGAAATGATATGAAAACGGGTTACGCTCTGGCACTGACGGTCTTAACTTTGTCGGTCGCACTACCGGGAAGAGTTTCGGCGCAAGGTCTGCCGACGCAGAAGGTCCTAACCATCGACGTCGCTCAAACCATGGCTCAGGCCGCCATGCTCCAGTGCCGCGCGGAAGGCTACAAGGTCACCGTCACGGTCGTCGACAGCACTAATCTCGTGAAAGCGCTTCTGCGCGACGACGGCGCCGGCATGGCCAGCCTCGAGATCGGCCTCCAGAAGACCAACACCGTGATGCACTGGGGCAGGCCGTCCGGACCCCCGCCCTTCAATCCCGCCGGCACGCCTCCCCCCGCGCTGCTCCCGAACTCCACCTACGCCAAAGGCGGTCTCCCAATTAAAGTGGGCGACGACGTAATCGGCGCCATCTCGGTAAGCGGCGCTCACGACGGCGACACCGACGCCGCCTGCGCCCAAGCCGGCCTGACCAAAGTGGCCGACAAGCTAAAGTAAGCCGTCCACCCCGCAACCGCAATGTCTCGCGGGTGGCCGACCCTTCGGCTTTAAGGGTCGGTCTTCGCCCTTTGCTTCTGTCTTTGCCTTTCGCAGTAGCTTTTCGTGTCATCCTGAGCCCATACGCGCGAAGCGCGGATGGGTGAGGGACCTGCTTTTTCTTTCTTTCTCCGTTCTTTGCACCTTATCCTGAGGAGCGCAGCGATCAGCTCTAAGGCTGCGCCTCCCCATCCGGCTGCGCGACAAAAAGCAGCACAATTCCCAGCACCGTGAACATGCGAAAAGCCGCATCCTGCCCATTCCAGCTCTTCGACTGCCACATCAAAAACCACTCCGCGCCCACGCTAAGGAACGCCACCAGCCACATCAACATACCCAGCGTCAGCGCCGCAATGGCCACGCCCTTCGCCGCGTGAAACGCCGCCGCTCCTCCGCGAAGCGCCTTAGCCAGCCGCACCGCGCCCCACCAACTCAGAATCATCGTCAGCGCTTCCCACGCGATGATCGAGAGATAAAAGGCCGTATGCAGCGCCGGCGAGTTGATCGCCCTCCACATCCCGTGATTCCCGGGAAACGTCGAGTCCATCATCATCACGTGCCGCACGAACTGGTAATTCGAGTCGTAGTCGGTCGTGTTGTTCAAGCACCACCAGCGAATAGAAGATCGCCACTCCAAACACCAGCAGCATTTTCGCCGCGCGCAGCGTCATGGTTTCTCCGCCGGAACAGGAATGAACGTCGCAAAGTAATCTCGAATCGCGCGAATCGTAGCGTCGTCGTACCCGCGATTAGCCGGCATCTCCGCGTGCCGGTTCTTTTTCTTCGGGTCCCGCACATACGCCGAAAAATATTCCGGCGCCGCCGCCGCCCAAGCCGACAGCACGAGCCACGGCCGCCCCGACTTCTCCCCGCCCTCGCCGCCCATGTTGTGGCATCGGAAACAATTCTGTTCGACGATACGATAGCCCGCCTGCACCGCCGCGTCCTGCGCACGAGGCCCCCGCGGCGCAATCGCGCCAAACACCGCCCGCTCGTCGCGAAACTCGATGCGCACCACGCCCCACGGAATCTGCGCCTCGTCGGTATGCGAAAGAACCGTGAAAGCCGGCGTAAATTTCGGATGCGAGATCATGTACGGCCCCATGCTGAACCGGTGCGTCTCGCGATCTTTCGGCCAGCCCGGCGGCAGCTGGCCATTCACCCTCATCACCAGCAGCGGCCGATGAGCCTTCACATAGTCGCGCGGATAATTTGCGCGATACCTGTCGTCGCAAATCGCCACCACCATGTCCGACTCCGGCGCAGCCGCGAGTGCCCGAGCCAATTCATCCAGCGGCACGCCGCTGATCTTTGTCCGGCCCGCGAAGTTAGTATCGTCGGTCACCGTGTAAGTCACCTGTGGCAGCGCCAGCAGCGAAGCCAGCGCAACGTAGCGCGTAGCCCCGCGCGGCAACCCCGCCAATTCGCCCCCCACCTCCAAATCCGACGCGGATTTCCGCGCGAGGTTTAGGGAAACAACGTTCAGCGCAACAGCCGGCCGCGACGAATCCCGCGAGCCCGCAGCAGCCCGCACGCCCGTCGCGGGCAATAACGTAATCGCCGTCAGCAACACAAATCCTGCCGTCGCAAGCCGCGTCGACTTTCTAGCCTCGCTGCAAACGCGAAAAAAGCGTGTCATCTCGTTTCTCAGTTCTCCTGCTCGAACGCCACAGTAGCACGGGCGTGTCAATTTGTGGGTCGCGTCGTGGGACCCGCCCGGTTTGCCTGTCGCGAGCCCGCGTCTATGCTAAAGTGTTTTTCCATTTCTTCGCACCGGAGACCAGCCGCCCGCGCCATGCCAACCGGAACCGACGCCCGCCTTCAAGCTCTCGGCCTCTCGCTGCCAACTCTCCCCGCTCCCGGCGGCAACTACCTCTCCGCCCGCACAGTCGGCAGCGTAGTTTTTCTAGCCGGCGTAATCTCCACCGACGCCGAAGGCGTAATCACTGGCACGGTAGGCGCCAGCCGCACCATCGACGAAGCCTATGCCGCCGCCCGATCCTGCGCGCTAACGCAGCTCGCCGTCCTCCGCCAACACCTCGGCTCGCTCGACGCGGTAAAAGCCATCGTAAGCGTGAACGGCTACGTAAACGCCATCCCCGGATTTCCCGACACTCCCAAAGTCATCAACGGAGCCTCCGATCTTTTCGTAGAACTCTTCGGCGAATCAGGCCGCCACGTACGCGCCGCGATCGGCGTCTCGGCTCTGCCGCGCAACGCCCTGGTCGAACTCCAAATGAGCGTACAAATTTAGGAGCCCCATGAAGGAACACAAACTCTCCGCCAATCCCACTCACTCCGTTTGGAACCGCGCCCTGCCGCCGCGCCTGCGCATCGATCCCGGCGACACTGTCCACATCGAGTGCCTCGATTCCAGCGGCGCGCAAGTCCACCCGAAGATGGACCTCCCCAGCTACCTCACTATCGACCGCACCCGCATCCACGCCCTCACCGGCCCCATCTTCATCAACGGAGCCGAGCCAGGCGACGTCCTCCAAATCGACGTCCTGGAAATCGCCCACAAGGGCTGGGGCTGGACCAGCATCGTAGAAGGCCTCGGCTTCCTGAAGCAGCGTTTCTCCGCTCCCTATCTGTTCATCTGGCAACTCGAAGGCGAAGTAAGCAAATCGCTAACCCCGGCCACGGTAGCTCTGCGACCCTTCTGCGGCGTAATGGGCGTAGCCCGCGCCGAAGACGGCGAGTTCCGCACCCGCCCGCCCGGCACCTTCGGCGGCAACATGGACGTCCGCGAACTCTGCGCCGGAGCCACGCTGTATCTCCCGGTCTTCAATCCCGGCGCACTCTTTTCCACCGGCGACGCGCACGCCGCCCAGGGCGACGGCGAAGTCTGCATCAACGGCATCGAATGCCCGGTAGACGCCACCCTCCGCTTCCATCTACACAAGCAGCGCGCGCTACCCGGCCCGCTAATAGAATCCTCGCCCAAGCGCAAGCAAGACAACGAAACCGGCTGGATAGTAGTCGAATCCGCCACCGACGCCACCGCCGCCGCCCAGGCCGCCACGTCCCGCATGATCGATCTGCTAGTAGACCGCTGGGCCTTTTCCGAAGTAAACGCCTACGTACTCTGCAGCGCCGCCCTCCACCTCAAATTCAGCCAGGTAGTAAACGAGCCTTTATTCACAGTAAGCGCCACAATACCAAAGCACGTCCTGCCGCCAAGAAAAATGTTCTGATCCCGCCGCGCGCCTCTGCCTTTCCCAGTCATCGGTGTGTTTGCCGTCGCGGTTGCAGTTGCGGGTGCCCCACCCTTGCGGTCTTGCAAGGGTGGGTCTTCTGTTTTTCTTGCCACTGCCTTTGCTTTAATTGTCATCCTGAGCCCATACGCGCGAAGCGCGGATGGGTGAGGGACCTGCTTCTTCTTTCGCCGTCGATCATTCCCGCGCGTCATTCCCCGCGCCGGGGCGTAGCCCCCGGGAACGCCAATCTCCCGATTGGCGGGTGTATCCTGAAACAGGCAATCCCTGAGGAAAAATCTCAACCCATGATCATCAACGATCCCGAAACAATAGCCGAACTAAAAGCCCTCTACCCCCTCTACGAAACCGCCCTAGTAAACAACGACGCCGACACCCTAACCCGCATGTTCTGGTCCTCCCCGCAAGCCATGCGCTTCGGCCTAGCCGAAAATCTCTACGGCATCGACGAAATCGAATCCTTCCGCAAGGGCCGCTCGCCCGCAAACCTGGCGCGAGCCGTCCGCCGGTTGGACATAGTAACTTTCGGCCGCGACGTCGCCAGCATCACCCTCGAATTCGAGCGCGCCGTAAACGGTCAATCCCGCCACGGCCGCCAGAGCCAGCTCTGGGTCCGCCTGCCCGAAGGCTGGCGCATCGTCTCCGCCCACGTCTCCATGCTCCCCGCCGATCCCCCGAAGTAGCGCTATTGATGTGCTTTTGCGGGTGCCCCACCCTTGCTGTTTTACAAGGGTGAGTCTTTTTTTCGATTTTAATCGCGCCGTTATGTTTGGATAGTCATCCTGAGAGGCTGCGACTTTTTTTATTTTTTAGCGGGTGCCCGAACCTGTGTTGTTCAAGGGTGGGTCTTTCTCTTGACGTCCGCTTTTCGCTGCCATCCTGAGCGCAGCGAAGGATCACTCTTGATTTGGCAGTTGCCTTTGCGGGTCTCTTTGCCTTGCTTTTGACGTTGCCTTCGCGGGTGCCCCACCCTTTGTTGTGTAAGGGTGGATCTTGTCTTTCTCTTTCTCTTTATCCAGCCCCGCCAGGGGCGGAACAGCGTAGCCCACCGCGACAGCGGTGGGAAACCGGTATCAAAGTACCGGGAAGCCCCGGAGGGGCGGCACGATCCGTTTCGCCCCATCCACGCGCAACGGAGCGCAATGGGAATGTCCCGCTCAACGTCGCGGTTGCCCTTTATCCTAGCTTTTAATTGTCATCCTGAGCCCATACGCGCGAAGCGCGGACGGGTGAGGGACCTGTTTTTTCTTTCGCCGTCAATCATTCCCGCCTGTAATTCCGCGCGGCAGGGCGTCTCCCCCCGGAACGCCAATCTCCCGATTGGCGGGGTATTCTGAAGCAAACGGTGGCCCTGACGAAAAAATCTCGCGTCAGGCCTCGCGCGAACCATCAAGCCAATTCGCCGCGCGACCAACAAAAACCAAATTTAAGGAATGCTTTCCCCTCCAGGAATGTATAAGGATTTTGTTAACAGAATCCAGATAAGCCCGCAGCGCCGAGTCCTCCCGTAACCGCCCCCCAAGCAAACATCGAAATAATTGATCCCCACGATAGAAAGAATGCGTTTCTCTTTCCTCGCCGGATTCTGTACTTTCGTTGAAATGACAAATGCATTCTGGGTGTTAGTTGATTTTGGGTGGCAGTTGGATGGGGCGCGAAGCTGTGAAATGCAGTAGCCCTCGGTTAGCCTCGGGTAAAGAATAAATCCAGGAGGATCGCGAGTATGTCGAAGAAGTTCAGGTTTTTCTATTTGGTTTCATTCCTGACGATATCTCTGGCCCTCACTCCGCACGCGCGTGCGCAGCAGACCTTGGGTGGCATCACCGGTACGGTAACCGACGATTCCGGCGCCGTAGTTCCGGGCGCCACGGTCACAGCCGTCGCCGATCAGACCAATTTGACGCGCATGATCGATACCAGCGATACCGGTGCGTACCTGCTGTCGAACCTCCCGATTGGCAACTACACCCTCACCATCACTCATACCGGTTTCCAAACACTGTCCATCCCCTCGATTCAGGTGCAGGCCAACCGAACCGCCACGGTAAACGGCGTGCTCAAAATCGGTAATGTCACCGAGTCCGTCACCGTCACCGAAACTCCGCTCATCAACGCCGTCGACACCACCAACGGCTATGTAATGGACAAAGCGGAAATTGACGATGTCCCCCTGCCCACCGGCTCTTTCACCGGTTTGGCGTTGCTTTCTCCCGGTGTAAACGAAGAACTTCCCGCCGGCACCGGAGCTAACGCCGGCCTGGGCAACCAGCCCGTATGGGCCAATGGTCAGCGCGACACCAGCAACACGTTCCTGCTGAACGGCGTGGACGCCAAGAATCTCTTCAACGGCAAGACCACCAGCCAGGTCGCCTCTTCCCGAGTAGTGAATGCTACCGGCGTCAGCACGTCTTCAGCCTTAAGCGCCCTTCCCATCCAGAGCAGCGCTTCGATTTATCTCGCCATTGGCGAAGCGATTCCTTCGCCCGCCCCGGAGTCCGTCCAGGAAGTTCGCGTCAACACGTCGATGTATGACGCGCAGCAGGGCTCCACCAGCGGCGCCCACATCGACATGAGCACCGGCACCGGCACCAACGACATTCACGGCAGCCTCTACGGCCATCGCGGAACCAACTGGCTGAACGCCGATCCATACTTCTTTAACGCCGACCCGAATATCCCGCAGAACGAAAAGAATCCGTCTCTGCACCGATACACAGCGGGCGGCACCGTGGGTTTGCCAATCAAGAAAGACAAGCTCTTCTTTTTCGCAAGCTACCAGCACACCCACGCTTCGGACGAGGAGATCGGAATCATTCGGCCCACCGTCCCGGCCGGGCTCACGAACAATCGCTCCGCCGCCGCATTGGCCGCGGTGGGCAATAACAATAATCTCGCCGATGCTCTGGGTCTCGAGGACGGCACCATCAGTCCCGTGGTGGGCACCGCGCCTGGCGATATCAATCCTATTGCTTATACACTTTTCAATTACAAGCTGCCGAACGGCCAGTTTTTGATTCCGTCGGCCAACCCCAAGGCTCTTGCGTTGAACACCACCAACTCAGCGCTCGTCGAGGCGTTCCCGGAGGACGCGGAGACCCATGGAACGGCGTATTTCATCGCCGATCAGGCCGCGGTCGATCTGGATTGGAATCCCAACTCCAAGCATTCCCTCTCCGGGAAGTATTACTACCAGCACGATCCGACGACCGCTCCCTTTGCATATTCCTCGGTGGCGGGCTTTTCCCAACACCTCGACGCAGGCAGCCAGGTGATCTCGCTCAGCCATTCCCAGATCGTGACTCCCACCCTGAGCGTCACGGAAACCTTTGGGTTTATCCGTGAAAAAGCGTACAGCACGCTCGGCCAGCCCTTTACGCCGGCGCAACTGGGTAGTGCTTGCGTTGCCTTGACGGGCCAGTCCGCGGCGAATTGCACAATCAATACTTTCGGATCGTCCATCTTCCCCGGTATCACGATCGACTGGCCCTCCGCCACCGGAACCCCTGGCAACGTCACACTGCCCTCTTACCAGCCTTTATTGAATATTGGCGCCGGTGCTGAGTCTCTGAGCGCCTTCACCGGCGTTTTCCAGAATCGCTTCAATCCCTCCGCGAATGCGATCTGGACGAAGGGGCGCCACACGATCACCTTCGGCGGCAGTTTCGAATACACGCAGCTCAACACGCGGGACCGAAGAAATCAATTGGGGATGATCACTTCACAGAGCATCAACCAATTTCTGCAAGGTCAGCTCATTAACGATTACCTGTATGCCGGCACATTGTTTCTCACCGGCGATCCCAATCGCCACTGGCGCTCGAATGAGTCAGGCGAATACGTGCAGGACAAGTTTCAGCTCCGTTCCAATCTCTCCGTGACCGCGGGCCTGCGTTTCGACTGGGAGGGCGGCTTAACCGAGAAGAACGGTAAGCTTCTGAATTTCGATCCCAGCAAGTATGCCTACAACTCGGTTACCGACCAGATTACCTCGACCGGTCTCATTGTCGCCGGAAATAACCCGCATGGCACCGCCGGAGTGAGCAACACGACTCTCACCGGTCGGCAATGGGGATTTGCGCCCCGGATCGGCGTGGCGTGGAGCCCGAAGAAGTTTGACAACAAGATCGTCGTCCGCGCGGGCTGGGGCATGTATTACGACCGCGGTGAGCTTTACTCTTATCTCTCACCGGGCGTCGCCCAGAGCATCACGCCGGGCGGTCCGTTTGGAATCAACCAGCAACTGCCCTTCGTTAACACGCAGTTCTGTCCGACCGAATTTGCCGGAACCTTTAACATTTGCACCTCGACTCTTTCGAATCCCTGGGGACCCACACTCGAGGCTCCGCCGAACGGTAATCCCGGCTCGATTACAGCCGTCGATCCGGTCAGCGGCGTCCCGGCGCTGCCCAATGCCGAGGGTCTCACATTCGGGGATATTCCGTTCTATCTGGGAGTCTACAATCGCACCAATAAGCTTCCCTATACCATGAACTCCACTCTGGACGTTCAGTGGCAGCCGCGCAACGATCTGGCGATCGATATCGGGTTCGTGAATGCGCTGGGCCGGCATGAAATCATTCCGCTTCCGTTCAACCAGGCGAGGATTGCTTCACCAAAAAATCCCCTGTGCGGTCCGGCGGCCGTCTGCGCCAACCCCGGCGCATCGCCGTTCGCAGAGTCCTATACATATGGTTACACGGTGCAGACCGCCGAGGGCTGCGGTTTCTTGGGCTGCACTCTGAATTTGCCCAACGGCCAGCCGATGGAGTTTGACTCCGAGGGCGGCAACGTGGACACGCGCGTCCCCTACATTGGCTACGCGGGTGAGTCAGAAGCCTATACCGCGGCGGGAGTTTCGGCCTACAACGCCCTTCAAACGCACGTGGAAAAGAAACTCAGCCACGGACTTGCCGGTGGGTTCTCTTATACCTACTCGCGGTCCCTCGATGAGCAGAGCGCCCTCGGGCTCTTCTACAATGGCAGCAATCCGTTGAACCTCCGCGGCGGCTACGGCCCGTCGGACTTCGACCGCACGCACGTGTTCAACATCGACTACCACTATGAGCTTCCAAAATTCGTCTCGGCCTCCTCGATTGAAGGAAAGTTCGTCGATGGCTGGAGCGTGCAGGGCCTTGTGACCGTTCAGAGCGGCCAGCCCTTCAGCGTGGTCGACTATTCCGGGGCCGTCGGAAGCATCTTCTACAGCATCAACGATGGAATCACCAACCCGATCGTCCCGCTCGCTCCCGGTTGCACACCTCAGAACGCCGTTACCGGCGCGATCGGAAACAACTTTGCCTTCCCGGCTCTGAAGGCGTCCTGCTTCACCGTGCCGTTGCTGAAGCCGGGCGATCTGAACGGCGCGATTCCGGCGGGTGATACGTTTGAAACGAACTTCATTTCCGCGGGTGGCCAGCGCAACATCTTCCGCCAATCCTGGCAAAAACGCGCCGACCTCTCGATTGTAAAGACGACTCAAATAACCGAGCGCGTCGGAGTGAAGTACAGCGTCGACATCTACAACCTGACTAACCATCCGAGCTTTGACATACCGATTGACAACATCGATCAAAACCTGGCCTTCAGCAGCTTCCCGGTGCAGGGATCGCAGGTTTTGCCGACCGGCTGCAACGGCAACAACCCGACCGATGGATTCTATTTCTGCCCCACGGGTCTCGGTCAAACCGTCCACACCATCGGAAGCTCGCGGCAGATTCAGATGTCGCTCAGCGTGCAGTTCTAAGCGGAAAATACGGCGGTAGAAGTACGGTCAAACCCGTACTTCTACCGTCGTAAAATCCCGCAAAATTTGCCCGCATCTACTTTAAATTGATTGTATTTTCTCCGTGCGTGTTTTTACGTACGTACACGACATCAATTCCAGTTTGAATTTTGGCGATGTGATCCGAGGTGAGTCGCCGCGTGGGCGCTAAGTCCTTTGCGGAGAGCTCATTGTAACCGACAGCGTCTCTGGCGGAGCCGCGTGGAACGCTTCCTGCAATGCTGCCGCGGAGGCAGAACAGCTTCCCGGTGACGTGCCGCCCCGGGAATCGAAACGTAAGTGTCGGCTCATCAAAGGGATACGGGTCGAGAACGAAGTGCCGCGACCCAGCCGGGCGAACCTGCACGGCAGAATGCCTACCGTCCCGCAACAGCAACGGATGCAGCAAGTTAGCGGGCGAGGAGAAATCCACACAGGTAAGCAGCGAAAGATTGTCGCAAGCCTGGAGCAGCCGAAACCGCTCGAGAATTGCCGATTCCGTTTTTTGCTCCGGCGTAAACCTATGATCGGAAATGATTTGCAGCCGCAACGCCTGCTGAAACGCTTTCTGCTTTTCAAGGAATTGATCGAGCAGCGGCAACTGGTCTGCCGCGATGGTGGAACGGTCGGCGTGAGCGGTAAGTAAGTTATAGGTGTGCATGGAGATAAGGATCGCCGCGTAGGGATCCTCGGCGGCAATCATGCGCACAGCGCGGTCGCGCACCGCGAGGTAATCCTCCAGGTCAATTTCCTCAAACGCCGAATACTTACCAACCAGCTCCACCGAAAACGCGCTAGGCTTCCCCTGCCGCGTAATTTGCGGCGCGATATCGCGCGCGGCCCAGCCATCGTCGTGGCGCGTAACTCCTTTGAGCACATGGGCTCGCGGCTCGGGCGGCAGAAAATTTTCGTTGCCCCAGTGCTCGGCAAAAGCGCCGGCCAGGCGCGCGTGATCGGGATGCGTGACCAGCCACCACCCAGTTTCAGTCTCCAAGCGCAGCATGTTCAGTTCTCTCCTTCCGATCTAATCCTAAATCCCGCAAATTACGCGGTTTCCGGCGCACGCGCCGATTCATGCCATTTGTGCAAAAAATACCATTCAAAAAACATCACCACAAAAACGAAGACGAACCCGAGCACCACCGCCGCGAGCACCAGCGCGAACAGGTAATCTGTTTGCAGTTGCGACGACGCGTACAGGATCGAATAGCCGAGACCTCCCTGGCCCACGCGGGCTGAGCCTGCGTAGAGTTCACCGGTGATGGCTCCGATTACGGCTATGCCGCTGGCGATGCGGATGCCGACGAAAAGAGACGGTACGGCGTGCGGAAGGCGCAGCTTCAAAAGGACTTGGGCGGGCGTCGCGTTGTGCATCAGGAAGAGGTGGACGAGATTTTCGTCCACGCTGATCAGGCCCTGCGTGGTGTTGGCGATTACCGGGGCGAGCGAAATGATGAAGGCAATCAGAGTAACAGCTGGAGTGCCGCCGCCTACCCACATCAGGATCAGGGGAGCGATGGCTACTATCGGGACTGTTTGCAGCAGCAGCGTGTAGGGGTAGAGCATACGCCGCACCCAGCGGGACTGCGCGAAGAGCAGCGCGATCAGAACGCCGAAGACGATGCTTGCGGCGAGGCCGCCCGCGGATTCCTCGGCGGTGATGGCGAACGAGGCCAGCAGGGAGGGGAAGCGCGCTACCAGCGCGCGGGCCACGGCGGCGGGCGGGGGCAGCATGAAGGGCGGGACGTGGAAGATCCACAGAACGAGCTGCCAAAGAATCAGAAGAGCGGCGAAGACGGCTATTGCGTTGGCTACCGTGATGAGGCGCTGTTTCATGGCGATGGCCGCTTTCGCAGGGGTTGCGCGGGAGGATGTGGTGGCTGAGTTCCCGGAGAAGAGAATGCTCGCGGGAAAGGCACCGCGAGCGGTGGGCGCTGCGCGCCCGGCTTTTTGTCGTGGCTGAAGCCACGACCTACAAAGCTCCCGATATCGTCACCGGGAGTTGGATTCGTGTCGCGACCTATAAAACCCTTTGTAGTTGGATGAGAAGAGGGATCCTTCGTCGCTGCGCTCCTCAGGATGACGGTCAAAACCTGGGAGGCGCTCAGGTGACTACGATTCGGACTACAGAAACCAAGACCCACCCTTGAAAGGCGCAAGGGTGGGGCACCCGGAAAGGCGAAGATCGGCGGAATCGGCGGGTGGGTCATAGCACCATTTCCTGCACCACTACTTCTCTTAGCGCGCGCGATACTTTTGTTACCAGCTCGTCGAAGGGCTGGGTTTCGCGCAGCGCGGAGTCTCGCTTGCCGGGGAGGTCTACGGGAAAGATGGCGCGGATGCGGCCTGGGTTGGGGGCTAGGACTATGATTCGGGTGGAGAGGAAGACGGCTTCTTCTACCGAGTGGGTTACGAAGACGGCGGTCCATTTTTGTTCGGCGCGGAGCCGCAATATTTCTTCGTTCAGGCGGTCGCGGGACATTTCGTCTAGGGCGGCGAAGGGTTCGTCCATTAGGAGGAGCTTGGGGCTGGTGGCCAGTGCGCGGGCTATGGAGACTCGCATCTTCATGCCGCCGGAAAGTTCGCGGGGATAGGCTTTGGCTACGTGTTCGAGACCTACCAACTTGAGGAGAGTGGCGGTTTTCTCTTCGCGGCTTGCTTTGCTGGCGCCTTCCAGTTCCAGGCCCAGGCCTACGTTCTGCTGCACGGGGCGCCAAGGTAGGAGCGTGGCGTCCTGGAAGATGTAGGAGACGGTTTCGCGGGCGTCTTTGGGAGTCATGCCGTCTACGGTGATGGCGCCGGATGTGGGCGCAGTTAGGCCCGAGATTAATTTTAGGACGGTGGATTTGCCGCAGCCCGAGGGGCCGATCAGGCTGACGAATTCGCCCTTTAGGATCGTGAGGTCGATGCCTTCGAGGATCATGGCGGTGTTCGCATAGCGTTTGCTTACGGAGCGAAATTCGATTTGCGGGGCGGCCACTGTCTCGCTCATGCGGGCGTCTCGCTTACCGGCAGATACAGGGCGCTGGGGCGTTTCGAGTCGTGAAACACGAATTGCGTGGAGCGCTGCCAGTCCCAGGAAGTGGCGCGGCAGGAGGGAACGTCGGTTCCGGGATTGCGATCGAAGAGAGGGAAAGCGCTGCCGGCGATTTCCAGACGAACGCAATCGCCCTCCGCAAACAGGCACGAAGTCGGCTCGAGATCGAATTCCCAGAGATGGATTTTGTCCGCCACGTAGCCTGATTCCGCAAACAGCCAGCTGGAACGCGCGATGCCCATGCAGATGAATTCCGCCCCGCCGGCGGGCCTCACCCGAACGAGCTTGGCGGTGAAGTCAGTGTGGGCGGAAGAGGTGGAGCAATAGAGACAAACGCGCGGCGTGCCGAAAACGTTGAGCGCCTTAGCTAGTGGCTCGCTGGTGTACACGAGGAGATTGTTGCCAAGTTCGAGTGCAGATTGATCGAACTGCCCGGCTTGCGCGTTGGGGCCGGGCGAGAGTACCGGCACTTCCGGGTCGCAGATGAAAATGTCGCAGGACTGCTCGGTGCGCGGAGGTGCGGAGGAAAGCTCTCCGTCTCCCTTGCGGGAGTTGGCCTTCCCGTCGCTGTACAGATAGAAAGGCTGCTTCGCGCGGCCCGGCCACGACTGCACCTCGCGCCAGCGATTTTCACCGAGAACGAAGTGGCGAATTTTCGGTTCGGCGGAAAATTCGCCGGAATCCTTCAGCCAGTGGTTGAACCAGCGCAGCAGGATGGCGTCGATATCGATGAGGGCTTCGGAGCCGAAGTCGGAGGCGCCGATGCGGTCTCCCCAGGGAATGTGCAACCACGGCCCGGCGATCAGGTATTGATGCTCGCGCGCCAACGGAGTGGCGGCGTGTTCGGTGAGGGCCAGGAAGCCGTCGATGCTGGCGCGTGAAAAAATGTCGTACCAGCCGGAAGTGTGCAGGGCGGGAACGCGGACCTGGTTGACGGTGCGGCTGAGGTCCATGGCGGACCAGTAGTCGCCGGGCTCGGGGTGGTCAAACCAATCGAGGACGTAACGCGGAACTCGTTCGCCCTGAATTGCGGGGTGGTTGCGAAAGGGAAGAACGCCTGTCTGCGAGGGGAGATTGGCCCAGGCTTGTTCGAGGCGGTCGCTGGCTTCGCGCAACTTGAGGCGGCGCGCGTCACCCTTGAGCATTTGCAGGCCCCAGCCCAGGATTGACGCAAAGCGCAGCGCGCCGTGGTGGTAAAACCAGCCGTGGTAGAGATCGTGCGCGGTCATGCCCGGCGCGATGCACTGCAAACCCTCGGGATGTTCGGCGGCGGCCAGCAACTGGGTCATGCCGTGATAGGAAAAACCGTACATTCCCACGCGGCCATTCGATTCGGGGAGCGAGCGCAGCCAGGCGATGGTCTCGGCGCCGTCGCAGCCTTCGTGGCGGAAGGGATAGAACTCGCCTTCGGAATCGCCGCGGCCGCGCACGTCCTGAATCACGACGTTGTAGCCATGGCGCGCAAACCAGGCAGGATGCGCGTAGACGACGGTGGAGGCGATATCGCGGCCATAGGGCTGGCGCATCAGCAGAGTGGGGCGCGGGCCGGGCTGCGGCGGGATAGTAATGATCGGAGACCAGCTCGACGCCGTCGGACAAGCGGCAGCGCACTCCTCGTTCGAGGCGCACATGGCCGCCGCAATCGATCGAGCCAGGCGCCGTCATTTTGGCGAAGGCTTTGCGTTCGGATGGTGGAAGATCGTTTCCAAAGCGAGGGCGACTTGCGCGGCGGCCTCTTCGATCCAGCGAGCGCCATTCTCGGCCGTCGCTGGGCGCGGGTCGCCGAGCACGCCGCTTTCGGCAATGTCGCGGGTGAGCCAGGCGAAGACCGCCGGGGCGTTTTCGGGGCGGAGCAGCTTGGGATTATTGATGTCCGCAATGTAATTCACGGTGTAGGCGGAGCGGTCCACGAGTTCGGGGACCGCGGCGAGCAGATACGCCGTCTCCACTTCGCCGGCGTGAAAGCCGTAGGCGTGCTCCTGCGCGCTTAGCCCTTCGAAGGGAATTCCGCAGGAGCCGTGCAGCGCAAATGTACGCAGTCCGAACTCAGCGCGAAGATCGCGGGCCATCACGTCGATGAGGGACGTGTTGCCGCCATGAGTGTTGTAGAGGGCGAGCTTTTTAAATCCGGCGCTGGCGACGCTTGCGCCCAGATCGCGGAGAACGGCCATGAATGTGGAGGCGCTTACCGAGAGCGTGCCGGGGAAGCCGATGTGTTCGTTGCTCTTTCCGTAATGTACGGGAGGCAGGGCGTAGATCGGCAAATCGGCGGGAAGCTTTTCGAGCGCGCGGCCCAGCACGAGGTTGTTGATGAGAGTGTCGGTGGCCAGGGGGAGATGATGGCCGTGCTGCTCGATGGCGGCGGTGGGAAGAATGAGCAGCGTGGATTCGCGCGGGAGCGCGTCGACCTGCTTCCAGTTGAGATAGGCGAAGTTGCGGGAATCGGGAACCCACGTCTTCATCGGCTGGGGGCTCCGGCGGCGGCCTGGCCACCGTGCTGGACATTCTGCTGGGCATCGGGCTGGCTTTGGGGCTGGCCCTCCGGTTGGCCCTGAGATTGGAAGGTGACCATTTTCCCGGGGTTCATGAGGCCTTTGGGATCGTAGCGAAGCTTGGCCAGAAGCTGCACGTTGTCGGGACGGTAGCGGCCGCCTCCTTCGACGTTGTTCACGTGCGGATTGGCGACGAACACGCCGATGGCGCGGCAGAAATCGATCATTTCGTTCAGGCGCTCCTCGCTTCTGAAATATACGACGGGAATCGCGCCGGGAATCACGCGGCCGGCGGCGTTCTTCATGAATTCCATGTGGAAGAGTATTTCATCGCCGAATTTTTCCTTTAGTTTGCGCAACTGGTCGCGCACGGTATCCGGATCGAAGCCGCACTGGAGGTAGGTGTAGGCGTCGTCGGACTTCATGGCCCAGAGCGTGGTGTGGTTCCAGGTGTAATCGGAGAGCAGCGGGCGGCTCCGCAAGCCTTCGTAGGCCGCGGAATAGGTGATCTGGCCGCCAGCGGCTTGCGCGGCGGACTCAAACGCGGGGATCTCGGCGGCGGCGATCAGGAAGAAGATCAGGGCCTTGCGATTGGGCACGTACTGTTTTACAGGCGTGAAAAAGGAGGGGATGGGCCACTCGAAAACGGTGACCAGGCGCTTGGTCCATGCGTCGCTGGTGGCGATGCTTTCGCTGAAATCGAAGGCGGCGTCGAACGTGTCGAAGGCCACGACGCACCTGCGCCCAATCGATGGCGGCCGCGAGCGCCAGCCAGATGCGGGTGATTACGCCATTGGTGCCCCAGGCATGGAGGATGTCGTGGACCGCTTCGCCTTCGTGCAGGATGACGCGAGGCTCGGGCTCCATGGTGACGACTTCGAGTGCGCGAACGGTCTCGAAGTCGCGCAGGTTGCCGTTTTTTACCGAACCGATGCCGCCGGAGCCGCCGCCGAGAAATCCGCCGAGCGAGGATTTGACGACGGTGGAAGGATAGCAGCGCAGCTCCCAGCCGGCCTTGCGGGCTTCGTTTTCGAGCACGCCGAGGCGGACGCCGGGCTGGCAGACGGCAACGCCTTCGGGCTGGATTTCTTCGATCTGGTCCATGCGCGTGAGATCGAGGACGACGCCTCCGTAGAGGGGAACGGCCTGCCCGTAGTTGCCCGTACCCGCGCCGCGGAGTGTGACGGGAATATTCTGCGCGTAGCAATAACGAAGGATGGCTTGAATCTCGACCGCGCCCAGCGGCTGAACGATCACGCCGGCGACTTTGCCATCGAGCTGTTTGCGCAGGACGGGGGAATACCAGTAGAAATCGCGGGAGAGCTGCTCGACTACGAGCGGCTGGGTGAGCACGCGGGCGTCATCGCCAGTGATGGCGATCAGCGCGGCGATGTGAGATGCGTCTACTTCCCGGTACATTCGTTCGCTCCGTTGCGGCTGGCTGTGCCGCTAGGCTCGCTTCTTCGATTTCGCATGGCCGGCGGTCCTGCTTCCCGTCTTGCTCCAGGTGCGAAAAGCACGCTGCATGTTGGGATGCGTGAAGAGGCTGTAGCAGAGGTCGCGGAGGACGGGGCCGTCGACGATGCAATGCATGTCGGAGCGGCGCACGACTTCCTTGGCGTCGATGTGAATTTGAAGGCAGTGGCGATTGGCGTCGGCGATGGTGGCGCCGTAGACGACGCGGTCGAGCCTGGCCCACAAGGCGTTGGCCATGCACATGGGGCAGGGCTCGCAGGTGGAGTACATGGTGTAGCCTTCGAGATTGGGGCGCCTCAGCTTTTTGCAGGCGAGGCGGACGGTGCGCGTTTCTCCGTGGGAGCTGGGGTCGTTCTCCGGCGCGCACGGCGTTGACCGCGCGCATGAGGCGCTCGCCGGTGCGCGTCTTTACGATGAGCGCGCCGAAGGGGACGGGATGCGGAGTGTCCAGGGTGCGCGCGGTGAAGGCGTAAATCTCGCGCATGCGCTCTTCGTCGAGTGAATCCACACTTCCACGATGAAATGGCAGGGCCGCCATGGCCCGTACGCTAACACAACGGATGGCTGGCAGAGCAAACGGAAAATTGATCGAACCTATCGCGGATGCATTGAGCACGGGGCGTGGTCGCGCGTGCTAGGCTAGCGGAATCGTGGGCATTGTGAGACGGATCACCTTGCACAAGAAGACTTTGGCTGGCGTGTGGTGCGCTGCTGGCCGGGATTGGCTGGTTGCTTGCGGCGGGCTGCCACAGTAACTCGGCTACTGCGACCTCGACCGGCTTGCCGAAGGTGACGCTGCAGGCGGACTGGTATCCGCAGCCGGAGCATGGCGGGTTTTATACGGCGCTGGTGAAGGGCTACTACCGGGACGAAGGGCTCGATCTCGATATTCTGCCCGGCGGGCCGTATGTTTCGGTGGCCAAGCAGGTGGCTTCGGGTGTGGCGCAGTTTGGAATGGGGTCCTCCGACTTCGTGCTGGAAGGTATTTCGAACGGGCTGCCGATGGTGGCCGTGGCGGCGACGATGCAGCACGATCCGCAGGGGATCATGGTGCGGAAGGATTCGCCGGTGCGCTCGTTCGCGGACCTGAACGGGCACACGGTGGCGGTGACGACTGGATCGACGTGGTGGGAGTTTGTGGCGAAGCGATATCAGCTGAACGACGTCCACGTGGTGCCGGCTATGATGAACGTGGCGAATTTCGTGGCGGATCCGAACTACATTCAGCAGGCGTTTGCTACTTCGGAGCCATTTTTCGCGCGGAAGGCGGGGGTGGAAACGCGGGTGATTTTGACTAGCGACGCCGGGTATGAGCCTTATCGGGTGATGTTTACTACGCGGGATTTTTTGGCGCAGCATCCGGAGATTGTGGAGAAGTTTGTGCGGGCTTCGCTGCGCGGGTGGCGGGAGTATTTGAAGGATCCGGGGGCGGCGAATGCGGCTATCGCGAAGCTGAATCCGGCGTTGAATGCGGAATGGATGCAGTTTACGTGGCAGGCTTTGCGCGACGGGCACTTTGTGGCGGGGGAGGATCCTGGCGGGGCGCAGCTGGGGCAGATGGATCCGAAGCGCTGGGAGACTATGTATCGGCAGCTGCTGGAGCTGAAGGTGATTGAGAAATCGTTTGATCCGGGGGCGGGGTATACGCTGCAATTTTTGGGGCGGCGGGGAAATCGAGTTGGATAGCGCCTTTGGCGATCGTCGGAGAGAGGCGACGGCGAAAGAAGAAGCAGGTCCCTCACCCATCCGCGCTTCGCGCGTATGGGCTCAGGATGACAACGAAGGCAAAAGCAAGCAAAAGCAACGGCAACGGCAGGCAACGCAACACAACGGTAGGAAAAGGGAAAGGCGCTTAACTGAATCGCACGAAAAAGTCACGGCCTCTTTCTGAAAGTACGTTCACTTTTGCTTGCGCAGTAGTTGGTAGAGGGCGTTGGCGGCTTCGAATTCGTGCTGGATTTCCTTGCTTGTGAGCTGGGTGCGCAGGTAGTCGATGGCTTGGGAGAGGCGGTCTAGGGCGCGGGAGATGTTGGTCGGAGTTGGTGAGGAGGATGTCGCGCCAGATGGCGTAGGGGCTGCCGGCGAGGCGGAGCGTGTCTTGGAGGCCTGGGCCGGAGAGAGAGAGGGGGAGGCCGGTTTCGTCGGTTTCGTCGGTTTCGTCGTGGACTACGCGGGCGAGGGCGATTGCCGCGAGTTGCGGAAGGTGGGAGACGATGCTTACTGCCCAATCGTGGGTTTCGGGATCGGTGTGTATGGGTTGCGCGCCTATGGCGTTGAGGAGACTGGCGAAGGCTTTTACTCGCGGATCGGGGTCGGCTTCCGTGGCGATTAGCGCGTAGGGGGCGTTGCGGAAGAGGTCGGCTGTGGCGTTTTCTATGCCGGAGCGCTCTTTGCCGGCCATCGGATGGCCGCCGAGGAAGCGGGCGGCGTTTTTGAAATGCTCGGCGGCGGCTTTGCAGACGGTTGTTTTTGTGCTGCAGGCGTCGGTGATTAGGGCTGTCGGTCTCGGCTGTTGCGGCGATCTGCGGGAGAGATTCGATTGTGGCGGCGATGGGCATCGCGATGTAGATGAGGTCCGCGCCTTGCACGGCGGTGGCGAGGTCGGGCGCGATTTTGTCGATTGCGCCACGGGTGAGGGCGCTGGCGGCGGCTTCGGAGCGATCGAAGCCGACGATCGTGGCGGACGGGAATTGTTTGCGGATGACTAGCGCGAAGGAGCCGCCGATCAGGCCGGTGCCGAGTATGGCGATGCGATGGAAGAGGAGTGTGGTGGTCATCGTCTATCGGGGTCTATCGGGGCATGATTCTTCTGAACCGCGCACCTTGGAGGCAAAACCTGCCACCCTTGCTGACGGCGCACATCAGGCGTGGCCGTGCACCCACAGTCAGAGGCTACCTTACTTGCCGGCTTTGGCGGCTTCGGGCTTGATCCAGGACATTTGCTTGCGCAGCTCGGCGCCTACCTTTTCGATTGGGTGCGTTTTCTGGCGTTCCAGCATTTTGTTGTAGGACGGGCGGCCGGCCATGTATTCGAGGATCCAGTCGCGGGCGAACTCGCCGTTTTGGATTTCGGAGAGGATCTTCTTCATGGTCTTGCGCACGTCTTCGCTGATTACGCGGGGGCCGCGGGTTAGGTCGCCGTACTTGGCGGTTTCGCTGACGAACTGGTGCATCTTGGCGATGCCGCCTTCGTAGATCAGGTCGACGATGAGCTTCACTTCGTGGAGGCATTCGAAGTAGGCGGATTCGGGCTGGTATCCGGCTGCGACCAGGGTGTCAAAGCCGGCCATGATGAGTTCGCGGACGCCGCCGCAGAGAACGGCCTGCTCGCCGAAGAGGTCGGTTTCGGTTTCTTCCTGGAAGGTGGTTTCGATCACGCCGGCGTGGGTGCCGCCGATGGCGCTGGCGTAACCGAGGGTGCGCTCGAAGGCGTGGCCGGTTGCGTCCTGGTGGATCGCGAGGAGGCAGGGAACGCCGCGGCCGGCTTCGTACTGGCGGCGGACGAGGTCACCGGGGCTCTTGGGAGCGATCATGGTGACGTCGATTGTTTTCGGCGGGACGATCTGGCCGTAGTGGATGTTGAAGCCGTGCGAGAAGAGAAGCATGGCGCCGTCTTTGAGATTGGGGACGACGTCGTTTTTGAAGACGGAGGGCTGCGTCATGTCCGGAGTGAGCATCACGATCACGTCCGCGCCTTTGCTGGCTTCGGCTGCGCTCAGGAGCTTCCAGCCGTCCTGTTCCGCGAGCTTGCCGGAGGGGCCGCCGGGGCGCTGGCCGAGCACGACGTCGAGGCCGCTGTCGCGCAGGTTGAGGGCTTGCGCGCGGCCCTGGCTGCCGTAACCGAGGACTGCGACGCGCTTGCCTGCGAGCGCCTTGGGGTTTGCGTCTTTTTCCCAGTACATTTTCGCCATCTGTTTCTCCTTGTCGCTTTCTTGGATTTCCGAAATTTTTACAGCGTTTACAGCGTCTACCTAGGCGCTGGTTACCGCGCCTTCCGATGCCGAGGACACCAACTTCGCGTACTTGGCCATTACGCCGCTTTTGTAACGCGGGGCGGGCGGCTTCCACTGCGCGCGGCGTTCTTCGAGATTGGCGTCTACGTCGAGACGCCGGGCGCGAACGTCGAGGGTGATGATGTCGCCGTCGCGCAGCAGGCCGATGGGGCCGCCGGAGGCAGCTTCGGGCGCGATGTGGCCGACCATCAAGCCGTGGGTGGCGCCGCTGAAGCGGCCGTCGGTGATGAGCGCGATGGATTCGCTGATACCCTGGCCCACCAGCGCGCCGGTTACTGCGAGCATCTCGCGCATGCCGGGGCCTCCTTTGGGGCCTTCGTAACGAATGACCACCACGTCTCCGGGTTTGATCTTTTTTTGCTGCACGGCTTCGAAGCATGCTTCTTCGGAATCGAAAACGCGCGCGGGGCCTTTGTGGAAGACGCGTTCGTGCCCCGAGAGTTTTACCACGCAGCCATCGGGAGCTACCGAGCCGCGCAGGATAGCGAGTCCGCCTTCCTTCTTTATTGGCTGAGCGAGGGTATGGATTACTTCCTGGCCGGCGGCTTCTTTCGCGGACTGTAGCTCCTCGAAGAGATTTTTGCCGGAGGCGGTGATGCCGTCGGTGAGGAGGCCGGCGTCTTTGAGGTGCTTGCCTAGCAGGCGCATGCCGCCGGCGCGGTACATGTCCGGCGCTACGAAGCGGCCGCCGGGCTTGAGGTCGGTTAGGATCGGAGTCTTCGCGAAAATTTTGTCGAACTCTTCCAGTGTTAACGGAATGCCCGCGTCGCGGGCGATGGCCAGCAGGTGAAGAACGGCGTTCGTGGAGCCACCGGTAGCCGCGACGGATGCAATCGCATTCTGCAGCGAGGCGTGCGTAATGATTTGCTTCGGGCGTAGGTCTTTTTTTAGAAGCTCCATCACTTTGGCGCCGCAATCGAAGGCTACCTGCGATTTTTGCGGGTCGACGGCGGGCACTTCGTTTGCGCCCATGGGCGAGATTCCGAGAAAGGTGATGGCGGTGGCCATGGTGTTGGCGGTGTACTGGCCGCCGCAGGCTCCGGCGCCGGGGCAGGCGCGGTCTTCGAGTTCGATCACTTCCTTTTCGGTCATTTTCCCGGCGGCGCAGGCGCCGACGGCTTCGAAGACGTCCTGGATGGTGACGTCGCGGTCGTGGAAGCGGCCGGGCATGATGGAGCCGCCGTAGAGCGAAAGGGACGGAAGGTTGAGGCGCGCGAGGGCCATCACCGTGCCGGGGATGGTTTTATCGCAGCCGCAGAGGGCGACCACCGCGTCGAAGGCGTGGGCCATCACGAAGAGCTCGATCGAGTCGGCGATGACCTCGCGGGAGATCAGGGAGGCTTTCATGCCCTCGGTGCCCATGGTGATGCCGTCGGAGATGGTGATGGTGTCGAACTCAATGGGAGTACCGCCGGCGGCGCGGACGCCTTCCTTTACCTTTTCCGCGAGCGCGCGGAGATGGAAATTGCAGGGCGTGACTTCCGTCCAGGTATTGGCGATGGCGACCAGCGGGCGGGCGAGGTCGGCGTCGGTGAGGCCGGTGGCCTTCAGCATCGCGCGGGCTGGGGCGCGGGAAATGCCTTTTTTTATTTCGTCACTGTGCATGTTGCTTTGGCCTCGTTGGCTCGTCGTTGAACAGAAAGCAATTTCCTCAGGGGCTGAAGCCCCTCCGATTTACGGGCGTTATGTCGGAGCTGAAGCTCCGACCCCCTAAAAACCTTGCCCCGATTGGGCGAGAGAGAGCCCTCGTCGCTTCGCTTTGTCGGATAACAACGAAAGGCGAAAACAGCGACCTCTCAACTGAGCCGTCTTTCTCAACTAGACCCGCTGCGGGATCGAAGACCCACCCTTAAAAGCGAAGGGTGGGGCACCCGCAAGAGCGGCAAAAGCAGATCCTTCGCTGCGCTGAGAATGACAGCGAAAAACAACAACAAAAACCAAACAGCAAAACCCGAAAGACGAAAGCACAGCTCCGAACCTTGCAGGCAATAAAAAAGCCCCGCTGCCTGTGTTCAGGAGCGGGGCGCGAGCGTCTAAGCGCGGCTCAGACGGGCGGCCCCGACCGGATAATGGCTACTACGATTACAGGGTGAATTCGTCGCGTCATAGAGTACCGTCTCAACCGTAAATCGACAATTGCTTTCCGCCAACACCGCCGAGTAACCGGCGAGCGAAAGAGGGCAATGCCCCTATTAAGCACCGGCATGTTGGATAAGTCAAATTACTATTTGTCCGTCACCTTATAAAGCGGATTTATGTCCGAATGGCGGATAGTGGCTCAGTTCCCGGTTAGGGCGGCGGTCTGTCGTATTAGCCATTATGCTATAAAACAAGCATGCCGCCGCTACCACCGAATGAATGCATGAATCTTGAAGAGGAACTTATCGCGCTATTCGAGCGCCTGGTTTCAGAGTTAGCCCCAAACATCGCTCAGCTTGAAATTCAGCGCACCAAGCAACACGGCGTCGTGGCCGTGCTGGCACCCACTAATTCTGCTGCGGCTAGGATTTGTGCCCATACCGAGAATGGACTCGGTATCGTGGATTTTAGCTTCGGCGACTATTCCCCAACTTGGGAGTTACCGTACAGGGCAACAATTCCAAAGCCAATAAGACAGAACTACTGCAAGAGATAGAGGAAATGTGTAGGGCGGTGATGGCTGGCGATTGCGAACACAAGCGCGGACTCATAAGCATCAGTGCGATCATCCTGGCTGGTAACCAGCCATACAGAGTCACCGACATGCTTCAGTTTCGGGTGGTGCCTCCTCTGCACGGAATACGAAAGTACGAACCATACATCTCGGGCAGTCTTGACGCTCGCCCAGCGCCCGTGTAGTCGGATAACCGGAAACTGACCCGATAACCGAGACTTGCGAGGTGACGAGAGAGACGCGCAGGTAGGAGTGCCGGTGCCACTGACAAACTGAGGCCGCTGAGCGAAGGCTATTGACGGGGCTGGCAAGCGTTTTGTATAGTGCGAGTTCCGTGACGTTCGTTGGTGAAGCGGAAAGATTTTTTGGGAAGCGCGCTATGAACGAAACATTTTCACTCTTCGCCTATGGCTTTACTTACCGCTTCTCCTTTGCGGGGGAGCGGGCGGGCGAAACGCGCGCGGAAATGACGCAGTAGAGACACCGCACAAAATTTCGCAAGCCGGCCGCGACCTTCGATGGGGGACGCGGCCTTTTTTGTTGATGCGGGGCTGGATGGGAATCGGATTTATCGGGAGGCGCACGGTCTTATGAAGATCGACGATTGGCGAAGCGAAATCGATGAGATTGACACCAAGCTGGTGGGTTTGCTCAACCGGCGCACCGAGCTTGCTCTGAAGGTGGGGCAGTTCAAGAGCAGCTATGGACTGGCGTTGCGGGTTCCGGCGCGCGAGAGGGCCATCCTGAAGCGGCTGAAAGAATTGAATCCGGGGCCGCTTGACAACGAGTCGCTCGAGAAAATCTACCACGTGATCTTCGACCTGTCGGTGCGGTCGCAGGAGCTTTACGGAATGGGAAAAGCCGCGAATGGGAAAGGGAATCGCGCGGCGGGGCGCGCGAGCCAAAGGAAGCCGGCGCGGGCATGATCGTCGAACCGAATGCGCGCATCGCGTTCCAGGGAGAGCGCGGCGCTTTCAGCGAAGAGGCGGCGATCAAGCTTCTCGGGGAAGGGATCACGCTGGTGCCGCGGCTGACGTTTGAGGCGGCGTTCCGGGCGATTTTCGAAGGGCTTGCGGATTATCTGCTGGCGCCGATCGAGAACAGCCTGGCGGGGTCGGTACACCGGTCCTTCGATCTGCTGGTCGACAGCAACCTGAACATCATCGCCGAGGAAATAATTCCCATTGCGCACAACCTGATCGGGCCTCCGGGCTCGCGGTTCGACGAGGTGCGGGTGGTGGAATCGCATCCGGTGGCGCTGGCGCAGTGCGAGCAGTTTTTTGTGGAGCATCCGCGGCTGAAGCGCATCGCCACCGAAGATACCGCCGGGAGCGTGCGGGCGGTGATGCTGGCAGGGGACGTGCAGCGCGCGGCCATCGCGGGGCGGCGGGCGGCGGAGATTTATGGCGGGACGATTCTGCGCGAGCACCTCGAGGATAACGCCGAGAATTACACGCGCTTCTGGCTGCTTTCGCCTTCGCAGACCGAACCGGAAGACGCGGACAAGCTTTCGCTGTTTTTTCAGCTGGACCACCGGCCCGGCGCGCTGCTGCACGCGCTGGAGCCTTTCGCCCGGCGGAACATCAATCTGATGAAGATCGAGAGCCGGCCGGTACACGGGCGTCCTTGGCAGTATCGCTTCTATCTGGATTTGCAGACGGCGCGGAGCAATCCGGAGGCTGCTGCGGCGCTGGAAGAACTCGACAAGCAGGTGGTGGAGCTGAGGATACTGGGATCGTACGCGGCGGCGCAGATGCCTAACGGGACGCACCGCTAGAAGCTGTCTCATAAATGCTTCGATCGGTCGGTTTGCGCGCCTCAGGGGTTAAAAGCCCTTTGTCCGCGCGTCATTTTGGCACGGCTGATTCGGGCTTCGGGAAAAAGCGGATTGGGCCGAAGCTTCGGGTGGAAGGGTCGCGGTAAAGGCACCGCGAGAGAAAGGCGCTGCGCGCCGACGGTTATGTCGGAGCTGAAGCTCCGACACCCTAAAAACATTGTTCCGAAGGCAATCTTTGCTGCCCGGATAGGAGGCGAAATGAGCAAAAAAAGCGTTTCGAAGAGGCGATCTGTGGGAATCGCGATTTTTCCGCGGCCTGTGAAGCCGTGCCGTGACGAATTCCAATTGTAAGACGGCTTCTAGCCGGGGACTGTGGTGAGAGAGAAAAGAACAGGTCAAAGGACAGGTCAATGATCGTCAACATGTTTGCGGACGCAACGAAGGCACAGATCGACCACGTGGTCGATCGCATCAAGGAGTGCGGGTTTCAGGCGCACCTGATTCAGGGCGAGGAACGGACAGTGATCGGGATCGTCGGGAACAGCAACAAGCACCGGCCGGAACTGGAGGCGCTGCGGGCCGCGCCGGGAGTGGAAGACCTGGTGCCGATTTCGCATCCGTTCAAGCTGGCTTCGCGGAGTTGCCGGCCGGAGGGTTCGATCCTCGATCTGGGGAAGGGTGTGACGATCGGCGGGACGGAAGTGGTGGTGGCGGCCGGTCCTTGCGCGGTGGAATCGCGCGAGCAGATCGAAAGCGTCGCGGCGAGCGTGGCGCGGGCGGGAGCGAAATTGCTGCGCGGAGGCGCGTTCAAGCCGCGGAGTTCACCTTACAGCTTCCAGGGACTCGGCGAAGAGGGGTTGAAGCTGATGCGGGCGGCGGCGGACAAGAATGGCTTGCTGGTGGTGAGCGAGGTGATGGACCCGTCGCAGATTGCGGTGATGCTCCCTTACGTGGACGTGCTGCAGGTGGGCGCGCGAAACATGCAGAATTACCATCTGCTGCGCGCGCTGGGGGAAATCGGCAAGCCGGTGATGCTGAAGCGCGGGATGTCGGCGACGCTGGAGGAGTTGCTGCTTAGCGCGGAGTACATCATGTCTGGCGGGAACTACCAGGTGATCTTGTGCGAACGCGGGATACGGACCTTTGAGACTTATACGCGGAACACGCTGGACATTGCGGCGATTCCGGTGGTGAAGCAGCTGTCGCATTTGCCGATGATGGCCGATCCTTCGCATGGGACCGGGCGGCGCGACAAGGTGGCGGCGATGGCGCGGGCGGCGGTGGCGGCGGGCGCGGACGGGTTGATTATCGAGGTGCATCCCGATCCGGAGCGGGCGCTTTCGGATGGCGTGCAGTCGCTGTATCCGGATCAGTTCGCGCAGATGATGGATCAGGTGCGGGCGATTGCCCCGGCGGTGGGGCGGAGGATTGCGAGCGGGGAAGTGGCGGCGGTGGGCGGTCGGTAGGGAGTGAGATTAAGGCGGAGAAAGGGAAGCTACCGCAGGACCGACCCTCAAAATCGAAGGGGCGGGCACCCGGCGAAAAGTGGCACTGAAAACAATTTGCCTTGCGCGCGGGAAAACGGCCTTTTCGCAATTTAGTCGCGCCCTCTCAGGATGACGGTCAACGGCAAAGGTTGGCGGGACGTCCGCATTGGGCTAGGTGGCGCGTGGATGGGACGAAACGTGCCGCCCCTCCGGGGCTTCACGGTACTTTAATACCGGCCTCCCACCGCTGCCGCGGTGGGCTACCCTGTTCCGCCCCTAGCGGGGCTGGATAAAGAGAAAGAGAAGACCCGCCCTGACACTACAAAGGGTGGGGCACCCGCGAAGACAACGTCAAAAGCGAAGCAAAGAGACCCGCAAAGGCAACTGCCAAATCAAGAGGGATTCATCGGTCGGAAAGCGACCGATGGAGAACCGTACTTCGCTACGCTCAGAATGACTGCTAACGGCTAAAAAAACAACGAAAGGGAAGAGCAACAACGACGACGAAGAAGAAGAAGAAGAAGAAGAAGAAGAAGAAGAAGAAGACAAAAGCAAGAATGACTACGGAAGGCTGAAGAACAGCGAAGACAAAGCGACGGCGGGGGCCTTCAGGGTTTGCTGGAGGCGGCTGCTGTTGGTTGCGTGACTGCGGTGCGGGCGCCGCTCCAGACTAGCTGCAGGCCGGCGAAGATGGCTATTACGGCTATGGCTACTTTCAGTTTACGCGCTGGCACGCGGCGGGCGAATAGGCAGCCTACCAGGACTCCGGGGATGCCGCCGGAAAGCAACTGATGCAGGACTGGGCTGCTGATCGAGCCGAACTTCCAGTGGAATGCGCCGCCGATTACCGCTAGCACTAGGCCGAAGAGCAGGTCGGTGCCTACTACCTGCGGCGGCGTCATCTCCGAATAATTCAGCAGCAACACTGTGCCTAGCGCGCCTGCGCCTGCGGACGAAAATCCCGACTCGATACCGATCGGCAATGCGAGCCATGGGAGCCATCTGCGAATTTTTGTGGGCGAAGCCGGGATTCTGGACGCGGCGGAAAAACGTCACGCTGGAAGAGGCGGTGAGCAGCAGGCCGAGCAGAATTACTACTACCGGACTGCCTGCGTGCGTGCTTAGGAGGCGCAGGAGGTACGTGCCGATCAGCAGGCCGGGGATGGCTCCTTGCAGGAGCAGCCAGAGGTAGCGCCAGTGGATGTGGCGGCCGGCCATGTAGAACGGTGCGGCGATCAGGCGCAGTACGCCGGCGAAAACGAAGGCTGTGCCTACCGATGCCGCTGCGGGAAGGCCCACTATCAACATCAGGGCGGGGACGGTGAAGCTGCCTCCGCCGATGCCGGTGAGTCCTACGGCTAGGGCAATCAGGAAGCCGATTGCGATCTGCATCAATTCGCTCGTTTTAGGGCGGCGGGTTCGGGGGCTGCTTGATTCGGTGGAGGCGGCTGCGTCTGCTTCTGCGTCAGACTGTTTGGAGGCGGTGTGGATGCCGCATTCCAGTTTTGCGCCGCCCCATCGGCCGGAGCGCGGGTCGGCGCCCGCCTGCGGGATGGCGGTGCAGGGTTCGCAGCCGATGCTGCGGTAGCCCAGGTCGTAGAGCGGGAGGTAATCGATTTTGTTTTCGGCGGTGTACTTCCAGACCTGGCCCCACGTCCACGCGGCTAGCGGGCTAACTTTGAGGAGCACTTTGCCGCTGGCGAGTTCGTGGTGCTCGACGATTTTCAGATTTTTGCGCGTGGGCGATTGTTCGCGGCGCAGGCCGGTGAACCAGACGTCATAGTGCTGCAAGGCTTCGAAAAGAGGTTCGACCTTGCGGAGGTTGCAGCATTTGCCGGGATCGGTGCGGTTCAGGATGCCGAACTCGGCTTCCTGCTCGGCTACGGATTTTTTCGCGGCTAGATTTTTGAGATTGAGATTCCAGGCTTGGGCCATGCGGTCGCGGTAGGCGTAGGTTTCGGCGAAATGGTAGCCGGTTTCGAGGAACAGGACCGGGATATCCGGGAGGCGCTTGCGCAGAAGGTCGAGGACGATCATGTCCTCGGCCTGGAAGCTGCAGGTGAAGCACGGGAAGACCGCTGTTTTCGGCCAGGATGCGGTCGATGGCGGCTTCGGCGGAGAGGGCTTCGAATTCCTGCGCGATTACGGGCTGGCTCATTTGCGCCTCTGGTTCGGGTCGGAATGCGTGTCGCGCCATTTGTAGAGGGCGTCGACGAGTTGCGTGACGGCTTCGTCGTCGGTGAGATCGAAGCGCTGGATTTCGAAGAACGCGCCGGGGCCGAAGATGGCGCGGACGGCCTGGGCCTGGTTGGTGCCGTCGTCGAGCGGCGCGAAAACGGTGATGGCGCCGGACAGGCGATAGGCTTTCGTTACTGTGACTAGCTCGTGGGAGAGGAAATCCATCGGGCCGACGAGCTGCACGAACCAGCCTTCTTCGAACAGGCGGCGCTCGACCATTTCGGCTACGCGCGGGCGGCCCTTCAGCCAGACCGCCGCGGACGGGTGGCCGAAGCGGAGTACGCGCTCTTCTCTGGTGCTGCGGCCGGTGTTCGCGGTGGTTGCGGATGTTTGCGTGGCAGGGCCTGGCGCGATCGGTTGCCCGATGATGCCGGCGGCGACGGTGGCGTTGGTGTGCTGGTCGATGACGATGAAGCTGCCCATGGTGCGATTTTCGCTGTAGGGATCGAAGAAGAGGGGGAGCGTCGTCTTGAGATCGACCTCGGCGATGTCGTTCATGTCCAGGCTGGTGGCCGGGGATTTCTCCAGGGTGTTTATGTCGATGCGCTGGCGCACCTGCTTGAAGCGCGCGCGGACGGTGCGCGTGGTGTGCTTGAGCAGATAAATTTTGTGGAGGTCGAGGGGATCGGCGTGCATCCAGACTACGGTGGCCTGGAATTCGGTGCCGACTGAAGGGCGGTTTTCGTCGGAGACGATTACGTCGCCGCGGCTGATGTCGATTTCGTCTTCGAGGGTTACGTTGACCGATTCGCCCGGGCCGGCCTGCGCGAGTTCATCTTCGAAGGTGACGATGGATTTCACTTTTGTGCTGATGCCGGAGGGCATGGCTACTACTTTGGCGCCGGAGCGGAGGACGCCCGAGGCGATCTGGCCGGCGAAGCCGCGGAACGTGGAGTCGGGACGAATCACGTACTGCACGGGGAGGCGCAAGCGGGCCGGAGGCGGCGGTGTCGCTCACGCGCAAACCTTCCAGATGTTCGAGCAGCGCGGGGCCTTCGAACCACGGCGTGCGCGGGCTGCGGCGGACTACGTTGTCGCCATCGAGCGCGCTGACCGGAACGGCGTAGAGGCTTTTGATGCCGAGCTGACCGGCGAACTCGCGGAACTCGGCGGCGATGCGCTCGAAGACTTCCTGCGAGAAGCCGACAAGGTCCATTTTGTTGACGGCGGCGATGATGTGCTGCACGCCGAGAAGGTTGGCGATATAGGCGTGGCGGCGCGACTGGCGCAGTACGCCCTTGGTGGCGTCCATTAGAACGACGGAGGCATCCGCGGTGGATGCGCCGGTGGCCATGTTGCGCGTGTACTGTTCATGACCTGGCGTGTCCGCGATGATGAACTTGCGGCGCGGAGTGGAGAAATAGCGATAGGCGACGTCGATGGTGATGCCTTGCTCGCGCTCGGCGCGGAGGCCGTCGGTTAGAAGGGCGAAGTCGATGGGGCCGCCGGAGCGGTTTACGTTGCTCTTGCGGACCGAGGCCAGCTGATCTTCGAGGACCGACTGGCTGTCGTAGAGGAGGCGGCCGATCAGGGTGGATTTGCCGTCGTCGACGCTGCCCGCGGTGCTGAAGCGCAGAAGGCCTTCGGTGGGCGCTACCAGCTGCGTGGGGGCGTCTGCGTTCGTCTGATTGGGCACTTGAGCGGGATCCGATGCGTCGGTTGTTTTTGCCGAAGCGGGCTCGGCGGCGGGAGTCGCCATCAGAAATATCCCTCGCGCTTCTTGATTTCCATCGAGCCTTCTTCGTCGTGGTCGATCACGCGATTTTCGCGCTCGGAGCGGCGGAACGAAACCATCTCGTCGATAATTTTCGGGACGGTGTCGGCGTCGGAACGAATCGCGCCGCTGCACGGCACGCAGCCGAGCGAGCGCATGCGGCACTTCACCATCTGCGGCTTTTCGCCGGGAAGCAGGCGCACGCCGGTCTGAGGCAGGATCAGGGAATTGCCGCGCATGACCGCCTCGCGCTCCTTGGCGAAATAGAGCGGAACGATGGGAATTTTTTCGGCGTAGATGTAGAGCCACACGTCCATTTCGGTCCAATTGGAGAGCGGGAAGATGCGGATGCTTTCGCCCTTGTGATGGCGGGCGTTGAACAGGTTCCACAGCTCGGGGCGCTGGTTCTTGGGGTCCCACTGGCCTAGCGAGTCGCGGAAGGAATAGACGCGCTCTTTGGCGCGGGATTTTTCCTCGTCGCGGCGGGCGCCGCCAAAGGCCGCATCGAAGCCGCCTTCGGCGAGGCCGTCGAGCAGGGAGCGCGTTTTCAGCAGGCCGCAGCACTTCTGGGTGCCTAGATCGTAGGGATTGGCGCCTTCATCGAGCGCTTTTCTGTTCATGTGGACGATGAGTTCCGCGCCTACGTGCTTGGCGTACCAGTCGCGGAACTCGATCATCTCGGGAAACTTGTAGCTGGTGTCGATGTGAAGAAGCGGGAAGGGAATCCTGCCCGGGTAGAACGCCTTCTGCGCGAGGCGCAGCATTACGGAGGAATCCTTGCCGATGGAGTAGAGCATTACCGGGCGGGCAAACTCCGCCGCAGCCTCGCGCAGGATGAAGATGCTTTCGGCTTCGAGCATCTTGAGATGGTCGAGGGAGGCGTTTGTCTCGGGTTTTTCGGCGATTTCGGTCATTTCGGTCAGCGCTTCCGGTCACAAAAAAACCCGCTCCCGGTTGATTCCGAGGGCGGGCTAAAGTTGAGTTCCGTTTTAAAGTCGAGCTTAGCTCGTGAACCCTGCCGCCCCCGCGGACGCACACATATGCGTCTTACAACAGGTACAACAACAGGCGGTTAGGGGCGTAAGTTCCATGTTTTTCGTAAGCCCTAATCTATCGTGAGTGGGCGGGCTGTCAATTTAGATTCGCGGAGGGGGTAAAGGATTCGGGCCAAAGCAGCTATTAGATACCGCAGATATTTTGGAGAAGGTCCACAACGGTAATAGCATCCTTGTAGTAGGCCACTAGGCTGCACAGGGAAAGAGAGACAGATTCGCCGTGCGCGATCTTATGTCTGTTTCCAACGATGCTGTTCACCGAGTCAGATAATTGTCCCTGAGTCGCAACCTCGAGCTGTGCTCGCCACGCAGGGTTAAATGATCCGAAAAGCTCTAATATTGCGCCCATTTTAGGATTCTGAAAGCTTCGGAGCTTGGTGCTGACGAAATTTGATACAGCGACGTTGGTACCACGCCTAGTGTATTCCGAAAGGCAAAGCTCTACTGAGTTTTCGAGGAAGCCACTTACGAGAACGCAGAGATAACGTGACCAATGCGACTGGATCTCCGCATCAGAGAAACCACCCGCCACCTTGAACAACTCATCTATCCGCTGTTTCTGTTGATGGATCGCCAACATGGCTCTACGGAAGATCGGAAAATGCCGTAGTGGCTAGGCCGATTCGAGTCTTAACCCGCTCCTCCCCGGCTGTCCCTCGCCCGCATGCGTCCAGAAACTCTTGATTGCGCAGAAGTTCCTCATACTTCGTCTTAAGCTGGCCAAGGTCCGTAACGGCGCCGCGTTTTAGACGCCTCGCTAAGCCGACCATGACCGAATCGAAAACCGCTGCGTTAAGTGCGCGGACTGGCCTGAAGGCGGAGGGTCCGATTGCCGCGAAGATAAAATGAATCGTGTCTGAAAACAGGCCCTTCATTTCAGCCGATCGTGTCGTTTCGAGTTTCTTATGCCTGCCCATGAATGCATTGAGGAAGTTTACAAGCGGGCTCTTATAATTGTTCGCTTCATAGTAGAAAGCTAGAAATCGTAGCACCAACTCCTGATCCCGCATCCGGCCATCTTCCGGTCCGTAGATGGAGCGCCATTCAGGATTCTTATTCAAATCGCGTAGCAGCTCCCGCATTCCACCTGAATGGTGCACTGCGCTTCGGATTTCTTGGGGATTAAGTTTCTTCCCTCCCGAGTTAAGGCGTTCGAATACCTGATAGATTCCGCTTTGGTCTTCAGAAGGCTCATCTTGTTTAAATACTGTTACATGGAGAATCGCATCATCTAGGCGACGCCGGTCTTCGTCACGAAGCCCTTTATACGTCTTACCTTCGAATGTTCGGTCCACCCCCCTGAGCGAGAATTCCCGTTTTGTAGGCTCCCAAATTCCATCGTAGAAGTAACGGAGTGACAGCAACCTCTGCTGCCCGTCCACCACCAATAATTTCCCCGTATCCGCTTCCTTAGAAAGAAAAATGCTAGGCACGGGCAGTCCTAGGAGAAGGGATTCAACAAACCGCGAGGCATCCTTGACGTCCCAGACGAAACCACGTTGGAATTCAGGGACATAAACGGATCCTTCCCGCATGCGCTTAACCAAACCATCCACTGTATAGTCGGCACCGTAGCTTGAGATGATGTACCCAAGTGGGGCAACTTCGCTATCCCCCTCGTTAGTTCGGACGTCCTCGATCAGGACGTCCGGCGGCTCTTGAACGTCCTGCACGTTTTGTTCGGGCATTCCTGTAATTCTCCCCAACCCTTTATTCTAGGCAAGTATCTCACACGAACGAGTTTATGTAGTTAGAAAAGAGGAGAGTACCTTGTCAGCAAAAGCAAATCGCTCTCTAGTCGACGACAACGGCGACGGCAACGACAACGGCGACGGCAACGGCAAAGGCAACGGTCAGAAGACGTCCAGGTCGTGGGCGGAGACTACATTGCCGGAGTAATGCTGCTTCACTTCGGCGACGATTTCGTCGTTTGCTGGGGCGCCTCGGCGGAGGGACATCTGGTGGTAGAGGACGAGCAGGCTGGGCTTGGCGTCGCTGGCTTCTCTTGCTAGCTCCGCGGAGGACGTGTGGAAATGGCTGAAATAGTTTTGGGATTTGGCGGTGGTGGAGGCGAAGCCGGCCGCGCTGTAGACCTCGTGGAGAAGGATATCGCAGCGATTGCACTGCTTGACTATGTTATCGGTGGGGCCGGTGTCGCCGGAGATCACGATGGTGCGATCGGCGGTTTCAAATTTGTAGCCGAAGGCGTGTTTCCAGGAGCCGTGCGCTACCGGGAAAGCGGTTACCGTGACGTTTGTGTCTTTGTAGACGACGCCTGGTTCGATTTCATGGACGTGGACTTTGTAGCCGACGTGATTCTTCTGCTCGAGTCCATTGGTGCGGATATCGATGTCCTCCTGCCAGGCTGACTCGATGTGGTCGGTCATGCTTTGAAGGCCCGGCGGACCGTATGCTTCCAGCGGATCAGAGCGCGCGCCCCAAGGAGTGAAGATGAGGTCGGGATAGCCGAGGGTGTGGTCGGTGTGGAGATGGGTGATGAAAACGATGCGGAGGTTTCCTTGCGCGAGAGCTGCAATGCCCTTGCGTTCCGCGGCGGCGGCCCGGCGGACTACTCCGGGGCCGCAATCGACCAGATAGGCTGCGCCGTTCACTACTACGGCTACTGCGGGGCCGGAATTGTCGGGGTCGGCGGCGGGAGTGCCGGCGCCGAGGATGACTACCTGGGTGTGGGATGGGGCGGAAGGCGTGGAGGCGGAGGTCTGGGGCGCGGGACCTCTTGCGGAGGCGTCGGCAATCGCGAAAGCGGTGAGAAAAATAATCGGGAGGATCAGGGAGACTTTTATCCATTGGGGGGAGCGTTTCATTTCTGTTCCTCCTGTCGAACGCGTCACGGAGAGACTATTTGGCCGGTGATGTGGCCGCCAATATATACCAGGAGAGTGCGAAACCATCAGCATCCTGGATGGACGCGTGGATTGCGTGAGCGATGCTCGGAGAGCTTGAGTGGGGGAACTGAGAGGGATCCTTCGCTGCGCTCAAGGATGACTACTTAAAGGCAATGGCAAGCGGCACGGCAGAGGCGAACGGCACGTCAACGTCACACGGCAGCGGGTGCGTCTGTGGCTATGCGGGCGGAAAGTTCGCTGTGGCCGGGGGGTTGGAATTGATTTAGACTGCCGGGGTTCTTCTCTTACCGGAGGAATTTTTTATGGCTACCACAGCGCCGCAGGCGGTTACTCCTGAACGGTTCTTTAATGCTGTTAATGCTTATCAGCAGACTGCGGCGGTGAAGGCTGCTGTTGAGCTGGAAATTTTTACGGCTATTGCGGAAGGGAACGCTACCGCTGCGGCGATTGCGAAACGGTGTGGGGCTGCCGAGCGCGGCGTGCGCATCCTTTGCGACTTTCTGACTATCCTTGGTTTTCTGGCTAAAGAAGGGGCGAAATATGCGCTGGCTCCGGACTCGGCTTTGTTTCTGGACAAGCGGTCGCCGGCTTACGTCGGAGGTGCGATTGAATTTTTGCTGACACCTCACATACTGGAGGGCCACGAGCGGTTGACGGAGGCGGTGCGGCGGGGCGGCACCGCTATGGGGCAGGGGACGCTTGAGCCGGAAAATCCGGACTGGGTGAAGTTTGCGAAGGCGATGATGCCGCTCATGCATATGCCGGCCCAGCTGATGGCTGCCGAGCTTCTCAAAGGGGGCGAGGCGCACAAGGTTCTCGATATTGCCGCGGGGCATGGAATCTTCGGCATTGCCGTGGCCAAGCAGAATCCTGGCGCGCAGATCTACGGAGCGGACTGGAAGAATGTCCTGGAGGTGGCGAGCAAGAACGCGCAGGCGATGGGTGTGGGCGACCGCTATCATCTGATTCCCGGTAGCGCGTTCGAAAGCGATTTTGGCGGGGGCTACGACCTGGTGCTGGTTCCGAATTTTCTGCATCACTTCGACGCGCCTACCTGCACGAGCTTCATGCGCAAGGTGCATGGCGCGCTTACGCCGGGCGGACGGGCGGCTATTGTGGAGTTCGTGCCGAATGCGGATCGGGTTACGCCGCCTAGCGCGGCGGCGTTCAGCATGATGATGCTGAGCAGCACGCCGTCGGGCGATGCATATACGTTCGCCGAGCTGGAGAGCATTTCTAAAAACGCGGGCTTCGCGCGCGTGGAGCTTTCTGCGGCCGAGATTGGATTCCAGAGCCTGGTGGTCGCGTACCGGTGAAGTTAGGGCGCTAGCGGCGGCGTGAAAAGCTAATCCTTTTGGAGCATCACTTCGGTGGATTTGATTACGGCGGCTACGGTGTCGCCGATTTTGAGTTTCATTTCTTCGGCGCTGCGGCGGGTGATCACGCTTTCGATGATATTGTCGCCGACCCTGACGGAGACGTGGGCCATTACGCTTCCCAACTGAAGTTCCTCAATTTTACCTACCAAGTGATTGCGCGCGAAGAGTGTCATAACAAGATCATATCCCCCCGGAACCCGACTGTCGATGATCGAAAGTCAGCAAAATTGGCGACAAACAAGATTGTTGACATTTGTACGTGACGGAGAGATAGTCTGCGCGTTCCCCTGTCCGGGGACGCTTGGGATGTACAACTACTAACGGCAGTCGGCTCGCGATTTGAGCCGCCCAACCCGGCGACGAGACCAGTGCTCGCGTCCGGAGGAGGGCCTAAAAAATGAGCAGGGCGAAGTGTGCGGCAGGCCTTCTGGCGCTCGCCGGAGGGCTGGCGTTTCTGGTTTCCATTTGCGGCGCGCAGCAGCGATCTGCCTCGCTTGCTGTGGCTGTTCCCTCGCGGGTTTCGGCTTCCATTTTGTCTTCACTTCCGCTGACGTTTGAGCCGAACTACGGGCTGGCCGATCCTCGGGTGCAATTTTCCGGGCGAGGGCACGGGTTGTCGGTTTTTCTTACGGAACGCGAGATTGCCGTTGTGTTTCCCGGGCATGCCGGCGCGGGCTTGGCGGGAATTGAGCCGCGCGTGGGGATACGGCTGGTGCGGGCGCCGCGCACGAAACGGGGACGTTCGAGTGGGGGGACGTCGCGTCCTCGCCGCTCCCGGCGTCGGTCGTCGCGAAAAAAAAGACCCGCCAGGCGCCGGGGAACGGGCGTGCGGGGGAAAGATGTCCCGAGCCGGTTTGCCTGGCGGGGGGAAGGGCTGCTGCCGGGGCGGAGCAATTATTTCATCGGGAACGATCCGCGCGCTTGGCGGACGAATGTGCCGCACTACTTGGAGGCGGATGCGGAGGGCGCTTTGCCGGGCGTGGGTGTGTCGATCTATGGCAATGAGTTGGGTGTGGAATACGATCTGCGGCTGGCTGGCGGCGTGGATGCGGCCGGGTTGCGACTGATATTTTCGGGCGCGAGCGGCGTTCAGCTGGCTGCGAATGGCGATCTGGTGCTGCGGGCAGGCGAGAACGAATTGCGGATGAAGAAGCCTTCGATCTATGAGGAATTGCCGGGTGGTTCGAGGCGAGAAAAGGAGTACGGGCCGCGGCCTACGGGAGTGCGCGAGCGAGTGACCGGCGGGTACGTGCTGGAGGCGGACGGATCGGTGGGATTCTCGATCGGGCCGCATGACCCAAAGGCGGAACTGGTGATCGATCCTTCGCTCTCGGTTGCGTACGCTAGCTTTCTTGGCGGCGGGGGGAACGAAGCGGCAAACAGCATTGCCCTCGATTCAGCGGGGAATGTTTATATCGGCGGAACGACCAATGCGCCGGGTTCCTTTTCAGAGTCCGTCACCGCGACGGTTGGCCCGGGGATTGGGTCTGGTGGAAACACTGGCTCGGGGAGCAATGCGAATACGGAATATTTTGTGGCGAAAATCAACCCGAACGTTAGCGGGGCGAGTTCGCTGGTTTATCTCACGTTCATCGGAGGGAGCGCTGGCCAGTCCGGCGGACTGATCGCGGTGGATGGCTCGGGTGATATCGCGATTACCGGGACGACTACGTCGCCCGATTTTCCCGTTACCGATGGCAGTACGCTTACGAGCGGGTCGAACGACGCTACCGTGAGCGAGATCGATCCTACGGGAAGCACGCTGATTTTTTCGACGATCTTTGGCGGAAGCGGAATGGAATCGCAATACGCCGGAGGCGGAATCGCGATCGATGTGCAGGGGCGAATCTACATCGCGTCTGATACCAGCTCGCAGGACCTGCCGGCGACCGCGGGCGTGTTTCAGACTGCCTTCGCGGGCACATCTAGCGACGGATTTGTGGCGATTTTTCAGCCGGGAGCTAGCCCCAATCTGGCGTACTGCTCTTACCTTGGCACGAACGCCAGCGCGCAGGTGGGCGTGGGGGGAGTGGCGATCGATGCGTCCGGGAACGCTTACATCGCCGGGTTCAGCTCGAACGCGCAGAACGGCTTCCCGAGTAAGAATGCTTTTCAGGCGGCGTACGGGGGCGGCTCCAGCGACGCGTTTCTGATGAAGATATTTCCGGGAGGGCAGGGAGCGGCGGATGTGATTTATGCGACGCTGCTCGGAGGCAGCGGACTCGATGAAGCGCTGGCGGTGGCCGTCGACGATTCGATTCCCGCGAATGCTTATGTGACCGGCACAACGCAGTCGAGGAATTTTCCGACGAACGGCGCAAACGCGCCCTTCCAATCGAGCCTGCACGTGAATGCTACGGCGAACGCTTTTCTTTCGGTGATCGCGCAGAATCCTTCGACGGGGATGGCGACGCTCGCTTACTCGACCTACATCGGCGGGTCGGCAAACGATGCCGGGCTGGGCGTGATGGCTGCCTCGTTTCATTCGGTCTACATCACCGGGTCGGCGAAGTCGTGGGACTTTCCGTGGCACGACAACATTCAGCCCTTCAATGGATCGAGCGACGGATTCGTGGCGAAGTTCGATCCCTCCGCCGCAGGGGCCGCTTCCTTACTTTACGCTACACCGCTGGGAGGAACGGCTCCTCCGGGTGTGACGGTGACCGCCGCGGCCAGCGCCATCGCCGCCGATGCGTTCGGGGACGTATACGTGGCGGGGCAGACCACGGCGGCCGATTTTCCAACCGCCCTCACCACGGGCGGAGTGATGAATGGCTTTCAGCCTATTTGTGCGAGCTGCCAGAATTACCCGGCCGCGGCGGATGCGTTTCTGGTGGCACTGCAGGAGAGCGCGGCGTCTCAGCCCAGCGTGTATTTCAATATCGGCAGCGTGGTATTTCCCGCGCAGCCCGTGGGCACGCAGAACGCGCCACAACCGGTGGCGGTTCATAACGGCGGGGAATCGCCATTGGCGATTGCCAGCCTTCAGATTACCGGGCCGAACAGCTCGGATTTTTCGCTGATTGGGCCGGCTGCTTGCAAGACGCAGGCGATTCCCACCGGAGGCGAGTGCTCGTTCGAGGTGGGATTCGTGCCATCGACGACGGGGCCCGAGGAAGCAGTGGTGAGTTTCAGCGACAACGCGCCGGGCAGCCCGCAGGTGCTCGAACTGGTGGGGGCGGGGCAAAGCGCGTTCGCGCTGCTATCGACGACGAGCATCAACTTCGGGAGCCTGCCGGAAAATACCACGAGCCTGAGCCTTCCGATCACCATCACGAATACGGGGAACCAGGCGCTCGCTCTGCAAAGCCCGGTGGAATCCGGGCCCGATGTGGCACAGTTTTTTCTCAACGGCAAAGATATTACGTGCGGCACGACGCTGGCGGCCGGGGCCAGCTGCTCGATTGGCGTGGTGTTCAGCCCGAAGGCGATCGGGACGTTCCACGCGCAGGTCACCATTACCGACAATTCGGGGGGCGTGACGAACGCGACGCAAGTTGTTTCGCTCGCGGGAACGGCGACCACGGTCGCGCCCGTGATCAGCGTGACGCCTTCCGCGATTGCGTTTGGGGATATTGTGGTGGGAACGAGCAGCGGCGCGCAGCTTGTGACGATCACGAGCAGCGGCAGCGCGGCATTGAACATGACGGGCATCACGCTGAGCGGCGCGAATGCCGCGGATTTTGCGATGGTCAGCTCCGGCACGAATCAGTGCCCGACGGGCAGCGGCAGCCTGGTGATCGGGGCGAGTTGCGTGGTGAGCATTCGATTCGCTCCTTCGGCAGGAGACGCGGCTGGGTCCAAGAGCGCGATCCTGAGTGTGATGGATAACGCGGCGGGCAGCCCGCAGGTTGTTTCGCTTACGGGAGCGGCGACCGTGCCGCCATCGATTCAGATTTCGCCGTCGAGCCTCAACTTCCCGGCGCAAAGCGCGGGGATCGCGAGCGCGCCGCAGATTGTCACTGTGCTCAACACGAGCGCTGGATCGCTTTCGATCAGCGGAGTGAGCGTGAGCGGGGTGAACGCCGCGGATTTCGCCGAGACAAATAATTGCCCTCCGAGTTTGCGGGCGGCGGCCAGTTGCACGGTGAGTGTAGTGTTCACGCCGACGGCTCTGAGCGCTGTTGGGCGAACCGCCACGATCAACGTGGCGGACAATACGCCGAACAGTCCCCAGAAAATCGTGCTGACGGGGAGCGTCACGCAGGCGGGCATTTCGATCACGCCCGCGAGCATCAACTTTGGCGGGCAGCTGGCGGGAACTTCGGGGCAGCCGCAGACGATCACGGTGAACAACACCGGCACGGGCGCGCTGTCATTCAGCTCGATCGCTGTGAACGGGGCGGTGGATTTTGTGGTGGGCGCGAACACCTGCAAAGGCGCGAATGTTCCAAGCGGCGGGACCTGTACGGTGCAGGTGACATTTGGTCCGGCGTGCACAAACGGCTCTGCTGCAAGAAGCGCTACGTTGGTGCTGACCGACAACGTGGCGGGCAGCCCGCAGAGCGTGGCGCTCAGCGGCAGCGCGACCGGGGACTTCTGCTTCGATCCATCGACTACGGTCTCCGTCGCCGCGGGACAGACGGCGGTATATTCGCTCGTTGTCGATTCGCCTACGGCTTATAAAGGATCGGTTTCGCTCACTTGTGCCGGCGCGCCGGCGACCGCCACTTGCACGATCCCGGCTAGCGTTACGGTGCCGTCTCAATTCACGGTGAGCGTTGCCACGGTGGCGAGTTCCGTGGCGGGGCCTTTGCGAAGGCGCAATCGCAGAATTCCCGGGCCGATTGCCTGGGTGATCGCGATTGTGGCGCTCGCGCTGTGGTTTGTTGCGGTCGCTTCGTGGGACGTCAAGCCAAATAGCGCGCCGCCACTGTGGGGGAAATACGCTGTGGCCGGAGTGGTTCTGGTGGCGTTCAGCTTTTGGATGGCTGGATGCGGGGGAGGGGGCGCGGGCGCCGATCCGCCGAGCGTTGCCGGCACTCCCGCTGGAGCCTATTCCCTCACGCTGACCGGTACGTCTGCAAATACGACGGCGCAAGTGACGCTTACCCTCACCGTCCATTAAGCGCGCGAGTTAGAAGAGTTTTACGGCCAGATCGCGCGGGTGCGAGCCGATGGGAATTAGCGTGATGAGGCTTCCGGTCTTCGCGCGGATGACCGCGAGATCGCCGGAGGTTGCATCCACTACCAGGAGCATGTCGCCGCCGGGAGTGAGCAACGAAGTTCCCGGCGTCTGTCCCACCTGGATGGGGCGCGCGGCCTGGCGAACGGCGATGGCGACCGGGACGATGTGCGCGGCGGCAGAGTCGGAGATGTAGAGCGTCTGGGCGTCGGGCGTGAGCGTGCCGGTGGACGGGGACATGCCCACGAGGACGAAGTCGTTCACTTCGTTGGTGGCGGTGTTGACGACCAGCAGGCCGTGGGAATTACGGGAAGGGATGTAGAGTTCGCCGCCGTCGGGCTTGAGGATGAGATCGTCGGGATTCTTGCCGAGGGCGAGTTTCGCGAGCAGGACCTTGCGATTCAGGTCGAGCACCGAAACCTGGTCGGAATCGCCGGAGCTTACGAAGGCCTTCGAGCTGTCGGGGAGGATGGCGATGTGCTCGGGCTGGGGCGCGACGTTGATTGTGCCGAGCGGCGCGAGCGAGAGCGCGTCGAAGAGCGAGACGGTTGCGTCGTCGCGATTGGAAACGAGGAGCAATTTTCCGTCGGGTGAGACGCGGGCGATCCACGGGCGGCGTCCGGCGCGGCTTCTGGCTGTTACCTGGCGCGAGGCGCAGTTGATTTCAACGACGGCGTTCGAGCCGGAAGCGGCCACGTAGGCGCGGGCGCCGTCGGGAGAAAAGTCGAGGGCGTAGGGCGCGGCGCCTACCGGAATGCGCGCGGTGACGCGATTTGATTTTACGTCGAGAACCCAGGCGTAACCGCCGGCGGTGCTGAGTCCCCAGATTTCAGGGCGCGTGGGATGCGCGCGCATGCCGGTCGGCTTGCCGCCTACCGCAATGGTGGCGGCGGGGTTGAGTTTGACCAGGTCCACGGCGGTGACGGTGCCGTCGGCGGTGTCGTCCACGTAAGCGAACAGGTGAAGGCCTGGGCGGAGGAAGGAGGGACGAAGTTCGAGCGCTACTTCCCGGACGGCCAGGGCTGCGAGAAGCAGCAGCAGAAAAAGGATGCGCCAGTTCGACCAGATTTTCATGCGGGATGGACCGAGGGCTGGCGTGCGGGGCTCAATTGATTGTGCGGCCGAGCACGGCGGCGATGTCCCGGGCTTCGCGGACTAGCAGATCGAATTCTTCGGGGAGAATGGACTGCGGCCCGTCGGAGAGGGCGTGATCCGGGTCGTTGTGTACTTCCACGAGGAGGCCGTCCGCTCCTACGGCTACCGCGGCGCGGGAAAGCGGGAGCACTTTATTGCGGCGGCCGGTGCCGTGACTCGGGTCGACGGCGATGGGCAGATGGCTCAGACGCTGGACGGCGGGGATCACGCTGAGGTCGAGCGTGTTGCGCGTGTGATCGGAGAAGGTGCGCACGCCGCGCTCGCAGAGTATCACCTGGTAGTTGCCCTCGGACATCACGTATTCGGCGGCCATCAGAAATTCGTCGAGCGTGGCGGACATGCCGCGCTTGAGGAGCACGGGCTTTTGCGCGCGGCCGGCGCGCTTGAGGAGCGAGAAATTCTGCATGTTGCGCGCGCCGATCTGGATCACGTCGGCGTATTTTTCCACGAGGTCGAGGGATTCGTTGTCTACGGCTTCGGTGACGATGCCGAGGCCGAATTTGTCGCGGAGCTCGGCGAGGATTTTCAGGCCGTCTTCGCCGAGTCCCTGGAAGCTGTAGGGCGAGGTGCGGGGCTTGTAGGCGCCGCCGCGAAATAGTCGCGCGCCGGATTTTTTTATGCGTTCGGCGATGGCGAAGACTTGTTCGCGGGACTCGACGGCGCATGGGCCCGCGACTAGACCGACGGATTTGCCGCCGAAGGCTACTTCGCCTAGGGGCGTGGGAACGCGCACGATGGTGTCTTCGGCCTTTACGTCGCGGCTGACTAGCTTGTAGGGCTTGCTGACCGGAATGCACTCGATGACGCCTGGCATCGACTCGACCGAGGCGAGGTCCACGGCACCGCTATTGCCCGTGATGCCGATGGCTGTGCGCGCCGCGCCGGGGATGGGGTGGGCTTTGAATCCCAGCGACTCGATGAGGTCGCAGACGGCGCGAATCTGTTGGTCGGTGGCGTGGCCCTGCATAACGACAAGCATGTTTTCTCCGCGGCTTCAGGCGAAACGAGAAGTTTACTGTATGCGTGAAGGAAGCTGCAAATTGCGCGGCACCAAGGGCTTGGGCTACGCGGCGCTAGGATGGGACCTAGAGGCCGGGTGCCGAGGGCGAGGTGAGACAAAACGCTAATCGGGAGATTGGCGTTCCCAGAGGGATGACAACAAAAAGCAAAGACAGCGGCAAGGAAGACAGAAGACCCACCCTTGTAATACCGCAAGGGTGGGTCACCCGAAAAAACAAGAGAGCGAGAGGGCGGCAAAGTGTCACTCTGCACAGGCAGTCAGCCTGAACCGCTACTGATTTGTGCGGGCCTTTTGCGCGTCTTCCATGGCTTTTTCGAGTTCGGGATGCTCGGCCAAGACTTCGAGCATGGCTTGGCGCCCTACGCCGCTGCCCCATTTTCTGCCTGCTTCCTGGCACTCGCCGAGCAACTTGGGGAGAACGGTCAAAGTCTTCTGTCCCAGCGGAGTCTGGTAGAACTGGGTGAGTCCCTTAATGTCATCGTCGGAGAGATACCTGTCGTAAATCGGGACGGCCAGGTCGACCAGGTGCTGGGTATCCAGCTTCGCCTGAAACTTCGTAAAGAAGAGATCGATCAGTTTGGCGCGATATTCGCCGGGGGGCAGGGCGTTCGTCATCATCGGTTTGATGCTATTTTCCATGTTGGCCATGGTTTGGCTGGCGAGCGATCTCGCGCCGGTGACTTCGAGGAGATGCCGGATGTCGGCCTCCTTGGCAGGATCGATCGGCGATTGCGCGGGGAGGTCAATGGCCGGCCTAGTCTGACCGACGGCCGGCGCGGATGATTGCGGAGGAGCGGCCTGACCTCGCACTGGCGCCGCGGAGCAGAGCAGGGATAAGACCACACCGTAGGAAATCTTCACGATCCCTCCTGTGGAAGAAATCCCCAATAGAATATCGGACCCTCCGAGCCCGGTCGTTCAATTTGCCGTGTTTCTGTACTGTTTGGTTAACTTGGACGGTTGCTAAAAATCACAGATCAGTTGAAGGCAGGCTCTCCGGCAGCGCCCTTCGGTACCATTCCAGACGGCGCGATACGACTTCACAAAAGTTTGCATTGATGAGAAAATGCCGCCCGTGTAACCGCCCTGAGGTGGGGTCCATCTAAATAGCATAATTAGTTTTCGTCCGGTTGGCTGTGCTACGGAACGAACTTGTTTGCCCGCGCAAACGTTGGCTGTGGAGGCTGGCACGCGGAGCGGCGACAGCGAGCAGCAACAATGAGCAACACTAAGGGGATCTCGCAAATGGGGAAGCGCTTGACGCGAATGCTTGCGGTTTCGATGCTGACGGCCCTGGTGTTCTCAGCAGGGTTGGCCGCTCAATCCGGGCCGCCGCCGGTAGCGCCGGGGATGGGAATGGATCATGACCTGACGGGAGTGTGGGGTCTCTCCAGGGGGGTGCGTGACCAAGTGAACGGAATGCGGCGCGCCGAGCCCGCCGCTCCGATGACGCCCGAAGGGCAAGCGAAGTTCGATTACAACACGCACGAGCTGAAGGAGGGCGGTCCGATCACCATCGACCCGGCTTACACCTGCCACTGGCCGGGACTGCCGCACATTTACTTCAGCGGCGCCTACGCGTTCGAGTTCGTGCAAACCCCGCAGCGGATTTTCATCTTTTACGAAAACACTCACCAGTGGAGGGAAATCTGGATGGACGGCCGCAAGATTCCCGAGGACTCCGATCCGCTGTGGATGGGCTATTCGGTGGGGCACTGGGATGGGAACGACCTGGTGGTGGAAAGCGGGAGCTTCAACGACAAGAGCTGGCTCGACGTCCGGGGGCACCCGCACAGCGACGCCTTAAAGCTGACCGAGCGGTACCATCGCCCGGATCACGATCACATGCAAATTTCGTTTATCATCGACGACCCCAAAATGTACAAGGGGACGTGGGAGATGAAGAATAATTTCGATTTGAAACCGACCTGGCAAATCGGTGAGGCCTTCTGCGTGGTGGAGGATCAGGCGCAATTTTTCCATCAGGCTCTTCAAAACCCGGAGAAGGCGGCACCGGATAAGCCGAAGCAGTAAAAGGCGAACGTCGCAGCCTTGCAGTGGAAAGAACAAGGAGGAATTTGTGGTGAACACGAAACTGGTGGCGGTACTAGCGGCGGTGATCGGGCTGGCGGCGGTCTCGTCGTCCGCATGGGCGCATCACGGGACTTCGTCATACGATCTGACGAAAACCATCTCGACGAAAGCGACCGTGACGAGCCTGCAGTGGGAGAATCCACACTGCGTGCTGAATTTCGATACCAAGGACGACAAGGGCGTCGTGACGCACTGGTCCGTGGAAATGTACAACCCCTTGTACATGAGCCGCGCGGGCTGGAACCGGAACATTCTGAAGGCCGGAGATGAAATCGACATCACGTTCCATCCGGCCAAGAACGGCACGGGAGCCGGATACGTGCGCGACGGCGACGGCAAGATCGTATTCAACGGCAAGCAGATGAGCCTGGCCGAGCAGCAGTAACAGATTCAACGCGCGCGTAAGGGTAAGCGCGGGCCGGGACGGACGCGGCGGCGCTGGAATTGCAGTATGATGGCGCCGCTCTGCGCTCCTCTTTACATGGGCGAGCCGAGTCATCTTGCAATTGAAAATTGAACAGGAGGCAGGAATGGCGAAAGCGATATTGCAGATTTTTGCCGCGCTGCTGGTGTTTTCGGCCGCTGCCGCGGGCCAAACAAATGCCCCAGCGGGCGCCCCGGCGGATGCTTCGGCAAATGATTCCGCTGCGTACATAACGGCGGATCAGATCCAGGATGTGGCGAAGCAGCTCTCGGCTGTGACCAAGGGAACCGCGTTCCGCATCGTGGATGTGGGGAATGCTTACGTAGGCGTCGCTCTGCAGAACCGGCTGAAAATCGCGCCTGGCGGACGCGTGCCCGGCCCGATCCTGCACACCAATGTCACCGAGGTGTACTACGTGCTGTCGGGTTCGGCGACGATGGCAACCGGCGGCGTGATGACCGACCAGAAGCCCCGCAAGGCCGGCAGCGAAGAGGGAACCGGGCCGGGATTCGACGGCACCGTTGCCAAGCCGAACGACGTTCGCAAGATCAAGGCGGGCGATGTGGTGATCATTCCGAAGAACATGGCGCACTGGTTCAGTGAAGTCCCGGAGGATATAACGTATCTGGTGGTGCGGATCGACCCGGAAAAGTCCATCGGCCTGAAATAAGCAGCGAGCGCGATTCCGAGCAAGAGACAGGAGAAAAAATGACGCGAGCGATACTGAGGATTTGTGGGGCCCTTTTGATGGTGTCCGCAGGGGCGGCGGCGCAAACGAATGACTCGGCCGTTTACGTGACGAACGAGCAGATCCAGGCGGCGACGAAGAACATAGCGTTTCGCATCGTGGATGTGGGGAATGCTTACGTCGGCGTGGCTATACAGCATCGCCCGAAGGCGCCGGGAGGCCAGGCGGGCCGGCCTCTTGTACACAGCACCGTTACAGAAGTGTATATCGTCACCGCAGGCTCGGCGAAAATGGCCACGGGCGGGATGATGGTCACTACAGGCACCTGGCCCGCGGACAATAAAGACAACGGCGAAGGAATCGGGCTGGGGTTCACCGGCACGGTCGCCAAGCCGAATGACGTCCGCTCGATAAAAACCGGCGACGTGATCATTATTCCGAGAGGCATGCCGCACTGGTTTACGGACGTGCCGGAGGACCTGACTTATTTGGTAGTGCGAATCGACCCCGCCAAGACGATCGTACCGAAATAGTCCGAGGGCGCGGTTCAGCGCGCTCATCACCCCCTTCGTGATCCTTCTACAGTGCCTGGGCCAATCGCGGCCCAGGCTCGCACGCTGTTGACACATCCCTCCGGCGAACGTATTGTTCTGCGCAGAAATCGAGTGGGAACAGAATTCAATCGGAGCGCTCCCGGACGCCCGGGCGGAGCTGTGATTGTGGTCACAGACAAAAGCATCAATGCGCTAGTACGCTTTCTCGCTTGCAAACTAAACCGCGAAAGATGGGGAGGTTTTCAGATGCAATCGCACCTGGCGGCTGAGCGTTGCGGTGTGCCCGGCTCTCGGCGCCGTCTGCTTCCATGTCTGGCTGTGCTGGCCACGCTGGCGCTTTGGCTGCCCGCAGCACGTGCGCAGGCTCCCGGGCAATACGCGCCGGCAGATATCGCGTTTGGTTCACAGATATTCGCCACGCAGTGCACTCCGTGCCATGGCGCCAACGGCGATTCGGTCGCCGGCGTGAATTTTCGGGCCGGACAGTTTCGTGTGCCCGTTACTTCTGATTTCGACCTGCGGACGATCATTACCACTGGAGTGGCTGGAACGGCTATGCCGCCGTTTAATTTCGACCCGGCGGAGCTGACGGAAATCATCGCGTACCTGCGCAACATGAGCACGTTTGACGCGCGCGGCGTGACGATGGGAGACGCCGGGCGCGGCCGCGAACTCTTCGAAGGGAAGGGCAACTGCGCGAATTGCCATCGGGTGAACGGGAAAGGCCCTCGCGTGGCCCCCGATTTGAGCGATGTGGGGTCGACGCGCACCGCCGACCTTCTCGAAAGAACGCTGCTGGACCCGACCGCGGCGATGCTGCCTGTGAACCGTTCCGTGCGTGCGGTCACCCGCGACGGCAAGGTGATCACCGGTCGGCGGCTCAATGAAGACACCTACACTGTCGAGCTGATCGATGAACACGAGAACCTAGTGTCGCTGGAGAAAGCAAACCTGCGCGAGTACACGGTGAGCAAGACCTCGTCCATGCCCTCTTACAAGGACACGCTCAGCGAGAAGGAACGGGCGGACGTCCTGGCGTATCTATTTTCTTTGAAAGGATCCAAATGAGCGGCCGGTGGCCCAAAGCGTTTTTGCCGCTTCTGTTGGCGCTCGTGCCGTGTTCGCTCTTTGCTCAGGTTACGAGCGATCGCCTTCTGCATTCCTCGGGTGAACCCCAGAGCTGGCTCACTTATTCCGGCGATTATTCGAGCCATCGCTACAGCGCGCTGCAGCAGATCAGCCCGGCAAACGTGAAGGATATGGAGCTGAAATGGGTTTTCCAGGCGCAATCGCTGGAGAAATTCGAGTCGACGCCCCTCGTTGCCGATGGGGTGATGTACGCGACGCAGGCGCCCGATGACGTTGTAGCGCTCGATCCCAAGACTGGCCGCGCCTTCTGGGTCTACCACTACGCCCCTTCGGCGGATGCCAAGCCCTGCTGCGGGCGCGTGAATCGCGGGGTGGCGATTCTTGGCGATACTCTGTTTATGGCCACGATTGACGCGCACCTGATCGCCATCGACGCCAAGAATGGGCACCCGGTCTGGAATGTCAAAGTAGCGGATGCCGCGGCAGGCTACGCCATGACGCTGGCGCCGCTCGTGATCAAGGACAAAGTGCTGGTGGGAGTCGCAGGCGGCGAATACGGCATTCGCGGATTCATTGCCGCGTATGAGGCGAAGACGGGCACGCAGGCCTGGAAATTTTATACGATTCCAGGCCCCGGCGAGCCGGGACACGAGACCTGGAACGGAGATTCCTGGGCACATGGAGGCGCATCCGTATGGGTCACCGGCTCCTACGATCCTGAACTCAACCTCACCTACTGGGGCATCGGCAATCCCGGGCCCGACTTCAACAACGCGCAGCGTGAGGGCGACAATCTCTATTCCGACTCGATCGTCGCTCTCGACCCCGACACCGGCACTCTGAAGTGGCATTTTCAATTTACTCCGAACGATCCGCACGATTATGACGCTGTGCAAGTACCCGTCTTGATCGATACCAACTGGAGCGGAACTCCGCGCAAGCTTTTGCTCTCGGCCAATCGCAACGGCTTCTTTTACGTTCTGGATCGAAGCACGGGCAAGTTTCTTCTGGGGAAGCCTTTCGCGAAGGTCAACTGGGCCAGCGGATTGGATGAAGAGACGGGCAGGCCGATCCTCACGCCTCAGCCTCCCGGCACGCCAACGTTTCCCGGGGTGCAGGGAGCCACGAATTTTTACTCGCCGTCGTATAGCCCGCGCACCGGGCTTTTTTATCTTTCGACCTGGCAGGACTACGCCAATATTTTTGAGGGAGGGCCTCCCATTGAATACAGGGAAGGCCAGCGTTTTGGCGGCGGGATCGTGAATTCGCCGTTTCCCAATGCGCCGGGTGTGTCGCGAAGGGGGCCTGTGAATGTGTACACCGACGCAGCAGGCCGCGGGGCGCTGATCGCAATCGATCCGCACACGGGGCAGAAGAAATGGTCCTTCGATATGTTCGACGTCGATACCAGCGGGATCCTCACGACTGCTTCCGACGTCCTGTTCACGGGCGGCCGGGAGGGTTATTTTCAAGCGTTCGACGCCAATTCCGGCGCCCTGCTTTGGAAAGTGAATCTTGGTGGCGACATGAACTCGGGGCCGATGAGCTACCTTGCGGACGGCAAACAATACGTCCTGATTGCCGCGGGCAACTCGCTTTTTGCGTTCGCATTGCGGTAGCGACGTCGAATGCGACCGCCTAAGGCCGAGCGCCTAACGGGAGAAGGGGTACATCAGCCACGCAACACCTACGGCAATTCCGAGGAAGAGCGCGAAGGACCACACGGCGTATTTGATTCTTTCCGGGGTCGTGCGCCGGCCCGGGGGCGCGAGGCAGCCGAGCGCCGCCGAAACAAGCAGCGCGAACGCCACCATCATGGCGAAGTGACTAAAATGCACGGGGCCTCACTTAGGTCTTGCCGCCGACTGCAATTCGAAATGCATCCAGCACACTGAGCAGATTCACGATGCCGGCGGCGGCCACAAAGCGCGTGCCGTAATCTCCCGCGGCGCGCGAAACATCCGGCCCTGTTTTTTCGAACAAGTGCGCCAGCACGAAGAAGACTCCCGAGCAGGCGTCGGCGAGAAATCCGAGTGTTCCGAACGGATCGTCCGAGTGGGGAGGGAACACCTGTCCTTTTGCCAGAAAGCCGGTAATCGCCAGGCCGCTTACCACCAGAAAAAAAGTGAGCGCGCGTCCCCAGCGTCCCAGCAGCAGATGGCCCGAGCCCGGCAGGATCCAGGCGGCCAGCGCGACAAACGGGGCGATATACTGCCGCTTGGGGGCTTGCGGCGGCGGGGGGATATCCGGCAGTCCGGGTTCGCTTACTTGGGTTTCCGTCACAGTCACTCAGGCCAGCAGCGGCAGGATTTCCTCTTGAATGGCCCCGGTGACGCGGGCTTCCTTCTCATCCACGTAGACATTCACTTCGCTGCGAATTCCAAACTCCGGCAGATAAATGCCGGGTTCGATGGAAAAGCAGGTGTGCGGAACGATTTTGCGATCGTCTTTGGTTTCGAGGCCGTCCATGTTCGCGCCGTTGCCATGAACGTCCTGCCCGATGCTGTGGCCGGTGCGATGCACAAAATATTTTCCGTAACCGGCCTTGCGGATGGTCTCGCGGGCGGCGCGATCCACTTCCCAGCCGTGGATCGTCTTGCGACTTCGCCACGGACTCCTTCACAAAATCGACGGCGCGGTCGCGTGCCTGCCGTACGATGCGAAAGATTTTCGCGTAGGAGTCCGGAACGCGCTCTCCCAGGTAGCCCACCCAGGTGATGTCGTAATAGACGCTTCCCGGGCGATTGCTCTTTGCCCAGATGTCGAGAAGCAGCAAATCCCCCGCGCGGATCAGTCGCGACTCGCCCTGCTTCGGCTCGTAATGCGGGTTGCCGTTGTTGGGCTGCACGGCGGCAATGGGTGGCTCGGCAGTCACCAGGCCGTTGGAGCGAAAGCGGTCCAGCATCCATTGCTGCAGCTCGAATTCCGTGAGCGGCTTTCCGTCCGATACGCGCGCAGCCGCCTCCTCGAAGGCACCTTGCCGCACGCGGTCGACGATCCGGCCCGCTTCGAGGTGCGATTCGAGTTGCTCGGGCGACCAGCTCGCCTCGAATTTCTGCACGAGGTCGGCGGAACTCACTACTGCCTTTTTCAGCTTGCGGATCAGCTCGACGGTTCCGGCGTCCACCAGCCCGATATAGGGAATGTTGTTCTCCGGCGAATACTGCATCGCGATTTTCTTGCCGCCTGAAAGAAGTTTGGGAAGCGTTTTGTGCAGCTCCTCCCAGCCTGAGTAGACGTATTTGCGGCCATCCAGTGAGTCGAGCATGCCCTGCTCGATGCGGTGAACGAGCTTCCGCGGCTCGCCGCGCGCCGGAATGTAATAGAACCAGCGCCGTGTAGCCATGCTGTCTTCGCCGAGCCCAAGCACGCGACTGGCGATGGGGTCGCGGTGATGGTGGTCGTAGAAAAGCCAGCCGTCGAGCTTGGCGGCCTTCAGCTCGGCTTGAATGGCGTGAATGTCGGGCATTCGATGGACGATTCTTTCGCGCGAGTCACCGCGCGCCTTTTGATACTGGCGCGATCAGCGCGGCAATGCGTGCTTTTGACGCGCCTGCGATTGCGATGCGCTTCGTGCGATTTTTGAGTCCGCTCACGATTCTAACAGCCGACAGCGGCACGTTCAAAGCTCCGGCCAGGAGTTCGCGCAGCGCCTCGTTTGCGCGATCGTCCACCGGAGGCGCCGTCAGGCGCACCTTCAGCGCGCCCTGGTATTCGCCTTCGATGGCGTTGCGGCTGGCCCGTGGGGCGACGCGCACCGCAAACGTCAATCTTCCGTCGCGTTCTTGAATCTCCATGTTTGTGCGCCGTCGCGAGCCCCGACATTATCACCTCCTCTGGTGGCTCGCGGGTCTTTTGTGGGTGTTGCGGCTGCGAAAATAAGTCGAGCGGAAACGCGGGTCTTCCTCTACAATTTCTTGCTTGCCGAAGACATTCATACACCCAGAATAAAGAGTCAGGAATTCAAATGAACACAGCTGGAAATGCGTCCGGGCTTACGACAGCGACTCTGCTCCGAGCCGTCGCCGAGCAGGGCACACTGTGAGCGTCCTGCAGGAAAATCGAGTGTCGAACGCGTCCACGCCGGGATTATCTCCGTCATCGCAGCGCGCCGCGCTGGTCTGCGGCTGCATCGTCGCCTTCGCGTATTCCGCGAATTACACCAATCACGCGCCTCTCGCCCCGGCGCTGATGCATGAGTTCGGCTTCAACCAGGCTCTGGCCGGCTTCCTGACGACCGGCATTTTCGCTACCCACGCAGCGATGCAGATTCCGGGAGGGCACATCGTCGACCGGCTGGGCGCCAAGCGCGTTCTCGTCTTCGCGCTCGCCTGGGTGGCGCTGGGGAACCTCGGACTCGCATTTGCCGGCGCGTACTGGCAGTTGCTCGCATGCAAGATTTTCACCGGCCTGGGGACGGGCGTCTGCTTTGTGGGAGGCGCGCGGTACATTCACCAGGCGCTCGCCGGGCCGCGCCTTCACGTGGCGCAGGGATTCTTTGGAGGCTCGATCCAGATGGGTGCCGGCTTCGTGATTCTCGCGGTGCCCCGGCTGAACCTGGTCGCGGGCTGGCGCGTGACGTTTCTCGTTTCCGCCGGAATGGCGATTGCCGCGGCGATCATTTGGCTGGCGGCTGCGCCCACGGTGGCCCCCGTTGCTTCTCCACCCGGGCGATTCACCGAAATGTTGCTCGCCCCGCAGCTCTGGCTGCTGGGACTGTTGCAGATGGCTACTTTCGGACTGTCCGTGGTAGTGGGATCGTGGGTGGTGGTGATCCTCACCAAAGTAATGAAGGTTCCCGCCACTGAAGCTGGACTCATCGGGTCGCTGGTGCTGTTGCTGGGCATCGTCTCCCGGCCGCTGGGAGGCGTATTGCGCCGGCACATGGGAATCCGCCCGTTGTTGTTGGGAAGCCTCCTGATGATTGCGCTGGGCTGCTTCGCGTTCGTGACTTCGCTGATCACGCTGGGAATCGCGCTGACGGCGGTGGTGCTGATTGGTATGGGCGTCGGCCTGCCATACGCCGCGATGTTTTCGCGCGCCGGAGCGTTATTCCCCGGCCGCGCCGGCGCGGCGATGGGGCTCGTGAACATGCTCGGGATCATGATGATCCTCGGCGGCGCACCCTTCGTAGGCCACCTCGCCGATTTGACGGGCACCTTCAAGGCCAGCTTCATCGTGCTGGGAGGGTTCTCGCTGCTCGCCTGCGCGGCAATCCCCCTGATTCACAAAGACGACCCGGCGCCGCGCAGTTAGTGCGTCAGGAATCCTTGATTTCGCGGAGAAGGCCGGTGGCTACGTCGTAGACGAAGCCGCGGATGGGAATGTCGCGCGGAATCCAGGGGTGCGTGCGGAGCTTCTGCAGCTGCTGGCGGACATTTTCGTCGACGTCCTTGAAGGCGTAGAAGAAAGCGGGAGCAACCGCGGCGGTTCCGGTTCGGCGCTGGATGTCCGCGCGCAAATCGTCCTCGCTGGCCTGCATCAGCCCGCAATCGGTGTGATTGATGACCATGATTTCCGCGGTGCCCAGCAGATGATGCGATATCACCAGCGAGCGTAGCGTGTCGTCGGTGACGATGCCGCCGGCGTTGCGAATGATGTGCGCGTCTCCGGTGCTGAGGCCGAGCGTGCGAATCGAAAGACGCGTATCCATGCACGTCAGGATGGCCAGCTTGCGTGCGGGGCGTGGCGTCAGGTGGCGCAATTCGTGCGTGCGCGCGTACAGCTGGTTTGCGGCGAGGACTTCGTCGATCACGCTCATGGGCGAATCAGTTTAACCTAATCTGGACTTATAGATTTCACGATTGCAATCAATCATGAGCTGCGCGGCCGCCGAAAAGCGCGGTGCCGATGCGAATCTCCGTGGCGCCTTCTTCGATCGCGACCTCGAAATCGTGGCTCATCCCCATGGAAAGTACCGGCAGGGGACTGCCCAGCGCATGGCTGATTGTGTCGCGAAGCTCGCGCAGCCTGCGAAAATACGGACGCACCTGTTCGGTGTCGTCAAAATAGGGCGGAATCGTCATCAGCCCGAGCAGTTCCAGATGCTGCAGCGCGGCAATCGCTTCGGCAAGGGAAAGCACATCGTCCTCACGAACTCCGTGCTTTGTCGCCTCGTCTCCGAGATGGACCTCGATCAGAATCGGGAGGCGTTTTCCTTCCTCGGCCGCGGCTGTGTGAAGCTTCTGGGCGAGCGCGAGGCTATCCACCGAATCGATACGATCGAACAGGTGCGCCGCGCGCCGCGCCTTATTACTCTGCAAATGCCCGATGAAGTGCATCGTCGCATCGAGCCCCGCCAGCGCGCCGCGCTTTGCTTCCCACTCCTGAAGGCGGTTCTCGCCGAAATGCCGCAAGCCGGAGGTGCAGGCTTCGCGGATGGCCTCCGCCGGAAAGGTTTTCGATACCGCAACGAGAGTGATTTCCTCAGCGCGGCGTCCGGCTCGCGCCGCTGCGCTCGCGATGCGCTTGCGTATGTGCTCCAGATTTGCCGCGATGGAAATTATCGATTCTCCGTCGAATGTTCCGGTATGCCCGCTGAGGGACTGAATTCAGCTGCCCTATTTTCTGGCGCGCGCGGAAGGCGAACGAAGCATCTTTGTGCGCGGCGCTCCGCTCGGCTGCGCCAGCGCCCGCTTGATTGCGCTCCCAGATAATTCGCAATCCTTCCAGCGTCAAAAACTCGTCGGTGTGTTCGATATGCTTCGATCCGCCCGCGAGAAGGGTGGCATACCCGCCCGTAGCGATTACTTTCGCTGGACTGCCAAGCTCGGCTTTCATGCGCGATAACATGCCGTCGATCATGTCCACCGTGCCGTAATAAAGGCCCGACTGCATGTGAGCGACGGTGTTGGTGCCGATCACTTTGCCGGGGTCTTTGATTTCCACACGTGGAAGCCTCGCCGCGCGCGAAAAGAGGGCCTCGGACGAAATTCCCAGCCCGGGGACAATCGCGCCGCCCAGATATTCGCAGCGCGCGGAAATCACATCGAAGGTGGTCGCCGTGCCGAAATCGACCACGATGCACGGGCCGCCATATCTTTCGAACGCGGCGACGCCGTTCACGATGCGGTCTGCGCCCACTTCGAGCGGATTATCGACGAGCACGGCCATGCCCGTCTTGACGCCGGGCTCGACGAACAGCGGCTTCTGACTGAGATACTTGCGCGACATTTCCGCAAGCGTCCGGTTGAGCGGCGGGACGACGGAACTGATGATGATGCCGTTGATCGCCTTCGGCTCCAGCTCCGCGAGCGTGAAAAGGTCGCGCGTGAGAATGCCGTATTCGTCGACGGTCTGGTCGCGCGCCGTGGTCAGCCGCCAGTGCGCGACGAGTTCCTTGCCGCGAAACACGCCGAGCACCGTGTTCGTATTGCCCACATCCAGCGTTAAAAGCATTCAGTCTGCCTCCGCCACGTCGCCTGAAAGCACGAGTTCGGTCGCTGACCGGTCGTCACGCGCCACACGCAGCACTCCGCTCGGCTCCAGTCCCGCGGTTGTCCCGGTGAAGGTTTCCGTCGAAGTGGTGATCCGCACCCGCTTGCCCCGAAAATAGCTCGACACTTCCGCAAAGCGCCGCACGATGGGCTGGGCGCCGTCGGAGAGAAATTGATTGTAGTAGCGATCGAAGTGGCGCAGCAACCGGATCAGCAGTTCGAAGCGCGAGTGCGTCTTTTTTGTCTCGATCTTGAGCGACGTGGCGATCTCCGCCAGCTCCGGCGGCATTTTCGACTGGTTCACGTTGATCCCGATGCCCACCACGGCGTAGTGAATGCGATCCGGCTCCGCGTGCATCTCCGTGAGGATTCCCGCGAATTTCCGCCCGCCCACCAGCAGATCGTTGGGCCAGCGGATGTCAGGAGTGCTCACCAGTTCTTCGGCAACTGCATCGCGCGCGGCGAGTCCCGCCACCAGCGTGAGCAGCGGTGCGTGCGCGGGTGGAATGGCAGGGCGCAGGAGGATCGTGCAATAGATTCCCGTGGATTTTTCGGAGACCCACGAGCGGCCAGCGCGTCCGCGGCCTCCCGTCTGCTCTTCGGCAAGCACGATGGCGCCGTGCGCCTCACCCTGTTCGGCAAGGCGCATCGCCACATTATTCGTGGAGTCGATCTTGAAGAAGTGATGGATGCGCCGGGCGAACTGCGTGCCATACAGCCGGTGGCTCAGCATCTGCGGGGCCAGAATGTCCGGCATGCGCTCGATGTGATAGCCCGTGTGCGGATGGCCTTTTACCCGCACGCCCAGCGCGCGCAGCTTTTCGATCCAGCGCCACACCTGCTGCCGCGTGACGCCGATTTCCCGGGCGATTTTGGCGCCGCTGATCACAATCGTCGAATTTTCCGCGAGCAGCGACAGCAGCGCGTCGATGCGACGATCGGTAGTCCCTTGAATGCCGGCAATGGCCTTCTTAGGCATTGTGAGTCACGCAGGATACTCGACGGTCATGTCGCGAACAAGCGCGAGGGAAGCGGCAGGCGAAGTGGCAGACCAAGGGGCAGGTCAAGGACCCCGGAATTCGCTTCCAATCCATGGGCAGCGACGCCCGTGGTGCGCGACTACTCAAGCTGTTTCAATCGGTCGAGCAGCTTTTGATACTCGGCCTGTCGCTCGACGAGCGTGGTTTCGAGATCCTGGACGATTTTGGCGGGAGCCTTGCTGCGAAAGCTCTCATCGGCGAGGCGCTTCTTCTTCGATTCGACGTCTTTTTCTAGACGCTCGACTTCCTTCCGAATCCGCGCGATCTCCGCAGTGCGATCCACCTTCGCTTCGTAGATGACGCGAATATCCAGGTCCGCGCTCACGGCTACCGCCGCGCCACCGGAACCGGCCAGCGGGCGCGGTGCGTCCCGCAATTCCGAAAGGGAAGCGAGGCGCATAATCGTGTCCCGGTTGTCTTCCACGAGGCTGCGTTCGTGCTCGTCAAGAATCAGCACTTCGGCGGGCACTTTTTCCTTTTGGGCAATCTTCAATTCCGCGCGCTGATTCCGCGCGGAGACGATCCCGCCTTGCAGGTAGGCCATGCTTTTTTCGACGGCGCTGTCCGTCCATTCGGCTCGCGGCTCGGGGAAGGGTGCGAGCGCGATCGATCGAGCGCCGGGAGCCTGGGGCAGCCGGTGCCACAGTTCTTCGGTGAGGAAGGGCATCACCGGGTGCAACAGGCGCAGGGCGGCTTCGAGCGCCGCGAATATGTTGCGCCACGCCGGCAAGGCGACGGCGCGGTCCGCCGAGGTAATCTGGGGCTTCACCCACTCGATGTACCAATCGCAGAAATCGCCCCAGAAGAAGTGGTAGATCAGTTGCGACGCCTCGTGAAAGCGAAAATTCTCGAGCGCGTCGTTGACCTGCGCGGACACACCCGCAAGCCGGGAAAAAATCCAACGGTGGGCGAGCGCTCCCTCGCCGGGCACCGCGTAAGGGGCCTTTGCGCGAATTTCCGGCGCGGCGATTTCCTCGATTTCGATGCCCTGCGACTCCACTTTTTCGAGGTTCACGAAAAGGAACCGCGCGGCATTCCAGATTTTGTTGGCGAACGCGCGGGCGCCGAGAATGCGATCCTCGCTCAAAATAATGTCGGTGCCCGGCGCGGCCATGCTGGCGAGCATGTAGCGGAGCGCGTCGGTGCCGAACTTCTGCGTTAGATCGAGCGGGTCGACTCCGGTGCCCTTGGTCTTGGACATTTTTGCGCCTTCGGCGGTGCGCACCAGCGAATGCAGGTAGAGCCGCCGGAAGGGAATCCGCTGCGATAGATCGGCACCTCCGGTGAGGTGCAGCCCCGTCATGATCATCCGCGCGTCCCAGAAGAACAGAATGTCGTAGCCGCTGATGAGCAGGCTGGTGGGGTAGAACGTGCGCAGGTCTTCGGTGTCGTCCGGCCAGCCGAGCGTCGAAAACGGCCACAAGCCCGAGCTGAACCACGTGTCGAGCACGTCGGTATCCTGCGTGAGCTTTGCGCCGCCGCACTTGGGGCATGTGGTCGGGACGCCTGCTGCGCGCGCGCGTCCGTCGATGACTTCTACACGCGAATTGAGCGCCGGCACCATTTCCTTGCAATCGGCGCAATGCCAGACAGGAATGCGGTGGCCCCACCAGAGTTGCCGCGAGATGCACCAGTCGCGAATGTTGTCGAGCCAGTTCAGCAGGATCGTTCGCTGGTTGTCGGGCACGACCTCAATTAAGTCTTCGCGCACCGTTTTTTTCGCGGGCTCCGCCAGAGGAGCCATCTTGCAGAACCATTGCGTGGAAATGCGGGGCTCCACTTCGGATTTGCAGCGGTCGCAGACGCCCACGGCGTGCGTGATGTCTTCGATTTTTTCGAGAAGGCCCAGTTCCTGCAGGTCTTCCACAATGCGCGCGCGCGCGACGAACCGGTCCAGCCCGGCATATTTGCCCGCGGCCTCGCTCATATGCGCGTCCCCGGTCATCACGTCGATTTCGGGCAGGTTGTGGCGCTTGCCGACCTCGAAGTCGTTGGGATCGTGCGCGGGCGTGATCTTCACCACGCCGGTGCCAAACTCGCGGTCCACGTAGGTATCCGCGATCACTGGAATTTCGCGGTCCATGAGCGGCAGCAGTACGGACTTGCCGACCAGCGCCTGATAGCGCTCGTCGTCCGGATGTACGGCCACGGCGGTATCGCCCAGCAGCGTCTCCGGCCGCGTGGTGGCGACAACCAGATACTGATTTCCTCCGGCGGGAGCGCCCAGGATCGGATAGCGAATGTGCCAGAGCTTGCCGGGCCGCTCGATGTGGACCACTTCCAGGTCGCTGATGGCGGTTTGGCAGCGCGGGCACCAGTTGACCATGTAGCGGCCGCGATAGATCAGCCCCTCGCGGTAGAGCCGCAGAAACGCCTCGAGCACCGAGCGATAGAGCGCCGGCTCGAGCGTGAATTTTTCGCGTGTCCAATCGCAGGACGCCCCGAGCCGGATCATCTGCTCCTTGATGACTCCGCCGCTCTCCGCCTTCCATTGCCACACACGCCGCTCGAATTCCTCGCGGCCGAGGTCCTGCCTGCGGATCTTTTCCTTCGCGAGCTGGCGCTCCACCACGAACTGCGTGGCGATTCCGGCATGGTCCATCCCGGGGAGCCAGAGCGTGCGGTGCCCGCGCATGCGGTGCCAGCGGACCAGCATGTCGATCTGCGTGTGCTCCAGCATGTGGCCAATATGGATGGAGCCGGTAATATTGGGCGGCGGCAGCGCGATCGAGAACATGGGCCCGTTTCCCGAGTTTTCGGCGCGAAACAGCTTCTCGTCGAACCAGGACTTGGCCCAGCGTTCTTCGATCTCCTGCGGCTCGTACGCCTTGGGTATTTCTCGCGGCATTCTTCCCCTATGTCGGTTGAATTTCGTTGTGAGGCGGAACAACTAATATTAAGCGATACAAGCAATATAAGCGGCGACTGTGGGAGGCGTCAAATACCGAGCTTGTAGAGCTGCTGAGCCAGGCAAGCGCCAGAATCCGGGCGTTGGCGGGAGGCGGCTAGCGGCCCTTCTTTTCGAGTTCGCTTTGCAGCATATTTTCGACCAGCGGTTTCAGCACGTTCTGGGACAGGAGTTCGCGGATCTGCGGCTCCAGTTTTTCGAGGACCTTCTGCACGATCGTATCGACCGTCGGGGAAGGCGCCGAATCGCTGTCTTTGGTGCCGGAGGACTGATGAAAGTCCACCGGGGGATTCAGGTACGGGATGTGAGCGAGTTGTTCGCGATGGGGCACGGCCGCCACCGGGAATGGTTTGCTAAAGGTGGACGACGAGAATTCGAGCGTACGATCTTCATCGTGAAGCGCCGGTTCTTCCGGCATGGCCGCGGATTCGGTGACTGGCTCGGCAACTGCGGCAGGAACGGACGCCTTCGGCATTGTCGAAAGGAACGAGTACAACGGCGCGACCTCCTGTTCACGCGCGCCATAGGTCGAACGGCCGACGGGCAATTCGTCGACGAGCAGCGGTTCGGGTGTCACATGTACGGCAGGAGGTTCGACGAGTGCAGGGTCCTTCGCCAATGTCGGTTCATCGGAGGCTTCTGCAATGAGTTCGCCTGAGACCTCAGCGGAAGTCCGGTCGACGGGTCCGGGAGTTCCCGCCATGATTTCTTCCGTGGGGAATACGGGTTCGTCAAATACCGGCTCGTCAATGCTCTGCAACTCTTCCGGCTCTTCTTTGGCCGCCTCTTTCTGAACCTGTTTCCAGGCGTCTATCTGAACGGGCGGCGCTACTTCCGTTGTAACGTCCGCAAGCGCGGTTGGCTGAGCTTCTGCCTGAACGCCTGCATGAACTTCGGGCGCGATTTCTGCTCGAATCTCCGGCTCTAACGCGGCGATGGGTTCTTCGCTCGCGGCGGACGGGACGGCGAAGGTGGGCGCGATCGTTTCCGGCTCATCGGCGAAGAAGGGTTCGTCTTCTTCGGCAGCGTTCACCACGGTGGCTTCCGCCGCCTCGTGGGAAGGGATCGCTTCAGCGGCCACATTCAACTCCTGGCTGGGTGCTTCGGCGCGCGTCTCAACGACAGATTGAACGCTCGCCTCAACGTTCTCCTCAACCTGGGCGTGGTGGCGAGCCTCGGGCTCGTCTGAGATTGACGGTACCGCGCCGGAAACCGGAGTCTTCTCAAGCTGCGGCTCGCTGGAGGTTTGTTCCTGATCGGTATCTTTGCGCGCACTGAATATGGAGGTGAACCAGTTGCCCTGCGGCTTCTCCGCCGGGGAAGCCATCAGATCCATCCAGTGGGCGGCCTTCGATGCGAAGTTTGGTCCGGGCTCCGTTTGTGCTTCTACTGCGGGAGCTTCCTGGATTTCCGTTTCGGGCGCTTGTTGCAGTGGCTGCGCGGGCGTGGCTTCGTTTTCCACTTCCACTTCGGCTTTCGCAACGGGCGGCCAGGAAATAGACGGCGCCGGTTCCGAAGCTTTCTGCGCTAGAGCCTCGATCGCTTTCACTGGCTCGGGAATGGGCACGTGTCGCGGCGGCACATCCGCTTCGGAAGGGAAGCTCGATCCCATATCCTCGTCAGAAGAAAAAGCGGGTCTCCGGGAGGTTTCCTCCGGTATCTCAAATTCCATCGCCGAGCGACGCCAGTCTTTGGTGGTCGACGCGCCCTCGAATTCTTCCTCGACTTCCTGTCCAGCTTCGGCTTTGGGCGCGAGAGGCGCTGCAGGCTCACCCGCATCTTCCTCATCGAGCGCACGACGTCCGCTCCCGAAACCGTAGGCGAGAGAGGCATCGTCAACGCTGGGTTCCGGAAACTCCGGGACGGGTGCGATCTCGACTTTGGCGGGTACAGGGGCGGCTGCCACCGGAGCGGGCGGTGCGGGCGCCGTTCGCTTCACCGCGACGGTTTCGACGGGAAGCTTCGATTGCTTTTCAAGCGCCGCGGTTACCATCGCGATCAGCGGATCGGGAGGAATGAAGGGCTTCTTCAGGACGCCGTCCGCGCCCACGCGGCGCGCTTCTTTTTCATCGAGGGGATCGAAAGCTCCGACGAGCAGGATTACGGGAATATGAGCGAATTTTTCGTCTTTTTTTACCCATTCGCAGAGCTCGTAGCCATTGCGCACGGGCATGAAGATGTCCGCAAGGATCAGGTCCGGGTTCAATTCCGGCAAGCGGCGCACGGCCGCTTCACCATTGCCTACGGCGGTGACATCGATGCCGCGATCGTGAAACGCCAGCGCGACCATCTTCTGAATATTGGTATTGTCGTCCGCGACGAGAATTCTAGGCACTTGGGTTCCCCGAGAGGGCGATTCGACACCTGTCCACCGTGACCCGCCCCTTTTGCTATCGATACAGCTAAACATTCCGCGACGATAGCGTCAACCGGCCCAAGGTACGGGCGTGCCGGAGTTGTTAGCAGCGGGTAAACAATCGATCTAGAAAGGAATCACCTTATGTATGCCCTTCTTTTTCTTGCTGGTCGATTCGGTCTTGCTGTCGGCCTTGGCAGCCTTCTCGGGAGCTACTGTTACTGGAGCAATCGTTCCGCCGGTGCCAGTGGTTGCCTGCGTAAGGCCAGAAGCCTGCGGTGCCGAGGCAGCCGGCCCGGGGGTAGCGCTTGGCGGAGCGCTGGCTGCCGTTGTGGGCTGAAGGGTAATTGTGGGTGGAGCAGAGGGATCAGCGGCTGCGGGAGGGGCATAGGTTTCCGCCGCGGCGGGGGCCGCGTCGCCGCCGGATCCATTGGGGGCTTCGATAATTTGCACGCCCAGGTTGTTTCCGGGTGCGCTTGACGAGGAATCGGAGGCCACGGGTACGGCTTCGACCGGCGTGCCGGTATCGGTCGCTTCGGGGCCCGCGCCGGGGTTCGCGGAGGGCCGCATCGCCAGGGTGAAGGACGGGCCAGCAGCGCCCGGCTTCAGCACGTCGGTCGCGGAAACGGCATCGTCCGGTGGATTCAGGTTAGGCTGGCCGCTGTGGGCTGCCATCGCCACGTCGGGCATCGATTTCAGCATTTCCATTGGCAAACGCACAAAGGCGTGCTGGGTGTGCTGCTTCTCGTACAGTTGCTCTTTCTTCATTTCCGCCACCGCGCTCGGGTCGGGTGGCGGTACGGGCATGCCCATTGCCGTCAAGCGGGCTTTGGCATCGGGCGCCAGCTTGGACAGCGGATAATTCGTCACGATCCGCCGGTAACAATCGCCCGCAAGGTCGGCCCAGTGATTCTTGTCGTCTTCGTTCTTGGAGAATTGCTTGGCGCGCGAATACACATCGCCCAGCATCCAGAGGGTGCTGTCGCTCTGGCTGAAAAGCGGATAACGCTGGCTCAGGTCTACCAGGCGCGCGGCGGAAGCTGGAAAATCGTTCTTCAAATAGTAATAACGCGCCACGCGGTACTGGCTCGCGGCCAGAACCTCCTGCACGTCGCGCAGCCGCTGCTCGGCCTTGGGAACGAGCGGGCTCTGGGGATACTTCAGCAGAAACGTCTGGAAGTCGTCCTCGGCGTTGTCCGCTTCGGTGCGGTCGCGGTCGGCCTTCTCCATCATCTTGTAATGCGCCATGGCGATCTGCATCTGCGCGTAGGCGGCTTCATCCAGAAAAGGGAAGAAGGTGATGAAGTCCTTGTATTCCGAAACGGCCTGGGTGGTGTTGGACGTGCCGCCCTCGCGGTAATAGGAATCGGCCACGCCGAGCTTGGCCTTGGCCAGGTACTCGCTGTCCGGATACGTGTTGATCAGAGTCTGAAGCGCCAGACGGCCCTCGATGAACCTGGACTTCTTCAGGTCCACCATCGCCCGGTCGTAAAGCACTTTGTCCGGCTCAGCCGAGGGTTCAGCGGGAACCGCTTTTCCTTTGCCTGGAAGCTTTGCTTTTTGCGCCGTCTGGGGCTTCGGCGAAGTCTGTTTAGCCGGCGCCGGAGGGGGAGGCGGGGCTGCCCCCGACGACCCAGTCTGGGCGGAGGGCGTGGAAGAGCCCTGGCCATACGCGGAATAGACGCACGCGCACAGCGAAAAAGCCACTACCGCTAACAGGAACCGATTCTTGCTGAGTATTTTTGGCATGCGGTTTGGCATCAACCCCGTCTTTAGACCTTTTGACTGATCGCGTTGCTTAACAGCCTGCGCATCTGGCGAGTCGCCTCCACAGGGTTGGATGTGTGGAAGATCGACGTCCCGGCGACAAAGGTATTGGCTCCCGCGTGCGCCAGTTCAGCGGCGTTTTCCATGTCCACGCCGCCATCCACTTCAATGCGGAAGGCCGCATTATACCTTGAGCGCCACTGGTCGAGCTGGCGGATTTTCTCGAAGGCATGGGGGATGAACTTCTGTCCCCCGAAGCCGGGATTCACGGACATCACCAGCACCGTATCGATCTTATCGAGAACGTCCGCGAGCATCGCCACGGGCGTCGCCGGATTGATCACCGCACCAGCCTCCGCACCGGCCTCACGGATCATGGTGAGCGCCCGGTCCAGATGCGCGGTCGACTCCTCGTGAACCAGCACGCGGTTGGCGCCTGCGCGCACAAACTCGTCGATATACTCCTCCGGCGTGTCGATCATCAGATGCACGTCGAGGGGCAGCCGGGTTGCCTTGCGAAGACACTCGACGACCGGAATCCCGATGGAAATGTTGGGGACGAAGTGGCCGTCCATCACGTCCACGTGGATCACGTCCGCGCCGCCTTCTTCCACCGCGCGAACTTCCTCGCCGAGCCTGGCAAAGTCGGAAGCCAGGATAGACGGGGCGATCTCGATTCTTGCGTAGGCCATGAAGGCTAAATTCTAGCACAGGGGGTTTGCGGGTTGGGGAAGGCTCTTGCTCCCGGGGTCACCCGTCTCATGCGGCCAGGACCATTGACCGGGTTACTGGCCGACTTGCAGCGTGATCATCGTGTTTGCATCGACCGGGTGGCCCCGGCCTGGCGTTTCGGCGACAACGATGTTACCGCTTCCCGATCCGGCAACCCCACCCGGCACAGCGCCGGGGCCGGAAGGCGGCGCGGAGGGAGTTGCGATCTTGGCGACCTTGAGTCCGGCGCCGTTCAGCTTCGACAAGGCTTCGTTGAGCGGGAGCCCCACGAGATCGGGCATCACGTAAGTAGGCGGGCGGGGCCCGAGCGAAACCAGAAAATTCTCGTGCGGCGTGGCCGCGTCGGTACTGCCCGGCGCGGGGTCCTGCTGCAGGACGAGGTCTTCTGAAGTGTCCGGCAAGTATACGCTTGAGACTTCGCCCACCTGCATTCCCGACTGCAACAGTTCTACTTTCGCGGCGCGCACGCTTCGGTCATCGATCTGCGGGACGGTCTCCCTTTGCGGCCCCAGGCTCAGCACTACGTGCGCGAACTGGCCCTTCTTGACCGTTGTTTGGGGCGGCGGGCTTTGCCTCACCACGGCGTCCTTGGGCAGGGGATTGTAGATGCGGTCTTCGACCTTCATCCCGATGCCGCGCGCCATCAGGGTTTGCTGCGCTTCGCTCGAGCGCTTGCCGGTAACGTCCGGCACCTGCACTTCGCGGCCCTGCACGGCGTAGCGCATGGCCGTGAGCGCGCTCAGAAATGCCACCGACGCGAGAATGAACAGCATCAGGGACATTCGGAACACCCATTGCACGCGTTCGCGTATCGTCATCTGTTGTTTCGTACCTTTCGCCAACGAGCCTAGCACCTTTTCGGGATTGGAACGCCGCGAGGTTCCAAGCCTGAAAGCGCTTTGCTTGTTTGCGTGGCTCAATGCCGCTCCAGGACGGCGGCGAAAAACCCGTCTGTCGCCTGCTCGCCAGGAAGAGTTCTGAATTGCCCGGAAGCGTCGATTAACTCTGCGGGCTGAACCCCGGGCGCGAGATATCTTTCGAGCGTTGCGCTTACTGTGGAACCAGCCACGCGCTTGATCGATTCGTTTTCCCGCAACGCCTCCGCGACCACTTCTTCATTCTCGTCCGGCTCGAGCGAGCAGGTGGAATACACAAGCCTGCCGCCGGGGGCGAGGCCTTCCAGCGCTCTGCAAAGAATGGCCACCTGCAATTGGTGAAGCTCGGGCAGTTGCTCGGGACGGAGCCGCCAGCGAATTTCCGGATGGCGCGAAAGCGTGCCCGTCCCGGAACAAGGCGCGTCCACTAGAATGCGGTCGAAACCGCTGCGAAAGGGCAGGGGTTTGGTGGCGTCCAGATTTACCAGAGTGACCTGCGCCAGGTTGATGCGCTTGAGTTGTTCGCGCATGGCCCTCAGGCGATGTGGATGCAGATCGGCCGCTACCACCGAGCCTTTGGTTCCCGCGGCGCGCGCGAGAGTCGCCGTCTTTCCGCCGGGCGCGGCACAAAGATCGAGGACGCGGTCGCCCTCGCGCACGTCGAGCAGGAGCGAAACGGCCTGCGACGCTTCATCCTGAATCGAGATTTGCCCCGCAAGAAATGCCGCGGTCCTCGCCGGACTCCCTCCGCTCACGGCGAACGCCGAGCGCAGAAGCCGGCCTTCGTCCGTCGTCATGCCGGCTTTCCTGAGTTCCGCCAGCACGAGTTCCCGGCCGGAGGGATCGTGCAGCGCGCAGCTCAGGCGAGGCGCGCGATTATTTGCTTCGAGTAAAGCTGTGGTTCTTGCCTCGCCAAAGCGCGCCAGCCACCGCTCCACCATCCATCGTGGATGCGAATGCAGAATGCCCAGGCGTTCGGCGGTGGGCAGATCCGCCGGCAGGAATCGCGCGCCGGGAGCGTTAGCTTCGGAGGCCAGCCTGCGCAGTACCGCGTTTACCAGCGAAGCCGCAGACGCTTTTCTTGCGTGTTTGACGAGCTCTACCGATTCGTTCACCGCCGCGCGTGCCGGGATTCGCTCGAGGAATCGAAGCTGATACAGGCCGATCCGCAACGCGATGGCTACCGCCAGATCGAGCCGTGCGACGGGCTTCTTCAGTTGGCGTTCGAGCAGAAAGTCGAGCAGGCCGCGCCACCGCAGCACGCCCATCGTGAGTTCGGTGGCCAGCGCCGCGTCTTCGTTCTTGATACCAGGCCCCAGCACCGTATGCAGCACTTCACTGGCGTAGGCGCCTTCGGCTTCGACGCGCCGCAGGGTTTCGAATGCAATTTTTCGCGCTGCGCTAATTGCCAAATTTATCGCCGGGGACGAGCCGCGCGCCGTTTGCGAATTCGCGCGCAGTGACTTTCTTGCGTCCTTCCATTTGTACGGATTCCAATTGTAGCGATGTGCTGTTGCCCGCGGCGACCTGCATTTCGCCCCCTTTGATCAGCAGCGTGCCCGGAGCGGCGGTTTCAGACGCTTCTTTCGCAGGCTTTCCCCACACTTGGCACGTCTTGCCGCGAAACGCGGTGAACGCGCCCGGCCAGGGCTGGAACCCGCGCATGCGGTTGTAAATCTGCTGCGCGTCGAGCGACCAGTCGATGCGGCCGTCTTCTTTCTTCAGGGGCGGCGCGAACGTTTTTTGCGAATCGTCCTGCGGGATCGGGAACAAGCGCGCCGCTGGCGATTCCTCGAAGCGTTTCCACCATCAGAGGGGCGCCAGCCTCCGCGAGCCGCGCATAGAGTTCCGGAGACGTCTCATCCGGTCCAATCTCTGTTTCGTATTTCAATAACATCGGGCCGGTGTCGAGTCCGGCGTCGATCTGCATGGTCGTGAGGCCCGTGCGCGTTTCGCCATTGGCGATAGCCCAGTGGATGGGCGCCGCGCCACGGTATTTCGGCAGAAGGGAGCCATGGAGGTTGATCCATCCCAGCCGGGGAATCGCAATGAGCCGCGCGGGGATGATCTGCCCGTAGGCGATAATCACCACCACATCCGGCGCAACGTTTCTGAAATATTCCTGAGCGGCTTCCTCTTTGATCCGTTCCGGCTGATAGACGGGCAGGCCCGCTTCGAGCGCGACCTTCTTAACAGGGGAGACCGATATTTCGCTTCCGCGTCCCCGCGGCCGGTCCGGCTGCGTGATCACTCCGGCAATTTGGAAATCAGGCTGGGCGATCAGTTGACGCAGGGCAGGCACGGCAAAAGCGGGGGTGCCGCAGAAGACGATTCGCAGCGGCATGGCGATTTACCACTCGCCGGCTTTTTTCATCTTTTTGATCTTGCGCTTGATCATGTCGCGCTTGAGCATGCTGAGGTGGGTGATGAAAAGAACGCCCCGGAGATGATCGATTTCATGGCAGAACGCGCGGGCCAGCAGTCCTTCGCCGCGCATTTCAAATTCTTTGCCGGCCGCGTCCTGCGCGCGCACCGTCACATACTGCGGCCGCTCGACGTTGCCGCGAAATCCCGGAACCGAAAGGCAGCCTTCCTCTTCGCGCTGCGTCCCTTCGGAGTGAGTGATTTCGGGATTCGCGAGCACGAGCTTGGCCTCGGGATTCTTGCCGTTGCTTACGTCGATCACGGCGACCCGCACGCCGATGCCGATCTGCGGAGCCGCGAGTCCCACGCCCTGCGCGGCGTACATGGACTCGAACATGTCCTCGACGAGCTTCTGGAGTTCCTCGTCGAATTTTTCCACCGTTTTGGCCGGCGTTTCGAGCACCGGGTCGCCGTATTTAACGATCGGATGAATCATCGCGTGCCTTGTTCCTGAGCTTCCTTCCCGAAATTACCGAACTTGCGCCTAAAAGTTATCGAGCTGCCGCTGATAGCCGTCGAAATTCCTGCGCGTCTCGCCGAGAGAATCGCCGCCGAACTTTTCCAGGAACGCCGCCGCCAGTTCGAAGGCGACCATCGCCTCGCCGACCACGCCTCCGGCGGGCACCACGCAAACATCCGAGCGCTCGTAGGCTGCTTTCACGGCTTCCTTGGTGTTCATGTCCGCCGTCAGCAGGGCCCGCCGCAGCGTCGAGATGGGCTTCAGGTAGCCGCGGACAATCACGTCCTGACCGTTGGTGATGCCGCCCTCCAGGCCCCCCGCGCGATTGGAGGAGCGATCGAAGCGCTTGCGCGTATCATCGTAGCGGATTTCGTCCTGCACCTCGGAGCCATAACTTCCGGCGTTGGCGACTCCTGAGCCGATTTCGACGGCCTTCACCGCTTGAATGGACATAACAGCACGCGCGATGCGGGCGTCGAGCTTCTCGTCCCACTGCGCGTGCGTGCCCAGGCCAACGGGCACGCCGCGCGCGACCACTTCGAAAATTCCGCCCACGGAATCGCCCGCACGCAGCACGTGATCCACTTCCGCTTTCATGCGCGCCTCGGTGTCCGGGTCGATGCAGCGCAGCGGCGATTCGAGGTTTTCGCAAACCGCCACGATCTCGTCCCATCGCGCGTCGCGTTCGAGACGCACGTGACCCACGGCCACCGTGTGGCTGAGCACCTCGATGCCGAATTCCCGCAGCAGGCATTTCGCTACCGCGCCTGCCGCCACTCGCGCCGCCGTTTCGCGGGCGGAGGCCCGCTCGAGCACGTAACGCGCGTCGTGAAAATCGAATTTCTGCGCACCCGGAAGATCGGCGTGGCCGGGGCGGGGCGCGGTCAGGTGGCGCTGGGCATCGTCGGCGCCATCGCTATCTTCCACCGGGAGCGCTTTCTCCCAATTTTTCCAGTCGCGATTCTCGAGGCGCATCGCGATGGGCGCACCAATAGTCTTGCCATGGCGTACGCCGGCGAGAAAGTCCGCCTGGTCCTTCTCGATACGTTGGCGTCCGCCGCGCCCGAAACCCAGCTGGCGGCGGTGAAGCTCGCGCCCCACAAACTCGAGATCGACCGGGACGCCCGCCGGCAGACCGGAAAGCCAGGCCAGCAGGGCCTGCCCGTGGGATTCCCCGGCAGTGACGAATCGCAGCATGTTCAGTTGGGCCTCATCATGTAGGACAAACGAAAGATTCTACCGGACGCGACGCCGGGCGTAAAGTCGAGCTGGGCTTTTCGGCTGCATTTTGGGCAAGCAGAACGCAAATACTGGTGGACGAACGGATTGTGATCGCTTGACGCGCCGAAGTGCGGACGATACGCTGAATTCAGTTCCGTGGAGCTAAGCTAGGGCGACACCCGAAGCAAGGTCAAGTTAAGCTTAGAGTTGGACCTAGACCCGAGCCGAGGTTGGCACAGCAGCCCCCCTGACGATGCCTGAGGCCAGCGAAGTAGAATCCATCCCATCCCTGCTTGGGGACACCCTCAAACGGCAAGTCTTTGCCGTGCAGGACTATGCGCTGCTGGTGATGCAGTGTGTCGCGAACGTCTTCACTCCTCCGCAGTATTGGGGCGATACCCTTGCGCAGATGGACCAGATCGGGGTGGGCTCTCTCCCGATCGTGGTGATCACTTCTTTCTTTATTGGCGGAGTGATGGTGCTGCAGACCGCCGGGCAGTTCCAGCGTTTTGGGGAAACGGCGCTCACAGGAGACGCCGTTTCGCTCTCGCTGGTCCGTGAGCTAGGGCCGGCCATCACTGCGCTTTTGGTTGCCGGGCGTAACGCCTCGGGGATCGCCTCAGAACTGGGGTCGATGGTGGTGACCGAGCAGGTGGACGCGATGCGCGCGCTGGGAACCGATCCCATCCGCAAGCTGGTGACGCCGCGCATGATTGCCATGGTGACGATGCTGCCGCTGCTCGTCGCCGTCGCGGATTTCGTCGGATTGGTCGGCGGCTTCATCGTGGCGTATTTCACCCTGCGCCTGGGAGCCGTCCAATTCTGGACGCGCGCCATCGATGCGCTGGAGGGCGGCGATCTCGTTCAGGGGATGGCCAAGCCGGTGATTTTCGGCTTTCTGATTTCGACCATCGCCTGCTTTCAGGGTCTGCGGGTAAAGGGCGGCACGCAGGGCGTGGGCCGCGCGACCACTTCGGCAGTGGTGATCTCGTCGGTGATGGTGCTTGTTTTCGATTTTTTCCTCGCGAAAGTGCTTCTTTTCGTTTTTGGAAAAGCCGGATGATTCTTTCGAGTTTCCCGCACACTAAATTGACCGAAGCTTCTCCGCATCGCGGGGAAATGCCTCTATAATCTTCCGTATGACCTACCTCTCTCGCCCGGCGCCTGAAGAGGGAATCCCCAAGACCGTTCCGGGCGAGCCGCTGATCGCATTCAAGGATGTGCGGATCGGTTTCGATGAAGGCGACGTGTTGCAAGGCGTCTCCTTCGAAGTGTGGCCGGGCGAAACCAAAGTGCTGCTGGGCGAAAGCGGTTCCGGCAAGACCCTGATCATGAAGATGGCGGCGGGCCTGCTTCGTCCCGACGCGGGACGCATCTGGGTGATGGGCCACGAACTCAGCGAAATGAAGGAGCAGGACCTTCTCGATTTTCGCCGCCATGTGGGATTCGTGTTTCAGGAAGGCGCGCTGTTCGATTCACTCACGGTTGCCGAAAACGTCGCTTTCCGTTTGCGGGAAGAAAACGTGGCGGAAGATGAGATCGAGATCCGTGTGCGGGAGGCCTTGCGCTTCGTGGAGTTGGAGGCGACCGTCGATCAATACCCGGCGGAATTATCCGGCGGCATGCGGCGGCGCGTTTCTATTGCGCGGGCTCTGGTCGACCGGCCTCCGCTCGTTTTCTACGATTCACCCACGGCGGGACTTGACCCGGTAACATCCCAGACGATCATTATGCTGGTGCTGCGCGGGCGCGACCTGCAGGGCGTGACGTCGCTTCTCGCCACCCACCGCGTGCAGGACGCTTTTGGTCTGGCGGCCTTTCGTCTGGAGCCATCGAGCGGGCGTCTGATACGCGTGAATTTCGATGGTCAAAGCCCGGTGCCAGGCGGGGCAAAACAGTCGGCCCCTCCGACGGCGTTGCAGACAGGCGCGCCCACTAATGTGCTGGTGTTGCGGGACGGTCGCGTCTATTTCGAGGGCCATGCGGCCGAGATGCTGCACTCGTCCGACGAGTACCTGAAAAAGTTTCTGGCGTCCGCGGAATAGAGTTGGAACTGAGGAGGGAAGGCGATGGCGCAACGCAAGCAATTGAGCTGGACGGAGCTTCGGGTGGGTCTCTTCGTGCTCGCAGGGCTATTTATCCTGGCCCTGGGGACTTTCTATGTCACCGGCGCCGGAATACTCGGGCCGAAGTACCGGCTGACGACTTACTTGCCGGAGGTCGAGGGACTGGAGACCGGCGCTCCCGTGCGCCTCGATGGCGTGGCCATCGGCAACGTGCAATCGATCGCGCTTACGCCGCACCCGCAGGATCAGGGGCACAACATCACGCTCGTCTTGCGCATCGATAAGAAGTATCAGAACGATATACGCACGGATTCGAGCGCGAGCCTCATTACCGAAGGCCTGCTGGGCAACCGCTACGTGACCATTTCGCGCGGGTTGACCGGGTCGGTGATCCCGCCGAACGGCGTGGTGCCGGGCAAGGAAGAGGCCGCGATGAAGCAGATGGTCGAACGCGGCGCGGACCTGATGCAGAACCTCGGAGCGCTTTCCGACGATCTGCGCGGAATCGTGGATGACGTCCACAAGGGCCATGGCACACTCGGGAAATTCATGAACGATCCCTCGCTGTATAACCACCTCGATTCAACCGCGGAAAAAATGGACGCGCTGGTCACGTCGATCCAGGATGGGAAGGGCACGATGGGCAAGCTGGTCGCCTCGGATGAGATTTACAATAAGACCGCCACAGCAGTCGATCACGTGAACAACGTGCTGGGCGCGGTCGAACAACAGAAGGGAACAATGGGCAAGCTGGTCTACGACCCCGGCTTTTATAACAGCGCCAAAAGCCTGACGGATAAAGGGAACACTCTTCTCGATGGGGTGAATGAGGGGAAGGGAAGCCTGGGCAAGCTGGTTCACGATGACGCGCTGTACACCAACTTGAAAGACGCCTCCGCCAACGTGCGCGATGCCACCGGGAAACTGAATTCCAACCAGGGAACGCTCGGGAAAATGTTCAACGATCCGGCGTTTTACGACAATTTCACCGGGCTCGCCGGAGACATGCGGTTAATGGTGAGCGACTTCCGCCAGAACCCCAAAAAATTCCTGCACGTGAAGCTCGGGATATTCTAACGGAATCAACGCGCCCTTCCGGCTGGGCCGCCTGGGCTTTATTCGCTCCCGACGGAGGACAGTTCGAGCGCAATTTCACGGATGCGGCGCAGATCGAGTTTTCCGGTGCCGAGGAACGGCAGTTCCTCCACGAGGAAGAATTGATTCGGGCGGGGTATCCATAGATTGGGCAGTCCGGCTTGCGAAAGCTTTTCCATCGTGGCTTGCAATGCTTCGGGGTCGAGGGTATGCAGCACCACGAGCCGCTCGCCCTTTTTCCCGTCGGGAACCCCAGTCACCGCAAAGCACTGCTCGGTTACGCCCGCGAACTCGTGCAGTTGTTCTTCGATTTTGATGTGCGGCACCATCTCGCCGCCGATTTTGCTGAAGCGGCTTAAGCGGTCGGTGATGGCGAGGAAGCCATCTTCGTCCTGGCAAGCAATATCGCCGGTGATGTACCAGCCATCGCGCAACACCTCGGAAGTTTTCTCCGGTTTGCCCAGATAGCCTTTCATCACATTCGGACCGCGCACCATGAGAAGCCCGGGTGTGCCGACGGGAAGAAGGGCGTGCGTATCGGGATCGACGATGCGCACGCTGACCCCCGGCAACGGACGCCCGATATGTCCGCGCTTGCCCCCCACCTGATGGAATCCAGGCGCTCGGAAGTCGCGAGTGTTCACTGCAACCACCGGGGAACATTCCGTAGCGCCGTAACCCTCCAACGGGCGGATGCCGAACCGGTCCTCGAAAGCGATCGCGAGACGCTCGGGCAATTTTTCGGCGCCGGCGACGACAAAGCGCAGGCTGCCGAAATCCTCGGGGTTGCACCGCGCCGTGTACTTCTGGAGAAACGTGGGCGTCGCCAGCAGAAACGTCACGCGGTAGTCGCGGATTAGATCCCCCACGGCGCCCAGGTCAAGCGGGCTGGGATGATACACCACGCTGATCCCGAGCACGGCGGGCAGCCAGAGAGTCACCGTGAAGCCGAAAGAATGGAAGAACGGAAGCACGCCCAGCATGGAGTCTTTTTTGTCGAACTGGAATGTCTGGCCGGCCTGCTCGATATTGGACGCGATGTTGTAATGCGTCAGCATAACGCCCTTGGGGTCGCCGGTGCTGCCGCTGGAGAAAATGACGGTGGCGAGGTCGTCGATGTCCTTGCTCTTGCCGCCCGCGAGCGCCCGCTCGAGCAGCCTTCCTGGCAGAAACCATAGCAGCAGCGCGATGGCTTTCTCGCGTAGCGTCGGCGCAGCGGCGGCGTCTTCGAGCAGTATCGCCTTACCGGGAACCTTCAGCGGAATGTGGTCGAGAAGAGCCTTGGTGGTGATCACCGTTTCCAGCTTGCACTGCGCGGCGCAGGAGGCGAGCGATTCCTCCGACGCCAGGTAGTTCAGGTTCACCGGGATCTTTCCCGCGAGCATCGCCGCAAAATTCACCTGGGCCGCCGGGACCGAGGGCGGCAGCAGGATGCCCAGCATTTCCTGGCCAGCCCATGCGCCTCGCAGTCGCCGGGCGAGAAAGATCGCGCTGAGGAGCACTCCGGCCCACTTCGTGCGCGGGCGGCGCTTGTCCGCCATGGCAAAGCGGAAGGGCGAACGGTGCGCCGTGCGGATGAGGCTGCGATGCAGCGTGCGCATGCGGCTCTTGTGATGAACCCAGGCGTCCGTCTGCAATCGCTGCACGGCTTCGCGCACCTCGAAACTTGTGGCGGTGGATGGCAGAGGCTTGCCGAAACTGATGGTGACAGGATAGGGAATCGCGCGCGGCATCTTCCACAGAAAACGCCCGCGCTCGAAACTGAAGATGCTGCCCCACACGCCGTCGAGGTTTACCGGCACGATGGGCGCATCGACGTTCTTCATGATCCGTTCCATCCCGCGTCGGAAGGGAAGCAGCTGGCCGATGCGGGTAATCTGCCCTTCGGCAAAGATGCAGACCACTTCGCCGGACCGAATCGTGTCGCTGGCTTGGTGGATCGAGCGTAGCATCTCGCGCGGGCGGAGTTCGGACGAAATAGGAATCGCGCGGATGAGCTTCGCGAACGGCTTGACGAATGGCAGATCGTAGATGTCCTTGAAGATGAGGAAGCGAATGGGGCGATCGGTCGAGGCGATCAGCAAGAGCGCGTCGACGAACGACATATGGTTGGCCACGAAAAGCGCCCCGCCGGTTTCGGGAATGTTGTCGCGGCCTTCCACGCGGATGCGGTAAACCGAGTGCGTCGCGATCCACAGCACAAGGCGAACGAGCGAATCGGGAAGCAGAATCACGATGTAAGCGGCGGCGCCGAGAGTCAGGAGCGAAGTGATCAGGAACACGCGCGCGGGATTCGGATGGCCCAGGTAGATCATGGCGTACTGCACGATCGGCTGTAGCGCGATTCCCACGAAGGAGAGCAGATTCGCCGCCGCGATCACCGCGCCCTTGCGGTCCGGCGGCGGCCGGTGCTGGATCAGCGCGTTGATCGGCACCGCGAAGAATCCCGCGAAAAATCCGAGGATGGCGAGATGCGCGGCCACCGACGCGAAAGACAGTCCCGTGCGCGAAAGAAGGGCCGTCGTGATCGTGATCCCGATCGCGCCGAGCGGGATCAGCCCGTACTCGATCTTTCCTCCGGAGAGATAGCCTGCCAGGAAACTTCCCAATCCGATTCCCATCGACGACGCCACCAGAAGGCGGCTCGCCGCCGACTCCGAAACGTGAAGAACATCGGTGCCGTAGAGCACCACATTGATCAGCAGCAGCGATCCCAGAAACCAGAAGTAAATATTTCCGGTGACTGCGAGCGAGAGCACGCGATCCTTCCGGATTTCGGCAATCTGCGAAAGGAGGTCGCCCAGAGGGTTCCAGTGGAACTTCGCGTCTGGTTTCGCGGCGGGCACCCGGGAGATTCCAAAGCTCGTGGCGAGTCCTAAAAGTGCCAGGCCCAGAAGAATAATTCCCGACACATATTCGCGTCCGGGGAAGATCCCCGAGAAAATGCCGGCCGCGATGGTCCCCAGGATGATGGCCATGAACGTCCCAAGTTCGAGCACGCCGTTGCCCCACGACAGGCGCTTTTCCGGCAGAAGCTCCGGCAGCAATCCGTATTTCGAAGGCGCGAATATAGCGGCTTGGGAGCTCATCAGAAATCCGGCGGCGCACTGGATCACCAGGCTGTGCATCCAGAGGCCCGCCAGCGCGGCCAGCACCACAACTATTTCGAAGTATTTCGTTCCGATAACGACCGTGCGCTTGCTGTAGCGGTCAGCAAGGTATCCGCCCAGCATCGAAAACAAAATAAAGGGCACGGAAAACAGCAGAGGAACCACGAGGACAAAGAGACGGTCGCGCTGCAGTTGCGGCAGTCCCAGCCCAAGGATCAGAAAGCTGACGATCCACTTGAGCGCGTTGTCGCTGAAGCCGCCCTGGAACTGAGTGGCGATGAGGCTCCAGAAGCCCAGCCTCCACGGGCGCGCCTCGACAGGAGTGTCGGTAAGCGGGTGGTCAGGCATTTACGGGTGTGCCGCTATATTTACGCCGAACATGATGGCTCGCGGAGAAGTCTACTTTATTTCGAGGGGCGATTTGGCGGCAAAAGAAGAAGCAGGTCCCTCACCCATCCGCGCTTCGCGCGTATGGGCTCAGGATGACAATGAAAAGCAAATGCTCAAGACGACAGAGGGACTTCTCCGCACTGCAAGGGTCGCATTACCGCGCAGTTTTTAGGCGAGGACGCGGAGTGTTGCGCGCGCGGGAGTTGCGACGGCCGGCAACGGAATCTCGCGTTTGGTATATTTCGTGGAAACGTAATCGTTGAGCAGGGTCTGGAATGCCAGCGACAGCTCCTCGTACGTGCCTTCGAGCGTGGTGAATTTCTGGCCGTCGATGTACACAGGGCAGCGCGGCGCTTCGCCCGTGCCCGGCAGGCTGATCCCTATGTTGGACGCCTTCGACTCGCCGGGGCCGTTGACGATGCAGCCCATCACGGCGAGCTTCAGTTCTTCGACGCCCTCGTAATAGCGCTTCCACTCCGGCATTTTGTCGCGGATGTAACCCTGCACGCTCTCGGCCAGCTCCTGGAACGTCGTACTTGTGGTGCGGCCGCAGCCGGGGCACGCGGTGACGCTTGGCGCAAAAGTCCGCAGCCCGAGAGATTGCAGAAGTTCGCACGCTGCGTACACTTCATCGCGCCGGTCGCCGCCCGGGCGCGGGGTGAGGGACACGCGGATCGTATCGCCAATGCCTTCATTCAACAGGATTCCCATCGAAGCGGATGACCACACAAGTCCCTTGGCGCCCATGCCAGCTTCGGTCAGGCCAAGGTGTAACGGTTGATCGGTTTTGCGGGCAAGGTCGCGGTAGATGTCGATCAGATCGCGCGGGCGCGAAACCTTGCAGGAAATGATGATCTGGTTCTTGCGCAACCCTGACTCCAGCGCGAGTTCGGTCGACTGGATGCCGGAAAGCACCATGCACTCGTTGATGATCTCTTCGGAGGTCTTGCCGAGGTCCCGGTCGGTATTCTCCTGCATTTTCTGCATCACCAGTTCCTGATTCAGCGAACCGCCATTGACTCCGATGCGCACCGGCTTGCCGTTATCGCGCGCCACCTTGCAGATGGTGGCGAACTGCTCGTCGCGGCGCTGGCCGTGGCCGACGTTGCCGGGATTGATCCGGTATTTATCGAGAGCGCGGGCGCAGTCGGGATACTTCGTGAGCAGCACGTGGCCGTTGTAATGAAAATCGCCGATGATGGGGGCGTCGCAGCCTGCGTCGAGAAGGCGCTTCTTGATTTCGGGTACGGCTGCGGCCGCTTCCGGCACGTTTACAGTGATGCGGACGAGTTCTGACCCGGCCTGCGCTAGTTCCAGGCACTGCTGGGTCGTGGAAGCGACGTCGGCGGTATCGGTGTTGGTCATCGACTGAACGACCACGGGCGCGCCGCCGCCCACCTGCACCTTGCCGACCTGCACGCCGACCGTCTGATGCCGTTTTTCTGTCATGTTGGATTATTGTAACGAATCGGAAGAGGGTGTGCCAGTGAGCAGAAAGTGCCGAGCGGGAAGGAATTTCTATGCAAACTCAAGAGTGCCCCGGGGCGAGATGCCGCCAATTCAGGGATGTTGAGCCGGTCAGTATTCCACGCGCCGGGCAGCGGGAGCCAGGGCGGGCTTCGTGTTGCGCGGGGGCGGAATAACGGTGGCCATCTTGCGAATCATCGCCAGGACGAGTTTCTTGTCGTCTTCGGAGAGCGTGGTGGAATAGCGCTTGATGTCGGCCAGGAAGCGGATCTCTTCCTCAGACAGCTCACCCAGCATTTTGCGGGTTTCGCGGTCCTGGACCGTATCGGTGCCGGGGAAAAAATCGGCCAGATTGATCTCCATGGCCTCGGCGATCTTTGCCAGCGTCTCGAGCGAGGGAACCGTGTGGCCATTCTCCACCCGCGACAGATAGCAGCGAAGAAGCCCCGTCCGGCGCTCGATGTCGCCCTGCGAGAGGCCGCGGTCGCTCCGGTAGGATCGGATCACTTCCCCGATATTCACTTTCGGCTTTTCTTTTGGCACCGTATCATCCCCGACAACAGGGGTATCCTACGAGTTACCCCTAGGGGGCGCAAGTCCTTATTTAGCGCCCAGATAACTGATAAGGCACAAAATGCGGGTCGGCGGGTCTGTAGGGGGCCGCGATACGGAAGTCCCTGGAAGCTTCAAACTCCTGGGATAGGCACTGCGGCAGGCTTCGTCGATGAACTGCTTTCCCCTGGAGCTGCGGCATTCTTGCCTGCGCGCTTATTTGCGTACAGGGCTTCATCGGCTCGACCGAGCAATTCCTGCTGGGTCTCGCCAGGCTTGTAATCGGTCCATCCGCTCGAGAAGGGGCAGGGAATTTTGCGACCTTGGTAGGGGACTTCCAGCCCCGCGATGCGGGTCAGCACGTACTTCACTTCTTCCGGCTTGCACTCCGGCAGCAGCACCATGAATTCATCGCCGCCGAGGCGCACGGCGAGATCCGATCCGCGTATGGCCCTCTGCACCCGCTCGGCGAAGCTCTTCAGCACCGCATCTCCGGCGGCGTGGCCCAATTCGTCGTTGATCTGCTTGAGCCCATCGAGATCGAGCATGACGAGTGTGAGAGGTCGATCATAGCGCGACGCTCGTCCGATTTCTTCGGCCAGCCGCTGCTCGCCGGAGCGCCGGTTATAGAGCCCCGTCAATTGATCGAGCGCCGCAAGCTTGTACACCTCAGCGGTGAGGGTTTCGACCTTGGCCAGCGACGTGATCTGGTCGGCGATTTGATTGCGCATGCGGATGAGCAGCGTCTGCTGGTACACGAGGTACACGCTGAAGAGCAGGACCACGCCGATCAACGCGCGCACGGCCTGGCCTAGGTAAAACGAATAGTTGGAGTCTTCTTTACTCAGAATTGCGGGGAAGGCGAAAGACGCGACCGCAATCGTCAGCAGCACCAGCACGAGCACCGTCGAAGACCAGAGCCACCACTGACGGTTGTCCAGCCGGCGCAGGTGTTCACGAACAGCCTGCGGCTTAATGGAATCGGTATCCGTATGAGAAGCTGCCAGCATCATTTCCGTTCGCGGTAAAAACGCAAAAGCCCCTTGTACACAGATACCGTACCAGGCTGAATAACTCCACACGGCATTCGAGCTGGTTTTCAAACTGGTTATCGCAGGCCTCCTGCTTGCCGATGCACGATCTTCCAGGCATTTTCATGAGGTATCGCTCGTTGTGTCGCCCCGGCCATTCCGCGCCCGTCATTAGCCCACTCCCTGCCGCGATTTAGGGTCTCTGGCACCCAGATGCTCGGTAGGATGAGCAGGAAAGATCGGCTGACAGGCGAAGCGTTGAACACCCTACTTTCACCCAGCCGTGGGCTTCCTTTTTTTAATTTCACACAAGGAGAAACGAATGGAATCCAAAAGATCCATCTGGCTAGTGGCGGTCGCTCTTGCGGGGTTAACGGTCCCTGCGGCAATGGCACAGGGCGGACATCCTCCTGACCCGAACGTGATGGTGGCGCAGGGCGGACATCCTCCTGACCCGAACGTGGCGGTGGCGCAGGGCGGACACCCTCCTGACCCGAACGTAATGGTGGCCCAGGGTGGGCATCCTCCCGATCCGAACGTGATGGTGGCCCAGGGTGGGCATCCTCCGGACCCGAACGTAATGGTAGCGCAGGGCGGGCACCCTCCTGACCCGAACGTAATTGTGGCGCAGGGCGGGCATCCTCCTGATCCGAACGTGACGGTCGCGCAGGGCGGACATCCTCCTGACCCGAACGTAATTGTGGCCCAGGGTGGGCATCCTCCAGACCCGAACGTGATGGTGGCGCAGGGCGGGCATCCTCCTGATCCGAACGTGACGGTCGCGTAGTCGCGCAGCTAAAGCTGCCCCCCCGGCGCAGTCGTTTTCTGGGTAGAGGGCCTGCCTTGTAGGCTTAGGTGGCAAGGGAAGGAAGTAGGAAGAAAGTACTACTTTCTTCCCTTGCTACGTGTGTTACCATCTTCATCGTTAACCAAAGATGCCGATGGCGACATTCATTATTTGGTGGACCGCGATAGTTCTCGAACTTGTGATGGTCCTTCGGGCCCTCACTACCGGCCTTGCTAAGAAGTTCCCCTTCTTTTTCGTCTACCTGTTCAGCGTTCTGTGCTGCGACGTACTGCTCTATTGCGCTTACGAGTTCCGGCCTGCGTTGTACCACACGGGTAGCCGGGATATGGAATTCCTGAATCTCATACTGGGATATGGGATCGTCCTCGAGATCTTCCGGCACGTGCTTTCGCACTATCCGGGCGCCGAAAAGTTTGCGCGGGTAGCTGGAACGGCGGTTTTTGCCGCCATCTTAGGCTTTGCGCTGGTGTATCCGGCGGTTTCCTCGGGTAACGCCAGTGTCCGGCCCATCAAGGTGGCTATAGAGAAGGACTTCCTCACGGTCCAGGCGATTTTTTTCCTGGGCATACTCGGTGTAATTTTTTATTACGGACTGCCGCTCGGCAGGAACATAAAGGGCATCATCCTCGGTTACGGGGTATGGCTGGGGGCCAGCCTGATGACCCTGACACTGCGCTCTTACATTGGGTCTTCGTTCAATTCCATATGGATTGTGGCTCAGCCTTTCTCCTACCTGCTTTCGTTGTTTATCTGGCTGGCGGCCCTGTGGAGTTATGAGCCCAATCCGGTCGCGAGCGTCCCCAGTCGGCTGGAAGCGGATTATAGTGCCGCTGCCGCCGCTACCAGGAACATGATGGGTGCCATGCGTTCGCACATGGGAAGAGCGGCCCGTCCATGATCCAGCTCATTCTCACGTTTCTTGTGGTGATTGCAGTTTTCGTTGCTCTGTATCTCCTTAGCCGGCGATCGCAGCCTGCGGGAGGATCGGAATCGCTGCTCGAAGGGCGCGCCGCACTGAGAGCTCTCCAGAGGGAACTGCTTCCGCCGGAGATGCTGGATCGGATATTCTCGAAGGCGGACCATGAGTACGTGAGCCAGGACGCCTCGGCGGTCGTGCGGGAATTGTTTCTCAGAGAGCGGCGGAAGATCGCGCTCTCCTGGGCGCATGAGCTCCGCGAACAGATTCTGAGTCTTCGCCGGTTCCACCTCGGTTCCGCCCGATTTTACGCGCGCTTGAGCGTACGCACGGAAATCAAGCTGGCTCTTCAATTTCTCAGCCTTCTGTTTCTGTGCCGGATCCTGCTGGGGCTGTTTTACGTGCGAGGCGCTTACGGGGCTCCCCGAGTGGTGGGGTACGCCGTTGCGGCCTCGGCCCGCATTTGCAGCATTTCCGAGAATGCCATGAGCTTTCTGAAGGCAGGCGAACTCGACTCGGTAAGTGAGAACCCGGAGCGAACGCCGATGTTGTTGTGAGCGACCGATGACGCCAGTTTCCAAGAGAATGGACGTGGTCGAGGCCGGCGATGATTTGCGGCGGCGCACCCTCTCCCACATCAAGCGCCCGCTCGACAGGCTGATTTATCTCGCTTCCACCCGCGACTACAACACCGGGTTTTACTACCACGATGGGCTGGCTTCAAGGTTTTCGCAGGAAGTGGTCTGCGAAGCCCTCGCAGATTGCCACCGGCAGGCCTTCCGGGAGCTTCTCCTGTCGCCCTTGGAAAATCTGGTGGGTCAGATGGCCGAATACATCGAGACGTCGAATACCACCCCTGCTGACTTCGTGGCCGCTTGGAAGAAGCTCGAGCCCTACCGCGTGGCGGTCCCGGTCGATACCGACCTGCTGACCGCGGAGTTCCTCTTCTCGAACTTCAAGATCGCTTTGGCAATCTTGGAGTCGCGTCTGAATACTCGTCGGCAGGCGGCACCAGGCGCATGGCTACACCAGTCACCTGCCCAATGATCTCCGCCTCCGCAGGGTAGGCGAACTGCCGGATCGGCGCCCCCGACAAGGGATGTGGCACCAGGGTTATTTGCGCTCCCCGTACTTCGCACCAGGAACACGCGTAGCCGTCCCGTAGTTCCACGAAATAAATAGGCCGGTCAAACTCCGAGCGCCAATCCGACGCGTCCGACCGCGTGGCGCGGGCCTCGATCTGGACGAAAGAGCCTGGCCGCAGCAGCGGATACATCGTGAAGTCCTGGATTCCTACGTACCCGTACTGGCAGTGGCGGACATCGAGCTTCTGAATCAGCGCGATGGGAACTTCTCCCCAGACCTCGACCATCCGGGATATCAAGCTCGTTTTTTCCAGACTGAAACTCTTGTCGAATCGTACGGGGAAGGTGATCGCTTTCTCGGGATCGGGCGCTTCGAGCGAGGTCAGATGGGTGTTTTGCAACGGCAAAGCCAATTGGTAGCGAGCGCTCGAGTTGAGATCGATGCCAAATACCATCAGCAAATCGTTGAATTTTGTGCGGTAGATTACGCTGAGGCTGTAAAGCTTGTAAATGCTGGGAATGGAAGTCTTGTTTTCGAGCTGGGTGAGCCAGGCGTTGGAAATATAGAATTCCTCGTTCTGCTGGTCCTCCGCGATTGTACGGCTGAACTCCTCCACCTCGCGCGTAGTAACACCCAATCGATTGCGCATTTCCCTGAGTTGATCGCCTGGACGCATCTGTTGCCCCATCAGTAGTTGTACCTTATTGGAACTCCGCCGTTACAAGCGTAGCGCGACATTAAAGGTTTCCGGAATTCGAATCAACTGATTTGAGAGGGGTTGTTGTCAAAAGAGCCGCAATGTGGGAGTCTTTGACTGCGTTAGAGACGGAAGATAGTAGCACGCGAAGGGGGACTACGGAAAATAGTACTACCCTGCTTACAATTAGAAGCAAGCCGATTTTCGGTCAATTTTGACTTGTCTCAAACTGATACGCTGATGGATTTCACGGCTAGTACCCACGAAAACGGCTTTTTCGGACTTTTTCAGAGGTTTGCCTTCCTCAAGGGCCCCTCAGAAAGAACCATTCCGGTCCACGTAAAAGGTCCCGCCCTTTCCGATCCGAGTCCCCCGAATGGAACTTCGCCGCAGGCGACGCCGTCCATTATCCCTGAATCGGCCCCCAAGGTGGACGACGCTACAGCCATAAGAGACAAGTGGACGCGAAGCCGTCGTTCGTGATACTTAGGGGGCCGAAAAGTTTCATATTGAAAGGCTTGTGGTACCGACTCTCAAGGGGCCAATCGGCGATCTGAACCGGGACGGGCGAGACCCGCAGATCGGCAGCCAGTACTAGGTCGGATTGAAAAGCCAGGAGGTTGGAGTAGACTTGAATTTCAGGGTCGAGGAATCGGAGACAGCGGATAGATGACGCGACCGCGGGCTGCTGACGATCGTGCGTGGGGAATAGGCTCCCTCACTGGCTGGCGAACGGCCTTCATCGGGAATTCCGGCGTTTTACATGCAGATTCCATCGGCGAGCCAGACCTCGCGAATCCAGTCGATTCTTCAGGAGAACTCCGCGGACTTCCCGGGCTGATCGAGCGCGTGCGCCGCAGGATGCTCGCAAGGCGCCTGGTGGCCGACGCGATGATTTGGATCAACTGGTCTCTTCTCACTCTGATCGTCACCGCAGCATTCGGCCGTAAGTTGAAATATGCCCTGATCTCAGCGGCTGCCGTTGCCGCGGTTGGCGCGATACTTTCCCTGGCCCGCGAATGGTGGATGCGTCCATCGGCGTATTACTGCGCGCGTGAAACGGATCGCGCTTCCGGCCTTTACGACCGGCTATCGACGGCCCTTTACTTCGCGTCAAAACAAAGCCCATCCGGGGTGCCGGACGCGATGCCCGACGCCATGATTGTTCATCAGCGGCGCGATGCGATCAGCCGCGTCGAGGGAGTCGACCCTCGCGCTCTGTTTCCGGTCGGCATGCCGGAATTTGCGAATCGTACTGTAGTGCTGGCCGTGCTTGCGCTCGCGCTCCTGGGTTATCGGCTTTATTACAATCCTCCGATGGTGGCGTTGTTGCGCAGCGTTGCCTCCTCGCACGTGGAAAAGACATTGCTGTCACCGCTGGCAGGAGCCGTGAAAAAGGAATTGCTCGCTCTTGTGGACCGCGACGAGACGCAGGTGAAAGAAGCCTCACCCGATGCCGAAACAGTGCCGGGCTTAGCCGATCCCAAGACCGCGGACGACGCTTCGCAGCCCGGAGATAAAGACGGCGCCTCGCCGGGAGACTCGCAAGACGATTCACAAGCCACCGCCGGCGCCGAAGGAGATACCGGCGATCCGCAACAGGGGAACCAGCCCAACGCCCAGGGTCAGGACGCAAACCAGCCCGGAAATCCTTCGCAGAATCCACAGATGGCCGATCCCAATCAGCAGCAGTCGGGACAAAACGGTCAAAATGGCGAGAATAGTTCTTCGGCCCAGCCCCAGACCGGCAGCCAGCAATCTTCCGGCAGTTCAGTAATGCAGGCGCTGAAAAATCTCATGAAGAACATGACCGGCCAGCCGAATCCAAGCGATTCGAATGGGCAATCGTCGTCGGCGGGATCGTCGCAGCAGCCGGGAAGTTCTTCGGGGCAGGGCGAGGCAAAGAACGACAGCCCGAAAGATGGCAACGAACAGAAGGAGACCGGCTCTTCTTCGAGTTCGCAGAAACCCGGCGGCGGTGCAGGGAACGGAAGCACGCCGGTTCCGAAACAGGCCGCCAAAGACACGACCGCTCCTCCCAAAAACTTGCCGCAGGACCGCGTGAATCTCGAAGCCAATAATTTCCGGCAGCAAGGGCGCGTTCGCACCACTTCCGCGGCGGGTACGGCGCAGGTGCCCTTGCGGGACATCAAGCCCCAACCGGTGGCGGCGATCAAGGGTTCGGAGCAGGAAAACATCCCGGTGCGTTACCGCTTATACGTGCAGCGTTATTTCGAGCATACAGACAAGGCCTCGCAGTAAAAGGAAGCCGCCGGCAATAGGCGCGAAGGACGGACAACAGTGCTGACGGAAGACCAGAAAAGCGACCAGTCGCTCGAGCAGCAGATCGAATCGCTCTCAGGGAAAATGGTGGATCTGCGGGCCGAGATCTCCAAGGCGATCGTCGGCCAGAGCGAAGTGGTCGAAGGCGTGCTGATTGCGCTGCTGGCCGGCGCGCACGTGCTGCTCGAAGGCGTGCCGGGCGTCGGCAAGACGCTGCTCGTGCGCACGCTCGCGCAGGCCGTCTCGCTGAAGTATTCCCGAATTCAGTTTACGCCCGACCTGATGCCGGCCGATGTGATCGGCACATCGGTGGTGCAGGATGACGGCGACGGCAAGAAGGTGCTCGATTTTCAGCCCGGCCCTATTTTCACCAATCTGCTACTGGCCGACGAAATCAACCGCACCACGCCGAAAACGCAATCCGCGCTCCTGGAAGCCATGCAGGAAAAGCAAGTGACGGTCGGCCACACCACCCACATGCTGGACGAACCGTTTTTCGTGATGGCCACGCAGAACCCGCTCGAGATGGAAGGTACGTACCCTCTTCCCGAGGCGCAGCTGGACCGTTTCCTTTTCAAGCTGCGCGTTCCGTTTCCAGGCCGCCAGGAACTTCACGACATCTTGGACCGCACCACGCGAGGCGCGGGCCCGGAGGTGCGCCACGTGTTGAACGGGCCGCAGATTCTGGAGATGAGGCAGGTGGTCCGTATGGTTCCGCTGGCGCCCCACGTTCAGGAGTATGTGGTGAAACTCGTGCTGGCGACGCACTCCGAAGACCGTTCGAATGCCCTCGCTAGCAAGTATATCCGTTACGGGAGCTCTCCGCGCGGCGCGCAGGCTTTGATCCTGGGCGGCAAGGTGCGCGCTTTGCTCAGCGGGCGCTTCAACGTGAGCCTGGAAGATATTCAGGCTCTGCTGAAACCCGCTTTGCGGCATCGGATCATCCTGAATTTCGAAGCCCAGGCCGATGGCCGGGCCGCCGACGACCTGCTCGAAGAAATTATGACTGTGACGAAGAAGAACTGAAGGCACCTTTAGGCGAAGAGCTTCCCGAACCTGGAAAAATGGCTGCACCGCTGTTACTCGACCGCGAATTCCTGAAGACTCTCGAAGAGCTCACCTTATTGTGCCGGGAGGACATGACCGGTCCGATCGGCGCGGATCACCGCTCCCGCAAGCACGGCCCTGGAATGGAGTTCGCGGATTATCGCGTGTATTCGTCGGGAGACGACCCGCGCTTCCTCGATTGGAATGCCTATCTCCGGCTGGGCAAGCTGTTCCTCAAAATTTTTGAGACGGAGCGGCACGTTCCGGTGCGCATCCTGCTCGATGCCAGCGAGTCCATGGATTGCGAGGAAGGCGCTGCCGAATCGAAGTTCCTCTACGCGCAGCGGCTTGCCGCGACGTTTTCCTATCTCGCGCTGTTGCGGCTGGATACCACGGCGGTGATCCCGTTTGCCGACCGGCTGGCCAAGCCAATTATGGTGGCGGGTGGCCGCGAGAACTTCTGGCCGGTACTCGAATTTCTGAGCCAGCTTTCCTGCAACGGGGGCACCGATATTTACCGCTCGGTGAAAGAATTCGTCAACAATTTCCCGAGCCGCGGAGTTGTCATCGTCATTTCGGATTTCTTCGACGAAGCGGGATGCCGCCGCGCCCTGGAGATGCTGCGTTCGTCCGGCCACGATTTCGTCGTGTTGCAGGTGCACAGCGCCGAGGAGCAGCGCCCCTCGGCGTTTGGCGAACTTCTCCTGGAAGAAGCGGAGACGGGCGAGCTGCGCACGATCGAGTGTTCCCGCGAAAAGTCGGCGCTGTATGAGCGGGCGTTCCTCGAGTACTCCACTCGCCTCCAGCGTTTAGCCCTTCGCAACGGCGGCCGCTACGCGCGAGCCATTACCAGCATCCCGTATCAGGAATTTGTGCTGCAGAGTCTGCGCGGCGGTCGGGTGCTGTCATGAGTTGGCTCGCACTAACCCCTCTTCAGGTCGCCGCGCTGTGGCTGGCGGGCTCCGCGCTGGCGCTCTGGCTCTACCTGCACCAGCGGCCCACGCGGCGAAAAGTTTCGACGCTGCGGTTCTGGGCCGATCTGCCTCCAAGCGTTTACCGGCGCCGCCGCTGGCTGCGCGAGCCGTGGGCTTTTCTCGCGCAGGTGTTGTTTCTGCTGTTCCTGATTCTAGCGCTCGCGAATCCGCGCTGGGGCCAGGTCACCGAGAGCCGCCGCGTGGCCGTCGTTCTCGACACCTCGATCTGGTCGCAAGTGCAGCGGCCCGGCGAACCTTCCTGGATCGACTCCGTGCGGCGAGATGCTTATCGCTTCCTGAACACCCTTCCGCCCACCGACGAAGTATTGCTCCTCCGCGCCGAACCAGATGCCTTGCCTATCCTCCCGTTCACGCACGATCGTTCGGAGCAGCTCCGGACCGTTGCGCAGACGCGCCCTTCGAGCAGCATCGCGGATATCCCGCGCGCCCTGGAAGCGGGCAAAGCCGCTCTTGCGGGTTCGCGGCTGGGACTTCTCGTGTACCTCGGGCCGGGAGTATTGGATGAACAGCAGAGCGCCCGTCTGGCGCAGCTGCGGCAATCCTGGGAGCCGGGCAACGGAAGTGGAGATCGCCCGCAGTTTCTGATGCGAATCGCCGGCGGAGACCAGCCGATCGAGAATCGGGGAATCTCGCGATTGGCTTTGCAGCGCGACGCCACCGAGCCGGAGCGGTGGCATCTGCTCACACAACTGAAAAACTACAGCGGATCGAGATCCAACTTTGTACTCAAGCTGTCGGTGGGCGGCCAGCCCCTGTTGCAGCACACGGTGTCGATGGCGCCGGGTCAGGTGACTGGCTTGAATGACGAATTCCTCTCCGCGCAAGGCGGTCTTCTCACTGCTGAAATCACTCCGAGCGACGATTTGAAGGCCGACGACCGCGCGGTCGTGTACATCCCGCCTTTTCGCGCGGTGAACATCGCGGTGTTCACGTCGCGCGCCTCGTTCGAGAATGATTTGCGCCCCGTGCTTTCCACCAACCCGTATCTGAGCACGCAGTTCGTGCGTCCCGGAGCCTCTGTAAATCCGCCCCCGGACATGGCCATTTACGATGTTGAAAGCGCGCCCGCACAGGCGGCGTTCAACTCCATCTATTTCGTACGTGGTCCGCAGAGTAAGGGCGCGCGTCCCATTCGCGTCACCGATTGGAATTCGCAGCACGCCGCCACTCGCTGGGTGCGCACGCGCGACGTCAGTGTGCGCAACGCCGCAACCCTGAGCGTGCGTCCCACGGACACGGTTCTCGCTTCCGGCGAGGGACATCCCGAAATACCTCTGATTGTTGCGCGCGAGCAGAACCGGCACAGGGTGCTGCTCATCGGGTTCGATCCGCACGATTCGAACTTTCCGCAGCAGTCCGCGTTTCCCTTGCTGATTGCCGGTGCTGTCGAATGGCTGACGCATCCCATCGAGGACGTTTCCGATTCTCTCTCGGCTGGAGAACTTGATCTGCCGGGTTCCGCCACTCGAATCGTTTCGCCGTCGGGCGTCGACGTACCGTTTGCGCGCAACGGTTCGAGTCTGCACTTGCTCGCGCTCGATGCGGGCCTGTACCGCGTCCTGGGTCCGAATCGCTCCACCACGTTTGCTGTAAACGCCCCGCCGCTTCTTCCCGCGCAGCGCATTACGCCAACAGACGCGGAATCTGCTGGGATAGCCGGCGAATCGGCCCCGTATCAGGGAACCTATTTATGGCAATGGCTGGTGCTGCTGGCGATGGTGGCGCTCTGGGCGGAGTGGTGGCTCTTCTACTCCCAGCGCGTCAACCAGCGCGCCGTGTTGATTCAGCAATCGGAATTGCAAGTCAGCCCGTTGCCATCTGCTCCGCACGAGGGTGTGCAGAAGCCCGGCACAGAGAAACCCGGCACAGAGAAAGAAGACGCGCTTGATCCGAATTTCATCACCTAGGCGGCTGAATGACGTTTGACCGGCCCATTTTTCTTCTGCTGCTGCTGCTGCCGCTGCCGTGGCTGCTGCTGCGCCGGACGCCCGGGGCCTCTCGCGTGTGCCTCGCCCTGAAATGTCTTGCCTTTGCGGCGCTGGCGATTGCACTGGCGGATCCGTGGGCGCAGTTGCTGGTTCAGAGGCTTGCGGTCACCGTGGTAATGGATACGTCCGCGAGCATGCCTCGCGAATCGCTCGAGCGAGGGCAGGCGATTCTTCGCGAACTCGTGCGCAAGAAATCGGGCGCGGAGCTGCGCTTGATCACCTTTTCCGAACATGCCCTCCAGCAGCCGGTCGCCGCGCAGGCGACCAACGTGACGATTCCCCAAGGCGTCGATCTCAATGGTGGAATGGCGACCGACATCGAAGGCGGCCTGCAGCTCGCTCTGAGCACCTTTCCCGAGCGCGGAGCGCGCCGCATCGTGCTGGTGAGCGATGGGAACGAGACGCAAGGCCACGCGCTCACCGAGGCCTTGCGCGCCCGCGAGCGTGGCGTGGAGGTCTTTACGGTTCCTTCCGGCGGAACCGCGCGTTTGCCGGTGCAGCTGGAAAGCGTGGCCTCGCCGCAACAGGTTTTTTCCGGCGAGCGGTTCACCCTGTCGCTCGGGCTCGATAGCGCGCGCGCGTTTTCGGGCCGCGTGTGGATCACCTCGCAGGGTCAGGAGATCGCCTCGACGCCTGTGGATTTGAAGGCCGGGAGCAACGCCGTGGATCTGGCGGCGCACATCACCGATTTCGGCGTCAGCCTTCTGGAAGTTCACATCGCCGCGGCCGGCATCGAGCAGGCGTTGTTTTCCCAGGCGGTCACGGTGCGCCATCCGCGTGTGCTTTACATTGCGGGCGGGGAAGGGCCGGCCGCGCCGCTGCTCGATACGCTCAAGCGCGCGGACGTTGACGTGGAGCAATCACCGGTGTTTCCCATCGATCCCACCAAACAGGATTGGGACGCGGTTGTCCTCGACAACTATCCCGATCACCCGCTGGACGCTGTCGAGCAGAATGCGCTGCAGCAATACGTCTTTACCGGCGGCGGCCTCATTTTCATCGCCGGCGAAAACAACGCGCAGCTTCCGGTGGACCCGCACACGCCGCTGGAGAAACTGTTGCCTGTCGCGGGCGATCCGCCTCCGCCGCCGGAAGAGCCCACCGCGCTGGTGCTGGTGCTGGATAAATCGCGCAGCATGGACGGCCCGAAGATCGCCATGGTGCGCGAAGCTGCGCGCGCGAGCCTCACCACGCTGCGCCCCATCGATAAGATCGGCGTGATTGCTTTCGATGAAACACCCGATTGGGTGGTCCCGCTCGGTCCGGCTGCCGACGTGTCGCGCATCAGCGGCTTAATCAATTCCATCAATGCGGATGGCGGCACCAGAATCTATCCCGCCGTGCAGATGGCCTACGATGCGATCCGGGTCGAGCACGTCACCCGCCGGCACATCATTCTGCTGACGGACGGCGTCTCGCCTCCCGGTGGCCTGCCGCAACTGGAGAAGACCGCCGCCGCCGAGCACATTCCCATCTCCGTCGTAGGCGTGGGCAACGATGTGGACAGGCAGTTGCTCGAAGATATGGCCCGGGAAACGCACGGAAAATCCTACTTTGTCGACGACCCGGAAAAGATCCCGGAAGTCATCAGCGGGGAAACGCGCGATCTGCAGGCCTCGACCGTGGAAGAGCGCCCCGTGCGCGTGGTCCGCGTGCGTCCGGTTGAGTTTGCCGATGGCGTCGATTTCACCCACGCGCCGCGTCTGCTCGGATTCGCCAAAGAGAAAGCCAAAAAGGGATCGGAAACGATTCTCCGCGTCGACACGGGCGAGCCTCTGCTCGTGCGCTGGCAGTTCGGGTTGGGGCGCGTGGTGGCGTTTCTCTCGGATGCCAGGGCGCGCTGGTCCGCCGATTGGGTTCGCTGGCCTGGCTACGGCACGCTGTGGCCGCAGATGGTGCGCGATGTTTCGCACCGAGACCGCACGGTGCGTGCCGGTGTTCGCCAGGGCGATCGCGAAGGCGAGTCGATCGTTTACTACGATGTTCTGGGTGACGACGCCGGCAAGAAAATGACTTCGGCCGGCGGCGCGGCGGGTGCGCCGCAAGTGATGGTCACGCCGCCGGGTGAGTCGGCGCACGCGGTGCCGCTGGAAGAGACTGCGCCGGGCCACTACGAAGCGCGCGTTCCCGCGGACCAGCGCGGGCTCTATCGCATCGTATCGGGCAGCTCCGAACTCGTGCTTCCCGAGGCGGGATTCTATCGCGAAACCGAGGAACTCAAGCCGCGCGAAATCAACGTGCCGTTGCTCAGCGAGGTCAGCCGCGTAACGGGCGGCCAGATGGAACCCACACTGGCGCGCTTGCTCGACGAGAAGGGAAGCTACGTCCGCGAGCGGCGGCAGTTGTGGCCCTATTTGCTGATTCTGGCGCTGCTTCTCAACTTCATCGAGGTCGCTGCCCGGAAGGGCCACTTCCGGCGGATGGCGGGGTGGTTTCAGCGGCGGCGGGACGCGCGCCAGTCCGGAGGTTCGCAGCTTGTTCCCAGCACGCGCGCTGCGTTCAAGCCCGCCCGCGCCTAAGCCGGGGGAAGTTCGGGCTGTGCGTTCGGTGTCTTCTCAATCTTCTTCGAGGAAAACGACACCAGCACGGTTTTCAGGATCACGTACAGCACGGGAATGAAGAACAGATTGAGCACGGTCGAGAACAGCATTCCTCCGACGATGGCCGTTCCCACCGAGTGCCGCCCCAGTTTCCCTGCTCCCGTCGCGAAATAAAGCGGCAGCACGCCGAGGATAAACGCAAACGAGGTCATCAGGATCGGCCGCAGCCGCAACTCCGCGGCTTCGATGGCCGCGTTGGTGATGGTTCGGCCGCGCCCGATCAGCTGCTCGGCAAACTCCACGATCAAAATCGAATTTTTCGCCGAGAGCCCGATCAGCAGCACGAGGCCGATCTGCACGTAGACGTCGTCCACCAACCCGCGCATGGAAACAAAAAGCAGCGCGCCCAGCACCGCCATTGGTACTGCGAGCAGGATGATGAAAGGCAGCGCGAAGCTTTCGTATTGCGCCGAAAGCGTCAGATACACCACCAGCAGTCCAAGCCCGAAGATGATGATTGCCTTGCCGCTGGCTTCCACTTGCTCGAGCGCTAGGCCCGTCCAGCTGTAGTTCATGCCTTGCAGCATGTTCTGCTTGGCGAGGTCTTCCATCGACTGCAGGCCTTCGCTCGAACTGAATCCGGGGGCGGCCGCGCCGTCGATTTCCGCCGAGCGGAATAGATTGTAGTGGCTGATCACCTGGGGCCCGGAAGTCTCCGTCAGCGAAACGATATTCCCCAGCGGCACCAGTCCGTTCGTATTGGAGCGCACGTAGTATTGCCGCAGGTCGCGCGCGTTCATGCGGAAGGGTTCGTCCGCCTGCACGTAGACGCGATACGATCGATTATTGAAATCGAAATCGTTCACGTACTCCGAGCCCATGTAGACGCCCAGTGCCTGTGTCACCTGGTCGATCGGCACGCCGATGGCCTTGGCTTTTTCGCGGTCGATCTGCACCAACTGTTGCGGATCGTTGGCGGTGAAGCTGGTGAAGAGTCCCGTCAGATCGTGGCGCTGGCGGCTGGCGCCGACGATCTTGTGCGCGGTGGCGTCAAGGTCCTGCAATGTGTTGCGGCCGAGATCCTGCAGCTCGAACTGAAATCCGCCGAAGCTGCCGATGCCGTTGATCGCGGGCGGTTCGAAAGCCACTACGATTCCTCCCGGTACGCCGAAGAGTTTCGGCGAGACGCGCGCCACGATGTCGCTCGCCGCGTGTCCCTTTCCTTCGCGCTCAGCGATCGGCTTCAGCGGCGCGAAGATGAGGCCATAGTTTGAAGAGCTTCCGCCGGAAAGCGAAAACCCCGGCACGGCGAAGGTGCCGAAAATATCCGGATCGGCCCGCAAAATCTGCTCCGCCTGCTTCGACACGTTCGTTGTGTAGCTGAGAGACGCGCCCGGTGGCGCCTGCACCACCACGATGAAGTAATTTTGATCTTCCTGCGGCACCAGGCCCGTGGGCACGTGCTGGTACATGTATCCCGTGGCGCCGAGGCCCGCGAGAAATAGCACGATCATAACGTAGCGGTAGGCCAGCACTTTGCAGATGGCTTTACCGTACGCCGTTCCCAACCCGTGGATCGAGGCGTCGATGCCATGCGCCAGCTTCTTATATCCATTCGACAGCCAGCCGATGTGCGTCCAGTCGAAGATGGAATATTTGTGCTCCTCGCCGCGCAGCAGGATCGCCGCCAGCGCAGGCGAAAGCGTCAGCGCGTTGAACAACGAAATCGCAATCGAAAATGCGATCGTGAGCGCGAATTGTTTGTAGAGAATGCCCGTCGTTCCCGGAAAGAACGAAACCGGCACGAATACCGAAATCAGCACGAGGGATGTCGCCACGACCGCGCTCGATACTTCCGCCATGGCGGCTGAGGTGGCCTGGTGCGGATCGGTCTTGTCCTCGTTGATGTGCCGCTGCGCGTTTTCGATCACCACGATGGCGTCGTCGACCACCAGGCCCGTCGCGAGGGTGATGCCGAACAGCGTCAGCGAATTGATCGAGAATTTGAAAAGATTGATGAAGGCAAACGTCCCGATCAGCGATACCGGAATCGTAACCGCCGGAATGATCGTGGCGCGCCAGTCCAGCAGGAAAACGAAAATCACCACGATAACGATCAGCACCGCCTCTTCCAGCGTGGTCACCACTTCCTTCACCGAGTCGCCCACCACGGTGGTGGTGTCGAAAGCGATCACATATTTCATTCCTGGCGGGAATGATTTGGACAGCTCGATCAGCGCCGCCTTCGCCGCTTTGTCGACGTCGAGCGCGTTGGCGTTCGAGAGTTGCTGCACGCCCACGCCGATCGCTTCATGCCCGCTGTAAAGAAGGTTCGTGTCGTAGCTCTCCGCGCCGATTTCCGCGCGCCCCACATCCTTCAGCTGTACGATCGAATTCGGCGTGTTCTTGATAATGATATTCTCGAACTCTCTCGGCTCCGAAAGGCGCCCCACCACGCGCAGCGTGATCTGGAAGTTCTGCTTGGGATCGGCAGGCGGCCGCCCCAGCTGCCCGGCCGGTATTTCGACGTTCTGCTCCTGCAGCGCGGAGATCACGTCCGCCGCGGTCAGCTGGCGCGCCGCTAGTTTTGTCGGGTCCAGCCAGATGCGCATCGCATATTTGCGCTCGCCAAAGATGATCACGTCGCCCACGCCGGGAATGCGTTTCAACGCGTCTTTCACGTAGACGTCGAGATAGTTGGAAATGTATTGGTTCGAGAGGCTGCCGTCCGGCGAATAGAACCCGCCGGCGAAAACGAAATTTGGATTGGCCTTGGTTATGGTGACGCCGGTGTTCTTGATCTCCTGCGGCAGGCGGCCCTGCGCGCTGGCCACGCGGTTCTGCACGTCCACCGCCGCGATGTTCAGGTCGTAGCCCGTGCGAAAAGTGACGTTGATGTTGCTCGTGCCGTCGTTCGAGCTCGTCGAGGTGATGTAGTGCATGCCCTCGACGCCGTTGATCTGCTGCTCCAGAGGGATCGTAACGGCTGACTCGACCACCTGCGCGTTCGCGCCCACGTAGTTGCTGCTGACGGTCACCTGCGGCGGCGCCAGATCGGGGTAGAGAGAGATCGGCAATCCGGGAATGGAAACAGCGCCCGCCAGAATGATCAGCAGGGCGCATACCGTGGCGAAAATCGGCCTCTTGATGAAAAAATCAACCAAACCGGCACTTCCTCTTTCTAGCGGCGGTCCTGTGTGTTGGCTACGCCGCTGCGCGCGTTGAAATCTTTCGTGTGAAGCTAACTGGTGGGTTGGATGGGCACACCGTCGATGAGGAATTGCGTGCCGGACACGACGACCTGTTCCCCCGGCTTCAGGCCGCTGGTTACGGCGTAATCGTTCCCGACAGTATCGCCGAGCGTCACCGCGCGCTGCTTGGCGACGGTCCCGTTATCTCCCCGCTCGGCGACATAAACAAACGCCTGCCCCCGATGCGCGTGATCGCCAGCACTGGGACAGTGGGCGTGGGCGCCGTGCTCCAGACCACCCGCGCCTTCACGAGCTGCGCGTTGCGAAACTTATCGAGCGATCCATGGACTGGCGCCTTCACCAGGATCCCCTGCGTGGCGTTGTCCACCTGCTGCGAAATGAAATAAATCTTCGTGTCCTCGATCAGCTCTCCCCTGCTGGTGACGATCTGCACCGGAAGCCCCATGCGGATATCCGCCGCTTTCTCCGTGGGGATATAGATGTACGCTTCGAGATCGGCATTCTCATCCACGGTGGTCAGCAGAGTCTGCGGCGAAACGTAGTCGCCCACGTGCACGGGTATGTCGCCCACGACACCCGAGAAGGGCGCGGTGACGTTGTAATAGGCGAGCTGCCGCTGCTCCGCGGCGCGCGCAGCCGAGGAAGACTCCCAATCCGCTTTGGAGTTCTCGAACGCCTGCACCGCCAGATCGAGGCTCTGCTTGCTGGTGACGCCCTCCTCGTAAAGCTTGCGCTGGCGCTCCACCTCAATCTGGTTGTATTCGTAGGTAGCCTTCTTCTGCGCCTCGGTGCTGCGCTGCTGCTCGACCACGGACTGTTGTTTCAGCGGATCGACGGTCATCAAAGCCTGGCCTGCGTTCACGTGGTCGCCGGACTTCACGACGATCCGCGTCAGAGCGCCATCGACCTGCGGCTGGATACTCGCGGACCTTCGGGATTTCACTGTAGCGACGTACTCGTCCACACGCGGCACCGGCTCGAGATTGATCGTTTCCGTTTTGACGCGCATCGGCGGGGGAGCGGGAGGCTGCGACGACGCATTACGGCACCCCGCGGCCGTAAAAATCACGAATGCCAATGCTGCGGCGACGGATATTGGTGCATTTCTTCCAGGATTCAACATCCTTTAAAGATGCTTGTTGAGTTGAAACGGTGCAAGTTTTTTTGCCCGGAGCGAATTGACCCGTCTCGCAACCTTATTGATTGCGGGGCCTTGCGGCGCTGCGAGAAGGGAAGGGTGGACCTCAGAATCTTGGCACTTCGGCCCCGGGTTCATTGCTTCGCGGGGTGTGAGAGGAGTACCATGCGCGAGCCAGCTTCCCGATAAATTTCTCGTACCGGGCCATTCTTCTGGAGGAAGTCCCGAGATGAAACAGCGCCTACATGATCCACAAACCAGCGAACAGATTTCGCGACGGGGTTTGATCAAGCGTCTGGGAGCCGCAGCAGGAATTGCGGCGATCACGCCAGGTTTTGCCGTGGGACATACCATGGAACATAACATGGGGCAGAACGCGCAGGGCGGTGCGAATGGCTCTGCCGCCACGGTTCTGTCCAATCCTCCCCGCGATTTCGGCCCGAACGCGCCTCCGGCCCCTTACCCTGACGCGGATGTGCTCATCGTTGATCCGCTCTTCAATAAATATCACGTCTTCAATACCTCCATCGAGCGTTTGTGGACCGGAGGGCTCTGGTCCGAAGGCCCGGCCTGGAGCGGGCAGGGCCGCTACCTGGTGTGGAGTGATCTCCCCAACAATCGCCAGATGCGTTGGCTCCAGGACGACGGCCGCATCAGCGTCTTCCGTCAGCCCTCCAACAACGGCAACGGAAACAGCTTCGATTTTCAGGGACGCCAGATTACCTGCGAGCATCTGACCCGACGCGTAGTACGTTACGAGCACGACGGCTCGGTGACGATTCTTGCCGACAACTTCAACGGCAAGCACTTCAACTCCCCCAACGATCTCGCGCCGCATCCGGACGGCAGCGTGTGGTTCACCGACCCTTTTTTCGGAGACTCCCTATATGAAGGTGTGCCGGATGCTCCCGGCGGATTCGGCAACGAAGCGGGGCGCGTCAAGCAGCGCCTCGGGCAGCCCGTCGAGGTCGGCAGCCTCAAGCGCGAGCTTCCCGCAAACGTCTACCGCATCGATCCCAGCGGCAAAATCGACATGGTCGTCAGCGAAAGCGAGCTGCCGCTGCCGAACGGAATCGCTTTTTCGCCGGATTACAAGAAGGTTTACATCGTGAGCCAGGGTGCGATCACCGCGTTCGATGTCAGCAGCGACAACCGGCTGGCCAACAAAAAGCTGTTCGCCGATTTCATGGTGGACGGCGTGAAATGCGCCACCGACGGATTCCGCGTCGATGTCGATGGCAATCTCTGGTGCGGAAGCAATGCCGGACCCCATCTGGGCTATAGCGGGGTGACGGTCTGGACGCCGGAAGGGAAGCTGATCGGCCGCATCCGCCTGCCCGAGGCTTGCGCGAACGTCGCGTTCGGCGGCCCCAAGCGCAATCGTCTCTTCATGGCCGCAAGCTCGTCTCTCTACGCCCTCTACGTCAACACCCAAGGCGCCGCCCCCGGCTAGATCTCGCGTCGGTGTTTCCTGGGAACGCCAATCTCCCGATTGGCGCTTGTAAGCAGTCAGAAGGGAGCGCCGGGTATACTACACTGAGGTCGTGGACGATGTTCCGTATGAAAAAAATCACCCTCAGCGCCGACGAAACCATGGAGCTGCAACTGCTGTCACCGCCTGGGCCTGCGCACGGCGACAGAGGAACGTCGATCATAAAGAAAAGGGCGCCGGAGCCCTGTACCAGACGGTCAGGGACGCAGTTCCGACACCGTGATAGTATACGGCACGGTAACCAATATGGCTGCGGAAAGGACGCGGGCCGCGAAAGCGGCGGTGCGCGCTACCTGCTTTTTGATTGACTTCGCCCGCGGCGGTGGTGGAAATGGATGAACATCATTGCCGGGCCACCATGCATTGATTCTGCCAGAGGGGGGCGAGAAAGCACGGCAGGCCCCTGGGATCGAGCCATCAAGGCTTGATACGGTCATGAATTCAGGTCGGCATAAAGAAAGAGCATCACTACTCGAGGGCGTACTCTTTTTCGCGGGCATGTTCTGGTTGTTGTCCGGAATACCTTGGCTTGCTGACACGAGCGGTATATCCCGGGGCGTCTTACTCTTCATCGCGTTGGGCGTGTATGTTTCCTTGTTTTCCTTGATTTCATGGAGCCTGACCGTATGGGACCAGCACAGACGTGCGGCGAGTGAAGGTAAGAAACCATGCTTACACGGCGTACCGGGCGGAGAAACTCGTGACAGGTGTGCAACGTGCCTCAAGAATCGTGAAGAAGAAAGCAAGCGAAAAGAGATCGAACGCCAACAACGGCAGCGGGTAAAAAGGATCAAAGAGGCCGCCGATTCACTGAGACACGAGGAGTTGAAAAGACTGGCCGGAGCTAGGGTCAACAGGAAAGATTTCTTGCTGAGCGGAACTCCACGAGAGTTTGAAGACGGCGTTGCTGCAATGTTCGAAAAGCTCGGGTATTCGGTGAAGCAGACACCCTATTCAAACGACGGCGGGAAAGACGCAATAGCCATAAAGGATGGCAAGAAAGCGCTGATAGAGTGCAAGAGGTATGAGAAAGATTTGATCGGTCGTCCTGCCCTGCAAAAGTTTTATGCCGCCATCATGGAAGAAAAGGCGGACAAGGGTATCTTCGTCACAACGAGCGGCTTTGCTCGGACCGCTTTGAAATATGAATACGTTGAATCAAATCTTATTGAACTGATAGAAGGAAAAACTTTGGCTCATATGATGATGCGCGCTTTCCCAGAGTCCAGCGATTCGGAGAAATACGCCGTAATGTGCCTCCAGTGCGGGGCCCGAGTTATGTTTGACCTATGGGCAGGAGAGTCCCGTAAAATGTGTCCCGACAACCACCCCGTGAATAACGATTTACAGTCAGGGATGTTGTCTCTTAAGTTGGTCTCAGGCAAATTGTATTGTGACAAATGCGGACGCGAGATGCGACGTGTCCACGGAAGGCACGGAGATTTTTGGGGATGTGCTGGCTATCTGGAGTGCCGATTGACTCGTCCAATCCGGGAACTATCAAGCCATGAATAACCGAGGAAAGACCATTAAAGATGCCGTATTGAAAACCATTTCCTACACCGATGAAACAGCAAAGGAGATCGTCAGGAGGTTTTGTGGTCATGTTCACTGGCTGGTGAGACTCCGACACACTTACAAAGTCCTTTTTGAGGACGAGCAGCCGTCCTGCCAGACTCTTATGGAGAAAACAGCATCGTCGTTCTTCGCTGATCTAAAGAGGATATTGAAGGAATACCTGCTCTTAGAATGCGCAAAGATTACCGACCCCGCAACTTCTAACAAGGATGACAACTTCACTGTCAAGTACCTTATTTTAAGGATTAAATGGCCTGACGATAACGACAAGGAATTAACGTCACTGCTTGCCATTACAGAGGATTTTCGAAGACGTATAGAGCTAGCGAGACACAAGTTTCTCGCTCACCTGGACGTGCAAGCTGTTCTATCCGATAAGCCCCTTGGTGAATTCCCCGAGGGTGAAGACAGGACGTTTTTTGAAGCCTTGGAGAAAATTTGCAATATTAGCCACGAAGCCTGTTTCGGCACGATCTATGGTGACATGTCACCGGTCACAGTTGGGGGCGGAGATGTAATCAGCTTGAGGAAAACACTTAAACAAGCAGTCGCCTTCGGGCAGGCGCTATCAGAGGGTTCGGGCCAAAACAAAGCATGGCTATACTCATGTCTGGAGAAATCTACGAGTGGCCAGACGCTCTCTTCTCGTCGTACACGTTGACACAGAGACTGAATCCGCCCCCCCCCCCCCCCCAAAAAAAAAATCACTACCTCCGAGTACCGCATTGCAATTGCCCACGCTAGCAAGCACCGTAGTAGAGGACCATTTTGTTCGTGGGCTTATTCGAGGCGAGCGATCAAGGAACGCCGACGGGGTCTTCCTCAATCTGGCACACGTACCGGGTCAGCGATAGATTCCGCCCCCGGCTAGATCTCGCGTCGGTTGTCTCCTGGGAACGCCAATCTCCCGATTGGCGGGTGTGCGCAGGCAGGGATGGAGGAACACACTGAAATCGTGTACACTATCCCCGCATGAAAAACATCACCCTCAGCGCCGACGAAAGCCTGATCGAGCAGGCCCGCAATGTTGCGAAACTCCAGCGCAAGACTCTGAACGCAGCCTTTCGCGAATGGCTGGCGGAGTTTACCCGTCAAGCGGGCAGTGTGCAAGAGTTCGACTCCCTCATGAAACGTCTGAAGCACGTGAAAGCCGGCCGGCGCTTCACGCGGGATGAGATGAATGAGCGATAGGTTTTTCCTCGATACGAATATCTTTATCTACTCCTTCGATAAGAACGCCCCTCGGAAAGCGGCCCGCTCAACCGAACTGATCCGGCAAGCCATTCAGGCAAGTAGCGGTATGGTGAGCTATCAGGTGGTTCAGGAGTTCTTCAACATCGCGCTCCGCCGCTTCGCCGAGCCCATGTCCATCGCGGATGCCGAGCAATATTTATCGTGCACATTCCGTCCTCTTCTGGCAATTCACTCCTCTCAAGCTCTGTACGGCCAGGCCCTGCAACTCGGCGCCCGGCACAAAATACCGTGGTATGACTCTTTGATTCTCGCTGCTGCCATCGAAGGAAAGTGCAACATTCTCTACAGCGAGGATTTTCAGGACGGACAGAGGTTCGGCGAGATGCGGATCGTAAATCCGTTCGCCTAGCCGCCTCTGTTGTTCGCGAGCTTCTCTCTCTGCGCCAATACAAAAGGGGCGGCCCCAGGCTAGTGCGCCCGGAGGCCGCCCCGTTGTCGCAGGTCTCGATTCCGCTTAGAAAATATATTTCAGGGCAAACTGCATCTGCCGCATGGTGGCGCTGTTGTTGTTCGCCATGGTCGTGATCGTATTGAATGTCGCGCTTGGCGTTGCCGAATAAGAGGCCGATCCATACGTATCGGTTGGAGGGCCAAACTGCGGGTGGTTGAGGACGTTAAAGTTCTCCCACCGGAATTGCAGGCTCTGCCGTTCCGTGATCCGGAAATTCTTGTGCATGGCGAAATCCATATCCGTAAGGGTGGGGCCGACGAGGGAGTTCCGCCCCGCGTTACCAAAGGCTCCTGTGGCTGACGGCAAGGGCTCCGAGAAAGCCGATGCGTTGAACCAGGCATGGATGCTGCGCTGGTCACTCGGAAGATTCGGGTTGCCACTTATATTCAGGCGGTTTGAGTTCGGCACTACCACCTGGCCGGCAGCGTCCCACCCCTGGGGATCCATCGGTTGTCCGTTTTGCTGAGTGAACGTGCCGTTGAGCTGCCACCCACCGAGGAGGGCATCGAGGAACCGGTTATTGATATCGACGGTCTTTCCGCGCCCCACGGGAACGTCGTAGATCGCGGAGAGAGAAAATCGATTATCCGCGTTGAAGGCGGACGGGCCATATTCGCACTTAATGCAATAGGGATTCTGCGCGAACTGGTCACCGTCGGTGCCGCGGATGGCGCTGCCGAAATCCAGGGCCCTGGACCAGGTGTAAGCGACGATCGTCGTGAAACCATGGAAATTGCGCTGGGTCAGTTTGACGCCCAGGCCGTTGTAGTTGGCGTCGCCGTTGCCCACGATGTATTGGATTCCTCCCACGGCTTCCGCCGGGAAAGGCGCCCGGTTTGTCGGGTTTGTCACCGATCCGCCTGCGGCGCAAACCGCCGTGCCGCAGGGAATGCCGGGATCGGCATTCACCAGGTTCTGCAGCTTGCGGCTATTGATGCCGTTGTATCCCACCTCGAGTGTGGTGTTGTCGCCGAGCTGCCTCTGTACGTTGAGCTCGTCGGTCATTGAATACGGGGTGCGAATGTTTGGATCCATGCCCCATGTGAGCCCGTTGCTGGCCAAGGTAAATGGGAGCGTGGCCGGATTGTAGAAATTCTGCCAATTGAGCGTGGGGGGGCCGGTCTTGTAGCTTGCGGAACTGTCGGCTGTGGTGGCGCGGCCGGAGAGGTTGCGCGCCAGATCGAACCGGGAATTGCCGCTCTCCTGCGAATAAAACACGCCGAAACCGGCGCGGATCGCCCACTTGCTGGTGGGGCTCCAGGCGATCCCAAAACGCGGCGCGACGTTGTTCCAGTCGGTGGTTTCCAGCCGGTCGCCCAGCCGGCCGTCTCGGGCAACGTTGATGCCGGGATAGCGGAAGTTGATACCGTCGTAGAAGTTGCCGTTTCCGCTGCGCACCATCACCGGTTGCGCTGCCGCCGGGAGGTTCCCGACGAAGGATGTAGGCCGGCCCTGCGGAAAAAAGTAGTTTACTTCGTCCCCGTCCAGGTCCTTCCAGGGCTGCATCATTTCGTAGCGCAGTCCGAGCGTGAGGGTGAGCTTTGGCGTGAGCTTGTAGGTGTCGTCGACGTAGGTGGCAAACCCATTGGCTGTGAAGTCGGTCTTGGCGATCGCCACGGCTATACTCGCGCTGGACATTCCGCCTAGCAGGAAGTCTGCGAACGAACTGGCAGACGACGCGGAACCGGTAGGGCCTGCTGAGTACACGCCGCTGAACGAAAACGCGCCGCGCGCGTATTCCTGACCGGTTTGCTTGAAGATGGTGTAACGGAGTTCGCCGCCGTAGCGCATTGAATGCTTGCCGTGAACCCACGAGAAATTGTCGACAATCTGAAAGACCTTGTCGTTAACAATGTAAGGGCCGTTCGTGCCGTTTCCGGGAGCGCTCAAGCCTCCCGAGAGTTGCTGAATATTCGGAATGCCCCAGACCGCGGGAGCTAACGGGGTATTCAGACCCAGCTGAGCATTTACGTTGGTTACCCCGGCCAGTTGCTGCGCGAGGACGTTTTCGAAGGTCGTTTCCCCGAACCGGAACTCATTGACTTTCGTCGCCGAGAACACGTGCGTGTTGCCAACTACATACTGCCGGGAAGTTGTGAAAATCGTCGTCCCGGAAAGCGGCAGGGCAGGCATGACGGTGTGTTCGTTCGTCCAGCTGTAGCGTCCGAACCATTGCGTACTCGCACTTTGATTGAAATCGATCCGCTGATTGAACTGTTCAAAAATTTCCTTGGTCGTCTGCGGATTCAGGAAGTTATTGGCAACCGTCGCCGTGGCCAGGTTCGCCTTCGGCCAGTAGGGCATGTATGCGACGGAGGCGGAATTGAACAGGCTTGACGGAATTTGATTGTTCACGAAGGGCACATCGGTGAACGGATTATAAAGCTGAACCGGTTTGGATCCTGCGAGCGCGCTGGAAAGATCGCCGGTGAACCAGGCAGCGGGCGGCATCGTATACAGAGTATTGACGGTGTTGTTGTATGTCAGGCGTTCGAAGTTGGACATGAAAAACAGCTTATTCCTGCCGTTGAACAGCTTGGGAATCCAAACCGGCCCGCCGAGAACGAAGCCATACTGATTCTGCTGGTAGAGACTCTTGGGCGGCTTGCTGCCGCTGAAATCGTAATTCTTGGCGTCGAAGAAATCGTTGCGGAGGAACTCGTAAACCGCGCCATGAAACGTGTTGGTCCCCGGCTTGGTTGAGGCGTTAATTTGTCCGGCTTCCCATCCGAATTCCGCAGGGTAGACTCCGCTTTGTACTTTAAATTCCTGCAGCGCGTCGATCGAGGGCGATTGGACATATAGATTGAAATTGGGATCCGTATTCGCAACGCCGTCGAGGGTATAGTTGTTCCACACGCCCCGGTAACCAGCGATGGAAATATTTGTGTTGGCGCGCAGGCCACCCTCCCGGCCAACCGCTTGACCCGGAGGATAGAAATTCGTGTTTACGTTGGGACTTAGAGCGACCAGGTTCAGATATTGGCGTCCGTTCAGCGGAAGGTCGACGATCTGCTGTTGCTCGATGACCGTGCCGACAGTGGCGCTTTCGGTGGAGAGCAATTCCGCCGATCCGCTCACTTCAACGGTTTGCGTGGTCTGGCCTATCTCAAGAGTAAAATCCACCTTTGCCGCCTGCTGCACTTGCAGTTCAATATTGGTGCGCTCCACAGTCCGGAAACCCGTCGCGACTGCCTTCAGTGAGTAGGAACCGGGAACCAGATCGGGAATTGCATAGACTCCGGAAACGCCGGTGACGGTCTGCCGCACGGCGTTGGTCCCGATGTTAGTGGCGGTGATCGCCACGTTCGGTACCACTCCGCCGCTGGAATCCCTCACCTCGCCGGTGATCTGCGCGGCCGTCTGCGCATGTACCGCCAGTCCCGATGCCAGGCACAGCCCCACTACGAAAAACAATTTACGCATGGAACGCTCCCTTGTCCCGCGAGCTTTCACAACTCATAGGATCGAATTTTCAGGATGAGCCCTTAGCTCACTGTGGTTACGGCGCACACCGGACGCCCTCTGCGCCGCCACTCTTGGCGCACTTGGGTGCCTAATGGCGCGGAGTCTATTCCCAGCGGTTTCGGCATGTCAAGCTAAATTATTAGAATCTGTAATATATATAGGAGCGTTACTAGCGAGCGAAAGTGTCGAGGCGAGAGGTCGGTACACGTGCGGAACCGTTTGCGAGGCATCAGAAGAGTCGCGCCGGCAGAGTTCAGGTGGAATTTCTGGCGAGGACAAGGGGGATCGGTAAAGCGATGGTGCCGGAGGAGGGAGTCGAACCCACACGGCCTTGCGACCAACGGATTTTGAGTCCGCCGCGTCTGCCATTCCGCCACTCCGGCGCGCTGATTATCTTAGGCTACCTTGCGAGTCGCGGCAACCTCGTTGTCTCATGCTACGAAACTGACGTGCGTTCGCAGCCACGGCAGACAGCGTGTTGCCGCTTTGGTTTCACGGCACGAATTTTATAACCTGTTAACGTTTCTTGCCTCGCAAAGGTGATACCGTCGCTCCCAACGGAGGAACCGTGGAGGCGATAAAATCCGAGGACAGCCTTTGGCTGCTTCGATGCAAGAACGAGAGATGCCGGAAGGTTTTTGACTACTGGGGCCGTGTGCGCCCTACCAAACCTATCCACTGCACGCACTGCGGGAAGGTGTCCTTCTACGGCGTCTCGGATTTCACAAGACACGAATCGGAAGAATAGCCGGGCCGGGGCGCGCCGCGCTGCGGCAAAAATCGTCTGGCGGCGCGACCCGGAATCCTTCACACTACCGGCAAGAGGTGTAAATGCGGAACTCTCTGGTAGCCATCTTCAGCGCAATTCTCTTGGTAACCGTATCTGCTTCACCCGGCCGAGGGCGCCAGGGCGAGGAAGCGCTTCCCAGCCCGCCTGCCAAGGCGAGTTGTGTTTTGCCCGACGGGAAAACGATTCGCGTGGATTACTCAAGTCCGCGCATGCGCGGCCGGAAGATTTTCGGCGGCCTCGTCCCCTATGGCGAAGAGTGGCGTGCAGGCGCGAATGAAGCCACCACGTTTATCGTCAACGCGCCCGTGCTCGTGCAGGAGAAGCTGGTTCCCGCCGGCAGCTACACGCTTTTCACGCTTCCCACGCCGGACAAATGGACGCTCATCATCAGCAAGCAAACCGGCGAGTGGGGGATTCCATATCCCGGCAAGGAATTCGATTTCGCGCGCATCCCGATGAAAGTCTCGAAGCTGCCCGCGCCGCTTGAAAACTTCACGATCGCCTTCGATAAGGCATCCGGTGGCTGCACGATGCGCCTCGACTGGGAAACCACGCGCGCTTCGGTAGAAATAACCGAGAAGAAGAAGTAGGACAGGGAGACAGAAGGGCGGTACCGACAGTGTTTCCCCGTCTAGTTGTGGTGGAACTTCACATCGAGCGGCGTATTCATCGCCGGCACGTGCATATGTTTCTTCTCAAACGCGGAAATTTCCGCTTCGTGCACCAGGCTCAACCCGATGTCGTCCAGTCCCTTCAGTAGGCATTCCTTCCGGAACGGATCGATCTCAAATGAGTAGCGCAGTCCTTCGCTGTCCGTAACCAACTGCTGTTCGAGGTCGACGGTCAACCGGTAGCCCTCGCTTTTCTCAGTGCGTTTGAAGACTTCGTCGATTTGCTCGTTCGTCAGGGTTACCGGAAGAATCCCATTCTTAAAGCAGTTGTTGTAAAAAATATCCGCGTAGCTGGGCGCGAGAATGGCGCGGAACCCGTAGTCGAGGATCGCCCACGGCGCATGCTCACGACTCGATCCGCATCCAAAATTCGCGCGCGCAACCAGCACGCTGGCGCCTGTATACCGTGGCTGATTCAAAATAAACTCAGGATTGGGTTTCTCGCCCGGCAGATAGCGCCAGTCATAGAAAAGCACGCGGCCAAAGCCTTCGCGCGTGCACAATTTGATGAACTGCTTCGGCACCATCTGGTCGGTGTCCACGTTGACGCGGTCCATCGGCGCCGCCAATCCCGTGTGCTTGATGAAAGGCTTCATTTACTCGGCTCCGTTCGCGCTTTTCCAGTTGCGGATATCCACGAAGTGGCCTTCGATGGCCGCCGCCGCGGCCATGGCCGGGCTCACCAGGTGCGTCCGGCTGCCCTTTCCCTGTCGGCCTTCAAAATTACGATTCGACGTGCTGGCGCAGCGTTCGCCGCTGGGCAGAACATCGTCGTTCATCGCCAGACACATGCTGCAGCCCGCATCGCGCCACTCGAATCCCGCGTCGAGGAAGATTTTGTCCAGCCCTTCCTTCTCCGCCATGGCTTTCACCACGCGCGATCCCGGCACCACCAGCGCCTGCTTCAGCGACTTTGCCACATGCCGGCCGGTCACCACTTTGGCGGCGGCGCGCAAATCCTCCAGCCGCGAATTCGTGCACGATCCGATAAACACCCGATCGAGCGCGATATTTTCAATCGGCGTACCGGGCTTCAGATCCATATACAGCAGCGCGCTCTCGGCGGCCTTGCGGTCCACGGGGTTCTGGAACGACGAAGGCTCCGGCACGCGGCTCGTCACCTGCGTCACCATGCCGGGATTGGTGCCCCAGGTGACCATCGGCGCAAGGTCTTCCGCCTGCAGCGTCACCGTGGAGTCGTATTGCGCGCCCTCGTCGGTCGCAAGTGATCCTCCAGTATTCGACAGCTTCCTGAAAATCCTTGCCCCGCGGCATGAATGCCCGCCCTTCCATGTAAGCGAACGTAGTGTCGTCCGGCGCCACCATTCCCGCGCGCGCGCCGCCTTCAATCGACATGTTGCACACCGTCATGCGGCCTTCCATGGACAGCCCGCGAATGGCCTCGCCCGTAAACTCCACCACGTGCCCAGTGCCGCCGCCGATTCCGATCTTCCCGATGATCGCGAGGACGATATCCTTCGCCGTCACTCCATGCGGACGCTTTCCCCGCACTTCGATCTTCATCGTCTTCGATTTGCTCTGCGACAGGCACTGCGTAGCCAGCACGTGTTCCACTTCGCTCGTGCCGATGCCGAAGGCAAGCGCCCCAAGCGCGCCGTGGGTAGAAGTGTGGCTGTCGCCGCAGACGATCGTGCAGCCGGGCTGCGTAATCCCCAGTTCCGGCCCGATCACGTGCACGATGCCCTGGTTCTGGCTGTTCATGTCGAACAGATTGATGCCGAACTCCTCACAGTTCTTCGTGAGCGCCTCGAATTGCGCGGCGGCGTCCGGGTCAAGCAGCGAGAGTGAGCGGTTTTTTGTCGAAACGGAGTGATCCATCACCGCGAAGGTAAGTTCCGGCCGGCGAACCTTGCGCCCAGCCGCCTTCAGCCCCGCAAATGCCTGCGGCGAAGTGGCCTCGTGGATCAGGTGCCGGTCAATGTAGAGCAGCGCCGGCTGTCCCGGCTCTTCGTGGACAACGTGCGACTCCCAGATTTTCTCGTAAAGAGTGCGAGGTGCCATGCGCTATGTTCCGGCTTAGCCGAATTTCCCGGGCAAACTCATCCCGAGCTGTCTGATCGCCGTAGATCTAAATTGTAGCAATTCCCGCACAGGATTGTAACCGCATCTGGCGAGCGTCAAGTTTTGCGGCAGTTTATCGGTCCGCTGTTTAGGACTTCGTCGAGCTCATGTCCGGCACCTCTACCCCGAGCGCCGTGGCGAGATCGATCTGGTGGTCCTGCTCCTGAACGAGGATTTGCCGGATTTGTTCGGCCATCGCAAACTCCCCCAGCTCTTCGCACTGGCGGATGCGCTCACGATAGTTTCGTACCGTCTCATTTTCGTTGTTCAGATCGAAGCGCAGCATTTCCTTGGGGTCGTCGGAGGTTTTCACGGGTTTCGGCGTCACGGTCGGCATTTTGCCCAGGTAGTCGATCTGGCGGGAGAGAGTGAGCGCATGGTCGAGTTCCTGCTTCGCGTGCAGCTGAAGCTGGTCCGCGATATTCATGTACGCAGCGCCTTTCAGCACCTGCGAATACACCACGTATGCGATCACGGCCTGGTATTCGCGCGACAAGTCCTCGTTCAGCAATTCAGCGAGACGATCCCGGGTGATCCCTGTTTCTTTGTGGCCCTGCTTTGCTGCCGCCATGTGTTTTCTCCTTTGAGCTGTATTTTATTTCAGCGTGAGCGAATGAATGGTCGCACGTGTCCGCGAAGTGCCGGGGAGGCACGCGAGGGCGCATCCATCATAACCCGAACCGGATTTCTTCCATGCTAGAATCGCGCTGTGAAATCCGGTCTCGATTTCAGCCCCGCTTCCACCGGTATTGCGCGTCCGAATTCCCGCGTTCTGCGCCCCTGCCCGCTTTGCAATTCCGCCGCGCGGAAGCAGGTGTTCGAGCGTGACTCCTGGCAAATCGTCGAATGCGCGCAATGCCGGATGGTATTCATCGGCACCGAACTCGACTATGCCGCGCAAGTCGAAAATCACGATTGGCTCGATGACTATCCCCGGGAAATGCAGCGCCGCAAGGAACGCCATCCGTTTCTCCTGTTCCTGTCGCGACGCACGCGCTGGCTCCGCCCGGAAACCGAGGGCCGCCTGCTGCGGCAGACGCAGCGCTGGAAGAGGGAAGGGAAGCTCCTCGATTTCGGCTGCGGGGACGGCAGGTTTCTCGCTCGTGCGAACGGAACATTCGACGCACTGGGAATCGAGATCAGCCCGAAGCTCGCGGAACTATCGCGCGGACGCGTACCCGCGGATAAAATACTCGAAGGCCCCGTGACCGAGCTTGCCTGCACCGCTCTGCCCGAAAACTACTTCGATATGGTCACTCAATTCGGCTATATCGAGCACGAATGGCAGCCGCTGGCCGGCCTTCGAGCCGCACACCGAGTGCTCAAGCCCGGCGGCGTCACCCTGCTCAAGACGCCCAATTACGCCTGTTGGAACCGCAAGGTGATGGGCGGGGACTGGTGCGGCTATCACATCCCCGCACACTGCAACTATTTCACGCCGGACACCTTAGCGAAGATGCTGCGCCGCGCCGGCCTGGAACCGCTCCCGCGCCCGCTTCTCGACAGCCTGCCCACCAGCGACTCGCTCTGGATGGCCGCGCGCAAGCCCGCCTAGCGCGCCTGCGGTTGCCGTTGCCAGTAGCGAAAGAACACCAGCCCAAAAAGAATCAGCGCCAGCCCGATTGTCGATCGCACCGGCCGCGCCAACCATAAGCTCGTGGTCAACGCCACCGCGCCCGCCACGAAAAGCCCTGGCAGCAGTGGATACCCAAACGCGCGATAGGGCCGTGCAAGATCGGGCTCCGTTCGTCGCAAGCGAAACAGCGCGATCACCGCCAGCCCGTAGAAAATCCACGTCGCAAACACGAATAGCGACGTGAGGTCTTCGAAGGTGCCCGAGAGCGCCATCACGCTTGCCAGCGCGCACTGAAAAATCAGCGCATTCCCGGGCGTCCGGAACTTCGGATGAACGCGGGCGGCCATGCGGAAGAAAAGCCCGTCGCGCGCCATCGCATAATCCACCCGGGCCCCGCTCAGGATCGACGAGTTAAGCGTCCCCAGCGCGGAAACCACCATCGCCAGCGTGATCCATAGCGCCGCGCCGTGTCCCGCAAAACTCTCCACCACGTCGGATGCCACGTGCTGCGATCGCCCCACCTCGCCAAAGGGAAGCGCATAGAAGCACACCGCGTTGAACAGCATGAACACCACCGCTGTGAACAGTACTCCCCCCACCAGTGCCCGTGGGATGTTGCGCGCCGGATCGCGGACCTCCGAGCCGACGAGATTGAGGTCTTCCCATCCATCGTAAGCCCACAGCGATGCCGCCAGCGCCGCGAGAAATCCGCCGAAGGTGCCCCATCCGAGCGAGCCGGGCCAGAGCGGATGAAAATTAGCAGCGCTGCCATGCGCCAGCGCGAATCCCGCCGCGATAATCGCCAGCACCGACGCAACCTTCAGCAGCGTCAGCGCCACCTGCACCCCTCCGCCGAGTCGCACCCCGAGGTAGTTAATGAACGTCATCAGCACCAACGCGGCCACCGCGAGAGGTTGCGCCCAGGTAAAAGCAAAATCCGAGTGCTGCTGCGGAAAAAAAGGCAGCCGCAGGTGAAATACATAGAGCGGTGCCGCAATCGCAGGCGTTAAAAATGACCAGAACCGCAGCAGTCCCGCGGCAATCGCCGCCGCCGAAGCGGGCCGCCCCACAATCGAGTGCATCCATCCAAATAAAAATCCCCACACCGGCCCGAACGCCCGCCGCAAATAGGCGTACTCGCCGCCCGCCTCCGGCATGGCCGCGCCAAGCTCGGCATAGCTGATCGCGCCAAACAGCGAAAGCAACCCGCCCGCAATCCACGCCGCGAAAACCACCGACACCGAGCGGCCCTCCGCCGCCATCTCGCTGGGCTTGAGAAAAATTCCCGTGCCGATCATCGTGCCGACGACGATCGCCGCCGCCGCCCAGCTCCCAAGCCCGCGGACCAATCCCGGCTGCGTCTCCGTGCGGTCCAGCGGCACCACTCGATTCGTTGCCATTTAGAGGATTGCCTTAACAGCCGCGTGCGGGATGTTCCTGGTTGGCGCCGGTCCGCCGCCCGCGAGGCTTGCGAGCGAACCAACCGCGAACGTCACCACGGTTCCCACGAGAACGTACCACGTGAACGCCAGCCGCGTCAGAAACGTGACCCCGATCATCGTCGCAATCCCTGCAGCAAACCCAATCAGCGCCCCCGTTTCGTTGGCACGCTTGTTCCAGGTGCCCAGCAGAAAGACGCCCAGCATCCCGCCATAAGTGATCGACGCGATGGTCAGCCCGGCCACGAGCACCGGCCCCCAGCGGACCAGGCCCAGCAGCCCGAGCAGAAGCCCCCATCCAATCGTCATATTCCGCGACCGCCGCAGCGAGCTCTCCTCGCTTGCGTCCGAGCGTGACATGGAATTTCGTGACAGGTCCATCACGCTCGACGACGCCAGCGAATTGAGCGACCCGCTCGCGTTCGACATGGCAATCGCGAATATCGACGCCAGCACGATCCCGCGCAATCCCGCAGGCATGCCGTGCACGATAAATTCGGGGAATATACGGTCGGCATCTCCCCCGATCCCCGCAAGAGAGGCATGCTGCGCGTAGACGAAAAGCATCACCCCAATCACCAGAAACAGCGCGAACTGCACGAAGACGATCGCGCCGCTCGCTAACAACGCCTTCTTGCTGTCGCGTTCGTTGCGCGCCGCAAGCAGCCGCTGCACCATCGTCTGATCGGTCCCGTGGCTGGCCATCGTCAGAAACGTTCCGCCGATCAAGCCGGACCAGAACGTATAGCTCCGCGTGAGGCTGAAAGCGAAATCGAACACCCGCAGTTTCCCGCCCGCTGCGGCCGCAGCCTGTGTCACTTCCGGCCAGCCTCCGGGAATCTTGTGCAGCAGCAGAAAGAAAGCTGCAATGGCTCCCGTCATATAGAGCGCGAACTGGATCACGTCCGTCCAGATCACCGCGCGCATCCCGCCCTCAAACGTGTAAAACATCGTCAGTGCCGTCACGATCGCAATCGACGCCCGCTCTCCCGTCCCGAAAGCGACGCTCACCACCTTGCCGATCGCCGAAATTCGCACCCCCTCCGCCAGCGTTCGCGTCCCCAGAAACACCACCGCTGCGGCCGATTTCATGCGCCCGCCAAATCGCTTCCCCAACAGTTGGTAAGCCGTGTAGAATTCGCCTTGGAAATACTGCGGGACGAGCACCACGCACAGCACCACCCTCGCAGCAAGGTAGCCCAGCACAAGCTGTAGGAAGCCCAGATTTCCGGCGAAGGCGATCCCCGGCGTGCCGATGATCGTGAGCGTCGAAGTCTCGGTGGCCACGATCGAGCAAGCCAGCGCCCACCACGGCGCTGTGCGGCCGCCGAGAAAATAGTCGCGAAGGGTTTGTTGTCCCCGGCGAAAGCGGGCGCCGAACGCGGTGATCCCGGCGAGATAGACTGCGATGATGGCGAGGTCGATGGAGCTGATCTGCATGGCGCCGCGAAGGCGAGTCGCGCGATGCTAACCGCCCGCTTCAAATACTGTCAAGCAAAGTGAGAACGAATGCCAGAAAAAGCGTCCGGGCCTGACATCCCCTATTTCCTCGGCTTCGATGGGGGTGGAACCAAGACCGAGTGCGTCCTTACCAATTCCGAGGGCGAGATCCTGGTGCGCGTCACTGCCGGGCCGTCGAATCCTCTTCGGACCGGTTACATGCGCGCTTGGTTTTCCCTCAGCGAGGCGGCGGACTCCGTTCTGGCGCGCCAGAAAATCAGGGCGGGCGACATCAGCGGCGTATGCGCGGGGCTGGGTGGGGCCGGCCGCCCCGGCGTTGCCAAGCGCATCACCACCTTTTTTGACCGCAGCTTCCCGAACGCCCAGGTTCGTGTAACCACGGATCTCGAAATCGCCCTCGAAGCCGCCTTCGGTGCCGGTGAGGGGATCATCCTGCTGGCCGGCACGGGTTCCGCCGCGTTTGGCCGCGACGCCAATGGCCGCACGGCTCGCGTGGGCGGACGCGGCCCGTGGTTCAGCGACGAAGGTAGCGCCTTCGATATCGGCCGCCGCGCTTTTGCAGCCGTCACGCGCGCCGAAGAGCATCGCGCGCCAGAAACCGCCCTCTCTCAAAGGCTCTTTCGCTGGCACCAGGCGCAGAGCTGGGATTCTCTCCTCGAACGCATCGCCAAGAATCCCGACGACGTTTTCCCCCAGACATTCCCGCTCGTGGGGCAGCTTGCGGATAAAGGCGACGCTGTCTGCCAGGGCATTCTTGCTGGCGCGGCGATCTCGCTTGCCGAACTAGGCGCCTGGGTGGTGAAGGAGTTGGGCTGGCGCGAAAGGGAAGTGCGAATCGCGAAGGTGGGCGGCGTCCACGGCCGCTCAAAGTATCTGGACGCGGCCATCGAAGCCGAGCTAAAGAAAGCAGCGCCGCTAGCGCAACTTGTATCGCTCGAGATGTCCCCAGCGGACGCCGCTGCGCGCATGGCGATCCGGTCCTCACGCGCAAAGGGTAATGCTGCCTGATCCCGCCTCGCAGCTCGAACGCGCCCGAACGGCCTCGGCGGACGAATTAAAAGCCCTCGCTCACGAGACCGGCGACGAAGTCCTTCTCGCCATCCTCGAAAATCCCCACTGCGAAGAGCCTCACGTTACGGTTCTCCTCGACCGGTTGGACCTGCCCGCAAATGTAATCAGCGCCATTGCCGCGCAGAATAAGTGGATTGCAAGCGAAGGCGTGCGGTTCCGCCTTGCAGCTCATCCGCGCACGCCAAAGCGCATCGCCATCGCCGTCGTCCGGCAGCTCTATCTTTTCGACCTCGTGCGCTTAAGCTTGCTTCCTTCCGCCCCCGCGGACATCAAGCGCACCGCCGAAGAAATCCTCGTCGCCCGCGTACCCCAGCTTCCAGTGGGCCAGAAATTGACGCTGGCGCGCCGCGGTCCCTCGCGCGTCGCCGGGGCGCTCCTGGCCGAAGGCCATCTCCAAGCCATCAAAATCGCCCTGAACAATCCGTTTCTCACGGAAAGCCAGGTGCTCAAGGTCCTGGCGAAAACGGGAGTGCCAGAACGCGTTGTCGCAGCAATCGCCCAGCATCCGAAGTGGGCCGCCCAGTACAACGTGCGCATGGCGCTCGTGCGTAATCCCCATACACCGGTCCCGGCGGTGCTCGCGTTCCTTCCGCAACTAACGCCGCACGATTTGAAGGAAATCGCCGGTCTCCCCGACCTGCCGCCCCATGTCCTGCGCTACATCGAAAACGAACTCAAAGTCCGCCCAGTCCAGAAAACGCAAGCTCAGAAAAGGGAAGATGGGCACTGAATCGCTCCTCTGGTATAAGAGTGAAGCGGGTCGGGAGACAAATGGCCAAGCAATCGAATCAGGTGAAGTGGATCGTCGCGCTCGGAGCGATCGTTCTTTTCGGCATCCTGATACACTCAACGCTCCAGGCAACGAACGCCCAGTACGAGGTCTGCATGGACTTCCGCGGCCGCTCCCATTGCGCCGCAGCCGCAGGCGCAACTTCCAGCGTAGCCATTCGCAGCGCCGAGGAGATCGACTGCCAGATGCTCTCCAACGGCCGTGACGAAACCATGGTCTGCCTAGATACCCAGCCCAGCAGTGTCCGCGAAGTGAAAAAGTAACCGCTCCGGGAGTTCTCTCGCCTGATGTCTAATCCCCGGGGCGCTGTTCGCGGATTTTACGCGGTTTGACAGCAGGTGGGTGCGAGAATACTATCGTTTCTCTTGCTTGAGGGAACCGCGTTTCGCGCGAAGAATTTGCGAAAACCTGTCCAAACCGAGTTGGTTTAAGAGGATGAAGACGGCTGGGATCGCCTATTTTGACTGCTTTTCGGGCATCAGCGGCGACATGGTGCTGGGCGCGCTGGTCGATGCGGGCGTCGATTTGCGGCAGATAGAGCAGGAGTTACGCAAGCTGAAGCTTGACGGCTGGAGCATCTCCGCGCAAAAAGTGCAGAAGCGGGCGATCTTTGCCACGTACTTAAAGGTTGAAGCAAATGAACATCATCACCATCGAGGACTGTCCGTAATTCTACGCATGATCGATGAGGCCGGGCTTGCGCCGCGGGCCGCTGAACGCGCGAAGAAAATCTTCACGCGCCTGGGCGAGGCCGAAGCCCACGTGCATCAGGTACCCATCGAGAAAGTACACTTTCACGAAGTGGGCGCCGTTGATTCGATTATAGATATCGTGGGTGCGGCAATTGGATTCGAGCTTCTGGGGATCGACGAGTTTGCGTGTTCGGCGCTCGATGTAGGCGCTGGTCAGGTGAAAACCGCCCACGGATTGCTCCCCGTGCCCGCTCCGGCCACGGCGGAGCTTCTTCGCGGCGCGCCCACGTATTCAAGCGGCATCCTGCGCGAGTTGGTGACGCCAACCGGGGCCGCCATCGCCACCACGTTGTCGACGCGCTACGCCGAGATTCCCAGGATGACGCTGCGGGCCATCGGCTATGGCGCTGGTACGGCTGATCTTACGGAGAAGTCGAACGTGCTGCGGCTCCTCGTGGGCGAAAACGCCGCAAGCGAACCCGGCGAATATTGGGGGGCGCCGGTGAGCGTGATCGAGACCAATTTGGACGACATGAGTCCTCAAATCTATGGATACTTCGCGGAGCGAGCGCTGGCGGCGGGAGCGCTCGATGTGTTTGCGACGCCCGCGCAGATGAAGAAGAACCGGCCGGGGCTTCTGGTGACGGTGCTGGCCGAGCCTGGGAACGTGTCGGCGATGATCGATTTGCTGTTCCGCGAGACTACCACCATCGGCGTCCGCACCTACGAAGTGCAGCGGAAGATACTCGAAAGGGAACTGGTGCCGGTTGCGACCGCGTTTGGCGAAGTGCGCGTAAAGCTTTCGCGCATGAACGGGTCGCTGCTCAACGCGACGCCCGAATACGAAGATTGCCAGCGGCTGGCCGCCGAACGCAGCGTGCCGCTCAAGGACGTGATGGCCGCGGCGTCCTTCGAGTTCCAGAAGCGAAACGAGACGCGCAAATAGTCCATGGAAAAACTTCCCAAGTATTACCTCACGACGCCGATTTACTATGCCAATTCGCGCCCGCACGTGGGGTCCGCGTATACGACGATCGTCTGCGACGTGATCGCGCGCTATAAGCGGATGTGCGGCTACGAGGTGGCGTACCTCACGGGCACCGACGAACACGGCGTCAACATCGAGCGCGCCGCCGAGAAGCTTGGCATTTCGCCGCAGGAGCTGGTCGACCGCAACCAGCAGATTTTTCGCGATCTGTGGAAGCTGCTGGGCATCCAGTACACCGATTTCATCCGCACCACTTCGAAAGAGCACGCCAAAGCTGTGCAGGCCCTGATCGTGCGCACGCTGGAGAAGTCTCCCAAAGCGATCGAGAAGCGCAAATACGAGGGGCGTTACTGCATTTACGACAATCTCTACGTGAGCGATTCGCGGGAGCCGGCCGACTGCCCGATCTGCGGGCGTCCGGCGGAGCTGATTTCCGAGGAGAATTACTTCTTCCGGCTTTCGGATTACCAGGGGCGCCTGCTGGACTTCTATCGTGAACATCCCGATTTCGTGCAGCCGGATTTTCGCTTCAACGAGGTGAAGAGTTTCGTCGAGGCGGGGCTGAAGGATGTTTCGATCAGCCGCAAGTCGATCAAGTGGGGGATTCCGTGGCCGGGCGATCCGGAGCACGTGTTCTACGTTTGGTACGATGCGCTGACGAGCTACATGAGCGGCATTGGCTATGCGAACGACGATCCGGCTCGTCGCGCGCGGTTCGACCATTTCTGGCCCGCCGACGTTCACATGATCGGCAAGGAAATCATTCGTTTCCACGCGGTCTACTGGCCCGCGTTCCTGATGGCCGCCGAACTCCCGCTGCCGAAGCGCGTCCACGCGCATGGCTGGCTGCTCTTCGAGCAGGAAAAGATGAGCAAGTCCAAGGGAAACGTCGCGTACCCGGAGCCCATTGTGAAGGTGCTCGGGAACGACGCGCTGCGGTATTATCTGCTGCGCGAAACGGTGTTCGGCCACGACGGGAATTTCTCGCGGGAAGCGCTGATCACGCGGTACAACGCGGATTTGGCGAATGGGCTGGGCAATTTGGCGAGCCGCACGCTGACGATGATTGATCGGTATCTGGGTGGGCAGGTCCCATGGTTCGATGGCGGTGTGATTCTGACGCGCCCTCCGTATGGCTCTGAAGCTTCTGGCTCGGTCGATGCAGACGCAGGCAGCGTACTCTGCGAGAGTTTTCTTTCAGAGACGTTTGCTGAAATTGCAGAACTTTACGAGAAGTTCGATTTCTCCAAAGCAGTCGAGAAGATATGGGCGCTCGTTGCTACATGTGACAGGTATCTTGCTATCGAAAAACCTTGGGCCCATGCGGAAGACCCGAAGCAGCGAGAACGGATTGAGAGAACGCTATTCACTGCTGCGGAGGCTTTGCGAATCATTTGCGTGCTAGCGCACCCAGTAATTCCCGAAGCAACGAAGCGAGTCTGGGAGCAATTGGGAAAATCTGAACCGCTTGAAAATCAGCGTATCGATCAAGTCGAGTGGGGAACGATTCAGCCACCCAGTCGAATCGGAAAACTGGAAGGTGTGTTTCCGCGAGTGGATAAAAAAGAGGCGATGGAAAGGATTGAAGCGATGGAACAAGAGATACGGAATCCGGGGAGTGCGCAGCCTGCGGCTGCGGCAACACCGGCAAGCGGAGGAAGTGGGGCACCGGCGGCGGTTCAAGCTGCCAGTGCTGCGGCCGCTCCGGCGGAAGCGCCGGGGGTGGTGAAGATCGGCATCGAGGATTTTGCGAAGGTGGAGATGCGCGTCGGGCTGGTGAAGTCCGCCGAGAAAGTGGCGGGGGCCGACAAGCTCCTGAAGTTGATGGTCGATGTTGGCGATGAGGTGCGGCAAATCGTAGCCGGGATTGCGACGGCTTACCAGCCCGAGGAGTTGGTGGGGCGCAAGGTGGTGGTTGTCGCGAATCTGGCGCCTCGGAAGCTGCGGGGCGTGGAGTCGAATGGAATGCTGCTGGCGGCTTCGACGGCCGAGGGGAAGCCGGTGTTGTGTACGTTTGCCGAGGAAGTGCCGGTTGGCGCGCGGTTGAAGTAGGGCGGTGCTTGTGGCGCGATTTCAGGATGACGGTCAACGGCAAGGGTTGGCGGGACGTCCGCATTGCGCTAGGTGGCGAGTGGATGGGGCGAAACGGATCGTGCCGCCCCTCCGGGGCTTCACGGTGCTTTAATGCCGGCCTCCCACCGCTGTCGCGGTGGGCTACGCTGTTCCGCCCCTGGCGGGGCTGGATAAAGAGAAGACCCCATCGTTTACGTTCCAGGAAGGACTCGCCCTTAGATTCGAAGAATGGGCGCCCGAAATTTCTGCGCGTTCTGTTCCATGAAAAATTTGAGCAGTCATTCCGAGCTAAGCGAAGAATCCTTCTTAGGTTTTGAGTTTCCGCTTTTTGCCATTTAAGGAACGCCTTGGAAATTATTGATTCGCACGCGCACCTGGAGTTTCCGCAATTTGACGAGGACCGCGAGGCGATGATGGCGCGGGCGCAGGCCGCGGGCGTGCGGACACTGCTAGCCATTGGCAGCGGGACGGGCACGCAGCGGCTGGACGCGGCGATCCCGTTTGCAGAGCAGCGCGACTGGGTTTACGCCACTGTGGGCATCCACCCGCACGATGTCAACGATGTCACCGAAGAGACGTACGCGCAGCTTGATTTACTGGCGCGGCACCCGCGCGTGATCGCGTGGGGCGAAATGGGCCTCGACTACCACTACGATCACGTCGCGCCCGATCTTCAGAAGCTTGTGTTCCGGCGGCAGTTGACGCAGGCTCGCGAAGCGAAGCTGCCGATTATCATTCATTGCCGCGACGCCTGGCCCGATTGCCTGGAAATCATGGAGCAGGACTGGCGCCGTACCGGGCTTGGCGGTATCTTTCACTGCTTTACCGGGACGATCGAGGAGGCTCGGCGCGGCCTCGACATGGGTTTCCTGATTTCGTTCGCGGGGAACGTGACATATCCGAAGGCCCAGCCGATCCGCGACGTGGCGCGCGAAGTTCCGCTCGACCGAATGCTCACGGAAACCGATTCGCCGTTCCTGCCGCCGCAGGGACGCCGCGGGAAGCGCAACGAGCCGGCCTACGTTGTGGAGGTAGCGCAAGCCTTGGGGAATGTGAGAAACTTACCCGCGGAAGAAATTGCAGCGACTACAGCGGCGAACTTTCGCCGATTCTTCCAGCTCGGCGCCCGGGAACGTTCCTGACGCCGCCTTTGCGCAGCAAAAGGGACCGGATGTCTTTCGCAGTCCAAACCATCAAAGGCATATTCGACCTGGTAAGGGATGACCTGTCGCTGGTCGAGCAGGAAATTGCGGCGCAAAACAGCGGCGCGATCGAGCCCGTGTCGGAAATTTCCGGCTACTTGTTCGCGGGCGGCGGGAAGCGGTTGCGACCGGCCCTGCTGCTGCTGGCGGCGGGCGCGTCGGGATACCGCGGAGCGAGCGCGATCCGGCTCGGGGCGGTGGTCGAGCTGATCCACAGCGCTACGCTCGTGCATGACGATGTGATTGACGGCGCGAACACGCGCCGCGGACGCCCGAGCACCAACGCGCGCTGGGGAAACCACATGAGCGTACTGGCGGGCGACTGGCTGTACATGCAATCGTTCGAGATGGCGCTGCGCGAGCGCAATTTCGAGATTCTCGACATCCTGATCGACCTCACGCAGAACATGGTGGAAGGCGAGCTGCTGCAATTGACGCGGCTCGGCCGCATCGATCTGTCCGAAACCGAGGCTACCGAGCTGGCGTTCCGCAAAACGGCTTGCCTTTTCAGCGGATGCGCGCGGCTGGGCGCAGTGTTGGGCAATCAGCCGAAGCATGTGTCGGATGCGCTGGCGGAATACGGGCGCAACGCGGGCCTCGCGTTTCAGCTGGTGGACGATCTGCTCGACTTTACCGCTTCGCCCGAGCAGCTGGGCAAGCCGGTGCTGAGCGATTTGAAGGAAGGGAAAGTAACGCTGCCGCTGATTTTCGCGCTGGAGGCTGGCGTCGCGCCTCATGGATCCGATGGCGGCAACGGGCATTCGCATGCGGACGGGCACGCGCTTGTGGCCAAGGTGCTTGAAGAGCGCGATTTCCGGAGTGTGCGTCCCGAAGAGATCGCGAAGCTGGTGCAGCAGACCGGCGCTCTCTCGCGAGCCACGAAGCTGGCACAGGAGTATGTGCGACGCGCGAAAGAGTGTCTCGAAGAATTGCCCGATACCGATTACCGCCGCGCGCTGCTGGCGGTGCCTGACTTTATCCTCGAACGGCAGAATTGATTAACCTTCCTCGAAGCGATCGACAATAACAGCGAAAGAAGAAGCAGGTCCCTCACCCATCCGCGCTTTGCGCGTATGGGCTCAGGATGACGGGCTACGGCTACGGTTAGTGGGGTAACCGCGTTGCGTTTGGTTGCCCGTGGATGGGGCGAAACGGATCGTGCCGCCCCTCCGGGGCTTCACGGTACTTTAATGCTGGTCTCCCACCGCTGTCGCGGTGGGCTACGCTGTTCCGCCCCTGGCGGGGCTGGATAAAGAGAATGAGAAGACCCACCCTTACACAATCTGTCTTGTTTTGGAGGCTGCCCCAGCCCTTTGCGTTACGATCCTCGAACCGCGGGGCTGTTTTTTGGCGCGGCCTTGGCGGTTGCGAGGGCTTTGGCTGCGTCATCAAGGAGGTCTGCGGGCTTCCACTCGTTTCCGCTGTACCACTTGTAGATGGTGCCGTCCGGGGAAATCACGCTGGTGCTGAGCGAATGCACTACCTCCGCTCCGCTGGGATCGTAATAGACTCCGAAAAACTGCGTCATTTTCTCGAGATCTTTGGGAGGAGCCGTGGCGAATTGCCAGCGGTCTAGCGGACTGCCTCCGGTTATGGCGTTGAAGGTCGAGGCATATTGGCGGAGAACGGGCGGGGTGTCATGCGTTGGGTCGAAGCTGACGCTTAGCAGGCGCACTTTCGAAGAGAGGGCCGGGTTGGCGCGCGTCGCGGCATACACTTGTGCGAAGTTCCTGGAAACTAGCGGGCAGTAATCCGCGAAGGGGCAGCGGGTGTAGATGAATGTGACCAGCGTGACTTTTCCTTTGAAGGAATCGAGATGGATCGTTTTGCCGTCCTGATTGACCAGCGCGAAATCGGGAACCTTTTCGCCGGGCTGCGGATCGTGCAGATTCTCGACCGGGGGAGCGGCTGAGGTTCCGTCACCCTTTTTGGTGACTACGATATTTTCGAGATGGTATTTGCCGTCTCCGGTGATTACGACGTCGGCAGCGATCTGGTCGCCGGCGTTGAGGGCGGCGAGCGCCTTCTCATCCGGGATGGGATATGGCATCGCCATGGCGCTCATGAAGCCGGGGATCGCGTCGGCATCGACGTTGGCGGAGCCTTCCTCTTTAGCAACTGAGAGCACTTTGCCTGTTAGGTGATAGCGCTTGCCCGCGGGGGCGGAGCCGGAGCCGCACGCGGCGAGGAGTATCGCGCAAACCGCCAGGAAGATCGGAAAACCCAAACCGCTTGCCGGGCGGCGTTTATGGTTCTTAATCATCACAGACATTCTACACTTCCTTGAGATTCTAGCCGGAGAGCGACGCCCCGCAGGGCGCCGCTCTCCAACGTTTCTTAATAGTGAAATTTGTACCGGAATTCCACGTAGATTTCGCGCGGATCGTTGTAATGAAAGCCGCCGAAGGTGAGGCTGTTATCGATCAGCAGGTGGCGGTTGGCCACGTTGAGAGCGCTGATCGAGACGGAGTATTTTTCGCGGAAGGATTTGCCGAGCGACAGGTCCACGCTGGTGTGCTGCGGGAGATGATCGCCGGGGAAAGGATCGCCGGGCGAACCGTTTGAAAAGCCTGAGCCGTAGTAGACGTTGGCGGAAGCGAACATCTGCGAGGGCAGATTCGCATCGAAGCCAACGTTCAGCGTGTTGCGCTGGTCGTGGTCGAGATAAAAATAGCCGTCCGCGGGAGGCGAGAAATCCGTGAGGCCGCCGGTGATGGCGCCCCGTCCTTCGGCAACCTGATTCGAATAGGCGAGGTGCGCCTGGCCGCGATTCCACAGGCGGGGCGAGCGCAGGGTGACTTCGGCGCCGCGGATGCGCGCGCCATCGATGGTTAGCGGGAAGAAAATATCGGAGTTGCCGACGTTGTTGTGGTCGAAGAAATTTTTCGCGCGGGTCTGGAAGGCGTCCGCATCGAGCGCCCAGCCGCGGAAGGGAATCGTCAGGCCGATCTGGCTCTCCTCGTCGCGTTCACCGTGCAGCGGGATGAAGCCCAGGCTCTGGCTGGTAACGAAGTCGAGCAAGGGGCCGGAAGCGGTGAGCAGGGGAGGCGCCTGGTAATACTTTCCATAGAATGCGCGAACCACCCAGTTCAGGTAGGGAATTCGCAGGGAAGCCCCAAAGCGAGGATCGGTGGAATCTTCGGCTAGCGTGCCGGAGAAGTGGGTGTAGCGCACGCCCGCCATCAGGGTGAGCCAGGAGGTGGGCTTGAATTTATCGTCGAGGAAAAGCGTCTCCACGTTGCCGAGCGGCGATTCGCTTTGCTGGAAATTCGGATTGCTGCCGTCGTTGAAGAGCAGGCTGAAAAGCTGCGTGTCGTGCTGGCTGAAGCCGTAGAAGCCGGCCTGCGCGTCGTTTTTCGAGAAATGAACGCTGAGAGTGGCCTGGGCGCCGCCGTACTTGGAGCCGCGCTCGTCGGTTGTGGCGATCGGGAAGTCGGTGGGCGAGGCTTTGTAATTGGCGCTGTTGTAGTGGAAGAAGGGAGAAACCGTCAGCACAAGATTCTGGTTGATGGTGCGGATCCACGAGAAATCGACGACGGCGTCGGATTCCTGCTGGCCGTCGCGGAGCGCGTTGCTGGCGGGATCGGAGTTGGGATTCGGGTCGTAGGGAATCTGGTAGTAATCGCGGCGCAGCGAGGTGACCAGACGAAATTGATTGCTGGGATTCGCGTTGAATATGAACGACGCGAAGCCGCCGTAGCCATTTTCCGCGTCGTGAAACACCTGGCCGATGGGCGTTTGCAGGCCGTAGTTGCTGCGGTTGGCGTTGACGCTGGCGAAATAGGCGAAGCGTTCGGTGTGGCCGCCGATATTAAGCTGATCGTTGGTCTGGTACCAGTTGCCGAAGGTGGTGACGAGTTCGGCATCGTTATTGCGCTCGAAGCCGGTGCGCGGGACAACGTCGAAAACGCCGTAGGTGCGGTCGCCGTAGGCTGCGTCGTAGCTGCCGCGCATGGATTCGAGATAGTCGATGTCCTTGGGATCGATCTGCGGGCCCACGTTGCTGGCGATGTTGGTGTTGGGGATGGGCACGCCGTCGATGAGCCAGCTTACCTGGTGGCCGCCGCGGACGTGGAGCTGGTCGTGCGTGACGTAGGCGCCGGGGACGAAGTCGGTGATCATTTGCAGGCTGTTGGTGCGGTCGGCGCCGGGGGTGCGGGCGATGTCCTCGCGATTGACTAGCGTGGTGGGCGTGGCAGAGTCGACGTTGGCCACGTCGGCGACGGCCGTGACGGTTTCCGTCTGGGTGACCGGGGCGAGTTCGAGCAAAAAGTGGAGGACGGGGGAGGAGTCCGCAATCACCGTGACGTTTTGCTTGGCGAGGGCGAAGCCGGACGTCTCCACGGTGATTACGTAATCGCCTACCGCTACCGGATTGAAGGTGAATTCGCCATTCTGGTCGCTTTTTGTTGCGAGAGAAAAATCGGAGGTGGCCGATTGGAGCTTAACAGCCGCGCCGGCGATGGGCCGGTGCTCCGGGTCGTGAACAACTCCTCGGACACTGCCAAAGATGGTCGCGCGCGCGGCTGGAACACACGCGAGCAAAGCAACTGCAAACCAATACACCACACACTTCCGCATAGGGAAGCCTCCATTTTTAGATTTTTTGTGCGCTGGGTGGAGGCTTAGCTTCGAGGGGGCTGGAACAGCGCGGAAACAAATCCGGAAACGGGAGATTGCTCGTACGGCGCCACCCATTCGCTGGATGCAAATAACGGCGCGAGTTGGGCGAGAGGGATCGGGGCGGTGGGCGCGATGGGGGCGATGAAGCCGTAGTCCAGGGCGTGATTGCCGCGATGCGTGCCGCACATGGGGGCGGCGTGCTTGCTCGCGCCGCACAGGCGCATATGCTGCGTTGCGGCTTGCCGGGCGCACAGCGCCATGCAATCGCACTGCGACGGATTGCAGGCGATCCCGCGGGCCAGCAAGGCGAGCGGAGTCGCGAGAAGCGCGAGGATGACGAGATAGGCCGGAAGCCGCAGCATCGAAAGAATGCTAGCACAACTGATCTGGGCGAGGTTAATCGATTTCAGGCGCTCGATTGCGAGGTGAGACGGCGTTGCGTTCAGAAATGCTTCGCGGTACGCTCGAAAAACTGTGCTGCCATTCAAGCTGATTTATCACGAGCGATATGACCTGAACCTCGGTGCGCACGTTTTTCCGTCGCAAAAATACCGCATGATTCATGACCGGCTGCTGGCGGATGGAATCGCTGCGCCGGAGGATTTTGTGGCGCCGGAACCGGCGGGCGATGAAGACATCCTGCGCGTCCACTCGCAGGATTACTTGTACAAGCTGAAGAACGGCACGCTCAGCCACAACGAAATTCTGCGCCTGGAAATTCCTTATTCTAGGGAACTGATGCAGGCGGTGTGGCTGGCCGCGGGTGGCTCGATTCTTGCTGGCACAAAGGCGCTCGTGGACGGCTGGGCGGCGAACATCGGCGGCGGTTTCCATCACGCCTGCCCCGATCATGGCGAGGGCTTCTGCGTGATTCACGACGTGGCCGTGGCGATTCGCAGCCTTCAGTTTCACCGGGCGATCGAGAACGCGTTTGTGGTCGATACCGACGTGCACCAGGGGAATGGCACGGCGGAGATTTTCGGCGGAGACGGAACGGTGTACACACTTTCGCTGCACCAGGAACACAATTATCCCTACCCGAAGTCCATTTCAACCGTGGACGTGAATCTGCCGGATGGAACGGGAGACGACGATTACCTGGCGATTCTGGAAAAGCATCTTCACCGGGCCTTTCAGGATTTTTCTCCGCAGATGCTTTTCTATATCGCCGGCGCGGACCCTTATCGAGAGGACCAGCTGGGCGGCCTGAAGCTTACGATGGGAGGGCTCGCGCGGCGAGACGCGCTCGTTTGCGATTACGCGCGGAGGCACCGCGTTCCCATGGTGATCACGCTTGCCGGGGGATACGCGCGAGATGTGGACGACACGGTACGCATCCACATCGGGACAATTCTTGCGGCGCGGGATGCGGCTCGGGTTGCCAGCGCGGCCTGATCGAGCTTCAATCTCAATGCGCGGCGGCCAGTGCTCCGTCGATGGCCTTCGTCACCGATTCCGGAAACGCCTGCGGCGTGAACTCGTTGGTGCGATAGATGATTTTGCCTCTCGCATCGAGGACGAGAATCGTGGGAAGCGTCTGGACGTTCAGCAGGGCATCGAGACCGTCCGCGTATGCGACTGGCACGTCCCACTTCTCATGCGCGATGAAGGGCGGCACGAGCGCGCGGTCTTCGTCGGTGTTGACCGCGAGGAATTCAATCATGGGATTGCCCGCGTAGCCCTTCGCCACCTGGTTGAAGAGCGGTTCGACCACCCTGCACGGGCTGCACCAGGTGGCCCAGAAGCTGAGCGCGACCACTTTCCCTCTGGCCTGCGCGAGCGCCAGTGAGCCGCCGTCCGGCCGGCGAAGGACAAAGTCGAAAACATCCTTCGCGTCCTTGTTCCGGCCGAGCAGATCTTCTTGCGCACCCTCTTTCTGGGTTTCCTTCTCAGGTTCGGGGCGCGCGGTGAGACGGTCGTAGGTGGCGAGAATTTCCTGGCCCAGCCCCTTTTCGCTGCCGTGGACCTGGCGCCAGACGTTTCCCAGCTTCAGGCGCACTTCGTGGCGGTCCACATTTCCGGCTTCCCCTTCTTCCGGAAGCACGAACGCCAGAAGATATTCGGAGATGGCCGCGTTCGGGTCGCCTCTGGTTTCGGCGATCTCGCCCAGCATGATGGCGGCGACGCCATTCGGATGCAGCGAATAGCTCAGCTTCAGGTCTTTCACCGCAGCGTCGTAGTTATGCTGCGATTTCTCCACATTGGCGCGGAGCGCGTAGAGTCCGGTGCGCATGCGGTCCTGGTGGCCGCGCCATTCGGTGATCGACTGCTGCGGGGGCTTGTCGGCTGGGCTGGCTTTTTCGATGCGGTCGAGCACGCGGGTGACGTAACCGGCGGCGCGGGTGAGGCTGGCGTCGTCGCCGCGCTGTTGGAGCATGGTGACGGCCAGCATCATCATGTCGGAATTGTCCGGCTGCACCGCAATCAGGCGCTCGGCGTACTCGAGCTCGCAGGCGGCGTCGCGAAGCTGCTGGCAGGCCTCGACAAGCGCCTGATAGACATTGGCTTTGCGCGGCGCTTCGGGGAAGCGCTGCAGATAATCCTTCAGATTGCGGGCGAGCGCGGCGCGGTCGTTGCCCGCCTTGGTAATCGCCTTGTGGAGTTCCGCGTCCGCCTCGGCGTTTTTGGAGTTGGTGTCCTGGGCGGCTGTGGCGGGCATGCGCGCGGTGGAATTCAGGCTCGGCGCAGACATGCCGAACGAAAGTACTGCGCATAAGGTCACCAGAAAGGAACGCATCAGGCTTTCAGTTTATCGCGGTAGCAAGAGTGCCGCGACGGAACTTCGAGTCCCCGAACCGTAAGCGTCAGAGGCGGTCCCGGGGACGCCAATCTCCCGATTGGCGGGTTTAAACGAATCTCTTTTAGCCTTCGCTACAGCCGTGCGTGGCTTATTGAGTTTTCAAGAGGGAATTAAGCGAGCCCTGGCGGTAGCCTTCCAGATCAAGCGTCACGAAGGCAAAGCCTAAGGCTTTGATCCGCGCGGCCATCTCTTGCCAAAAGGCGGGGTCGAAGCCGCGGGCGAGTTCGTCCTGCGCGAGCTCGATGCGCGCGAGTTCGCCATGTGCTCGGACGCGAAACTGGCGAAATCCCAGATCGCGCAAGACAGCTTCAGCGCGGTCGATCTTGTCGAGGAGTTCGGGGGTGACGGCGATCCCGTAAGGAATACGGGAGGAGAGGCACGCCGAGGCCGGGCGGTCCCAGGTGGGAAGGCCCGCGCGGCGCGAAAGCTCGCGGATTTCGTCCTTGTGCATGGCTGCGTCCAGCAATGGAGCGAGTACGCGATGCTCGCGCGCGGCGCGGTGGCCGGGGCGGAAGTCGCGAGTGTCGTCCGCATTGATTCCGTAGGCAATCGCGCTGAAGTTGTTTTCCTTGGCGAGCAGAGCCATGCGGTCGAAAAGCTCGTCCTTGCAGTGGTAGCAGCGATCGGCGTTGTTGGCCACGTACAGCGGATTCTGGAATTCGTGCGTTTCGATAAACTGGTGCCGCACTCCCGACGAGCGGACGAACGCCTCCGCCTGTTCGCGGTCGTGTCGCGAAAAGCTCGCGGAGAGGGCCGTAACGGCGAGGGCGCGGTCGCCCAGCACCTGATGCGCCGCCCAGGCGAGGTACGCGGAATCGGCGCCTCCCGAAAAAGCAACGAGAAGGGAATCGACAACGCGAAGGGCCGCGAAAAGCCGCTCCTGCTTTTGAAGGGAAACGCTTTCGGCGGTTGCAAGTTTTGCGCTGCTGGCCATGAATCGAACGCCCTCGTTACGTCAGCAGCCAGTATAGCTCACTGCGTTTCATTGAAAATCGAGAAGAACATCTACCTTGGCGCTCTGGGGGTTTTCCTGCAGGAAGCGGCCGATTTTCTCATAGCGGAAAGGCGAGCCGACAAAGGCGCGTTTGACGCCGGTATCGACGAAATTCTCGTATACGGTCTTGTCAAAAATGGCGCCGGCAGCGATGGTCCATGCCGCGCGGATGCGGCGCTCCCCGTCCATGGAGAGACCGGTGAGGATGAGCTGGCCCATGTGATACTGCGGCCCTTCGTCGACGGAAACTGTGTACGTCACGCGCTTGGTCGTCTCATCGAAGGATGGGACGGCGTCAACTTTTGCGTCGAGATACCCGCGGCGGCTGTAGATATCCCGAACGCCTTCCCAAGCGCTCTCGATTTTCATGCCATCCGCGAGGTCACCGGTCTTAAGTTTCACAAAATCATCCAGGCTCTCGGCGGGTAGCGAATAATTTCCCTTCCACGTGACGCCGCCCCAGGAATAGACCGGTCCCGGATCGATAGGCGCCTGCACAATCAGTTTGTTTGGAAGCGCGCTCTTGGGATCTCCCGCCATTCGCGAACTCGGCGGACCGAAGCTGACGCCCAAGTACCCATGAGAGAGGTAGATCGGCCGAACCTCTTCCAGTTCGAAGATTTCGATGGCGCTGCGGGAGAACGGTTTGCCGAGGAGGTCGGTCACGCGGTCTTCGATCATGCGGTCGCCGCTTGCGAGCGGGTCGGAAAACTGTATACCGGCGACGTTCAGTTGATCGCCCTCGGCGCTAAAAAGCTGCACCTGGCGGCTGCCCGCACCGCTGACAGACAGTGCATGGGAAACGCTCACACGAACTCCCTTCGCCATCAGGAGTTTCTGGATGGCCGTGCAGATCTGGTCGAGGATGATGCCCTGCGGGGGAACCGCACCGTCGAAGAGCGGAACCGACGCCTTGATCCCGGCAACCAATTCGTCGTCGGAGAGCCAGGGGAAATTGTCGAACACCGCGGGAATCGCCGGAGCGTCGGTCACCTGGTATTCGATCCTGATCCCCGCGCCGAGGGTGGAGTAGCGGTACTGAACCGAAGCGAAAGGGCCCAGTTTCGCGAGGCGGTCGGCCCCGGCCTGAATATCTTCCTTCGTGACGCTCGCTCCCGGCTGAAGCCCGGTGAAACCGGCAACCTGCTCGGACTTGAATCGGCTGGAGCCCGTCACCTGGACGGAGGTAAGCGGCGATGACGGCGACTGCGCGTACGTGGGAAAAATCGAAGCCGCGAATGTCGTGCAGAAAATAAAGAGACAGATCCACGAAAAGGGCGGCGCCGCCCCTCGACGGAAAGCATACGTTTTCTTCATGCAGGGATTTTAGAACAGCCGGGCGTCCGGGGCTACTCGACGGTGACCGACTTCGCCAGGTTGCGCGGCTGGTCGACATCGCACCCGCGGCGCACGGCAATGTGGTAGGCGAGCATTTGCAGCGGCACGATTTCGAGAATAGGAGCGAGCAGGTCTGGGGCGGTCGGAATTTCGATCACGTGGTCAGCGGTTTCGCGAGCGAGATGGTCCCCTTCGGTGACCACGGCGATCACGATGCCGTCGCGCGCCTTCACTTCCTGCAGGTTGGAGATGGTTTTTTCGTAGCGGAGCATGGACGCGGGGTCCGATTCGTCCCGCGTCGCGATCAGCACCACCGGCAAGTTTTCATCGATCAGCGCGTTGGGGCCGTGCTTCATTTCTCCGGCCGGGTAGCCTTCCGCGTGGATGTAGGAAATTTCCTTCAGCTTGAGGGCCCCTTCGAGGGCAATCGGGTAATGAATGCCGCGCCCGAGATAGAGGAAATCCGTGTGCCGGAAGAACAGCCGCGCGAGGTCCTCGATTTCGCCGTCGCGCTGCAGGATGTTTTCGATCTTATGGGGGATGCGCGTGACTTCCTGCATCAGGTGCTGCGACGTGGCGGAGGTAAGCTTGCCGCGCACCTGGCCGAGATGCAGCGCCGTGAGCAGCAGCGCGCTGAGTTGCCCGGTAAAGGCCTTGGTGGATGCGACGCCGATTTCAGGCCCGGCGTGCGTGTAAATGGTGCCGCTGGCTTCGCGCGTGAGCATCGCCCCCACCACGTTGCAGATGGCGAGAACTTTGGCGCCCTTCTGGCGGGCTTCGCGCTCGGCGGCCAGTGTGTCCGCCGTTTCGCCGGACTGGCTGATGGCGATTACCAGGCTGTGCTTATCGACGATAGGGTCGCGATAGCGATACTCGCTGCCGTAATCGACTTCCACCGGCATGTGCGCCAGGCGCTCAATCATGAATTTGCCGGCGAGGCCCGCATGCCAGCTGGTGCCGCAGGCGACGATCTTCACGTCGCGGAAATTCTTGAATTCCTGCTCGGAGATGTCCATTTCGTCTAGGAAGACTTTGCCGGTCTCCTGCGAAATGCGGCCCAGGAGCGTGTCGCGAACGGCGCGCGGCTGCTCGAAAATCTCCTTCTGCATGAAGTGCTTGAAGCCGCCTTTTTCGGCCATGATCGGGTCCCAGGTGATGTGCTGGGCGGGGCGGGTGATGGCGCGGCTTTCGAAATCGAACAGCTTCACGCCCTGCGGCGTCAGCACGGCCACTTCGCCGTCGCCGAGAAAGAACACGCTGCGGGTGTGCGCGAGGATCGCGGGAATGTCGCTGGCGACGAAAAATTCGTTCTCGCCCAGGCCGACCACGATGGGCGGTCCGAGGCGCGCGGCCACGATCTTGTTGGGGTCCTTGGTGGAGACGGCCACGAGCGCGTACGCGCCGCCCATCACCTTGACGGCTTTGAGCACCGCTTCTTCGAGCGTCGAATTCTTGGAAAACTTTTCGAGCAGGTGGGCGATGATTTCGGTGTCGGTTTCGGTGAGGAACTTGTGGCCCTCGGCGATTAGCTGCTTCTTCAGCTCGATGTAGTTTTCGATGATGCCGTTGTGAACGACGACGATGTCGCCGGTGCAATCGCGGTGGGGATGGGCGTTTTCTTCCGTGGGCCGGCCATGCGTGGCCCAGCGGGTGTGGCCGATGCCGTAGATGCCATCGAGGGGGGTGATGCGAATGGACTCCTCGAGATTGCGCAGCTTGCCGGGGGCGCGGCGAATCTCCATCTTGCCGTTGTCGCCGACGACGGCAATGCCGGCCGAATCGTATCCGCGATATTCCAGGCGGCGCAAGCCGTCGAGAATGAGTGGCACAACACGTTTTGGCCCAATGTAGCCGACAATCCCGCACATAATCGTTGACTCCTCAGAAGCGCCTGGCGGCCGAGGCGGCCGAGCGGCTGTTCAATCAGGTTAGCACACCCGCTGAAGGCGACAAGGAGGCCAAACCGTGCGTGTTGCGCCTTCGGCAAGGGTTGGACGTGTGGCGCCCTGTGGCGCCGCATGGTGCCATATTACAGGCTACTTTTGGGGGTTGACGTTGAGCAGCATGCCCGGCATCTGGCCGCCGGCCTCGACCTGCGGCATCGAGCCGTTCCAGCGCGCGATCCAGCGGTCGGTGACCGCGAGCTTCTGCCACTCAATGATTTGCGGGCTGATGGAGGCTGCGCGCAGGCGGTTGGATTCGGCTTCTCCCTGGGCGATCGCGATTTGCGACTTGGCCTGGCCCTCGGCGGCGGCGACTTGCTTGGCGGCGTCCGCCTGGGATTGCAGCAATTCGTTTTGTTTCTGCTGCGCGATGTATTTGGCCTGCTGGGCGGCGTTGATGGCGGCGACGACGCTTTCGGGCGGCCGCGGCGATCCGATGAAGCCGAACTGCTCGATCACCACGCCGATGTCCTTGACTTCGGATTGGAGTTCGTCGCGCGAGCGCTTCTCCATCTCAGGCTTCTTCTCGCCCATGATCTCTTCCACCGTGTAGTTCGCGGCGACGCGGTTCATCGAGTCGCGCGCGACGTTGCGGAGAAAGCCGTGGGTGAACTGATCGATGTCGTCGCTGCGGAACTTCACGTAAAAGGCGGGCACCTTGGCCGGATCGAGATGGTAGGACAATGAGACATCGCCGTAGACCGTCAATCCCTGGAGGGTGTTAAACGAAAGCTCTTCGTTGATGGGCCTCCCTTCGTTGAGGTCGTGGGTCCATTTCGCCGTCTGCACGAAGGTGGGGTACTCGACGACCTTCGACCCCGCCGGATTGTAGAACACCCAGCCGGTGCGGATGGGCAAATCTTCCACGCCGCGCTGCGATCCGGCCAGGTCAACCTTGATTCCCACGTTTCCAGGGCCAATTCGCGTCGCGCATCCGGCCGCGAAGATCGCCGCCAAGAGTATGGCCAAACTTGGTAATTTCGGTAGCCACGCTTTCCTCATGATTCTGCGCACCTCGTTCCTTTTCTTTGTCTTTCCGATGCCGGAAGACTTGAAACCGGTAATACCAGAACGCGCCCACCAGAAACAGGAGTCCGAGACCTCCCCAGAAGAAAATGTCGCTGGGCTCGTTCATAAAACTGAAGGCGAAATCCATGGCCCAAATGGAGGCGGCGATTTCGATGAAAAGCAGCGCGGCGGCGATAAGTCTTTTCACGCGGCCGCCCTCGGGGAGCGCGGGTTTGCGCACCGGTATCCGGTTGCGATGTTCACTGTGGAGTTATGGTGCACGGATATTAAAAGCGTGTCAATTCCCAGCACTGCTGGCTCGGGCCAGGAACGCGATCACTTAGACTTTTCGGGACGGGATGAACGTAAAACGTTCTTTGAGCCGTAAGAACGGCGACTCGAAGAAGCGGTAAGAGAGCGCGGCGAAGATAATTGTAATCGCGAGGGCCATGGGAAGTCGCGCGGCGAAGGGCGTTCCGCTGCCGGGCTGTGCCGAGTGCCAGCGGAAAACGAGCGATTCGGACAGGCGAAGTCCGAGGAGGTGGAACGCGTACAGGCCGTACGAAATCTTTCCGAGATAGACCAGCGGCTTTGGGAACCAGTTCGAAGGTGCACCGAGGATTCCAGTCAAGAGGAGCGCGCAACCGAGCACGACGGCCCCGTAGGCGATCATGAGTTGCCAGAGCGAAACGGCGTCGCGCGAGCCGAAAAGCTGGAGAGGGCCACCCGCCACGAGCCACAGGCTTACTCCTGCGAGCAGCATGAGAATACGGAGCGCTGAATTCAGATTGGGACTGCCGCTGCGAAACGCCAAGGCCAGCAGCCCGCCGATGCCGAAGAATTGAAACTGGACCAGGCTGTTGGTCCAGATTCCCTGTTCGAGGCTCGTGCCGGCGCGGTAGAGGACGTACATCCAGAAATAGGAGATGGGGATTACCAACGAGGACACGAGCAACAGAGAGCGGGTTCCTCGCTTCGCAACGGAGGGCCAGAGCAGGTAAAACTGTTCCTCCACGGAGATGCTCCACAAAGCCCCGGCGGGATTCATGATTTGCCCGTGCCGCGCGGTGTAGAAATTCCCCAACAGGAACAGATAAGCGAAGAGGCGGCCCGTTCCCCAGGCGGCGTCCGGGCGAACGATTCCGAAAAAATAGCCGAATGCGAGCATCGCGAAGTACAGCGGCCAGATTCTGAGAATGCGGCGCGCGTAAAAGGCGCGCAGGTGAACGGTGCCGGTCCGGGTGCGCTCGCGGAGCAGGAGTTCGGTGATCAGATAGGCGCTGAGAAGGAAAAACAGGCAGAGTCCGAAGCCTCCCGATAGCGCGAGTACGGAATAGGGCTCCTTCGACGGTAAGCCGTGAGCGAGAAAAACGCAGAAGAACGCGAAGAAACGCAGGGCATCGAGTTCAGGACGGTAAAACCGCTCTCGAACAGAAGGCTCGGCCTCTATCGCGTCGGCAAGGGGCAATTCCTGTTACCTAGCGTTCTGGCTGCCAACGAGAGGATCGAGCTCGGTTCCATCAGGCAGCGTGACCTTCGTAAGCCGCAGATTGGGCGACCCGTTTTTCGAGGCGTTGCCCATCACGGTGATCCGGTCGCCGGCTTTCAGCGAGTTGCGGCTCCATCCGCGGCGCACCAGGAAGTTGAGGCTGCCCGCTTCGCAGAGCCAGTTCACCGTGTGGCCGCTCTCATCGGCGACGTCCAACCGAACTTCGGAGTGCGGGTTGATGAACTGGAAATCGGTGACGACGCCTTTCAGGGTGATTTGTTTGGTCACGTCGTAAGCGGAGACGCCGTGATGCGCGAAATCCGGGGCCTGAAGCAGCAGCAACAACAGCGAGGCGATCGCCATGGGAAACACGCGCCTTGGTCTCATGCCAACCCCCGGTTGAATACCGCGGATACTGTATCGCAGCTTGTGCGCAAAATGCGTCCCGCTATTTCGTTTGCCCCTGCAGTTTCAGCACTTCGTCGAAATTCACGTAATCGGCGCAGGCGTGTTCGAGGATTTCCCAGTCCGGACGCAATTCGAAGGTTACCTGCGTGATCCACGGCTTGGTGAACGTCTTCGGGTCTTTCATGGTGATGTCGTCCGCGAGCGTGCCATGGCCGGTGCGGCGGAAGCGTTCGATTATGTGGAGCTGGTCGCTGTGGCGGCGCCCCTCGCGATCGAGCCACGTCTTGTCGTTGAATCCGACGGTGTCCACCACCAGCGTGTCGCCTTCCCATTTGCCGATCGAATTTCCCATGTAGGTGGGATTTAAATCGGCGGGATGGCCGCGGCCGTCGACCCAGATTTCGCGCAAACTGTGATCGAACTCGAAGCGCATCAGCACGCGGCCCGGGATTTGAATGATTTCCATGGGGAATATCTGGAGATAAATGCGCGGAACACCCGGGGGAAAACATCCTGGCGCGCCCAGCTTGGTCGGATACACGGGATCGGTCGAGTCAGGAACGGATCGCGGACCCTGGGAAGGCCGCGTGGCCAGAAAGCGTTCCTCGCCCCACGGCGTCATGGGAGGAATCTCGCCGTGGAAGGTTGAATCGATGGTCTGAAGTCCTCCGGGTCCGCGGTGTTGCGCATCCCACACGCCGGAAAGATCGACTGGCTGCCCTGCTCTTGCCTTGGCCGATGGGGCGGCCTTTTTTTCGGCGCTCTGGCAAATCGCCACGGGCGAAAAAGAAAGTATCGCGGCCAGGAAGGAGACGGAAAATGCCAGCGAGATTGACAAACGGTGCTGCATCGAATTCTCCTGTGCCGGGTGGCGCTTCCCGGGTATTGGTCGCCGCAAAGGCGCTGGGAAGCGCGCAAACCGTAGGAAAGGTACTCCGGGAAACGCGGCTTGTAAACCAGGACTTCGCCGCCTGCCGCTATATGCTTGTCTTATTTGTTCGTCGGCAGGGCTTTCAGAGAAGGAGACCACGCCAGGCACGCCGCCGGAATACTGGACGAGCGCGTCTTCAGCATCGTCTCCATCGCATCGAAGCAGGATTTCTCCTTTTCGTCCATGCTGATGAGTTCCGTGTCGGATTGCATCCTCTGCATGGCGGTCATTTCGCGGGAGCCCTCGTCTTCCAGGCCGGAATCGGACTCAAAGTCCATCTTCTTGGTGTTGCGCCGGTCGTTATCGAGGAGCTTGTCGTTGTAGATCGCGTTCAACGCGTCTGCTGTGGATTTTTCCGGCGCTTTTTGTGCCTTGGCTCCCGCTGCGTCGATGGCGGCAATCGTGGCCTTGTCGCCCACGGGCTTGCCATTGTCGATATGCGGCACGGTGTCGTCCATTTCAATCGCCCTTAACGCGGCGAGCGCGGCCTGGGAATAAGCGGCGCTCAGCGCGGAGGCCTTCGACTCGGAGGTCTTGGGCGGTTTTGCCGACTGCGCGACGGCCGCGATCGACCATCCCAGCACAATCAGTACTGTCATGCCGCAACGCGCGGGCGCTCTCGTCATTGCGGTGAGGACGTCCATATGCAGTCTCCTGACCGGATTCGCCGGGAAGCGGTTCGAGGGTGCATTCTGCCTGATCGCGTTATCGGAGACAAGACCGAGCGCATCAAAGATCGTTCGCACATCGGAAACGCTGAAACTCCGTGGCGTTCCCCTCAGGCGTCCGTTCCAGCAAATAAGTACTCCCGTACTGTTTGCCGCATCGCGCCGGATTGTCATCCTTCCTTAGCGCCACTCAGGCGGGGGATTCAGCTGACAGGGCCCGAGCGGTGCATACGGAGGCATGGAGTGTTGGCAAAGCGATTGAGCCTATTGGTTCCAGTGCTGTTCCTGCTGGCGTGTTCAGCAAAAGCGGATGCATTGCGAATGTATATTTCAACGGCGGCTACGCCTTCGGAGACAACGGCTACGGTATCCCGCCTTACCAGGGCACCTTGAACGGCGAGGACGCCTTGTTTTATTGCGTCGATTTCACTCACGACATCACCGGCAACACGAGCTGGCAGGCCACCGTCACCGATATCAGCAGCACGGCAGATTACAGCTCGACGCGGCTTGGGAGTGGCACAATTTATTCCGAGATCGCGTGGCTGCTGGATCAGTCCGTCGCCAGCGGTAACCAGACCACGCAGGCGCAGCTGCAATGGGCGGTCTGGAGTTTTTCCGGTGGCGGCGATCCCTATGGCACCAACAGTTTACTCGTGGGCGAGGCGCAAAATGCCGTCGCGAACGGCTTCGCGCCCAACAACTGGAATATCCTGACTCCCGTCGGCAGCTATGGGCAGGAGTTTCTGGTCGATCCGCCTCCTCCCACCAACACGCCCGAACCCTCCAGTTTCGTGCTGCTGGGGATCGGACTTGCAGCTCTGGGAATAGGTAGTTTGCAAGTCAATTCGCGGAGGAACGCAGGAAATCTTTCGATCTCCCGCGTTCCTCCCGTGCAGGAAAATTCCTAAGCGACGGCGCTGGACTCTGCACCCTTCACATGTGCAGAGGCAGCCGATTACGATTCCCTCGCCTCGCCGAAGAGCGCAGCATAAATCACCCCGCCCAGGGCGCCGCCGATAAGCGGCGCGACCCAGAAAAGCCAAAGCTGATGGATCGCCCAGCCGCCCACGAGCAGCGCCGGCCCCGTGCTGCGTGCCGGATTCACCGAGAGGTTTGTCACCGGGATGCCGATCAAGTGGATCAGCGTCAGGCCCAGGCCTATCGCAATTGCGGCAAAGCCCTGCGGCGCCCGACGGTCCGTGGAACCCATAATGATCAGCAGGAAAAACAGGGTTAGGACGATTTCCGCCACGAGGCAGGCGGTGAGCGAATAGCCTCCCGGAGAATGGTCGGCATAGCCGTTTGAGGCGAACCCTCCGGCAAGAGAGAATCCGGCTTTGCCCGACGCGATCACGTACAGCACTCTCGATGCGGCTATTGCGCCCAGCACCTGGGCGATCCAGTAGGGGAGCACTTCCGACATCGGGAATCGCTTGCCCACGGCCAGGCCAAGTGAAACCGCGGGATTGAGATGGCAGCCCGAAATATGGCCGATGGCGAACGCCATCGTTAGAACCGTAAGCCCGAACGCCAGGGCGACACCCACAAAGCCGATCCCGAGGCCCGGGAATGCAGCATCCAGTACCGCCGCCCCGCAACCCCCGAACACCAGCCAGAAGGTGCCGAAAAATTCCGCCGTTGCGCGCTTGCCAAGTGACATTCTTTCGCCTCCGAAATTCTCAATTTGACCGCGCGGATTCCGGCAGGCTGCTCCGGAGGGCGCGGAGGGGCAGGATAGTAACACGGCTTTTGCGAATAACCGATCAAGAAGAAGACTGCGGAATGCGGGCTTCGTATCCGGCCGACTCATTCCTCGACCGCCCTCGCGCGGGCGTTCTTTCGCGATGCATTTGCGCGGCAGCGCTTCTCTACGCTAGAGTTGCTGCGAAATGGCGGTTGAAAATCGTACTATCCCAAAATGCTTCCTGGATGCGGTGGACCGCTACGCCAATCCGCGCGCGCAGGTCTATCGAAGCGCGAAGGGGTGGGAACCGATTGCCGCCGCCGAAATGTTGCGCCGGGTGGCTGGGTTGTCGAAGGCGCTTTTTGAATTGGGCATCCGCGCGGGTGATCGCGTGGCGGTGTTTTCGCCGAACTGCCCGGAATGGCACCTTGCGGACTTTGCGATCCAAGGACTGGGCGGCGTCACGGTGCCCGTCTATTTCAACGAGTCTCCCGAGCGCCTCGTCTACATTCTGAACGATTCGGGCGCGCGGGTGGTGGTCGCGGCGGGTGAACCGCGCGCGCGGAAAATCGCGGAATGCCGCCCGAAGCTGAAAACGATCGAGCAGGCGATCGCCATCGATCCGCCCGCGGAACTCAAGGGTTCGTTCCTGGATTACGCAGCTCTGATTGAAGCGGCGGGCGACGCGGAGGTGGCCGAGTACCGCCGGCGTGCGGCAGAGGTGAGCAGCGGCCAACTCGCGACGATCATCTACACCTCAGGAACCACGGGCGAGCCCAAAGGGGTGATGCTGAACCACTCCAACCTGTGCTCGAACGCGTTCGACGGCCTCGAAGGCTACGACTTCCATCGCGACGATCTGGCGCTTTCTTTCTTGCCGCTCGCGCACGTGTACGAGCGCACGCTAGACTACGGCTTCCTGTTTCGCGGAATTTCCGTGGCTTACCTGGAAAAAATGGAAACCGTGGCGGAGGCGCTGCTCGAAGCGCATCCGACGATCACCGCCGCCGTGCCGCGCTTCTTCGAGAAGATGTACGCGAATATTTTGGAGAAAGGCCATCGCGAATCGGGCGCCAAGCGCGCCATTTTTGACTGGGCGCTGCGCGTGGCCGCCAAGGCCGTCCCGTGGCGCGCCTACGGAAGGGAAGTGCCGGCCGCCGTGAAGTTGCAATGGCTCATTGCCGACAAGATCGTCTATTCGAAGATCCGCGAAGGCGTGGGCGGACGTATTCGCAACTTCGTTTCCGGAGGCGCGCCACTGGCGCCGGAGCTGGCTGAATTTTTCTGGTCCGTCGGCCTACCGGTATTCCAAGGATATGGACTGACCGAGACTTCGCCGATTGCCACTGCAAACCTGCCTCCCGCCAACAAGGTGGGAACGGTGGGGCGGCCCATTCCGCACGTCGAGTTGCGCATCGCGGACGACGGCGAAATTCTTGTGAAGGGGCCGTGCGTGATGCAGGGCTATTACAACAAGCCCGCGGAAACAGCCCAGGCGATCACGCCCGATGGATGGTTTTCCACCGGCGACATTGGCCGGCTCGACGCGGACGGCTACCTGATCATCACCGACCGCAAGAAAGAGCTGCTGAAAACGGCGGGCGGGAAGTTCGTGGCGCCTGCTCCCATCGAGAATCTGCTGAAGACCAGCCGCTTCATCTCGAACGGGATCGTGATCGGCGACCGGCGCAAGTTCGTTTCGGTGCTGATTGTCCCTAACGTGCCGGGAATCGAAGCAGAGGCGAAAAAAACGGGCCGCGAACTTCCCGCGCCGGCGCAGATTTCTTCCGATCCCTGGGTACGCGAACTGCTGTCGGGCGAAATCGAGCGTCTTACGGCGGGGCTCGCGCAGTATGAGAAGCCGAAGCGCTTCGCGGTGCTCGATCAGGATTTCAGCTACGCGTCCGGCGAGCTGACCTATACGCTCAAGCTCAAGCGGCGCGTGATCGAACAGCATTACCAAGACGTGATTGCTCGGCTGTATGCCGACGTCGAGGAGCCGCGCCCGCAGCACCTGGCGTAGGGCTGCGGGTCTCGTTCCGTACCGGGTGCCGGTGAAAAGCGGGGGAAGCGGAGTAGAATATGGGCTGGAGAGAATCATGAAAGATCAACTGGTAATCGCCGGGCGCGCATTCAATTCGCGCCTGATCGTGGGCACCGGAAAATATCGCAGCTTTCAGGAAATGGCGCGGGCGCATGCCGCGTCGGGCGCGGACATGGTGACGGTGGCCGTCCGCCGCGTGAACCTCACCGACCGCAGCAAGGAATCGCTGCTCGATTACATCGACCGCGCGAAAATATTCATCCTGCCCAACACGGCGGGATGCTACTCGGCGGACGAAGCGGTGCGCACGGCACGCCTGGGCCGCGAGGTGGGACTGTCGGAGTGGGTGAAGCTCGAAGTGATAGGCGACGAGCAGACGCTGTTCCCGGACACCGAGGAACTCGTGCGCGCTACGAAGACGCTCGTGAAAGAGGGCTTCGTCGTGCTGCCCTATACCACCGACGACTTGATCGTGGCGCGGAAATTGATCGACGCCGGCGCTTCGGCGGTGATGCCACTGGGCGCGCCGATCGGCTCGGGCATGGGCATCCAGAACCTGGCCAATTTGCGCATCCTGCGCGAGCGAATCACCGAAGTGCCGCTGATCGTCGACGCGGGCGTGGGCACAGCCTCCGATGCCGCGATTGCCATGGAACTCGGAGCCGACGGCGTGCTGATGAACACCGCGATTGCGGGCGCGCAGGACACCGTGCTGATGGCTGAGGCCATGCGCGCGGCGGTCGAGGCAGGGCGCAAGGCATTCCTCGCCGGCCGGATCGAGAAGAAGCTGTACGCGACGGCTTCGAGTCCGCTGGCAGGAGTCGTGAAGTAGCTAGCGCCTCGAATTAGCGGAAGAGAACGTGCCAGGTGATGTCCACCAGCCCGTGGACGAGCGCGCCGGGCAGCAGGGAACCCGTTCTCATCCACACATGCCCGTAAAAGAGTCCGGCAATCGAGGCGAGCAGCACATACTTCCAGTTCGGATAGGGCGCGTGAAAAATGTGCGACAGCCCGAAGATCAGCGACGCCACGGCCAGCCCGGCCCACTGATTCCCGAACGTCCGCGAAAGTAAATTCTGCAGCAGCCCGCGAAAAAGAAATTCCTCCGGCCACGCCGTAAAGAACAAAATCCCCAGAGCGACGATCGGCAGCGACCGCACGCGCGCGAAGCTCGGGTCCCACGCGATGAAATGGATGCGCATTGCCCGAGCGGAATCGCGATGGCGGCAAAGGCCAGGAAGTGAAGCGCGACGTGCCAGCCGAAACCGCGCCCCCACGCGATGGCGTAGCCGATGCCGTCCAGCCGCCGCAGCAGCACAAACGCCGCCACGCCCGTGCTGAGCGCCATCAGAACCGTGAGTGTATGCGTGAGTTGCGGCGGGTAGGGAAACAGCCGGTACAGCCACTGGAATTCCACCGGAAGCCAGAAGAGGATCGCCGCTGCGTAATCCTCCCACGTGCCGGGGGATTTTCCGGCGCTGCCCGCGACAAGAAGCGCCGGAACCACGGCATACGCCGCGCCCGCCAGCATCGTTTTCCAACTGCCGGTAACGCCGAACGCATACACAAGCACTGCGAATAGCGGCACAAGCGGAGCAATCGTGCCGCCGCGCGTGCGAAGAATCCTCTGCACGCGAGCCAGCACTGGCGGGGCAGCGAGGAACAGCTCGAAAGCGAACAGCGCGGCGGCAACCCCGAGCGCGACGATAAAACGCCGCCCGGCGAGGCCCATCCACACGCCCCAGAAAGCCGCCAGCGCGACAATCGCCGCCCACACGGCGCTCGCGCTGAAGAAACTCAGCTGCCACGATCTGGAGTTTGCCGCCAAGAAAGGGATTTTACTTCAGCGCGCACAAAACTCCCGGAAAAACTTGATTTGCGCTCGCGCCTCATGGATTCTGTTTCGTCTCCATCTGATGAGCACATCGGAACAACAGCGCCTCGGCTACATCGACTGGCTGCGCGGCCTCGCCTGCCTGGTGATGTTCGAGGTCCATTGCTACGACTCCTGGCTGAGTCCCGCGGCGCGCCACTCGGCGTTCTACGGTTGGTCGCGATTCAGCGGCCTTCTCCCCGGCCCACTGTTCCTGTTTCTAGCGGGCGTTTCGGTGGCGCTGGTTACCGACAAGGCGCGCCGGAAGGGAGCGCCGCCCAATCAAATCGCCGCGAAGACGATCCGCCGCGGCGGCGAAATTTTCGCGCTGGCGTTGCTTTTTCGCCTGCAGGAATTCGCGCTGGGCTGGCCGTGGTCGCCGTGGACGGATCTGCTCCGCGTCGACATCCTCAACACCATCGGCCTCTCGATCGTGCTGATGGGCGCGGTGTGCTGGCTGGCGCGGCGCGCGCGGCACGAACACGATCCTCGGCGCTGGCCGCTATCGCTTGGTGTGGCGATGGCCACGCCGCCGCTCTGGACCACGATGCGCCCGCGCTGGCTGCCGTGGTATCTCGAGTCCTACATCAACGGCGTTCACATTTACAACAAGCCGCAATCGTGGCTATTTCCCGCTTTTTCCCTGGGCGGCGTTCGCGTTTCGCCGGGCTGGCGGTGGGCTTCGTGCTGTTCAGTGACTGGTCGGTGAAAAATCCGGGAATCACCGCCGCCATGCTTGGAGCGGCGGGCGTAGCGATCTATAAAATTTCCATGTGGCTCGACGCGTCGCCCGTGCACATCTATGCCGTCTACGACTACTGGCACACCGGCCCCAATTACGTGTTCGCGCGGATCGCGATCCTGCTGGCGCTTACGTTTCTGGGCTACGCGTGGTGCCGCTGGGGCGCAGGCCAATGGGGCTTCAGCCCGCTGATCCAGATGGGGCAGACGTCGCTGCTGGTCTATTGGGTGCATATCGAGTTCGTCTACGGGAGATTCTCGATCCTGAAGAAAGGCGCGCAGAGCGTGCCGGCTGCATCTGCAGGCCTTTTGGTGATATTCGTAGCGATGGTGCTGCTGTCGATGGCGCGCACGCGCTGGAAGGGACAGGGCGCCGAGATTGTGGCGTGGCTGAGGGGAGCGGTCCGTCCGCAAGCCGAAGTCCAGCGGAGTTAGATCGACCAAGCTGCGATTCCGCAAACAGCCCGTTAGGGCTTGTGCGATGGCTGAGTCGCAGAGCTAGTCGGAGGAGTGGCGTTGCTGGACCGCGGCGTAATCTTGAAAATGTACTCGCCCGGCTTCGCGAGGCCCATCTCCTCGCGGGCGATGTGCTCGATCGCCGCCGGATCGGACTTGAGTGACTGCACGTTCTCCTGCAGGCGGTGGTTTTCCTCGTCCAGCTGGTTGATTTCCTGCTGGACCCTCGCCGCTTCCTGCTGCGAGCGGCGCATGGCGATCAAGCCGTGCGTGCCAAAGACATCCTGAAGCAGCAGCAACGCGAGCGCTCCGCCCAATAACCACGCCAGATTTTTCTGGACGAACCCGCCCAGATGGCCGGAGAAGCCGTCCGGGTGGTTCTTTACTGAGCGATCCAAGCGCGCGCCTCCTCGGCAAGCTTTTCGGATTCGGCGAGCGAACCCGCCTCGGTGTAAATGCGGATGACGGGTTCGGTGCTCGACGGGCGCATCAGAATCCACTCCCCGTTGTCAAAAATCAGCTTGAGCCCGTCCTTGCGATTCACGGCCGCCACACGCCGGCCGGCAAACTCTTTGAAATCGCCCTTCAGCCGCTCGGGGACGCGCGCCTGCATGTCGTCCGCGAGGTGCAGGTTCACGCGCACCGGCCAGTATTCGCGCCCGACGCGGCGAAACAAGTCGCGCAGCTGGTCGCCAAGGGACTTCTGGCGCGCCGCGATCATTTCGGCAACCAGCAGGCAGGCGAGGATTCCATCCTTCTCGGAAACGTGGCCGCGAATGGTGAGACCGGCGCTTTCTTCGCCGCCGATGGCGATCTTATCTCCGCGCAACAGCGGACCTACGTATTTGAATCCTACCGGCGTTTCATAAAGCTCCACGCCATGGAGCCGTGCCACTGCGTCGAGCAGATGCGTGGTGGCCACGCTGCGGGAAGCGCCCAGCTTGTAGCCGCGCGTTTCGAGAAGATAGTCGAACAGAAGCCCGAGAATATGGTTGGGCGAAATGAACGAGCCGTCGCGATCGAGGATGCCGAAGCGGTCGGCATCGCCGTCGGTGGCGAGGCCCGCCAGCGCCTTGCTGTCGAGCACAGCTTTCTTCAGCGGCGCGAGGTTTTCTTCGGACGGGTCCGGTCCGGTGCCGTCAAACAGCACGTCGCGGTTGGTGCGAATGCTGGTGGGGGCGTTGCCGCCTTCGGCCAGAATTGTGTCCAGCCAGCCTGCGCCGCAGCCGTGCAGCGCGTCGAAAACAAATGCGCCTTTGGCCTTTTTCAGCACATCGAAGCGGACCATCTTGCGCAGTTGCTCGAAGTAGGGTGCGCGCGTATCGATCGTTTCAAAGTCATCTTCGATCTCGTGGTGGGCCTCGGGCTCATCCTTGATCGCAGCCGCGCGCTTCTCGATGTCCCTGGTGACTTCGGGCAGAGCCGGGCCGCCTTCTGGCCCCGAGAATTTCAGGCCGTTGTAGCTGGCCGGATTGTGGCTGGCGGTGATGTTTACGCCGCCATCGAGCTTGTTGTGGGTGATGGCGTGGGCGATGGCCGGGGTGGGCGTCGCTCCATGGCAAAGCAGCACGCGGCACCCGTGCGAACGCAGCACGGAGGCGGAAGCGCGGGCAAACTCCTCGGAGAAGAAGCGGGTATCGTAGCCCACAAGCAACGTGGGGTTTTTCTTTTGCGCGAGCACGTGGGCGGCGATGGCAACCGAGGCGCGCCGCACGCCCGCAAACGTAAAATCGTCGGCGATGATCCCGCGCCAGCCGGAAGTCCCGAAATGGATGGTTTCAGTCGCCATGAAGCATTGTATCTTGTCGCGCGCGACGCGCTTAAGCAAGAATCGAATGCAATCGGCTGGTTCTCAAGAGTAAATTTGAGCGCATAACGAGCCATAACGGAGCTATTAAGAAAATGTCGACGGACAAATTCGTGGTGCTGGTCACATGCAATTCGGTCAAAGAGGGCAGGAAGATCGGCCGCGCACTCGTCGAGGCGCGTCTGGCGGCCTGCGTGAACGTCCTGCAGACGCCCATCGAGTCGATCTATCGCTGGAAGGGAAGCGTGGACACCGCGAAGGAGTTCCTGCTCATCATCAAGACTTCGCGCGCCCGCCTGAAAGCGCTGGAAGCCGCCGTGAAGAGCCTGCACAGCTATGACGTGCCCGAAATCATCGCCCTGCCCATCGAAAAGGGCTCGCGGGACTACCTGGCATGGCTATCGGAATCGGTCCGCCCCGCCAGGAAGTAGCGGCCTTCCCCGGTAGTGCTATCGCGGTCCGCCAATGGATTTCCGCATGGTGAAGGCGTCCCGTTTGCCTGGATAGTAGTTTTTTCGGACGCCCTGTTTGAGATATCCGTGCGTCTGCCAGAAGGCAATTGCGGCGTCATTGTCGGTGGCCGTTTCCAGCCATACTTCTGTCACGTCCCGGGCGGCGAGGCGCTCCTCCACGGCTTCCAGAAGAGCCGAGGCAATCCCATGCCGGCGGTATTCGCCGAGAACGTCCATGGTGATCACGTAACCCAGGGCCTCTTCGCTCGCTGCCAGGCAGAAGCCCACTACTTTGCCTTCCGCTTCGGCAACGACGCATTCCACTCCCGGAAAACGCATGTACTGGCGCAGTTCGCGCCGTGAATAGGCGATCTCCGGCTCATAACACGCCTGGTCGATTTCGTAGAGAGTCTCGAAATCGCCGGGCTCATACGTGCGCAGCTTGAATATCACGGGACGGAATCGGCGGAAGTGAACGCCGTGTCACCCGGCGTCACACTTCCAGAATGACCGGCAGGATCAACGGCCGCTTGGAGGTCTGCTTGTTGAGATAGCGCTTGAGCTCCACGCGGATTTTTTCCTTGATCACGCTCCAGTCCATTTTCTCCTCGGGAGTGGACTGCTCGATGGTTCGCAGAATCACCTCGCGCGCCTTGGCGAGGATCTGCTGGCCGTCTTCGCTCGGCAGAAAGCCGCGCGTGACGATTTCAGGGGGAGTTTCGATCCGTCCGGTATGCTTGTCGATGGCCACGATGGGCACTACCACGCCGTCTTCGCTCAAATGGCGGCGGTCTCGGATCACCACATCCTCGATTTCTTCAAGCGACCCTGAATCCACGCAAACGCGGCCGGCAGCCACAGGCTCCCGCCGGTAGGCGCTGCCGTCCGCTGTGAATTCCACCGGATGCCCGCTTTCGAGCAGGAAAATCTCGCCGGAAACGGCGCCCACCTGTTCGGCAAGAGCGGCATGGCGGAACAGATGGCGGTACTCGCCGTGCAGCGGAACGAAATACTTCGGGCGCACCAGCTGCAGCAGGATCTTCATTTCCTCCTGGCTGGCGTGTCCCGAGACGTGGATCGGCGCCGAACGCCCGCCTTCGTAATACACGAGGACGCGCCGCCGGAAGAAATGGTCGATCATGCGGAAGATGGCTTTCTCGTTTCCGGGAATCAGGCGCGAGGACAGAATCACGGTGTCGTTTTCCGCGATGCTCATGAGGCGATGGTTGTCGACCGAGACGCGCGAAAGCGCCGACATGGGCTCCGCCTGCGTCCCGCTCGCCAGCACGACGAGTTTTCTGCGGTCGAAGCCGCGGATATCCTGTGGGCGCACCATGCTGCCGTCGGGAATGCGCAGCTTGCCCAGGCCATGCGCGATTTCGATATTGTCGACCATGCTTCGGCCAACGATGCCGATCTTGCGTCCGACCACGCGCGCTACGTCGATCACCTGCTGGATGCGGTGAATCGAGCTGGAAAAGCACGAGACCACCACGCGCTCCGGTGCGGCGCGGAAAAGCTCTTCGAGCCGCACGACCACCGCGCGCTCGGAGGGCGTAAAACCGGGGCGCTCCACGTTGGTGCTGTCGCTGAAAAGCGCCAGGACCCCTTCTGCTCCGTAGCGCGCGAAAGCATGCAGGTCGAACGGCTTGCCATCCACAGGCGTAGGGTCGATTTTGAAGTCCCCCGTGTGAATGATCACTCCTACGGGCGTTCGCACCGCCAGCGCGACGCAGTCAATGGTGCTGTGAGTGACCCGCAGATATTCGATCTGGAAGGGGCCAAGAGTGGTGGTATCTCCGGGCGAGACCTCGTGCAGCTTGGCCGAATCAAGCAGTCCGTGCTCTTCGAGCTTCTTGCGAACCAGCGCCATCGTAAACTGCGTGCCGTAAATGGGCACGTTGAGGTCGCCCAGGATGTAGGGGATCGCGCCGATGTGGTCCTCGTGAGCGTGTGTGAGCACAATCGCGCGCACCATGCGCTTGTTCTGCTTCAGGTACGTGATGTCGGGGATCACGATATCCACGCCGAGCAGTTCCTGCTCGGGAAACATCAGTCCCGCATCGATCACAATAATGTCGTCGCCCGTGCGCAGGGCGAGCATGTTCATTCCGAACTCGCCCAATCCGCCGAGCGGAATGGCCCACAAAGAAGATGTGCTCAAATGTTTTTTCTCGGTTTCTCGCTGAGCCTGCGCAAAGAACGGTCGACGATTCTAACGAGGCCAGGGTAAAGGGGCACGCACCGTGCGATGTGCCGTCGCGTCATGGTACCACACCTGACCGGCGTGCATTTGCGGGGGTGCTTCGATCGGCCCCGCATCGCGGCTTTTGGGAAATCGGAGTGCCTACAGCCAGACGTCGCCGTGCTATCGGGGAATCCCTGTATTGCCCTCAGTCGGCAATTAAGGTTTTCTGTGTAACCAAGTCGGTTGTTGTCTGTGATGCTGAATGACGGCGCTTCCGCAAGGGGCCTGGGGATTCGGGCATCCATGAGAGTTGAAGACTCGCAGGTGTTTGGGGAGCACTGTTAGCCTCCGGAGAAGTCGCCCGGGGAATGGAAGAACGGAATGGATACCCAACGGCAGCCCGAACTCCGAGGATCTTCTGTTCCCCGATCTACGCCCGCCGGCCGCGTGGCTGACAGTGCTTTGTTCCTCACGCTCACCTCGCGCGAGGAGAATGGTGTGAATCCGGACGGGGATCCCGCTGCCTCCAGCGAGAGAACCCTGAGGGTCTTGATCGCCGACGACCACGAAGCGGTGCGGCGCGGGCTGCGTTCAGCTGTATGGGGCGCCGGGTGGGAAGTCTGCGGCGAGGCCACCAACGGCAGGGAAGCCATCGACAAGGTGCAGGAATTGGATCCGGACGTCGTCATCCTCGACGTCAGCATGCCAGTGATGGGCGGACTCGAGGCCGCCCCCGAAATTCTGAAGACCTCCCCGAAAATCCGAGTTGTGGCGTTCACCATGCACGAATCCCAGCAGATTCGCAACGAAATGGCCAGGATCGGGGTTCACGGGCTCGCTGTCAAATCGGCGCCGCTCGCGAACCTGCTTGACACCATCAAATCCGTGCTGCCGAAGGAGCGAAAGGATTGACATGAGCAACATACTGGAAGCGCAATCCGATGTACGGAATTCAAACCACAGGAGGCTCGGAATGAGTGTGTTGCGGATCGTAGTGGCAGATGACCATGCTTTGATGCGCCGCGGCCTGAAGACCATGCTCGAGGCGCATCCGGGATGGGAAATCTGCGGGGAAGCGCACACCGGGACCGAGGCCGTCGCCAAGGTGCGGGAGTTGCAGCCGAACGTCGCCATTCTCGATATCGGCATGCCTGAGATGGACGGCCTCGAAGCCGCCCGGCAGATTCGCCAAAACTCTCCCAAGACCGAGATTCTTGTCCTGTCGATGCACTATTCCGATCAGCTGATCCGCGAGATTCTCGAAGCCGGTATCCGCGGCTATGTGGTGAAAAGCGATTCGGACCGCGATCTGGTGCTCGCTGTGGAAGCGCTCGCCAACCACAAGCCATTTTTCACGCCGCATGCCACCGAACTCATGCTCACGAACCTGGGCACTTCCCCCACCGCCTTCGCCGGCGGCGGCCAAACTCTGAAGGATCGCCTCACCACGCGCGAGCGGGAGATTATTCGCCTGATCTCCGAGGGCAACAGCAGCAAGGAAGTCGCCACTACCCTGGGAATCAGCGTGAAAACAGCCGACACCCACCGCGCCAACATCATGCGGAAACTCCAGGTGCACACGGTGAGCGACCTGGTGCGCTACGCCCTGCGCAACCAGATCATCGAACCGTAGCCGCCGCGCATCTGCCTCTCCAAAAAGCTGCGGACGGAGCCATACGACTCCGCCCGGCAACCCCGCGGCACGCTTTTTCGCCTCTCGTTGGCGTCCCGTCGCCGTTGCCTTTCGTTGTCATCCCGACAGAGCGAAGCGACGAGGGATCCCTCCCCGCGCCACAGTTCGAGCAAGGTCATAGCAATCGGGCAACGCCTTTTAGGGGACGAATACGAAGCCAGCCGACTTCCTAAGCCTTAGGTGCCGACCCGCCGTTCAGCAGCGAGCCAATCACTCTTTCCAGTTCGCTGAAATGCGCCGTCTTGGCGAGGTAGGCGTCGGCGCCGGCCTGCACAGCCTCCTCCGCGATGCGCGGCGAGTCGTGCATGGAGAAGATTACGATTTTCGTGGCGGGAGATCTCTTGCGGATTTCACGAGCGGCTTCAATTCCGTTCATCACCGGCATGCTGAGGTCCAGAACCACCATGTCCGGCTTCAGCTCCATCACTTTCTCGACGGCCTGCTTCCCGTTCTCCGCCTCGCCGCACACGACCCAGGGGTGATGCGCGTCGAGGAGGCTCTTCATGCCGCTGCGGACAATTTCGTGGTCGTCCGCCAAAAGAATTCTGGATGTCATCGACAGCTACCCATTGCGGAATATGAATGCATTGGCCTCAGTATATACCAGCCGCATGCGGGCGCCACTTGCACTTGCGCAATAATCCCGCAACGTGCCCAAAATTGTATCGGGACGCAAACACCGCTTGAGACGGCTCTTTATGGATTCCTAGGGTCTGTTGCCGGCAAACAGTCTCGCGATGGCCACCAGAAGCACCGCCCCCACCGTGGCCGCGGCGAGGCTCCCCCAGAATCCCATGGCCACAATTCCGAGACGCGTGAAAATCCATCCGCCCACCACCGCGCCAATCAATCCCAGGATGACGTCGACCACGCACCCGAAACCGCGCCCCCGCGTGAGATGCCCTGCAATCCAGCCCGCCAGCAGTCCGATCACAATCCAGGAAATAAAACCCGGCGTGCTGACGTGAACGTAAACGTCCCGCTCCTCCAGAAGGGATAGTACAAAGGCCTGAGTCATCACCGATACCTCGTCGATTTTATTTCTTGCAGAAAATGTATCCCAGCGTCTTGTACACCAGCTTCGCGGCAAGAAAATCCGAAGCGTGATCGCCCGGCTGCGGCAGCAGTTCGACGAAATCCATTCCCACAATTTTCTTGTGAGTCGCCACGGCGCGAATCAGCGATGTTACCTGGTACCAGTTGAGGCCGCCGGGTTCGGGCGTTCCCGTCGCTGGAACGATGGAGGGATCGAAGCCGTCGAGGTCCACCGTCAGGTACACGTGATGGCTCAGATCGGCGAGCACCTTCGCAATCCATCCCTCGACGGGTGCATGAACGATTTCCCTCGCCCAGTAGATTTTGGTCTTCAGCCGCGGAATATCGTTGGCCTCTTCCACCGAAAGCGAACGAATTCCCACTTGCACCGCCGGGCAAATCTCCACCACGCGGCGCATCGCGCAGGCGTGGCTGTTGGGGTTCCCCTGATACGCTTCGCGGAGATCCGCGTGCGCGTCGATCTGCAGAACGCTCAGGTCCTTGTATTTTTTCGCCACCGCCTTCACCAGCGGAGGCGTGAGCGAATGTTCGCCGCCCAGCGCCACCGGCAGCTTTCCATCGTCGATAAACCCGCATTGCGCGCTGAAAATTTCCGCGATCACCTCTTCGAGCGAGCCATCCATCGTGTCGATCGCTGGAACGGTCGCGATGCCCACTTCCTTGTAAATTTCCGCGTCGAGCTCGTCGTCGTAAAGCTCCATATTTCGGCTGGCTGCCAAAATCGCCGCGGGACCGTTGCTCGTCCCATGTTCGTAGGATGTGGTGCGCTCCAGCGGCACCGGAAAAATCACGGCGCGGGCCTTCTCGTACAGCGAGTCTTCCTCGGCAAGCCCGCCGAAATTATCGGGGGGCATGGGGGTGTATCGGGTCATCGTCGATTCATGCTTTCCGGGAAATTTGAAATACCGCTTTCGTTTCTTCGGCTTCTGTAATATCAATAGTTCGCACACGCGCAACACGTGTGTTGGCGCTGGCCGAGTGAATTACATTACCTGCGAGGATGCGGAATGGCAAAGAAGAAAAAGGGTGTGACCGGAAGAATCCTTCATGACCCGATTGAAGATCGTCTCACTCCGATTTTTCCGCTCGATCTTTCGCGCGTCCACACGATCGACGATCTCGTGCGCTCGATGGGCCAGACCGCCTTCACCGCCCGCCAGATCGGCGATGCCGCGGACGTGCTCGAAGCCATGGCGCGCGACAAGGACTGCCTCGTGGTGATGACGCTTTCCGGCGCGATGACCGTCGGCAAAATGGGCCTGGTTTTCTGCGACCTCGTCGAGGCCGGCATCGTGAAGGCCATCGTCTCCACCGGCGCTCTGATGGCCCACGGCCTGGTGGAAGCCACCGGCCGTTCGCACTTCCGCTACAACGCCGCCATGAACGATCGCGAGCTTTTCGAGGCCGGTTACAACCGCGTCTACGATTCGCTCGAGCCGGAAGTGAACCTCGACGCCGTGGAAGAAGTGATGCAGCACATCCTGAACGGGTGGGACGCGGAGGATGTCGTCTGCAGCTGGAAGATCAACCGCCGCATCGGCGAGTATTTGATCCGCCACGCGAAAGGCCGCGGCATTTTGAAAACGTGCGCCGAAAAAAACGTGCCGGTGTTCGTGCCGGCCTTCACCGATTCCGAATTGGGCATCGATTTCGCGCTGCACAAGCGCCTGCGCAAGAAGCAGGGCAGGCCGCTCCTGCGCTTCGATCCCTATGAGGATTTCGAGCATTACGCCGCGACGATGCTCAACACCAATCGCATGGGGATTTTCACCATCGGCGGCGGCGTCCCGCGGAACTGGGCCCAGCAATTCGGCGTCTACGCCGAACTCCTGGCCCGGCGCGGATACGAAAAGGTCCCGCTGAAGCGCTATAGCTACGGAGTCCGCATTTGTCCGGAGCCGGTGAACTGGGGCGGCCTCTCCGGCAGCACGTATACGGAAGCTGTTTCCTGGGGGAAATTTATTCCGGAAGAAGAAGGCGGCCGCTTCGCGGAAGTTCTGGATGACGCCACGGTAGCGCTTCCGCTAGTAGTGGGCGCGGTTCTGGAGCGCCTCGGCCACTTCAAAAAGCCCGGTACCGGAAAAACAAAGAAACACTGAAGACCACGTTCGCGGTCTGGCCGTTACGAAGCCACGCGGCTGATCTCATCGGCCTCGGCAATGGAAGCGTCGCCCGGACGTCCCATCCCAAGCTTCAGCCACTTTTCTGTGCTCCCGCAGCAGCGCAGCGGAAACGCGAATCTGCCCGCGCACAAATCGCTCGTGGTTCTCCTCCAGCTCCGCAGGCACGTACCGGTAATTCACCGTCACTCCGAACGAAGCCTCCAGCCCATACGGCCGCACGTTCCCGGCGGGAATGATCCGTTCCAGGCGCGCGCCGTTCGAGAGATGAAATGTGGCCACCGGATCGTAGAGCTTTCCGTCCTTGCGCGCCTTGGTGAGATACGCGAGGGCCACGCGCTGCAGCGGGGCGGAAAGAACCTCGCGGTAAGCCAGAGGCTTTTCCAGCAGAAAGAAGAATGCCTCCACGGGATCGCGGCGCTTGGCGGCCGTTGTAAGGTCCTGCGCGTATTCGGCCAGCAGGCGCGACAGGCGTTCGCGCGTGAAACCCTGCGGGCTCTCCGTATCGCGCAAAGCCTGCGAGAACCGCGGGAGCGGCGAAAGCGTGCTGTACGTTTTGATGTTCGGAAATTCGGCGGCCAGCTCCGCCACCACCTGCTTGATCAGGAAATTGCCGAACGGAACGTTCCGCAAGCCTTTCAGGCAGTTGTTGATGGAATAAAAAATGGCGGTGTCGGCTTTGTCGGAGTCGAGCACGGGCGCGTGGATATCGAGCAGCGGTTCGAGCTCGCCGGTGAGCCCCTGCGAGAGCGCCACTTCCACGAAAATGATCGGCTCGCTGGCGAGAGCCGGATGGAAAAACGCGAAGCATCTCCGGTCCGCTTCGAGCCTCCGGCGCAAGTCCGCCCAGCCGTTGATTTCATGCACCGATTCGTAGCGGATGAGCTTTTCGAGGATCAGCGCCGAGGTCTGCCAGCTGATGCGCTCGAGGCGCAGAAAGCCGCGGTTGAACCAGGAACGGAACAGATGCCGCAGGTCCACGTCCAGCGCTTCGAAGTTTTTCCCGTTTCCCGACGCATCGAGCAGATGTTCGCGCATCGTCACGAGCGTTTCCGTGCCGCCCGGCGCGGTGTTGATGCGGCGGATGAGTTCCTGCCGCGGCGCTTCCACCGCAGCCGAAAGGGCCGCAAGGGTTTTCGTCCCCGGATTCCGCTCGTACGCGGCAGCGGCGCGCAGCACGGTAGCCTCGTCCGGCGAAAATTCGCGGCACAGCATTTCGAAGAAGCTCACGCGCTGCGCCGGGTTCATTTTCGTGTAGCGTATTGATGATTTCCTGCGCCAGGGCGGTTTGCGAGGCTTCGCCGCGTTCGGAAAGCAGGTGGCGGCACAGGTAACGCATGTCCGTGCCGCGGCGGTCGCGCAGCGATTGCAGGAGGCTGGTCAGAAATCCCGGCATCGTGCTTCAATTATACCGCAGACATATTTACAGCCCATGAATGAGAAGTAAAAGAGTGCCCTGAAGGGCAAGATGCACCCGAAGCCCGCCAGGGCAAATCTCCGAGCGAGCGTGCCCTGGCTGGGCTAAGCCTTTCCCGGGAACGCCAATCTCCCGATTGGCGGGTTTGAATTGCTTCGCTGCAGCAATGTGATGCTAACGGCGATCCCCACCGTGGCCGTGATCTCCGCCATGATGTTCCTCGACCGGCCGTCGCCCTTCACGCTCGTAGGACCGCTCACGCTCCGAACGTTGCTCGAGTTCATGCCGCTCCGGCACTCGCTGCGCCGGTGCGTACCGCCGAACATCCGGGTACGGATGAACGTAGCCTCCCCGGTTGTACCAGTTGCGTCCCCACGGAGCGTTGTTGACGACCACCACGTGCCGGCCCCAGTCAAATCGTCCATAGCCCCATCCCCACGGCCGGAAGAATCCGCCGATCGTTACGCCGAACCCGAATCGGATGCCGCCCCCCACGAAAAAGCCGGGCCGGGGCGGAAAATACACGATCCGAGGATCGTAATACGGCACCACGACATACCCGGGATTCACCGGATCAATCGTGATGTAAGGCCCGCCGCCGACAACGATCTGCCCATTGCTTCGCAGATACCCGAAATCCCGGGCCTTGCGACGCTCCCGTTGCACGGCGTCCATCACGTCCTGCTGCTGCGCCAGGAACGCGTTGCCCAGATCGGTGGTCCAGTTCATGTCGGAGTTCATCATCTCCAGCACGGACGGGAAGGGCAGCAGCGCCTGCACGCTGGGATCCCACGGAAGCTGGTCACCCTGGATAGCGTCCGCCAGCGCCTGTCCGGTGAGGTAGTGATGCTCATCCGCCCAGCGGGCGGCGTCGGGAATTTGGTCCGGGAAAGTGGCGGCTGCCAGAACCTGCGCCAGCAGGGAATCGGGATACAGCGCGACGCGCGATACCAGTTGGTCCAATTGCTCCGGCGGGAAAGAAGGCGGGGGCGGCGCCTGTCCCGGCCCCTGGGCGAACATCGGAACAGCGATTAAAATTGCCAGCATTAACAACAACGCTCGAACTTTCATTTCGGTTCTCCTCACGATTGCGATGAATTGTCACTGCGAATTATTCCCGGGCCCGGCAAGCGGGCCGTGAGACATGACTTACCTTAGCACCCGCTGATTTCCGAAGTCCATCGGCTGATCCCCCGGCAGGTACTTTCGGCACATCCGATACCGCTGCCAGCCTCTGTTATCCTGATCGTCGCATGGATATTACTCCTCAGCAAGCGGCCCAGCTTCAACGTCTCATCAACCACGGCTTTCAAATCGTGGCGTTCCCCATGTATGAGAGCTACGTCGGCGTTCGAAAAGGGAACTGCGCCGCCCTGCTGTCGCCGCAGGCCTCCGGTGGACTGGCACTCTTCGGCCAGCCGGCGTACCTGGTCGCGGGCAACTTCGGCGTCAAAATGATCCAGCACGACGGCCACTACTTCGTATCGAAGAAAGAAAAGCTGCCCGCCACCCCGGAACGCGAGAGAGAACTCGAGGAATTCGCCGCCGAACTCTCCGACGCACTCTTGCCTACCGTTTGACCTCCGCTGCCTAACCTTCGCTGCTTGCGCATAGCACCAGCCCGTTTGTTCTCGCTCTAAACCCGTTGTGCGCGGGCCGCAATTAGTCGTACTATGTGCCGGACCAAAAGCTCAAAACGGAGATGCCGCCGCAGGGCGGACCCCATGGAGAAGCTTCGCGATTCGCAATAAAGTATTTCTCCAAACCGTACACTGAATCGCAATTGAGAGAGGCGGGAAGTTATGTCCAAAAGAATTCTCTATGCAGGGTTGATGGTTGGAGCGCTCGCGCTCTGTGCGGCGCTGCTGCCCCGGACAAGTTCCGGCCGCCGCGCAGGCGAAACCGTCACCGTCGACAAGGACAATATCGGAGGCGTGGTCACCAGCTCCAAAGGCCCCGAAGCGGGCGTCTGGGTAGTCGCCGAGACCACCGACCTGCCCACCAAGTACGCCAAGATTGTAGTAACCGACGATCAGGGCCGCTACCTGCTGCCCGAGCTGCCCGCGGCCAATTACCAGGTGTTCGTACGCGGCTACGGACTCGTCGATTCGCCCCGCGTAACGGCCAAGCCCGGCCAGCAGCTCGATCTCACCGCCGTAATGGCGCCTGACGGAAAGACCGCCGCGCAATATTATCCCGCCAGCTACTGGCTGAGCCTCGCGAAGATTCCCGAGGGCCGCATTCCCGTGAATGATGTCGCCGGAAGAATCAAGATCTGCCTCGACTGCCACCAGATTGGCGACAAGGCCACCCGTGAGGTAACCGCCGTCACGCAAAAGTTCGGTCCCATTCAAGACGACTCTCGACGCCTGGGACCGCCGCACAGCCTCCGGCCCCATGGGCGCCAGCATGAACGCCCAATTCCTGGGCCTGGGCGACCAGCGCACCATGTTCGCCGATTGGACCGATCGCATCGCCAAGGGAGCTTACCCGGAAGCTCCTCCGCGCCCCGCCGGAATCGAGCGCAACGTGGTGCTCACCCTGTGGGACTGGGGAAAGCCGAGCGATTACATGCATGATGAAGCCGCCAGCGACCTCCGCAATCCGACGATCAACCCGGACGGCCCCGTTTACGGCGTCGTATTCGCAGGGCAATGACGACATGGTCTGGCTCGATCCGCGCACCAACACAGCCTACTCTGCGAAGGTTCCCTCGCAGGCCGAGCCGACGATCACCATGAACATGCCCTCGCCTTACTGGGGCAACCAGAACATCTGGCTATCGTCTTCCAAGCCCCGCAGTTCGGCGATCGATTCGCTCGGCCGCGTGTGGTATTCGGCTCGCAATCGCGGCACGGCGTCTGACGGAGGCAACCAGCCCGCCTTCTGCAAGGCAGGCTCCAGCAACAAATTTGCCAAGTATTTTCCGATGCAGGACAGCATGAAGCAGGTCGGCATGTACGATCCCGAGAAAAAGTCCTTCAGCGAGATCGACACCTGCTTCACCACTGATCACAACGAGTTCGGCCCCGATGGCAGCCTCTTCTTCGGCCAGCCCGGCTATATCGGCTGGGTGGACACGGCCGCCTGGGATCGCACGCATGATCCCGAAGCGTCCCAGGGCTGGATACCCGCTGTCCTCGACACCAACGGCGACGGCAAGATCACCAAGCCCTGGACCGAGCCCAGCGAGCCCATCGATCCCAAGAAGGATCACCGCATCGACTTCGGCTGCTACGCCATTTCCGTCAGCCCGGTCGATGGCAGCGCCTGGTGTTCCGGCACGGGCCTGAACCGCAACGAGCTCGTGCGCATTATGCGAGGCTCCAATCCTCCCTACACGAGCTATGCCGAGGTCTACGCGCCGCCCAAGGGTCAGGATCCCCCGATATTCAGTTCAGGAGGCGTCTCCGTCGATAGCGAGGGCGTGGCCTGGCAGAACTGGCGCGGGAGCGATCACATCACCTCGTTTGACCGCCGCAAGTGCAAGGTCCTGCGCGGGCCCACCGCCACCGGACAGCACTGCCCCGAGGGTTGGACGATCTATCGCAAGGCCGGCCCGACGTTCCAGGGCATCGCCATCAATACCAACCTGACCTATCTGATCTTCGCGGACCGCCACGGCATTCTGGGCCTGGGCAAGGATGTGCCAATGACGGGAGCCGTCAATTCCGACGCCATCCTCGCGCTGGTCCCGAAAACAGGCGAATTCGTCACGATCCGCATCCCGTACCCGATGGGCTATTTCGCCCGCTCGATGCAAGGGCGCATCGACAACGCCAAAGCCGGCTGGAAAGGCCGCGCCTTCTGGACCAGCTACAATCCCTACACAGCCTGGCACCTCGAAGGCGGCCAGGGAACCAAGGACAAGGTAGTCAAAGTCCAAATGCGTCCGGACCCGCTGGCAAGGTAGCGGCCGCTCAGAATCGAGGGAAGGGCTTCGTCGAAGCTGTAGCGCGGTATGAGGTCGCCGCTTCGCCTTTACTTGTCATCGTGAGCCCATACGCGCGAAGCGCGGATGGGTGAGGGACCTGCTTCTTCTTTCGCTGTTAGGTATTGCCGTTTTTCTCGAAGTCATTCTGAGCGGATCAAAGAAGCCCTTCGATCGTTCGCCCTTAGAGACCCCGGGAACGCCAATCTCCCGATTCTCGTTTTGTGGTACGTCCTTGCAGCTTTAGGGAGGGATTTATCGCTCCAGGGGCGAACTATGGGTAATCGTTTCCCCCTTCGCCCAGGCATGACGACTCGTCCAAAGATACTTGCTCCGAGTTGCGGGCCAGCCGCTAACTACTAGCGGCTGGCCCCTCGCTCTAGAACAGCATCTTCAATCCGAACTGGATCACCCTCGGCCCCACGCTCGTGCTCGAGATAATCCCCGATGTCCCGTTAGAAACATCGGGCAAAGACGGTTGAGGCCCGCAACAGCCGCCCTGTCCGATGGAGTTGAACTGCGCATGGTTGAACAAATTAAATGCGTCCACGCGGAATTGAACGGTGAGCCGTTCCGTCGCCTTGGTGGTCTTCATCAGAGAGCTGTCAAAGTTGAATTGGCCTGGCCCCAGAAGGATGCCAATTCCCGAATTGCCGAAAAGGGTGGCGCACGACGGACACGCGGCCTGGGTTGTGACGGTCACACCGTCGGGCATAATCGCGGGCGCCGGGCAGAAGGCCTTCGTGTTGAAGTATCCTGAGCCCCCGCTCGCTCCTCCCAGGCGCGCCTCGATCCCGCCCGGTGTCGCGATAGGCTGTCCATTCCCGCACAACTGCGCACGCCCGTTGTTCCCGGTGCCGTTTCCCTGGGTTCCGTAGGCTGTGCCAGCATTGCTGTCCACGAAAGTGATGGGCGTGCCGTCCTGGATAGTCGTAACCCCCGAAAGGGACCATCCGCTAAGAACCTTATCCGCGATTCCTTCGTGTTTGCCCGAAGGGATATCCCACTCGTAATTGAGAATGAACCTCTGCGGCCGGTTGTAATAGGAAGGGCCATACTGCTGGGCTAAATTCGTCGCGATATTGCTGTCCGATTTATCGGCAATCGAGTGCGACATCGACTTGCTCCAGGTGTAAGCGCCCTGCAGGCTCAACCCATGACGCCACCTGTTTGCGAACCGTAACCTGCAGACTGTTGTAATTCGAGCTCCCATTGAAGGTGGTGATCTGCATTCCGGTCGGAGAGTAACCCAGATAAGGTACGCGTGCCCCGGCATTTCCCGGGGTTGTAGTGGTGACACCGTTAACGGGATGGCTCGCACTCGCAATGGCCGCCGTGTTCAAGTTCTGCGCATTGTCGGTAAGGTTGAGGCCCGCTGAACCCACATACCCCGTTTCCAGCACCCAGCCGGGAGCGAATTCATATTGCAGGTTCACGTTGTACTCCCGCACCAGCGGCGTGTGGACAATCGGAGTCACGCCGACCGCCGTCAAAGCCGAAGAAGCTCCGGTGGCGGGGTTGAAATAGCGCTGCGGGAACGTTCCTGGCGTGTATACGGGGAATGGATTCTGAAGCGTGAACGGTGCCGCGGCGGACCCGCCGTAGTCGAGCGTTCCGGCGTACGGAAAGTTCTGCTCGACGCCCATGAAATAAGTTCCGGCGGGGATTCTGTCGTAGAAGAATCCGAATCCGGCGCGCGCCACCAGTTTGTCGGACACCTTGTAAGCAAGCCCTAGTCGTGGAGCAAAGTTCGTGTACGGCGGATGCTTCTGAAGCGGCCCCGATCCGCCCGAGTTCACCAGCACGCCGTTAGGGGGCGCCGGGTAATGGCTCAGGTAATTGGGAGCCACCACGGTGCCGGCGTAGTTGGCGGCCGCTCCCACCGGCCCCGTCGGTACCTGGGAATTGGGCGCCAGCAGGCTCGGCCACGTGTTGGTCAGGTTGCCATACTTGTCGGTAAAGATGCCGTTGTATTCCCAGCGTATTCCGGCATTCACGGTGAGTTTCGGGCTGACAGTCCAGTCATCTTGAACGAAACCCTCGAGATTGGTCGCCCGATATCCGTGGATGATGCCGCCGCTAGTGAAGGGGGAACCCGAAACGCAGACGATACACTGCAAAATATTACCCGGAGTATTGGCAGCCAGGAAGTTGCTGAAGCTGGGGAAGAAAAGCCATCCGCGCTCTAACCCCGGGAAGTCGAAGTTCCATTGTCCTTTTTCAACCTCAAACCCCGCGCGGATCGTATGGGGTCCGTGCGACCACGACACCTGGTCCGCCAACTGAATCTGGTTGGTCGGGCTTACCTCGAAATCCAGGAATCCGCCGACGCTGAAGCTGTTGGTCAGGAACGACATGATTGGTGCAAACGGCGTTCCCGGCACGATGGGCGTGATTCCCAGGTTCGAGGGCGAATAGCCCGAGGGAAGCCCGTCCACCTGGTTGGAATAAAGCCGCTGAAACGATACGCGGGCCTCGTTCACCAGATTGTTCGTAACGATCGTCGTCAGCTTCAGCACGGCGTTGCTGTTGGAAAACTGGCTGTTTTGCGGCGCTCCCGGAGGCGCTCCGCAGACGCCGCAGATGAACGCTTGCGTTCGCGGAGTGGTGTCATAGAGAAAGCGCATCGCCACCGTATTCTTATCGTTCACCAGGTAGTCGCCATTGGCAATGTACTGTTTCTCATTGAAGATCGCTGGAATGGCGAAACTGACCGTGCCTCCGGTGGGGTTTGTGGGGAAGTAATAGCTCCCGTCCGCATTGGTCAGTTGCAGCATTTTCAGAGCCACAGGGGCGACAGAGGTGGCCGAACACGACAGCGGAGGCACGGGGCTGAAACCCAGACTTTTGCAATTTCCGGCTATGAGAGCCGAAACCCACGACTGCGTATTGCGCGCTCCCGCCGGAATCACCGGATAGTTCGGGATCGTGGAGAAGCCGTCCGGGTCCACTCCGTTTTTCTGGCCGGTTCCCTCATAGCTTCCAAAAACGAAAAGCTTGTCCTTCTTGATCGGTCCACCGATCACGCCGCCATATTGGTTTTGCGTCAGTACCTGCTTCGGGCACGATTTCCCTTTAAACGTGCCCCCGCAAGTGTCGCGGTTGTAAAAGAAGCTATTCGCATCCAGTTGCCCGTTGCGCAGAAACTCGAACGCGGTGCCGTGCCAGGAGTTTGTCCCGGACTTGGAAACGACGTTCACGTTTGCTCCGGGATTGCGCCCGAAGCTGGCGTCGTAGGTGGAGGTCTGGATCTTGAATTCCTGGATCGCGTCGGGATTGATGATCGGAATGCCTACAAACACTCCATTATCGTCTGCCCGGCCCGAGGTGCCCATGCTGCCGATGGCTACCCCGTCCATCTGAAAATTATTCTGCAGGTTCGAATTCCCGTTCACGTAGATATCGACGGTGGTTTTGCCGAAAGAGGTCGCATTATTCACGCCGCTGTTGCCGCCGGCCGAGAGTCCGATGATCTGGCTGTAATTCCGGTTGGCCAGGGGCAGTTCGGTCACCGTGTTCGAAGTCACCACGGTGCCCAGCGTTGAACTGGCCGTCTGCAAAGTTTCAGTGCTGGCTTCTACGGTGACCGACTCCGCCTGTGCGCCAACCTCCAGAACGCGGTCGAGGGCCGTTATCTCGGTTACCGATAGTTGGACGCCCGATACTTCAGCCGTCTTGAATCCCTTGGCGGCGAATCGCACCGCGTAGGCGCCCGGAGGGAGCAGCGAGAACCGGTAAGTTCCATCGCTGCTGGTAACCGTGGTGCGCGTCTGGTTCGTATCGGCGCTTGTGATCGTCACGGTGACGTTCGGGACCCGGCCCCCGGAGGAGTCCGTAATCGTTCCGGCGAGAGCGGCCGTACCGGCAGACTGTGCCAGGAGATTCGCGGGCGCACCCATTGACAGCGCAGCCAGCACCGCAAACAAACACACCCGTAGCTCATTCCTCAGTTTCATACATCCCCCCTTTGTGTGGCCCAAGGCTTACCTCTGCCGACCGGGCCTCCGCACGTTATCCAAAGTTTGGTTGTAGTTCTCAGCCACCACGACCGATTTGTCAGTAGTAACTATCTCTATTACCGCTGGCTGTCAAGTGGAATAACTAAATACCTTTTGAGTTAATGAAGCCGTCTCACCCTGAGACCCGCTGTCGCGTAACGGAGGCCCGTCGCATCCCGCCGCTAGCGTCAGCGCTGATATCGCGAATAACGAAACTTAAAATTTCGGGTGCGGTTCGCTTTTGTCCGCTTATTGCGGCGACAGCTCTGCAGTTCTTGCAAGCCAACCACGACAACTAACGTCTTGCGCCAGCCAGGTTTCCTGGGAGCGCCAATCTCCCGATTGGCGGTTCTGGTCGGCAGCCTCACAGTTCCGCAAGCCAACCACGACAACTACATCCTTGCACCAGCCGCCCGTTGTGCTAGCGTCAAAGTCGGAGGTCCGTCATGCAGCGCGTGGCAGCAAAGAATCGGTCGGCTCTTGGGTGCTGCGCAATCGCCCTACGGCACCTGAAATCCGGCGAGATCACCCGAAGTTTTGCCCCAATTTCCAGCCGATTTGACTTGACACACTCGGACGAACGGAATCGCACGCATCTTATTGAAAACAAACAATCCGCGTACCCGTCACTCGACACTATAAGCGACCTCTGCAACGCCGGCTTAGTGGCACAGGAACTCGTTGCCTGTGTGCCTTAAGCACCCTACCCAAGGGCGGCGATGCCACCACAAACGTCTCGCTGTCCAAAAGCAGCCCGCTTGAAATCTCGCATCCGCCATCGCAAACTAGCTCTATGACAAATCTCTATGACGTGATCTGCATCGGCGCCGGCCCCACCGGCCTGGCTTGTGCCATCGAGGCCAAGCGCGCGGGCATGAACTCGCTGGTAATCGACAAGGGCTGTCTCTGTAACTCGCTCTACCACTATCCGACCAACATGAATTTCTTCACCACGCCCGAACGCATGGAAATCGGCGATATTCCCATGACGATTTCCGGCGGCAAGCCCACCCGCGTCGAAGCCCTGAAGTATTACCGCCGCGCCGTCGAGCATTACGGCATCGACCTTCGGCTCTACGAGCGCGTCGAGCGCATCGACGGAAATGAGGGAGACTTCGTAGTTCACGCAAAAACCGATTCCGGCGGTCGGCAATACCACGGAAAGAAAATCGTCATCGCTACGGGTTATTACGACCTGCCCAATCCCCTCGGAATTCCCGGCGAAGATCTCCCGAACGTCTCGCACTATTTCACGGACCCCCACCCATATTGGAATCAGCAAGTGGTAGTCATCGGGGGAAGGAATTCCGCAGCCGAGGCGGCCTTGAACTTTTCCGCGGCGGCGCTCATGTCACTCTGATTCATCGCGACTCCGGAATGGGCAAGACTCTGAAATACTGGGTCAAGCCGGACATCGAGAACCGCATCCGCGCGGGCGAAATCCGCGCAATGTTTAATAGCCACGTGACGCGAATCGAGCCCCATCAAGTCCTGGTGCAGAACTCCAATCACGAGACAGCCGTCCCTGCCGTCCAGGTCTTCGCCATGACCGGCTATCATCCCGATTTCTCGTTCCTCGAGCGGCAGGGAATTGAGCTCGATCCCGAAACCCGGCGCCCCAAGGTGAACTCCGAAACACTCGAAACCAACCGTCCGGGAATCTACGTAGCAGGCGTCGTAGTCGGCGGTAAAAATACGTCCGACATCTTCATCGAGAACGGACGCTTCCACGGCCGCCAGATCGCCGCCGCCATGGTAGGCAAAGGCCGACTCCAGGAGGCGCCTCCGGTAGCGCCCCCGGGAGAATAAGCGGGCGCCACACTCGATGTGTCGTGCCCGCATTCGCGGCAAAAGCGCAGGTCGTGTCCTGGCACGCGTTTCGGCGTTGCGGTTGATCCCGCGGATCGTAGCCTTAGCTGCGACGCAAGAGACGGCGCGCTGCGCCTCCCGCCGGCGGTGTTTCTCCCGCGAGCCTTCGCTATTTCCAAATTGAAAACCGGCCAACCGTGCGAAAGACCTGTTGTAGCAACGTGAAAATGTCACCCTAACGGCAACGTAAAAATGTCACCCTCCCGCCAAGGTTGGAATGATCGAGCCGGGTATCGCGATAGTAGAGCGAGACGCGGCCATTGAGAGCCTGATGGATCTGGACTTTGGCTCCGGCGAAACTGAAGCGGCGGGGCTGGGGATGAATTTGCAGCCGGCGGCCGTCCCATTGCACAACGTTATCGTTGCTGACGATGCGTTCATGAGTGAAGCAACAGATGCGTTCGAGGTTTTCCGGAGCCGGGCGCCAGGCCATCGCTGCGTCGCGGGGAGTGCGCGCGAAGCGGCGGTTGTAGTCGGCGACGAAGCGAGCCAGGACGCGGTTGGCCGAGTCCAGATCGTGGGCTTGGGCCAAGCGGAGTTCACTGGTGAGGCGATCCTGAAGCACGCCCCAAAGGCGTTCGATGCGCCCTTTGGCCTGCGGGGTCTGAGCGGCGATAAAGGTGATGCCGAGTTGTTGGAGCGCGCGACCGAACTGCGTGGGCTGGCGCTGGCCGGCGAGTTGTTCGTCGAGCGACCAGTGATCGTCGTTGCGGGTGAAGACGCCGCTGCGATCGCCGTAGAAGGCGACCGGGACGCCATAGCGGCGCAAGAGGCTTTGGAGCAGGCGGAAATAGCCCTGGGAGGTTTCCGAGGGGAAGAACTGAGCGGCCAGGATTTTGCCGGAAGCGTCGTCCTGCATGCCCAGAGCGGTGAGCTGCGGGCCGCGCCCTTCCAGCCAGTCGTGGGGGGAGCCGTCGAGTTGCACCAGCTGCCCTTCGCGGGCCGAGCGCAGACGGCGCTGGCGATGAGCAGGAGGCCGGCGTTTGCGGGGTGAGCCGATGCCGCTGGTGCGGAGCAGCCGTCGCAAGGTTTCCCGGCTCAGAGAGAAGCCTTCTTTTTCGACGAGCTTCTCTTGGAGATGATGATCGTTGAAGCCGGCGTAGCGCGTGCGCGCCAGTTCCAGGGCGCGTTGGCGTACGGCTTGCGGCGTGCGCCGGGGACTGGGGCGGCCGCGGCTGACGTGTGCCAGAGCCGCTGCGCTGCCTAGCCGATAGCGCGATTTGAGCCGTTTGACATGCCGCGGCGATAGGTCGAGCAGCTCCGCGGCTCTGGCACACGTCAGGTTTCCTTGCACACATTGTGAAATGACGGTCACTCGCTGCAATTCCTTCTGATTCAACGTGAATGTCTCCTGTCTCATGGGGTGACATTTTCACGTTGCCGTTAAGGGGTGACAGAATTATGGAGCTAAGACAAACCGTGCGAAAGACCTTTGCCTGAGCTGGCTAACTTTGCTAAAGTGATCGGCGATGCCTTCAATCGTTAGGGAAGTCGGGGAAACCTTCGTCACACTGTTCAAAGGGTTTAGCGTGACGTTGCGGACGATGTTCGGCAAGACCACCACGGAAAGTTATCCGGACGTTCCGGCCAGCGTTCAACCCCGCTATCGCGGCATCCACGTCCTTCAGCGCGACGAGCACGGCTTTGAAAAGTGCGTCGGCTGCTTCTTGTGCGCCGCCGCCTGCCCCGCAAACTGCATTTACATCGAAGCTGCGGAAAATACGGAGACGCAAAGAATCTCTGCCGGCGAGCGCTATGCCAAGGTCTACAACATCGACTATTCGCGCTGCATCTTCTGCGGCTATTGCGTAGAAGCCTGCCCCACAGACGCCATCACTCACGGCCACAGTATCGAATTAGCCCCCTACGACATCAATGCTCTCATCTATCGCAAGGAACAGCTGTTGGAGTCCTGGCCCCCGCGTAACGCGTCTTCCTGAGTCGTCCCTCTATCGTTCGCTGCTTAATCTTCGTCAAACTCCTCTAGAAGCCATCTAGCCATCTCATAAATGGAACTGGTCGGAGCCCGGCTTTTCAACTGTGCCCAAAAAGCCCCGTGGGCAAGGTTTTTTTACCCCCTGCGGTAGGCAAAGCGGCCGGTCAAAGTATTTATAGATACGTCGCAATGTTTCGGAGTTCTGAACGTGGGTTGTCCCCACAGAATTTCCTTTCGTGCGAATTCTCACAGTCACGAATCGCCGTTTCGGCGGCGTAGATGAGCGTTGGATGTGTTGCTTGCAGGTGTGCCACTTCGGTCTGCCACGGTTTGACTCCTGCGCAGCATCTCTCCACGGAATTCTCCAAATTCTCCGCCGCGGGATCCTCGACGACGCTAGCAGCTAGCCGAGAGGTGCAAGTACTATAGCCGGCTCGTTTGTTGACCGCTCTGCGTCTCAACAAGTCACCGGTACTCCGTCGTCCCGCCGCAACCCTCTCGCCGCCCCAACTAATCGAAGCGAGCCCGCTCCCGGTGCTTCCCTCAACCATTACCGCGGCCGACCGCCGAGCAATCGAATTAATCTCGATCTCTCCGGCTAGCCCCCATCGTAAAACAACGGCGGGTAATGGATAGGTTATGTTGGCGGACGGGTTTGGGGCGGGGGTTGTGGGTGCTGCTTGCGGTTATGGCTGCGGATTTGCGGAGGCGGATTATGGATGGTTGGACGCTAGGCGGGCGACAAAATATTCAGCGCGCGCGTTTGCGAATGGCAGAGGAGGGCGGATGCTGATGGGAAGGCGATGGAAGCTTGGGGCGAGCGTTGGCGTCGGTTGCGAGCAGGAGGGCGCCACGCGGCCCGGGCTGATGCTGATTCCTTTACTGCTTGCGGGTGATGTCGACCGCAGCGGTGGGGCGCGCGTCGCACGGTTGACGGAAATGCGCTCCGGACGCGTGCTCTACTGTGCTGCTTTCGGCGGCGGGCCGTCGCCGCGTAATTCGGGCGCGAGTTGCTGTTTGCGCGATACACAGGCGCCTCGCTCTCGATCGAAGGGTCTTCATCCGATAGCGCTCCCGCGTTGGATTGGATGCTTTGCGGATTCTCCGTGTCGTTCGATTGCGCGGGCGGCGCTAGAAATTTTTCCAGGAGGCGCAGGCTTGCAAAGGCGTCTTTTGAAGTCATAGGCGGAATCATCGGCGAAGGCATGGGCAAACTGATCGGAGAGGTCATTGACGAGGTCATTGAGGAAGTCATGGATGAAGTCGTGGGTGTATGAACATCCTGAGATGGAGAGAACATGCCAGGCGCGGGAAATTCTGGCGGACATTTCCCGTTCTCGCTCCACGCCTGCGCCGGGACCTGCGGGTTGCGCACGCCGGGAGGATTGGTCTGGGGAAGGAATACCAGGGCGAGCTGGCCGATTCTTACCGGCTTGCACGGAGCCGCAGGGAGCGGGCTGGCATCGTCGATCTGCGCGCGGCGGCATTCGAGGATCCAGCGCGAGAGGCGCGCATCGACTTCGATCTGCAGCCATTCGTCGAGGATGTCTCGGAGTTCCTTTCGTAGATTGGCCGAGCGGTTCAGTTGGGCCAGCTCAAACGCTTCGAGTGATGCTTGCGACGCGGTCACAAGGTATTCCAGCGGCGGCTGGGTGGCGCGCATGCCTAGTCCTCCATTTTTCGCTCTTCCGAGCTTCCGGCGGAAGACGAGGCGGCAGGCTAACACTCGCAATATTCTCGGCAATGGTACGCGGGTAGCAGTACCGGCTTCGAAAAATCGAGTTTATCGCCAGGGACGGCGGTGAAAAAGGCAGCCGCGCTGGTGCAGAGTCGGTAGAAACACGATCCTTTCGAGAATACCGTGGGTGATTTTGCGATTGCAGCGTTCTTGTGGCTCGGAGCGCCGCGACTGGGCGCGGGTTGCGCTCGCGCAAGCGAACCACAGCAGGCTATCGAGATCTCTTGACCAGGAGGAAGCGATGCCAGACCAAGCCGTTGTGCGAGATTCGCTTAGCAGGCCCGCGGGGAAACGGTGTTGTGAAGCAGAGGTCGAAGACAAGCGACGGCAGAACCGGGAGTATATGCGGCGGTGGCGCACTGATCCGTTCCATCTCGCGGAGGAGAAAGCGAAACGTCGCGAGCGATATTACGCGGTTCAAAAGCAGCGGAAGATCGAACGGGAGTCTTCCTCTCCCCGCGTTCGCGAACAAACAGCACGGCTTTGCGGCTTCTGCTTCAAGCGTGCGGCAGTGCGAAAGATCGTGCGTTTGCGGATCTCCGAAAGCGCGCCTGATGGCTACGTGAAGGTTCGCATCCCGTATTGCGGGCATTGCTGACATGGCGCCGGCACATCGACTCGCCCGGGAGTCGCCCTACCTTCGCAATCGCGAACGGAGCGGCCAGTGTCAGCGCTACCGAAATCGCGAGTGTGTCAATGGGGCCTCCTGGGGGGCGACTGAAGGACCTCGATGACCGGGCGAGCCGCCGCATGAGAGGCAAGGATTTCAGCACCGGCCTGCGGGGCGGCCTGTTCGAGCAGCGGCACTGCGCCCGCATGGGCGCTTCGATCTGGCTCTACGGCTGGCTCGTGCTGCGGCAGACCAGCCAGCACGACGGCGTGGGCTGGGTGTTGGGTGGGTCACCGATTACTTACCGGGAAATCGAAGAAGAGACGGGATTCAATCCCCGTACGCTTGAGCGCTGGATGCGCGATCTGCGCCGGGGCGGTTACATCGAGACGCAGGCTGTGCCTTCCGGCATCGTGGTGCGGATCACGAAGGCAAAGAAATTTCCACAGTCTGCACAGGGGGGGCGCAGAAATGAAGGGGGACTACGCAGACTTGCGGAGGGGGCCGCGCGAAACTGCGTAGCAGATGGCAGCAAACCTTTTTCGGGACAACAAGTTACAGCAGGGATAGGTAGTTCATTTATAGAGAGAGCGATAGAAGAGAGAATAAAGAGCGAAATCCACAAAGATTTCCACAGACCCCAAGAAAATCCACAACCCACGCAAAAACACACCGAAAAACCTTCCTGTAGAGATCAAAACCAGAACGCCCCATCCAGCCCGTGGCAGCGCGAACGGGGCTACCGTCAGCTTTTCATCGAAGCAATTCGGAAGAGGGAACTGCTGAGGGTCCAGCGCGACGAAGAGGTGCGGCGGGAGCTCGCCGTGGGGACGGGCCCGGAGGTCATACGTTCATGAAACTGCGCGCATGGAAATTGCTGCGATTGAAAAAAGAAGTGAGCCATGGCGGCGTGATCCCGCGGGGATGGCGGATGGCCTGGTATGAGCCGCGGAGGCGGGTGGGCGTGTATTATCCCGCGCCGCTGAACTGGCTGGCGCGAGCGCTGCGCGAGCTTCGCTACCGCGCGCGCATCGCGTTCGCATCACCCAGGCTCGAGGTAGCGCAATTTTTTGCGATGCAGCGTGCGCATCGGCAAAAGCAATCCATGGCCGAAGAGTACGCGCGCGGGTACATGGTGGGGTGGCGCGAATGCTTCCAAACGTGCGTCGAGGCGATCGAGGACGAAATGTCGCGCGGGGAAGAGGTGTGGGAGATCGGGGCGCTGCTTACGGATGGAGGGAAACCGCCGCGCGGGGACAACTGAGGCGACCGAAGAAGCAGAGGAAGCACAGGACGCAGAGGAAGTTGAGGAGAAACGCATATGAAAGCCGTTGAGATATTTGACGTGTGCCATGGGCGGTACCGGAATTTGCGCGAGTGGTTGGAGGATACGTCGTCGTCGATACGTTCGGTGAATCTGAAAACGCCATCTCCGGGCTATCAATGGCGGCCGGACCGCGCGCGGGCTTGCGAATATCTGGCCGACTTCGAACGCATCGGGCGTCACGCGCTGCGGCGTCCCGAGTGGAAGGGAAGGCTGAAGCTGTTCGAGATTTATTTTCTGGGCAGCTTTGAGTACAAGACAGCCATCCGCCTCGTGGGCGTCGCGCCGGGAACGTTCGATTACTGGTATCGCGAGGTGAAGCGGACGCTGGGCGCGGAATTCTCGCGCACGGGCTTGTTTCCGCCGGCGCACTATTTTTCAGCGGTGCGCGGCGATTTGCATGGCGGGCGAGGGAACGGGGTCGGCTATGCGATCAACAAGTCACGATCCTTCGAGAGCGATGCCAGCTGCGTTCAGGCGGGCAGATGCGAACCACTGGACGCCGTGGAGAAGTAGGAAAACGAGGAAGACGTTGGCGGCAAATAGGAAAGACGGTTATCCTTTTGACAAAGTAGTTGGCGGGGGTGCATTGTGAACCCGCGCCGGTTGTTTCTGCCTGTCGAGGGATGCGAAATGAAGCAGATAAACACAAACGCTTTGTATGACTTAGGAAAATATCTTCAACAGTTACGGACAATTCCAGGGGATGCTAACCAACTTCAACCGGAGCACATGGGCATCGTATACTTCGCCCAATTTTGGCTGAAGTCATTTCTTGATGCCAAAGAAATACCCCTAGACCTCTCGGAAGGGGCAGCCAATTCGCTCTTGTCTGCAATTGCGAACATTACGGACAAGAAGTCCAAAAATCAAGCAATCGAAGACTACGAAATAAGCACTATCTGGCATTGGTTAGGACAATTTGAGACGGTAATGGCTGCCGTACTGCAAGAGCAGTTGACCTATATCGTTTCGCAGGTGAGCGGCTATTCGATGCAGTTATTGGTAAAAAAAGCCGAAGTTAATTTACAGCAAGATACCACTGGCGCGATACCTGACCACGCAAAGAAGGATTTCCGCGAGGCCGGAAGATGTTTGGCTTTTGAACTTTCGACTGCGGCTGGCATTCATTTGATGCGAGCGACCGAGTCTGTCCTGAGAAAATACTACAAACTTGTGACAGGCAAGGACGCCGATGCCAATAATTTGGACTGGGGAACTTGCACTAAAGAGTTAGAGCAATCCCAAGCCAACCAAAAAGTTGTTCATATTTTGGACCAGATAAGAGATTTACATCGCAATCCATTGATGCATCCCGAGGACTTCTTAGATATGAAACAGGCTCTCGGACTGTTCGATATCAGCAAGAGCGCGATAAACGCTTTAGCGGAGGAAATTATCGTGTTGGAAGCAAAAAAGGGAGTGCCTACTTCTACTCCGCGCCCGATCGGGAAGGCCATTGCGGCAAAACCTTAGAAGCGTTTACTGACTACGCGGTCCATGTGTCCCCTCCCGCATAACGACTACAGGAATTTTATTGGCGGCTCCGCGTCCGCGCAGACGTTTCTCTATGAAATCGAGAGTCCCCGGCCAATTATGCGATCAGGAAGGTCAACACCGCACCGACTCCTGTTCAGAGGAAGGGCTGCGCCACCCTCCTTCCGGAGCACCTCCCCAAAAATCGCGAAGCGCGAATTAAGAGTGGGCATGCTCCTCGGCGTGCGAATGGTGTCCGCCGTTCGTATGGTGCGCGGTGGCGTGCGAATGCGTTTTTTCGCCTTGTTCGTAGATCGCCTTGGCTGAGCCGATGATGTGCGGATCGGGGGCGGTGACGACGTCCTTGTCCTTGCCCGCGTAGGGGATGGTGTGCAGGATGTGCTTGATGGCGTTGAGGCGCGCGCGCTTCTTGTCGTCGGAGCGGACGATCGTCCACGGGGCGTCGGCGGTATCGGTGTAGAAGAGCATCGCTTCCTTGGCCTTGGTGTAGGAGTCCCAGCGGCCCAGGGATTCCACGTCCATCGGGCTGAGCTTCCATTGCTTGAGGGGATCGCGCGCGCGGCCGAGAAACCTCCGCAGCTGTTCCTCGCGGCTCACGGAAAACCAGAATTTGTAGAAGCGAATGCCGCTGCGCACCATCATGCGCTCGAATTCCGGCGTCTGGCGCATGAACTCCAGATACTCGTGCGGCGTGCAGAATCCCATCACGTGCTCGACGCCGGCGCGGTTGTACCAGGAGCGGTCAAAAAAGACGATTTCGCCCTTCGTGGGCAGCCTTTCGATGTAGCGCTGGAAATACCACTGGCCGCGCTCGGTGTCCGAGGGCTTGGCGAGCGCCACGACCTTGGCTCCCCGGGGATTGAGATTCTCCGTGAAGCGCTGGATCGTTCCTCCCTTGCCCGCGGCATCGCGCCCTTCAAAGATCAGCACCACGCGCTCGCCCACTTCCTTCACCCAAGCCTGCATCTTGACCAGCTCGATCTGCAGCCGCTCGATCTTCTTCAGATACTCCGAGTTCTTCATTTGCTTCGGATAAGGATAGTTGGAACTGATGATGTATTTCTTGTTTTTGGCCTTCTTGACCTTGGCGACGAGTTCTTCGGGAATGCTGGTGCGCACCTGTTCGTCGATGAGTTCGATCATGGGGAACGGCCCGGAGGGCGCTTTGGCGGAGCCGTTGCCATTCTCAGCGGCCTTCCTCTGGGCCTTCTTTTCCGCTTTCAGCTTTTTCTTGTCGCGCTTTTCGGCGACCGCTTCCAGGGCGGTGAGTTCGTCGGGAATGCTCGAGCGCACTTGTTCGTCGAGCAGACCCACCATGGGGAGATTTCCGTTGGGCGCTTTCACGAGGCTTTTCTTCCCGTTCTTCCCGTTCAACTTATGCTTCTCGGCCATCTTGTGGGCTTTCATGTTTCTCTTTTCTTGTTTTCGGGCTGCTTGATCCGAAGTGTTCGGATTCGCCGGAGATTCTGGTATGGCAGTCGCAAAGTCACTTCATGCCTGTTCGCGAAGGTCCGCCGCTTGCTTCGGGTTTCATAGGGAGAGAGCAGTAATCGCAATGACGACAACCCCTCTCGAGGGCACCGATCACCCTGCTGTACTGCTGATTCTCCAGCAAATGCCCATTCGGGCAGGATGGGAGGGTACGCGTGACAGAATGAAGAATCCAATCCAATTCATGGATTCAGGCCATTTGGCCTGCTGATGGGCGGCGATGAAACCCTTGTGAACACTTGTGAACACGCAGGGTCTGCTGCGCGTGTTGCGCTTGGTGTATTACCGTTTGTAAACCTAGACAGATAAGACCGGGAGGGAGCCTCGCACTTCGACTCTACAATGGTTGGCGGAACCCCTCATGCCGACCGACGCGCATCCGCCGCTGCCATCGCCCCTGACGCTCGCGCAGCTGGCTCGCGAGCAACGCCTGCAATTGATCGTACGCAAAGGCCTGCCGCCCTTTCGCCAGACGGCTCTAGAACTCGCAAAAGTGCTGGGAAGCTCGTTGCCCGATCTGAAGAAGGCCGGCCAGCTCATTTCCGCGGACCCTACGCTCAGCTCCCAGGTGCTGCGCATGTGCAATTCGCCGCTTCTCGGGATGCACAGCCGCGTGATCAGCATCGACCATGCCGCCGCGCTGCTGGGTCCGGAGCGGCTGCGCAGCCTCGCCCTCACCACTTCGGTGGCGGACTTTGCCGGCAAGGCCTTGCCAGAAGCTCAGATGAACGTTTTCTGGCAGCACAGTTTTCTCACCGCGACGCTCTCGCAATACCTCGCCGAACGCTGGGAATATTTCGAGAAGCATCAGGCATACATCGCCGGGCTGCTGCACGATATCGGGCAGATTCCCGAATGGATGCTTGTGAGCGAGGGCAACGCGGGCAATGAGGAATCGGAAGCGCCGCCCGCCGATTGGATCGACAACCCGGCCATCGAGCAGGAGTATTTCGCAATCGACCACTGCAAACTTGGGGACATCATGGCGCGCTCCTGGGGCCTGATGCCGTCGTTCCTCGACGTGCTCGAGAATCACCACACGCCCGAACTCGCGCAGCGCGATTCCGTACTTGTACGCATCGTTGCGACCGCCGACTCTTTCCTGCTCGCCAAGGCGCGAGTGACCAAGGAGAAATCGCCCAGGCGCCGCCCCCATCGAGACGGAGCGGGAAGCTATCGCCCCAGGAAACTCAGCGGTTCGTCGAACTCGGCCACGGACTCTTTGGCGAAACGCAGTGGCCGCGCGTGCAAGAGGCGCTCGAACAGGAATACACCCGCGTGTTGCCGATCGCCAAAGCGGGCATCCAGGGTCTTCTCGGCAAGCAACGGCGATTCGGCGCCAGACTCAGGCGGTGATTCGATGTTTCCCCCGCAGCAGGATTGCGACCCGGACGTGAGTCTGCCAGGGTTTTTTTCGCAGAGGCAGTCGGAGGCTGCAACGTCGCAAATTCAAAGGGGCGGGCGCCTGTTCAAGCGCAGCTGCAGTGCATTCCGTGCCCGCGCCTTCGATTGTAAGGGCGTTTTTCTCGCGGTTGCAATGGTTTCTTCGATGACTTCAGATCGTTTTCCTGAAGATGCCTCAGAGAGAACGCTCGCGAAACCGGAATCCGGCATCGAAAATCGCGCCATTCGCCATCAGGCTGCATATTCGCAACTGTGCGAAATGAGACTGCATAGCGTCCATCGCAATATCATGATTGATATATGAGCAAAGCTAAAAAGAAACTAAGGGAACTCAACAACGCGATACGCGCCAGCGTCAGGAAGGAAATGGAGAAGCCGCGTATTGCCAGGTCCGCGAGAATCGCGGAGCTGAATTTAGACACTGCGCGGATTCGAAAACACCCACGCGTCACCATGCCGGGGGCCGTCAACAGAATCATCCCATCCCCTCGCCCGAGCCAGCCGGAAAAGGCACAGATTGCTGTGGATGGTGCTGACCATCGCTATCGGGATCTGCGTATTGAAAATACCTTGACCGACGAACATGGCGATGATGTGAGGCTTAAAAAGGGTGAGCGCGTCGAGGTTACCGTCACGGCCGAACTCGAGAAAACTGCCAGGATCAAAGAAAAGGGGTAACCACTCCGCGTGAGGCAGTTGGGCCGGATTTTGGCGTCACAATTCATGGGGTTTGTCCTGAGCGCGCCGAAGGGCAAGATGCGGGGGACCGGCGATACGGCGGAAGGGACCTAATCGTACAGGACAACGCTTACCAGGGAATCGTTCACGTGGATCCCGCCGTCGTATTGGATGAAGCCCAGCTTCTTGAATTTGTTCATGAATAAATTGACCCGCGACCGCGTGGTGCCAATCATTTCCGCCAGCATTTCCTGCGATACCTTGGGAAGCACCATTTGAGGCTTGCCTTGCGCACCATAGCGCGCGAGCAGCAGCAGAGTGCGAGCCAGCCGCTTCTCGGTAGAGCTGAAGAGCTGGTCGATCAGGTCCGCCTCAACCCGCAGGTTCCTCTCGATCATGTAAGCGATGAAGCGGTCGGAGAACTCGTGCTCCTCGTGGAGCGCGCGAATCATTTCGTCTTTATCGATGACGAGTATCGTGGCCGGCGCAATCGCGATCGCAGTCGCCATACAGACGGACTGCCCGGCAAGGCAGCCTTCCCCGGCAAAATCACCCGGTCCCAGAATCGCCACAACGGCTTCTTTCCCGGCCTCATTAACCACCGTGAGCTTCACGCTGCCTTCCTGAATGTACAGGACTCGATTGGCGGGATCGCCCTGCGTGAAGATGGTCTCTTTCTCTCGAAACGTCTTAATCTTTCTTCCCAGGCCGGCTGAGTCGAGAAACAATTTCACGTCGAAACCAGGGCCTTTTGAAGTCACTTTGCGGAGGGGCCGACGGAGCCCGCGGTAGACACGCCGGGGTGCGGAAGGCATGGTCAAGGCTATCATAATTCCCGCACAGGAGCTCCGAGTGCGTTTTTCCGGATGTGAGGCCTCTTAAATTGGAAGCATCGACGTTTTCAACTCTGACGGTCCCTTGACGACAAGGAACACTCCTCGAAACCTGCGAGGATCGGATCTGGCGCCCGCAAAGTCAACCCCGCCTCAAGGGATAGGCTACCCACCTGCCATATGAGCTACTTGGCGGGGCCGAAGTTGTCGACTTGCAGCTCCAGGTGATGATTCGAGCGGATGCCGTAAACACCATCGGTTTTGGCGGCAACGCCGGATTTGGGCGTGCTGCCGACGACGGTGCCGTTCACGACGAAATCGATTTTGCTAGCGCCCACGCGAACTTCGAGAGCATTGGTGGCTTTGCCGCTGGCGTCGGGCTGCTTGACGGCGGCGTTGGGAGTCTTATCGACGACCGTGTCGGTCGAAGGGCCGCTGCGATGCTTGACGAGCCACGTGCCGTCCTCCGCCACCACGAAATACAGGTAGCTTTGAGCCGCGCCCTCAAGGCCGTTTCCGGCGAAGATGATGCCGTAATATTCGGCGTGGCCGGTGGGCTGCTGCAGCGTGAACGTCCCCTTCAGCGAGTAATTTCCGCTGGCGGTGTTTGCCGGGCTCCAGAACACGGCGGCTTGCGGAGTGGTGACGTGAAAGCCTGAGGCCGTCGCGGCCAGTTTGACGGCGCCCGCGGCGTCGGGATCTTCCGCTTCCGCGCTGCGGTCGGTGCGGACCTTCCAGCCCTTCGGCGCCTGCGCGAGCAGGGGCAGCGCAGCCAGTAAAGCAATTACGGCAAAAGAAATATTTCGCGTCGTCGTATTTCGCGTCAAGGTATTCCACTTCATCGTGGTGCCTCCTCAGAACATACTCTCGCCCGCATCATACCCCCAATGCTCCCCTTAATGGCAACACTCGCATGCACTTCGTCTTCGCCCCCAATGTTTGTCACACGCGCCCGCCGTGTGCGCCTATGATTGAAGCACGCCATGAAGCGCATCGCAGTCACGGGAGCAACGGGCTATATCGGCGGGCGGCTCGTGCCGCGCCTGCTCGACGCCGGCTACGCGGTGCGATGCCTGGTGCGGTCGCCGCGCAAATTGCAGGACCGCGCATGGTCCAGCAACCGCAACGTGCAGGTGGCGCAGGCGGACCTCTCCGACGCGCAATCGCTCACCGAAAGCCTCACCGGCTGCGACGCGGCGTTTTTTCTGGTCCACTCGATGAATTCCGCAAGCGCCGAGTATGCGAAGCGCGATTTGCAGCTCGCGACCGCCTTCGCCCGCGCGTCAAAAAGGGCAGGGGTGCGGCGGATCATCTACCTCGGTGGCCTCGGCGAAACGGGAGCCGGACTGAGCGAGCATTTGACGTCGCGACGGCAGGTGGAGAAGGCGCTGGCCTCCACCGGCGTACCAGTGACGGTGCTGCGCGCGGCGATGATCATCGGCTCCGGCTCAGCGTCCTTCGAGATCCTTCGCTATCTCGTCGAACGCCTGCCGGTGATGGTCACCCCCAAGTGGGTGCGCACGCCGTGCCAGCCGATCGCCGTGCGCAACGTGATCGGATATCTCGTGGGCGTGCTGTCGAGCCCGGAAACCGCCGGGCGCACGTTCGATATCGGCGGCCCGGAAGTTCTGAGCTATCTGCAAATCATGCGCATCATGGCCGAGGAGCTTGGCCTGCGGCGGCGCTTGGTGATTCCGGTGCCGGTGCTGACGCCGCGGCTCAGCTCTTACTGGATCCACCTTGTAACTCCGCTCGGCCACAACATCGCCAAGCCGCTCGCCGAGGGACTCAGGAATCCCGTGGTATGCCGCGAGGACCACATCACGCACATCCTTCCCCAGAAACTGCTCACCGTGCGCGAATCCGTCGCGGCGGCGCGCGGCAAAATTGCCGAAGGCTCCGTAGAGACGAGCTGGACAATGGCCGGAGAGGTGGCTGGGACGATTCCCGGTGATCCAAAATGGGCGGGAGGCACCGTCTTTCACGATATCCGCCAGGTCCGCATCGCGGCGCCGGCGCGGGCGGTGTTCCAGGCCGTTTGCCTACTGGGTGGGGACCACGGCTGGTATTCGGCAGCGTGGCTATGGAGAATCCGCGGCTGGATGGACGTTCTGGCCGGCGGCCCGGGGCTCCGTCGCGGCCGCCTGCATCCGGAAACACTCGCCTACGGCGAGCCGCTCGACTTCTGGCGTGTGGTGGGGATCGAGCAGGACCGCTCGCTCACGTTGCGCGCGGAGATGAAGCTCCCGGGCGAAGCCCTGCTGGAATTCTGTGTGACGCCGACGGTGACGAGCGAGTGCGAGCTGGAGCAGCGGGCGCTATTCAAGCCGCGCGGACTGCTCGGGATTCTTTACTGGTATGCGGTACTGCCATTCCACGGGTTTGTGTTCAGTGGAATGCTCACTGGGATCATAAACCAGGCGCTTGCAATCGCGGGGAACCTCGGGAAGGCCTCTGCTCGGCAAGTAGCAACTGAGTAGTTAGTATAGTGTAGTAAACTCCATGCGACGAAAAAGAGAGAGTGCGTCTTTTTTAATCACCCATTTACAATTGTTACCGAGTTTTCAGCGATCATACAGCAATCGTGGTATTGCAGAATTTTTTAAGTGAGCGCACATTGGCACCACCGAACCGGGACTCGTCGCAGATTCTGAGGGGCACATGATTGGATTACTGGTTGTTGTGGTGTTTTCGGCGGGAGTTTTCGTCACCCTCAACTGGTTGATGGATTAAAAGCCGCGGGCGCCGGATGTTGGAGTCCGCTCGCCGGACCACGCTTCTTCGGGATTCATCGACTTCTCTCCGGTAATTTTCTTTCCCAGCGCTTCTTGAGCGATACCTCTCCGAGCAGTGGGCCTTTTTCCTCGACCCTATAACTTGTACCCCTGCGCATTGACTTCCCGGGCCAACGGGACTACAAGGGAGGCCCGGCACGTGACATCTCCGTGCAGGGACAAAGGGAGGCATCTGCTATGCACATCATCGAGTTCCTTGTGGTCGGGCTGATCGCGGGGTGGCTTGCTGGAAAGGTGATGAAAGGCGGAGGCTACGGTGTTCTGATCGATATGATCCTGGGGATCCTCGGCGGTATTCTCGGCGGATGGCTGTTCGGGATGGTGGGATGGCAGGGAGGCGGGCTGATTGCGTCGATCGTAGTGGCTTTCATCGGAGCAGTGATTCTGGTGGCCATCACGCGCGCAATCAAGCGAGCGTAGAGTTCATCGTCGGCCCGATGCCGCAAACAGAGAACCGTCCAGTTATCGATGAACTTCCTTTGCGGGTGCCCGACCCTTTGCAGTGCAAGGGTCGGTCTTCGGTTACCGTCGGTTTGGAGGGGGAAAACGGCGACGCGTCGATTGGCTAGCGCGAGCTCCCAATCATGCTCGTGAGGCTCTCTTTGACTAGTGGGATCACCCGGTTGTACTCGTTGTAGAGATTTTCCGAGATGTTTTTCCAGGTCTCCTCGTCGTAGGGCGAATGACTTCTTTCGGTGATCGCCGGAATCTCTGGCACGGAAGCTTCGCCGGACGGCGCACCCGCATCATCCAGAGCGGGAGCAAATTCCTCTTTCGCGAGCAGGAAATGTTCAACGGCCGCAACGATCTCGACGAGATAAGGATCGTGCTCGGCTTCGCTTGGCTCGTGGTGGCTGTGGATCACGTCCACAAAGGAAGGCAGTAACCCCCAGCTCGAAGCCATGAGCCCACCGAGGTCGCAGTGATCGATGCCAAAGTAGGTTCCTTCGACTCCAGGGGCGTCCAGCCAGCCCTGCGCAATCGCGGATTTGGTGCGGGCAACTTCTTCTGCGGCCAGCATCCATTGGGGCACTTGCCCGATATCGTGGAGCAGGCCGGCAATGTAGGCCTGCTCTTTCTCGGCATAGCCATTGTATTCGGCTAGATATTTGCTGAGGAGCGCGGCAAGAAAGCTGTGCTGCCAGAACGACGCGACCTGGTCCTTCGGCAAGCCCTGCCCGGCGAAACCCGCCAGGGAACTGGTCATGGCGAGAGAGCGGAGACGGTCCGTGCCAAGCATGCCGACCGCCTGCTCGATGGTGATGACCCGGCTGCGCCTGCTGAAGAGGGGCGAATTACACATTCGAAGAATCTGCGCGCTCAAAGTGGGATCGGTGCCGATCGGCCCGGCGGCCTTCTTCGCATCCGCCGACGGGTCATTGAGCACGGACATCAGTTGCACCACCGTGTGCTGGAAAGGCGGAAGACCGTTTTCAAGGATCGCTTCGAGACGAGCTTTGCGCCGCAATTGTTCTTCGGCGGAGGCTGCCGGACAATTCACCGTGGAGACGTCGGTAGTCATGGAGCCCCTTGGAAGATCGCGAATACTCGACTGCAGCAAGATTTACATCCCAATGATAAGGGGAATGTGATGCGGTATCACATACTTTGAGCAAATAGTGTGCCGATAGGTGAACATCTCACATACAGGATTTGGAGCAGCGAAGACGCGGCAGGTCTTCATCGCACTGCAGCCGGAAGCTGTCATTTCCCGGGTATTTAACCGAGCGAGGAGCCTCCTCCGATTTTGTTTCCAGCTATTTTTTTTTGGGGGGGGGGGGCGGGGGCCTACTTCGGTGGGGTTCAGGCGCTGGGGTTTTTGCGGCCGAGGATGAGGTCGCGCAGCAGGGGAATGCCGAGGTTGAAGGGAATCAGGAGCAGGTTTCGCATCAGGCTGGAACGCTGCTCGATGCGCTCGTGCTCGCGATCGGTCTCCGCTTTCTTCGCAGTGACCACCGCCGTGATGTACTTCAGGAAGTCCACGCCGCACTTCTCGCAGATTCCGCCGTGGCGCTGTTCGTGTTTGCACGAAGGGCATTCGTAGCGCAGCGTGGCGTGGCAACGCCGGCAGAACCGCGCGATGTCGCGGGCTTCGTGGCCGCACTTGGGGCAGAGCATGGGGTAATTTTACTGCGAAGCGCGGCAGCCCGTGTCATTACCCGGACTGCATGCGGCGGCTTCGACAACATGTGCGGAACAGTTCGAAACGATCGTGCAAAACGCTGGATTAAGAGCCTGCAGCTTTAACGCGTCGCCACGAGATCCGTGGAAGCGCCGCCGGCCGGCGCCTTGTGCGTACCGCGGTTGACGACCGGACCATCGTAGGACTTCACCTGCGTGAAGGTTTCCCGGGAAGATGCTGCCGCATCCCCGTTTGCTCCCGAAAAAAACGCCTGCCGGGCTGCTTCGAACACGTCTTCCACGACCAATCCACCATTCTGCTTTTTCACGATTTTCCTCCGAAGCGGAAGCGGCGATTTACTGTGGATCCAGTGCTGGAGCCTGACGCTTTCTCTGTCTTGTTGCTGCTGCCCAGGTGGCGTCGCGACGGATCGGCCGGCCGGGGCGGTTCCACTGTTTCGTTAGCGTTCGCCGGGGGAGCGAGCAGCTTCACCACGTGCCCGAGGCGTTCCTGGCGGTACGGCTTCGCCATGCAAACGACGGCGCCCAGGGAATGCGCGCTGGCGTAGTCGCTGGGATAGGCCGAACTCGTGGTGAGCATCACCGGAACGCTCTGGAGCCGCGGCGTCGATTTGCAGTGCGCGCAGATGTCGTATCCGGGCATTCCCTCGCCTTCGATCTCGGCGATCAGCAGGGAAGGGGTGCACTGGCTGAGGACGTCCCGGGCTTCCTGCGCGTTGGTTACGGTGATCACGTCGTAGCCTTCGCCCGCGAGATAGCTCTTGAGCGAGTCGCGGACGCTGGCTTCGGCGTCGAGCGCCAGAACCAGCGGCCGCAAGGAGTTCGGGTCGCGCTCGACCGTGATTTTCTGGCTGACGGGTTCGGCATTGAGCTTCTCGCCGCTCGCCGAGATGAATTCCGCATCCTCGCGGTGCTTCACACCGAGAGCGATGGCAATCGAACGGCGGCCGTCGGGAAGCTCGCTGATGCGGACGACGCGGCCGGGCTGCTCGGCCTGCATGGACTTGGGAGCCTTGCTATAGGGGAACGTGACCATCACGTCCATGCTGCGGTAGTAAGCGGGATTCTTGCTCGCGAGCAGGATGCCGATGCGCGAGACGTTCATCGTGGTGGTGGCATCGTCCAGGTCGTGATTGGTGATGTCGGTGCTGCGAACGCGCACCGGCGCGGAGATCAGCGCGCGGCGTTTTTCGCGGCGCTCGGTCACAGGCGCCGCGGCGGCTGGCGCGGCGGATTTTACCGGGCCCGCTGCAGCAGCGTTTGCGGCGACGGTCGGAGGCGCGGCGACAGGCAGCACGGCAGGCGTCGCGGGCTCCGAATGTTCAGAGGGAAAGAACGCTTCGAGCTCTTCGAGGCTCAGGTGCTCGATATCGATCACTTCAGCGGCCCGATGGACAGGCTCGCTCGGCTTGGAAGACTCGAACAGCGCCTTGAGAGTATCGGAGGCGGACGGCAGCATAACCGCCGGAATGAGGGGTTCTGGCGTCTGCGCGCCGGCTTCGGCGGCGGGCTCGCCTGGCTTTGCGCCTTTTGCTGACTGCTTGCCGGTGGCTGGAAACTCTGAAGAGTGACTCATTGCTCGGGGCTCCTGTTTGTTTGGTCCGTGTCCCACACACAGAAGATAGCAATCGCCCCCGGCAGGGGCATTAGAGGGATAGGTACATTTCAGTAGTACTCGGGGCGAGAGCAGTTTCGGGACGAAAGTACTAAACAGAAGCGGCTAAGGGCTTTATTTTGTGTGCGCAGATATAAGCCAGTACTAGCGGTTTAGGTGGTGCGGTGCGCGGACTTAGGCCCGCCGTCTTGTCTATTCGGGAGAAGGCATTTCCTGGAAGGGCCTCGGGAAGGAAGCTAACGAGAGGAGTTATTCAATTCTGCGACAGCTTGGGTGCAGGCGTGGGAGTCGGAGCTGGCGCGGGTGCCCGCTCAATGCGGGAAGGGGATTGAACAAACGGTTGCGGCTTCAGTTTCTTCTGCTTGGGCTTTTTCTTTTCGCGGCCACGTGCGTCTTTATTTCCCATGGGCGACAGCTTGCCACAGCTCGTCCGATTTTGCCAGTCAGTTGCGGCAGATCCATTGGCGGGCGTCCGCGTGCCGGGCGTGCATGCGATCCTTCGCAAGTACTTGGGAGGGTTTCTCCAAAGCTTCGTGCGTAGACTCTCGAATCAAATACCTGCCCCGCCAATGCGCCCGGAGCGATTCCGCGAGGTTTCGCGCCTCTCGCAGGGTGTTGCGCGAGGCGATCCACAGCACCTCACCGGTTTCGAGATCTCGGTAAACGATGTACCCGCGCTTCATAACTAAATAATACTCAGCGCGCATTTACCAGGTCCGGGACGCACGTCACCTCTCTTTGTGACCCGGCGCTTTATCGTCCATACTCGCGGCCCCGGCCCGCGGTCGCGGGATTCGGCCCTGTGATCGGGTGCTGCGGATTGGTCATCCCAATGCACTGCATCAGCGACGAGTGGTGGTGAATTTTTTCAAGGAAAGAACGATCGGATGCTGAATTCCATTGCTTCTGCCCTTAAATCCAGTGTATTGTGCCGCCCATCAACCGCTTTAGCGGGCCCTGTGGTGGGGTTTAAGGTAGCGGTAGGGAGTGTAGTTATCCCTCGCGTTCGAATCAGTTTCTTTTTATTGGGAAGTGTTCTCCTCTTTTCCGGCATAGCAGGTGCTCAATCGGCCTCGCCCTCTCCGGACGAAACCCAGACAGCGCCTGGGGGAAACGCTCCCGCTGAGTCTTCCAGTGTATTCGCGGCGGCGTTGCCGTCTGCATTTCCTGCGGCATCTTCTTCAAGTTCAAGCGTTGATGCGGCGGCCACTCCGGCTGCAACGGACGGATACGTTCCCCCGACCCGGACACAAAGATTCCACAACTACACCTGGAACGCGCTGGGCCCGGTGGCCTTTGCGGGCTCCTCCATCGGCGCGGCGATCGACCAGGCATTCAACTTTCCGCACGCCTGGGGGCAAGGCGCGGACGCTTACGGCGCGCGAGTCGCCAGCAATCTGGGCATCAGCCTGGTAACAGCCACGGCGCAATACTCTCTGGCGGAAGCCTTTCACGAAGACACGGCGTATTACCGCTGCACCTGCAGAGGCTTTTTCCCGCGCTTCTGGCATGCCGCCGTATCCACGGTGGCATCGCGGCGCGGCACGAACGGGCACACGACCTTCTCCATTGCGCTCTCGCTTTCGCCCTTCGTAGGGCCGATTGTGGCGGCAAACACCTGGATCCCGAGCCACAACGGCCCCACACTTGGCTATCATATGGGCGAGCACAACCTCATGGGCCAGTTCGGGCAGGACGAAGCGCTTGAATTTCTCTACGGCGGCCCGCACACGCTTCTCGGGCGTATCCAGCGGCACTTCAGGAAAGCCTCCGCCACCGAATAGCGGTTCATAGCAATTACACCTTCCTCGCCTGTGTTTTTCGTTGTCATCCGGAGGAGGCGCAGCGACGAAGTACGGTCCTCCATCGCTCGCTTTTCGAGCGATGAATCTGCTTTGTCTTTGCTCGTGCCCGACCGTTCGGTGTCAAGGGTCGGTCTTCTGCCTTTGTTCTTTTTTCTTTTTGTTGTCATCCTGAGCCCATACGCGCGGAGCGCGCATGGTTGAGGGACCTGCTTCTTCTTTCGCAGTTGCAGTTACAGCCGTTGCGGGTGCTGTTGCTGTTGCCGTTGCAATTGCCTTTGCGTGCGCCCGACGCTTCACTTTCATTTCAAGGGTCGGCTCTGCGCCGCACCTGCAGCTGTGCCGCTGTCGTCTTTTGCTGTCTAGACTTCCTGCGCGGTGATCTCGTAGTGGAAGCTATCGGGATCGAGGCTGTCGAGGCGCCGGTCGGCCGTTTCCCCCTGCGGATACATCAGGAATCCCACAGGCGCGCCGCTCGATCCCGGCAGCGCCACGTCGTGCGCGAAGTTGTACGCCATCCAGTTCATTTCCCAGGAGCCGAATAGCCGCGCCCGCGCCTTCTTCACCATGTCATCGTCAAGCGAACGATTGCCGGGAGGCTCTTCCAGCACGACCTTGCGCACATCGGCCGGATCCACCGGAACCCATCCGTAATCGCTAAGGTAAACCTCCGCGCGGCAGTGCTGCGATTTCGTCACGTTCTCTGACGACGCGCCGAGGCTCTTGTATCCCAGCTGCGACTTCGCGACGCGGATGCCAAACACGTCGCGCGCCGGAAGTCCTGCCGCTCGCGCGAGCCCCACGTAGAGCGAGTTGAGGTCGGCGCACTTGCCGCCGAGGTCCCGCGATTCCAGCATGAAGCGGATGTCGCCGGTGCCGCAGCCGCGCGTCTTCGGATCGCGAAACGTATTGTCGACGATCCACTCGTAAATCGCGCGCGCCTTCTCCAAATCGGAATGCGTGCCGCTCGTGATCTCCCCGGCGGTTTCCTTTACGATGCCGTCGGTCGGCAGTAACTTCGTGGGGCGCAGAAAATGTTCGAGCTCGGCGTGGCTCGCCGTGTGCCCGTTGCCGCGCGCCGAAGCAGAAAGGTCCACGGCGCAATCCTTCGTGGCAATTTTGCTCACCAGAGTGAGCTCCGGTTTTACGCCGGAAGGGAACTCGGCGGCGAGGATTCCCAGCGAGTCCTGCTTGCTTCCGATGATCTTCGCCGTGCCGCCCGTGGCGTGGAACGAATTCGAAAGCGTCCGCTGGAAAGGTGTGGGGCGGGTCAGCGGCGCGGGCAGCCAGATGCGCGTCGCGCCGGACGGATTCAGCACCTCCACCCGCGTGGTCACCTGAAAAGTGCGCCAGGCCGCAGGCGCTTCGGCGCTCGCGAACAGCCTCGCCGCCCCCGGAAGCGCCACGCCTGCCGATACGATCCCAGCCGATCGAAGAAATTCGCGCCGATTCATGAACTCGCCTTCCTTGTAGGTTGGTGAAGCAATCCGCCCAGGCCGCTAAGCGGGTGCATTGTGAGACTGCGGAAACAATCGACTATTTGCTGACTTCGTTGACGATGATCGTGTCGACGCTTTTGTTGCGGGCCGGTGCCGATCGAGAAGGTCCATGCCAGCGGTTGTAATCCTGACGCTGCAGCGGCCGTTCACACGCTCCTGGGTAACCAGGCCGCGGTCGTTGGCATCCTCCCAAACCGGGAGTCGCGGGCACGACGTCCGCCACGCGTCCATCACCTCTTCGTAGCTTCGCTCGCCGCTCGCCACCCATTCCAGCAGATCGAGAATCAGGCTCTCCGGCGCTGCGTCACCCATCGATTTCCCCTCTTCGCCCAGCCCCTTCAATATATCTCAATATCACATTCCGCTAAATCCCGGAACAAGTCGGAACGGTCTGGTTCCGCGGCCTCTGTGGGTGCATTTTCACTTAAAGGTTCGTTTCTGCTTCGCCGATAAGCCGTTGAGAGCACTCGGCAACCGCTGACAAGGATATCGACGATGCGAAGCGCCCGAACATGCTTAAAGAATTCTCATCACGCATATCGCGCCGCGTTCGCGGTTCTGCTGCTTTCTGCCTCCACCTCGGCTCGGCAAGCGCCCGGTGGACCGGCGAGCGCCTCCGTTGCCGACGTTACCTCAATGGACATCGAAGCGCTCATGAACATCGACGTCACCACCGCGTCGCGTTTCGCGGAAAAGCTGTCCGACGCGCCGGGGATTATGTCCGTTGTAACGAGCGACGAACTTCGTCGCTTTGGCGGAATGACGCTCGGCGAAGTGCTTCAACGGGTCCCAGGCCTCACTGGCGCCACCCAATATTTTGCCGACCGCTCGATGGTGGCCGCTCGCGGCGATCAGACCAAGACCGCCGGAGGCCACATTCTGTTTCTCATCAACGGGCGCCCGACGCGGGAGGTTCAGGAAGGCGGAATCATTTCCGACCTGCTGGAATCGTTCCCGGTCGAGATTCTCGATCGCATCGAAGTGATCCGAGGTCCCGGCTCGGTTTCTTACGGCTCGAACGCCTTTTCTGCCGTGGTGAATTTAATCACGGTAAAAGCGCAATCCAACCGCGTGGCGGCAAAAATGATGGGAGGAGCGGCCGAAGCTCTCTATTCTTCCACCCAGATTGCTTACAAGCGCGGCAACCTGGGTTTGGTCGGCGCGGGGCAGTTCCATGAAGCTCCGGACTGGACGGCTACCTATCAGGTTGCCTTGATCCAGAGGGACCTTTCCTTTGCACCGCAGGTGCCCAACACGCAATATGTAACGATGGTCGACCGCGGCGCGGGCGGATACCTCGGCCTTGATTACAAGGGGTTCAGTTTCATGTCCGCCTTCACCGAGTGGCAGACCACTGGTTTCGTTGAAGGAACGGTCAGCAAGACGCATATGACGCGGGCCTTCGGCGATCTGGGCTACGAACACCAGGCGCGCGCGAACTGGGACATGAAATTCGACGCGACTTTCACCCGCACGACGTTCAGCGCCCGCGAGTTTCCCAGCGTCGCCCGGGATTCCCGCGAGTTCATCGCGGAGTGGACCAATCTCATCACCCTCAGCAGCAAAGATACGTTGAGCGCCGGAGTCCTTTTCAGCCGCATCGATGGCGAGGAAGACCTCACCAGCGTCACCCCCATCCTGCCGGTAGCCCAGGGAGGCCGCTCCGGAGGAGCCTTCTACGGGCAGATCGAGCACCAACTTCGCCGCGACATAAAATTGGTCGGCGGTTTTCAGACCAACAAGATTGGCGATCTGGCGCTTGATACTGTTCCGCGAGGCGGCGTGATATGGACTCCCGCACCATGGGTAAGCGTCAAAGCGCTCTACGGCCAGGCTTTTCGCGCGCCCGCCCTGGACGAGACGCTGCTGAAGCACCCTGGTTTGCGCGGTAATCCGAATCTGCTGCCCGAGAAAGTGGCGACTACCGACCTGGGTTTGAGTTTCCAGAAGAACCGTATCGAAGGCGGCGTGGATTATTTCCATAGCAGGCAGACCAACAGTATTCTCTCCGTCAACGGCAATCCTTCCTTCTTCGCCAATTCCGGTCCCGTGACGTTCGATGGTTTTGAAATGGAAGGGAAGTATCATTTTCAGAAGGACTTCTTCGCGCAGGGCTCGGTCCTCTATCAGACCAACACGGATCCGAACGGTGTCGTGCCCAATTGGAGCTATAAGGCCGGCTTCAGTTACGAAGGCAGAAATGGGCTCACGGCGAGCCTTTTTGAGGTCGCGGACGGTGTCAGCAACAGCCAGACCTTGATTGGAGCCGTCAACCCGGTCCAGGGGTGGCACAACATCCTGAACGGCGAGCTGCGTTACGACCTGGGGAAGGTTCTCTATCTCCCCGACAGAACCGGCATCGCTCTGGAAGCGCATGCCAACAACCTCGCTGATTATCAGGTTTGGCTGCCCAGCGGGAACGGAAGCGTGGATACCGTCCCCGTGCAGCAGGGCCGCGTCGTCTACGTTGGCCTGACGTTCTCGGCCGGCAAGAAGTAAAACTGCTTTACGCGGGAGGCTGTTCCGGCAGCCGCGTGGATTGCCACAGCAGCCAGTGCCAATGGCCGCCGCTGCGGGTATAGATTTCGGTGAAATGCATCCAGAGCTTGATGTTCTTGCCCTTCATCACGCCCGTCATATCACAACGCCCGGTGAGCACCGCGGTGTCCCCGAAGATGCGCAAGCTCACGCCGGACAAATCCAGCGACTTGTAAGCCCACGTGCCGTTCTTCATGTCGCCCAGAAACTCCGCCTTGGTCTGGACGTTTCCCGACGAGTGCGTGTAGGTAAAATCGTTGGTCATGAGCCGTTCGAGCATGGGGACGTCTTCCTTCAGAATCGCCGCGCTGCGCTCCGCATCGAGCCTGCGAATCTCCTGCTCGTCCTTGGAGCCGGGCGCAGCATAAGCAGCGGAGTGCGCAAGCAAGAAAATCGTAGCGATAGCGAATGCCCACTTCATAACCCACCTCCGCCAGTTCATCTGGAAGCTAAACTTGATCTCGCATCGTACGCCCCCCGTCGTCCCGCCACAAGATGCGCGCCGCAAACATATGCCCCGTACCCCGACTCGCGCCGAGGATTGACACACATCCATATTTCTAGTATTGTCGAAATATGAGCCGGGCCTCCGAAAATACCAGTGCCGACCAGGTCGCCCGGTACGCCGACATGTTCTCGGCCATGGGAACCGAAGCCCGCCTGCGCATCATGCAGCTGTTGCTGTCCGCGCATCCCGAAGGCCTCGTCGTCGGCGATATTCAGGAAGAACTCGAAGTTCCCAACTCTACGCTCTCGCACCATCTCGACAAACTGAAAAATGAAGGTTTGGTGAACGTCCAGCGGGAAAGCACTTTTCTTCGCTACACCGCGAACACCGAAGCGCTCCAGGAAATCCTGCGGTTCCTCTACGCCGAGTGCTGCACGCGGAATAAGGCCCTGAAGCCCGCGGAAATCGTCCGCATCTGCAAATAGGAGAAGGAATCGATGAGTGATCCGGCCATCAAGGAAGTGGTGAGAGAGAAATACGGCCAGGCCGCCCTCCGCGTGCAGTTGGGCGGAAGTTCCTGTTGCGGCGCTGCACCCGCCTCGGGGTCCGGTTGCGGCGATCCGATTACCTCCAATCTGTATGACGCGCAACAGGCCGGCCAGATTCCCGAAGAGGCGCTGCTCGCCTCGCTGGGCTGCGGCAATCCAACCGCGCTGGCGAAGCTCAATCCGGGCGAAACGGTGCTCGACCTTGGCTCCGGAGGCGGCATCGACGTGCTACTGTCCGCCAGGCGGGTGGGCCCCACGGGCAAAGCCTACGGCCTCGACATGACCGATGAAATGCTCACCCTGGCCAACGAAAACAAGCGCAAAGCCGGAGCTGAAAATGTGGAGTTCCTCAAGGGCGAGATCGAGCACATCCCGCTTCCCGATAACTCGGTGGACGTGATCATTTCCAATTGCGTGATCAATCTCTCAGGCGACAAAGACCAGGTGCTGCGGGAAGCCTTCCGCGTCCTCAAACCCGGAGGCCGCTTTGCCGTGTCCGATGTGGTAACGCGCGGCGAAATCCTCCCCGAAATTCGCAAGAACGTACTGCTGTGGGTCGGATGTGTGGCCGGCGCGCTCGACGAAGAAGCCTATAAGAGCAAGCTGGCCGCAAGCGGCTTCGAACAGGTGGACGTGGAACCTACGCGAATTTACCAGGCGGCCGACGCGCGCGAATTTCTCGCCGCCGCGGGGATCAACGCCGACGCCATCGCCTCTGAAGTCGACGGCAAATTCATGGGTGCTTTCATCCGCGCCGTGAAACCCACCGCTGCAAAAGATCGGCCTTGCTGTGGGCCGTCATGCTGCCCTCCATCCCTGTGCTAACGGGATGAAAAATGGACGTTACGAGCGATGGAATTCGCTAAGGAGGGATAAATGCCAGCACGTTACAATGTCCTCTTCCTCTGTACCGGAAATTCCGCCCGCTCGATTATGGCTGAGGCGATCTTGAATCAGAAGGGCAAGCCTTTCTTTACCGCCTATAGCGCCGGAAGTTATCCGGCCGGAAGGGTTCGCGCCGAAGCCTTGAAGCAGTTGGAACTTGCTCGGATACCTGCAGAAGGTCTGCGAAGCAAGAACTGGGATGAATTCTCCACTCTTGGCGCTCCTAAGATGAACTTTGTCTTCACTGTTTGCGACAATGCTGCAAAAGAAGTATGCCCCGTTTGGCCGGGGCAACCCATGACCGCACATTGGGGAATTCCCGATCCCGCCGCCGTGGAAGGGACTCCGGAACAAATTGCGCGTGCTTACCACGATGCGTTCACGGCGCTGGACCGCAGGATTAGTTTGTTTCTGTGCCTGCCACTATCGAGCCTCGACAAGCTGGCGATCCAGAGAGAAATTGACAAAATCGGCCGCCAATGAGATCCAACCTGCGCGCACGCGTAGTCGCGGAATTCGTCGGGACGGCCTTCCTGGTGGCAGCCGTGGTTGGCTCGGGAATCATGGCGGAGCGCCTTTGCGGCGGAAACGTGGCTCTGGCCCTTCTCGCCAACACGATTGCCACCGGTGCGGCGCTGATTGCTCTCATCCTCACATTCGGCCCGATCTCAGGTGCCCACTTTAATCCTGTTGTGTCCATCGCCGACGCAATCGAAGGCGGCCTGGCGTGGGCGGAAACACCCGCCTACGTGCTGGCTCAAATCTCCGGCGGTATCGGTGGCGCGATTCTGGCCAACGCGATGTTCGCGCTTCCGCTTGTCTCTGCGTCGCACCGCGTCCGCAGTGGATCGGCTCAGCTATTAAGCGAATTCGTCGCGACGTTTGGACTGCTCTGCGTCATCTGGGGCTGCTCGCGCTCCCGTTCCAGCGCCGTCCCGTTCGCAGTGGGAGCCTACATCACCGCAGCCTACTGGTTCACCGCCTCCACCTCGTTTGCCAACCCTGCCGTTACCATCGCGCGTTCGCTGAGCGATACGTTCTCCGGCATCCAACTGCGCGACGTGCCGTTGTTCGTCCTCGCGCAGTTCGCGGGTGGAATCGCGGCGACGCTTCTCTTTCGATGGCTGGTGCCGTCGTTGCCGTCTGCCGCTGACAGCGTCGTCGTGCCGCGCGAAACCGGATCCTGAACGAACGCCGTTTGTTAGTAAGTAACCAATCCAGATTATTGCGTCAACTACAGGAAGCGCCTCGTCGAGGCCCGGCATTGTCTCTTTTCGTGAACACTCGCTGGACATTCCCTCGCGATGTCTTCCGAATTTCCCTTCGGTCAAGTTGATTTCACGTTCGCCAAAACCGACGTAGATATAAGTCCTTATGATTGAGCGCGCCACATTGGCATCACAGCTGCTACTAGGCAGGTAGCAGTTGCTGCAACTGCGAATCTAGGGAGGAAACATGCTTAAGAAATTAGCACTACTGGCACTCGCGAGCAGCTTCATGCTGACGGCGAAGGCCGACACCATCGTCTCAAGTTCGGCGACCAACACGACGAACAATTCCGGTTTCGCCACCCAGACCATTACACCGAATCCGCAATGGGCCCCCGCCCTGCCCGGTTCGAGCTGGGTGTCCTACGCTTCCACCGGAGATCCGTCAGCGCCGGGCTACGTCGTTCTTCCGAACGGCACCGCGACGATTTTCACGCAGACGTTCACGCTTGGCGCACCCGTGGAAAACGGCTTTTTGAACGTGCTCGCCGATGACACCACGTCCGTCATTTTGAACGGCACCACAATTTACGCTGCGAACCTCGGTGGTTCCTATCCGACCTGCTCAAACATCCCCATCGGCTGCTTGACCAGCACGGAAGCGTCCATCAACCTCACCCCTTACATTGGCCTCTTCACCACTGGGGTCAACACGCTGTCTTTCCAGGTGTATCAGGAAAACAACGTCTCCTACGGTTTGGATTACTACGGAGACATCAACACCCCTGAGCCCGGAACGCTTGCGATGCTCGGCATCGGACTGGTCGGCCTGTTCCTGATGGGCCGCCGCGAAGTTGCCGGCAACTTCGCCAGCTAGTTTCACTCGCAGTTCCGTTTCAAAGGGAAGCTGACTTGCCCAAGTCAGCTTCCTTTTTTTTTTGAGCCCACGCAAATCCACCCCGGCGAACTGTGGCAGCAGGCTTCTTCGCCCTCCGCTATTTCCCGCCGATTGGCCGCAGCAACGCGGGTTTTGAAAGACAGTGGGTGATATAGTGTGGGCGCTCGGACGGCTGCTTCCATGGGCGTCCTGGAGATTTCGATGCTTCCAAGAAGCATTTTTCTATGGATTCTCGGCGTTGCTGCGTGCCTTCCCCTGGTCTTGCTGGCTCAAAGTCGCGCACCCAGGACACTCGATATTTATGTGATCGACGTGGAAGGCGGCAACTCCACCCTCATCGTGACGCCCAGCCGCGAATCCCTGCTAATCGACACGGGCTACCCCGCGCCTAACACTTCGCGCGACGCGGGCCGCATTATGGACGCGGTCCACGACGCCGGCCTCCAGCACATCGACCACCTCGTCACCACCCACTGGCATGGCGACCATTTCGGCGGTCTCGCAGAACTTTCATCGCGCATACCGGTCCGTGAGTTCATCGATCACGGCCTTCCCGATTCCGAACCCGCCCAATCCACCGCAAACGCCAGCACTGCCGCTTTCCTGCGAGACGTCTACCCGGAACTTTACGCCAAGGCCAAACACACCGTAGTAAAGCCGGGAGACAGAATCCCCATGACCGGCCTCGACGTGCGCGTAGTCGCGTCCGCGGGTAAAGTGATCGACAAGCCGCTGCCCGGAGCCGGTCAGCCGAATCCATACTGCGCGGATGCATCTGCGGACAGCGCGTCACCGGTACTTTTTGCGGAAGACGCCCAATCCGTGGGCCTCTTCTTCGCCTTCGACAAATTTCGCGCCGCCCATCTTGGCGATCTGGTGAAGAGCAGGGAATTCGCGCTGATGTGCCCGGTGAACCGCCTGGGTTCGGTGGACGTCCTGCTGGGCTTGCATCACGGGCAGGCTACGTCAAATTCAGCGGCGCTCGTACACGCGCTCCACCCGCGCGTCGCCATCATGAATAACGGCACGCGGAAGGGCGGGGAACCCGAGGTGATGAAAGTGCTGCACACATCCCCGGGCCTGGAAGATTTGTGGCAGCTGCATTTCTCGCTGCTGAGCGGACAGGAGTACACCCAGCCGGGAATGTTCATCGCCAACACGATTGACGATTCCATCGCCGCGATGCCCGTGGCGCCGCTGCCCGCCCCGCCGCAGGGCGCGCCGGGAGCGCCAGTTCACAGTGGCAAAGCGTATTGGATCAAGGTCTCCGCGCAGCCTGACGGCACCTTCACCGTCACCAACCAGCGCAACCAGTTCAGCAAAACCTACGCTGCGCACTCGAACCCCGCGGCCAACTGAATTTTCGTAAGGCAGGCGCGTCCACGATGAATCTTGCTCCCGCCGCCCGGAACCTGTATGTTTCGTCATGGCAACACCAGCGCAGTCTGGTGACACCGCTTCGACCGGCGCGGCAGCTGCGCCACTCGATAGCGACGCGAACGCCGCCGGTTACGGCCTGCGGCGAGCCGTCCTTTCGCCGATGGAAACTCTGGCGCAATCGATTTCCACGATCGCGCCCACCACCTCTCCCGTCGCCACAATCCCCCTGGTTTGCGCCCTCGCGGGTAACGGTACCTGGCTAGCATATTTACTAGCGACCGCCGCCGTCCTCCTGGTCGCCTGGTGCGTAGGACGCTTCGCGCGCTATTCCTCCTCGCCCGGCTCGCTCTATTCCTACGCGACCATGATCCTCCCGCCCTGGCTCGGCGCCACCGCTGCCTGGAGCCTCCTGCTCGCCTACGTCTGCGGCGGCGCCTGCTGCATGGGCGGTTTCTACCACTTCGCCGCGGTGATGCTGCGCGACGCCACCAACCACTTCGCCTTCAACGTGTTTCTCGCGGCGCTGGTCTCCATCGTCCCTATGTGGTTTGCCTGGCGCGACGTGAAAATCTCCGCGCGTCTGATGCTCTCCTTCGAGGCGGCATCGGTCGCGCTCATCGTTGCCGTCATCGCGCTCGTGCTCATGCGCCACGGCCTGCATCCCGACCTGGCGCAGCTCCATCTGCGCGGCGTCACCGGCAGCGGCTTCCGCCTGGGACTCGTGCTAGCGGTGTTCAGCTTCACTGGTTTTGAGAGTGCCACCACCATGGGCGCGGAAGCGCGTGACCCTCTTCGCACCATTCCTCGCGCCGTGATCCAGAGCGCCATTCTAGGAGGCGCTTTCTTTACCATCTGCGCCTACGCGGAGGTCCTAGGTGTCAGCATGGCCGGCCAGAACCTTGCCACCGCCGACGCCCCCCTCCACGTGCTGGCCAGCGTCGGCGGTCTGCCGGCGCTCGGGCTGCTGATTGATATCGGCGTGCTGGTGAGCCTGTTCGCCGGAGTGCTGGCCTGCATCAGTGCCGCCGCCCGCGTCCTGCTGCTGATGGCCCATAACGGACTCGCGCACAGCGGCCTTCGCGCCACGCATTCGCGCAACGAAACTCCGGGCGTAGCGATCATCGTCTGCGGCCTGGCGGCGTTTATCCCGGTAGCCACTCTGGCGGCCCGCGGCAACAGCGGCCTCGACGTCTACGGCTGGATGGGCTCGCTCGCCACCTACGGCTTCATGGTCGCCTATGGATTGGTCTGCATCGCCCTCCCGCGCTACCTGCGCGACCACCACGGCGTCGTGAACCTGGCGGCGAAAATCATCCCGGTGCTCGGCTTCCTCGCGATGCTGCTGGCGACGGTAGCCAATCTGTATCCCGTGCCGGCAGGCCCCTACGGCAAGCTGCCTTATATTTATCTCGCGTACATGGCCGCGGTACTTTTGTGGTTCGCCTTCAGCCCGCGCACAAGGTCCTCCGCGAGCGAAGAGGTTTCCAGCGACGCCTAGAAAAAAGGGCGCGCACCGTAATTGAATGAACTCGTTTCGAATAAAAAAGGAGCCAACATGAAGCCCTACATCACCAAAGACACTCCGGTAACCGAAGAAGTGCTCAACACCATCGCATATCTCCCGACCAAAAGCCTCCCGAAGCTAGTCGAAGACGCCTTCTTCCAGAAGCTCACCGACAAGGACTTCATGCGCATCGGCGTCCTGTTGGCCATGAAGGGCTACGAAGAAGGCGGCTCGCCCATCGGCGGCGTAATCATCGACAACGCCACGCGCCGCATCGTCGGCAAAGGCCACAACACGCTCGTCCAGGAGAACCATCCCTACAACCACGGCGAAACGTCCGCCGCCCGCGACGCCGGCCGCCTAGATTTCAGCCAGACGACAATGTTCACCACGCTAAGCCCCTGTGACATCTGCGCGGCCCTCATCCACACTCTGCAATTTCAGCGGCTGGTCGTCGGCGACGCTACCAACGGCTCCGGCAACGAAGATATGCTCCGACAGAAGGGCGTCCAGGTGGACGTGATGGAAGATCCCGTCGGCGTAGCCTTCTATACCAAGTACATTCAGGAGAAGCCCGACCAGAACCTCGAAGACTGGAAAGGTCTAGCAGCAGTCCGCAAAAAGTACGCCGCAAAAGCCTAGCCAGCCCCAGCCGCCATACGAAAAAGCGCAGCAGCGAAAACCTTACGGAGTTACGGCCTAGTCACAAGCAATAGATCGCGAGCAGGGGAAAATGAGAGTATCTATCGGAGAAGTCTGCCGATGACCAATACGATCGACAATTCATTTCACGCAAACGCGAAAACGCGACTTAAGTGTTTGTCAGTTTTCGCGCTAAGTTTCTTCGCGCTTGTTTCTAGTTGTAGGGCTAATGCGGCGTCATCGAGTGACGTATGTGCTGTGCCATCTGACTTGCGCGTGGTAATTTCAAAGAACTATGTTGACGCGCGGATCGTCACCTTGGACGACCTGGAAATCGACGACAGAGCATTCTTTCAAAAAGACCACCCGAATGATTGCCCCGGTGTGGCGAAGGTTGATTTTTACGGGGACGGCAAACCCACACTGGCTTTGCTCTTGACTTGGGGAGCAAGCAAGGAACCAAAACTTTTTGTCGCTCATCGGACCCGACAGAAGTGGGTACTGATGCTCTTGAGCCCGCGTGGAAACTCAATTCCTTATGCCGCGGTGATCTGGGTTCAGCAACCGGGTGAATACCGCGATGTTTATGGCGATAAGACAATTCGAGCGACCAGGGAGACTATCGTCTATTGCAAGTATGAGGCGTGGGCGATCCTCTATGCCTGGACAGGCAAACGGGTAGAAAAAGTTTGGCTCTTGGATTAGCTACGGCTCCAATCCGAGAATCCGCGCCGGATTAGTCTTCGCCATCAGGTTGATGTCCTCCACCGAAAATCCCTGCTTCTGCAGCAACTGCATGAATTCCAGCAGCGCCTGCGGATGCAGCGGCGGGGGAGGCTTGTGCGGCGAGCCGAAATCCGTGCTGAGGATGCAGTGCTCCGGCCCCACCTGGCGCATCCCGTCGGCATATACGGCAATCGGACGCTGCGGCTTCGATCCATACACCGCGTTGTACGCGAACTCGAGATAAGCTCCGTCGCGAGCCGCCTCCTGCATCTGCGGAATCGTCATGTGCGTGAACATGCCCATCGCGTTCTTGACGATGATGTGCATCACCCCCCGCGCGTGCGCCTCATGCACGGCCATCAACGCCTCTTCCGGCGCGATGTCTCCGGTTTCGAGCACCATGTCGTGGTGCTGCGCCATGAAGTCGAACAAGTCCAGCACGCCGGGCAGCAGGTGGCCGTCCTTCGAGATAGGAACCGTCGCCCCGGTCTGCTTTAGCGTCCGCCGAAAATTCTCCGAATCGAAATCCGGCAGAAAAACGATGCGCCCGTAGCCGCCCTTCATCATGGTCATGCGTTTCACGGCTTCCAGATTGATCCCGCCCACCGGCAGGTTCAGCACGATCCCGCCAAACACCTCGATGCCCGGAACTTCCTTGCGGACCATGTAAGCCAGCGCCGCCGTCGATTCGTAATGGTTCGTCAATACCAGCGCGCGCATCCCCATATCCTTGCCGATCCGCGCCACATCGTCGGCGTCGGCAGTACGCTCATCGGAATCCGGCCCGCTGTGTACGCGAAAATCAATCGCGCCCTTAAGGTTCACTTCCGACTGCCCACGCGCCGGCACCCCAGCCGTCGCCAGCAGAAACAAACCAAGCCACGCCCACCGCACCTGCCGAAAGCATCGCCCACCCGCAATTCCCAAAATTCCGCTCATCCGATTCTCCTGGCAGCCGCGCCGGCCCACAACTCGCCGCCGCGCCACATGTAGTTTCCAGTGTGCCCCGCGCATCCTATCTTTCTCCCGCCCTGAATACAACCCGAGGTAGGGTGTTGTCTTTCCGGGTGCCCGACCCTCCGGTGTAGAGGGTCGGAAGGCACCGAGTAACATTCAGCGGGTCGAATCGCCGCGAGTGAAAGGCCGATCCTTACAAGACAAGGGGTCTGCCACGCGGGCAATCTCATCCTCAGAGATACATTTCGCGGGAGCTATCATGTGAAGCTTCGGGCTAACGGCCTGGTTGTGAAGTGAGCAAACGCGAACGCCTCTGCGAGTGCGCCTTACCGAACACCTGTTTCAGCAAATCGGTAGTGCGCGCCGCGGGATCGGTGCGGATCTTCTTTTCTTCCTGCGCCAGCATATAGAAGAGCCCGTCCAGCGCTTTGCCCACGACGTAGCGGTTGATATCCAAATCCTCGCTCTTCATGAAGGGAATCGACTTCAACTGCCCACTGAGCGCGTTGTATTGCTGCGTGACGCCATTGGCATCCATCGTTTTATTGACGACGGGCGTAAACGCCGCAGTCAGCTGGTCGGTCGTCTTGCTCTTGAAGTAGTCGGTTGCAGCCGTGTCGTTGCCGGAAAGAATCTTCCGCGCGTCCTCGAAGCTCATTGCGAGGATCGCATCGGTGAAGATTTTCCTAGCCGACGGCGCGGCGGCCTCGGCCGCCCGGTTCATGCTGAGGACGAACGCATCGATCTTCGGCTGGTAGCCCATCGCGCCCAGTCCTTTTTCCAGCGGACGCAGATTCTTGGGCAGCAGGATCTTGATCGCCTGGTTGCCGAAATATCCATCCGTTCTGCCGGTGAGCTTCACGGAATTTTCCGCCCCCACGCGCAGCGCTTCTTTAAGTCCCGAAGCCACTTTGGAATCGCTCAAATCGGAAGAAGATCCCAGGCCCAGGCCCTTCTTGAGCTGGTCCAGTTGGCCGAAGGATGCGGCGGAGATACACAGCAGCAACAAGGTGAGAAAATCGGCGTGCCTGATCATCGTAGGTCTCCACGGATCGAATGTGGAGGGACTATATCAAACGAAGGCTGCCCACGCCGTATAAAACAGGACACCGTCCCGGCCGGCATTTCCTCCGTCGCCCAGTGCGGGAATGCCGCTCAGGATTTTTCAGCGGCAAGTTCGTCCAGCGCGGCGGAAGCCTTGCTCAGGTTATCGACGCCAAACACCAGCAGCGCCTTATCCGATCCCGGCTCCAGCCCGCAGTACGAGTAATCGATATTGACGCCCTTTTCTCCCAGTCGCGCGGCCGCCCGGCCCAGCTCACCCGGACGGTGCGGCAGCCGCACGACGGCGGCAGTGGTCTCCTCGAAAATCATCCGCAGGCCTCCCATCACGGATTTGGCCGCGGCCTGATCGTCCACCATGATTCGCGCCAGGCTTTCGCCCTCTTCCACGTACGACTGAAAACCCAGAACGTTCACTCCACTCTTCGCCAGAGCGAGAAAGAACTTCCCCAACGCGCCGGGCTTGTCCTCGATCGTTACCGTAAATTCCTTAGCTTTAGCCATGCGCCCTGCTCCTTGGTTTCCCCGAAACACAATTTCACGCGAATACGCGCTCCAGAACAACAGAAATATGTCGCGAGTACCGAACTTCGTGTTCTGCTCGCGGCGAAGGGGTGTGCGAGCTAACCCAAGTCTTCTCGCAGAACACGGCCGGGAAAAACGAGCCCAGCCCTTAAGCGTCAATCCCTAAATCTAAGATAAGCCTAGCCTTGTAGCACCTGTCCTTCAGATCAGTTTCTTTTCGGCGGCCCTGTATTTACTCTGTTCAGAGATACTTTCTTCCATTCCGGCACACGAAACGCCGCCAGAGAATTTCACACGAGGCTCCGAGAAACCGTGACGATCAAAAAGCGCCCGTTAAGCGCGGATGGCACCAGACTCGAGCGGCGCAAGAGCCGCCGCTTCAACGTGGCGGTTCCCGTCGAAGTAAGCTGGCGCGGGCCCGACGGCAGCGCCGTCAAAGAGGAGGCCGTAGCCCGGCAGGTGAACGCCAACGGCGGTTATCTGAAGATGGATGTATATCCTGACTCAGGTGCCCGCGTCACCCTGGCAAATTTCGCCACTGCGGAGACGGCCGAAGCCCGAGTGCTCGCCACGCCGCACGCCCGCGAAGGCGTCGCCAACGGCATCGTCATCGAGTTGATCGCGCCCAACGAAGCCTTCTGGGGCGTGGATTTGCAGATCGAGAAGGCTAGCTTTGAATTGCATAATCTGGAAAAGGCCCTGCAGTTCGATGACGGCGCCGACCGTCTCCTCAAGGAATATCGCGAGGCCGCCGAGTGCATCCGCAAGATTGCTTCCGACGTTCAACGCCTCCGCGACACCCGGTCGCGCGGCCAGGATGACTCCGAATTGCTTTGCGAGATGGCTACCGGCCGCATCCGTCGCGCCATCGACCTCTGCGCCGAGGTAGTAGCCGACCTCGACGCCGGTCACGCGAAGATCGCCTCGAAAGACGCCGAAGCACTCTATCGCACGCTAGAATATCTCTGCGGCCGCATAAGCCGCAGCGCTGCGCCCGAGCCCTCGTCCCACGCGCCCGTATCCCAAATGGCCGAATGCCCGCCCGCACAAGCTAGCGCCCGCCGTACCCATTACCCGCAAAGCCCGCTAACACCCGCGAACGCAGGCTCCAGCCCGCGACCCAGGATTCGTGAACACAATGAGCATAGTGTGCTGCGAGACTCTTCAGTTGCTTGCAGCACACATATAATTCGCCGTGGCCTTGCAGCGGCAGACGCATCCGCCTTCCGCCACCTCGCCGAGTTCGGTTCGGCGTGCCGCCGGTCGATCAGCGATAGGTAATTTGCACGTAACCGTCCTCTCCCGGCGGATCAAAGAAGACGATTTGATTGTTGACGTCGCGTTGCTCGCTGGGCTGCCCGCCATTCCCAAACTCCCCGCCAAAGCCGGCAGTGCCCCGGGACAGGTCGTAGGGTGCCTCATCCATCCCCTGGCCATACCCGCCACGCCCGCCGTAGATATCGAGACCGTCCTGACCGTCCGACGAACCACCACCGCCGCCCCCTCCCGAAACGCAACGGTATGGCTTGGTGAGGAACGCGGGCCCGTTCACGATATCGGTACCGCTGCCACCGCGACCTCCCGAAACACTTGCATTGATTGGGCCGCCAGCACCACCGACGGGGGTGGCTTCTATCACGCATTGTGGGCTGTTTCCTCCGTATCCTCCTGCTGCGGCCGACGGCGACGATGTCGCGGCACCCCCACCACCGCCGGCGATCATGATTTCGCCAAGGACCGTGCCTGGACCTGGCGTCGCCTTTTCAACGTACGTTAGGGCTCCTCCGCCTCCGCCACCACCAGTAGCCGAACCCGCATAGGCCTGATTGCTCAAGTAATAGTCGCCCGTGGGGATTGGGATCGCGCCTCCCGCGCCGCCTCCAGTTCCGCTGGCCCCGCCGCCGCCGACGCCGATCTCGTAAACGTCGCCCGGAGTTACCTTCCGGTAAGCTCGAAGATATCCGCCCCCTCCTCCACCGCTCGTTTGGCTGGAACCGCCTCCAGCACCCCAGAGTTCGAATAACGCGACACTTACGCCCGAAGGAACCGTCCAGGTCTGCACGGCTCCGGTAGAAGCAAATCCGGCTATGTTGCCCCCGCTGCTTCCAGCAGGCCCTGCGGGTCCCGTTGGCCCAGTGGGTCCTGCCGGACCCACATCGCCCGTTGCTCCGGTTGGTCCTGCGGCCCCCGTTGCCCCTGTCGCCCCGGTTGGTCCTACGGGACCCACCGCGCCCGCGGCTCCCGTCGGACCAGCCGGACCGATCGGACCTACGGCACCCGTTGCACCTGTTGCGCCCGCCGCACCTGTTGCACCCTTGGCGCCTGCCGGACCTGCCGAACCGATTGGGCCTGTTGCCCCAACAGGGCCTTGCGGACCCGCCGGGCCAATCGGTCCCGCGGTTCCCAGGGCCACCGCGAAAACCGCAATCCCGCCCCTATTGAATGACACATCCAGAAAGTACGTCCCCGGCGTGAAACCCGACGGCGGCGACGCGGCCGGGAAACCCGCCACGATTTGCGTGGCCGTGGCGGTCTGCACGGTCAGCGTTACGCTGCCCAGTGCAACCGTGGCGCCGGTTCCGAAGCTCGTGCCCGCGATCGTGAGCGTCTTATTCGTGTAGTTCACCACCGCGCTGGTGATTATAGGAGTGCCCGGCGAAGCCAGAGCCTGCGCACCTGCGCATGTAAAACCGGCGGGAGCAACGCCAGGAACAGAACGCTGAAGAACACACCGAGGGTGAGTTTTCCGATAGGGTTTCGCAAGAGGATCTCCTTCGCTGGTTTGGATCGGGCGGCGCGACGAGCCGGCGTCCGTATTTCTTGCTTTCCGGACGAGGCAGGTGCACGACTGGACGCCCTGCGACATCGAGAGGTTAAGCATCGTACGCTAGTTCACATGTTATAAACAACGCCCTTCGGCCTCCGGTATGGCCTTTTCTCATCGCCGCGGAATCGAATCCTCGAAAGTTTCAGAAACAGGACAGACAGAAACGATAAACGAGCCTATAATCCCCACGAATAACGTCGGATGCTTTTCTTGCCGGGGAAACGAGGAGCTATCGAAAAGAATCGCCTGAACTGGGCCATCACGCCTGTCCTGCTGTTGTTCCACGTGGGCGCACTGGCGGCGCCCTTTTTCTTCAGCTGGCACGCGCTATTCGTCGCGATCTTTTTATACTGGCTGACGGTGAGTCTGGGACTCGGCATCTGTTATCACCGCCTGCTTGTCCATCGCTCCTTCGCGACACCCAAGTGGTTTGAGTACTTTCTCACCGTTTGCGGCGTGGCGGCTTTGGAAGGGGGCCCGCTGCTTTGGGTATCCACGCATCGCAAGCATCACCAGTTCGCGGACGAGGAAGGCGACCCGCACTCCCCGCGCGACGGCAAGTGGTGGGCGCATGTGGGCTGGATCCTGGTCGGCAACGCTTTGCGCCAGGACGTTTCAACCCTCCAACGCTATGTCCCCGATCTCGCCAGGGACAAGTTTCACGTCTGGCTCACGAAGTACCATCTTCTGCCATCGCTCATCCTCGGAGTCGCGTTGTACGCGATCGGCGGTTTTCGCTTCGTATTGTGGGGCGTTTTCCTGCGCACCGTCGTGGGACTCCACGTAACGTGGCTGGTCAATTCCGTCTCGCATATTTGGGGCGCGCGCCCCTTCGCCACCCGCGATGCGTCCACCAACAACTGGTGGGTAGCGCTGCTGAGTTTCGGCGATGGCTGGCACAACAACCATCACGCCTACCCGGTGTCCGCGCGCCACGGCTTGAAGTGGTATCAAATCGACTTCAACTGGTACACCATCGAGCTTTTCCAGCTGCTGGGACTAGCCTCCCACATCCACCAAGCCCCGGCACCCACCGCGAATGGCGAAAACGGTGGAAGCGGTGCCACGCGAATTCTCCCCAGCCTCGACTGAACCTCCGGCTTTTGTCGGGGTCGCAATTAAGCGAGGTCCCGATGATTGCATCTGAAACCGCATTATCTTATTTCGAGGGCTTCTGCCTTTGCCTGTCGCAGTCTTTTTGCTGTCATCCTGAGCCCATGCGCGCGAAGCGCGAATGGGTGAGGGACCTGCTTCTTCTTTCCTTCTCCGTTTTTGTGTGGCAAGCAGCTTTTTTCGTCAGTGCACGGATTTATCCGGGCGTGTGGATCGCCTCAAATCGTTACGTCGACTGGTGTAGAATGTCGCCGAACTCAAGAGCAGAAATCCTGATTCCATACTTTTCCACGAGGGGAATTTCATGCCGGATCCTGAAATCATCTCGACTCTGGCCTCAGCCTGCATATCGCAACGCACCCAGACGCCATCGTCGTGAACTGCCGGGGCAGCCTGACGTTCGAGAACTCCGATTTCGTGAAGCGCGAAGTAAAAAGCAGAATGCCGGACAAGGGGCGAATGGTCCTCGATCTCAGCGAGGTCACCCGCATGGACAGCTCAGGCCTGGGCGCAGTCGTCGGGTTGTATCTTTCCGCCAGAAGCAAAAGCTGCGACTTCGACCTGATTAACCTTAATAAACAAATCCGCGACCTCCTGGCAATCTCCAATCTCCTGTCGATTTTCGAGACCGTCGGACGCCACGGCATGCGCATGCCATAAATCTATCGAACGCCGTGCCGGAATGACTGAAGGGCGGCATCCCCCCTGCGCATATTTCGAAAAAGTGTTCAGCCGGCAAACACTAAGCACGTCCAGGACTTTCTGGTTCACGCCGGCCAGTTTCATCTCTCCTCCCATCTGCCGCACGACGGAATAGCATCGCACCAGTTCACCAACGCCGTAACTGTCGATAACTTCGACGCGCGCAAGAGTGAGTATGAATTTCCGCACTCCATTACCGGAGAAGACGTGAATCAGGTCACGCAACTTCGTCTGGCCGTCAGCCAGAGTAAACCTCCCCACCGCCTCCACCACAATGACAGGGCCGATCTCCCGCATATCGAGTTGAAATCCCATGGACGCTTCACCCCCGAAGTGGCTTCTCTTGGCCTCGATAACCCTAACCCGTTCGAGGATCTTCAGCTATAATCTCGGCCGTGAGCGATCAGCCGGGACAACGCATGCAGTGTATGGAAGTATGGGGCGGAAGCCAACTCACGTCGCGCGCGGTTGAATTCGGCGGCATGAACGTATGGGTCCACAGCAAGCCCTATGGACAGGCCCAGCGCGGCGGCGATGTCTACTACGCTTCCAGCTGCGCTACCGGCCGGATCAGCAGGCTGCTGCTGGCCGATGTTTCGGGACACGGAAACTCCGTCGCCTCGACCGCGGCCGATCTGCGCACACTGATGCGGCGGTTCGTCAATTGCCTGGACCAGGCGGAGTTCGTGCGCTTGCTCAACCAGCAGTTCACGGCGCTTTCTCAGGCCGGAACTTTCGCAACCGCGATCGTGGCCACTTTTTTCGCTTCCAGCCGCCGCTTGATGGTGTGCAACGCCGGTCACCCGCGCCCGCTCATCTACCGCGCCGCGTCTCGCCAGTGGGATTTTTTTGGGCACGACGCACCAGCGGGCCAGAATAAGCCCAGCAACATACCGCTCGGAATTCTTGCAATCGCCGACTATGAGCAGTTTGACGTCGAGCTGCAACCGGGCGATTGCGTGGTCAGCTACACCGATGCGCTCATCGAATCCCGCGATGCCGATGGCGAGATGTTAGGCGAGGCCGGTTTGCTGCGGATCTTTCGCCTGCTGGGAGACGTGGAGCCCGCAAAGCTGACAGCGGCGGTCTTGAAGGAGATTGCCGAACGTTATCCCGAGAATCTATCTGACGATGACGTCACGTTGCTCATCGTCCAGGCCACCGGAGCGGAGTCTCAGTACTCTTTCAGAGAAAAGTTGAAGGCGCAGCTTCGGCTGTTCGGCTCGTTGATTCGTTCCATCAATCCGAAGGCCGAGAGGCCTCCGCTGCCCGACATGAGTGTGGCCAACATCGGGGGAGCGATCATCCCCGCATTGGGGCGCCGCTGGCGTCCTGACAGGAAATGATTCCGATTGCGCTAATACAATTCGTCCGCGGGAAGGGCGGTATTTGCGGTGCGGCCCTTCCACGCAATGCCGCGCGGAAGTCCAACGTTCACCGATAGAAGCCGAGCCATCTCCTACGAACCGTTCCCGTACCTTTTGGTCAATTAAAGTTGTCGCTCACTTAGCCCCGGCGCCCTTGCGGTCCGCCTCTCGAGGGATGAACCCGGGAAGCCCGGTTTCCACCACTTTATTGAATCGATAGCGCGTCGTGATCCCTTTGATCGCCTCCATCGCACTCTCCGGAAGTGTCGCCACGTCGAGGCTCTCGCGGATATGATCCGCGTTGGTTGAGGTTGTAAGAGCGGCAGTGCCTCGCTGGAGTGCCCAGGCGATGCAAACCTGAGCGGCCGTCTTACCCGCGGCAGCGGCGACTTTTCTGATGACATCGTCTTCGAGCAGCTTCGGCTCGAAGGAGTGGCCCAGCACCGCGAACGCCAGGAACACGATCCCGGCTTCTCTGCAAGCCTCCAGCAGTTCCCATTGCGGAAGATAGGGATGCGCTTCCACCTGCACAACCGCGGGCCGGATTCTCGCGGATCGATTGATTTCGGTGACGTGCGCCAGGGCAACATCCGACAACCCGATTGCGCGGCACTTGCCTTCGTCGACGAGGCGCTCCATAGCGCCCCAGGTCTCCGGCAATGTGACGCCCTCGTCGTAAACGGTTTTGCCATTTGCATCTCTCGGATCCTGATCGTCTCCCGGACGAAAGGCAAAGGGCGTGTGCATCAGGTAGAGATCGGCGTATTCGAGCCGAAGCCTTCTGAGGCTGGCCTCCAAGGCCGGTTTCACACGCTCTGGACGGTGATTGTTGTTCCAGAGCTTCGTAGCAACGAAGAGATCGTCGCGCCGCACCTTTCCTTCTCGCAGCACGTCTTGTATCGCTTCGCCCACCGCCTCTTCATTTCGATATCGCTCCGAGCAATCGAATTGGCGAAAGCCGGCTTCCAAAGCGGATCGAGTGGCTCGTAACGTATCGCCGGGATCGGGGATCAAGGTGCCAAAACCCAGGGCAGGAATGCTTCTGCCGTTGTTCATGGGGATTTTTCTGCAACGAAGTTCGTTCTGCTCGCTCATCGTTCCTCCTGGCCATCGAGCCAACTCCTTTCACTGGTCGATGCGCAGAGTTTGTTCCGTAGAGTAGCACCAGCTGGTCGTCCGAAGATCGCTATTCCCAAAGCCAGCGCGTGAGCTGCGCGTGTTCTGAAGGGGCCATGTAGCAAGAACGCATCTCGGCCCGGCGCCGCGAAAAAACTCCAAAGTTTCGTTGCGCGCCAGCCCCGAAGAAACGTAGGATGCCCCCGGCGCGGAAAATTCATCCGCAAGCCCAGGGGGCGAAAGTGATCGAAAGAAGAGGGAAGTCAGCATTCCTGGCAGCAGCGGTAGCAGTATTGATCCTAGCGAGCAACGTAGCTTCAGGCCAATCAACCACAAGCGCCAGCGCCGCCAAAAGCATGCAGTCCGATTCCGCAGCAAGCTCCAAACTGCCCGCGGTAGCCTACTTCTCCAAAGCCGAAGTCGACGCCAACTTCGAGCATCCCAAGGCCATGGACGACACCATCTACGCCCCCGACTACGGCTCGCACAACTTCAAAGTCAAGACCAGCAAGCGCACCAAAACCATAGCCGCCGAAGTCCACACGCAGTGGACCGACGTAATCTACGTAGTAAAAGGCTCGGCCACTCTGGTCACCGGCGGCCAGCTAAAGGACGACATAACTCCCCGCACCTTCCCCGACGGCACCCCCTTCACCGAATCCAAAATGGCCCGCAGCATCGTAGGCGGCCACCCACGCCGAGTCTCCGTAGGCGACGTAATCGTAGTTCCCAACAACGTCCCGCACTGGTTCAAAGATATAGATGGCCCCTTCTGGTTCTTCAACGTAAAAACCCGCTAGCCTCAGCGCCGGCGGCTCCAGCGCAGGAGTCTTTCGCCGTCGCTTTTCGTTGTCATCCTGAGCCCATACGCGCGAAGCGCGGATGGGTGAGGGACCTGCTTCTTCCTTTTTTCATCTCCGTTGTTTGCCCGTCATCCCGAGGAGCAGATCGACGAAGCACGGTTCTCCATCGCTCGCTTTTCGAGCGATGAATCTCTCTTCCTGCGCCAACTCGAGCGACATTGCTGCAACGCGCCAAGCCTCTTAGGGGGTCGGGGCTTGCAGCCCCGACAAAAAGCCGGAGCGCGCAGCGCCTACCTCTCGCGGCGCCTTTACCGCGAGCCTTCCTCCTCAACCTCCTCTCCCTCCGGTAACGATTTCGTTCTGAACGGGAATATTCGGTGGCATTCCCCCAGAAGAGACGGTACCGTGCTAGTTTGGTTTGAGCAAGCTTGATCCAAGGCGGGAGCACACGCGATGTCCTCATCACCGGCTGGAAAACACGCAAGCTCGGGCGCGGCGCGGCCTTCGATCCCGGAACCCTCCTTCGCCGAGCGAGCGCGGACCCTCGTGTATCTGGGTCGCGTTGGCAGTCTCTCAACCCATTCACGCAAACAGCCCGGCTTCCCCTTCGGGTCGGTAATGCCCTATGCGTTGGACCACCATGCGAATCCCATCTTCCTCATCAGCACCATGGCGATGCACACGCAAAATCTGCTGGCGGACCCGCATTCCAGCCTCCTAGTGACCCAGCCTGACGCTGGCGGCGACCCCCTGGGTGCGTCACGGGTCACGTTGCTCGGAAATGTGTTGCCCGCGCCAGAAGCCGATGTGACTGAAGCACGAAAACTGTATCTCGCGCGTCACGCCGGCAGCAAATACTGGGTGGACTTCCAGGACTTCGCCTTTTATCGGATGAACGTCGTCGACGTTTATTACGTCGGCGGCTTCGGGGTGATGGGCTGGGTCGCCGCATCGGATTATTACGGCGCGCAAGCCGATCCGCTGGCTGACTCCGCCATGGGAATCATCCAGCACATAAACGCCGATCACGCCGGCGCGCTCGTCCTCCTCGCCAAAACATTCGCTGGAATTCCGGCCGAAGAAGCGGCCATGACTTCAGTCGACCGCCTGGGCTTTCACGTGCGCCTGAAAACCCAGGATGGTGCCAGCGGAGCCCGCATCGCTTTCCTGAGGGAAGTGGGCACTCCGGCAGAGGCGAGAGATGTTCTGGTGGAGATGACGCAACAGGCCCGACGCGCCCGGGGCGCTTGATCGGAGCCCTCCGGCCCCGGCATAATCGACCCGCGCGTACAGTCAGTAAGCAAACAGGCCCAAGCGATCCGGTCTCTTGCTTCTCCGGTCGAAGTCCCCCCGATGCTAGGATAAATCGCTAGGATAAATTCAGGAGTGGAGAAGCGCACGCATATGCCCAAAGTTCGAGTTGCGGGATTCAGTGTTTCGCTGGACGGTTTCAGCGCGGGAACGGAGCAGAGCCTGAACGATCCGCTGGGCAAGCGCGGCCCGGAGCTCTTTCAGTGGTTCTTCCCTACAAAGTCATTTTGTGCGATGCACGGGAAGGAAGGCGGATCGACCGGCGTGGACGACGAATTCGCCCGGCGAGCGATGGCAAACTTTGGCGCCTTCATCCTTGGCCGCAACATGTTCGGGCCGGTGCGCGGCCCGTGGCTCGACGATTCATGGAAGGGATGGTGGGGAAACAACCCGCCGTACCACGCGGATACATTCGTCCTGACGCACTATGAACGCGAGCCGTTGCTGATGGAGGGTGGGACGACCTTCCACTTTGTCACCGGCGGAATCGAAGAGGCGCTGAGGCTCGCCAAACAGGCGGCGGGCGACAAGGATGTCAAAATCGGGGGCGGTGTTTCCACGGTGCGCCAGTATCTCCAAAAAGGGCTGGTCGATTCTCTGCACCTTGCACTGTCACCGGTCCTGCTCGGTCAAGGCGAAGCATTGTTTGCCGGCCTCGACCTGGCCGCCCTCGGATTCTCCGTGACCGAGTACAAGGCTACGGAGCGAGCCGCGCATTTCTTTCTGGAGAAAGGCAGCGCTGCAGCGGAACTCGCGCCAAGTTGACAATCACCAAGCTGACGACCACCAACAGCAGGCCCACAGTTTGACCAACCTCGGCGTCGTGGTCCTAGACTCTGGCCGCGCTCTGCGTTCTGGGCCAGGGTGCGATCCGCAAGCTCGGCAAACTAGCGGCGGCTCTTCGTGGGTGCAGGGCTGGCGGTAGCTAAGCTACTGCAATCTTGAGCGGCCTGACATCCCGTTTGATCTCCGCCTGTTGCTTATCCTCGGCCACGTCGAGATCGTATCTCACCTGCAAATTCATCCAGAACAGCGGGGAGGTATTGAAATAGCGTGCCAGGCGCAAAGCCGTGTCAGGCGTGATTCCTCTCCGCTCGCCGACGATCTCGGCAATGCGAGTTGTGGGAACACGAAGATCCATCGCCACCCTGTTCATGCTCAGCCCGTACGGCTTCATATATTCCTCGCGGAGCATCTCTCCCGGGTGTACCGGCTTCAATTTCTTCCTCTTCTTCCTCATCGTTCACCTCCCGACTGCGCTTCTAGAAGCCATCTAGCCATCTCAGATATGGAACTCGTCAGGGCACGGCTTCAGCCGTGCCAAAAAAACTCCGCGGACAAAGGGGTTTTAACCCCTGAGGGAACAGACGGGCCGGTCGAAGCATTTATGAGATAGCTTGCAGTGATAGTCCGTAATCTCAACATCGTAACGTCAGAGTTCTTCCAAACGAAACATAGCCGCCACTGGTCGTTTATCCTGATGCTGTGCTGGCCTTCACGCTTTCCGTGCAGCGGTTCAAGGCGATTGCCCGGAGGCGAGGCCAGATCGGACAGTTGTGTGCGGCACCCAACTGCCGGAGCTTTCTAATAAGCCGTGGAACAACGAGGAGTTTCTTAGGGGGTCGGAACTTCAGTTCCGACATTCACGCCGGCGCGCAGCGCCCACCGCTCGCGGTGCCGTTACCGCGAGCCTTCCTCCTCCAGCTTCTAAAGTGCGGCCCGCTCGATGGTCCGAAAGCGCCTTACGGAACCACGCTCATGAAGTTGTCGTGTGTCCCGGTCCGCGAAGGTCTGAATCGCAGGCCGATCATAGCACGTTAGGGGTATAACGGAACGCGTTACATTCTTGGCAGTAAGGTTCGCTTGTGCCTTTGCGGGTGCCCGACCCTTCGGTTTTAAGGGTCGGTCTTCACGAGAGATTGCAATACGCGTGCTGTCGCATACCAGCCTTATCTCTTGCGCTTTCCTGCTTTCTGGCTAGCTCGCTCCTCGGGACTTCCTGCGGTTCGATGCGCCGAGGGTCTCGCGGGTCCAGACGCTCGCTTGGGTTGGTGTCCACGTTCATCGAAGTTAGGGGCGGTATTGGGCGGAGCCGGAGGTGTAGCAGGAGCGTCGGAACCCGGCAGGTCGGCTTTGCCGAGATATTGCAGATGGAGGGAAGGGAGAAACTTCTTGTCTTCATAGACGGGCATCAGGTCTTTCGTGCCGTCATAAGGGTTCCGAGCCATGGCGTAGTGTCCGGCTTTCCGGCTAAAGTCCATGCCGCTTGCCAAATCGCCCCGAGAGTGACGGCACCAGCGGCGATGACTTCGATCGTTGCTTGGCCACACTGGTCCCATAGGGCAGCCAGAACCTGTTTGTCCTTGGTGGCGCTCTTGGGCGCGCCAGGGCGCGCTTGGTTGTAAGCCTCGCAGATCGACTCCGGCGGCAGGGTGTCGTGGCAGAAGTTCATCAGATCCATCACGGCCATCGCTGCATCCCGTGCACTCCCAATTTTGCGTGGTTTGAACTTAAGGTTCGCAATGGCGTCGGCGAACCCCGCAGCGATTTGATCGGCATAAGCATCGACCATGTTGTCTTCGTAAGTAGAGTGAACACCCGTGGAGGCGCCGTTGAGGCCATCGGAATGTTGCGAGGAGTGCAGTGGCTGGCAGGAATCGCCGACATAGTGGGCGAGACAACCTGCTGCTGTCAAGAAACTCGCGCCGTCACCGTTTTTCGCGTACTGGACGAGTTGCGCGAAGATTTGCCATACGCGAAACGGAAGGGCGCCCGAATTATTGCTCTTACTTGTGGAAGCGGAAGGAAGAGGAGCGTTCTTGTAGAACGCCGTCCAATTCGACCAGTTTAGCGAATCGTTGTTGGCGAGATAGTTCTGCAGCAGGGTCTTGCCGTTGGCGCCCGGAAGATCGATATCGGCGTAGTGATTCCAGTTCTCCATCGCGCGAGTGACGGTGGGCTTCACTTTGTTTATGTTTGTCTTCCATACGACATCGGGCACGTCGCTGAGAGGTACGAAAATAGAGGCTTGCAAGTGTGTGGCGAGCTGGATTTGCTTGTCCGTGCTGAAGCTAATGTTGTTGATGTTTGCCGTGAAGAACTTCTTTAAGGCGTCGTTCTCGACCAGGAAACAGGCCTGCTGCCCGATTTTGTAGTGACCCACGGGTCCCCAATACTGCGTGCGTTCGGCCGTCGGATCCTGGATGACGTCGAGGCTAAGCTCACGCAAGATTACCGCCATCGACGTCGCGAGGGACAATTGCAGAAACTGGCCCGCAGCGGCGCCGCTGTCAATCCGCTGTCCGCCCCACTCCATCGCCAGCGGTGCAAGGCTATCGGCATCAAGGATACCGTCGAGGCACCAGAGTGAACCGGAGTCACCCGGCTGGGTGACAAGCGGAACACGGTCACCTGCCCGGGAACTGATGACGAAATCGGCGACATAATCCCGCCCGCCGATGGACTTGTAGCGGTAGAAAAGGGCTTTGATCTCGCCACGCATCTCTCCGCTGGCGGCGCCGTGCCCGACGACGGGTTGCCCAATCCAGCTCAGCGACGCGGTTTCGGCACTGAAATCGGCAATTTGGCCAAGGGGTTGCGGCAGCGCGTTAGCATTCCAATTATTCGCATCGTTAACGCGGACGATGGCAGCATCAATGTTAACTACGGAATCGCGCCCGGGTAGGCCGGGGTAGATGTCCGAGAATGTGCGTTCGGTCAGATTCCGCGTGCCGTGCGTGGTCCCAATCACTTCGGGAATGCCTTTGAGCAGAGCGCGCACTGGCCTGCCCACCTGCCCGGCGAGGTGGGCGTTGGTGAGGAGATAGAAGTCGCTGCCGTCCGATACCATGCAGGCTGCAGTTCCCATGCGGCGCATCCCTTGCGCGTCGACGTAGATAGGCGAACCGATGCCGAGAGCGCCTTGCGCCAAGCGCGATGGATCTACCGTTCGCGGCGGCAGGTTTGCGGATTCAACCAGCACTACGCAGATCGGGATGATCCGTCCATCCGGCATGTATACAAACGGGGGAATCACCAGATCGGGCTTCGAACGTAAGTCATCCAGCGTCTGCCACTGGCTTACGAAGACCAGCACGCACGGCCAGGACCAATCCTTGACGGAGGAGTTGAGCAGTGTGCGAGGCTTGGCCCTCGCTTTACGATCGAGATGATGCTGGTGCGTGGCGTCACTCTTCGTCGCGTCAATATCCCGAATCAAGTAGCGGCCGATTGCGGTGGAAAAGACATTCGGCTTATGCGCCAAGTGGACGTGGAACTGATCGCGAGCGTCGAGGAGATCCCGGACGCTTAGGGAATGGAAGTCGTGAGCGAAAAGATTCTGCGATGCGGGCCCTAAAGAGTGCCTGGCGTTGGACATAGGTTTCCCTCATGTTTGGGGTGTTCAGGTCGGCCCGAATTCTAGTGCAAGGTGCCAGATATTTAAATGAATATTCCGTTAACATCTTCGGTTTGGGGACCAAGGAAAGGACGGACCGAACTCAGTGATCCAAAGGCGGCCACGTGGGCACTTCTGAGAAGTTTCTTCCTGGCCGAATCCTGGTCAACAGAGGGAGGTTCTATACGGGCAGCCGTGTAGATTGCCACAGCAGCCATTGCCAGTGCCCATGCACCCGCGTGTAAACCTCGGTAAAATGCTCCGGGATCACCAGGTTCCGTCCCTCCCGGACGGCGGTCAGGTCGTAGCGCCCGGTGAGCACCGCCGCGTTCCCGGAAACCCAAACCTTCACGCCGCTCATCTTCAGCGACGTGAACGCCCCCTTACCGGACTTCATCTCCCCCAGAAAATCCGCCTTGGACTCCGTAACGCCGCCCTGGTGCGTGTAGGTAAAGTCGTCGGCCATAAGCCGGTCAAGCGCCGGCACATCCTTCTTCAGAATCGCCGCAACGCGCTGCTTATCGAGCGCCCGTATCTCGCGCTCCGCGTTGGAATGCTGCGCCCCGCAAACAGCCCCCCGCGAAAGCACCATCAGCATCGCCAGAACAAACGTCCGCCTCATCGCCCAACCTCCGTGCAGCGTCATTCGTTTTCAAAGCGGAGATCATACGCGAAAGCTGGATTGTTCTGCGGAAAAGCTGGCGGGGCTTTTAATCTCAAGCAATCGCGCCCAGGCCAGGGGTGTTCAGCGAAGCGCGCCGCTCGAGGCATAAAAATACGCCGCGCAGTTGGGACACAATCTCTGCGACACGCGCCGCGGCGATCTCTCGACGAAGCCCGGCACCCAGTCCCATATCGCCGCCCCAGCCTTTTTGCGCCGCTGCGTGCGCCGGCCATGGCTGCACATGGTGACGATCCCATGCCCGTTCACACACGCGAAGGGGTACGAAGGCATCCCCGGATGCTCGGGACCGTGCGGCCGTTCCACGCGGAGCGAATTCTCCACGATCAAATACGAATCAGCCAGCGGAAGCACGCGCATGTGGAAGAGCCGGTACAACTCGGGAGATGAACACTCGAAATCGTGCTCCCACGTCCGCAGCTTCTCTTGTGTCCAGGTGAATGCGCGGGCGTAGAACGGTCTCAGCGGCACGGCCATCGCTTCCATCACCGACGCGCCGAGAATCGCCGCACGGTTGATTCCCACTCCGCCATTGGAAGCGGCGAAATCGTCCCAGGCCTTGTTGCAGTAGACGATGCGCAGCCCCTGGCTCGACGATTCATGGAAGGGTTGGTGGGGAAACAACCCGCCGTACCACGCGGATACATTCGTCCTGACGCACTATGAACGCGAGCCGCTGGTGATGGAGGGCGGGACGACCTTCCACTTTGTCACCGGCGGAATCGAAGAGGCGCTGAGGCTCGCCAAACAGGCGGCGGGCGACAAGGATGTCAAAATCGGGGGCGGTGTTTCCACGGTGCGCCAGTATCTCCAAAAAGGGCTGGTCGATTTCTGCACCTTGCACTGTCACCGGTCCTACTCGGTCAAGGCGAAGCATTGTTTGCCGGCCTCGACCTGGCCGCCCTCGGATTCTCCGTGACCGAGTACAAGGCTACGGAGCGAGCCGCGCATTTCTTTCTGGAGAATCTGTGAAGCAATGTCTTCGTCTTAGAGCCAAACTCAGCCAGACTTAGGGAAATCGTAAAGAATTGCCGGGTTGTCGACAAGAATGCGATCGCGGGTCGCATCGTCAGACGCCCATTGGGTGAGCAAGTCGAACAGCACGGCATCATCTGGTTTGCTAGTTTCGTTCGGGTGCGGCCAGTTGCTCCCCCACACCATTCGTTCGGGAGCGGCTTTCACATATGCCTCGCCAACCTTATTCACGTCGGCGTAGGTAGGTGGGCCGTCTTTCGTATTGTCAGATGTTACAGACAGTTTGACCCATGTCCGGCCCTTATCGACCATCCTGCGAATCAGTGCGAAGGCTGGGTGTTTCATACCGATTGGTTGAGAGATATGCCCCATGTGGTCGAACACAATGACCGTCGGAAGTCGCATCCACAAATCCTCAGCTGCCACAATTTGATCTGGCGTCATATTGATCTGTATGTGCCAGCCAAGCGAGTTCACCCGATTCGCGAGCGGTTCGATCATATCGATGGTCGTGACCGGTACATTACCGTTGAGACTGGCTGTTATGGCGAACCGAATGCCCCGAATCCCGCCACGAGCCAGCGTATCCAACTGAGAGTTGGTGACGTCGGGGTGAACTACTGCAACTCCTCTGGCGTTGGCTCCAAACTGGGCAATCGCGTCCAGCGTGACACGGTTGTCCGTACCGTAGGCTGTGGGGGTCACGACTACATTGCGTGTTGTGCCAATCCTCTTCTGAAACAAGCGGTATTCGGCCACCCTCGCATTGGGTACCGCCAACTGAGTGGCCGGAAACCGGTCGGTATCGAAGATGTGATGATGACAGTCGCAGGCAAGCGCAGGGGCTTTGAGCTTTGGCAGCTCGGTTCCGCTCGAATTCGGCACCGCAACTTGTGCGTGACTCACCCGAGCTTCGAAGAATCCCGCTGCGCTTAGAGCCGCGACACTGGCTCGCTGAATAAACGTGCGTCGTGCGATCTTGCGGTCGCTCATTACGCTCCTCGGCTGAGTTTATTCGATTACGGACTGGAACAGTAAAGAAATACAGGCCAACTCCCGTGTCTACGGGCAACCCGGATTGGTTATCCCAAGACCGACCCCAAAATGAGCTTGCGCCAGGATTACGTGCGATTTGCCGACCAACTGGCAGCTACAGAATGGGCCATTCCGAGTTCCCGGATTGCTGATCGCAAGCAAACAGCTCCTCTGGACTCCGAGGACTCAGTTTCCAACGTGCAACGTCCTCGGTTTTCAAAGCGCGAATCATACGCGAAAGCTGAATTGTCCCGCGGGAAAGGTGGCGCGGCCCTTTCAATTTCAGGCAATCGCGCCCAGGCGGGCAGAGAGTCAGCGCTGAAATCGTCAGGCATGGGTTGAAGAACGTACGCGGAAATACGCTGATAACCCGCGCTAAGTGCAAGTTATACCGAGGTATGAATACGGGCAAGCGGATTATTTATAAGCAATTGCGCGGAGCCGGACGATCCGTAGAGCTGCGCAGAAAAACTCTTTCGTTCAGCGCTTCTGCGTACGTGTATGCGTAGAGCTACGTGAAGGATTATGCGTAGAAATTGACCAGTTGCGGCGTCTCGTGCGGCCAGTTCATCCAGAATCCCGTCTCCGGAACGATCAGGCCATCGCGCAGCCGGAGCTGAATATTGTGCAGAAGCCGCGCGGCGATTCCCGAACGCCCGCCGGGGAGGGAATCGACGCGCACCACTTCTGCCAGATATTCCCGAGAGAGGGAAGACGGATCCGAATGATGGGGAAAGCTAAGAAAAAGCTCCACTTTGCGCAGCAAGGTGAGGCTTTCGGCGACGAAGTAGACTCCATTGCGCGAGGAATTCGACGTGGTGCAAATCCTCTGCCCGCCCGCCAGCTGAATTTCCGGCCGCCGAACCCGCACGATAGAGGTAACCGGGGCCCGGTCGCTGTCTCTGCGCTGGATGGCTTGAGTCATCATCTTCGCCGCTCTCCTTGCTAACACGACCATAATGCGGCCCAGCCCCGGGCGTGGCGATAAGGCGATAGGTTCAATCGAGCCGTACGGTTGGTTTGGCCAAGCCTGGGACTAGCGGGGTAGTACTATTTGGAGGTAGTCGTAGCCATGGCGGCAAGTCTTTTACTTGCCGCCATTTAGAAGCGCTAGCTACGTGGGCGGATGCGCCGGAGGTTGTGGGGGTGCAGAAGCGGTCGAATGCCTTGGTTAGATCTTCGGTGATGGAGCGCGGGTCGCGGCCTTCGATCTCGTGGCGCTGCAGCATGAACACGATTTTGCCATCGCGCAGTAATGCGACGGATGGCGATGACGGCGGGTAGCCAGTGAAATAAGTACGTGCGCGCTCTGTGGCTTCGCGGTCCTGGCCGGCGAATACCGTCGTGAGCACTTCGGGACGCGCGGGATTCGCAAGCGCCCTAGCTACCGCCGGACGCGCCTTGCCCGCCGCGCAGCCGCAAACGGAGTTGACTACCACGAGCACCGTGCGCTTCTCGTTTTTCAGGGTGTTATCCACGTCCTGTGGCGTGCGTAGTTCGCTAAAGCCGATGCCCGTCAGTTCGTCGCGCATGGACTTGACCATTTCTTCAGGGAACATTGCAACTCCTTGCCAGATTTTAGTCTCGGAAACTTTCGATGGCGCGGCCGCCCGCGGGCAGCGCGCCAAACAACTATAACACAGTGCATTTTGGAGGATTTGCGCTATTAGGCGCGTAGGTGTTGGCAGCCGCGGAAGATGGCCGAAAACCACCAGCCGCGCTCGAAAGCGACCACAAGGGCGATTGGACGCTTCGCGTTGGCGGGCGCTGCTGTCGGGGTAAGTGGCGGGAAAACAGCCGCTTGCGCGAGGGTTGCCGGACGCTGGGAGTTTGGCACTCCCCCTGCAATTATGCCAGTGGCGTGAGCGGCAACATACATCACAACGTTCTTCATAGGAGGAACAACACCATGTCGCGAATCTCAAAGCGAATATCGAAGATCCTGATTACTGGCGCGCTGGCAATGGCCGCGATTGCGCCGATCGCATCCGCGCGGCCCCAGGTGTTCGTGCGGGGCTACGTTGGTCCGGCATATTATGGACCGGCGTATGGATGGTACGGCCCCGTCTGGCGGCCGTATGGCTATGGCTACGCGCCGGTGGCTCCGTATGGCAGCCTGAAGTTTGAGCACACGCTGAAGGTAACATCTGTGTTCGTTGACGGAGGCTTTGCCGGCACCGTGGGGCAGTTGAAGACGTTCAAGCTGCATCCCGGAACGCACAACATAGAACTGCGCACTCCCGATGGCCACACGTTCTATCAGGAACGCGTGGATATCGTCCCGGGAAGGACGCTGAAGATCACTCCCTGAAAACTAAGTGGATCGAAGAAGGGAACCCGAGAGGCCGGAGCGAGGGAATCGCTCCGGCCTCTTCTCGTTTCTAAGTCGCTTTGCTAGAACTCAGGGGTTGTGAACCTTCACCACGTAATACCAGAAGGGCGGATCTACCTGGGAAAACTGGTGCGGGACGCCGTTGGGGATGATGATTACGTCGCCTGCGGAGAGGTGGCGCGTCTCGCCGCCTACTATATTGTGGCCGCGGAGTTCATCCTTGGGATAGGGGCGGCCGTCGGGAAAATGGGAATCGATCAGGTCGGTCATTTTTCCGCCGTAGAGGAGCGTGGCCGAGCCCTTGAGGATGTAGCAGACGTCGGTCAGGTTCATGTGCACTTCGGCGACGCCGGGCTTCCTGCGGACGCTGGTGGCGATTTTATAGTTTCGCGTGCCGTTCTCCCCGTCATAGAGCGTGTCGCCCCCGCCGGTCTGCTCAAAGCTCGCTTCCACCTGCTCCTTGGAGTAGTAGCGGACTGGGGATGCGGCGCCAGCGGCGACCGGCGCCGCATCGCCTCCCGCTTTGGTGGCTGCGTCCGTCTGCGTGGCAACTGCGGCCGCGCCGCTCTGCGCCCACGCCGCGCCCACCGAGCCCCACAGGACCACGGAGGCGATGGATGCCCAGCTGGCCCACTTGCGTCTGCCTGTAATCATTTGAAATCTCCTGGTTTGTTTGCGAGTTACTTGCGAATCATTGCAATGCACTGACCCGCCACGGATTTCATTTCCTTCGAGGACGACCGGTCCGCGCGGCTGCTCTCGTTTGCGAATCCTACGCTGCTCACACCCGGCGGTGCAATGAATTTGCCCGGAGATTTGCCGGGGCGAAACAAGGGCGAAGATTGCGATTAAAAATGATCTGCCCGGCTAGTCCTGGAACGGACAAAATCCGGCGGTGTGATTTTCCAGCGGGCGGTTTTGCGAGATTCGTAGTAGCTCGCATCCTCGAACGGCCGTTCTTTAAATTTTAATTTTACTTCTCGGCGTCTGTGCGGTAGTCTCCACTTGCTAGTCTCGGATTCGCAAGAAGTTTCCCCAGCTCACCTTGCGCCAGACACGATCGAGGGAGCGAAATGCATCGAATAGTAAGGCGCCGTGATCTTTCTGAAAGGGTTTTACTCATCTCGATTTTCGTTCTGCTGATTATCGCAATTGCCCAGCAACTGAAGATTTTTTCGCATTAAGACGCGACTTCCACTCTTAAGTTTTCCTTGAATTCGCACACGGCCGATAAAGCCGAACGCAGAAGTGCGCCTGGGCGTGGTCCAGTTTGATAACCGGGCTGGCGACGATGGATTCTTAAATTGCGCGCCCGACGGGGGATTGGGCGTAAGCTCGCGGGAGGTTCACCGAGAGCGGTAGTGCGCTCCGCGCCGTTTTTTTTGTCGGAAATGAAAGGGCCTGTTTGGCAACCGGCTAACTCGTCCCTCTGAGGCTGAAACCGCGTTGATTTTGAGGCATCAGTGGCACGGATGACATGGGAGATTGCCAAATGCGAACAAAACGGCCGCTGCGGGAACCGGTGCGTGAGGAAGCCGGACCGATCCTCAAGAACTACATCACGCCCGCCGGATTGCAGCGGCTGAGAGACGAGCATCAATTTTTGCTGAGTCGCGAGCGGCCCGCGGTGGTGAAGGTCGTCGCCTGGGCTGCCAGCAACGGGGACCGCAGTGAAAACGCCGACTACATCTACGGCAAACGACGGCTACGACAGATCGATTCGCGGATACTCTTTCTTACGAAGCGCATAAACGCGGCCGCTGTCGTCGATCCCGCCGCCCGGCGGCCGGGATCAGCCGCTACACGAGTCTTCTTCGGGGCAACCGTGACCTACAAGAACGCCGTCGGCCTCAAACATGTCGTCTCGATCGTCGGCATTGACGAGGTAGACCTCGACCGCGGTTACATCAGCTGGCGCTCGCCTCTTGCCAATGCACTTATGAAGGCTAGCCCCGGGGACCGCGTGGAGGTGCGCGCGCCAGAGAAGACGGACCATATCGAGATCATCGATGTCGAGTACGCGCCGATTCCGATGGATCCTTTCCGCGAGCCGCCAGGCGCTCAGTCGACGCCCAAGGTGGAAAGCTCGTAGCCCAAGGAGCGGAGTTTCAAGAATTGCTCTTCAGCATGTTGGCTATGAACTGAATCCATCTGAGATTGCGTGAAACCCAGGAAAGTTGTGGCTGACAGGTTATGCCATCGGACAAATACTTTTCTCGCACCGAGCGCAGGCTCATCCCGAGCTGTTCAAAGCAAAAGGCAAAGGCCCAGGAGAGATTCTTCGCGCATTCTTCGCGCAGGAACGGCGCTCAGAATGACTGCGCAAGGCTAACGGCGAAAAGCGACGGCGCAATGCAATAGCACTGCGCTCCTCTGGATGACTGTGAGCGGCGATGGGCAAAGGCAAAGGGCAGCTAAGGGCACGGTCTAGAGAGAGGCGGTCGACAAAAAGAAGCTCAACCTGAACTGCTACCGCGCGCTTGGGAGGGTTGAACCGGTGCGCGACATCGGCTAGCCTGAGGGGATGGAACCCAAAGAGATTGCCTTGAAGTTCGTCGAAGCGTTCAACCGAAGAGATGCCGATGCGCTGGCGTCGCTCTATGAAGAAGAGGCCATCAATCATCAGGTGGCGGAAGGTCCGGTGAAGGGGCGGCGCGCGATACAGGAGATGTTCCGAAATGCGTTCGCGGCTGCGGAGATGGTATGCATCGTCGAGAATCTGTTTCAGGATGGGGAGTGGGCGATTCTGGAATGGCGCGATCCGAAGGGTTTGCGCGGGTGCGGATTTTTTCAGGTGCACAACGATAAGATCGCGTTCCAGCGCGGCTACTGGGACAAACTCTCGTTCGCCAAATCACACGGAATTTCGCTGGATTCCTAGGCGGGCTTTGGGTGGGGTAGCCGCTTCAGAAGTTCCAGCTGGCGCTCCATCCTGCTGATAGCCTTCTCGACTGCGACGGTCCTGGATTCAAAATCCCGCACGTCGCTGACACTGAAGGAAAGGTGCGCCGCGTTTCGCAGAGCGGCGGCATAGGATTTGCGCGCGCACCGGATGCTGTGTTCGAGCGAACTCAAACTTCGAAACGCGAGGGCCTGCCGGCAGCATACCGCCAGGAGGGTTAGCAGGTTTCGTTGGCGCTCGCAGTTCGTCTCGCGGGCCATGCGCTGAGCCTCTCACGAACCCGGGATTCAGGCAAGCAGGGACAAACGCGGGGAGTGGGTCAGCGGACTTGTGGCCCGGGATAACTTCCGGGTTGCCCGTGAGCCCGGCACTATCGCGAAAATTTACCAGCGGCAGCGGCGGTTCTCTGAAAGATCTTCCCGTTTCCGCACTCGTTCCGTAATATCCCTTTCCCGCATTGATCGAGACTCTCGCAGCGGTAGTTTTTCATCATTTTCTTCAACAAGCGCCGCATTGTTCTTATCCCATCCTGATGGGTATGCATTCGGCATCCTCGGTGATAGGAAGGGGATTATGCTTGTGTGCGAATTGATTCTGGCAGAGCGCGAATGTTGCCTTTTTTTGAAATTCGAGTTGACTGCCCAACCGAACATGGGACCAGTACGCGTGCGCGTGACTGGCACTAGCGGTGCCAAGGACTTCGTGAAAACCGTCTTTCTGTGTCCCGGTGAAAATAAGGCAGAAGCAGATCCTTCACTTCGTTCAGGATGACACTACGGCGGGAGGGCCTGGTCTCAGCGAGCGGGTGGCGCTAAGCGCCGTGGCTTATGTCGAGGCTGAGCGGAAGCCGCGACGCCGAGGGGGCGTTGCACGGCTGCGAAGGAGTGCTGGAATTTGGCAACGGAAAGGGCAAAGAGAGGGGTACTTCGCCGCTGGGAAGCTATGTCCTGCAAAGTATGGCCCCCTATAAGATTCGAAAATTCCCGTGAAAGGGTGGGAACTTTTTTGCCGCTGCGAGGCAATTTAGATCAACAGGAGTTGGAGACACATAGTCGGAGCATCTGGACGAGAGAGGAACCACATGCACCTAAAATGGAAAGTAAGCTTTGCGACTTTGGCACTGGTAATGGGTTCTTTGCTGGCGACCGCGCGCGCGGCGCAGCAGGGGCCGCCGCCCGATCCGCCGGGGGATCAGGGGGGCAGGCCTGGCGGACCGGGTGGCCACGGCGGCCGAATGGGTATGCGAATGGGGCCGGGCGATGACGGTCCTGACGGACGCGAGGGACGTGACGGCGGCGAAGGTCGCTGGGGCGGCGGAGGTGGATGGGGCCGCGAGGGCGGTGGCCACGGCGGGCGGATGGGAATGGGAATGCGGGGTCAGGGCGGGCCGGGAGAATTTGGCCTGGCGGGGCTGCTGAATAACCCCGAAGTTCGCCAGCAGATTGGGGTCAGCGCGGACCAGGCGGCCAAGATCCGGCAGCAGGAGTCCGACTTCCGCAAGACCGAAATCCGCAACCGGGCGGACCTGCAGGTGAAGCGTCTCGATCTGCGCGATCTGCTCTCGGCGGACAAGCCGGACCGTGCCGCCATCGACAGCAAACTCCAGGATATCAGCGCCTCACAGCTCGCAATGGAGAAGGCCGCAGTCGGCCATCACCTCGATATGCGCGAGGACCTCACCCCTGCACAGCGTCAAAAGCTCGAGCAATGGATGAGGCAGCGACACGATCGGGAGGGCAGCAATAATCGCGGTGAGCGCGGAGGCCCTCGGGGTCCCCGAGGCGATAACCGCGGCCCAGGCGCGCGGGGCAACGCGGGAGCAACAGCTCCGCCTCCGTCGTCAGGCCAGTCGAATCAGGCACCCAGGCAGTAGGGAACTGAACTGCGGGGCTATCGGACCAGCCCCGCACCCCCACGGGTTCGGTTTCTGCGTCTGGTTTGTTCTCCGGCAGCGGTATACTCGGCGGCCGCTGCCGGATTGAATTCTTGGCGGCGGCGCGGAGTCCCCCCGATTCGCCTTCTTGCTTTCCTCTCCCTTCGTAGCTGCGTCTTTCGGCTTCGGCTCGGCTGCGTAAGCACACATGCGTAAACACATTGTGTTGAGTCGCGAGCGGAAAGGGCGTACGATCCTCCCGCTTAAGGCAGACTCAAACACAGAGTCAAACATTGATACGAGAGGAGACAGGAGAATGGCAACAGGGAAGCTCAGAACGATCTTGAGCGTGGGGATGATGTCGGCGATCGCTTTTGCGGGATTTGGAATCGCGAGCACGGGGCGGGTACACGCGGCGCCGCAATCCATTGAGGAAAGGGTCGCGAAGGACCAGGCCGGAGCATCGCCGGTGAAGATTTACCCGAAGGCGGTGGTCGATGGGCAGTTCGAGAACAACAAGCTGATCCTTGAGCCGGGCCACAACGGGCAGTTTTTCGTCGAGACTAGCCGCCGCCTGAAGGATGGCGAGGCCGAACTCCACGAGGACGAGACGGATGTGTTTTACGTGGTGAAAGGCTCCTCGACGCTCATTTATGGCGGGAAAATCACCGAACCCGGCACTACGATGGTCAACGGGAATTCGCTGCCGCCGGGCCAGATCCACGGGAAGACCATCATTGGCGGGACATCTGCCAAGCTCAACGCGGGCGATTTTGTGGTGATTCCCAGCGGGCAGCCCCACATGTTTGCCGACGTGCAGCCGCCGTTCTGGTATCTCGTGGTGAAGGTGCGCAATCCGGGGAAACTCGGAGGGGCGCCGAAGGTCCCATAAAGATAGAACAAGCAGACTGGATGTAACGATGTATCGATCGAGCTGACCTGATGCACTTGTCCGGGCGGCGGCGCTGAGATGGGTTCGCCGCCTGGGGTTCTGAATTTGTGTCGACACCGCATTTGTCACCCACCCCCAAGAAGGATTGTCCACCGGAGAAGACATGGACGCGTTCGAGGCGTTTAAGAATCAGCAGAAGCAGAGTTGGTCGCGTTTTGCGCCGATGGAGATGATTACGATGTTCCCGGCCGCGCGCTTGGTGAAGTTTGCCGGAGTGGCGGCTGGGCAGCGCGTGCTCGACGTGGGCTGCGGCACGGGAGTTGTGGCGATCACCGCGGCGCGGCTTGGCGCCCGAGTGAGCGGCATCGACCTCACGCCAGAATTGATCGAGCGGGCGCGGCACAATTCCAAGCTTGCCGAGCTGGATGTGGACTGGCGCGAAGGCGACGTGGAGAAGATGCCCTTCGTCGATGGCGAATTCGACGCGGTGCTCAGCCAGTTCGGGCACATGTTTGCGCCGCAGCCGGGCGTTGCCCTCAGGGAAATGCTGCGGGTGTTGAAACCGGGTGGCACGATCGCGTTCTCGACCTGGCCGCCGGACCTTTTCATGGGCCGCATGTTTTCGCTGACGGCGCGCTACGTGCCGCCTCCGCCGCCGGGAGTGGCGCCGCCGGTGCAATGGGGCGATCGGGCGGTCGTCCGCGAGCGGCTCGGCGACGCGGTTAGCGACGTCACTTTCGAGAACGGATTGATGTTGAGCCCGGCGCTCAGCCCGCAGCATTTCCGCACCGCTACCGAGCAATCGGTGGGCCCGCTGATCAAGCTGGTCGAGATGCTTGGTACGAGCGACCCTGGGAAGCTGGCCGCGTTTCGCGCCGAATACGATGCGTCGATCGCGGAATATTTCCAAGATAACGCCGTGCAGCAGACTTACCTGATGACGCGCGCGAAGAAGAAATAGCAAATGGCGGGGCTGGCTTGCCCGGTTTGCGCGAGTCGGGGTAGACTCGCTGCGGCCGAGAATGCCATACCGCGCGCCGAGCCGCGCTTTGTACAAACGAAAAAGGGAGGGAACATCCAAATGCTGAGAAGGGCACTGGCATCATCCGCAGCTTCAATTCTTCTGGTGGCCGCGAGCGCGGCAGGAGCTGCCGCGCAGGCACCGCCGCCTCCGGCTGGTCCGTCACTGGTTCTCACTACTTCCGCCTACACCGACGGCGACACGATTCCGGCGAAGTATGGTTGCGACGTCGCCCCGCCGGGCGTCACGCCGGCGCTATCTTGGACAAACACGCCTCCCAACACCGTGAGCTTCGTTCTCATCATGCATGATACCGACGGCGCGCCGATGAAAAATTCCATGGATACGACCCACTGGACGGTGTTCAACATTCCTGGCACCGCGACATCTCTTCCGGAGGGCGTGCAGCCGGGCGGTCCCGTGGCGGGCGACGGCATTCAGGGGAAAAACGTGCGCGGCGTGAATGGCTACCAGCCTCCGTGCCCGCCTAAGGGCGGTCCGGCGCATCACTATGTGATCGAACTGTTCGCGCTCGATACGAAGATCGATTTGCCCGCGGGGGCACCTCGCGCGGATATTCTCAAGGCGATCGATGGGCACGTGATCGGGAAGAGCAGCTACGTCGGCAAATTCAAGCACTAGAAGTTGCTCAGACGCCGCGAAGACCCACCCTTGGAAAGGCACAAGGGTGGGGCACCCGAAAACGCAGCAGCCTAAACCAGCTTTGCTTCGGCGAACGCTCTGCTCGGTTCGCGGCGGCACGGTGGCAGTTTGTCGACTGGGGGAAATGAGTAGGCGCTGACTGGGGTGCAATCCGGGGGCTGAGTCTTGGTCTTGAATGCGTCGGCCAGGGTTCTGAGAGCGAGCTCCATGGTGAGTGACGTGACTACTCCGGCGGCGAGGATGTGCTTTTTTACCAGGGGCTCTACGTGCTCGGCGATTCCTACGCCGATGAATGGTAGATCGAGCCATTTCTTCTGCTGCATCTGTTCCGTGTTCTGAAAGGCTTTTCGCGCTCCCAACGCTAGTTCGTGCGTCTGCCCGGCTACCAGGTCGAACTTTTCCGCGCGGGAGGTGGCCAGCCGCAGCCAGGCGCTCACGGCGCGGCATGCGTCCTCCTCATTCCACTGGCAGCGGATGGTGGTGACGCGGGCACTCGGAGGCTTGGTCGTTTCCATGCCCTGGCGGCGGTACTTGGCGACCGGGCTCATGCCGGGGCCGTGGATGTACAGAATGGACGCGTCCTGCGGGGCGAGCGCCGCGACCTGCCACCCCTGGATGTGGCCGATTTCCGTCTGGCCCTGCGTTACGGCGAACACGGGAGGCTCCGGCGTCTGTCGCAGCTCCTGGATGTAATCCACATCGCAGTTGCTTATCACCCACGCGATCCCCTGCGCGACGGCGGCCTGGGCCACGCGCCGCAGCCCGGCTCCGGTAAGGGGTTCCACGATAAATGCACAGGGCCGCGCGCAGCCCGGAGAGTGGATAATGTTCAGCAGTTGCTGGCTCTGGGTGATCGCATCATCTCCAGCGTGGATGACTTCCATCTCAAAGCCCAGTTTTTCGCCCACTGATTTTGCGAGGTTGGCCTGCGCGCGCAGGTACGCATTGGCGTTTGGCAGCGAAACAACCACTCGTGGCTTGTTCATAATCCCTTGCGGGGGGACGAGACGCTGAGTAGCACTGTACGCTGGATTTGCGCGAACAAGCGCCGCAACGGGGCGTCGGATAACGAAAGGGTAAACGACTCAGGAAGGAGTACGGACCCGGCCCTTGGCGAGGCCCAGTATGCTATTTGCGCAACGAGACCAGAGCGCCGCTTGTGGTTTCAGTCACATCGTTCCGTGCCGTTCGTCACAGAATACTCGTCAGGTCACGCCTAGCTTCAAGGTGTCCACCGGTCATCGAGGGCATCCAAAAATCACGATTGGGTGGATCACGTCAGGAGAAGGATAAGGAGCAGGACAATGGCGGAAAGAATGGCAGGTGCGCAAACGGCCATGGAACCCACTCAAGTGAAAATAGTTCAACCCGAAACGCTGCTCGACCGGTTCCAAAAGCTTACCGAACAAACCTCCCGCCGCGCCTTCGAAATCTTCGAAGGTAACGGAAGGCCTTTCGGAACAGACATCGAGAACTGGTTCCGAGCGGAATCCGAGATACTCCATCCCGTACATCTCCGGCTGGCGGAGAAGGACGGCGCGTTGATCGTCGAGGCGGAGGTCCCCGGTTTTGAGGCCAAGGACCTCGAAGTGAGCTTCGAAGGCAATCGCCTCACCATCAGCGGAAAGAAAGAAACGAAGGAAGAGCAGAAAAAGGGTACGACGCTGTACGAAGAGCAATGCTCCAACCAGCTGCTGCGCGTGATCGAGCTGCCGGCGGAGGTCGATAGCGCCAAAGCCACAGCCACGGTCAAGAACGGGCGCCTTGAAATCAGCGTGCCCAAGGCGGCCAAGGTCACGGCCGCGCGCGTGGAAGTAAAAGCAGCCGCGTAGCGAAAGAGCCGTTACATCAGGCGGCCAGGGACCGGCCCGAGCGCTCACTGGTCAAGCGCGTGAGGCCGGTCGCCTGCATCGCGACCCGCAACGTTTTCAGTTCCACAAACAAAGGCGATTCAAGGACTATTCTCAGATCGATTGATATGGTCCTGCTGCCGCGGCAGTCACTGAGGGCGAGGGCAGGGCGCCGCACGCCGCGGCCTGCGACGGCGGGGGCTTGCCCTTCGCATTGGACTCTCGGTAGTATGCGGTTTTGAAGAGTATTTATATCCCTCATTGCGGAGGTGCAGAAATGAAGCGCACGGTGGCTTTTCTGGCCTTTTTTGTTGCAGCAGTCGTTTCCACGCGCTCGGCGGGAGGCTCGCTGAGCGAAGCGTATTCGAAGGCCGCGCTGCAAACCCTTCAGGCCATCGAAACGGATGTTTCCACCACGGAGCAGGGCATGAAGGCCATCTTCGACCCGCTGAACACGGCGGCCAAGACCGAACCGGAGAAGTCCATGACAGCCGTGCTCCATCAGGTGTACGAGCAGAAGCTCATCGACAACCGGCTGCGGAAATCCGAGTTCGACGTGCTCGACGAAGCACTCAGTTCCTCTTCGCCGCTCATCCGGGACTACATTTCCCGCGAGCAGATTGCGCAGTACGATCGCGACGACGCGTCCATGAGCAAGAGCGAGGCCGCGTGTTATGCGCCGCTGAAGAAGGCGATCGAGGAGCGCCGGGAAGAGAATCCCAAGCCGTGCGCGGACTGGTCCGCGCTGGCCGCGCAGCCGGAGAAAAAGTCGGCGGACTAGGATTGTCACCGCGCTGGCTGACGGAACAGGGGAAGACCGACCCTTACACTGCAAAGGGTCGGCACCGGGCGGGATCGCAGGCGTTGACTACGCGTGCGCTACACCAGCTCGATACGCAAATCACGACCGATAGCGTGTGCCGCGCGCGTCAGGGTTTGCAGCGTCACAGAGACATTGCCAGGATCGAGAAGGCGATCAAGCGCCGCGCGGCTTGTTTTCATGCGCCGCGCCATCTCTACCTTGCTGATTTTGTCCTTCGCCATCGCTTGCTTCACTTGCCAGGCCAGCGTTTCTTTCAGCGCGGCAGCGCGGGTCTCTTCGAGGATGCCTTCCTCTTTCAGGAAGTCGTCCAGTGACGCGCCGATATGCTTGTTGCGTTTTTTCATTTCGTAACGTCCTTCATTCTGCGTTTCGCCAGGGCCAGGTCATCCGCTGGCGTTTTCTGCGTTTTCTTGATAAACCCGTGCAGCACGACGAGCGTTCGATCGTGAAAGCACAGGATCAACCGGGCTATCCGCCGGCTCGGAAGCGTCGAGCGCACTTCCCAAAGACCATTCTTGAGGCTTCCCACCAGGGGCCTCCCAATCGGCCAGCCGAACTGCACGCGCATGAGGTCGAGACCGATGCGTGGCGGTCGTCCTTGTCGAGGCCGCGCAGCCAATCGAGCACCGGGGACCCACCCGCCCCCGTGCGGTAAAACCGAACCGGGACTTCCGGGAGTTGGTGAGATCGCCTCACCGCTCAAGCATGTATCAGAAATGGTACATTGTCCAGCGCTTTGTTTTGTTGCGTCACCTTCCCGCCGCCGGATGCTCACCCTTTTGTGCCAGCATCGATATAATCGCGTGGTCATAAGAGCTGGGGGAAGGCGCGCAACCTAACGCCGATATGAACGCGGTGTGAAACGCGCGGATCGACTGCAGCAAGGTGGAGTCTCTGGGCCGCGCGGGTTAACATTGGACGATATTTTTCAGAGGACAATACGAATGCCCGACAATTCGATCCGACGCGCAGCGGCGGCTCTTTGTTTTTTTGTTTGCCTGGCGGCGTGGCCGGCCGCGCGGGCGCAGGATAAGGCTTCCGATGCTTATCCGGAGCAGGGCAAGGTGCTGGCGCACGCGGCCTCGCAGAAACCCTCCGCTCATGGCACGCCCGTTTTTCGCGTCGAGACAGACCTGAAGATCTACGAGTTCGAAGCGAAGGATCCGGCGAGCCTGACGGTGGGCGACACGATTCAATTCCGCGTCGAGAAGGATTCGGCGTACGTTCTTCGGACGGGCAAAGAGCAGGAGTTCCGCGTAATCGACACTATGCTGAAAGACGGCGATTAGCCGCTCCTGGCCGCGCCCCAAAATTCGCCCCGAATATGAATTTCAGGTTACAGCTCACCCGGCAGAAGCGGTTTCCCTTATGATTGTCAGTTCGAAATACTGCCAGTTCCCACGCGACACTTGATCAGCGCGGCGTGTTTCTGAGCAGTCAGTACACGGAGCCGAAGCGAGCATGAACATACTTGACGTTCTTGTCGGCAAGCCCATTGCAACGAGCGATGAACGCGCCGAGCAGGTGGGCCCGTTGCAAGGCATACCCATCTTCGGACTCGACGGGCTCAGCTCCGCCGCGTACGGGCCGGAGGCCGCGCTCAGCCTGCTGATTCCGCTCGGCCTTCTGGGCGTGCGGTATATCGTGCCGATCAGCGCGGCCATCATCACGCTGCTGGTGATCGTGTACTTCTCGTATCGGCAGACCATCGCCGCGTATCCCTCGGGCGGCGGCTCGTATACCGTGGCGCGTTTCAACCTTGGCGCGCAGGCCGGGCTGCTGGCCGCGGCCGCGTTGCTTGCCGACTACATCCTCACGGCGGCCGTGGGGATTTCCGCGGGCGTGGGCGCGCTGGTGTCGGCGGTGCCGTCGCTGCTGCCGCACACGGTTAGCCTGTGCGTCGGCATTCTGATCGTGATCACCATCCTCAACCTGCGCGGGGTGCGCGATGCGGGCCTGGTCTTCGCGCTTCCCACGTATCTTTTTGTCGGCACGCTTCTGATTACTATCGCAGGAGGCATTCTGCGCGTGGCGCTCAGCGGCGGACATCCCACGCCCGCGGCGCCGCTGCCGCCTCCGCCGCCGATGGTGGCGGCGGTCAGCTTCTGGCTGCTGCTCAAGGTTTTCGCCAGCGGCTGCACGGCGTTGACGGGAGTGGAGGCGGTGAGCAACGGCGTGAAGGCCTTCCGCGAACCCGCCGTGAAGAACGCCCGCCAGACGCTCACCGTGATTATTTTCCTGCTCGCGGTTCTGCTGGCGGGCATTTCCTATCTCGTGAGGATTTACGGCATCGCCGCCACCGACCCGGGCAAGCCTGGCTACCAGAGCGTGCTGTCGATGCTGGTCGCCGCCGTGTTCGGCAAGGGGATTTTCTACTATCTGACGGTGGGCTCGATTCTCCTGGTGCTTTCGCTGTCCGCCAACACGGCGTTCGCGGATTTCCCGCGCCTGTGCAAGGCCATCGCGCAGAACAACTACTTGCCGCACGCCTTCGGATACCGCGGGAGGCGGCTTGTCTATACCTACGGCATCACCGTGCTGGCTGTGCTGTGCGGCGTGCTGCTGATTCTTTTTGGCGGCGTCACCGACCGGCTGATCCCGCTGTATGCAGTTGGGGCGTTTCTGGCGTTCACGCTTTCGCAGGCGGGCATGGTGATGCACTGGCTGAAGAACCGCGAGGCGGGCTGGCTGAAGAGCGCGATGGTGAATGGGCTGGGAGCGTTCGTGACCGGCGTGACCACGGTGGTGGTGCTGGTTGCAAAGTTTCTTGATGGCGCCTGGATCACGCTGCTGTTCATCCCGGCGGCAATTTTTCTTTTTACCGCCGTCCGCCGCCACTATCACCATGTGAAGGCCCTCACTTCATGCAAGTGCGCCGTGGACACCGCGAGCATCGCCCAGCCGCCCATCGCCGTGATTGCCATCGACCGCTGGAGCAACATTTCCCGGCGGGGAATTGAATTCGCGGCGCGGCTTTCGCCGGACGTGATCGCGCTGCACGTCGACCCGAACGCGCACCCCGAGCCGCTCCAGGACGAGTGGGAGCGCTATGTCGACGCGCCTTTCCGCGCCGCGGGCAGGGAACCGCCGAAACTCGATGTGCTGGATTCGCCCTACCGGTTCGTGATCATTCCCATCGTGCAGTTCGTTCTCGATCTCTCGAGGAAGAATCCCGAGCGCAGCATCATCGTGGTGATACCCGGAGCTTGTGGAAGACAGGTGGTATGAATACTTCCTGCACAATCAGCGCGGACGTCTGCTCGAATGGATGCTGCTCGCGCGGGGCAACGAACGCATCTTCACTGTGAGCGCTCCGTGGTACGCGGGCGAGCACACGTGATGCGAATTGCGAAGTGATCGTCCAGGCAAATCCCATTGCCTGTGGCAGCGGGCACAAACAAGGCGGGGACAGTGGAACAGACTGCCCCGCCTTGTTGCCCGCGTCTTTAATAGGTCATGATCGGCCGGACTTCAATCGAACCATACCGCGCGCCGGGGATTTTCGCGGCGATTTTGATGGCGTCATCGAGATCGGCGGCTTCCACCAGGTAATAACCTCCCAGCTGTTCCTTGGTTTCCGCGAAAGGACCGTCGGTGACCAGCTGTTTTCCGTCGCGCAGGCGAACGGTGGTGGCGGTTGACGTCGGCGTGAGCGGATTGCCGCCTATGTACTTGCCGTTGTCCTTGATTCCTTGCGTGAACGCCATGTACTCGCCGTACATTTTTCCGCGTTCAGCCTCGCTGTACTTTTCCCAAATCTTTTCGTCTGCATAGATCATCAACAGGTATTTCACGGCTTCCTCCTGGAGTGGCGCGGCCTCGGTGGGCCTTGCGCTTTCGTAGGTGTATCGAACGGGTAGGCCCGAAATCGACACCGCCTGCTAAAATCGTGAGCGGATGGACGATAGGATACATTTGAATCGCGAAACCTCCGAGGCAATCACCCGGCTGCTTCGCGAAGAGTGGGGCCGCATCGTCGCCGCACTCATCCGCATGCTGGGTGACTTCGATCTGGCCGAAGACGCGGCGCAGGAAGCCTTTTCGGCGGCGGTGGAACAATGGGCCGTTTCCGGCATCCCGGAATTTCCGCGCGCCTGGATCATCCGCACGGCGCAAAACAAGGCGATTGACCGTATGCGCCGGCGCGCGAATTTCGAAGAGAAGCGGGAGGCATATGCCTCCCTGCAGCCAGTTTCCGAGCAGCCTAATTATGAAGATATGGAAGCGGGCGCGGAAATTCCGGACGACCGGCTCCGCCTGATTTTCACCTGTTGCCACCCGGCCATCTCGCAGGAAGGCCAGGTGGCGCTCACACTGCGGGAGCTCTGCGGGCTGACGACCGAGGAAATTGCCCGGGCATTTCTGGTGACGCCGACGACGATGGCGCAGAGGCTGGTTCGCGTGAAGCGCAAGATTCGCGAAGCTCATATCCCGTACGGCGTTCCGGGCGTGGAAGAACTGCCTGAGCGCCTGGAAGCCGTCCTCAGCGTGATCTATCTCGTTTTCAATGAAGGCCACACTGCGACACAGGGCGATTCGTTGATGCGTCACGAACTCTGCGTGGAGGCAATTCGGCTGGCCCGCGTTGTCAGGAGTTTGATGGAGCCCGCCGTGCCCGCGGAATTGACTGCGCTGCTGGCCCTGATGCTGCTTCACGATTCCCGACGCGCCGCGCGGCTGGATGCCGCCGGCAACCTGGTGGTTCTCGAAGAGCAGGATCGGAGTCTTTGGGATCGCGCCCAGATTTCCGAGGCTTTGCCGCTCGTCGAACAGGCTCTGCGAGGCGGCCCCGCACCCTTCACACTACAAGCCGCTATTGCGGCGCTGCACTGTCAGGCGACAGGTCCCGAATTTACAGACTGGACTCAGATTGCCAGACTCTATGAAGTGCTACAAACCGTGCAGCCGTCTCCGATCGTCGCACTCAATCACGCTGTAGCCATCGCAATGGCGGAGGGTCCCCAAAGCGGATTGGCCCGCATAAAAGAGTTATCGGCAAAGGGAGACCTGGACGGCTATCACTTGCTCTATGCGGCGCGGGCCGACCTCCAGCGCCGGGCCGGTTTACTGAAGGAAGCTGCCGCAAACTACAAGCGAGCCATCGCGCTGACCAGCAACGACGGCGAACGCCGCTTTCTCCAGCGCCGCATCGAGGAAGTCACCAGGGGGCTGGGATGAGCTCTCGTGGCGAACGCGTTTCATCCGCAGCAAGCGGATGGAACGCGGCCATCCATCGAGGATTCGGCACGGCGAGCATTCGCTATAGAATGATGCGAGACCTTAGGTGGGAGTCATGCTGACGAATCTTTTTTTGCGCGGAGCGCCAGTGGCGCTGCTGCTTTATGCCACGGTTGTTTTCCTTCCTGGCGCGCTGGCGCAGGACCAGCTCATGAAGGTGAAGGGCGGCCATCAGCTCGGCGAAACCACCGCGCAGTTCTTCGCGGAAGGCTATGAGAAACAGATGCTGGGCGCGTGCGCGAGCGGGGATTTCAAGAGCGTGGAGAAGTCGAGCAGGCGCGAGCTTAAGAAATACTGCGCAGGTTTAGACGATGCGCGGCGGCAGGCCATGAGCGACAAGCGTTACGATTACAAAGGCGGCGGGGATCTTACGGAGATGCGGACGGATACATTCACCTTCGACGGAGGCCGGCTGGTGAAGGTCCAGCTAGTCTACACCGCTCCGAACGCGGAGGTGAACTATCGGGGCCAGAAGTTCGACGATATCTTCGCCGGAGTGAAGCAAGCCTACGGCCCGCCCACCAGCGAGACTACCGAGCCCGCGAAAAACGCCTACGGCGTGGAATACGTCGCGCACCGCGAGCTTTGGCTCCTGCCGGGCAACGCGATTCTCATCACCGAGCGGCCCGGTCCGGATGGCTCGACGACTCATCGATGCGTTCACGCGAGCCGAATACGACCGCACGAGGGCAACCTCGGGCAAGCCTGCAAATCCCCTGGAATAATTCCCTCGGATGGCCGTCGCGGCGAACCGGCCCGTGTCAGCCAGCTCGCGGCTTAAAAAGTTTTCGCTCTTTCATTCTTGAGTTGCAAGGTACGGAACAATCCCGGAAAACCATCGTCGCTGCATTTGGTGCTATCGTGATTCGGCGATGATTCCTGCGGCCACAACAGAAACCCCTGTTCCGGAATCCGCGCATTCTTTCGGCTTCCGGGGCACCTGGTGGAAACATCCGCAGAAGAACTGGCTGCGGAGGCTGGTTTACCAGGTTCATCTCTGGACGGGGATCGTTCTGAGCCTCTATGTCCTGCTGATGAGCGTCTCCGGCACGATCCTCATCTACCGCGTGGAAATTTCCAAGGCGGCGGTGCGTCCGCCGGTGATTTCTCCGGGCGGGCGGCCGTTGCTTTCGAAAGACCAGCTCACGCAATTCGCGCATCAGGACTATCCCGCGTATCAGATTCTCTCGATCACCCAGCCACGCAAACCGGACCAGCCCGCGGAGATATCCTTGCAGCGCGGAGAGAAAGAGTTGGTTCGCCTCTTCGACCCGTACACGGGTGCCGACCTCGGCGATTCGGTTTCCCGCACGTTTCGTTTCATCGAGTGGCTTACTGACCTCCACGACAACCTCCTCGACGAGCCCGTCGGGCGGATCGTCAACGGTATCGGCGGCGTCGCCACAATTCTGCTCTGCCTCACCGGCGTGCTGATCTGGTGGCCGGGCTCCGGCAGATGGCGGCGGGCGCTCACGGTGAGTTGGAAAGCGGAAGCGCGCGCGTTCAACTGGGGGCTGCATCGCGCGGTGGGCATCTGGTCCGTGGCGTTCATTTTTTTATGGGGCTTCTCGGGCATCTACCTTGCCGTTCCCGAGCCATTCGAGACCGCCGTGGCTTTCCTCGATCCGCCCGCGCAAGCCAGCCGAAAAGCCACCGTCGCCGAGCAATCGCTGAGCTGGCTCGCGAGGCTTCACTTCGGCAGGTTCGGCGGCATGTCCACCAAGTTGATCTGGACGCTCTTCGGCATCGCCCCCATCGCGTTGGTAATCACGGGCCTGTGGATGTGGTGGGCGCGAGTGGTGCGACCAAAGCTTTTGAGCCACAAGTCATTCGCCAAAAGTGTCTAGCGCGGGCCGCTGGCTTTCGTAATCGCTCGCTTTTGCGGTGGTTGCTCTTGCCTTCGTTTTGTTTTTCGTTGTCATCCTGAGGAGCGCAGCGACGAAGGATCTCTCTCTTCGTGTTCGCAACATCGCACCGCTGAGTCATGTCGGGAAAGAACGCGACCCTTGCACGACAAAGGGCCGGGCACCCGGAAAATCCATTCGACCCGCGTTGCGTCGTGTCGCCGCACCACCCAGCGACCGTGCTACGCTACTTCCTTTGTGGAGGAGCATGGCCCGACATGCCTCTCGATCCGAAACGCACGATTGCTGAGCTGAAGGAATTGCGCGCGCTTACCGGCGACGCCAACGGAGCGCAGCGCGTCGCGTGGACCGATACGTGGCTCAAGGCGCGCGAGTGGTTCGCCGGCAAGCTTGCGGGACTGCCGGTGGAGCATCGATACGACGCGGCCGGCAACAACTGGGCGACTCTTCCTGGTGCGAGCGAAAAGGCGCTGCTGATCGGCGGGCATTTGGATTCCGTGCCGAACGGCGGCTGGCTGGATGGCGCGCTCAACGTGCTTGCGGCGCTGGAAATTCTTCGGCGCATCAATGAGGAGTTTCACGGGCGGCCGCCTGTAACCGATCCGCGTGGTCGATTGGGCGGACGAAGAAGGCGCGCGCTTCGGGCGCAGCCTGCTGGGCTCGTCCGCCTTTGCGGGAACAGCGACGGTTGCCGCCGACCGCCTTCGCACCGATCGCGACGGCGTCCGCATGGACGAAGCCCTTCGCCGGTGCGGCGTCGAGATGGATCGCTTCCCGGAAGCCACGCGCGGGCAGAAAAACGCTGCGGCCTATATCGAGTTGCACATCGAGCAGGGCCCAGTGCTCGAACGCATGAACCTGCCGCTGGCTGTAGTGCTGGGCACCAAGGGAGTCGAGCGGCACGCCATCACGTTCCATGGACAGGAAGCGCACTCCGGCTCGACTCCCATGAACGCCCGCCGCGACGCGCTCGCCGCCTGCGCCAAACTCGCCCTCGAAATTCGCGCCATCGCTGGCAAGCATCCCGATGCGGTGTGCACGATGGGCAGCGTCAAGACGTTCCCCGGTATCGTCACGGCAGTGGTCGGCCGCTGCGAAGCTACGCTCGACCAGCGCGACCTTGACGCGCAGGTGCTGGCGACGATGTTCCGCGAGGCCCGCGAAGCGAGCGAACGCTTCGCCCGTGAAGAGCACTGCACGGTGGAATGGTCGCGCATCTGGCAGATCGAGCCCATCGCCTTCGACGCCGAAGATGCTCGATCTATGCGACGAAGCCATCTGCGAAGTAACCGGCGCCGCGAAGGCCCACCGCATGCCCTCCGGCCCGCTGCACGACGCCGCCGAAGTCTCGCGCGCCGGCATCCCCACGGTGATGATGTTCGTGCAATCGCTCGGCGGCATCAGCCACAACAAAATCGAAGACACCCGCGAAGAGCATCTCGAACTGGCCGTCTGCGCCTTCGACCGGCTGGCCTCCAAAGCCATCGCCCATCTCGCCTGAGTTGGAATTTGTGGGTGTCCGACGCCTGGAAGTGTAAGGGTCGGTCTTTCGCCCACCAGCGCGCGATCAAATATCGAAACTCCGCGGGGCAAGCTATAATCCACGCTTCAAATTCTGGGCAGCGGAGCGCTACCTGCGCTGCCGATCCGGAGGCTCACCATGTACGACATGAAGAATCTCGCCAAGATGAAGACGATCGAAGCCAACGCGTCTGACGCGATGAAAGCGTTTGTCGCGTTCGATAAAGCCGCGATGGCGGCCGGGGCCATCCCCGTAAAATACAAGGAGCTGATGGCGCTCGCCGTGGCCTTCACAACGCAGTGTCCCTATTGCATCGAGATTCATGCGAACAAGGCGCGCCAGGCCGGCGTCACCGACCAGGAAATCTCCGAAGCGGTATTCGTGGCCGCCGCGCTGCGCGCCGGAGGAGCCGTCACGCACGGCACGCACGCGATCAAAGCGCACGAGTAGGAGTCGTCGGTCGGAGTGGTCGATCGGAGTGTATCGGAGTGGTCGATGCCGCGTATTTGAATTTGCGGGTGCCCGACCCTTTGAAGTGCAAGGGTCGGTATTTCTTACGTCCTTCGCGGAGAGGGGAATAGCAGGGAACCGCTGAAAATAAAAAGAGGGGCGCTGGTTCGTTCACAGCCGCCCCTCTAGTCTACAGCTAATTTTTCGAGTACCTCAGGGATCACCTCCTTCTCGGCAAGCAGCCGATATACGTCCCATTTTAAGCGAACGCCCGTCAAATTCGCAAATTTTGCGCGCCGGATTTATTCCCTGAAGCATGCGCGCCCGGTGCCGCAAGGCGCGCGCAGTGCCAGGGTTTCCGCATCATTCTTTACATACTTTACATAGACTTAACAACCAGAGAAACGGTCAAGTGCTAGAATTTTTTCAACCATTGTCAGCGAGGGCAGGTTCGGACGGTCCCCTGTACCAGAACCTGTCCTCCCCAAAGCTGGAACGATTTCCATCGCTACGACTGCGCCGCGCGCTCGACTTCCACGATATCGATCCTTTTCATTTTTAGCATGGCCTGGTCCCTATTCGTTTTAGCGAAAAGTTTGATATGGTGTGGGGCGCAACGGGAGCCCCAACGAGGTGACCATGCAGGATTGTGCCAACAGGAAGCGCGCCGCCTTCAAAGCCATTGCATGGCGCGGCATCATCATATGCCTCGCGCTGGCCGGGGCGCTCTCACCGCGCGCAGACGGTCAATCCCCGGCAGCAGCCGGAACGGGAATGGCGCACGACATGTCCGGCATCTGGGACGCGCCCATCGGACAGCGCACCATCGTGCCGGGGCAGCCGCAGCACAATCCGGCTCCTCCCATGACGCCGGCGGCGCAGGCTCAATTCGATTCCAACCGGCGCGAGCTAACCAGCGATCACCCCATCACAATCAATCCCGTCTATCGCTGCCACCCGCCGGGCGTGCCGGACGCCTACACCAACGGCGGCTACCCGTTTGAAATCGTGCAGACTCCGCAGCGGATTTTCATGTTCTACGAATCCGCGCACCTGTGGCGCGAAATCTGGATGGATGGACGCGAGATGCCCAAAGAGTCCGATCCGCTGTGGATGGGCTACTCCGTCGGACATTGGGACGGCGACGACCTGGTGGTCGAGACCGCGCACTTCAACGAAAAGACGTGGATCGATGGGCAAGGCCATCCCCACAGCGAGGACATGAAGCTGACCGAGATATTCCACCGTCCCCAGCACGACCGCCTGGAGATTGAATTCAGGATCGACGACCCGAAGTCCTACACGACTACCTGGATTATTCGCTACCACTATAATTTGAAGCCCAAGTGGGAAATCGGCGAAGCGTTCTGCATCGTCGAGGACGAGGCGCGCTTCATCGAGCAGCTCGTTCCGAAAGCCGGCGCAAAATCGGCGCCGGACAATTAACTCCGGAAGGAACCAGAGTCCTACTCTGTTAGCGGCGCCGGTGAGGCATCCGAAGAAACGTCAAAAGAAAGACCGACCCTTACACTACGAAGGGTCGGGCACCCGGAAAAGTAAAAACAGAAATCGCGCGTTTCGCGGCTACTTCAGATCGGCCGTCGGCATGCACGACAACGTGATCGACTTTACCGTGGAGCTGTCCGTGTACATTTTCACGTAGGCCTTCCAGCCATCGTCGTTTCGGGGGAGCTTCTCGTTATCCTCGGGAGGATTGAGGTGGTAGGTGATTACTTCAGAATCCGAGTATCCCCATTCGCCGGTCTTCTGGTCCTTGACGATCACTCGGGAAATAAAAAAGTCGTCGGTCGTCACGCCGTTCTTGCGATACCAGGCCTTGTGAGCCCTCACCGCCGCCAGAAAGGCATCCATCGCGCCCGGTTTGATTTCCGAGACGCGCACGATGGCGACATGGCCATTCTTGCATTCAGGCAAAGAGTGGTGCTCCTGCGCGAGTGCCGGGGCCGCTTGCAGAACCAGGAGCGAGAAGAGAAACAGCAGGAAGCGCATCGGTAAATCCTCCAGTGAGAGATAGGGGCCCAGGGTGTGGATGTTCGGGAAGCGAACTTCTTTCAGCACGTGCGAGCAACGGTCCTATATGAACGAATCATTGTCAAGGATCATCGTCAAGGGCCATCGTCAAGCGCGATCGTCAAGCGCCATCGGACATTGCGCCGCGACGAGAAATCAGACGTTCTGACCTTTCAATTCGGCGGCCGACATCGCATCCATCCGGTGAAGTGCTTTGGCGAGCGCCTGAAGCTGGACATGGATCAGCTCTGGGCTCAGCTTATCGATGCACCCGTTCGGCGACGCGGCGCAAAGGTAGTCCGGAGCGGCCATGAACGCCGCGGTGGGAACGCCCGCCGCGGCGAGCGCGTTGCCTTCGCCGAAGAATCCGCCCTTTACCGGATTGATCACCGCGATGCGCCGGTCACCCAGGCCCTGAAACGCATCGAGCATCACGTCCCCGGTGGACTTGAGCCGCGTGAGCGCCAGCACCCACTCGTCGCGGCCCGTGGGCTTGTAATGCTTCAGCGCCGCGTCGTCAATCCATTCGCGGGAGCCGAGGTGCTCCACGGTGAGCGCGGCCACGGTTTTTTGAATCAGCTCGGGATGCTTGGCGATCACTCCGCGGATCGACGGCACGTAGCTGTTCGCGAAATGCCCGGTCGAGAGCACGAACACCATGGTTCGCCTCCGCTCGGCTTTGGGAATCTGCGAGAAATATTTCGCCAGCGCGACGATCCCGATGCCGCCGTTTTCCTGCAAGGCGTTGCTTCCGTCCGTGTGCGTATTCACGATGATCACTTCATCCGACGAACCTCCGTTAAGCGTGGCGGGAAGCGTGGCAGGAAGAGTCGCGATGATCGTCTCGGTCGGCGCATCCGGGAAAGTGTCCGCTTCAAGAACCACGGTCGCCTTGGCGCCGCTGCCCGCCATCGCTTTCAATCGGGCGCCGCTCTCCCGGCCCACATACAGCGCCGGGATATTCTGCAGGGCGCTTCCGAAGGGAGCGTATTGGTCCGCCGCGTTGGCGTCGGAAACGTTGGTCCATCCCAGGATCACGGCCGCGGCTCCCGCTTTTTGGAACGGAGCAAGCTTGTTCACCGGCGAGCGAAGCATCGAGTGTGTCGCGGGCAGGGCAGTGCCGGGCGGCAGGACGCCCCACGGCTGATACATCTCGCCCCACGCGCCGGGTTCATTGGCGATGTCGACGAAAACGATTTTCCCTTCCACACCGGAAAGTTGATACGCAGGATGCGTCCCGCCATCGACCAGCTCACCTGTGACGCCCTCAGCCGGCGTCTGACCGGAGTAGGGCCAGTAGGAGGTCACGGCAACCTTGAAGGGCTGTCCGGACGCCGGCTGGATACCGATCCCCCAGCGCTTCGCTTCCCAGCGCGGAAACGTGTAGCGATCGCGCGTGATTTCGAGCCCCAGCGACTGCAACTGCGTGGCAAGAAACTCCACAAACTCCGTGTGCGCCTTGTTCCCCGTGAATTTCGGCCCGAGCCCCGCCATCCACTTGACGTGGTCCCATACCTCTTTCTGCGACGGCAGCAGGGCAGGGCGAAATTCGGTCCCCGCGCTTTCCGTGAAGAACGGGAGCACGTCCGCGCGAGCGCGTGAGGCAGCTGCGAACGCCGACAGCGACGCAGCCCACTTCATGAATCCACGGCGGGAAAATGGCATAGCCTTCCTTTCAACGCTTTTGACTCATGCACCGTGCCGGGCACATAAGGCTGCTCGGCGCCATCCATTCGAGCCTGGTGCTACTTGATGGGCACCTCGACGTAGCGAAACGGCGGCTCCACGTTCTTGTACCAATGCAGTGTGTTGGGAGGAACGATGTAGACGTCCCCTCTGCTGATGCGATGGGATTCGCCGCCCCCGACGGAATCGCCGCCAAACTTGTCCGGCCCGGCAGCTTTCATCGTGCCGCCGATCACCAGCGTAGCGGCTCCGCTCACGACGTAGACCACGGCCGTATAGCCCGTATGGCTGCATCCCTCGGGCTTGCACGCGGACTTCACCGATTCCCGGCTGTGCGTATCCACTTTGTAAATCGTGCCGTTCGAGGTGTGGTTCCACAAAAGATTCGTGCCGCCGTTGTCGAGCGCCTTGTCGAAAGACGCGTCCAGCTTCTCGTGATCGAAAACGGTCACCACTCCGGGCTTTTCCTGTGCCATGGTTTTCGCCGGCCAGAACGCACCTATTGCAAGAACTGCTAAACCTGCCAGAACGATCCGTCGAATGTTCCACATAGTCGTCATCCCTCCGCTTGCCGGTTTCATTTCTGTTGTCAATGGTCGTTGTGCGGCGGGATCGAGCGTCCGTCGCACCGCGGATTGGACAGCAAACCGTTGCCGGATGTCAACTGACTCCGCTCCTCTTTTCTGCTCGCCTCCTCCCGTGGCCTTTCCGTGTAAACTAAATACGCAACTAAACGGCGCAATCGCTACAGGAGACGACCCCGCAAATTTGGCCCCCATCATCAGCGCACAAGGACTTTCCAAGCGATACAGCGTCGCTCCCCTGTTCCAGAATATTTCCTTTACGGTTTCCGAAGGCGACCGCATCGGCCTGATCGGCCCCAACGGCTCGGGCAAATCGACGCTGCTGGCCATCCTCGACGGGCGCGTCAAGCCCGACTCGGGCGAGGTCGCGGTACGCAAGGGCACGCGGCTGAGCTGCGTGGCGCAGGTGTCGGAGTTCGCTCCCGGCGCCACGGTCCGCTCGGTGATCGACGCTGCGCTGGACCGCATTGGCGCCCACCACGACGACCACGCCGCCATCGTCGCGGAAACTCTCGGCCGCGCCGGGCTCAACGATTTCGGCATGCGCACCGACGAGCTTTCCGGCGGCTGGCGCAAGCGCCTGGCAATCGCCGAGGCCCTCGTCCAGCATCCGGACATCCTGCTGCTCGACGAGCCCACCAACCACCTCGACCTGGCGGGAATCAAGTGGGTGGAGGGGCTGCTGCGCAACGCGCCTTTCGCGTGCGTGATCGTCAGCCACGACCGTTATTTTCTCGAAAACGTTGCCAACGAAACCGTCGAGCTGAGCCGCGCGTATGCCGACGGATACCTGCGCGTCAGCGGCAATTACAGCGCGTTCCTCGAAGCGAAGGAGCAGTATCTTCACGCGCAGCAGAAGCATCAGGACGCGCTTGAGAATCGCGTCCGCACGGAAATCGAATGGCTGCGGCGCGGTCCCAAGGCGCGCACCACCAAGTCAAAGGCGCGCATCGACACGGCGCACGAAATGATCGGCGAGTTGGCCGATATGAACGCGCGCACGCGCACCGCGTCCGCCGCAATCGACTTTTCCGCCAGCGGACGCCAGACCAAGCAACTCGTGCAGCTCGAGGGAGTGGGTTATTCGATCATGGCGCCTGCTATCGGCGAGCGCACGCTTTTTGCGGATTTGAATTTCACGCTCACGGCGGGGATGCGCGTGGGCCTTGTCGGGCCGAACGGCAGCGGCAAGACGACGCTGCTACGGCTGTTGCGCGGCGATCTGGAGTTGGGCGCCGGGGAAATCCGCAAGGCGGACGGGCTGCGCATCGTCTATTTCGATCAGAACCGCGTCCTCGACCCCAGCTCTCACGTTGCGGCGCTCGCTCGCGCCCGATAGCGACTCGGTGATTTACCAGGACCGCGTCATCCACGTGGGCGGCTGGGCCGCGCGCTTCCTTTTCACCGCCGAGGATTTAAATCGCCCGGTGAGCCGCCTCTCGGGAGGCGAGCGCGCCCGCGTGCTGATCGCTCAACTGATGTTGCAGCCCGCCGACCTGCTGCTGCTCGATGAGCCCACCAACGACCTCGACATCCCCACGCTGGAAATCCTGGAAGAAAGCCTGCTGGAATTTCGCGGCGCGCTGGTGCTGGTCACGCACGACCGCTACATGCTCGACCGCGTTTCGAGCGTAGTGCTCGGCCTCGACGGCTACGGCGGAGCCGGCCGCTTCGCCAGCTATTCGCAGTGGGACGCGTGGCAATCCCAGCAGCAGAAAGCCCGCAACGCCGCCGCAAAGGCCGAAGCAGCCCGCGGGCAGGGAAGCAGCCGCACAGCGTCGAGCCACCAAGCCGAGGCAAGGTCTACGGCAAGCGCGACGGGAAAAAGGGCTGGCGAAAGTGCAGGAAAAAGTTCAAACGGTGATTCCGTTGCCGGTTCAAACGCAGGCGTGAACGCTAGCGTAAAGCTAAGCCCCGGCGCAGCGCGAAGCGCGACGCCCACAAAAGACGCCGCGGCAAAAAAGCGCCTCTCGTTCAACGAAGTCCGCGAATTCGAAACCATCCAGCAGCGCATAGCCGACGCCGAAAAAGAGCTGGAATCCCAGGCAGCCTCGCTAAGCGACGCAACCATAGCCAGCGACGCCGCGCTTCTGCGCGCCGCCACCCTGCGCATCGACGAACTCCACCGCACAGTAGAAGCTCTCTACGCCCGATGGGCCGAACTGGAGCAAAAGCAATCCTGACCTCGGTGGCACAGGCGCTGCCGCCTGTGCGCTTTTGCCTTACGGTTCTGATTTTCCGGGTGCCCCACCCTTCGTTTTTAAGGGTGGGTCTTTCTTGGCTTTGTTTTTGTTTGTTTTTGTTTGTTTTTCTGAATTTTGTTTTTCGCAGTCATCCTGAGGAGCGCAGCGACGAAGGATCTCTCTTCGTCTTCTTAGCTTACTTGGCCTTTTTACTGACTTCTTACATTACTTGCTTTTCGTCGCGGCAACAGGCTCCGCTTTCTCGTCCAATCTCTTAGGCCGGAACTTCTTCCAATCATCGTAGGAACCGAAAACCGCGTCGAGATTCGATCCTTCGGGTGCCAGCACCCGCAGCAGACGAAACAGCTCAGCGCGCCACCCGCGAAACGGATTCCACATCATCGCTCCTCCGGGACGGGACAGCCCTATTCCAAAAGATGCTCCCATCAACGAAATCGACGCACGAATTTGGCCGACGGATGTAACGAAGCACTCTTACTCCAGCGGTTCCACCTTCACGATGGACGCGCCGTGGTTGTTGCCCACCCAGAACGTCACCGGCGTCGTCGAGTTGTCGACGAACACGCGGCGCATGTTCGTGGATCGCGGCATCAAATATTCGACCGCCTCGCCCGTGGTGGTGTTCACGCGCACGACGCGGTCGCTGAACATCCCATCGGTCCAAGCGTCGCCATTTTTATCAAGCGTCGCATCGTAGGGACCGGTCCACGGCGTAGGCACCGGCCATTCCTTGAACGTGCCGGTCCGCGTGTCGAGCATGCCGACCTTGTTGCCGCGGAATTCGCCGAACCACAAGCGGTCCTGCGCGTCGAAGCGGCCGCGGCGCGGCCCGGAGCTTTTGGTGGGTGTCGGGTAGCGTGTGACTTCGCCGGTGAGCGCGTCCACCTTCACAATGTTCTGGTTGGAAATCTCGAGGCCGTAGCCGTTGCCCTTCGAGTCCGCGTCCACGCCGTAGAGCGACTTGGGATCGAGCTTTTCATATTTGCCGGTGGTGAGATCGAAGCGATGCAGCCCGGGAAGCTGCGACCCGGAAACCCACACCTTCACCTTGTTGTCCGCGTCGTAGACGGGCGCGATCATCTGGAAGTTCGCGTTCTCGTTCACGCTCCACGAAGCGAACTCGTGCGTTTTGGTATCGAACTTCAGAATGGTCCCCGATTGCAGCGCCGTCCACAGATTGCCGTACTTGTCGATTTCCATGTCGGGCTCGCCCTGCTGGAAACCCGGTTTCGCGCCCGGCATCGGGTAGTCGACGACTTTGCCCGTCTTCGGATCGAGGCTGCCGAACATCTCGGTGGCGAAATCGCGATACCACACCAGGCCGTCGGGCGCGAGGACCACGTCGTGGGGCAGGGCGTCGCGGCGCGCGAGATCGTACTCGGTGATGATCACGTGCGTGGCTTTGCCCTTCGGCCGCGGAAGCGTTTTAAGCGCGTACGGCCACTGATCGCGGCCGTCGCTCAGGTTGATCGTGCTCAGAAACTCCGCCGTTTTCGGCGTGCCCATCGTTCCCGTTTCGGTCAACTGCTCGAGGCCGCGCTTCTTCGGATGCGTGGGCGTAGCGCCCTGCGCGAACGTCGCCATCAGCTGAAGGATTCCGAGAAAATCGTCGGAGTTGTACTGCGAGCGCACAATACGTTCGTAGGTGTGGCAGTTGCCGCAATTGCCCATCATGAACTTCTGCTCGTCGGTGCCCGGCATGCTCATCAGCCACTCGGTGTTGGTAAGCTGCGCGGCAAGGTCCTTCGCTTTGCGCAGCTTCAGGTCGACGGTGGCCGGCTTGCCGGCGGCGATATCGGCGGACGCCGCGCCATCCAGCTCGTATCCCACCGCGCGGATGCGCAGCGAATAGTGCCCGGGCTCGAGCCGGTTGCGCGGAAAGGTGTAGCGCCCGTGCTCATCGCTATCGACGGTCACCGTGATCGTCGCGCCATCGCGCCGCGCGCTCACCAGCACGCCTTCCATCATGCCTTCCTCACTGGAACTGACGGTTCCAGTAAGCGCCACCGCAGGTGAACCTGCCGCCCGCGCCAGCGTGCGCTGCGCCGGAAACATGCAGATTCCCGCAGCCGCCACTGCAATCAAAATCATGCTCCTAATTCGACGCATGCCATCCCTCCCCAATTCGAATCTGCCATCTTACCCCGATTCTGCATCGCCGATGCCCACGGCCATATTTCTTTCTTGAACCCCGAACATTTAGTTGAGAGCATCCCACCGGATGGCCAAAGATAAGATTCCCGGTACGGATACCTCTAGAAATTGCGCGCGGCACGCTAGCGAAATTGTCAGAGGAGGAACGAAAGGAGGTTCGCAGAATTGTCACAAAGGCGCTCAATGACCGCGACCTGCCGAAATTCAGAGCGGGACTTGCTAAGCTGGGATACGCTGAGACTTCCGCCGAGTACGAGAAACTGATGCAGCTTTGGGACGAGCACTGGAGCGCTTCCCGCCATGATTGATCGCTTCTCCAAACGTCTTGAGGCGGCCTTTTCGCTCCGCGACGGGCATTTTCTCTAGGTCAGTGCAGATAATATCCGTCATCTCGGAGACAATTTCAGCTTGGGTTTTCTTGCGTTCAGACATGACTCGCCCATGGTAGAGCCCTGCTTCATAGTTTTCAATGGTACCGCGCGGCAAATGAGGCGCGAGTTGTTTCGTTGGGCCATCCGGTCTACCCGTGACATTCCCGCAGGGCAGATTCCATCGCGATTAGAGCGTTGCAGTGGTCTTTCTTCCGGTTGACGCGGCTATACTCTCTATGGGGTGCCCATGAGGCAAGACGACACCATCCTGATCGCGGGCGCCGGCCCAACCGGCCTCGCCATGGCCATCGAACTTACGCGCATGGGGCTTCCCGTGCGCCTCATCGACAAAGCCGAACACCCGGCGCAGCATTCCCAGGCGCTGGTGGTACAGGCGCGGACGATCGAGCAATTCGAGCGCTACGGCATCGCTGACGAAGCCGTCTCGCGCGGGCGCAAGCTGCTGCGCGGCACGGCGATGAGCGAAGGCAAGACGCTCGCGACAGTGGATCTGAGCCGCATCCCCGGCCGCTATCCCTACGTTCTCTTTCTGCCGCAGAGCGAAACTGAGCTCCTGCTCACGGAACACCTGCGCTCGCTGGGCGTCCAGATCGAGCGCGGCGTGGAGCTGCTTTCGTTTGAGAACTTGCCCGAAGGCGTCACCGCCCAGCTCCGCCACAATTCCGGCCCCGCCGCCGGCGTTACGCAATCGATTCCCGCGCGGTGGCTCATCGGCTGCGATGGAGCGCACAGCGTCGTGCGCAATCAGCTGAACATTCCCTTCGAGGGCGAGTCCGTGCCGCTCGACTTTTTCCTGGGCGATTTCGAGCTTGCCGGCCCCGACGTTCCGGGCGACGATCTCCGTCTCCACATCCATCACGGCGACGTCGTGTTCATCGGCCGCATCAGTGACAAGCTTCTCCGCGTGATCGTCGTGATGCACCGCGCGGAAGGCTCCCCGCCCGTGGACCGCCAGCCCACGCTTGCCGACTTCCAGTCCGCGCTCGACCGCACCGGAGCCAAAATCACGGTGAAGTCGTCCGTCTGGATGACGCCTTTCAACATCAACGAGCGCAAGGCCGGTGCATATCGCATCGACAGCGCGTTTCTTGCCGGTGATGCCGCGCATATCCATTCGCCGGTAGCGGGGCAGGGAATGAACACCGGCATCCAGGACGCCGCCAACCTCGCGTGGAAGTTGGCTGCCGTCGCCGATGGAGCGCGCGCCGAGCTTCTCGACACCTATGGCGAAGAGCGCGGCGCGGTGGGAGACGCGCTGTTGAAAACCACGTCGCGCGGACTTTCTGTCGTCACCAGCACCAACGCAGTATTGGAACGCCTGCGCGATCTGGTCGCGCCTGGGCTCCTGGGGCTGGACGTGGTGCAGGACGCGGCGGCCGGTTTCGTCTCGGAGACCGCCATCGAATATCGCGGCTCGTCAATTGTGGCCGATTACGGCGGAGCAGGCTCGCTGCGCGCGGGCGATCGCGTTCCCAATCCCGACGTGGAGCTAGCGGACGGCAAATCAGGCCGCTTGCTCGACCCGCTCAAGACGGGTCGGCCCCTCGCGCTGGGTATCGGCATACCCGACATGCACAGGATTCGCGCGCGCCTGCCGCGTGCGACGGTAATGGCGCTGCGCGGCGCCGAAGCCATCCTCGGCACCGAGATGGAGGCCCCGCCAAATGCGGCGGGCGATTCGACGGGTTATGAGTCGGTGTCCGCCGAATTTCCGGCCGCGGTTGCAGCATCTGCGGCATCCCTGGCCGCGACAGCCGCTGCCGCACGAGCGGCGGCGCCAAAGGTGGTTCCCCCGGTTGCCCCCGCAGCCCCCGTCGGGTTGCTGACGCCCGAGATCGCCGCGCTCTTCGGCAGCAAGAATCGCATCCTCGTGATCCGGCCCGACGGCTACCTCGGCTTCCGCGGCTCCCTCGACGACCTCTCGCGCCTCGACGATTACGCCCACCTCACCGGCCTCGCCTGAGTGGTGGAGACAGCTACGATCCACCTCCAGCGGGTCGCTCAAAGAAACTCGACCTCATCCTGTTGCTGCCCGCTTCATTGTGGAAATATGTCAGGCTGCAATTCCTAGGAGACTATCTACGAAGTTGTTTCCCTTCTGGACGATAGCCTACAACAAGCGGCTTGACCGAGTTGCTGAATTCAGATAACCTTTCGTTGTGGCCTATCTATCTACCTTCCTTTTTGCGAATCCCTCTTACATCAGTGGGACAGCGCATCTCATTGATTTTTGGGGTACCTACGACAGATACAACCATAGCCGTACCCGCGAAGAGGCAGATGCCATCGCGGTCTATGCTGACTGGAGATCGGTTGGCGAAGAACTTCTGCAAGCGCTGAATCAAGCCACCGCGCAATCGCGTGAGCAGACACTCTAAAGAACTTCGAGAGCAGCGTAAACAACTCGCGGCTACACCTTCGAGTGGATTCCAAATTACAGCCCAATCGATGCGTTTTTCTGGGCCTCTTCCTCCGCCAGAAATTTTAGCGAGATACAATGATGCCGCTCCTGGTGGAGCAGAGCGCATCTTATCGATGGCTGAGAACCAATCAAAGCATCGGCAATTGTTGGAGAAGCAGGTTGTTGATGCCAATTGCCGTGCTCAGAGAAACGGGACAATCTTGGGATTCCTCATTTGTATGGCAGCAATAGGAAGCGGAACCTTCCTTATCTATGCGGGCAAAAGCGCTGCAGGGTTAGTGCCAATTATCGGTGCTCTTGGTGGACTAGTCGCAGTCTTTGTTATAGGCAAATCTCAACAAAAGAAAGACCTAGAACAAAAGGGCAATGCGTTAGGCGAAACCCAGCGTTCTTAGTCTCTGCTAAATTCAAACTGTACCCCTGCCGACCGAGTTCAAACCCTTGCAGAAATGGGCCTGTTTATGGTAATTTTGTATTGCGTTTGCCGCTCATGAATTGCTTTTGACCTAGTTCAACACGCTGCCGGGTGACCCCCAGCAGCTTTTTTTTTGCAAGGTGGCGCAATCCTGGCGGCAGGCAGCTTTCTGGGGGCTAACTGCCTCCGTTTAAACAAATTAGGAGCCTACAGAAGTGAGTAAAGAGCAAGGTACCGTGAAGTGGTTCAATGCCGCCAAGGGGTACGGGTTCATCCAGCGGCAGTCGGGCGAGGATGTGTTCGTGCATTTCTCGGCCATCGAGGCCGAGGGTTACAAGAGCCTGAACGAAGGTCAGGCGGTGGAGTTCGAAGTGAAGCAGGGGCCGAAGGGTTTGCAGGCCGAGCACGTCGTCGGTCTCTGACGCCTCTCCGGAAATTCTGAGGCGCTCCATTTGTTTGCGGGGTGCTCACCGGAGAATGTTCCTGCCGGGCAAGGCACCGTTGTCTGAAGCCGTATCACTGATTTTCTTAAAGAAGTGTTGCAACGGTCTAATCCGAAGGAGGAAATGTGCAAATCCTGGTTGAAGGTCAGACAATTCGCCACACGCAGTACGGAGTTGGGATTGTTACCGAATCGAACACCGACCGCACGACGATCGATTTCGACGATCACGGGGTAAAGAAGTTCGTGACGTCCATGTGGAGCGCCGAACTCATCGGGGAGCCTCCCACCGAGAAGCCCACGCGCCGCCGCGGCCGCCGCAAAACCGCGAAGAAGGCGGAGAAGACGGAAAAGGTGGAAAAAGCTTCCTAGATCGCGGCCGCCCGGAAGGGCGGCTATTCTGCACAAGAGGTTGAGATCGAATCCGCGCCCGGGAACGATTCCCGGGCGTTTTTTTTGCGCGCGGTCCGGCCGGATGCCTGCGCGTCCTTGCCACCTCCGCCAAAACCTACGGTTCCACCAGATTGTTGCGGACGGCGAAGCGGACCAGCTCGCTGAAGCTCTCGAACTGCATCTTTTCCATGATGTGGTTGCGGTGGCTCTCGACGGTCCGGGTCGATACCTTGATGATCCCAGCGATTTCCTTGTTGCTTTTTCCCGAACCCAGCAACTGAAGCACCTCCACTTCGCGCGGCGTGAGGTTCGTCCCCGGGAGCATGCTTTCCGGGTTTCCCGGGCCCTCCACGAAGGTCTTGGACATGGTGATCGACAGCTGGCTGGTGAAGTACGGCTGGTGCTGGCGAATGTGGTCGACGGCCGCGAGCAGGTCGGTATCGGCATCCGACTTGAGCACATAGCCGAGCGCCCCGAAAGAGAGGCATTCGCGCGCCAGTTCCTCGGAGAAATGCATGGTGAGCACCAGGATATCGGTGGAGGGGGATTCCTCTCGCACCGACCGCACCACTTCCAGGCCGTTCATTTCGGGCATGGTCAGGTCCAGGACGAGCAGGTCGGGCTTTTCTTTCTTGATGTAGTGCATGGTCTGGTTGCCGTCGGAAGCCTCTCCGCAGATTTCGACGCTGGGCAGCGTCTCCAGCATGGCGCGGACGCCGCGACGGACGACGACATGATCGTCGGCGATCAAAACGCGATACGGTTTTTCGAGGTTCATAGTTTGTTTGTAGAGGCTGCGCGTTGCCTACCGGCTTTTGCGGAGGGATGCGGCCGGCGGCCCCGGACTCCTCATTCTCCTTTAAAAGATTCCGCGGCGTCACTCTCCGCCGTGAAAGCGGGATTCCGCTGCGGTTCCTGCATTACAAATGGAAAAACCGCGCGAACGGTAGTGCCGCGGCCGGGCCTGCTCTCCATTTCAAAAACACCGTTCAACTGCTTTACGCGCTCGCGCATTCCCGCGACGCCCACGCCCAGGCGGGCATGGCGTCCCGGAGCGGTCGAGTGCAGGCCGCAGCCCTGGTCGCTTACTTCCACCACGACCTGGCCATCCTGGCGAGCTGCGCGAATGGTAACGGTGTGGCTGCCGGAATAGCGATGGACGTTGGTGAGCGCTTCCTGCACGATGCGGAAAATGGTGGTCTCGATCTGCTGGGAGAAACGTCCCAGATCGCGGTCGACTTCCACGGTTGCCTGGATGTTGCTGCGGTCGGAAAATCCGCGTGCATACCACTCCAGCGTGGGGGCCAGCCCCGCTTCATCGAGCATGGGCGGATGCATCAGATAGGAAACCACGCGGATCTCGCGAATGGCGTCCTCGGCAAGTCCGCGAGCCTCTTGCAAGGGGTCGGCAGTGTTGCCATTCTCCGCGTGCGCGTGATCGAGGTTGGCGAGCGTCATTTTCAACGCAGCGAGCGTCTGCCCCACGGATTCGTGGAGGTCGCGGGCGATCTGGCGGCGCTCGGCATCCTGTGTGCGCATGAGTTCCTGCGACAGGCGGCGCAGATCTTCCTCGGTGCGTATTTGACCGGTGACATCGTGCACGACGCCTCGCGCGCGGACCGCGGAACCGTCGCTCCCCGCGACCGGGATTCCTCGCATGTGGTAGACCCTTGTGGTTCGATCGGGCATCCTATAGCGCGTGGTGTATTCGAAGGGGCGGCATTTTTTGATGGCGTCGAGGACCGTGCGGCGGAGCTCGTGGCGGTCGTCGCGCAAGACGTTCTCCCAGTAAAGTTCCGGATCAAAATCACCGTCCGAAAATATTGCGTACATCCTTTGGAGGTTCCTTGAGAGGATGACCCTGCGTGAGGCGACGTCGTAGTCCCAGCAGCCAAATCCCGCGATTTCCTCGGCTTGATCGAGCAAGGCCTCGCTCAGGCGCAGGCGGTCCTCCTCCTTGCGGCGCTCGGTGACGTCCTGCGACATGCCCGCAAAACGCACGAGCCGTCCGGAGGCGTCCGTCACCGGAATACCCCTCGAATGGATCATTCGAATCTCCCCGTCCGCCCGGACGAAGCGGACCTCGTATTCCAGGGGGCATTTGCCGGCGACGGCCTTGGCGATCACCGCACGATGGCTTTCGCGGTCGGCGGGATGCACCATATTCCAGAAGGTTTCGACGGAGGGGCTGGGCATGCGCGGATCCATTCCGGCCATGCGATAACGCTGCTCAGACCACGTGATTTCATTTTTCTCGAGGTCCCACTCCCAGCTTCCTAACTGCGCAACCTGCTCGGCCTGCGCCAGCAGGGCTTCGCTCTTCCTGAGCTTTTCTTCGGCCAGCTTCCGTTCGGTGATGTCCTGCGTGCTGCCTACCAGTCGGACGGCCTCGCCGGATTCGGAGAACAAGGCAGCGAACCGGGTGTGGAAGACGCGAATCCCTCCGTCTTTGCACAACGACCGGTACACGTGCTCCATGGGACGGCTTGTGGCCACGACCTTGGCCAGGAGCGTCGCGGCCTCCTGCCGGTCGTCTGGATGAATCATTTGCACGCAGGTGGCTTTGTTAAGGGGCACTTCGCCCGGAGCATATCCGCGCAGCCGGTATAAGTTGTCGGACCAGATGATGGACCCGGTTTTGACGTCCCATTCCCAGCTTCCGGCGTTGGCGAGTTTCTCGGACTGCTCCAGCAGGGCCGCGTTTTTGCGAAGAGTTTCTGCGGCTCTCTTGCGATCGGTGATATCGCGTAACAGGAAGCAAACCATTTTCGGAAGGCCTGCGCTGCCTTCCGCGGGAAATACGCGTGCCGTGAACCAGCGTGTTTCCCCGGAAAAGTCCAGGGGATATTCGAGATGCTGGACGCGGTTCGTCTTCCGGACGCGCTGCAGCAGCTTTCGGAGCGGCGCGTGACGCTTTCCGGACAGTACGGCGGAGATTCTTTCCCCCACCAGCACTCGGGCCGGGCGCTGAAGAGATGTTTCGTCGGCGGCCCAGATGGCGCGGATGGTTCCCCGGTCATCGACCAGCAACATGAGTTCACCGAACATGCTCGCGAGCGTTTCGTCGAGAGCGCCCCGGAACGCATAGTCGGAATAATCAGCGGACAAACAGGAAGGATCAGCAGCAGCTCCGCGTTTGCGAAGTTTTCGCGGAGAACCTCGCCCGGACTTTGGAAGCCTCGGTATCTCTGGCTCCGGCTGAAAAATGAAAACAGGACACGGATCCTCCGCCGATCGACAGCACGGCCCTGCGACAGGCGAAATTAAATGGAAAATATGCCCGGATATAACATATGTCAATAATTAAATTAAATAACCGCGGAACTCTATGTCCAGCCAAGCATAGAATCCGTAAAAGCACGGAGAGACGGACGCCGTTTTCCTGCGTAGAAACCGCAAGGCGCTCCGGGAAATTGCCATGTTGCGCCTGGCGATATGCCGGAACCTGCGCTGCCGGTAGGCGGCAAATCCACGGTCGGTTGGGGCGTCGCCTGTGTATATACCGCACACAGAAATGCAGTACTGTTGCGAATTGTAATGCGGCGCGCGCGCGTTTAAGTTGACAGCCTAGCTGGAAGGGGAAGTTGTTTATAAACGCTTCACGAAGGTTCTCGCCCGGCTCGATGCCGGGGATTGTGGAAGAACGACGGGAAGGCAACACGGCACCGCAATCCCTCGCACTCTAGCCGGGCGGGAATACCTCGTAAGCGTGGCAGATTATGCGTTTCTAATTCAGTTCGTCATGACCTGAAATGACCCGCCGGGCGCGGCGGAAAAACGGATTGCGCCGGAAGAGATAGAAATTATGCCTTTGATTGCGATGCGCACGCTGTTTGTCGGGAAAGCCGGCGCGCAGGACGTCGCAATGCTCACGCGAATGGGACGCCGGGGCTGGGGGGCCTATTCCGCCGACAATCTGAAAGAAGCGCGAAGGCTGGTCGCGGGCGGCGGGTTCGATCTGGTGCTGGCACGACAGCACTTACCGGATGGCAGCGGGTATGAACTGGAGGCGCCGGTGGAGAAGCAGAAGAGATCGCTTTTCGTGGAAATTGAACTGTTTTCCCAGAGGCTGTGGATACCGGTGGTGGAACATGGAGAAAATGTGTTTGGCGACCGGGCCGTTGGCGCGGGCGCGGCGGAAGCGGAATGGGAACAAGTGCTCATCGAGGCGGAGACGATGGTGTCGGCTGCCGGGAAGGACGGCAGGCCGAGAGATAAGAGGCCGGTGGCGATGGGACATGCCCCGGTGCAGATTTCGCTGGGGCCCGTGTGTGGCGGCGAAGAATCGCCTCCGCCGAAGGAACGGCCAATTTCGGCGCTCGCCCAGCTCCAACTGAGAGGCGCGAGCCGGGGACTCCTTTACTCGGAGAAGAAGCGGCAGGATGAGGAGAATCTCAAAAGAAGGGCGTTGCCCACGGTCTCCGGTTGGCAGAAGGCTGACAGGAGATTCGGGCCGAGGCGATTGTCCAAGGCAGGCCGCTACAGGAAACCGCAACAGGGCACGGCAGAGTAAGTCTAGCGGTGGGCGTGGCGCGGCGATGCGCTGGCGGTTCGGAGTCGCCACCAGAGTGCCGCGCCTGCGATCAGCGAGAGCAATCCGGCGGCCTGCGCGTTGGACATGCCCAGGAACGAGCGCGGGTTGATCCGGATAAATTCCACCAGGAAGCGCTCGAGGCCCGTGAGAATCAGGTAGGCGGCGAAGATTCCGCCGCGCGGGATGCGCGACTGGGCGGCGCTGCCTGGGGATGCGCTCTTTGCGGACGATCGCGAAGACTGTGGCGTTGCGGATGTCGCCGCCGCGGATCGGTGCGCAATCTGCCGCGCTCCGAGCCGCCAGAGCCACCAGGCGATCGCGCAGGCGGCGATCAATTCGTAGAGGGGAGTCGGGTGGACGCGTTCGGTGGTGGGAACCAGGCCGTTGGGAAAGCTCATGCCCCACGGCAGGGAAGTCGGAATGCCGTAGTCGCCGTCGCCTGAAAGAAAGCAGCCGATGCGGCCGATGCCGTACCCCAGCGCCGCGGCGGGCGAGCCGGCGTCAAACATTTCCAGCAGCGGTATTCGGCGCATCCAGGCGAGCCATGCGTAGGCAGCGAAACCTGCCAGGAGTCCTCCAAACCAGGCAAAACCGTACTGGCTGAACATGTGCTGCAGGGGATGGGCGAAAAATTCGCCCGGCGATTGCAGCTCGTGATAGAGCTTCGCGCCGGCGATTCCGGCGAGGCAGGGGAAGGCGATGAACGTCTCGGCGGTGGCGGCCGCGGAGGCTTTGTCGGGCGCGAGGCCGCGGCGGAAGATGTCGGCGCGCAGGACGAAGTAGGCGCAGGCCATCGCCGTGGCAACCATCAAGCCGAACGTGGGTACGTTGAGACTGCCCAGATGCAGGAACGGAATCACGGGGAGAAGTATACAGGGAGTGGAGGGCGGCGAGCCGGAGAGAGAGACCCTTTGTCGTTGCGTGGCCTCCGAATGACAACGGGAGACAAACAAAGCGAAAGCGACTTTGTTGCTCGAAGTCCGAGTCGCGGGAAATTCACCGCGAGAGGAAGGCGCTGCGCGTCTGTTCTTTTTTGTCGGAACTGAAGTTCCGACCCCCTAAACGGCGTTGCTTGCGGCGGGACGGTTGAATTGGGAATTGCGCACAAAGAGAGATTCATCGCTCGAAAAGCGAGCGATGGAGAAGCGTACTTCGTCGCCGCGCTCCTCAGGATGACAGCCAACGACAAAAGAAGAAGCAGGTCCTTCACCCATGCGCGCCGGGCGCGTATGGGTGAGGGATGACACGAAAAGAAAAGAACGAAGGCAAAAACCGACCCTTAACACCGAAGGGTCGGGCACCCGTAAAAGCAACTGCACCTGCAACTGCTGTCGCCGCGGCGGCAAACTGGCAGATTTCCAGCCACTTCACAATCAGGGGAATGGTTCTGCGAGAGTAGTTTTCAATTCCCACGTCCGCCGTGGTCCGAGTGAAGTGCGCTGCCGCCAGTCGGAATGCTGCTTCACGGCGCTTTCGGCTTTTTTACAGGGACGACGCGATTCATTAGGTCGATCATTTTCCGTAAGACTTCGATCTGTTGTTGCTGATCGTCCAAAAGTGCCCCCTGAACATCGACCGTGTGTTCCAACTTCTTGACACGGTCATTCAGATCGTCCGCAGCGTCCGTCCGTTTACCGAGCAGATTAATATTTAATTCATCTATGTCCACGTTATCTGTTTTTTTCTCGATGCCGCCAACGGTGCGTTGAAGATTCTTGACGGAGTTTGTGAGGTCCTTATTGGACATCCACAGGCCCACCACTTCGCCCGTCCTTTCTTCCGCCGCGAAGCGGGCCTTTTCGTCGAGGTCCTGAATGCATGCTTCCAGGCTGATGCGAGAACCGCCTATAAATTGCTGGCAGAAATCAGCACCCTGCGCCTGCACGCGGTGAGGTTGAATGAGCAAACAAAATCCGATTAACGCGGCCAACACCATCACGATTTTCATGGCGTTGCCTCTCGAAAATTGTGGTGTATTTTGTGGGTACTCAGTGTCTCTAAGGGCAGTTTTCAATTTCCACCTCCGGTCGAGGATAACTGCGATTTACTGCGGAATCAGGCGCCGCCTGCAATTCAGGCGGACTTGGCTTGCACTTTCACGTCGACGAAGCTGTTGGTTCGCGGGTTGAAGACCAGGTAGTCGCCGGTGGAGTTTCCGGAGAGGGCTATTAGGCGCTTCCTGGCTTGGTCTAGACCTACGGCGGTTTCGACCCAGATGGGGTTGCCGGCTGCGTCTTTCTTGAAGATCTCAAACTCGGACTGGAGAAGTTCCTGGTCGTCTCTGATTGGATCCATGGTGCCTCCTTGAGTCTGCCGCAAAATTACGGGCGCAGATCGCACCACCCAAGTTTTCTGTAGGGGTGATACGCGGGAAGGTGGCGCGTGGTTACAGGACTTCTATTACCTGCTGTGGAAAGCCGGATTGCACGATGTTGGCGGCTGGCGTGCTGCAACTTCGTTGTGCGGCGGGACGTCCAATGTACTAGAATCACTGCGGATCGTATCGCGCGGCCCTCGCGAGTTCTGGCTGGTGGAAAGGAGGGTGAGACATGGCGCGTTTTCGTTCTCCCCGTTCAATTCTCTTGAAAACTTTGGTGAACCTCGCAGGTGTCGCCGCATTGGTGTGTGCGCCGGGCTCCATTGCTTGGGCGCAGCATGGCGGAGGCCACGCCGGTGGCGGTGGACATTTTGGCGGAGGTGGCGGGGGACATATGAGTTCGCCGCATGTTAGCGCACCTCCCGCGCCACACTTTTCGGCGCCTGTCCATGCGGCGGGTCCGATTGGCGCGGGGACGCACAATTACGTGGCGGCACCACCGCCGGCGGTGCATCTGTCTACGCGGCCTGGGGTGAACCAGCCTGTGATCGGGAATCGCATTGGGAATGGCCTGATCGGGGGCGCGACGATCACGCCAGCACAGCCGGTGGTGCTGGGGCCGCCCCAGCATGTGGTAATCGGATTCCCGCCTGCGGGAAACAGCGCGCGGGTTCTGCCGTCGACGGGGGCGGGGCCGCTGAGTTTTTCTGGCCAGGGACATGAAATGTGGCGCAACTCGGCGCCGACAACGAGATCGCCCGAATGGATGCATCCGCGGCGTCCGATCTATCCCGTTAGGGGTCCGGTGAGGGGGCGTCCGATTTTCGGCGGACCCATTTATGGGTTTGGATACGGATTTGGCTACCCGTTTTTTGGCTTTGGATGGGGCGGAGGATTGGGTTGGGGCGCGGGCTGGGGCCTTGGCGGCTGCGATCCTTATTGGAGCGGGGGAGTTGGGTGCGGGCTTTTTCCCTATTACGATTACGGCTATGGCGGCTACGGGAACTCTGGTGGCAATTACAGCGCGGGGAACATCGAGCCGCAGATCGAATCGGAGCAGGGGCCGGAACTTTACGGCAATGGCTCGGCGCCGATCGTCTACGGCGGGAATCAGCTGGTGCAACTGTTTTTGAAAGACGGCACGGTGTATGACGTTACGGATTATTGGCTGGTGAACGACAACTACCTGCACTTTACTACTCTCGATGCGAGTGGAAACGCTACGGACCATGTGATTGGATTCGATCAGCTGGATCTGCAGAAGACCATCGATGTGAACACTGACAACGGGTACCGGTTCGTGTTGCGCAACGAGCCTATGAGGGAGTATTTGCAGGGGACCGAGCAGAATGCGGCTCCTGCGGGGCCTATGCAGCCTGGGGCGCCACCAACACCGCCATCGCCGCCGCAACCTGGTGTGCCGACGGCACCGCCGCAGTAGAGGGGAGATTGAATCTGGCCGGGGTCGCGGGAAATTCGCCGCGAGAGGAAGGCGCTGCGCGGCTGTTCTTTTTTGTCGGAACTGAAGTTCCGACCCCCTAAAAGGCGTTGCCTCGGGGCAACGGCGGATGACGGGCGATCACCGCGTTGTGCTCAATTGCCGTGGATGGCGCGCGGGGAATCAGGGAGAAGCTAAGACCCACCCTTACAGGACGAAGGGTGGGGCACCCGCAAAGGCAACGGCGAAGAGAGATTCGTCACTCGAAAGGCGAGCGATGGGAATCGTACTTCGTCGCTGCGCTCCTCGGGATGACGACGGAAAGCAAAGGCGGAAAAGCAAAGGCGGAAAAGCAAAGGCAAGAGAGAGCCTTCGTCGCTATGCTCCTCAGGATGACTGCGAAAAGGGAAGTGGGCACGATAGGCGCCTTGGGCGACTTTTTACCACGACAACAATGAGTTGACAGGAAATTCGGAAAAGCGTAAAACTTTTTTTGTTAGCCTCGAATTGTGTCGCTGGTTCGGTGTTGTTCCCTCCTGTTGACCTAAGAGACGTTCCTCAGAAAGTGCCACCGTTTGCGAACAATCGGAGTGGGGATGGGTTTGGGTGCCTTGCTTCGATTGGATTTGCCCGAGGATGCCGGTGCGGCTGCGGCTGCACCGGTTGCCTTGGGCGATTTTCTACCACGACAACAACGAGTTGACAGCGGATTTGGAAAAGCGTACAAATTTTTTTGTTAGCCTCGAATTGTGTGAATGGCCCCCTCCTGGTTGGTGATTCAACCGAAGATTAAGAGAGATCCCTCGTCGCTTCGCTCTGTCGGGATGACAACGAACGGCAAAGGCAACAGCGAAAGCGAAAGACCGACCCTTTACACCGAAGGGTCGGGCACCCGGAACGGCTAAAGCTGCACACTGCCGCAGCAGAACTGCTACTGCACTACCTTCACAGCACGCCCGCTACGAGAACTTGATACGAATTGGAAGAAATTCTGGAGGGGATATGCCTAATTACAATACGCAAGTGCCGCCGTACGC
>CAWCQH010000028.1:0-195879 GCA_963797585.1 uncultured Acidobacteriota bacterium
CAGCGTCTTGGGTGCAGGGAAAGTATGGCCAAAGCTGAGTACTCAGCGTCGGGAAGAACCCGAAAACACTCCGTTCCATCAGCAGGATTCATAGCTTGCATAAAAATAAAGAATCGTTTATTTATTCAAAATTTGTTGGCGGCACGCACCTCCTAATGTATCCTCTGCTCCCATGACCAAATACAAACTCGAATATATCTGGCTTGACGGCAGGAAGCCCGTTCCGGAACTGCGCGGCAAGACCCAACTGAAATCATTTGAAAAACCACCCACACTCGCCGAGCTGCCCCTTTGGGGATTTGACGGCAGTTCAACCATGCAGGCCGAGGGCAGCAAGTCGGACTGCGTGCTCAAGCCCGTGGCTTTGTATCCTGACGGAGCGCGCAAGGACGGTTATATCGTTCTCGGCGAGGTCATGCATCCGGACGGCACGCCGCATTCCACCAACATGCGCGCCACCATCGAGAACGATCCCGACTTGTGGGTTGGACTCGAGCAGGAATACTTCCTCTTCAAGGATGGGCGTCCTCTCGGCTTCCCGGAACACGGCCACCCGAGCATTCCCCAGGGCCCGTATTATTGCGGCGTGGGCTACAAATACATGGGAGACATCGCCCGGCAGATCGTCGAGGAGCACCTGGACCTCTGTCTTACCGCCGGTATCAACCACGAGGGCATCAACGCGGAAGTCGCGAAAGGCCAGTGGGAATTCCAGATCTTCGCCAAAGGCTCGGCTAAAGCCGCCGACGATACCTGGACCGCTCGCTATCTGTTGATGCGTCTCTGTGAGAAATACCAGGTGGATGTCGTGTTGCATTGCAAGCCCATCAAGGGTGACTGGAACGGATCGGGCATGCACACCAACTTCTCGACCAAGTACATCCGCGAAGTCGGCGGCAAGGAATATCTCGAAGCCCTGATGAAGGCCTTCCAGGACAACATCGCCGCGCACATCGAGGTGTATGGCCCGGACAACCATCTGCGCTTGACAGGTCTGCACGAAACGCAGGCCATCGACAAGTTCAGCTACGGTTTGTCCGACCGCGGCGCTTCCATCCGGTTGCCGGTGAACTTCATCAAGAACGGCTACAAGGGCTATCTGGAAGATCGCCGCCCGAACTCCGAGGGCGATCCTTACCAGATCGTTTCGCGCATTCTGAAGACGATCAACACCGTTAAGAAGCCGTAAGCCGTATCTGCCAGGGCCGAAAGCTCGTTGGCCGGGGTGGGAGTCAGCTCCCCACCCCGGCCAATTTTTTTAGCGCGCGTCGATTTCTCTGGCGTTTGAAATCCTCCCCCACCGCTTCCCTTCCTCTGCGTATTGGCGCATGGGCACCAAAGCCTCTTCTTCCAGCACTTCCACCACGTAAGCGGTATGCTTGAGCGGAAGTTCGTCCGGCTGAATGTCGCGGGCTGGCGAGAACTCCGGAAAACCCACTTTGACAGCGTTCCCGAAACCGAGAATCGTCATCAGCAAGTGCATCGGCTTCGATCCCTGCCGTTACAACGGCCAGATCGTGCAGGACAAATTCGTCGCCCGCATCGAGCCCCACGTGGAGTTCGTCTGCGTCTGCCCAGAAGTAGAAATCGGCCTGGGGACGCCGCGCGCTCCCGTCCGCGTCGTCGCGTCCGGGGCCAGCTTCAAACTAATACAGCCCGCCTCGGGCCTCGACCTCTCCGAGAGGATGCGCGGCTTCACCTCCCGCTTCCTCGACGATCTCGATGAGGTGGACGGGTTCATCCTGAAGAATCGCTCGCCCTCCTGCGGCTTCACCGACGTAAAGGTGTACGCGGGGCCGGAAAAGGGAGCGTCAATCGGCCGAACCGCCGGTTTTTTCGGAGGCGCCGTGATGGAGCGGTTCGGCGACCGCGCCGTCGAGGATGAAGGCCGCCTCAAAAACATGAATATCCGCGAGCATTTCCTGACGCGCATCTTCGCCTCCGCCCGCTTCCGCCGTCTGCAGCAAAAACCCTCGATGCACAGCCTGGTGCGCTTTCACGCCGCGAACAAACTGCTGCTGATGTCTTACAGCCAGACAAACCTGCGCGAACTGGGCCGAATTGTCGCCAATCAGGACGGCAAAGCCATCGGCGAGCTTCTCGACTCCTACGGCGTATATTTTCGCAAGGCGCTGCAGAAGACTCCGCGACACGCGTCGCCAGTCAACGTGCTAATGCACGCCCTCGGCTACTTCAAAAAGGAGCTGTCCGCGCGCGAAAAGCGCCACTTCCTCGAAATCACCGAGGCCTATCGGCAGGGAAAGACACCGCTAAGCAGCTCCGTCAGCATACTCAGGTCCTGGGTCGAAAGGTTCGAATCGGAATACCTGCGCGACCAGACCTTCTTCCATCCCTTCCCCGAAGCCCTCATGGCCCTGGACGATTCCGGCAAAGGCCGCTCGTGAGCGCCCTTTCCTGTGCTTTTCTCAAACCGGCAGCCGCTCGCCTTCGAACCACAAAACCTCATCCGCGCCGCACATCCGTCCTGCGCGATTGACTTGCTTTGAGGTTGCCGGTAACATCCCGCTCGCTTGCGGCTTTTTTTTCGCTGGCATGAGCGACGCGCTGGTTGACACGCTTGCTGGGGTGGGACGCATATCCGTATGGGGATTCATTGAAGAACGCATTGGATACGGGATGGGGGGCGCGGGGGATCGGGCGCAGGACCTTTCTTAAGGGGGCTGGGCTTGCGGGCGTGGCGGCCGTCATTCCTGCGCGGGTGACTGGCGCGCAGGAGACGGTTCCTAATACTTCGGGGACTGAACGCGCCACGCTTAAGGCACCGCCGCTTGCTTGCGATTGTCACCAGCATATATTTGACCCGGTGCGGTTTCCGTTTCTGCGGCCGGGCACGGAATCGGATGCTACCGTTGCGGATTACCGGCTGCTGCAGAGGCGGCTGGGGACTACGCGGAACGTGATTGCTACTCCCAAGGAGTATGTTAACGACAATCGCGTGACGCTCGATGCTATTGCTCAATTTGCTCCTAATGCGCGGGGGTTGGCTTCCGTCGATCCTTCGATTACCGACGCCGAGCTGGAAAGCCTTAAAAAGGGCGGGATGAACGGGGTGCGGTTCCTGCTGCTGGGGGGCGATGCGGCGGGGACGATCAACAAGATTCAGACCTCTGGCTGGCCGCGTTAATGAAATGGGCTGGCATATCGACTTCGGGATCAGCGCGGATCAGATCATCGCGGTGGAGGATCTGCTGATGAAATTCCCTGCCGTGATCGCCATCGATCACATGGCGCGGATTCCGGAACCGGCGGGCGTGAACCATCCGGCGTACGCGATTGTGCGAAGGCTCATCGATAAGGGACGGACTTGGGTGAAACTTTCTCTTGCGGGCGGGGACAGCAAGATGGGGCCGCCTGCTTATACCGACGTAGTGAAACTGGCGCAGGCTTACGTGCAGGCCGCGCCGGAACGAATGGTTTGGGGTACGAACTGGCCGCATCCGAACGAGACTACCAAGCCGGACGACGCTATGATTTTCGATCTGCTTTCGGAGTATGCGCCCGATGAGGCTACCCGGCATCGGATACTGGTTTCGAATCCGGCGGCGCTTTATGGGTTCGCGAAAGCGTAGTGGCTGACGCGGTGCAAAAATTTCGGTGGAGGATGGTCGAGTGAGCGAAAACACTATGGATCGCCGGGGATTTATCAAGAGCGCGGGAATCGCAACTTTGGCCGCGGCTTGCGCCGGATCTGCGGGAATCGGCGAAGCGCAGGAGGCTGTGCCTAACACTTCGGGCACCGAGCGGCCCAAGCTGAAGGCGCCGCCACTGGCTACCGACTGCCATCAGCACATCTACGATCCGACGCGCTTTCCGCCGGCGAAGCCCGGTTCGGAACCGAATGCGACCGTGGCGGATTACCGGCTGTTCCAGAAGCGGCTGAGGCTGGGGCGAAACGTGATTGCTACGCCGCGGCCGTACCTGACGGACAACCGCGTGACCATGGACGCCATCGCCCAGTTTGCACCGAATGCGCGCGGCGCGGCCACCGTGGACCCGGCCATCACGGATGCGGAGCTGGAAGTGCTGCACAAGGGCGGAATTCGCGCGGCGCGCTTTGGATTGGGGGCGGACGCCGTCGCGATGGTGACCGCGCTTCAGCCGCTGGCAAAGCGCGTGAACGACATGGGATGGCACATCGATTTCGGGGCCAGCGGCACGCAGCTGGTGGCGCTGCAGGACCTGTTGCTGAATTTCCCGTCCGTGCTGGTGTTCGATCACATGGGGCGCATCGAGCAGCCGATGGGCGTGAACCATCCGGGATTCGCGGTGATGCTGAAGCTGCTGGATAAGGGGCGGACGTACGTGAAGCTCTCGATGGCGGCCGGGGACAGCAAGGATGGGCCGCCTACGTTTGCCGACGTTACCAAGGTGGCGCAGGCTTACGTGAAAGCCGCTCCCGAAAGAATGATCTGGGGGAGCAATTGGCCGCATCCGGGCGAGGCGACTAAGCCGGACGACGCGGTGGTGTTCGATCTTCTGTCCGTGTGGGCACCCGACGAGGCTACGCGGCACCGCATCCTTGTGGATAATCCTGAGACGCTTTACGGATTTTCAAAAAGCTGACGGAGGGCGGTGCTGGCGGGTAGGGGCGACTCGACTCCTCTCGATAGACGATGGATCACCGAGTTGCTGCGGGCTCATGGGCCCGCATGGGGGATTTTCTGAATGAGTGAACATAGGATTGGGCGCCGGGCGTTTATTAAGGGAGCGGGGGCGGGGCTTGCTGGTCTGGGGGCTGCGGGAATCGTCCCAGGGGAATTTCTTGAGGCTGCTCAGCAGGCTACGCCCAATTCCGCGGGCACGGAACTCCCCAAGCTGAAGGCGCCGGCGCATGCGTGCGATTGCCATCAGCACATCTACGATGCGGCGCGGTTCCCTCCGGCGCAGGCGGGCATCGAGCCCAATTCAACGGTGGCGGATTACCGGTTGCTGCAGAAGCGGATCGGCACCACGCGGAATATTGTTACCACGCCGCGGCCGTATCTGACCGACAACAAAGTTACGCTGGACGCGATTTCTCAGTTTGGAGCGAATGCGCGCGGAATTGCGGTGGTGACTCCGGCTGTGACGGACGAGGAATTGAAGGCGCTGGACCGCGGGGGGATTCGGGGGCTGCGGTTTTCGCTGTCGGGCAATCCCACTACGGCGGCGGCGGTGACTGTCGACATGGTGGAACCGCTGTCGAAGCGCATCAACGATATGGGCTGGCATGTGAAGATCAGCGCGACCGCGGACGTGATCGTGGCTCACGAAGAGATTTGGAACCGGCTGCCTTCACGGATCGTGTTCGATCAAATGGGCCGGATACCGCCGCCCGCGGGCGCCAATCACCCGGCTTTCGGAATTATCCGCAGGCTCATGGACAAGGGCCGGACGTGGACGGTGCTGGCGGTGGGATTCGACACCAGCAAGGAAGGGACTGCGGCGTATCCGTACATGGTGCAAGTGGGACAGGCGTACGTGCAGGCGGCCCCCGAGCGCGTGATTTGGGGAAGCAACTGGCCGCATCCGAATGAGACTACCAAGCCGGATGACGCCGTGCTGTTCGATTTGCTCACGCAGTGGGCTCCTAAGAAGGAGACTCGTGAGCGGATTCTGGTGAGGAATCCTGAGGAGCTTTACGGGTTTCCGAAATCGTAGCAGGCGCGCGCGCGTCAAAACCACGTTTTGCGGCGGTATTCGCGATATGCTTCGCCGAAATTTTCTTCGAGGACGCGCGCTTCCCTTCTGGCGCGGGCTGTCTGCATCGGAATTAGCGGGATCACTAGCAGCAGCGCGATGGGATGGCCTAGGGCGAGCGCCAGTCCGGCGATCCACGCGGCGCTGAAGACGTAGATGGGATTGCGGATCTTCGAGTAGAGGCCGCGGGTTACGAGGGCTGTGGCTTTGGGCGCAATCGAGAAGGACCTGCCGAGATGGATTCGCGCCGTCACCCACAGAGCGAACGAAACTGTCGTGAGAAGCAGGCCCAATATTCGAAGGAACGTGAAAGGCTGCTGCAGACAATATCCCACTAGATAGGCGGTGCCTGCTCCCGCGGCTACGATCTGGGCCGTTGCGACCGATTTCCACTTCGGGGCGATGATTTTCCTCCGGGTCGAATAGCAAGTCTCTCATCGTATCCGCTGAGTTGCGCGGGGAATTCACTGGTAGACTGACAATCTGCGGGCACCGGACTTCATGGCTGGCTTTCCAACGCAATTACCGGATTTGAACAGGCGGACTCGTATCGCGCCTTGGTGGCACACGGTTGTTTTTTTGATCGTGGTGGTTGGCCTCGCTATTGTGCAGGGGCATCAGCAGCCCGGCCTGGAAAACGCGCACCTTTCATCGCGACTGCCGCTTTATGGGGCGATGATCGCTTTCGAGCTGGCGCTGTACTTGTATGTTTGGCTCGGGTTGAGGCTTTGGGGCACGCGGGTGCGGGAGGTGATCGGCGGTAGATGGGCGAGCGTGGTGGATGTTGCGCGGGACGTGGGAGTGGCGGTTCTTTTCTGGCTGATCGTGGCGGGAGTTCTGTTGACGCTGGAGAAATTTATCGGGGAGAACACGACGGGATTGGGCGCGGTGAAGGCTTTGCTGCCGCAAGGGCCGGTGGAGATCGCGGTGTGGATTGTGCTGTGCACTGCGGCTGGGTTCTGCGAGGAGTTTATCTTTCGCGGTTACCTGCAGAGGCAGTTGCTGGCGATCACCGGGCGGGTGGATCTGGCGATCGTGTTCCAGGCGGTCGTGTTTGGGCTGGCGCATATGTATCAGGGATTTAAGGGCGTGATTACGATCGGAATTTATGGGGCGATGTTTGGGGTGCTGGCGGCTGTGAGAAAGAGTTTGCGGGCGGGGATGATGCAGCATGCCGGCCAGGATATTTTTTCGGGGATTGTCGGAGGGATGCTTGCTCGGCGGCACTACTTCTAGGTGCTTCGTTGAGTCAAGAAAGACCCACCCTTAGAACCGAAGGGTGGGGCACCCGCAAAGGCAACGGCTAGAGCAAGACGAAGAGGGATTCATCGGTCGGAAAGCGACCGATGGAGAAGCGCACTTCGCTGCGTCCAGAATGACAAAGGCAAAGGCAGCGGCGAGAAAGGCAGAAGACCCAACCCTTGACGCCGGCTACGGCGAAAGAAGAAGAAGGTCCCTCACCCATCCGCGCTCCGCGCGTATGGGCTCAGGATGACAACGAAAAGCGAAGGCTGCGGCAGGAAAGGCGAAAATTACATCTTGTAGCGGCCCAGGTCTTCGTCGTTCAGGTTTTCCAGCCACTTGCGGAGTTCTTCGTTGGAGCTTTTTTCGGAGACTACGCTGGCCATTTTGGAGTTTTTTAGGACGGCGTCTTCGACGAAGATGGGGCAGTCGAGGCGGAGGGCCAAGGCTAACGCGTCGCTTGGGCGCGAGTCCATCGACATGGTTTGGCCTTCGCGCTCCATCCAGATCAGGGCGTAGAAGGTGTCGTCTTTCAAGTCGGAGACTACGACTTTTTGCACGTGGACGTCCAGGCCGGTTAGGACGTTCTTTAGAAGGTCATGGGTCATCGGGCGGGGCGTTTGCACCTTTTCGATTTCGAGCGCAATCGCGTTGGCCTCGTAGATGCCGACCCAGATCGGCAGGATGCCGGTGCCCTGGGCTTCTTTTAGAACTACTACGGGCATATTGGTCACAGGATCCATCATCAGCCCTCGGATTTTAACCTCGAGTTCCATTGTGGCCTCCCGTGATTGTCACTTAAAGGACCTGTTCGCCGACGAGACTGTTGGGACCAGCGTGCAGCACTTTGACCTGCACGTATTGTCCCAAAAGATTATGATGCGGCGAAGTGAAATTTAGTACACGGTTGCTTGTGGAACGTCCCGCCCACTGATTTCGCGCGGCGTGGTGCGCGTCGACCAGGATCTCGAAGGTGTCGCCCACCAACGTTTCGTTGCGCTGCGTCTGGATGAGGCGCTGGCGATCCTGAAGAATCGCGAGGCGGCGCGTTTTCTCCTCTTCGGGAATTGCGTCGGGCATGACGGCCGCGGAGGTATTCGGTCTGGGAGAATATTTAAAAGCGAAAACGGAATCGTAGCCTACGGCATCGAGCAGGGTGAGCGTGTCGTCGAAATCGGCTTCCGTTTCGCCGGGGAAACCTACGATCACGTCGCTGGTGAGGCTGATGGGACGCTGGGCGGCGCGAATCCAGGAGATTTTTTCGAGATACTCGTCGCGCGTGTAGGTGCGTAGCATGGCGCGCAGGATGCGCGTGGAGCCCGACTGCACGGGGAGATGGAAATGGTCGCAGAGCGCCGGGACGGCGTCGACGGCTGCGACGATCTCGCGTGTGAAGTCGTTGGGATGCGACGTGGTGAAGCGCACGCGGCGAATTCCCGGCACTTCCGCCACGGCGCGCAGCAACGCGACGAAATTCCAGCCGCGCGGCGAGGGGTCGCGATAGGAATTCACGGTCTGGCCCAGCAGCTGAATTTCGGTGTAGCCCGCATCGGCGAGGCGGCGGGCCTCGGCGAGGACGGCGTCGCTTGGACGGCTGCGTTCGGGGCCGCGCGTGTGCGGGACCACGCAGTAGGAGCAGGCGTAGTCGCAGCCCTCGATGATGGTGATGTAGGCGCGGATGGGATTGTCGCGCCGGGTGACTTCGGTCTCGAAAGTTTCGTCGGTATCGAGGCCTAGGCCTGCTACGCGGCGGCCTCCGGCTTCTAGCTCGTCCATTAGGGCGGGGAGTTTCTGGTAGCTCGCGGAACCGCATACCAGACTGACCCAGGGGGCGCGCTCGAAAATCTGCTCCCCTTCCTGCTGGGCGACGCAACCGAGGACGCCGATGATCTTGCCGGATTCGCGGGCGGCCGTGCGCCATTCGCCCAGGCGCGAGAACACCTTGTGGGCTGCTTTTTCGCGAATGCTGCAGGTGTTATAGAGGACCAGGTCAGCCCGGGCGGGCGTGTCTACCAGACGGTAGCCGCGGGCCATGAGGACTCCCGATACTTTTTCGGAGTCGTGGTCGTTCATCTGGCAGCCGAAGGTTTCGATGAAGAAAGATTTGCCGGGGGGCGGTGCGCCCTGGTCGGCGGAATCTTGCGCGCGGGGCTTGGCATAGCTGTGGCGTGCGTGCACTTGGGGCTTCGGTGCGAGCTGAGGGGCGGAAATAGCTTCCAATCCGATGTCGAAGGCCTTGGTCATGGCTGTGGTGGCATTTTAGCATAGCGAAAAGCGAGGCGAAGGCCTTGCGGCGGCAGAATGCGTCACGGGTGACGACAAGCTTGATTAGGACTGGCGGCAAACTATAGACTCTGCGGCGTGACAGCGACGCATTCCACGTCGCTGCGCTTCCTTGGTGAGAACTAACGGCGAAAGAAGGAACTGGGAACCTTGTCATGCGCTGCGTAGACCCAGACACCCATACAGCGAAGACCCACCCTTGAAAAACGCAAGGATGGGGCACCCTGAAAGGCGACTGCAAGAGGGATCCTTCGCTGCGCTCAGGATGACGACAATTGACGGCGACGACCAAATCTACTGCGAAGATAAATCCTCCGCGCCTTCGCGCGCTCGGGATAACGGCGAAAGGCAACGACGAGTGGCGAGGACCACGCGGGTCGCAGACAACAGCGCTGGTTTTGCGTTTTGGCAGAGGGCAGAGGAGGACAAATATGGAGATGCGGAAAGGCCTGGCAATTATTTTGCTCGCAGGCGTGGCGGCCATGCTGGGGGCCGGCGCAGCTCACGCGCAGACTGCGGCGCGGGGGGCGGACGCGGCTGCTGCGCCGCTTCCTAAGGACATCGACCCGGAGTCGCGGAATCGGCTGCCGGTGCCGAAGGGCGACGGGCTGAGTGACGACGACAAGAAGATTTTCGATGCTATGACGCACGGGCAGGCGGCTTCAGTGCGGCTGTATAGTCCGAAGCTGGCGCAATCGCTGGGCGATGCGCAGAACTATCTCAAGTCAGATACGGGATTCGGGGATCCGTTGACCGAGATCGCGGTGCTGGTGGCTTCGCGCGAGATGGAGAGCCAGTTCCTGTGGACGATCTGGGAAAAGCACGGGCGGGACCTGAAGGATTCTCGGCACATCGATGCGGGAATCATCGACGCAATCAAGTATGAGAAGCCGGTGGCGGGACTTGGCGAAAAGGAAGCGCTTGTTATCACCTTCGGGCGGGAGCTGCTTGGACAGAGAAAAGTTTCGCCGGAGACGTTTGGGCAGGCGGTGCGTTTGTTCGGCCGCCGCGGCACGGTGGACCTGGTGGAACTGTTCTCCCAGTGGTCGGCAACCGCGACGGAACTGGTGGCGTTCGAGCAGCAGTTGCCGGAAGGGCAAAAGCCGTTGCTGCCTCCGCGATAGGGTGTAACTTATCGCCCGGGCCAGAGGCCCAAACGAATTTCGGTTGAGACTGTTTTCAAAAAGGGAGACGGATATGGACGTGGCGAGAGGCGTCGTTGTTCTTTTGATTGCAGGCATCGTGCCCGCGGTGTCTGCCGAAACATGCCGGGCGCAGACTCAGTCGGGTAGCGCAGACTCGGCCGCAGTTGCGTCGGCTCCGCTGCCGAAGGATGTGTATGCCGAGTCGCGGAACCGGTTGCCCTTGCCGAAACGCGAAGATGTTAGCGATGAGGACAAGACGATTTTCGACGAGATGACGCGGCACTCGCAGCATCCGCTGCCGCGGCTGTATGATCCGCCGCTTGCCAGGCCGATGAGCGAGGCGGGCTACTACCTCAAAAATGAAACGGGGCTGCCTAGCCGGTTGATGGAAATTGCCGTACTGGTGACGGCGCGGCAGCTAGACTGCCAGTTTGAGTGGACGCAGTGGGAAAACGACGGGCGGAACGCGAACGATCCGCGGCATATCGAACAGTCGACCATCGATCTGATCAAGTACAACCGGCCGGTGGCTGGTCTCGGCGAGAAGGAGACGGCGATTATTGCTTTCGGGCGCGAGATGCTGGGCGAGAAGAAGGTTTCGTCCGCGACATTTGCCGATGTGCTGCGATTGTTTGGGCCGCGGCTTACTGTCGATCTGGTGGAGCTGATGGCGGGATATTCCGCTTGCGCGCCGGAGATGAGGGCTTTCGATCAGCAGTTGAATGAGGGGCAGACGCCGCTGCTTCCTCCTGGAAGGAGCCACGCGTACGTGAAGGTGCGGAGCTCGGCGGCGCCGCCGCCTGCGGGGCCGCTGCCTGCGGACGTTTATCCCGAATCGCGAAACCGTCTGCCCTTGCCGAAACGCGAGGACATGGACGATTACGGCAAGGCGGTGTTTGACGAGTTGACACACAAGCCGGAGCTGCCGAGCGTGCGTCTTTATGATCCTAAAGTCGCCAAGCCATTGGCTGAGGCGCATCGTTATATCCGTTATAAGGCAGGCTTGCCGGATCGGTTGGTCGAGATTGCGGTGCTGGTAACGGCGCGCGAGCGGGACTGCCAGTACGAATGGACGGAATGGGAAATGGATGGACGGGACCCGAACGATCCGCGGCATATCGAACCGGGGATCATCGACATCATCAAGTACGACAAGCCGGTGGTGGGGCTGGGCGAGAAGGAAACGGCGATTATCAATCTTGGGCGCGGGATGTTTGGCGAGGAGAGGGTTTCTCCGGCTACTTTCGCCGAGGTCTTGCGGTTGTTCGGGCGGCGTGGGACGGTGGATTTGGTGGAATTGATGACGCTTCATACAGCTACGGCGGCGGAGCTTACGGCCTTCGATGAGCAGTTGCCGGAGGGGCAAAAACCGCTGATGCCTGTGCGGTGAGGCTCTCGGGAATGGTGGTGACCGGAAATGCAAATACGCCAATCGGGAGATTGGCGTTCCCATGAGGGCGATGCCTTGGCGGGCCGAAGCTTTGACAAACGCGAATGTCTGACGGCGAAAGAAGAAGCAGGTCCCTCACCCTTACGCGCGGGAAAACGGCCTTTCACAATTTAGTCACGCCCTCTCAGGATGACGGGCAACGGCAAGGGTTGGCGTGCCGCCCCTCCGGGGCTTCACGGTACTTCAATACCGGCCTCCCACCGCTGTCGCGGTGGGCTACGCTGTTCCGCCCCTGGCGGGGCTGGATCAAAGAGAAAGAGAAGACCCACCCTTGCACTACAAAGGGTGGGGCACCCGCAAAAAACCAAAAAGTCACAGCCTCTCAGCAGGAATGCTGCAACGCCAGCGTAACTCGGTGCAAAGGTGAGATACGGCGCCAATCGGGAGATTGGCGTTCCCGGGGGGCGACGCCTCTGGCGCGCGGAAGCTTTGACGGTTGCACGCTTGCCGGGTCCGCGAATGGGTCGCGCGGGGTAAGGGTTTTCCTGTATGGCGGCCGGGAAACTTCATTTACGGCTGGTGGAACGATGTTTGACCGGGTGGTATGCGTGTGCTAGGTTTGATTTGGCCGGAGTTGCGGCAACTTTTTCCTGAGGGGGAAGAACAATTTCTGGCTTGGCACTGCTTTTATTTGCCAGCCCGCTCACGTTACTGGAACAAACGAGCGGCGTGGCGCGCGTTATCCTCGGTATCCTGATTCTGCTTTCCATCTTTTCCTGGGCGATCATCTTTCAAAAATCGGTTCAGCTGGGCGGCGTCAATCGCAAGACCAATCGTTTTCTGCAGATGTTTCGGGCGGGCGGGACGCTGCCCGATCCGCGAACGTTGCGCGCGGGGTCCGGCGGCACTCCGTTGATTGCCGTTTACGACGCGGGGTATGCGGAACTGCGCTCGCAGCTCGATGGGGCTAACCCGCGCGGCGGCTCGGTGAAGAACCCGAATGCGGTGGGCGTCGAGATGCAGGTGGCCGCGGGGGACGAAGTGCGGCGGCTCGAGAGCGGAATGTCGTGGCTGGCGACGATCGCGTCGGTGTCGCCGTTCATCGGGCTTTTCGGCACGGTGTGGGGCGTGATGGACGCGTTCGCTGGACTTGGTGACGCGGGCACCGCCAGCCTGCGCGCCGTGGCGCCCGGCATTGCCGAGGCGTTGATCACCACAGCGGCGGGACTTTTTGCCGCGATCCCGGCACTGATCGCTTACAACCACTACCTCCACGGGATTCGCGGCGTGGCGACGCGCATGGATAATTTCGCGTCGGAGTTCGTCGCGAAAATCGAAACGCTCTACGGCTCCTAGGCTTCTCTTATGCCGCGAACTCAACAAGAGACGGGCACCTCGCTTTCCGAGATCAACATGGTGCCGTTTATCGACGTGGTGCTGGTGCTGCTGATCATTTTTATGATTACGGCGCCGATTCTGCAGTCGGGCATCGACGTGGACGTGCCGAAGACCAAGACGGTGAAAGAGCTGACCGAAGCGCGGATGGTGGTGACGATCGACCGGTCGCAGCGCGTCTACCTGAACGACAAGCCGGTGAACATTCACGAAATCGGGCAGCAGATCGCGGCGCAGTCGAGGGACGTGTCCAAGCAAGCGGTGTACGTGCGGTGCGACGAGACGGTGCCGTTCGGGAGCTGGGCGACCGTTGTCGATGCCTTGCGGCAATCCGGCATCCAGAACATCAGCGTGGTGACGCAACCTCTGAACGAGAGGGCGCAATCTCAGTGAAATAAAATGGCCTACGCCGAAAGCTATCGCGCGACTGACAGCTACAAGATGCCGCTTTCGTTTTCCGTGCTGCTGCACTGCGCGCTGGCGGGTATCGCGATCTACGGCGTGGTGAACTCGCATAGCGGCGATTCCTGGGGCGGGCCGGGCGGATCGGTGACGGTGGGGCTGGTGGGCAACGTGCCGGCGATTCCGCTGCCGCATCCGGATGTTTCGACGACGAGCCGCGTGGTGGACAATTCGAAGGGGCTTTACAAGGCGGAACCGCCCAAGATCGAAACGCCTCCTCCCGACGCGCTGCCCATACCGAAATTCAAAGCGATCAAGCCGCCGCCGAAAATCATCACGCGGCCTTCGAAGATTCTCGAGAATCCTACTCCGCCTCCGCCGAACGCGGTGCCTTATGGCGGAGGAGGCGCGCCGGCGATTCCGACGTCCTCGTTTGCGATGGGGCAAGGGACTACGCAGGGCGGGTTGAGCTTTAATGGCGTGAGCGGCGGGGATTTCGGGTCAAGATTCTCCTGGTATGTGGAGGCGGTGCAGCGGCGCGTCAGCGGCAACTGGCTGCAATCGACGGTGGATCCGAGCGTTGCGGCGGCGCCGCGCGTGGTGGTGGTGTTCACGATTCTGCGCGACGGGACGGTGACGAACATTCAATTGACGCAGCGGAGCAACAACAACTCCGTGGATACTTCGGCGGTGCGGGCGGTGCGGGATTCGAGCCCGTTGCAGGCGCTGCCGGCGGGGTATTCAGGGTCGAGCGTGAATGTGGAGTTCTGGTTCGATTTCAAGCGATAGGCGGTTGTGGTGCTGATCCGTTGTTGTGCTGATCCGAGGCGATTATAGATGAAACGAACATTCGCACTTCTCTTCGCATTTTGGGCGTTTGCCATTGTGTTGCTGGCAACTTCCCTTCCCGCAACGGCGCAGGATTGGTTCAAGACCGGGACTGGGCTGGGTGTTACGAAGGCGCGGCTTGCGGCGCCGGATATTGCGGTGCGGTCGGCTCCAGCGGCGCCGCTGGAAAAAACTTTTCACGACGTGTTGTGGGCCGATCTGGAATATTCGGGCGTGCTGGATATGGTGAGCCCGAGTTTTTATCCGACGCAGGTGCCTAGCCAGCCGAGTGAGATGAAGGCGGCCGATTGGGCAGCCGCACCGGCGAATGCTTACATGGTGGCGTATGGGAATATGACCGTCGATGGGACGAACCTGGCGGTGGCGGGGTTTCTCTCCGACGTGCATAACCCGACGGCGCCGCTGGCGCTGCAGAAGATTTACCGGGGCGCGGCGAAGGATGGCGACGCGCGCCACCTGGCGCACCAGTTCGCCGACGACATCATCGGCGTGCTGAGCGGAGGATTGCCGGGGATCGCGCAGACGCAGATCACTTACGCCAGCGAGAAGAGCGGCAACAAAGAAATCTGGATCATGGATTACGACGGAGCGAACCAGCACCAGGTGACGACGCTGAAATCGATTTCGCTGACGCCGCGATGGTCGCCGGACGCGACGCGGATCGCGTTTACGTGCTACGTGCCGTTTCGAGGGATTACCTCGGCGCAGATCTGCATCTACTCGACCGACTCGAACCATCTGATTGCCTTCCCGAGGTATCGCGGGACGAACAGCTCGCCGGCGTGGTCGCCGGACGGGTCGCAGCTCGCGTTCATGTCCAGCCAGGGGGGCGATCCGGAAATTTATATTTCGGACGTGACCGGGGGACACCTGCACCGGGTGACGTTTGCGGCGGGGGTGAGCACGTCTCCGGCGTGGAATCCCAAAACCGGGAAGCAAATTGTGTTTGTTAGCGACCGCGCCGGCTCGCCGGTGTTGTATCTATCGAACTCGGACGGGTCGGATGTGCAGAAGATCGACTTGCCGGACATGGGATATGTGATCGACCCGTCGTGGTCGCCCAACGGGCAGCTGGTGGCGTTCAGCTGGAGGCGGCCGAGCGGGAATTACGATATTTACGCGATGGACATCGTGAGCCACCAACTGGTGGAATTGACTCGAGATGAAGGAAGAAACGAGCGGCCCAGCTGGGCACCCGACGGAAGGCACCTCGTATTCGAATCGACACGCACGGGCACGCGGCAGATCTGGTCGATGCTGGCCGATGGAAGCCAGCCGCGGCAGTTAACTTATCAGGGACAAAACGAATCGCCGAACTGGTCTCCCCGATGACGAACCAAGTAGCATCGTGTTCGCTTTGGGCTTTGGCACGACGCAAAGAGACCCTCTCACCGGCCCTGGCGGAGATTTTTGTTGCGATGTACCGGCCAATCATCGGAACTTTGAAAAAGGACCACGGGTTTTGTTTAGAGGTTTGAAAATTCATGCGACAACCCTCGATGAAACTCCGAGGGAGTCGAAGGAGGCGGTCGATGCAGCACGGTTCTCTTCGAAAAGTGGTATTCCTGTTGATGCTCGCAACGTCATTTGCATTTATTGCTGGCTGCAAAAAGCAGGTGGCGGCACCGCCGCCGGCTCCTCCACCGGCTCCCGCGGCTCAGCCGACGGTGACGCTGAACGCGGTACCGACGTCGATCCGGCCGGGCCAGACCGTGACGCTGTCGTGGTCTTCGACAAGCGCTACCGATCTGGATATTGAGCCGGGCGTCGGCAAAGTGGCGCCGCAGGGGTCGACACCCGTGAATCCTAGCGAGTCGACAACATATACGATCACAGCAACGGGCGCGGGCGGGACGGCCACGGCTAGCGCGCGGGTGAACGTCAACAGCCCGGCTCCCACCACTACGGAAACTGCCGCTCCTTCCGGGCCGGCGAACGTTCAGGAGCTTTTCGACCAGAATGTGAAGGACGCTTTCTTCGATCTGGACAAATCCGATTTGCGCGACGACGCGAGGGAGGCTCTGACGAAGGACGCGGAGTTTTTGCGCTCGTATCCGCAGGTGCGCCTGTCTCTCGAAGGGCATTGCGACGAGCGCGGGTCAACCGAGTACAACCTGGGCCTTGGCCAGCGGCGGGCAGAAGCGGCAAAGAACTTTCTGATCTCACTGGGGATCACCGGCGAACGGATCGAAACGATCAGCTGGGGCAAAGAGCGTCCCTTCTGCACCGACCATGACGAATCCTGCTGGCAGCAGAACCGGCGGGCGCATTTCGTGATGTCGCACTAAACGAAAGCGTTGACCGAATCGATTGACTGGGGCGGCGGAACGGCAAGGCCGGAACGCCGCCTCGGAATTTCTTCCAGGTCGGGGCAGATTTGAGGCGGCGCCCTGCAGCGAAATATCCATGGCAGAATAGTTGCTAAGCCGAGTCATGCGGCGGTCTCACCGACGGCGTGTCCGGCTGCTTACAGAAGGAGGGGTCCTTTTGCGCAAACAATGGTTGATTATCGGAATCGTGAGTGCGTGCTTCGGCGCGCTCGGCGGGGTGGTGCTGACGCCCGCAGCCGGCCAGCGCGGTATCGCGGGAAATCGTGGAGCTGCAGCAACAGGTGTCGCAGGTGTTGCAGCAACAGCAGGACCTGCGCAGCGCGGTGGATACCAACAGCGCCACGCTGAAAACGCTCATCCAGCAGTCGCTCGACGGGGTGAGTCAACTGAACACACAAATGGGCGCGCTGCAGAAGGTGGTGCAGGACGTTCAGGCGAACACGGGATCGAGCATTAGCTCCGTTACGCAAACCACGCAGGGCCTGCAAGACAACCTGCAGGAAGTGCAGGCGCGGGTCGGCAAGCTTTCCCAGCAGATGACCGACATGCAGAGTCTGCTGCAGAGCATCGACGCGAAGGTTTCCGGCAATGCGCCCGCGGGCGGGGCGGCTCCGGGAGCGCCGGTGACTCCCGGTGCGGCACCGCCGAATGCGGCTGGGCCTGGGCCGAATGCGGCTGCTCCTTCGGGGCCCGCGGGAATGCCGGGGATTTCGGCGGACACGCTTTACCAGAATGCCCTGCGGGACTTCACGAGCGGAAAGTACGACTTGGCGCGGCAGGAATTCTCCGACTACATCAAGACCTTCCCCACGAACGATCTGGCGTCGAACTCGCAGTTCTATCTGGGGGAGATTTTTTACGCGCAGAACGATTTCAATAACGCGATCGCTCCTACGACACGGTGCTGACGAATTATCCGCGGAGTTTCAAGCTCGCGGCTTCGATGTACAAGAAAGGGACGGCGGAGCTGGAGCTGGGGCTGAAGGCTTCGGGCGTGCGGGACCTGCGCGAGGTGGAGCGGCGGTTTCCGGGCTCCGATGAGGCGCGGCGGGCGCAGGCCAAGTTGCGGGAAATTGGCGCGGTCGCGACTCCTAAGCCACGGTAGAAAAAGATTCAAAGGCGCCATTCGGAAGAATGGCGTTCCCGGGAACACCCTAGACATTCAACGGTTACTTAGGCCCGCAGCAAGTCCGGCTGCCACTCTTTTACCAGCTTTTTGATGGCCTTCCTGTCGCTTAACTTTTCATCGAATACTTTCCTCGCCAAATCGGGCAATTCCCTATCGCTTGCAAACCGTAGCGCTATCAATTGCGCTACCGCGAATTCCGGGATGCGCGGCTGCAGATCGGCCGGTAGGAGCTTCTGGAGACGCAACTGCATTTCGAGGCGGATCACGCGGTCCTGCACGGTGAGGGCGAACATCCGCGCGTAAAGGGCAGCCAGGAGAAAGGCGATGGCTAGCAGGAGCGACATCACCGTTTGGCCAGAGAAAGAACGGATTACCCTGGAGATCGACCAGATCAGGTTGATGAAGAAAACACCGAGCGTGACGATGTGGAACGCGGGGACGAATTTCGCGTGGTTCTCGAAGTTTTGAGGCTGGGCCATGTGATCCCTCCGGATTCTGCGGGTTGACAGGCTGTAGTGTAACAGCTGCGTTACTTCCTTGAGTATTTCCAGACGCCCTGGACGATGGTTTCTGCGATATAGATATTGCCCAGAGGGGTCCGCGGTGATTCCTTCGGGGGCGTTGTCGGATTTCGGCGGGGGCTGCATGGAGATGTTGGCTGTGACGGTGCCGTCTTTGGCGCTTCCGACGCGCACGCCATGCTCAAAGCCTGGATTGTATCGCTGCGCCTTGGGATCGGCTGACTCGGACTGGGAGTCGGAGACGTAGATCACGTCGTGGCTGTCGATGAAGATTCCGCTGGGCGAGCCGAATTGTTTCCATTGATCGAGGAAATTACCGTCCTGGTCGAAGATCTGAATGCGCTTGTTGGCGCGGTCGGCGACGAAGAGGCGTCCGCGGGAGTCGAGGGCTAGGGCGTGGGGAACGTCGAACTGGCCGGGCGCCGTTCCGAGGCTTCCCCACTGCTTGATGAATTTGCCGTCTTTCGTGAATTTCATTATGCGCGCGCCGCCCTTGTGGGGGACGTGGCCGTCGGCGACGAACAGATCGCCGTGGGCGCCTTCGACTACGGCGTTCGGCTCGTGGAAGGTGTCGGTGCCATCGCCAGTGATGCCGGGCTTGCCTAGCGTCATCAGGATTTTTCCTTCAGGGCTGAACTTGATGGCTACGTGGCCCTTCGTCTCTTGAGTGCCCGGGGCGGGAGCGGGGTCGGTCGGCAGACGGAGTTCGCCGGAGTCGGTTACCCAGAGGTTGCCGCTCTTATCGAAATAGAGCGAGTGGGGAACGGCGAGTAATCCGCCGCCGAAGCTCTTGAGGAGCTTGCCGGAGGATCGAATTCAAGAATCGAGTCCCAGGGAGAATCGCCGCAGCTGTTTTTGCCGCAGCGCTCGCCGACCCAGACATGGCCCTTCGAATCGATAGCGATTGCGCTGGTGGAACCCCAGGGGCGGCCTGGCGGAAGCTTTCCGAAGGATTCGGCGGGACCGTAAGGGTTGGGCAGGGAGGCGATTCCGGAGTCGGCGCGGGCGGTTGGTCTGAGCGCGGACATGGCGACCGCGGCGATTACTGCGATCAAAAGCACAAGCACGATTCGCCATCGTTGCGGCATCTCAACTCCCTCCTGGAAATTTCCTTCTGAATTTCCTGGTAACGCGCGCATCGTACTCTTCTCGTGCCTTCGATACAACGAGTTTGCCCGACGCGAGTTTGCCCGGATGGCGAGACGGTCAAAAGCGTTCTGAAATTTCCTCCCGATGACATTTTCCGATATACTCCCCTGCATGTCTGTGAACAAAGCGATACTCGTGGGGCGGCTGGGCCGCGATCCTGAAACTCGATTTACGTCCGGCGGACAAGCCGTGGCGAATTTCACGCTGGCGACCGATGAAACGTTCAAGGACCGTTCGGGCGAGCGCCAGAAGCGCACCGAGTGGCACCGCATCGTGCTGTGGGGAAAGCTCGCCGAAATCACCCAGCAGTATTTGAAGAAGGGGATGCTCGTCTATATCGAAGGGCGCATCCAGACGCGGCAATGGGAAGACAAGCGCGACGGGCAGAAGAAGTCCACGACGGAGATCGTGGCGAACGTGATGCGGATGCTGACGTCGCGAGCCGAAAGCGCCGCGGCTGGGGCGGGCGGAAATGCGCCTGCCGGGGGCGGCCATTCACGGCCTGCCGATGAGTTCGATGCGGCGGTTCCCGAGGAGCACGGGGCGGGGCCGGAAATCTCCGACGAAGATATTCCCTTTTAGTTCCGTTCCGATTTGGTTTCCTTCCGACGGACCGGCCAGGGTTCCTGACGGGAACCTTCGCTCATAGCAACGGCTTCCCTGCCCGGCTCTACTTCCGCATGTACACAACACCAATTCCCTGCACGAAATCCGACTGGATGCACGAAAAACTGAGGCGAGCGGGCCTAGACTTGCGCTGCTAAAGCGGGTGCTACGGCTTGCGGGCGGGGCCTGGGATAGGATTCTTTTCGTCGGCTTTCTTGCGGCCCTGGTCGATGCGCTTCATGAACGCGTCAAACTTGGGCTTTTGTTCCGGGGTCAAAACGGCGCGTATCTGATCGTGGCTTTCCTCACGGATCTCGTCGCGCTGCCCTTCCAGCGGGGCATAGAGCGTACGCCACTTCGCCTGGGTGTCCGCGATGACCGCTTGTATCTGCTTCTGCTGGTCGGGCGTCAACTGCAACTCCTCGTTCAGCAGAACATCCAGGTGTTTCTGCGGCGGCAGAGAGGCGTCGGCGCGCACTCCCCACACCCGTTCACCCCAAAGGTGATTACCGAGGCCGCCCAGAAGAACGCCGAGCAGGAAAACGACGGCCACGAGGATCGCCGCTTCGCTGCGGGGCTTAGTGGCTGGCATGCGTTGACCCCGCCACCATGATCAGAACCTCATCCTGATTCGCGGGTGTGGCTGTGGGATCAGGAGCAAACACATCCACGGCGACCGACTGCTGGCCGATGGGGCCAACCACCTGACGGGAACGGCCGCGACCGCGAACTGCGTACGTGAGCAAGAGCATCAGCGCCAGCATTGCCGTGGCGGCAAATCTCCAGGCCAGGGAAACAAACGGCTGCCAATCGCTGAGGCGCTCGGCTGCGCGACGCTCTTTTTCCTGGCCGATTCGGGCCATGACCACTCGCGAGAACGCCGGCCCCGGCGCAGGGGAGGGATCCAGAATAAAGCCCGCGGCATGGAAAAGGCGGGCTCCCTGGCTGGAGGCTTCGAGCGCAGTCCGGCAATTCGCGCAATCATTCAGGTGCCGCGCGACGGACTGGCGCGAGGCGGCGTCCAGGCTATCACCGAGGTAATCGTCGAGAAGCGCCTCGTATTCCTTGCATGCATGCCCGGTTCGTGTGTGCATGTCCATTAAATTGAACTCTCCCTTTCCCCTACCGGATGCCCTGCCTGGACTTTCCTACGGCGGTAGGCATCCATGATTCGCCCGCGCGCCCGGAACAATCGGACCTTTACGGTGTTGACGTTCAGGTTCAGAATCTCCGCAAGCTCCTGAACCGAGAATCCCTCCACCTCCTTGAGCACCAGCAATTGCCGGTCCTGCTCGGGGAGCTTCTCAAGCATTTGTTCGAGAAGATCCTTCACTTCGAGCCGCTCGCTAGGCCCTATGGCCATGCGGTCGGCGGAGATGATCCCGTCCAGGCGAGACACCTGCTCCTCGGACAAATCCGATTCGTAGACCAGAGGGCGCACTTTCTTCTTCCGCAGGTAATCCCAGCACTCATTCACCGTGATCTTATAGAGCCAGGTGGAAAAGGCCGCGCGCTGATCGAACTTCTTGATCGAAAGATAGACCTTGAGAAACACCTGCTGGGCGATGTCTTCCACGTCCTCCTGCTTGCGCAGGATACTGCCGACCAAAGCGAAAACGCGCTGCTGGTGGCGACGAACCAACTCCTCAAAAGCGGGTTCCTTACCCGCTTGCGCGAGCCGCACCAATTCTCTTTCCTCTTCACCCCCCCTTCGTTTTTCCAAGGGGATGGAGAGGGCCTGAGCGCTGGCTACCATAGTCTTTGGGACGTTGGCCATCTTGTTTAGGTTACGCGAGAATTACAGAGATTCCAACCGTGTGACGCGCGTCACATTCTAACCCAAGGCCGGATCGGGGCTTGCAGGATTACCTAAGATAAAGCTCTTGCGGGCATTGCTGGCCCATGTAACAATAGCGACCATGATAATCGGAGAAAGAATTCGCTTACTGCGTGAAACCAAGAAACTCTCCCAGGGCGACATCGAAAAGCGTACCGGCCTTCTGCGCTGCTACATTTCGCGTGTCGAGAACGGGCACACCGTACCCGCCATTGAGACCCTCGAGAAACTGGCGCGGGCCATGGAAGTTCCGCTCTACCAGCTCTTCTACGACGGCGAACAACCACCTGAGTTGCCGAACCTTCCGAAGCGGAAGAGCGCGGACGATATCGCGTGGGGCGCCACCGGCAAGGAAGCTCGTTATCTGGGGCGTTTTCGGCGCTTGCTAGGCCGTATTGAAGAGGGCGATCGCCGCCTGCTTCTCTACATGGCCCAGAAGATGGCCACCCGCTAAGAGCGTTTCCCGACAATTTGCTTGCAGCGGCTTTCTGGCGTTACTCCCACTCGATGGTGCTCGGGGGTTTCGAGCTGATGTCGTAGACCACCCGGTTTACCCCCGGAACTTCGTTTACGATCCGCGTTGAAATTCTTTCCAGCACGCCCAGGGGCAGCCGGGACCAGTCTGCGGTCATCGCGTCCTGCGAGTCGACGACGCGTACAGCTATCGTGTGCCCGTAGGTGCGGTCATCCCCCATTACCCCGACGCTTCTGACCGGCAACAGGACGGCGAAGGCCTGCCAGACCTTTTCGTACAGCCCCGCGCGACGAATCTCTTCCACCACAACGATGTCCGCGCCGCGGACGGTTTCGAGCTTTTCTTTGGTGATTTCCCCTAGAACTCGAACAGCAAGGCCTGGGCCCGGAAACGGATGCTTGACCAGGATTTCTTCGGGCAGGCCTAGTTCCCTGCCGATGCGGCGGACTTCGTCCTTGAAAAGATCGCGGAGAGGCTCGATCAGGCCGAAGGGCATGTTTTCCGGCAGGCCGCCTACGTTGTGGTGCGACTTGATGACGGCGGAGGGACCCTTCACGGAAACCGATTCGATGACGTCCGGGTACAGGGTGCCTTGGACGAGAAACTTCACGGGAAGTCCCTGGGCCGACTTCACCAGCTTTACTTCCTCATCGACGAAGACGGAGATGAATTCGGCGCCGATGCGCTTGCGCTTTTCTTCCGGGTCGACGATGCCTTTCAGGCGCGCGAGGAAGCGGTCGGAGGCATCCACGCCGATTACGTTGAGACCCAGCCTGGTGCGCAAGAGTTCGAGGGTGTGCTCGAATTCGTCGCGGCGCAGGAGGCCATTGTCGACGAAAACGTTGGTGAGCCGGTCGCCGATGGCGCGGTGGACCAGGGCCGCGGCGACGGCGGAATCCACTCCGCCACTGAGGGCGCAGATGGCGCGAGCGCCTTCGGCCTGCGCGCGGATCGATTCGACCATGGTGGAGATGAATCCGGCGCGATCCCAATTCTTCTTTGCGCCGCAGATGTCGAACACAAAGTTGCGGAGAATTTCGGTGCCGCTGTCCGTGTGATTCACTTCGGGATGGAACTGAACGCCGTAGATCTTCTGGGCGCGATTTTCGAAGGCTGCTACGGCGTTATCGGTGCGGCCGGTGACGCTGAACCCGCTTGGCAGGGCCACGACGTGGTCTCCGTGGCTGCTCCACGCCTTACCTCCGCGGGAAAGCCCCTTGAACAGGGCGGAATTGCCCTCGATATCCAATTGGGCGGGGCCGTATTCGCGGCGCTCGGCGCGTTCGACTTTGCCGCCCAGCGAGTGCGTGAGCCACTGCATGCCATAGCAAATTCCGAGGACGGGGACGCCGAGGCCGAGAATTTTGGGATCGCAGACGGGCGCAGCCAGCGTCGTAGACGGAGCTTGGGCCGCCCGACAGCACGATTCCGGCGGGCTCCAGTTTGCGGATTTCTTCGACAGACACGGTGCACGGCAGAATCGCGGAAAAGACTTCCTGCTCGCGGATGCGGCGGGCGATGAGCTGCGTGTATTGGCCGCCGAAGTCGAGCACCACGATGCCTTGTCGGGCGGTTGGCGCCGCGCTTGCGGCGGCGCGCTTGGGGGATTCCGACTGCGCCTGCGCGGCCGATTCTGTGTTGGTCTGAACCATAGCACCCCCTCGATTTGAATCCGCCTCTTCGGCTCGGCCTGGCGCGGCTGCGGCGTTTTGCGTCATCATTTTCCCTTCAACACTTTCATTCAACAAATTCCTTCGAGAACGTTCCCGCGGCTACTTCAGCACGATATTGACGAGCTTCTTCGGGACTACGATGACTTTTACCACGGTTTTGCCTTCGAGCAGCGCTTTGATCCGCGGATCGGCGAGCGCGCGCTCCCTGCGTTTCGTCTTCGGTCATGCTGTCGTCAATGAGGATCTTGCCGCGGACCCGCCCGTTAATTTGAACGATGATTTCAATCTGGTCCTCGCGGGTGAGGTCTTCGCGATAGACGGGCCACTTCTGGCGCGCGATGCCGCCCGGAATGCCCAGCATTTCCCACAATTCTTCAGTGACGTGCGGAACCATGGGTGAAAGCATCAGCACCAGGATCATCAGGGCGCGCTTGACGATCACGGGGGAAGCATCGACTTCGAGCGGTTCCTGCGCCTGAAATTCATTGAAGAGCTCCATGATCAACGCGACGGAGGTGTTGAAATGCCAGCGCACCTCGAAATCATTGGTGACGCGCTTGAGCGTCTGATGCGTGCGGCGCACCAGGACCTTTTCTTTTTCGGTGGCGCCTGCCAGGTCGATGGGCGAATCGAAATTGGCTTCGAGGCCGCGGAGGCGGTCGGCGTGTTTGGCGACCAGGCGGTAGACCTTGTTGAGAAAACGCGCGGCGCCTTCAATTCCCTGCTCGCTCCATTCGAGGTCCTTCTCCGGTGGGGCGGCGAAGAGCGTGTACATACGGCCGGTGTCGCAGCCGTATTTGTCGGCCATTTCGATCGCGCCGACTAGATTTCCTTTGGATTTCGACATCTTGGCGCCGTCTTTAAGAACCATACCCTGCGAAAACAGCCGCTTCACGGGTTCGCGATGGTTCACCAGGCCGAGGTCGTACATCATCTTGCAGAAGAAGCGGGAATAAATCAGGTGCAGGATGGCGTGCTCAACGCCTCCGATGTACTGGTCGATCTGAAACCAATAGGCGGCTTTCGCTTTGTCGAAGGGCGCGCGATCGTTGCGCGGGTCGGTGTAGCGATAGAAATACCAGGAGGAGTCGATGAAGGTGTCCATCGTGTCGCTCTCGCGCCGCGCGGGGCCGCCGCATTTGGGGCACGTAGTGTTCACGAATTCCGGAACGCTGGCGAGGGGCGACTGGCCCTGGCCGGTGAGGGTGACGTTATCGGGGAGGCGCACGGGCAGCTGGTCATCGGGGACGGGGACGATGCCGTCCTTTTCGCAGTAGACGACCGGAATCGGCGTTCCCCAGTAACGCTGGCGTGAAATGCCCCAGTCCTTGAGACGGTAGGTCGTCTGCGGCTCGCCGAAGGATTTGGCCTTCGCGTCGGCGGCCATTTTCTCCTGGGCCTGCTCGGACGTGCTGCCGGAGTAGGGGCCGGAGTCGACCAGGCGGCCATACTCGGTGAACGCCTCGCTCAGCCGGTCGGGGCGCAACGCGGGGCCTTGCGACGGCTGAATGACGATCTTCACGGGGAGGCGATATTTTTCCGCGAATTCGCAATCGCGCTGGTCGTGCGCCGGGACGCACATCACCGCGCCCGTGCCATATTCCGCGAGGACAAAATTCGCGACCCAGATCGGCACCAGCTCGCCCGAGAACGGATTGACGGCGAAGCGGCCGGTGAAGAAGCCTTCCTTTTCGGCGGTGGCAATATCCGCGGCACGCGTGCTCTTGGAAAGGATCGCCTTGAGATGCGCTTCCATGGCGTCGCGGCCCTGGTGCATTCGCCAGCAGGCGAGGCAATTCGGGATGGCCGGCGGCGATGAGGAGCGCCGAGACGCCGTAGATCGTGTCAATGCGGGTGGTGAAAACTTCGAGGCCGAGGCCTTGAGCCTGAGCAACATCGAACCGTACGCGCGCGCCACGCGATTTGCCAATCCAATTGCGCTGCTGGATCAGCACGCGCTCGGGCCAGCCGCCTTCCAGATCGGCGATGCCATCGAGCAGCGCGTCGGCGTATTGCGTGATGCGCAGGAACCACTGTTCGATTTCTTTGGCTTCCACGGGCGTCGTGTCGTGCTGCCAGCAGAAACCGTCGATCACCTGCTCGTTCGCGAGGACTGTCTGGCACTGCGGGACACCAGTTCACGCGGCTGCGGCGTCTATAGGCGAGGCCCTTCTCCAGCATGCGCAGGAAGAACCACTGATTCCACCGGTAATACTCGGGCTCGCAGGTGGAGATTTCGCGGTCCCAGTCGTAACTGAAGCCGAAACGCTTACAGACCGACTTCATCTGCGCGATATTGGCGTTGGTCCATTCGCGAGGCGGAGTGCCACGCTTGATGGCGGCGTTTTCGGCGGGAAGGCCAAAGGCGTCCCAGCCAATAGGGTGCAGCACGTTGAAGCCGCACATGCGCTTGAAGCGGGCGACGGCGTCGCCGATGGTGTAATTCCGCATGTGGCCCATGTGGAGCGTTCCGGAGGGGTACGGCAACATCTCGAGCAAATAATATTTGGGGCGCGACGTGTCGCCATCTTCGGCGTGGAACGCGTTCTGGTCCTGCCAGACCTTCTGCCACTTCGCTTCGATTGCCTGCGGATCGTATTCCGCCACTCGTTCGCTCCCGTTCGTAATGGACGACAATCAACCACAGGGCGCGCTTCGCACAGCCTATTTTCCGGCTTTGACACGGCGCGGCTTGCTTTTGCTCTTACTCGCGCTGCCTGCCTTCGCCTTTGCCGGCTTTGCCGTCTTCTTGCGCGGCTTCGGTTCGTCGTCGCTGGCGACAACGATCTCGCGGCCCGCCAACTTCCAGAGCGCGGCGACGTTTCTGCGGTCATCTCCGGGCTTATCGATGGGCGTTTCCGCGACGAACGCGCGGCCTGCGAGCAGCGGGTGGTTCAACATGCGGGCGAAGGCGTCCAGGCCAATTTTGCCCTTGCCGATATGCTCGTGGCGGTCGACGCGCGAGCCGAGCGGCATTTTCGAGTCGTTGGCGTGAATCAGGCGGACGCGATCGAGTCCAACGGTAGTATCGATATCGAGGAGAGCCTTGTCGAGGCCCGGTTGCGTGCGAATGTCCCAGCCGGCGGCGAACAGATGCGCGGTGTCGACGCAGACGCCCAGCGGTAGGTCGCGGCACGCGTCGATGATTGCGCGCAGTTCGCTGAATTTCGCGCCGATTGAGGTTCCCTGGCCAGCCATGTTTTCAAGCAAGAGCTGCAGGTCGCCGAGCTTTAATCCGCGCGCCGCCTGGCGCAGCCCCTGCGCGACGGCGGAAATCGCCTGATCGACAGCGCGGCCGTCGCCGGGCTCAGTTCCGCTGCAGCCCGGATGAATCACCAGAAAATCCGCGCCGAGGGCCATGGCACGCACGATTTCGTGATGGAAGGCCTGCACCGAGCGGGCCCGCAGCACTGGGTTGGGCGACGCGAGATTGATCAGATAGTTGTCGTGAATCGCCAGAGGGCCGAGCTGAAGCTCCTTGCGGCGGGCGCGAAAGCGGGCGGCGTCAGCCTCGGATATTCTGGACGCGCCGCGCGTCCACATGCGGGGGCTGGCGGAAAAAATCTGCAGGGCGTTGGCACCGATGGCGTGCGCGATTTCGAGCGCTCCCGCGATGTCCACGGCGATGGAGGTGTGGATGCCGATGCGGCGGCTGCCATCCTTCCAGGCAGGAATTTCGGGCGCGGGAGGAGGCTCCGGACGGTACTCGTCGGAGTCATCGAAGAGAAGGTCTATTCGCTGCTGTTCGTCGGCCATTCCTGAGTGAGTTCGAGAATCCCCGGTGCGCTGAGCGCGATGCCAAGCAAGGAGCCGCCACAATCGTTTCGAGGCAATTGTGAGCGAATCGAAAGCTTATTTTGTGCGCTTTAACGACCTATTTTAGCGGAAAGGCGAGGGTGGCGCAAAACAAATGCACGCGGCGAGAAAAAATGCTGGAAAGGAGTGCGGGACGCGATGCTATGATCCTTGTTGCTCGGAAGGCCTGCTTTCGCAGAGGCTTGCCCGGGAAGCAGGGCGCGGTCGCCAAGTGGTAAGGCAAAGGTCTGCAAAACCTTTACCGAGGGTTCGATTCCCTCCCGCGCCTCCAAGATTCCTGGTCGCTTAGCTGGTGCCTTGTCGTGGGGAATCTTCCGTTTGCCTTGAGCTTCCCCGAAGTAGGTTTCCGATTCCCTTCCGGACGGTCGGTACGCCGACCGGGTGTATTATTTTGCTGTTTATGAAGCTGAAGAGAATTCGGGCGGATACGGCGGGAATGGAACCTCGTGTAGCTAACGGAGTGAGATGATATGACTCTGGAGAATTCGAGATCCAAGAGAGGACACCTCATGATGCGGCATCTGCTGATGGCTGGCGCTGTATTTGTTGGCTTAATCGCCCCGGGACCGGCGATGGCTCAAGGGAACCCATTCGCCGGGACGTGGAAACTGAACACCGCAAAGTCGCATTTCGATCCAGGCCCGGCGCCGACGAGCCAAATCCGGACGTGGGACGCCGATGGAAAAGTCTTTGTCAAGGGAACCAACGCCGCGGGAAAACCCACCACGCACAGGTTTACGGTGAAGCCTGACGGCAAGGCTTATCCCTCCATCGGGGCGAAAGACGAGGGGGAAACCGTCTCCGCCAGACGCATCGACGCCCGCACCGTGGAAGCCACTTTCACGAGAGACGGCAAGGCGCTCGAGACGGCCCGGTATTCGGTTTCCGGGGACGGGAAAGTCCTGACGCTCGTGGCAACGGGCACCACCGCGAACCCCCGGTCCTTCCATAACATCGAGGTATCGGAGAGGCAGTAGTTTGGCTGGGTGAGTATTCGCCGCGCGGATCCCGAAATGTCCGGGCGGGTGCCGCGCGTCGTTTTCGCAAGCGGTACCATGTTTAATGCTGGTATTGAGTATGGTAAGACTCTGCACTATGGGGACAGCTCGCAAGATCATCGCGGAGGCATTTGAGGAATTGATTGAGAAGGCCCATCGTGCCATTGGCAAGGGAATCGGGAACCCGCGAGCCGCCGCAGTTTGCGTCGGCTTGCGGGTTTGACTCTCTGCTGCTTTACTACTGTTTTCCGGTGTAGCTGACCCGCCAGATCGAGTTCGAGCCGTCGTCGCTCACCAGCAGTGATCCGTCCTGAGCGACCGCAATCCCTACCGGCCTTCCCCAGACCTGCCCATTGGGCAGCACGAATCCGGTGAGGAAATCTTCGTATTCGCCGGTGGCTTTGCCGGTCTGGTGACGGGGGATGCGGATCACTTCATAGCCCACGCGCACCGACTTATTCCATGAGCCATGTTCGGAGGCGAAGATGTCGTCGTCGAACTGCTTGGGGAACTGCTTCCCGTCGTAGAAAGTGATTCCGAGGGAGGCGTTGTGGGGCTGCAGGACCACGTCCGGGGTGATCACTTTGTCCTTCAATTCCGGGTGCGTGCCCATGAGCCGCGGATCCTGGTGCCCGCCCATGTACCACCAGGGCCATCCGTAGAAACCACCCTCCTGCACGTGGGTGATGTAGTCGGGGACGAGATTGTCGCCGAGGGCATCGCGCTCGTTGGTGGAGCACCAGAGTTCGCCTGTCTTGGGATCCATCGCCAGGCCGCCGCCGGAGTTGCGGATGCCGTAGGCGTAGACCTTCAGATCGGAGCCGTCGGGATTGAGGGAGAGAATATCGGCGCGATTCTTCTCCGCCGGGTGGCTGTCGGGATCATCGACATTCGATGCCGAGCCTACCGACACGAACATGCGCTTTCCGTCGGGAGAGAACTGCACGCTGCGGGTCCAGTGTCCGCCGCCGGAGGGGAGATCGACGATATGCTCGGCTGGGCCGCGGGCTTTCAGGTCACCGTTCTGATAGGGAAACCGGATTACGGCGTCGGTGTCGCCCACGTAGAGCCACTTCGGATCGTTCCCCGGAGGATAAAACGCCAGCCCGTAAGGACGCTTGAGGCCGCTTGCGTAGACTTCTACCTGCTGCGGCTTTGAATCGGACGTTATGCCGCGAAAGACCTTGATGTCTCCCGGCTCGCTCTCCGCGAGGAAGGAATCGCCGTTGGGTGCCCGGCGGATCGTGCGCGGATTCTTCAGGTCGGTTGCGTAGAGGTCGACCTTAAAGCCGGCGGGAGCCTTGGGGAATACATCGGCGGGACGCGGGGCCAGTTGCGCGCGATTGGTGGAAGACTGCGTGGCGAAGGGCGCTGGCAGATCTTCGACCGTAATTTTGCGCATGTTGCCCGGCTTCTCGTAGCGGAAGTCGGTGAAGGGCGGATTCGGCGGCGGAGCGGCGATGCCTCCGGGTGCGGCGTGCGCGCTTGCGGCGGGAGCGGCTGGGACGCTCGACCAGGCGGCGGTCTTGATCAGCGTGACCAGCTGCCAGCGCTGCTCGTCGGAGAGCTGCTTCCAGGAGGGCATGCCGTTGTTCAGGCTGCCATTGGTGATGAACCAGAAGAGTTCGCCATCGTTGGCTGTCTGCGCGGGGCCGCCGGCGAGCGGCGGGATATTGCCCGTTCCCTGGCCTGTTTGCCCGTGGCAACCTGCGCAGTTTGCGGCGTAGGTCTTGCCGCCTGCTTCTGCTGCGGCTTGCTGGCCCGCATAGGGGTTTTTCGATGCGTCCGCCGAAGCGGGAGCGTCATGGAAACGCGAATTCTGCGCCTTGAGCGACGGGAACATCAGGAATGTTGAAAATCCCAATACTGCGAGAAAAGTGACGGCGAGGCGGGCGTTGTTCTTCAAGCTCTTCCCCAGTGCGACCATGATGGCGTTCCTCCAATGCTCGATTTTCGCACGATTGTACCGGGAGCGGAGGCTGCTTCGCAAGTTTGTCGCGGAGGTGAGCCGTAGCTGCCGACCGTAACGGATTTTCCCAGGGCTACTTGCCTCGAATCAGAACTTCGCCTTGGGCCACGGAGAGATCGTTGAGGAACAGGCGATAACGGTAAGAGCCCGGATTCAGGCCGGGGCGCGCGGGGCCGCTTGCCAGGCGCATTCCGGCGGGGGCTTGCAGAACATTCGAGGAGAAAGGACAACGCTGCGGATCGAATTCAATCTTGATGCTTCCCGCGTTTGAATACCACACGGCTTGCTCGCCGGCGTCGAGTACGACGATTTCCGGAATCACGCCGACCATCACCATTTTTTCGGACATTCGAAATATCCTTGAGTGCAAGTTTCGCGAGATGCCAGCTCAGATGCTCAAGCCCGCGGGGTTCAAAAACGATAGCACAACCGCTTTGGTTCAGCAGAATTCTTCGGCGGTTTTTGCACCGGAGACTCGGAGGCGTGAATGCCGATGCCGCAAATATTGGCCTGCTGATGTATACTGTATTCTCAAATTGCCACTCACTGTGAGCAGCATTCTGACTATGGAAACGACACTTCACACGCGTATTCGCTATGCAGGCATCCGTTGCCGGTGTTGTAGAATCGGCCTGCCGCCGGCGTGTGGAGAATAACCCTAATCTTTAGCTGATTAGACGTAATTCGAGCCCACCGGCGAACGCAAGTTCGGCGATGGGTTTTTTTATTGAGGGATACGCGATGAAGGTTTCGAATTCGCTGTGGAAAGAAAAACTCGCGGGCCAGGTGCCGGAAAACCTGGAGCGCGAAGTGGATATTTTTGATTCCGAGATCGCCTTGCGCAAACAGGGCAAGATCGACGAGCGGGTGTTTGCCGAGACGCGCCTGCGTCGCGGAACCTACGGCCAGCGCTACGACAATGGCCAGCGCTACGACGGCACGAAAGTGCAGCCGATCGTCTACCCTTCGGGCGACCTGACCAAAGGCCCGGTGACGATGTGGGACGCGCCGGGTATGCAGCGCATCAAGATCCCGGGCGGCGGAATGAATGCCGAGCAGCTTGAGACGATGGCCGAATTGGCCGAGGAATATTCCGACGGCATCGGGCACGTGACCACGCGGCAGGACTTCCAGCTCCACTACATTCATATCGAAGACACGCCGGCGCTGATGCGGCGGCTGGCGGCGGTGGGGATTACCACGCGCGAGGCTTGCGGGAATTCCGTACGCAATGTTACGGCCTGCCCGTATGCGGGAGTTTGCGGAGACGAGGTATTCGACGTGACTCCGTATTCCCGCGCGCTCGCAAAATTCCTGATGGGGCATCCCGATTGCCAGAACTTCGGCAGGAAGTTCAAGCCCGCCTTCAGCGGCTGCGCGCAACATGCCTGCGGCCTCACGAACCTGCACGATATCGGGTTTATCGCTACCACGCGCGCCGAGAACGGGCAGGAGAGGCGCGGGTTTGCCATGTACGTCGGCGGCGGGCTTGGGGCAGTTCCCTACCAGGCGAAGCTGTTCGATTCGTTTGTGCCGGTGGAGGAGATGCTGCCGCTCACGCAGGCGATCGCCCGCGTGTACGCGCGGCTGGGCGAGAAGAAGAACCGCAACCGCGCGCGCATCAAGTTTCTGGTGCATGACCTGGGCATCGAGAAATTCAAGGAGCTCGTTCTCGAAGAGCGGAAAACACTGACGTACGATCCGCGATGGACGGATTTCATCGCCGATGCGGAGAAATTCGAGGAATCGCCGCTGAAGGCAGCGGGCGAATGGCCGGAGCCTACGTCGGAGGACTTCCGGAAGTGGCTGAAGAGCAACACCCGCGCGCAGAAACAGTGGGGCTACGTGGTGGCCACGATTGCGCTGCCGCTGGGCGACATCACCGCCAACCAGCTGCGTTCGCTCGCGGACATCGTCCGCCGGTTTACGAAGGAAACGATCCGCACGACCGTCGAGCAGAACTTCGTGATTCGCTGGGTGAGCCAAAGCGACCTGCCGGAACTCTACAAGGCGCTCGCGGCGGTGGAACTGGCGGCGCCGGGCGCGGGGACGATCGTGGACATCGTGACCTGCCCCGGGACGGACACCTGCAAGCTGGGCATTTCGTCCTCGCGCGGACTCGCGGCGGAGTTGCGCAAGGAAATGGCCGAGACCGGGGCAAAATTCGACGAGGCCGTGGAATCGCTGCACATCAAAATCAGCGGCTGCTACAACAGCTGCGGGCAGCATCACGTCGCCGACCTTGGATTCTACGGGGTGAGCCGGAAATTCGCCGGATACGCCGTGCCGCATTTCCAGGTGGTGCTTGGCGGGGAATGGGAGCATAACGCAGGCTCGTACGGACTTCCCGTTGCTGCGGTGCCTTCGAAGAACATTCCGAAGGTGGTGACTCGGCTGACCGAGCGCTACCTCGCGGGCCGCACCACTGGCGAGACGTTCAAGGATTTCGTCAAGCGAACCGGCAAGGTCGAGATGAAAAACATGCTCGAAGACCTCACGAAGCCGAACGCTTCCGACCGCTCGTTCTTCAGCGACTGGGGCGATCCGCGGGAATACAGCCTGAGCGACCACGGCGTGGGCGAATGCGCGGGAGAAGTCGTGTCGCCGATCGATTTTGAGCTGACTGCAGCGGAGCGGGAAGTCTTCGAGGCGCAGATCGCCTTCGAAAGCGGCCAGATCGAGAAGGCGGCCAAGACGGCCTACGGCGCGATGCTCCATGCGGCCAAGGCGCTCGTGAAGGTCAGCTATCCCCAGATTTCCGACAATGCCGACCAGATCGTCTCCGAATTCCGGACGCGCTACTACGACACGCAGAAATTCTGGGATCCCTTCGCGGGCGGCAAATTCGCCAGCTACCTGTTCGACGCGCACCAGAACGCGGGAAAGCCGTTCACGGCCGATTCGACCCGTTACCTGATCGACGAGGCGCAGCTTTTTATCGATGCGTCTCACAGCTGCAACAACAAACTCAGCACGCCTGTCAGCGTGTAAATTGGGAAACTTCTCGTACATGACCCTACAGCACGTGAACGTGAAACTTCTGGTGAAAGACCCCGCCGGGGCCGATCTCGAGCCGCTGATTCCCATTTTTCATGGCTGGATTCAGGAGCAGGTGTTCGAAGAGCTTCTGCTGGATGTTGCCGACTACCGGCATGTTCCGGCGGGGCCCGGCGTGATGGTGATCGGGCTGCAGGCGGACTACAGCGTGGACAACACGGACGACCGGCTGGGCGTGCGGTACAACCGCAAGGCTGGGGCAGAGGGATCGAACCAGGATCGCTTGCGGCAGGCGGCACGCGCGGCGCTTACGTCATTTCACAGATTGGAGAGCGATCCGCGGCTGGGTGGAAAGCTTCGCTTCAACGGGCAAGACCTGGAGATATTCATCAACGACCGGGCTCTTGCGCCTAACAGTCCGGCCACGCGCCAAGCGGCCGATCCGGAGCTGAAGCAGTTTGCGCAGAAGCTGTTTCAGGGAGGCGGCTATTTGCTGAATTATAACAGCGATCCGCGCAGGCTGTTTGGCGTCACGCTCAAGGCCGAGCGGCCATTTTCCGTCGCGGATTTATTGAAGAACCTCGCCTGACCGGCAACTTGCCGGCGGGGCCGGGGGAAAAAACATCAAACCCGCCAATCGGGAGATTGGCGTTCCCAGGGACTGCGCCGCCGCGATTATCATCCTGCGGAGCGCACGTCGAAATTTCCTGATATTATTTTAGTAGTATTTAAATATTGAAATTTCCTGATTACGGAACCTTTTCTTCCTGCATTAGTGGTAAATTGACCTCCTAAATTCGGTACGATACTGTTCAGCGCGCCGGCTTCGAGTAGTAAACCACGTCCTTTTTCCGGTTCCGAAGAGTTCGTTGGAACCGCATACCCATAGCCCCCCTCCAACAAATAACTCCAGTCAAGTTGGTTAGCGGGTAGGCGGAACATCGAAAATCCTTTCTCTCATGTGGTAATTCCATCGCGTTCGATTCGATCGGGATGCGGGTTGACGTTAGCTGGCGCAGAAGCGGAGGTCACGACCATCAGGCGACAGTCATTTACCTTAGGTTCGGTGCGCCGCGCCCTTGGCGTAGTCGGTATCGTCGGACTTGCCGCGCTTGGTTTGTGTTCCGGCGCAAATGTACTCACGGGGTTTCCCATCATGGATACTGCCAAAGCGGAAAACGGCGTGATTGGCGCATTCCAGCCGCTAAAGCTGACGGCTTACGCGGCCTTACCGCGCGGGTCTCGCTCTTCGCTAGGCGACGAGGGCGCGATGCCTGAGCTGGACGGCGCGATTGGCTGGCTCAACTCCGCTGCCCTTAGCCGCAAGTCGCTTCGCGGAAAGGTTGTGCTGGTCGATTTCTGGACTTACACCTGCATCAATTCCATTCGGCCGCTACCCTACCTGAGGGATTGGGCGGCAAAGTACAAGGATGCGGGTTTGGTATTAATCGGCGTGCATACGCCGGAGTTTTCGTTTGAGCACGAACCGGCGAACGTGGAAAACGCCCTGCGCCATTTGAACGTTGCGTTTCCGGTCGCGATCGACAGCAATTACAGGATCTGGCAATCGTTCAATAACCAATATTGGCCGGCCCAGTATCTCGTCGATGGAAAAGGGCGAATCCGGTACCACCACTTCGGGGAAGGCGATTACGGCGACATCGAGAGCGCCATTCAGTTGCTTCTGAAGGAAAGCGGGGCGACGGGCGTCGCTTCCGGCACCGCCAGCGTATCCGGCGCGGGAATCGAGGCCGCTCCCGACTGGACGGATGGGCGATCTCCCGAAACATATCTCGGATATCGCCAGGCCCGGAATTTCGCTTCGCCCGAAAAAGTGCATAAAGATTCCGTCCAGGTGTTCAGCGCGCCCGCGAACCTTTCTTTGAATCACTGGGGATTGAGCGGGCCGTGGAACGTCAATGCCGAGAGCGCCGTGCTCCAGGCGGTGCCGGGGAAGATCGTGTTCCGGTTCCACAGCCGCGATCTGCACCTGGTGCTGGCTCCCGCGAAGGGCGGCAAGCCGGTGCGCTTTGTCGTACGATTGGATGGCGCCGCTCCGGGCGAAAATTGCGGCGGGGACATCGCCCCGGACGGCTCCGGCGAAATTCGCGAGCCCCGGCTCTATCAGCTGATCCGGCAAAAAGGTGCCGATCGTGGACCGGACCTTCGAAATCGAATTCCTCGATCCGGGCGGCCAGGCTCTGGACTTCACGTTCGGCTAGAGGCTTCGAGGAGCAAAATTACCGGCCACTCTGTTCGATCTCAAGGGAGACAAATACATGACCCAACTCAGGAGGCAGCCATGAGCACGAATGCAGTCCGCGGTATCGACACCAGCGTTGCGCCCGTCGACATGAAGTTCGAGATCGTCGTCATCCCCGTTTCGGATGTGAGCCGCGCCAAGGAGTTCTACGCGAAGCTCGGGTGGCGGCTGGACGCCGACTTCGACAACGGCAAAGATTTCCGCATCATCCAGTTCACGCCGCCCGGCTCGGGGTGCTCGGTGATCTTCGGCAAGAACGTAACGCCGGCGGCGCCCGGATCGGCGCAGGGACTGTACCTGATCGTCTCCGACATCGAGGCGGCCCGCAAAGCTTTGATCGAGCGCGGCGTTCAGGTGAGCGAAGTGTTCCACAACGAAGGCGTGTACGCGGGGACGGACGAGCCCTTTTTGTTTGGACGCGTTCGCGTGAGCGGCGCGGATCCCGGACATCAGAGCTATCGCTCGTTCGCTTCGTTCCGCGATCCGGACGGCAACGGGTGGCTGTTCCAGGAAATTACCGCGCGGCTGCCCGGGCGCATCGACTCTGCCGCCACTACCTTCGCCTCGGCGAACGACCTGGCGAACGCGCTTCGTCGCGCGGAGGCCGCCCACGGCGAGCATGAGAAGCGCACCGGGCAGCGCGACGAGAACTGGCCCGACTGGTACGCCAAATACATGGTGGCGGAGGAGGCTGGGACGGAGTTGCCGAAGTGAGCGGCGAAGCTTCGCTCGCGGGGCAGACGGTCGTCGTGATTGGCGGCAGCTCAGGGATCGGGCTGGAGACGGCCCGGCGAGCACGGTCCAAGGGAGCGGCTGTGATTCTCGTGGGGCGCGACCCGGAACATCTTGATCGCGCCGCACGGGACGTCGGCGCGGTGAGCAGCGCGGCGTTTGACGCTACCGACTTCGAGCGCCTCGGGCGGTTCTTCGACGAGCTGCCGGGGCCGGTCGATCATGTCATGACGTCCGCGGGGAGCCCTTACTACGCGCGGCTGGCCGACATCGACTTCGCGCGGGCGCAGCGTGAGGCGAACGAGCACCTGTGGCTCCCGCTGCACCTCGCTCGCCGCGCCGTCGGCAAGGTGCGCGCGGGCGGGACGCTGCTGTTCATCGGCGGAACGGGAGGGCGGCGGCCGTCTGCCGCGCCGCTTGTCTCGGCTTTTACTGCGGCGTTGCCGGCGCTTACGAGGTCGCTGGCCCTGGAGATTGCGCCGGTGCGCGTCAACGTGATCGCGCCCGGGTTCGTGGACACGCCGCTGTCGGCGTCGCTGCTGGGCGATCAGCTGGAGGCGCGTCGCGAGCAGCTTCGCAGGACGCTGCCGATCCGGCGGGTGGTTGGGGCGGCTGATGTCGCGGCGCTGGCCGTTCATCTGATGACGAACACGGCGATCACCGGGGCGACTTATGACATTGATGGCGGGCAGCAGCTTGTCGAGGGGTGAGTGGGCGGCAGCAGCGAAGAGGGATTCATCGCTCGGAAAGCGGAAGAAAAGCAAAAGCAGATCCCTCACCCATCCGCGCTTCGCGCGTATGGGCTCAGGATGACAGTGGAAGAGAAAGGAACACCCCAAGAAAACCCCGCCAATCGGGAGATTGGCGTTCCTGGGAAAAGCATGCGCTATTTGGTCCCCTGTTAAAAATTGAGCAAATTCGCTAATTCATTAGCGAATTCTGTTGATTTTGGTTCCGAGAGATTGCAAGGTTTTGGCGTGGTGAGCGCTGAAATCTTGCAATTTTTATTTTGAGGGTAGGGGATGAAACCGAGACCAAAGCCGCAGGAAAGTGGATCCGAGGAGCTGTTCCGCTCGAAGCTTAAAAACATAATCAACTTGCGCCATGAGCTGGTCAGGTTGGGAGAGTTGATTGACTGGGGGCGTTTGGAAGAGCACTTTGCGCCTTATTACAAGCAAGCCGGACGTCCGGGGTTGCCCATCCGGCTGGTGGTAGGGCTGCACTTGCTGAAGCACATCGAAGGGCTGTCCGACGAAGCGGTGTGTGAGCGGTGGGAGCGCGATCCGTACATGCAATATTTTTGTGGGGAGGAATATTTTCAGCACTCCTTTCCGCTGGAACGCTCGGGCATGACACATTTTCGAAATCGGGTGGGGGATGAGGCGCTGGAAACGTTGTTGCAAGAAACGCTGGCAGCAGCGCATCGCGGCGGAGCGCTGAGCGTGCGCGCGACCGAAGCGGTGGCGGTCGATACGACGGTGCAGGAAAAGGCGATTGCGCATCCGACCGAACACGGACTGATGCTGGCCGCCATCGAGCGGTTGGGGGCACAAGCCAAGAAATCAGGACTGTCTTTGCGGCAGTCCTACGTGCGAGTGGCGCGGTATGCGGCCATGAAAACAGGCCGTTACTTGCACGCCCAGCAGAAGAAACGGGCGCGACGGCAGTTGAAATTCATGCGCGTGCGACTGCGGAGACTGATCCGCGACGTGCGGCGCAAGATGGCGCGGGTTCCGGCGCTCCCCGAGCGCATGGTGGAACGGCTCGAAAGGACCCTCGGCCGGGCTTGGCGGATCGCGCAGCAGAAGCGCGGCGATCCCGGGTATCTCTATTCCTGGCATGCCACCGAGGTGGAATGCATCAGCAAGGGAAAAGCGCGCGCCCCGTACGAATTCGGCTGCAAAGTTTCCATCGCCACCAATCTGCATCCGGCGGCCGGTGGGCACTTCATTCTGCAGGCCCGGGCGCTGCACGGAAATCCCTACGATGGGCACACGCTGAAAACCGCTCTGGCGGATATCCAGAACATCGTCGGGCGCACTCCTCGGCGTGTCGCGGTCGATCAAGGATACAAGGGACATCGCCTGGCGCTTCGGGGCACTGCGGTTTACATTACCGGCCAGAAACGCGGAGTTACTGGCAAGATCAAACGCTGGTTAAAACGGCGCGCGGTAGTCGAACCCGTCATCGGCCATGCCAAAAACGACGGTTTGCTTGGGCGCAACTGGTTGAAGGGTCGCACCGGAGATCGTTGCAACACGCTGCTAGCCGCCGCCGGCTTCAACCTTCGCCAACTGCTCCGCTTCTTGAAGCGTGTCGCTTATTTTTTGCGCCCGTTCTTCTACTCGCTTCTCGCCCTTCTAAACCCTGTCGCACCGCCAGCACTCTGCTCCTAAATCCACACATCAATTCTTAACGGCGGACTATTTAGATGATTTCGCGGACGGCTGCGGCTATGTGTTTTGCGGAAATGCCGAACGCGTCGATTAGTTCTTCGGGCTTGCCGGAATGCGGCATGCCGTTCACGGCCAGTAGGCGCGATTTCGCTGGGGCTGCGCCTGCGCCGGCTAACGCTGAAAGCACCGCTTCGCCGATTCCGCCCTGGGGCCAGTGGTCCTCCACTGTGATCAGGCGGCCGCCTGTGGCGGCTAACTGCTCAGCTATAGCTTTCCCGTCGATTGGCTTTACGCAGTAGAGGTCGATCACGCGGATGGCGGTTCCCTGCGCTTTCAACTCGTCGGCGGCCTTGAGGGCTTCGTGCACCGTGATGCCCGCGCCGATCACCGTGGCTTTATCCTGGGCGCTCTGACGGAGCACCTTGAATCCGGGAATGGGGAACTTTCTCGTCCTTGGAGTAAAGAATGGGAGTCTTGGGACGCGAAGTTCGCAGGTAATTGATTCCGGGGCGGCGCGCCATGGTTTCGGTTAGGCGTTCGGCGGAAATCGCGTCGCTTGGATAGAAAACGGCGGAGCTGTGGACGGCGCGGAAAATCGCAATGTCCTCGAGAGCCATCTGCGACGGGCCGTCTTCGCCGATGGAGACGCCGCAGTGCGAGCCGCACAGATTGATGTTGCTGCGGCTGATCGCGGCCATGCGGACTTCGTCATAGGCGCGGGCCAGGAAGCATGCGAACGTGTCGCAGAACGGCACCTTGCCGAAGGCGGCGAGTCCTACGCCGACGCTGACCATGTTCTGCTCAGCGATGTAGCCCTGGTAAAAATGATCAGGAAAGGCGTCGCCGAAAATTTCGGAGAACGTGGAGTTTTTCACGTCGCCCGAAATCGCGACGATTTCCTTGTTCACGGCGCCGAGGCGCTTGAGGGCGTAGCCGTATGCTTCGCGCGTGGCTACTTGCTTCCCTTCCGCGTAATCGGGCGGCGCGGGCGCGGGAAAATCGGGCGGCTGGGGCAGCGACGCGCGGGCGTAGGACTTGCCGGGGTCGGGAGGAACATCGACCGCAGGTCCAATTTCGGTGAGCGCCTTTGCCAGATCATCCTTCGAAAAGGCTTTGCCGTGCCAGTGCTGCTTGCCGGCAACAAAATCGACGCCGTGGCCTTTGATGGTGCGGGCGATGATGGCCTGCGGGCGGCCTTTGGTGGCCTTGGCGCGGTCGAGGGCGGAGAGGACGGCGGCGACGTCGTGGCCGTCGATCACTTCCGCGGCAAAACCTTCGGCCTCGAATTTCTTGCGGTAGACCTCCATGTCGTGCTGATACATCGTAGGCTCGCTCTGGCCCAGCGCGTTGACGTCGGCGAGCACCGTGAGGTTATCGAGCTTGTAGTGCCCCGCAAATTCCGCGGCTTCCCACACCTGGCCTTCGGCCATTTCGCCGTCGCCCATCAGCACGTAGACGCGCGCGGATTTTTTGTCCATTCGCTGGCCGATTGCGAGGCCGGATCCTACCGAGAGTCCCTGACCCAGCGAGCCGGTGGCCGCGTCGACGCCGGGAATGCGCGGGGTGGGATGGCCTTCGAGTTCGCTGGAGAACTGGCGGAGCGTCATCAGCCGCGACAGCGGAAACACGCCCGCTTCCGCGAGCGCGGCGTAAAGAACGGGGGCGGCGTGGCCCTTGGAAAGCACGAAACGGTCGAAGTCGGGAGAGTTGGGATTTTTCGGGTCGAACTTCATGGCGTAAAAAAATGTGCCGGCGACAAGCTCCGCCGCAGACATGCAGGACGTGGGATGACCGGAACCGGCCGCGGTGGTCGCCATAATGGAAAGTACGCTGAGTCGGCGGGCCTTTTCCTTGATCGCATCGACGACGGAAGTTGACGGTGCTGCTACGGAAGCGACGCTCATAAAATCCTCCCTGTCCCTACGATGCATCTTACTCGCTTTCTGGTGCAGGGGAGGAGCGGCTTCCTACTTTTAATTTGGGCGCAAAGTTCTACAGGTGACGTTCTACAGGCGTCGTCGCACAACCTTACGTATGCAGGATTATCCCGAGGCGCCGCGGCCGAACTCTACCCGGTGCGCTTCGGGGCCGGAGGCGATCACGATCATCGCTACGAACACTACGATGGCGGCGACCGATCCCAGAACCTGGGCGTAGGTGAACCGGTGGGCGAGCGAAGCTTCGATGTAAGGCGCAGTGGAGGCGATCAGAACTCCCACTTGGTATGCGAAGCCCGGCAGGAATGCGCGGAGGCGATCCGGCGCCAGTTCATTGATGTGGGCCGGGATCACGCCCCAGACGCCCTGCACCATGAACTGCATCAGGAACGCGCCCACCGAAATGAGGGCAATTCCAGGAGAAAAGATCCAGAGAGGAATTACCAGGAGACCTCCGATGGCTGCCGTGACCATCGCCTTGCGACGGCCCACGCGGTCCGAGTAGCGGCCCACGACGATTCCGCCGAGGATGGCGCCCAGCATCGAGATGACGCTGACGATGGCAGTGAAGCGCGGGTCGTAGTGGCGCTGCTGCTGCAGGAACGTCGGATAAAGGTCCTGCGTGCCATGCGACATGAAATTCATCATCGTCATCAGCAAGACGAGATAGAGGAACCGCTTCCAGTTTGCGAAAACATCACGGAAGTAGCTGCCCCAGTCCTTTTTCTTCGCGGCAGCGGCTTTCCATGCTTCGGCTTTCCTTCACCTTCGAGAGGATGAACAGCGTCAGCAGCGCGGGGACGACGCCGAGAAAGAACATCGGGCGCCATCCCCAGTGCGGGAACACCGTCCAGAAGGCCACGGCTGCGAGCAGATTGCCGAGGGCGTAGCCCTCCTGCAGAATCCCGGAAAGCAAGCCGCGTCTCTCGGACGATACCGATTCCATCGCGAGCGAGGCGCCGAGGCCCCAGCGCCACCCATTCCGACGCCGTAGAGCAAGCGCAGCATAAGAAAGATTCGGTAGTTCGGGGCGAGGCCGGACGCCACCTCCATCGCCGAGCAGAAAACGATGTTGACCATCAGACGGGATGCGGCGTCCGTAGCGGTCGCCCATGAGGCCGAACAGAAGCGCGCCGACCGGGCGCATGAGGAGGCTCGCCGTGAGGGTGAACGCCATATGCTTGATGGCGCTGGTGGAAGTCCCGCGCGACCTGCACGAGCACGTAGGTGAGGATGAAAAAGTCGAAAGCGTCGAAGGTCCAGGCGAAAAATCCGGCGAGAAAGGCATTCCGGGAGTTGGCCCGATCGGCTTTGAGTTAGTGGTGGCGTTGGCGACGTTCATGTGGACCTCGGAAGTCTATGAAGATGTTTCGCAACCGTTTGCGGGCACAGCACCGCGTCGGCGACGCGAGCCACCTGGACCATTTCCGCCACATCGTGCACTCGAACGATGTGAGCGCCGCCCAGGATGCTCGCCGTCACTGTCGCAGCCGTGCCATAGAGCCGTTCTGTTACGGGCCGGCCGTCCAGCACGCGCCCGATGAACTTCTTGCGGGAGGTGCCGACCAGCAAGGGAAAACCCAGCTTCGAAAATTCGGGCAATTGCGCGATCAGTTCGTAATCTTGCGCATAACTTTTACCGAAACCGATGCCCGGATCAAGAACAATCTGAGATTTGGGGATGCCTGCCTTCGTCGCCACGGCGACGGCGCGGCGCAGGCCGGCTGCTACATCTTTTACTACGTTTCGCGCGAAGGGCTTCTTCTGCATGGTGCGCGGCTCGCCGTGCATGTGCATCAGAATTACCGGGACCTTGCGGCGCGCTGCGACCTGCGCAAGATGTGGATCGCCGCGCAAGGCTGTAACGTCATTCACGATTTCCGCACCTGCCGCGATAGCGGCTTCGGCCACCTCGGCGCTGCTGGTATCGACGGAGATAGGGATCGCCAGCCTCCCGCGCAGCTTTTCGAGCACCGGGAGGATTCTTCGCAACTGCTCCGCGGCAGGCGTGCCTTCGGAACCGGGGCGCGTCGATTCGCCGCCGATATCGAGGATGTCCGCGCCGGCGCTTTGCATTTCGAGAGCGCGGGCCACGGCGGCGTCCGCATCATGGAAGAGGCCGCCGTCGGAAAAGCTGTCCGGCGTGACGTTGAGCACACCCATTACGAGCGTGCGTTTGCCGAGCACGAGGGTCCGCGACGGCAGCCTTAGCAGGAAAATTTTTCGGCGAAACATTTTCGCGTGAAACATGGGCTCGCTATTGAACCACGATTCGCTGAAAAGACTAAGGGCAATGCGCCGGGAAAGCGAGGCCGGGCGGAAGGAATTCGCAGGCGGGAATTACGGAGCCGAAGGCACGTAATAGGCGGCGCGATGGCTTACTAGCGCGCCGCTCTGGCCGGCTACCTCGACGCGAAGCTGATGCCGTCCGGAGGGATTGGTCGGCGTGCCGGGTTGGCCTGGCTCCTCCGAGGGATAGAAGCCGAGCGTGTATTCGGCGCGGATTTTCGCGGCGATCTCGCGGAAGGTGTCGGCCATCGTCGGGGTTTCGCGGAGGAAATAGAGCTGGCCGCCCGCGCGGCGAACCAGCTCCGCGAGATACAACGTATAAGCGGGAATGCCGAGATCTCGAATGGCGCGCGACGCGAGGGTTTCATTCTCGTGGGCTGCGAGCCACTCCGGAGTCATCACCTTCGGGCGGTTTTCGGTAGAGACCGCGAACAACTGAATATCTTCTTTCGCGAGAATCTGGGCTACATCGTCGAAAGTTAAGCGATTCGCCGGTGCAGCGGGTTGCGGGGACGCGCTCGCGGCATCGAGGCGCAGGCCGAGGCCGCTATCCTGGCCGTCGGTTAGCAGGACGATCGACTTGCGGCCCTTGCGCCCGTGGAAAAGATTGTCCGCCGCCAGGTACACGGCTTCGTAGATGTGCGAGCCTCCGGTGTCGTCCAGAAGCTGCCGCGGGTCGACGCGGGCGACGGCTCGCCGGATGAGTTCGCGCACGTCGGAAAACGGAAGCTGCAGGTAGGTGTGCGCCGAGAAGTCGATCACGGCTGCCTGATCGAGCGGCGCGAGCGCTCCCACCAGAGCGTCGGCGGCCTTCTGCATCGCTTCGGAATCGCGCAGGACGCTGGGGCTGGCGTCGATCACCATGGCGACGCTGGCGGGCTGCGTGGAGGCGTCGAAGTAGGAGATTTTTTGCTCGGCGCCATTGTCGAAAACGCGGAAATCAGCGGCGGTGAGGCCGGGGACGGCTTCGCCTTCGGCGGTGGCGACGCTGCAGGTGACGGCTACCATTTGCGTGACTACCTGGATCGCTGAGGGTGGCGTTTGTTCGGCGCCTTCTGCTATCGCACTGGCCCCGGAGGGCACGGCTCGGAGTTCGCCCGTGGATGGGTCGCGCGCCCAGACGATTCCGTTGTCGAGGACGCGGGGCCGCGGGAGCTTTGATTTCTTATGGGCTTGAGGGAGAGCGGCCCACGATACGGCGCTGGCGATCAAAGCCAGGGACAACGTGAATGCTAGTTTCCGCTTGCTGGGCGAGAGTTGCGGGACAGTCGGGGACGCGAAAGAGGGGCGGTGCATGAGTCTGGTGAAACGAAGAGGGATTCTTCGGGCCGCAGAGCGGCCCTCAGAATGACTGCTTAAAAGATTTAGGAGCCGAACAGGGGCGTTTGCCCAAGCGGCAGCAGCCATCCAGACTAGGGCGCTCATTCTGAGAGGATGTGACTTTTTGATTTCCCGCGAAAAGCTACGCTCTCCGCGGTCATTCGGCGCAAGGCGAAGGTTGTCTCTTTGTCTTTGCGGTTGTCTTTGCCTTTGCCGTTCGGAGTCATTCTGAGCGACGCGAAGAATCCCTCTTATTTCTGCTTATCCAGGCCAGAATCCAGCGAGGTGGATCGCGGCAAGAAATCTTCCGACAGATCGCGCCATGCAGGATTCACGGCTTCAATCAGAGCTATTTTGCGCGCGCGCAGCCATCCTTTGATCTGCTTCCTCGCGGGCAATTGCATCCCGGATATCGGCGAACGGCTCGAAATAGACGAGGCGCGTGAGATTGTATTTGCGCGTGAAGCCGGGGCTCACTTTCTGGCGGTGCTCGATTATCCGCCGGTCCAGGCGGTTCGTTACGCCCGTGTAAAGCACCCCCGACTGGCCCGCTAGCATGTAGGTGTAACCGCGCTTCATTTGAGACGGATCGTATCACAACGCTGGCGGAGGCAAGGCGAAGAGAGGAAAAAGCGAAGAGGGATTCTTCGGGCCGCAAAGCGGCCCTCAAGAATGACTGCTTAAAGGAATAGAGGCCAAACAAGAACCGTCACCTGGCCATCGAGAATGACAGCTTAAAGGATTTGGCGGCCAAACACGAACAGTCACCTACACGGGTGGAGGCATCCCAACGGTGGGTGGCTTTAGTCCAGGTCGAAATCGCGGAGCGGCTTTTCTACCGGGCTGTCCTTGGCTTTCTTTAGGCCTTCGGCGAATTTGCGCGAGAGGACGTCTTCTTTGGTTCTTTCGGCTTCGATGGAGGCGCGGAATTTTGCTTCGACGGATTCGTCATGCTCCCTGAGGAGGCGCGCCGTGTCGTCTAGATCGATCGACGGGGGCCTTACGGGCGCTACGTGCGACAAGACTACGCCGAGCTCGCGATCCACGGTTAGGTTGGCGCGGCAGCAGGGGCACTCGGTTGTGAATGTCTCCGGCAGTTTCTTCGCCATGGCCTTATTCTACGCCAAATTTGTCTGCGGGGAGTATGGCGCGGAGAGATGGCCACACCGCAAAAAGAAAGGGCGCTTCTTTGGAAGCGCCCTTTCTTTTCAAATCTTCATCAACGCTGCGTCAATCAGGCTGGGGCAGGCTTTTCGCCCTTGGCCATGCCGGGAATCGGCCGCGGCTCGGGACGCAGAGTCAGCTGCGGCTCCTTGGTCGGCACTGGAGGCGCGGCGGGAGGCGGAGGCGGAATCTTGTCCGGCAGCGGCTTGTTGTCGATCAGCAGCTTCAATTCGACTGCGTCCAGAACTTCGCGATCGAGAAGCCCCTGGGCAACGCGCTCAAGGGCATCGCGATACGTCTCGAGAATGTTCCGCGCGCGGGTGTAGCCGGTGTTGATGATGCTGCGGACTTCGCCATCGATCTTGATCGCCGTGTCTTCGGAATAATCGCGGTGCTGCGCGATCTCGCGGCCGAGGAAAATCTGCTCTTCCTTCTTGCCGAACGTGAGCGGACCGAGCGGGCTCATGCCCCATTCGCAGACCATCTGGCGCGCGATTTCGGTGGCGCGTTCGATGTCGTTTCCGGCGCCGGTGGTGATGTGGTTGAGGAAAATCTCCTCGGCTGCGCGCCCGCCCATCAGAACGGCGAGCTGCGACTCGAGGAATTCCTTGGTGTAGGTGTGCTTGTCGTCGATGGGCAACTGCATGGTGACGCCCAGCGCCATGCCGCGCGGAATGATCGTCACTTTGTGCAGCGGGTCGGCGCCCGGGGTCATTGCCGCAACCAGAGCGTGGCCGGCCTCGTGGTAAGCGGTGTTCTTCTTTTCCTCGTCGGACAGGATCATGGACCGGCGCTCGACGCCCATCAGGACTTTGTCCTTGGACATCTCGAAATCCGCCATCATGACGAACTTGCGGTTCTGGCGGGCAGCCCAGAGCGCGGCTTCGTTCACGAGGTTGGCGACATCCGCGCCCGAAAAGCCGGGGGTGCCGCGGGCGATCACCGAGAGATCGACATCGTCTGCGACGGGAACCTTGCGCGTGTGGACGCGAAGGATTTCCTCGCGGCCGCTCACGTCGGGACGCGGCACAACCACGCGCCGGTCAAAGCGGCCGGGACGCAGAAGCGCCGGATCGAGAACGTCCGGCCGGTTGGTGGCCGCAATCAGGATCACGCCTTCGTTGGACTCGAAGCCGTCCATTTCGACGAGCAACGCGTTCAAGGTCTGTTCGCGCTCGTCGTGACCGCCGCCAAGGCCTGCGCCGCGGTGGCGGCCGACAGCGTCAATTTCGTCGATGAAGATGATGCAGGGAGCGTTCTTCTTGCCCTGCTCGAAAAGGTCGCGGACGCGGCTTGCGCCCACGCCGACGAACATTTCGACGAAATCCGAACCGGAAATGGAGAAGAACGGCACGTTCGCTTCGCCGGCAATCGCGCGAGCGAGCAGGGTCTTGCCCGTTCCCGGAGGCCCGACGAGCAGCACTCCCTTGGGAATGCGTCCGCCTAGCTTCTGGAACTTCTGGGGATCCTTCAGGAAGTCGATGATTTCGTAAAGCTCTTCTTTGGCTTCGTCGATCCCGGCAACGTCCTTAAACGTCGCTTTCTTTTGCTGCGCGGTGAGCAAACGCGCGCGGGACTTTCCGAAGCTGAGGGCTTTGTTTCCGCCTGCCTGCATCTGCTTCATCATGAAAATCCAGAAGAAAACGAGCAGGATGAGCGGTCCGAAATTGAAAAGCAGGCTGACCCAGTTGGCGTCCTTCACTTCCTTATAGTTGTAGAGAACGTGCTGGTCTTGAAAAGCCTTGGTGACGTCGGGAATCGCGGTGTTGGCGAGGGTGACGCCGCGGAACTTGCTGCCGTCGCGGTATTCGCCCTGCAGCTCGGCGCTGTTGGGCGAGAGATAAATCGTCACATCCTTGACGTTCCCGCTCTGCACCTTCGCGAGGAAATTGGTGTAGCTGGGCTCGTCTTCATGAGCCGTCGGGCCGCCCGTCGAGGCCATCTTCCACAGGACGACGGCCAGCAGGATCATCAAAAGCCAAAATAGCACTGTGCGTACGGTAGAGTTCACGTCTTACCTCACCCCTGAATAGATGCAACCCAGCCCGGCAACGATATTTCAACGATACCTGTTAGATGCAATCGGGAAGCAAGCGTATTCAGATTTTTCCCGGCATCCCGTCAAGGAGCCCTTTTGCAAACCTTACGGGCGCCCTTCTTCGATTTCGATTCGAAGGCCCGTCTTCGTCCGGTCACCCGCGCAAAAATCGTCCGCCAAAGGCATGCCTCGCGACCAGACAATTCTGCCGCCGCATTCGATCACCGGCCAATGCGCCCGCTCATCCCTGGGAACACGGCGCGCCAGAAACAGTTGCTTCAACTTTCGCGCCTGGCGATGCCCCCGAGGCCTGTACGCGTCCCCGGGCTGCCAGTTCCGTAAGGTCAACGTGCTCTTGAGCAGGTCAGCGTCCAGGGTGTCTTCCAGATTAGTGTCGCGCTCCGTGGAAGACCAGTCAATCATTTTCAGGAGGAACCGGGCACCCAGTTCCGGGACGGAAATAGCGGCCATCCCTTCGCTCGGAAGGCTTACAACATAGTTATACGCGAGCGGGACACTGGCGGTTTCCGCGCCGCGCGTGCCACGGGCTGTGCGCAACGTGCGGGTTGCCTTCGAAAAGACGAGTTCGCCGAAGATTCGCTCGGCTACCACGCCGCCTGGCAATTCAATCCTGCTTCCGCTGGTGCACTCGGTGGCGAGATGGATCACCTGATCCACGTGTTCGGCGGTGAGGTCCCTGCAATTGCCGCGCACTCCTTCATATAGACGGCGGATGAGGCGCTCGGTAAGCGCACGGAAAGGCGTGCTGGATGGCCCTGGCGGACTCGCAGGATCGCTTGCCACGGAATCCAGTGGCGAAATCAGGTCGCGGACTTGAACTGCAAAGCGGCCTCTTTCTTCGCGGACCAACCTCCCGAAGCGGTCTTCGACCAGCGCACTCCAGAAGTGCTGCTCTTCGCGGGACAGCCGCGCTAGATCGCCCAGATGATCGACAATGCGAGACGAGAAATCGTGTTGAAGCAGCGGCAATAGCTGCGCGCGGATGTGCGCTCGCTGGCGGCTCAGATCGAAATTGGTGAGGTCTTCCCGCCAGGGGTGGCTTCGATGCGGCGCAGGTATTCGCGGAGGTCTTCGCGGCGGACGCCTAGAAACGGTCGGACGATCGGTCCCAGCACGGGATGGATTCCGGCAAGGCCGGCGGGTCCGGTGCCGCGGAACAGCCGCGCCAATACCGTCTCGGCCTGATCGTCCGCGGTGTGAGCTACGGCTACGCGCGTGGCCAGGCCCTGTTCGACGATGCGATTAAAGAATGCGTAACGGAGGCGTCTGGCGGCGTCTTCGAGATTCAGATGCTGCCGCGCAGCCTCAGCCGCAACATCCTCCCGCTCGCAGATATACTCGAGGCAGAGCTCGCGCGCCAGGTCGGCTACAAATTGCGCGTCGGCTTCCGAGTCCGCTCCGCGCAAGGCGTGGTTAAAATGCGCTACGAGCAGCGTGATGCCGAGCGTGTCCCGAAGATCGGCAAGAAGCCGCAGCAGCGCCACGGAATCGGCGCCTCCCGAAACAGCCACGGCCACGCGATCGCCAGGGGCCGCCATCCGCGACTGGCGGATCGCTTCCAGAACCTGCCGTTCGAGCGGTGATTTGGTGGTCTTCATGTGCCGCACTTGTTCCAGCGAATGATTAGAGTCTATCGTAGCAGCCGGGTTGGTGCAGGGTCGAGCGCCCTCGCCCAACCCTGGTACGAGTTGACAAGGTTGAGACAAAAATTTGACACCTGGAAACCCCTAAGCTAGCCTCTGCGCGGGTTGCAGCTGTTCGTGCGGAAATGGAGAAAATCATGCGCCTCAAATTTGCCGGTGCCGGCATCCTTTTACTGTCATCGATTGCACTCGCCCAGACGCCTACGGCTCCGGAGCTCCATCTTCGCGGCGACCGCTTCAGGCCGCTCACCTACACGGAGCTCACGCCCGGACAGAAGGCCATGGTCGACGACATGCTCACCGGCGAGCGCAAGGGCGTGATGAACGGGCCTTTCAATGTCCTGCTGCGGAGTCCGGAGATGGGAGACGCGGCGCAAAAGTTCGGCGCTCAGGTGCGCTTCCACTCAACGCTGCCACACCGCCTGAACGAAATGGCGATCCTGATGACCGCGCGCTTCTGGAATTCGCAATACGACTGGTGGTCGCACCGCCAGATGGCGCTGGACGCCGGACTCAGCCCCGCGATAATCGACGCAGTTTCCGTGGGCAAGCGCCCAGACCCCATGCAGCCGGACGAGGCGGCGATCTATAACTTCGCCGACGAGCTTCTGAAGACGCGGGAGGTGAGCGACGCGTCCTTCAAGGCCGTGGTGGATAAATTCGGGGAGCGCGGCGCCGTCGACCTGACCTCGGTGATGGGTTATTACTGCTTCGTTTCCATGGTGCTGAACGTCGACCGCTACCCCTTGCCGGACGGGCAGCAGCCGGAACTGAAACCGCTGCAGTAAGGCCGCTCCCGGGGGAGATTTCCCGGGCTGGCCCGGTTATCCACAGCGCTGGTTATTATCTCTTGAATATCTATATCGTTTTCGATAATATGCTGGCCTCCGACCGACCAGGACCCCGTCTCGATGCCCCCTACTACCCCACCGAGACGGGGCCCACCTTCACACGATTGCCAGCTCCCGATCTCGCCCCACGAGGTTTGCCGGAGGTGGCAATGATGTTTTCATTCAAAGTTGCTAGAATCTGCCGGGCCTCGTGCTGAAGAGAGGAGATCCGGCGCAACTCCCTTCTCAAATGACTCCCTCTTAAAGTGGAACGGATAACTCCAGACATCCCCGCGGCAGTTGTGACCGTATTGCTGGTTGCCGCCATCTGCGTGCCGCAGGCCGGCGGGCGCTTTTTCGGGGCCATCGAAAGCTTCGGCTCTCGCCTGGCCAGGAGGAAAGCTCTCGCGATTATCTGGGCAACCGCTGCGGGGATTTTTCTGCGCGTTGCGATGCTGCCTCAAGTTCCTGTTCCGATCCCCGAGTTTCACGACGAATTCAGCTACCTGCTCGCGGCCGATACCTTCGCCCATGGCCGCCTGGCCAACCCGCCACATCCCATGCGAATTTACTTCGATACGATGCACGTGAACCAGCTCCCTACGTATATGTCGAAATATCCGCCGGCACAGGGAGCCGCGCTCGCCCTGGGCCAGGTTCTCGGGCACCCGTGGATCGGCGTTTTGTTGAGCGTCGCGGCCATGGTTGCGGCTGTTGTGTGGGCTTTGCAGGGATGGCTGCCGCCGCCGTGGGCGCTGCTGGGGGGCGTGCTGCTGGCTCTGCGCGTTGGCATTTTCGGCTACTGGATTAACAGCTATTGGGGGGGCGCCATGGCGGCTCTCGGCGGAGCGTTGGTAATCGGCGCTCTGCCGCGGATCATGCACGACTGGCGTCCGCGCGATGCGGTAATTCTGGGTGTGGGCGTGGCGATTCTTGCCAACAGCCGGCCATTTGAGGGCTTAATTTTCTCCGCGCCGCTAATCGCCGTACTTCTTTTCTGGCTATTTCGGAAACACAGCCCGCCATGGCAACAGACGCTGCCCCGCGTCGTGGCACCCTTTTGCGTGGTGATGCTGCTGTGCGGGATGTTTATGGCCTACTACAACTGGCGCTGCACGGGAAATCCGCTGCTCTTTCCTTACACGCTCAATGAACGCATTTATGAGAGCAGCGCCCCCGCACTGCTGTGGCAAAAGGCGACGGCTCCTATCCATTACGCAAACGCGCAGTTCAACTCTTTCTATAACGGGTGGAATCATGACGCATGGCAGGAGGGCAGAGCCGATAGCGTCGGGAGAGCCATCCGTCTGCTGTGGCGGGATGCCGGAAGATTTGCGCGGTTCCTTCTTTGGCCCGAGCTCTGCGTGCCGTTTCTTCTGTTCTTTTGGATCCTGCGTGACCGGCGGGTGCGTTTTCTTGTGGCACAGTCGGCAATTTGCTTTTCTGGCTTCGTTCTGGTGGCGTGGTTTTTTCCGCATTACGCGGCGCCGCTGGTGGCCACGGTGTTTGCGCTCACGATGCAAGGATTTCGCCATCTCCGGAAGGTAACCTGGCGAGGGCGACCGGTCGGCGTCGGCGTTTCGCGCGCCGTCGTGATTGCCTCGATCCTTTCAGCGCCATTCCATCCAATGGACTATCCGAAGCCTGGAATGACCAACAGGGCACGCATCGCAACTGAATTGGAAAAGATGCCGGGGAAGCAACTCGTGATCGTGCGCTATTCTCCGAAACACGATGCGAATGCGGAGTGGGTCTACAACCGCGCGGACATCGATGATTCGAAGATCGTGTGGGCGCGCTACATACCCGGCGTCGATCTCGCTCCGCTGCTGGCTTATTACCGTGACCGCAGCGTGCGGATCGTCGAGCCGGACAGCAGTTCGCCGGAGCCACGCCCCTACGCGGCGCCGCTTAAGCAGTGAGGGGCCGGTTCGAAAATTGCCGCGCTACCGGCTAGTTGAGCACTTCCTGCTTGGCGGGCGCGGGAAGACGAATCAGCCGCGCGTCGGTGACCGAAGGAACAGCCAGGATCTTCTGAACGACGGACGCGTCGATGTCGCCATCCAGCCCAAGCAAAGCGAGAGCCTCCGCGCCATGGACGGGCGCACGGCGCCCGAGCGCGAACGTGGCGATGTTCACGCCGAGGTCGCCGAGAGCCGTGCCCATTTTTCCGATCACGCCGGGAACATCCTTGTTGCGGATCAGCAACAGCGTTCCTTCGAGGGCCGCTTCGAGCCCGATTCCGTCAAGAGCGAGAATGCGCGGGGAACCGTCCTGCCCCACCGTGCCTTCTACCGTGAGTTCGCGTTTGCCGTCGCTGGCTACCACTTCCACCGTGTTGGGGAATCCCCGCTCGCGCCGGCGCGTGGTCTCTTCCACGACCAACCCGCGGGTGGCGGCGGCCTCCGAGGCGTTCACGAGATTTACTTTCTCATCGAGGATGGGATTCAGGATGCCGATCAGGACGGCGCTGCGAATCAGGTGCGAGCCAATTTCGGAAGGCTCGCCCGCGTAGCGAATGCGGATGTGGTTAAAGCTCGGCGAGGGTGCGGCTTGGGCGACTAGCATTCCTATCCGCTCGCCAAGATCGAGATACGGGCGCAGCCGCCTGTATTGCTCCGCGGAAACCGCGGGCATGTTGACGGCGTTGCGGATCAGTCCATCCGCCAGATAATCGCGGATCTGCTGCGCGACGGCCGTGCCTACTTCCTCCTGGGCCTCGCGCGTGGAGCCGGCGATGTGCGGCGTGGCGATCAGATTCGGCAGGCCGACCAGCGGAGAGTCCTTGGGAGGTTCCTTGGCGAAGGTATCCACGCCGGCGCCGGCAAGTTTGCCGGAACGCAGCGCTTCCGCGAGGGCGGCTTCGTCGATCAATTCACCGCGGGCGCAATTGACGAGAATCGCGCCCTTCTTCATGTGCGCGATCGCCTCGGCGTTGATTATCTTTTCCGTGGAAGGGCTCAAGGCCGTGTGCAACGAGACTACATCCGACCTTTCCAGCAATTCGTTCAGCGTCACCAGATCGACGTCTACTTCCCGAGCGATAGCGGGTGCCACGTACGGATCGTACGCAAAAACTTTAATTCCAAACGCGTGAGCGCGACGCGCGACTTCGGTGCCAATCCGGCCCAGTCCGACAAGCCCGAGGGTCTTCCCGCGAAGTTCCGTCCCCGAGAAAGCCGACTTTTCCCATTTGCCCGCCTGGATGGAGGCGTTGGCCTGGGGCACGGAACGCGCCACGGCGAGCATCAGCGCAAACGTGTGCTCGGCAACGCTCACGGAGTTTCCGCCCGGCGTATTCATTACCAGGACGCCGTGATGCGTGGCCGCGTCCATGTCCACGTTGTCCACGCCTACGCCGGCGCGCCCGACCACGCGAAGCTTGGCGGCCTGCTTGAGCAGCGCAGGAGTCACTTTCGTAGCGCTGCGAACCACCAGGCCGTCGGCATCGATGATCTGAGCGGCAACATCGGCGGCCGCCGGAGTGAGGATTTCCCAGCCCGTCTCGCGAAGCAGCGCAATTCCGCGTTCACTTATTTTGTCGGCGACAATAATTTTCATAGGAGTTCAAGGTTAACGATAGCCCGCACTTGTGTCAAATCCGGCAGGAAGTTTTGGGTAACGCTGCGGATTGGTTCGCGACGACCGCCATGAGGCTCCGCCGGTTATGCTGCTTTTTCGGAGAAGTCGAGCAAGATTTTCTGCTGTCCGGCCTCACCATCGGCCAGGCGCACTGCCTCCTGGAAGTCCTTCAATGAATACCGCACAGTCGCCGGGGGCGTAAGCGCTCCGTTCGATAGCATGGCGAGGAGATCGCTCGTCGCTGCCCGCACTTCCGCGAGCGGCTGGGAGGCAGCCCAACGCGGAAGCCACCACCCGCGAACCGTCGCTGTCGAATAAATCAAACGCGGAGCGAAGAGCGGCATCGTGAATTTCGCGGGGTCGGTCTGGCGATGACTGGAAAGGGCTCCATACACCAGCATGGTTCCAGCGGGAGCGAGGTTGCGGGTAATCTCCGCGCCCAGTTCTCCGGCAACGCAGTCAATCGCTCGTTCAACGCCCTGGCCCGCGGTCAATTCCTGCAGGCGTGCCCGGAGATCCTCGTCGGCGGTGCAGATAACCTCATTGCCTCCAAGGTTGCGGATGATCGTTTCCTGCTCGCGCCGCCGGATGACGTTGATGGTTTTGAATCGATACTGCTGCGCCAATTGAAGCACCAACTTCCCGACGCTGGATGCAGCCGCCGTCTGCAGGAGCCAGTCGCCTTCCTTGATATTGTGACCGGACCTCGTCAGTGCCCATGCAGTCAGGGGATTGATGTAGGAAGTGGCGGCGGCCGGATCGTCCAGGCCATCTGGAACGGGCACGAGTCTCTCCACTGGGCACACGATCTGCTCGCGCCAGGTGTTCCAAGTGCCGATGAAAACTACGCGAGTTCCCACAGCCGGACCTTGCACGCCCGGACCTACAGCCTCCACAATCCCCACGCCTTCAATGCCTGGGCTGGCTGGCAATTCCGGCTGATAGCCATAGCGCCCGCGCACCATGTGCAGATCCGATGCGTTGATCGGGCTCAGCAGCACTCGGACGAGCGCTTCGCCAGGGGCCAAAGGCGGAGTAGGGATCTCCGCCAGTTTCAATACGCTCTTCGGTTCACCGGTCTCGCGAAAGATCAGTGCTTTCATCCATACCTCCTGGGATGTTTAGGCGACGGCTGATTCCGGCGGACGCGGCAATACCGCGCTCCGACAGTTCCTGATAAAACGGGACAAGTGGAGTATGCGGATACCCGGTTTACGATGCGCCGGCCGCTTTCGCTGCGCCCTTCCGGGCCTCGATGGCCTTGACGGAGTTTTCAAAGGCCTTTTTCAAGACGCCTTGGCCAATGGTCCCGACCACCAAGCCGAGCGCCCATCCTTTGAGGTTCTTGCCCTCGCGTACGACGAGCACGTCAATGTCGGTGGTGCCGTCCGGGTGACGGGTGAAGTTGTAGGTGTGGCCGGAGGCGCCTCCCCAAGTGTTGGAGTCGGTCGTCGTAAGAACCACGTGGTTGGGATCGGACCAGTCGTAGTGCAGGCGTTCCCAGATGCCGCCCGAGCCTTCCGTGACGTCGGCCTGCGTAGTACCCAGGCTATGCACTTTGAGGTAGTCGTCGGCGCTGTTGCCGAAGAGCTTCGAGCGGCCAGGACCGAAGTCGGTGAGCCCCGCGATGTACTGCTCGGGCGTCAAGGTGGTGGTCTGGTGGAGGTGAATTGTGGACATTGCGTGCTCCTTTCTTGGGTGGTTTAAAGGGATTGTTATCTCATAAACACAGGGGATGGAGCTAGTGCCCGGCACCCTGAACCGGAAAATTGAAGCATATTCACCGATGCACCACTGAGCGCCGGGCCGGTTCACAAATCTGCTACTGGGTGATTATGGCTCTAAACCGAATAGCCCTCAGCGTACCCGCTGCTGTCATGGCTATCCCCGTAACATCCTGGCATAACCAAAAGATCACATCGGCGGACGAGGTGGTGAAAGTTGCCGTCTCCGCCGTGTACCCGGCGGCAGATAGGATCGGCCCGTTGGAGGTGAGAGGTGCGATGATGCCTGGGTGTTGGCCAGCGTCTAGCAAATTGCCCAACTTCGTCGGGTCGGTGTGAAACAAAGCGCAACCGAAGTTCACAGTCGCAGCCGTCGTTCCGTCGGCGTAAACGTTTGCTTCCGCATGGATCAAGTACGTTCCGGCGGGTAAATGGAGCTGGGCAGCGGTCGTGAACGAAGTGCTGCTGAAGGCCGTGCTGTACTTTGTGAAATAGGCTCTGGCTGTCGGGGGCGCGGCGGGCGAATTTGGGGTGAAGCAAAACAAAATCCCGAACAGAACCAGCGGGAACGTTTTCAACTGGCGCATGGGTGTTCCTCTCCTAAAAGTGTAGGAAGGTCAAACTGAAGGCCTGCAAAGCTAGATATTCCAAAGCGGTTGACTCCCTCAGAGATTATAAGAGGTTGGCGAATAACAAAATCCGTAAACATACCGAGCAGAGTACGATACCAGTTGTTATGCAGAGTACAAGAGGAAAGGGGAGTCCCAACCGCAATCAAGTGAGAAGAGCCAAACGGATTGCGCCTTGAGAGTCAGCCGGCGCTTTGCGAATCCAAACCTCTGCCCGCATGCCCTCATTTTGAAGGACTGGGAATAAAAGCAAACGACGATTCTACGCAGAAGATAACTCCTGGTAAACGCGGCGGTAACCGGAAACTGACCCGCACCAGTTTTGCTTACGGTTGCAACTCTGCCGGTTATCATGCAGACTTTGTGCTGCGCGTTGCTCTTGAAATGCGGCCGTTTCGCGCATTCCTCCGAGAACACATGGCGACTGTGCAAGTAAACCGGCGCACTGCGGCTGCGCGCCTTGACCGGCTGCCGATCACGTCGGTGCACCGGCAGATGCTGTGGATCGTCGCCATCGTTTTCTTTTTCGAGCTGGGCGATCTGAACGCGTTCGCCTTTGCGGCTCCCGCCGTGATGAAATTCTGGAGTCTTTCCGTATCGACCATCAGCCACATCGTTTCGTGGACGTTCTTCGGCATGTTTCTTGGCGCGGTTTCGGGCGGCTGGTTCTCCGACCGGCTTGGGAGAAAGAAAGCTCTGCTTCTTACTACGGCATGGTATTCGGCGTTCTCGCTGCTGAATGCGGCCGTGCAGGGCACTGTTGGGCTTTCCGTCACCCGGCTGCTTACCGGCGCCGGGCTTTCGGCCATGACCGTGATAGGCATGACCTACATCAGCGAAATGTTCCCGGCGAAGCAGCGCGGCGCTTATCAGGGCTGGGTGATGACGATAGGGCTCATTGGCATCCCGGTGACGGCGTATGTGGCGCGCTTCACCATCCCGATGGCCAGCTGGGGATGGCGGCTGGTGTTCGTGTGGGGGTCGCTTGGCGTTCTCGTGCTTTTGTTTGCGAAGCGACTGGAAGAGTCGCCGCGCTGGTACGAAAGTCGAGGCGAGTTGGCGCAGGCGGATGCTGTGCTCGATCGGATCGAGGCTCGCGCTCGCGTCCAATTCGGAGAGCTGCCACCCGTGCTGGAAGCCGTGGAACCTCCCCGGCAACCTTCTCGGCACATTCCCCAGCAGCCTTCCCGGCTGCACGGGAGATATTCCGATCTGCTTGCGCCGGCGTATCTGCCGCGCACTGTAATGATTGTCACGGTATGGGTTGCCCAAACGCTGGGCTTCTACGGTTTCACGGCATGGGTTCCGACGCTGCTGGTGGCACACGGATTTTCGCTGGTGCAATCGCTGGCGTGGTCCTCGGCGATGACGATTGGAGCGGTGCCCGGAGCGCTTCTGTCGGCTGTGATTTCCGATCGCTGGGAGCGCAAATGGTCGATCGCCGTGGTTGCGCTGCTGATCGCCTGCTGCGGCATTCTGTACGGCGCCACGTTCCGGGTGGCCGCGATCGTGATTTTTGGATTTCTCGTGGCCATGTTCAGCCAGACATTCGCTCCGCTGCTCTACGCGTACACGCCGGAATGCTTTCCTACCCATATCCGGAACTCCGGGTCTGGTATAGGATATGGAATCGGCCGGCTCGCGAATGTTTTCGGTCCGCTGGTGGTCGCCTTCTTGTTCAATCATTACGGCTACAAAAGCGTTTTCGCCTACGTGGGGGCGATGTGGCTGCTGGTGGCGGCCATCGTCAGCGCCTTCGGTCCTTTGACCAGGGGTAGGACGCTCGCCTAGCTCGCGGTACGATCCCTAAGAGGATGCGGAGTATCGATGGACCCGTTTGACGTGATTGTTGTGGGCGGAGGCAACGCCGCGATTTCCGCCGCGTTCGCCGCGCGCCACATCGTGCCGCGCGTTCTGGTGCTCGAGCGCGCGCCGGAACACATGCGCGGAGGAAATTCGCGGCACACGCGCAACGTTCGCTGTGCGCACGCCTCGGCGGACCAGTTTTTCTCGGCTCCTTACTCCGAAGAGGAGCTTTTCGAGGATCTCGTGAGCGTCACCGGGGGGCCTGCGAACGTCGACCTCGCAAAATTCGCCGTTCGCCAGTCGAGCATGCTTCCGCGCTGGATGAGCGAACACGGCGCCTCGTGGCAGCAGCCGCTGGCCGGCACGCTGAGCCTGGGACGCACGAACCGTTTTTTTCTTGGCGGCGGAAAAGCGCTGCTGAATGCGTATTACCGCACGGCCGAGAGTATGGGGATCGGTCTGCGGTACGACGCGTTTGTCGAAGACCTCCTCATCGAAAACGATCAATTCGAAGGTGTCGCGCTCAAGACGAATGGCGCACGCGAAGTGATTCGCGCACGCGCCGTCGTGATCGCTACCGGCGGCTACGAAGCGAATGTCGAGTGGCTCAAGCGCCACTGGGGCGCGGCCGCGGATAACTTCATCATTCGCGGAACTCCTTACAACGATGGCGCGATGCTCGCCAACCTCCTCAGCAAGAATGCGAAGGCCATGGGCGATCCGAAGGGGTTTCACGCGGTCGCCGTGGATGCGCGATCGCCTAAGTTCGATGGCGGCATCGTCACGCGCCTCGACGCAATTCCCTTCGGCATCGTGGTGAACAAGTTTGCCCGCCGCTTCTACGACGAGGGCGAAGCCATCTGGCCCAAGCGCTACGCCATCTGGGGAGGGTTGATTGCCGGGCAGCCCGATCAGATTGCGTACGTGGTGGTGGATTCAAAAACCATCGGACGTTTTCTGCCGCCCATGTTCAAGCCTTACCAGTCCGATACTCTTGCGGGGCTTGCCGCGGCGCTGAATCTGGATCCGGGCGCGTTCACCGCCACGCTGAGCGAATACAACCGCGCCACGTCGGGCAAAATCGAGCAGCGCCTGGAAACTCCGGACGGAAACGGGACGCAAGGGATTTCGCCGCCGAAGAGCAATTGGGCGATCCCCATCGATAAGCCGCCCTTTTATGCTTTGCCGCTGCGGCCGGGGATTACGTTCACTTATATGGGCGTCGCGGTGGACGAAACGGGCCGCGTGCTCACGCAGAGCGGCGCTCCCTTCAAGAACGTCTATGCGGCGGGCGAAATCATGTCCGGCAATATTCTTACGAAAGGCTATCTCGCGGGCTTTGGCATGACGATTGGCGCGGTGTTCGGCGAACTGGCGGGAAGGATGGCGGCCACGAATGCCCGAGCGTAATCTGTTCGAGGAGGCCAACCGGCAGCTCGTCATCTGCAACGCTTGCCGCTACTGCGAAGGGCTCTGCCCGGTGTTTCGGGCCATCGAGACGCGCCGCGATTTCGAAAAGGGCGACGTCTTCTATCTTGCAAACCTCTGCCACGATTGCCGCGCCTGCTATTACGCCTGCATGTTCACGCCACCGCACGAATTTGCCATCAATATTCCGCAGGTGTTGTCGGAAGCGCGGGTGGAAAGCTACAGGCAGTGGAGCTGGCCGGGCTTTCTTGGCCGCGCTTTCAAGCAGCCGGGGATCGCACTGGTGCTCGCAGGCGCGGTGATCCTGCTGGTGGTGCTGCTTGGGCTGGCGCTGATCGGGCCGACTCGATTGTTCGCCACGCACACCGGGCCTGGCGCGTTTTATGCGGTGGTTCCGTACCTCGCGATGGTGATCCCGGCGGTGGCGCTATTTTTCTACGGAATCGCGGTTTGGCTTCGCGGCGCGGTTCTCGGCTGGTCGGAAACGGATGGAAAACCAGAGCAGAAGATCAGCGGAAAAGCGCTGGCGGAGGCGATTGGCGCTGCTCTGGGCTTGCGCTATCTAAAAGGCGGCGGACCCGGTTGCACATATCCTGAGCAGCGTCCTTCGTCTTCGCGGCGCATTTACCACTCCTTCGTTTTCTGGGGATTTCTTTGTGACTTTGTCTCGACAACGCTGGCGTTCATCTACCAGGATTTGTTGCACGAGCTGCCACCTTACCCTGTCGCGAGCACGCCGGTAATTTTCGGCGCTGTGGGTGGAGTGATGTTGATCGTCGGAACCGCCGGTTTGATCATGCTCAAATTCCAGAGCGATCGCGTCCCGGCAAACGCGCGCGCCTACGGCATGGACTACGCTTTCCTGATCACGCTGGGGCTTACCGCGCTCTCGGGAATGCTGTTGCTCATTTTCCGCGCCACGCCTGCGATGGGCAGCCTGCTTGTGCTGCATTTGGCTGTGATTGCCGCGCTATTCGCTACCGCGCCCTATGGAAAGTTCGTCCACGCCATTTACCGGTCTATGGCACTCGTGCGTTACTACGTGGAGCACGACAACTCCGCCAAGGGATAGAGCTGCCATGGACACCCCTAAGAAAAGCACGGTCGGACACCGGAACCCAGGCATTCCGCTCGACCTCGCCTGGATCAAAGACTCGCGCATCGATGTTCCTGCTGTCGAGCGCGCCGCGGAATCGTTTGCCGCACCCAGCGCCATCACAAAGGACTCGCGTCCCTCGCTTCTGCGCGCGATCACCGTGATGGACCTGACCACGCTCGCGGACGACGACACCCACGAGCGAGTGCGCCGCCTCTGCGCCAAAGCACGCGAGCCGCTGCCCTCTGGCGTTCTGAAACTTCTCGGCCTGGAACCTGGCGATTTCCAGGTGGCCGCCGTGTGCATCTATCATCCCTTCATCAAGACGGCGCGCGAGGAACTCCACGGCACCGGCATTAAGGTCGCGACCGTCTCCGCGGATTTTCCCAAGGGACTCGCACCTATGAAGGAGCGCATCGCGCAGATTCACAGCTCGGTAGAGGCTGGCGCAGACGAGATCGACGTGGTGATCAAACGCGAGCACGTCCTGCAAGGCAGCTGGCAGGCTCTCTACGACGAGGTCGCAGCGTTCCGGGGCGCCTGCGGGGATAAGCTGATGAAGGTGATTCTCGGCACGGGCGAGTTGCAGACGCTCGACAATATCGCCCGCGCCAGCCTGATCGCCATGATGGCCGGCGCCGATTTCATCAAGACGTCCACCGGCAAGGAGACCGTCAACGCAACGCTCCCAGCCGCAATCGTAATGACGCGGGCGATTCGCGAGTACACCGAAAAAACCGGCCGGGCCATCGGATTCAAGCCGGCTGGCGGCATCCGCACAGCGGCGCAGGCGATCGAATATTTGTCAGTGGTGAAAGAAGAATTGGGTTCGCGGTGGCTTGCGCCAAAGCTTTTTCGCATCGGCGCAAGCAGCATGCTCGACGATATCGAGCGCCACCTGCAGCAATTGGCTAGTTAGCCGGCAAAAATGCTACGGGACCGCCATGCGGCGTTTACAGCTGCCGCCGGAGTCCCCTGCAAAGCTCATCGTGCAGCAGAACGGCCGAAGCGACTTCCCTCATCGATTTTCCGCTCTGGCGGCTTTGCTTCTGCATGGCAAGGTTGGCTTCGTCTTCATCAATGCGCAGCTGCTGTTGCAGAATTTGCGCGGCCTGCTCCACCAGCTTGCGGGCTCCGGACAAATCGGCGAACTTCAGCTTCTCCGCTTCCATCCTCGCCAGCTCGATCTCCGGACCCACCAGGAAGCCGATGGTCGAGATGAGCTGAACTTCCCCCTTGGCATGGATGTGCGGCTCGCGATGCTGCACGTTGATGACTCCCACGAGCTTGTCGCGGCACAGCACCGGCACCGACAAGAACGCCTCATAACGATCCTCCGGTAATTCAGTAAAAGATTGAAACCGGTGATCCTGAAACGCGTTGCTGGAGAGTACGACTGGCTTTTTGTTCTCGGCGACCCATCCCGTGATGCCCTGCCCGATCCGCAGCTTCAGCCGGTCAACCACTTCGGCGTGCGGGTTCTTCGAGGCACGGAGGGTGAGATCGCCATCCTCAAGGACGTAGATGAAGCAGGAATCGCACATCACCACCGCCGAAACAAATTCGACCACCCGCGCTAATACCATGTGAAGCGGATCGGATGCGGCAATGCGCTGGCCTATTTCGTGGAGAAAAGCTATATCGCGGTACTGGTACTGGTCCGTCTGCGTGTTCATACTCCACTTTAGGAAGGGGTGGGCGGGGCAGGCAAATTAAAATTTGAAGTCAGTGTCATCAGCATTTGAAATAAGGGTCAAAGTGGCACACAAACCAATGATTAGAAGGAACTTGTCGATAGCCGATCAGGCGAAACGGAAGAGCGCTTTGAAGCCGAAATCCATGTGCTGCTGGATGTGGCAGTGAAAGAGGGTGAGCCCCGGCTGGTCGGCCGTGAAATCCACCGCCGTCCGCCCGAACAGCGGGACGATCACCGTATCCTTGATCACGCCCGCCATGGGTTTGCCGCGATGTTCCGAGATTTCGAACGAATGCCGGTGGAGGTGCAGCGGGTGGGCGTCGTCGGTCCGGTTATGGAAGACGAGCCGGTAACGCGCGCCCTGCTTCAGAACGAATTCCTGCTCATGGGGATACGGTTTGCCGTTCACCAGCCACAAATCGAACTTCCCCGCACCGCTGGGAAGCTTCTCGAAGACCATCTGGATGATCTCGTCAGGCGCAGGCCCCGCGGGCGCTCCGGCGCGTCCGAAAACGGCGTAATCCCACACGGGTTTCACGGGAGGCACCCACTGAGGCTCGCGATGCTGGTTCGCGTATTCGACGATGGTTCCGAGGCCGGCATTGCGCGCCATGTCGTCGGTGCCACCGAGGATCCAAACGCCCGGCTGGTTCATCTCCACAATGGCGTCCACGCGCTCGCCCGGCCCTAACATCACCGCTTCGGCGAATTGCGGAGTGGGAACGGGATTGCCGTCCAGCGCCAGCACCTGGAAGCGATGCCCGGGCAGGGCGATGCGTTTGTTCTCGATCGCGCTGGCGTTCAGCAAATGCATCAGCACGCGCTCGCCCGGCTTTACGCGGATGGGCTCGCCCGCACCCAGCACTTTGTCGTTGATCGAATACATCATCGACGTTACTTCCAGCCCGTTCGGGCGCGTGTCCATCACCGCCGGCTTTTCCGGCTTCGGTCCCTGATCCTCCTGCTCGTCGGTGTCCATCGCTTCGCTGGAAAAGAAAGGCTCCCAGTCGCGCAGGGCGAGAAAGAGTTCCTGATCGTAGCGCCCCGGATCGTTTCCGGAGTCGATCATCAGGAATCCGAATTGGCCGGTGTAGGTTCCCCGGTGCAGATCGGCGCCCGCCATGGCGTGCGAGTGATACCAGCGCGTCCCGGCAGGCTTCGGCGTGAACTGGTAACGGCGACGCCCGTTCGCCGGCACCGGCGGCGTGCCTTCCTCTTCGGCGCCGTCCACCTCTGCCGGAACGAAGAGACCGTGCCAGTGGACGAATTCCGGCGAATCGGTATCGTTGATCACATCCACCGTCACCGGCACGCCTTCTTTCATGCGCAGCAACGGGCCAGGGCACGTGCCGTTATAGCCGATGGTGCTGATGATGTGATTCGGCGCAAGCTCCAGTGCCACCGGCGCAATCTGCAGGGTAAAATCGGCCTTGGTCGTTTCCGCTGGCGCGGAACTCCCCTGCATCGGCATGGCCGATTGCATTTGCGCGCGCAGGAGTTTGGCCGCTCCTGCTCCGACTGCGGCCGCTCCACCCAGTTTGATGAAATCCCTTCGCCTCACATCATCCTCTTCAGAGCCGTGTGGCAACCGGCTCAATCGTCCCTCAGCGGCTGAACAGGCCGCGGAAAAATGCCAAAAACTGTTCCTCAGGGGCTAAAGCCCTGTTGAATGCTTGGACTACTTGTCGGAGCTGAAGCTCCGACCCCCTAAAAACCCATGTTTTTCCGCGGCCTGTGACGCCGCATCGATTTTCAGGCATTTGCGGCACGGATAAATCCGTGCCCTGACGAAAAACCGACGTTGCCGCATGACTCTTCAGCACCGTCGTCACAAGCGCAAATCCTCTCACGCCCCTGCTCGTAGTACAACCTACTCGATGCAACAAGCCCTGGCGCTTCTGCATCTCTTCTGTTTTGGCGCGAAGAGCTTTCCGTCATCCCTACCGCTGGAGATGGGACCGGCGTTCTGATACTCTTCCCCGGTATTGAGGTATGAATGAGGCTCCTGCCCGGCATTCCGGTGGTGCTTCTCCTCGTAGTGAGCGGTATCGGTCTGTTCGCCCTCCAATCGCATGCCTTTCAGTATGGGGAATGGGGCGGTTACGGCGTAAATCCCTACCAAGCCCACGAAAAAGCGGAATTTTCCTGGTCGCGCCTGCGCTACAACTCGCGGATGAGCCATTTCGGCGCGTTCTCCGGCTACGGTTACGGAAGCTGGTCGCGCGATTACCCTAAAGCCGATCGCCAGTTTCTTCTCGCCATGAAGCGGCTCACGCGCATTCAGGGACGTTCCACCGAGCAGGTCGTCGATCTCGATAGCGACGATATTTTCAACTATCCCTGGGTGTATGCCGTGCAGGTGCAGACCTGGACGTTCACCGATGCCGAAGCCAAAAAGCTGCGGGAATATCTGCTCAAGGGCGGATTCCTGATGGTGGACGATTTTCACGGCACCGAGGATTGGGAACAGTTCATGGAAGGCATGCGCATGGTTTTTCCGGATCGCGCCGTCGAAGACCTCCAGAATAAGGATGAGCTGTTCCACACGCTCTACGACCTCGACAACCGCTTCCAGGTTCCCGGCGAGCAATATGTGAACACCGGCCGGACCTACGAAAAGGATGGCTACGTGCCGAAGTGGCGCGCCATCCGCGACGACCGCGGCCGCGTGATGGTGGCCATCTGCCACAACATGCATCTGGGCGACGCCTGGGAATGGGCGGACGATCCGGCATATCCCGAAAATTTTGCGTCGATGGCTTTCCGGATCGGGCTCGATTACATCATCTACGGAATGACGCACTGACCGCAGGCAGCATCCGGGACTCGGACCGCACATGGCGAAACAGTTCTCGTGCGTGGCATCCGAACTGAAGTGATTACGCGCAATTGAATTGGGGTCGCCAGGCGAGGATGGAACGGTCTGCGAATGTTTGAATTTCTATTCAAGTATCCGGCGTCGATTTTTTCGAAGGGCGAGTTCGTCCTTCTCGGGGGCTGGCCGAAGTGGTTTCTGCTTCTGCTGGTGCTGGCGACGGCGGTGGGGCTGGCCTTTCTGATCCGGGCGCGGCTGCCGAAAGCCGCGGCGCCGATTCGCAACTGGCGGGCCGGCGTTATCTGGTTCCTGGAATTTTTCCTGGCCACGGTGGTGCTTGTGCTTCTGTGGCAGCCGGCCATTACCGTGGCCGAGTTGAAGCCGCAGCAGAATATTATCGCCGTGCTCGTCGACGATTCGCGCAGCATGGGCATCGCGGATCAGGGCACGCCGCGCGAAACGCAGGCCGCCAAGGCCCTTCAGGACGGCACGCTCGCCGAGTTGCAGAAGAAATTCCAGGCGCGCCTCTACCGCCTGGACACTCGTCTCACGCGTTTCGGGGATACCAAGGAATTGCAGGCCGCTCCCGTCGCACCCGCGACGCGCATCAATGACGGTCTGAAGCAGCTGGCTTCGGAAACCGCCGACCTGCCCGTGGGCGCGGTGGTGCTCCTGAGCGACGGCTCGGACAATACCGGCGGAATCGACGCCGACACGATTTCCGCCCTCCGAAACCGCCGCATTCCGGTTCACACCGTAGGCTTCGGACTCGAACAAACTCCCAACGACGTGGAAATCAACGACGCTATCGTGGCCCCGCGCGCGCTTGCGGATTCGCGGCTTTCCGCGCGCGTCAGCTTCCATCAGCGCGGCTTTGCGGGGCGCAAATCGACGCTCAGCGTACGCGACGGGGACAAAGTCCTCGCTTCGCGCGAGGTCGCGTTCGCGTCGGATGACAAGATCCAGACCGAAGACCTGTTGTTCAATGCGGGCTCCGCCGGCGCAAAGACGCTGCAATTTTCCCTCGAGCCTTTGCAGGGCGAACAGAATCGCGCCAACAATTCCGTGACGCGGCTGGTGAACGTGGACGCTGCCAAACGCCGCATTCTCTATGTGGAAGGCGAACCGCGGTGGGAGTACAAATTTATCCGCCGCGCCGAAGACGACGACCGCAACGTGCAGGTCGTCTCCATGCTGCGCACCACCGAGAACAAGATTTACCGCCAGGGTATCGACGATCCCAAGGAACTCGCCGAGGGCTTCCCGGCCCGGGCCGAAGACCTCTTCGGCTACCAGGCGCTCATTTTTGGTTCGGTGGAGGCCGGTTATTTCACGCTTCCGCAGCAGGAGCTCATTCGCGAGTTCGTCGACCGGCGGGGAGGGGGCGTGCTGTTTCTTGGCGGGCGATTTGCGCTGGCGGATGGAGGCTGGGCGGGCTCGAACATGGCCGATCTTCTTCCCGTCGCGCTTCCTACCGGCAAAGAACACTTTTCATCGCGATCCCGCCACCGTGGAGCTTACGCAGGCGGGCGGCGACAGCATCGTTACGCGCCTGATCGACGACCCGGTGAAAAATATCGAGCGCTGGAAGAAACTGCCCTACCTGATGGACTATCAGGAGCCCGGCACTCCCAAGCCTGGCGCCGCCGTGCTCGCGGAAATGAAAGTCGGCGGGCGCAGGATGCCGTTTCTTATCACCGAGAATTACGGACGCGGCCGCACCGCCATCGTAGCCAGCGGCGGCGTGTGGCGCTGGCAGATGAGCCAGCCGCTGGGCGATACCACACACGACATGTTCTGGAGGCAATTGCTGCGCTGGTTGGTGACGGATTCTCCGGGACAGGTGGCCGCCAGCGTTCCCGATCAGATGCTGTTCGACGATGGCCGCGTTCATCTTTCCGCCGACGTTCGCGACAAATCGTTTCAGCCTGCGCCCGACGCGCGCGTGGAAGCGCACATCCTGGGACCCAATGGCTCTTCTGCGTCGGTGGAAATGTCGCCGGTGCCCGATGCGCCCGGGCAGTTCCAGGCGGACTGGAATGCCGAAAAACCGGGCTCGTACGTCACAGAAGTGGTGGCGCAGCGGGGCAACGAGGAGGTCGGACGCGACGTGCTCAACTTTCAGCGCATGGACGGCGTGGCCGAAAACTTCCATACCGGGCAAAATCGCGAACTCCTCGAAAAGCTCGCCGCGCAGACCGGCGGGCGCTACTGGCGCCCGGATGAAATCTCGAGGCTGCCCGAGGAAATTCCCTACTCCGATGCCGGAATCACCATGCGGCAAACCAAAGAGCTGTGGAACATGCCGGCCATTTTCCTGCTGCTGATTCTGCTGCGCTTTTCGGAATGGCTGCTGCGCCGCAAGTGGGGTGTCGTGTGAGAATGCGCGCTGCCGTTTGCCTGTGCTTCGCCGCTCTTTTTCTCGCTGCGGTTCCCGCGCGCGCGGGAATCTACTACGTCACCGTCTCGGGGCTCGGGGGTGAACCCGACTACGACCAGCGATTCACTGCCATGGCCAACGATCTCGATAAGCTGCTGAAAGCCTCGGGCGGCGAGGCGCATGTCTTCACGCTCTCGGGCGCGCAGGCCACTCGCGGCCAAATGACGGAAACGCTGGGCCAGGTCGCGAAGCAAGCCAAGCCCGAAGACGACTTCGTGCTGATTCTGATCGGCCACGGTTCTTTCGATGGCGTCGAATACAAATTCAATCTCGTGGGCCCGGATATTTCTGGCGCCGAGCTGGCCTCGCTCTGCGATCACATTCCGTCACGGCGCCAGCTGATCGTCAATACCACCAGCGCGAGCGGAGGCTCCGTTAGCGCGCTTGAAAAGCCGGGGCGCGCCGTGATCGCCGCCACGAAAACCGGCACCGAGAAAAACGCCACGGTGTTCGCGCGCTATTGGGTGGAAGCCCTGCACGATCCCACCGCCGACCTCGATAAGAATGACGCCATCAGCGCGCTCGAAGCCTTCGCATATGCCGACCGCAAAACGGCGGCGTTCTACGATTCGCAGAAGCGCCTCGCCACCGAGCACGCCGTCTTCGAGGACACCGGAAAAGGCCAACCCGTCCGCGCCGCTGCAACCGAGACGGGCGAGGGTCACCTGCTCGCGACCTTCACTGTGCTGCGTATCGGCGCTGCCCAACTCGCCGCCAACGATCCGGCCAAGCGGGACTTGCTCGCGAAGAAAGAAGAACTCGAGCAGAAGATCGACACGCTGAAGTATCAGAAAGCGGCCATGGAGCAGGAAGATTACAAAAAACAGCTCACCGAGGCGCTGCTCGAACTCGCGCGCGTGCAGGGGGAGCTCGACAAATGACCCTTTTCGCCCGCCTTTCAGCCGCTTTCGCGATTCTGATCGCAAGCGCTGGCCTCGCGTCCGCCGCCACGCCCGACGATTGCCACTTGCTGCGCAAGCACGGGCATCGCGCCGAAGCGCAGTCGTGCTATCAATCGCTCACGCAGGCGCGCGATCCGTACGCGCGCGCGGAAGGCTACTGGGGCCTCGCGAAATACGATGACGCCAACAACGAATTTCGCGCCGCCGTCGCGCAATCCGACCGCAACGCGCTCTATCGCGTGCGCTGGGGACGCCTGCTCCACGAGCGTTTTAATAACACCGACGCCGACGCCCTGTTCAAGGAAGCGCTCGACCGCGACCCGAAGAACGCGCCGGCCTATGTCGGCATGGCGCTGGTGAGCGCCGATGGCTTCGACGAAAAAGCCGTCACCTGGGCCGCCCGCGCCATCCAGCTCGACCCAAAGCTCGTGGAAGCGCACGAGCTGATGGCCAATCTGGCGCTCGAAGATTCCGACACCAAGACGGCCGCCGCCGAAGCCGACACCGCGATCGGCCTTTCGCCGGATGCGCTGGACGCCATGGCCATCCACGCCGCCATCGAACTCCTCGCCGACAAGCCGCCCGACGCGTGGCTCGAGAAAATCCGCCAGGTAAATCCCACGTACGGCGAAGCGTATTCACGCATCGGATTCCATCTGGTGTTCAACCGCCGCTACGATGACGGCGTCGCCTACTATCGCAAAGCGATTGCCCTCGATCCGCAGCTGTGGTCCGCGCGCTCCGAACTGGGCATCAATCTCATGCGCCTCGGCCAGGTGGACGAGCCGCGCCAGCAACTCGAGATGTGCTACAACAACGGCTACCGCGACGCGGCCACCGTCAACAGCCTGCGCCTGCTCGACAGCTACAAGAACTTCGTCGTCTTCAAGGACGACACCACCATCCTGAAGCTGCACAAAAGCGAAGCCGATCTTCTGCATCCCTACTTTGAGGAAGTGCTGAAGAGCGCGATTGCCACCTACGAGAAGAAATACAAAATGAAGCTCCCCGGCCCGGTGCAGGTGGAGGTGTATCCCGACCACGAGGACTTCGCCGTGCGCACGCTGGGCATGCCGGGTCTGGGCGCGCTCGGCGTCACTTTCGGCGAGGTGGTGGCGATGGACAGCCCCTCCGGCCGCAAGCCGGGGGATTTTCACTGGGCCGCCACGCTGTGGCACGAGATGAGCCACGTGTTCATTCTGACGGCCACCAATCACCGCGTGCCGCGCTGGTTCACCGAAGGCCTCGCGGTGCACGAAGAAACCGAAGCGAACTTCGAGTGGGGCGACCGCATCACGCCCGACATCCTGGTCGCGATCAGCGACAGGCAAGCTTCTCCCGGTCGCCGATCTCGACCGCGGCTTCGTCCGCCCCGAGTATCCCGGGCAGGTGATCGTCTCCTACTACCAGGCCGGGCGCATCTGCGATTACATCCAGAGCCGCTGGGGCGCGGACAAGCTGCTCGACATGGTGCATTCGTTCGCGCAGATTCGCACCACGCCGGATGTGATTCAGGAAGATCTCGGGATGTCCGCCGATGAGTTCGACAAACAGTTCATGGACTGGCTCGTGGACGACGTCGGCAAGACCGTGAAGAATTTCGAGCACTGGCGCGTCGGCATCGAGCATCTCGCAAAGCTGGACAAGGACAAGAACTACGATGAAGTCCTGAAAGACGGCCCGCAGGTGCTCAGCCTGTATCCGGAGTACATCTACGAGGCCAACGCCTACGAATTTATCGCCGACGCCGATCTTGCCAAGGACGACAAGAAAGCCGCCGCCACGATCCTCACCGGCTACGAAAAAATGGGCGGGCGCAATCCGGGGGCGCTCAAGCAGCTTGCCTCGCTCGAAAAGGACCTGGGCGAACCCAAGGAAGCGGCCGCAACCCTCGATCGCATCAATTACATTTACCCGGTGAACGAAGACCTCCACCGCCAGCTCGGCGACCTGTGGTTCGCGCAGAACAATTACAAAGGCGCCATCCGCGAGTACGGCGCCGTGGTCGCGATGCATCCGCTCGACAAAGCCTCCGCCCAGTTCAGCCTCGCCCAGGCCTATTTCGCGGACGGCCAGAAGGACCAGGCGGAAACCAGCGTTCTCGCGGCGCTCGAAGCCGCTCCCGATTTCCGGCCCGCTCAGAAATTACTCCTGCAGATCGAAGACTCCGAGAAAGGGAAATGACCGATGGCTACTGCTGAAGTGAATCTCGACTCCGCGGAACTCAAGAAACGCATCGACCGCTTTCATGCCGTGCGCGACGGCATTCTCAGCCAGGTTCGCCAGGTCATCGTCGGCCAGGAGGAGGTGCTCGACCAGATCCTCACCGCGCTGTTCGTCGGCGGCCACTGCCTGATCACCGGCCTGCCCGGCACCGCCAAGACGCTGATGGTGCGCACCATCGCGCAAACGCTGGGCCTCGAATTCAAGCGCATCCAGTTCACGCCGGACCTGATGCCCTCCGACATCACCGGCACCGACATCATCGAGGAAGATCCCACCACCGGCCATCGCCGCTGGACCTTCGTTCCCGGGCCCATCTTCGGCAACATCCTGCTCGCCGACGAAATCAACCGCACGCCGCCCAAGACGCAGTCGGCGCTGCTCGAAGCCATGCAGGAGCTTTCCTGCACCGTGCGCGGCCATCAGTACAAGCTGCCCGCGCCGTTCTTCGTGCTCGCGACGCAGAACCCCATCGAACTCGAAGGCACCTATCCGCTGCCCGAAGCGCAGCTGGACCGCTTCCTGTTCAATACCGTTCTCGATTACCTGAGCGCGGCGGATGAAGTGAAGGTGGTCGACCTCACCACCACTACGCGCGTGGCGCAAGTGCAGGCCGTCACCAACGCGCAGGAGATTCTCGACTTCCAGCAATTGGTGCGCATGGTGCCCATCGCCGAATCGCTCGCCAGCTACGTGGTGGAGCTGGTGCGCGCCACGCGCTTCAAGAACGCGAGCGCGCCGGACATCGTCAAGAAGTACGTCAACTACGGCGGCAGCGTCCGCGCCGCGCAGTTCATCGTGCTGGCCGCCAAGGCCCGCGCGCTTTCGCGAGGCCGCTATCACGTCGCGTATGAAGACATCACGTCGCTCGTGATCCCGGTGCTGCGCCATCGCATCCTGTTGAATTTCCACGCCGAATCGGATCGCATCGACTCGGACGAAATTCTGCGGCAGCTTCTCGCGCACATGCCGCCGCCTAAGGGGGCCTGATTGCAGCGCTTTCTCGATCCCGCGGTGCTGGCCGGCATCTCCGGCCTCGATCTGGTGGCGAAGACCGTCGTGGACGGCTTCGTGGCCGGCTTGCACCGTTCGCCCGACTTCGGCTTCAGCCAGGAGTTCGCCGAATACCGCGCCTACTCGCCGGGCGACGATCTGCGCCACGTCGACTGGAACGTCTTCGCCCGCACCGAGCGCGCCTATCTGAAGCGCTATCGCGGCGAGACCAACAGCCTGCTGACCGTGCTGCTCGACGCGAGCAATTCCATGAATTACAAGTCTCACTCCGTAAATAAGATGGACTACGCGCGCTATATCGCGGCCTCGCTCTTCTATCTCGCGATCAAGGATCAGCGCGACGCCGCCGGGCTGATCGTCTTCGACGACGAAGTCCGCAATTACATCCGCCCGTCCACGCGCCAGGGCCAGCTGCAGCGGCTTCTGGCTGGCCTGGAGCTCGCCGAACCTCGCGCCCGCACCGATTTCACCAAGCCGCTCTTCCATTTTCAGGAATTTCTGCGCCGCCGCGGCATGGTGGTGATGATTTCCGATTTCTACGAATCGCCTGAAAAAATCGTGCGCACCGTCGAGCCGCTGCGCTTCCACGGAAACGAAGTGGTGCTTTTCCACGTCCTCGATCCGAAGGAACTTCAGCTCGACCTGAACGAGCCCGCCATTCTCGTCGATCTCGAAACGCAGGAGCGCCTCGAAGTCACTCCCGAATACGCCAGGAACGAATACCGCCAGAAAATGGACGCGCACATCGTCGATCTTCGCGACCGCACCCGCGCCGCCGGAATGGATTACTACCTTCTGGTCACCGACCGCCCTCTCGACGGCGCCTTGCGCGAATACTTGACCATCCGCCAGGGGAAAAACTAAATGGGCTTTTTGTCTCCCTGGTTCCTCGCGGGCGTGGCCGCGATCGGCGTCCCGCTTTATCTGCACCTGCTTCGGCGCCACACCACCAACCCGCACCCGGTCGGCTCGCTGATGTTTTTCGAGCAGCGCACGCAAAGCTCCATCAAGCATCGCCGCCTGCGCTATTTGCTGTTGCTCTCGCTGCGTCTCCTGCTGCTGCTTTTGCTCGTGCTCGCTTTCGCGAATCCCTTTCTGAACCGCCCGGCTGCCAGCGCTTCGGGCGACAAGCTCGAACTTCTTATCGTCGACAATTCCTTCAGCATGCGGGCCGGTTCGCGCCTCGCCGACGCGAAGCGCGAGGCGCTTTCGGTTCTCAGCGCGCGCAGCGCCTCCGACCGCGGCCAGATCGCCGCGCTGGGCTCCCAGCTCCACGTGCTCACGCAGCCGGTTCAGGAGGCCGGCGCCTTGCGCGCGGCTGTCGAAAGCATTGAGCCAGGGGATTCGCGCGGAAGCTTCGGGGAACTTGCGCGCGCGGTTCGATCGTTATCTGAAACGGTTCGCACGCCCATCGACCTGCATCTTTTCAGCGACATGCAGCGCGCCAACATGCCTGCGAATTTCTCCGAGCTGGCGCTTCCCGCGAATGTCACGCTGGTGCTGCATCCGGTGATCAAAGATCCCGTGCCGAATTGGTCGGTGGAAAGCGTGAACGCGCCCGGCCAGGTCTGGGATCCGAAGAAGGCCCACGTGCAGGCTGTCATCGCGGGCTACCAGACGCCTGCTGCAACACGCAGCGTGTCTCTTGTGATCAACGGCAAGACCGTTGCGACGAACACGATCCAGATTCCCGCCGGCGGACGCGCCACCGTTACATTTCCATCGCTCGACGTGCCCTATGGCTTCAGCCGCTGCTCGGTGAAAATCGATTCGGCTGATGCGCTGCCCGCCGATGACGAAAGCCTCTTTGCCGTCGAGCGCTCCGATCCGGAGCGCGTGCTGTTCGTCCACGAGCCGGGCGACCGGCGCTCGCCTCTCTATTTCAACGCCGCGCTCGCAGCCGCCGCGCAATCCGCTTTCACCCTGCAGACAGTTGCGGTCGAGCAGCTCGGGGATATCGACCCGTCGAAATTCGCTTTCGTCGTAATCTCCGACGTTGTATCGCTCCCTTCGGCATTCGAGAGCGATCTGGACCGCTACGTTCGCGGCGGCGGCAGCGTCCTGATCGCCGCCGGAAGCAACGCCGCGCATCGCCCGCGCGTTCCGGTCTTCGGCGACCGCATCCTCGATTCGCGCTACTACTCGCGCGATTCCGGGGGATATCTTACCGTCGGCGATTCCGACCCGTCGCATCCATCCACGGCCAAATCCGCCCGCTGGGCGGGCGTAAAGTTTTATTACGCCACGGTGGTCGATCCATCCAACTCGCGCGTCGTCGCGCGGCTCACCGATCAGACGCCCATTCTGCTCGACAAGAAAATCGGCGAAGGCCGCGTCCTGCTGCTTGCCTCGGGGCTCGACAATCTCACCAACGACTTCCCTCTGAATCCCGTCTTCGTGCCTTTTGTCGAGCAGACCGCGCGGTATCTCTCGGGTACGGAGAGCCGCAGCGGCGCGCGCCTGGTCGATTCGTATCTGGAGTTGCGCACCGCGAAGGAACAAGCGGTCGGCATCGAGGTGATCGACCCCGCCGGCCGCCGCCCGCTCTCTTTAAAGGAAGCCACCACGGCGCAGTCCTATCAGTTGACGCAAGCCGGTTTCTATCAGCTTCGCCTTGCCAACGGCCGCCAGGACGTGATCGGAGTCAATCCCGATCGCCACGAATCCAATCTCGACGTGATTCCTGACGAAACGCTGGCGCTCTGGCGCGGCAACACCACCACCGCCGCGGAACAATCGGCAGCCGCCGGAGACGTCGAACAAAAAAGGCAACCCTTTGGCCTGTGGTGGTACCTTATGTTATTGGCTCTGGCAGCGGCCGTAGCCGAGTCCCTGCTCGCCAGCCGGTACCTGGCCACGCAAAGGGAGGAACCATGAGCACGCGCGATCAGCTCAACTCCTATCTCCAGGAACTCGAACGCCGCCTGCGCCTGGGCGCCATCCTTCGCGGCGCAGCCATCCTCACCACTGCCGCGCTGGTCACCACAATCGTTCTGGTTCTGACCGCGAACCTTTTCGCGTTCTCGAGCGGCAGCGTCATCAGCGCCCGCACACTCCTGTTTCTGGTGGTTGCGGCTGCGGCCTGCGTGGGGATCGTTCTGCCTCTGCGCCGCCTCAATCGCCGGCAGGCGGCGCACACGGCTGAAAACGCGTTCCCGCAATTCGAGCAGCGCCTGATCACCTTTGCCGAACGCGACGAAACACGCCGCGATCCCTTTCTCGAACTGCTCGCCGCGGACACACTGGTGGTTGCGCGAAAGGCCGCGCCGGAGCAATTGCTCCCAAAGAAGATTCTTCTTGTTTCGCTCGGCGTGGGTCTTGCTTCGCTCGCGGTGTTGCTCTGGATGATCCTTGTCGGCCCCGGCTTCATGGGCTACGGCTCTCATCTCTTGTGGGTAGGGCAGCGCACGGGCGTCTCGCCGCTGTACGAACTGCGCGTCATCCCGGGCGATGCTTCGGTCCGCCGCAATTCCGATGAACTCGTTACCGCACTTCCCATTGGTATCCAGACCGACAAGGCCCGCCTCTACGCCCGCTACCAGAGCACGACGAAATGGGAACAGGTGCAGATGCAGCCGCAGTCGAATGGCTCCGGATTCCAATTCCTCTTCGCCGGCCTGCCCGAAAACGTGGAGTATTACGTCGAAGCGGGCGCGCTGCATTCGCGGCACTTCAGTATCCGCGTCGTCGATCTGCCCGGCGTGAAGCAGATTCGCGTCACCTATCGCTATCCCAACTGGACCGGGCTGCAGAACGTGGTCGACGAGCATGGCGGCGATCTGCGCGCCGTCGAAGGCACCGACGCGGACCTTGAAATCGTGATGGATCGCCCGCTCAGTAATGGGATTCTTGCGCTCGATGACGACAAACAGGTTCATCTGACGAACGTCGAAGGCAATCTCTACAAGGGCACCATTCACATGGAGAAGGACGGCGAATACCACGTCGCCGCCATCGACCAGGGGCAGCCGGTGCGGCTCTCGGGCGATTTCTTCATCGAGGCCAGCAAAGCGAATCCGCCGCAAGTGGCCATCGACCGCCCCGGGCAGGACTATCGCGCGAGCCCCATCGAAGAAGTCACCGTGGCCGCGAAAGCCGCGGGAGATTTCGGCCTCAATGAGTTCGCGCTCCACTATTCGGTGAACGGCGGCCCCGAGAAAACCGTCGATCTGCTGAAGCAGAAGAGTGCGAAGCAGGCGGACGGCTCAACCGTTCTCTCCCTCGAGAATTTCAAGCTGGTTCCCGGCGATCTCGTGAGCGTTTACGCCACTGCGAAGGACAATAAATCCGAGTCCCGCACGGACATGTTTTTCATCCAGGCCGATCCGTTCGAGCGGGAATTCTCGCAATCGCAGCAGATGGGAGGAGGCGGCGGGCGGCGGGGGCGGCGGAGCCGGCGGCAATCAGAACGACATTTCCCAGCGCGAAAAAGAAATCATCGCCGCCACCTGGAAGCAGCAGACCGACAAGACCGCCACGGAGCAGAAAGCGGCCGACCAGGCGAAGTTTCTCTCGCAGGTGCAATCCACTTTGCGCGACCAGGCCCTTTCGCTGGCGGGCCGGCTCAACTCGCGCGAGATCAACCAGCAGAACGAAGAGTTCAACAGCTTCGAAAATGACATGATCGCCGCGTCGCAGGCCATGGGTCCCGCGGCGGACAAACTGAAGCAGCAGCAATGGCACGACGCTATCCAGCCGGAGCAGAAGGCCCTGCAATATCTGCTGCGCGCCGAAGCTACGTTCCGCCAGATTCAGGTCGCGTTTGGCGCCACCGGCGGCGGTGGCGGCGGAGGAGGAAGCGCGGGCCGCGATCTGGCGAGCCTTTTCGATCTCGAACTCGACACCGAAAAAAATCAGTACGAAACGAATCAGACCGCGTCCTCCGCCGACCAGCGCGCCAAGGACATCAGCGACGCGCTCCAGAAACTCGATGAGCTTGCCCGCCGCCAGCAGGAACTGGCGCAGCAGCGCAACAACAGCGCGCAGAGTCTGCAGGAGCGCTGGGAGCAGGAAATGCTGCGGCGCGACGCCGAACAGCTGCAGAAGCAGATGGAGCAGCTGGCGCAGCAAAACAATCAGAGCGGACAGCAGGGTTCGAGCGGGCAATCGGGGCAGTCAGGCCAGTCAGGGCAATCAGGGCAATCGGGCCAGTCCGGGCAAAGCGGGCAATCCGGACAAAGTGGCCAATCCGGACAACAGGGTTCCGGCGATCCGCGCGTCCAGCAGGCCCTCGAGCGCCTGAAGCAAGCCAATGACGACATGCGCCGCGCAGCGCCCGGCCAGCAGGGTGACGCGGAAGCGCGCCGCGCCGCCGACCGCCTGCGCGAAGCGACCAACCTGCTCGGCGGCGCGCAGCAGCAGCACGCCAGCGGCCGGCTCGATGAAATGTCCCGCGAAGCCGATCGCCTCGCCCAAGAAGAAAAATCGCAGCAGGAGAGGCTGAGCAAAATGTCCCGGGCCGTCGGGTCTGATGGGCCGCTTCGGCCAGTCTTACTATGGCTACGGCCAGCAGGGTGACTCCGCAGGAAGCGCAGAAGCTTTCCGGAGAGCGGCAGCAGCTCGCGGACGACCTGGCGAATCTCCAGAAGCAATTGCGCGACGCGCAGCGGGACTTGGCTTCCAACCAGCGCCCCGCCGCCAAAAAGCTCCGCGACGCGCTCGGCGACCTCGACTCGAACGATCTTGAGAATCGCATCCAGCGCAGCGCGGACTGGCTCCGCCGCGGCACCAATCCGTTAAGTTCCGACGCCGAGCAGCAAATTGCTTCCGGCTTGCAGAAGCTGAGCGATCAGGTGCGCCAGGCGCAGCAGGCCCTGGGCGAAGGGCAGCCGCAAGGCGCCGACACCGCGCTCGACCGCATCGAGCGGCTGCGCAACCAGCTGCAGGCAATGAATCCGGGAGGTCGCAACGGCCAACCGGGGCAGCGCGGCGGCCAGCCGGGACAAGGCAATCAGTCCGGGCAAGGCAGCCAGCCCGGCCAAAGCGGGCAATCGGCGCAAGGCGGCCGAGGTGACAATCCGTCCGGCGGCATGGCGAATGGCTACAGCCCGAACGGCGGCTTTGGCACCACGTTCGGCGGAGGAGATCGAGGCGGCGCTCGTCTTTACGGCGACGTGGACACTGGCAACAACACTCCGCTGCCCCGCACCGCCGCGCCTGCGATAGGCGGAAATCCCGCAGACGTGCAGCGCGACATTCAGCAGAACGTCGAGGAGTTAGGCCAGCTTCGGCAGCAACTCCAGGACGATCCGGAGGCTGCCCGGCAGGTCGATAACCTCATCCATGAAATGCAGCAGCTCGATCCCAGCCGTTTCCGCGGCAATCCCGCGCTGGTCGAGCAGCTTCACGGGCAAGTGCTCAACGACGTGGACAAACTCGAGCTGCAACTGCGTCGCCAGGGCGAAGACAAGTCCGGCCAGATCCGCAGCACGGACTCCGCGCCCGTGCCTCCCGGCTACCAGGATTCCGTAGCCGACTATTTCCGCCGTCTCAGCAACACGCACTAACACCAGCAAAGGCCTCATCGCCCGCTGAACCGGCTGCCTCCGCGCCACAGGCCGGACGATTGCTTGTTTGGGCAAACCGCCGGCCGAAAGTGGAACCCGGCGCGCGGAATACCGCCTATCATCCCCACGTCTCGTGATCTCTCTCTAGGCGACGATGACTCAAGACCGGCGGTTACATCCTCGGCTTATCCCCGACTCGGCTCTCCTGGTGTCAGTGGACCGATTGCGCAGGGCATTTCTGTCCGATCTTTCCGAAAGCGGCATGGCACTCGACGGTTTGGTTGTCGAGGGCGGCCCGAACGTGATTTCGCTGGGGTTTAACCTGCCGGACGGCGGCGGGCCAATCGATGCAATCGCCGAAGTCGTATGGACTTGCGAGTCGCGGCAGCGCACCGGCGTGCGCTTCCTCGAACTGGCTGAGGAGTGCAGGCAGCGCTTGCGGGAATGGCTGTCGGCGCGCGTCGTCGCCCTGGAAAGCCCGCACGGCGCGCCCGTATGGGAATCGCTGAGCGAGATAACCGGCGCTGCCCGCAACTGGATCCTGCAGGAAATCGGCGAATCCAGCACACCGGAGCAGCCCGTCGAGTCTGCTTCGAAGGCCAGCGGACCAGACAGAAGCCTGGGCCTCGCAGAGCGCCTGGCATCTTACCGGAGCGCCGGCGTTGCCTTGGGGCTGGTCGCTGTGTGTTCGGCTTTCGTTACGATTGGCTACTATTTGCCGGCGCTGTCCCCGGCTCCGAAAACGGTTGGCCACATTTCGGCGATCGAATCTCCCGCGCGGTTTGCGTCAGAGCGGCTCGATCACGAGCGTGAGTGAATCGTCGGGGAGCGCTTCGGTGCGGGCAGTCGATTTGCCGGGCAAGTATGAAGGTTTCGTTCTGCAGGTGGGAGCAATGGCCCATCAGGAGAATGCGGAAGCTCTCGCGAAATCATTGCAACAGAAGAATTTTCCGGCGTTTGTGTTCGATCGCGGAGGCGACGGTTTGTACCGGGTGGACGTGGGCCCTTACCCCGATGCGAAGTACGCTCACGACGTGAAGAGCGAGCTGACGAGCGCCGGTTTCAGAAGCGTGCTGGAGCGGCAACTGACTCGCTAAAATTCACCGCGTCACACCACGCGTCTCTCGCGCATCCGTCAGGCGGATTCCTTCAACTTGAGACTGCTCTTGTTTTCTTCGAGGAAGCTGCGCAGGCCGTCGGCCGCGTCGAGCAACCGAATCCACTGCTCGTAATACAGTGTGACGGGAAAGCGCCCGAGGCCGTAGACGCTGACGCCTCCCTTGGCGCCGACTTTGAATTCCAGGGTGCCCCTTTTTCGCGATCCGGACTGCTTTTCCAGCTCGGCAATGCGAGCCAGCAACTCTTCTTTTGTTGGTTCGGTCATATTTTCTCCGTTGAATTTTTACGATCCGCTTGGCAGCTCGATGGAGACATCCTAACAGTTCCGGCGGCTGCGCGGCTACGCCACGCCCACCGCGCGCGAAAGCTGCTCGGCTTCTTCGATCAGCGTTTCCAGGCTGGTCTTGATTCCATCCGCCCAGAAGGCTTCGCTCATGGGGTCCAAGCCCGAATGGCGCAAGCAATTCCACCACGTTCTTGGTGGAGCCGGAGCGCAACAGGTCCAGGTAGAGCGGCTCGAACTTCGCGCCAAGGCGGGCTCGCTGCGCATAAAGGCTTTGCGTCAGGAGTTCGCCGAAAGCGTAGGCGTAGACGTAAAAGGGGCTGTGGAAGTGCGAGATGTACGCCCACAGGTGATCGGAATTCTCGTACGTAAAAACCTCGCCCTCGTCTCCGTAAAGTTCCTGAGTGGTCTTCAGCCAGATCGCGCTCAGCTTTTCGGCCGATAATTTCGCGGGCGGCGACCAATCGGTATAAGTACTGTCGATCCCGTGGAGGCGGCGCTCGAAGTTGGAAAAGCCGATCTGGCGCACGACCGTGTTGATGGCGCTATCGATCTTGGACATGACCAGCGCGAGCAGCGATTTCGTGTCGCCCGTGCGGCTGAGGCGGTCCTTCAGAAAGCTGAACGTGGTCATTTCGCCGAACACGGAGGCCGTCTCGCAATAAGCGATCGGGGCGTGGAACATCAGCGGGCCTTGCGCTTCGCCGGCGAGGATGCCGTGAACGCCATGGCCCAGCTCGTGGGCGAGCGTCATCACATCGCGGTTGCTTCCCAGATAATTGAGAAGCGTGAACGATACCGGGACGCCTCCGGGAAGAACGCGCGAAGAATTGAAGGCGCCGTGGCGCTTTTCCCTGGTGGCCGGGGCGTCGATGCGGCGTTCGGCGAAAAAGCTCTTCACGATGCGCGCCAGGGCGGGGCTGAAACCGCTATAAGCGTCGGTGACAATTTCGGATGCTTCTTCGAAAGGCACGACCGTAGTATCCGCAAACGGCATGGGCGCGTTGCGGTCGCTCCAGCGCAGGCGCGGCAGGCCCAGATGCTTCGCCTTGAGCTTGTAATAGCGGCGGGTTAGCGGGCCGCCTATGGTGGTGACCGTTTTGTGGAGCACGTCCACGACGGAATCCGGGATGCGGCTGGCCTTGTTGCGAAAATCCATCGGATGCCGGTAGCCGCGCTCCTTGTCCTCGACGGCTTTCGAGCCCGCCACCACGTAGAGCGTCTGCGCGGAATATTTGGCGAACGGGCCTTTCAGCCCGTCGTTGATGATTCTCAGCACCTCGGCTCGCTCATCGGAATCCTTGGATTCCGCGAGCACGTGCACCATTTCCGTGAGATTTTTGTCCGCGCCCTGGAACTGGAATACGAGATCGGCTTCGGCTTCGTCGAAGAATTCGCTCCACGCGCTGGAGTCGAACGGCGAGCGCTTCATGAGGGCGGATTCTACGGGCTCGGTGAGAAAGTGCCGCTTGAATACGCGGACGTGTTCGATCCAGGGGCGATGCTTGGCCACGACCGGATCGCTTTCGTAGAGCGCCTTGAGGCGGCCATCGTCGAGACCGACGAGCTCCAACTCGAAGAAGGTGAGGTGCTCGCCGCGAATGGCGCTCAGTTCGCGCTGAAATTCGGCGCGTTTGGCCTTGACGGCCTCGTTGGCCAGGTCCGTACTTTCACGTAAGAAAATGTACGAACCGATCTTGCCTTCGAGCATTTCCATCTCGGAGTAGTGCGTGATGGCGGGGCCGAGCAGTTCCGCGAGCTTGCCTTTGTAGGCGGCCGCGAAGGCTCGGGACTTCTCGGAGAGTTCCCGCAGGTCGGAATCGAGGCGGGGATCGGCGATGTCGGAGTAGAGGATGCTGAGGTCCCAGCGGACCTGGCTCGTGTTTTCAATGGCTGTTGGCATGGTGGCGGCTAGCGATCCGGGTGTGTGGATTTCCCTGCTACGGCAGAGGCTGCGATTGAAGGTGGTGCTTCGATTGGGAAACGAGGGAGAGATCCCTCCTCGCTTCGCTCGTTCGGGATGACAACGAAAGGCAAAGGCGAGTTGCCGGTGCGACGAAGTGCGGCGGCGGAGTTTTTTTGCGCGCGCTGTAGTGATAAGAGTGTCGAGTCAGCTTGTGCGCTTTTGTTTGTTTTCAGCGAGATAGGTGTGTTTCCGTTCGTCCGTGTGTGTCGAGTGAATTTTTGCGTTTTTGTCACCGATTTTTCGCCTTTTCGCCTCTTCCGAAAACTACTTTAGCATGGGCGAAGCGAGTTGCAAGGATCAGGATCGCGTGGTGAAAGCGGCCCTCAGGATGACGGGCAAACAAAGGAGGAGAAAAGAAGAAGCAGGTCCCTCACCCATCCGCGCTTCGCGCGTTTGGGCTCAGGATGACACGAAAAGCGACTGCGAAAAGCAACGGCATAAGCAACGGCCGAAGACCGACCCTTAAAACCGAAGGGTCGGGCACCCGCAAAAGCTAGAGCAAGACCACACAGATTCTTCGGCTCCGCTGCGGGCTAGCGGGTGGGGGGCGCGGTTTTACAGGGCGAGGGGTGCCATTTGGAGGCGTCGGGTTCGCGCTCGTATTGCTCGCTGGTTATGAAGCGGTCGGTTAGATATTGCGGGTCGTCTACTACTCCCGTGCGGATCAGATAGCCGTCGCCTTCGAGGTTGAAGGTGTCGAAGTATTCTGTCATTACGGCGTTTCCGCTGTAGGGGATGCCGTTCTTCCTTAAATACCCGGGGCGCATATGCGTGGTTACCACCTTCAGGGCGCCGCCCTTGCCGGGCGTGGGGCCGCCGAACCTGAAGCCGAAGCCGCGGGACTGAAGCTGCTTTACCCAGGAGGCGTCGGAATCGCCCTGCCACTGGGCCTCGCCTGCGGGGGCTTTGGATGCGCCGAAATGGAGCAGGCGGGTTTGCATACCGGCGTCCGTCTCGATCTTTAAGGTGCTGTCGTCTGCCCAGGTGATGTGGAGGCGGGTGGGTATGCGCATGATGCCGGCGGCGCCGTAGGCGCGACAGGCGTTGCCGCTCTTTTCGTCCGCGGCTAGATCCCAGGTCAAGGCTACTTTGCGGCCCTCGGCGTTGAGCGGAATGCTGGAATAGTCACCCTTGGGCGGCGTCATCATGCGCCAGCGCCAGTCCTCGTCGACGATGGCTACCCAATAGCCGGTGATGTCGATCAACGCGGCGGCCTTCGGAGTGAGAGGCGCGGCGTGAGCGGGGGGCGGCGTTGGCGCTCCCTCTTCCTGGGCGGCGCGCACTGCGCGCAAACCGGAACACAGCGCTACGGCTGCGAGCAGGGGCAGGATCGATTGTCTCGTGACGCGGCGGAAACCAGTCATTATTGGGCTCCCTGCGCGGGTTGGCCCGCGCTCTTGCTGAGTTCGCGATAGGCGGCTTCGATGAAGGTGTTGGTGGCCCAGGGGCCGGTGTCGGAGCCGTAGATCACGTCGTAGTCAAACGTGGGCTTGGCGGCCTTTACCTGTTCGAGGGTCATGCCCTTTTTGGCCATATCGAGAATGCGATCGCGGATGATGGTGACCATGTCGCGGTAATTGGCAACGTCGGTGATATCGCAGACCCGGCCATGGCCGGGGATCACGTAGGTGCCGCCTTCTTCGTTATCCTGCGGGACGATAATTTCGAGCATGCGATTGAGGGCGTCAATCGTGCCATTGAGGCTGCCGCCGTCCTGCGGGTTGAAGACCGGATAATGATCGGGCGTGAAGATGTCGCCGGTGCTCAGCACATCCGAGCGGCGGAAGAACACGAAGCTATCGCCATCGGTGTGCGCGGCGTGGGGATGCTCGATCATCACCGGCTCGCTGGTGAAGACGGCCCAGGTATCGGTGTCGTAGGTGTCAGTTGGCCAAAGGTTCTCGGCTACCGCGGGGCGGTTTTCCTTGGCAACGCTCATGGTGGTCAGCGTGTTGACGTGCGCGATGATGGATGCCCCGCCGAAATCGGGGTTGGCGGCGTTCTCGACCGGCACGAACCAGCCGGTTTTTGCGATGTTGTGATTGCCGCCGGTGTGGTCGGCATCGGCGCTGGTATCGATGATGAATTCGATGGGCCGCAGCGACAGCTTGCGGACCTGGGAGAGCACGGCTTCGCTCAGATCCGGGGTGCCGGCATCGACCAGCAACACCGAATCGGCGGCTACCTGCACCGTGATGTTCGGGCCCGCGCCTACCAGCATGTAGACGCTGCCCTGCACGGGGAGCACGTGAACTTTCGAATCGTCCACCGTCGAGGACGGGGCGGCAACCTGAGGCGGGGGCGTGATGCGCCGTCCATTTTGGGCGATGGCCGCGCCCGCTGTTGCGAGAAACGCCGCGGCTGCGAACAGCGCTGTGAGGATGACCGAGCGGCGATGGCGAGCCGAGCGAGAAATTTTGGTTCTCACGGTTTGTCCTTTTGCTTGGCGTTTTCCTTAGGGTTGACCGTATCCGTTTCCTTCACCTCATGAGAATCGCCGAACATGTCGGTAAAGGTGCCGTGCGGCGATTTCGGGGCGGCATTGCGCGGCAAGGGAGGCACCGGCATCGTTGCGAGCTTCCACTCGTACTCCGGGTACATCGTTTCGGCGCCGCCGCGCACGGCTTCTTCCGGCACGCCATGTGCTTCGGCAAACTCGTGCAGAAATTTGTTCGTGCCCGGCAGGTGATGCGCCACCCAGCCCTTGGCATGCTCGATTTCGACGCTGGGAATGCAGTGGGAGGGCGTAAGCGCGTAGCCGGGATCGAGAATCCAGTTGGAGCTGCGGATCAACCGCTCGGTGAGATACGCGGGGTCTTTGGTGAGGCTGACCAGCGTGAAGAAGTCGCCGTGGCGGATGTAATATTCGACCATCGTGGCGCGGTCGCTGCGGGGCAAACCGTTGCGGCGTACCCAGCCTTCTTTCAAGTGAGTGGTGACCACGCGCAGCATGTCGCCTTCCCATTCGCCTGTCGAAAAGCCTTCCCAGGTGTGGACGGCGTATTCCGGGGGATGAGGGCGGCCGTCCATATAAATGGTGCGCTGGGGAAGCATCCACATCATCGTGGTATGCCAGGCGACGATCTGCTCGGTGAGAGGGTCCAGATCGGGCCACACACGCATGTTTGCAGGGCCGCGCGGGGCGTAATCCGCCGGGTGAGGCTCGCATTCGTGCTCGATTTCAATCCACTTTTCGGAGTCCCAGGTATCGGCGCGCATGCGGGCCTGATCGTTGATGGGGACACCGGTGTAATCGCCGATTTCGGGACCGTGGCCGCGCTCGAAGGCGTCCTCGTGAAGCTTCTGGCCCCATTCGCCGGAGAGATCCACCTGGGCGCTTGCGGGAACAGCCAGCAACGCCGATGCGAATATCGCCGCGAAGACGACGGTGGCGAGAAGCGATTTTAACCGCGTAAACATGCCGTTCTGATAACACTTCCCTATGGCGGCGTCAACCCAAAAGGAACGTTTAAATTTCAGATGGAGCGTGTTCATGCGCAGAATCGAAGAGGCCACAGAAAAAAAAGAGGGAGCGATGGCTGACCGCCGGGGAATTCGTGCCGGCAGTGCCTGGGCCATGTGCCCGGCACTGCCGGAGGGACAATTCTTCGCCGAATACTCTACTGGCCGTACTCTACTGGACCAATATTCTACTGAACTACGCCTTCCCACTTGAAGTTGTCGGCCGGGCGCACGATGGACTTGATACGCAGGCGGTGCTCGTCGGGGTCGCGCCCCGGATTGCCGGTGATGATCACGTGATCGCCGGGCTTGAGCGTGTCGCGCGTGACGTGCGACTGGCTCAGCTGCGCGCCGCCGCCCCATTCGATCGACCAGGTCTGCATGACGCCCTTGTCGTCGGGCGCGTCAATCTTGATGAAGGAATGCGGATTGCGCCACAGAAACTCCTTGACCGTTCCTTCGATCTTGCCGGTCTGGTCGACAAAGTAGGTCGCCGCGAACGAGTGGTGGGCATAGGCGTTGCCGCCCCACGCCAGCGCCGTTCCGAGCGCCAAGAGAAAAGCCAGCTTTCTGGAATTCATCGTTACTCTCCTGTAAGAGGTCACCCTGAAAAGGATTTTATCCCGCCCCGCGACGTGCGACTTTTACATAAAAGTACCCCACTTTGCAAGAAGGCCGGTGAGTGCGCCGTGCCTTTCCCGCAAGGCTCGGGATATTCCGTTCGTTACAGCTTGGACGTAGGTGGAATCCGATCGGTTACGCCCGGAACAGCGGTCTTCGTGTCAGGTAACCGCGTCAATCAGGCACTTGCCGAATCCTAATCGTCTACTTTTTTTGGGGATGGCCGAATTCTGCAAGCGAAAGATTTACTTGGTGGCGCCCTACAACAAGTATGAAGTGGTTTTCTTCCAGGGCTGGATTTTCAAACGAGTACAGATGTCCAGCAATACCCCAGCCTCCAACGCTAAGGTTGATGGCGTTATCTAGCACACCTCCGGCCGTAGTGAGGTCCGAAGATAGTTTTGGGAACACCATAGCCAGCCCGAAGCCTGCCCCTCGCCGTAATTCCTCGCTTACGCCAGTGTCCGGAAGCGGTTTTAATGCTGATACGCCCCATCCTGCACCTTTTGGTCCGAGCCAATATGCTAGTTGGGATGCGAAGGTGCTTGCTTCCTCATCGTTCGGCACATACCAAATTTCTACCGTTCCCTTTGGCTGTCCTTTCAGGAGTTCCAGAAACTTCTTAGAATCAATGCGGCGCGGACTGACGCTCCTAGCCACCAAATCCACATATCTTCTGAGAGCCAATTCGGAATCGGCGGCTTCCTTTTGGGCTACCGCTAAATCCTTCTCTACTCGTTGTTGCGCTGCTTTGGCATCCGATGCTGCCGTTTGGAGCCCCGCAACCTTCCCATCTGCGATAGAGGCCCGTTCTTTTTGTTTCTCTAATTCCGTCTGTGCGTCTGTGAGCTTCTTGTTAAAATCCCTCAATTCGCCTGCTTGGCGCTCATTTATTCGGTTCGTTGCGATTACGACCCCTGCGCCGAAGACAAATGTGAGAAAGAGCAGTATTACGCCGCCATATTCGAAAATAGACTTCCATAATTCTAGTGACATCAGCGCTATCCCCAACCGTTCATTTGAACTCTTATTGCAGGTGGTGCGTCGCAGAAGTGCGGATCAGCGTAATCTGCGTGAAGGCGGTCATCCAAGTTGTCCTCATCAACGGAGACCCTTCCGGACCTCGCAAACCGACCTAACCGATTGGAAACAGACGGAAAGAGATGGTAGCGCTAACGGGAATCGAACCCGTATTTCAGCCTTGAAAGGGCCGCGTGCTAACCGTTGCACCATAGCGCCACAGAACAGCTAACTTGTTAGCTAGCGTCGGAGGGTCGCGAGCGACTGCGATGAAAACGCCGTCCAGTTTATCACAGGCTGTGCGACGGCGCTTTCGCTTCCACCAGTTCGATCAGCACTTTGCCGCCGGCGGGCGACGGAACGAGAAAGAAATTCACGCGGGTGGCGTTGGCGCCGGCGCGTGTGGATGGATAGACCGGCTCGATTCCGAAGCGGGCGCGGAGGATTTGCGCGGATCTGTCCACGCTGGTGACGAGAATTTCGATTTGCTGGATGCCCTCGCCGAACTTCCGCAGAAACCCGGCGATGGCGCCTGAACCGGAAGGGTCGCGCGTTGTAAGGATGTCGAGGTGGACGCCGGTGGGGTAGCCGATTTCGAATTCGAGCGCGTCCTGGTCGGGAGGGACGTCCGCCAGGGCGGGAAATCCGTAGGCTTTGCGTATGCGCTCGAAATGGGCTGGCTCGACGGCGACCCCCACGGTTTGTTCCGGAACGCCCCTCGCTCTGCGCACAAAACTGCTGGCGAGTTCTTCGTCTGCGCTCCATTGGTCGACGATGGGGCGGGCGAGTTCGCAGCCGCGCGCGAAGATTTCCGCGGCGGCGATTTCGCGCGCGTGGGGGTCAGGATCGCTCAGGGCGCGGATGGAGCTGGACAGGTCATTATCGATCACGATCGCGAATCTCGCTCGTTACAACAGTGGCTAGATGCTCGCGGAAAAAATACCGCGAGAGGAAGGCGCTGCGCGCCGCCGGCTATGTCGGAGCTGAAGCTCCGACCCCCTAAAAACCTCACGACAATCCCTCTCGGCTGAAGCCGCATGGATCTTCGGGCATTCGCGGCGCGAATAAATCCGTGGCATGACGAAAAGCCGGCGTTGCCGCACAGGCGCTTCAGGGAGTGTTGGACGCGGACGTTTCGACCGCATTGACATTGGATAGCAGGATGCGCACCTGCTGGCCCGGACGCACGGTGAGCGAAGTGTCCCAGCGCGGGCGGGCGTCGCCTACGTTCGCGGAGACATCGAGCGTGCTGAGCCAGTAAGTTCCCGGGGGGACACCGCGCAAAACCGCTTCGCCCTGCAGATCGGTGTCGGCGCGCGCGACGAGATATTTCGACTGCGCCAGATCGAGCGCCCGGCGCTGGATTTGCGGCTTGCGCTTGGCTTCCAGGTCGTTCCACTTGGCGCTGGGGTCGACTTTTACGAGGCTGAGGTCGATTCCATCGATGCTTTCGGGAAGCTGCTCCATGTAGCGGCGGACGGCCTCGGTGTATTCGGCCTTGAGCTTCTCGTATTTGGCGGGATCCTTCGTTTTGTCCGAGGGCTTGTATTTGGGCTTGGGGAAACTGGCGCTCTGATCGCCGGAATTGCGGTCCAGATAGGCTGTGTAGAATTCGGGAACGCCCATCACGTCGGGCACTTTGAGCTTGTGGATGAAATCCTCGCCGGAGAGCTGGATCATTTCGTTCTTCTTCATCCAGGCTTTCAACTCGGGGGAGACGTCGAGCTTGTCGATGAAGGCGTCCTTATCGGGCTTGGGGAACGTGGCTTCGGCTTCCCTGGTGATTTCGTCGAAGCTCTTGCTCAGGAGATAAAACGGGAAGCCGCGGACGGGCTCGTCGAGGCCGCCGGACGGAGTGGCGCGCGCGACAAAATCCACTGTGCCGTTCGCCGCCTGGGCGACGGCGGGGCGAGGGGCGGCCATGCCTGCGATCGCCAGAGAAAAAACCGGAAAGAAAATCGAGAGGGGGATGCGTTTCATGCTGGCCATCCTAACAGAAGCGCTGGTGCTGGAAGCGCGCGCGTGGGGTACGCCGGTCCATTTGGTAAACCGAGAGAACTCCACCAGAGGCTAAGATTGCGTTCGGTGGAACATTGCGCTGCATCGAAGAAAAAAACTCAGTACAGGTGGAAGGTGACTTCGATCGATTGGCGGACGGATGCGGGCTTGCCATCGGGTCCGAGCGCGGGACGGAAGCGCCAGGTGCGAACGGCTTCTACGGCTTTTTCATCGAGGCCCAGTCCCAGACCCTTGGCTACGCGGATTTCGGTAGCGCGGCCGTCGGCGGTGATTACGGCGACTAGCAGCACGGTGCCCTGATATTTCGCTTTTACCGCTTCGTCGGAAAATTGAGGCTGCGGGCAATACAGGCAGGCCGGGCTGCCGTAGCCGCCGGTTCCCGCATTGGGGTATCCGCCGCCCGTGTTATAGCCATAGCCGGGACCAAGACCGTTGCCCTGCCCGTTGCCGATTCCGTTGCCGCTTCCCTGCCCCAGCGAATCGCCGCCGAGAACCTTCGACAGCGGATCGCCCCAATTCTGGGCGGTGATGTTCGGGACTTTGATATCCGGGTTGCCGACAAGCGTGGGCGTTATGGCCAGCTTGGGATCGACCGGCGGCTTGGCCAGGGGCTTCGAGAATTGCGTCCAACTGAACTTGGGGGCCTGGCCGTGAACCGCGGGCGTGAGATTGCGCTGTCCGCCTCCGCCACCGGCCTTTTTGGCGGCAGGGGCGAGCTTGGGCAGATACGGCGAGATCTGCATGACGTTGATGATCGAGTTCGCCTTGGTGGTCCCCGGGGACATCAACTGCGGCAAAAGCGGAACAATGATCAGCACCAGAACGAGAATGTGGAACGCGATGGACAGCGATTGCACGCGCGTGAATTGCGTGTTCTTGGACCAGATTTCCTTTACCGCTACGGGCTTGCTGGTGACGTTGAGCGGCGGAAGCTTCGGCGGGGAGATCATGTCCCGCAGGTTCTGCCAGAGGCTGGCGCTCTGATCCCAGTTTACGAGCAGCGTGGAGTCCACCGGACCGCGCGCGGAGGGGCGGAAGAATTCCTTGAAATTGTCGCCGATGTCGTCGCCGAAACCACTCATCGCAAAAGACGGGCGCCCGAGCGTCGCCCTTGATCTTCACAGGGCGTTCCGTCAGGAAATCCTTCAGGTTGGAAGCGAGGCTCTTGAGATTGGACTCTTGGGACGGCGACTTGAAGCGTCCGAGCTGGAGTGTGGGGTCGGCTTGGTCAGTCATTGGTCGGCCCGCATCGTCGAGTCTGACGGTCGTGTCTGACATGCGTTACGTGTCCCCCGCGGCGTGTTACTCCAAGATAGGTTAGACGCAACGCCACAGAAAAGGATGTACAGCCCAGGGCGGCTGACACGCTTCAAGAATCATTGTAACATACGATGAGTATAGCAAGCGCGATTGCCGACCAGACCGTACAGCTTGGACAGAATCTACCCTAACGCCGCGCTGCGCTGAGTTTTGCTTTGTTTTCGAGCTGATTCCCTGGCAGAAAGGCCTTACATACCCGCGAGATGGACCTGAAAAATACTCTGAACCTGCCCAAGACCGATTTCCCGATGAAGGCGAAGCTGCCCGAGCGCGAGCCGCAACAATTGGCGGCGTGGGAGGAGATGCGGCTCTATCACCGCATTCTCGATTCGCGCGCCGGAGCGCCGCTGTTCGTGCTTCACGACGGCCCTCCCTACCCTACGGGTGAAATTCATCTCGGCACGGGGCTCAACAAAGTGCTGAAGGACATGATCGTCAAGTCCAAGACGATGGCGGGATTCCGCTCGCCCTATATTCCGGGCTGGGATTGCCACGGGCTGCCGATCGAAACGAAAGTGGAAAAAGAGCTGGGCGGAAAGACCGCGAAGGTGACCGCCGCGGAGTTCCGGCGGATGTGCCGCGAGTATGCGGGCCGCTTTGTGGAAGCGCACAAGCGCGATTTCAAGCGGCTGGGAGTGTTTGGGCAGTGGGAGAAGCCCTACCTCACGATGGACTTCCACCAGGAGGCCACCATCGCGGGGGCGTTCATCGATTTTTTCGAGAAGGGCTACGTCTATCGCGGGCTGAAGCCGGTGTACTGGTGCATTTACGACCGCACGGCGCTGGCCGAAGCGGAAGTGGAATACGAGGACCACACCAGCCCGTCGATCTGGGTGAAGTTCCCGGTGGTCCCGGGCGCGAAATCCGCCGCGCTGGGCTCAGATGTGAACGCCTTGATCTGGACGACTACACCCTGGACGCTGCCCGCTAACCGCGCGCTCGCGTTTCATCCGGACTTTGAATATACGATCGCCGATACGTCCGCGGGAAAATTGCTGATGGCGAAGGAGCGCGTGGGCGCGCTGGCGGAAGAATTGAAGCTGGAAATTACGGGAACGCACGGATCGTGGAAAGGACGGGAGCTCGAGGGGATCGAGTTCCAGCATCCGTTTCTCGAACTGCGCGTGCCGGGCGTGCTGGCCGATTATGTGACGCTCGATCAGGGCAGCGGCGTCGTACACACGGCGCCGGGCCACGGCGCGGACGACTTTCGCACGGGACAGAAGTACGGGCTGGAGGCCTACGCGCCGCAGGATGACGAAGGAAGGTTCGTCGAAGGCTTGCCCGAGTACAAGGGCAAGACGGTTTTTGAAGCGAATCCCATCGTGATCGGGATACTCAAAGAGCGCGGCATGCTCGTGGGCGAGCGGAAGCTTTCGCACAGCTATCCGCATTGCTGGCGCTGCCATAATCCCGTGATTTTCCGGGCGACTGAACAATGGTTCGTGCAGCTCGACCACAACAACCTGCGGCAGAACGCGCTGGCGGAAATCGCCAAGGTGAAATGGAAGCCGGAATGGGGCGAGGAGCGCATCCACGACATGGTGGCGGAGCGTCCCGACTGGTGCATTTCGCGGCAACGATTCTGGGGCGTGCCGCTGATTATTTTTTATTGCGACGCGTGCGGGAAGCAGCTGCGGGACTATGCAGCTCTGCGGCACGTGCTGCCGTGGTTCGAGCGCGAAGGCGCGGACGCATGGTACACGCATTCGGCGGAGGAACTGCTGCCGGCCGGGACGAAGTGCGGCTGCGGGGCATCGAAATGGCGCAAGGAAAGCGATGTGCTCGACGTGTGGTTTGACTCCGGCTCGACGCATCTTGCGGTGCTCAGCGAAAAAGACGGCACGTGGCCGGCGGATGTGTACCTGGAGGGCCCCGACCAGTATCGCGGGTGGTTCCACAGTTCCCTGCTGGTGGCGGTGGGCATTCGCGGACGCGCGCCTTACCGCCAGGTGGTGACGCACGGGTGGACGCTCGATGAGAAGGGCGCGCCGATGTCGAAGTCGCTCGGGAACGCCATGTATCCCAACGAAATCTGCGAGAAGTGGGGCGCCGATCTGCTGCGCGTGTGGGTCGCGTCGCAGGATTACACGACCGATATGCGGATGTCGGTCGCGACGATGACGCAGCTTGCCGAGGCTTACCGGAAGATTCGCAACACGTTCCGGTTTGCGTTATCGAATCTGTTCGATTTCGATCCGGCGCGCGACGCGGTTTCCGACGGCGAATTGTGGGAGATGGATGCTTGGATGCTTCGCCGGACCGGTGCGCTGGTTCGCGAGTGCCGCGAATGGTACGAAGACTTTGAATTTCATCGTGCTTACCATGCGATTCACGATTTCTGCGCTGTGGATTTGAGCGCGTTCTACTTCGACGTGCTGAAGGACCGGCTATACACCTTCGCGCCGAAAAGCGCGGGGCGGCGTTCGGCGCAGACGGCGATCTATAGAATCGCGAGCGCTTTGGTAACGCTGATCGCGCCAACGCTGGTGTTCACTTCCGAGGAAGTGTGGAAATATCTGCCGCGAGAGGCTTCGGCGCCTGAGAGCGTGCACATGGCAATGTTTCCGGACGCGGGGCGGCTTGAGAGCGCCCTGGACGATGAACGCTCGAAAAACTGGGAGAGGCTGCTGGGGGTTCGCGAAGAAGTGCTGAAGGCGCTCGAGCAGGCGCGGGCGGCCAAGGAGATTTCGGCGGCTCTGGAGGCCCGGGTGGCGCTCGGGGCGAGCGGAGAATTGGGGAGCCTGCTTCAACAGTACAGCGGCATTCTTCCCTCGCTGTTCATCGTTTCCCAGGTTGAATTGGCTCCGAGCATCGCCGGCGGGATGGCCGCGCCTGGGATCGAAGGTTTGCAGATCCGCGTCGACAAGGCTTCCGGCCAGAAATGCGCGCGGTGCTGGAATTATTCCACGCACGTGGGCGAGAGCGTCGATTACCCGACGGTGTGCGAACGCTGTGTGGCGGCGCTGGGCGAGATCGAGCCGAACCATGCTCCGGAAGCCGTGAAGTCCTGATGAGCCGGACGGCGCGGGGTGGCTGGCAGGGGCTGGCGCTGCTTGCATTCGCCGTCCTGGCCGCGGATCAGGCTACGAAGTACCTTGTCGAAAAATTTACGCCTGTCGGTTCCACGCGCGTAGTGGTGCCGGGACTTTTGAACCTGGTACACACGAGCAATCCGGGGGTTGCTTTCGGGCTGCTCGCGGATTCTCCTGCGACGTGGCTTGCGCCAGTGCTGATTCTTTTCTCCGTGGGTGTAGTTGGACTGCTGAGCTGGCTTCTCGTGACCGGCCGGGGCGGCGGGCCGCTGGGGCAATGGGGGCTGGCGCTGATTCTGGGCGGCGCGGCGGGAAACGTGCTGGACCGCGTGCTGCGGCGCAGCGTGACGGACTTCATCGATTTCTACGTGGGAAGCCATCATTGGTATACGTTCAACCTGGCCGATTCGGCGATTGTGCTGGGCGCCGGACTCGTGCTGCTGGAACTGTTCTTCGACCGGCGGCATCATGCCACGCAGGAAGAGGCGTGAGGAGTTCTGTGAGACCTGGCAATTATTTCGCCGGCTGGCGCTTGTCACTCGAATTTTAGGAAACATTCGTGCATCCCATCCTCTTTCAAGCCGGCGTCATTACCGTTTACACATACGGCGTTCTGGTGGCCACCGGCGTTGTGCTGGGATTGCTTTACGCGCGGCGGCAGGCGGCGCGGATGGGGCTTCCGCCGAGGGAGGTGTGGAACCTCGGCATCTACATGATTTTCAGCGCGCTGATTGTTTCCAAGCTGTGGCTCGTGGTTACCAACTGGGATTATTACACGGCGAATCGATCCGAAATTTTCAGCGTTACGCTCCTGCAATCGGGCGGCACGTTTTACGGGGGAGTGCTGGGCGCGGTGCTGGTGATTCTGGTGTACGCGCGCGCGCGGAAGTGGCCGCTTCTGCCGGTGTTCGATATTTCGGCGGGGGCCCTGCCGCTGGCTCACGCGATCGGCCGGCTGGGGTGCTTTGCTGCGGGATGCTGCTTCGGCAAGCCTACTGCGCTTCCCTGGGGCGTTACGTTTACCGATCCGGAGGCGGCGCGGCTGGCGGGTACTCCGCTGGGCGTGCCGCTTCATCCGACGCAGCTTTACGAGGTGGCGGCTGAGTTTTTGAACTTTCTTTTGCTGGTATGGCTTGGCGGCAGGCAGCGATTCGGCGGGGAGATTCTTGGGACTTACTTCATTCTTTATGGGACTGAGCGCGGCGTTATTGAATTTTTTCGCGGCGATCCGGGGCGTACGATGATGTTTCACGGCACGGTATCGTTGATGCAGGTGGTGAGCGTTGGGCTTGTGCTCAGCGGCTGTTTTCTTTGGTGGCGCGGGCTTGGGCGAGCGGGTGCGTCTTTTGCGGGGACAACTGAAACCCCGAACACCTCCACGGCGGGTGCTGCTGAATAGTCCCTTGGCTTGCTGATGCGTTTACAGGAAACCCCGCCAATCGGGAGATTGGCGTTCCCAGGGAACTGCGCGTTGCTGCCTGGTGAAGTGTGCTACTTTCGTTGCTGAGTTGACTGCCCTATGACCCTTGTGACTACCGCTTCCGACCACATCGAACTTGTCGTTGCCAACGAAGAGGCCGGAGAGCGGCTGGACCGGTTTCTCGTCTCGCATATGGCGGACTTGAGCCGGAGTCGCATCCAATCGCTGGTGGAGGAAGGATTCGTGCAGGTGGACGGCGCGGCAATGAAGCCTTCCTACCGCGTTGAGTCCGGGGACAGCATTACGGTGGAAATTCCGGCGGCGGCTCCCGCGGGCGTGGACGCGGAACCGATTCCGCTCGATGTGCTCTACGAAGACGAAGATATCGCCGTGATCAACAAGCCGGCCGGCATGATCATTCATCCGGGGGCGGGCGCCGACTCCGGCACGATGGTTGCCGCTCTGCTGCACCGCTTTGGCGGGATGCCGGGGTTGTCCACGGTGGGCGGCCCGCTGCGGCCGGGGATCGTGCACCGGCTCGACAAGGGAACGTCCGGGGTGGTGGTGATCGCGCGAACCGACGCCGCGCACAAAGAGCTGGTGGAGGAGTTCCGCGAGCGGTCCGTTCAAAAGACCTACGTCGCGCTGCTGCACGGCAAGATGAAGGGCGAACGCGGCACCATCGAGCTTCCGGTGGCGCGCGACCTGCACCGAAGATCGCGCATGACGGCGCGGCGTCGCGAAGGACGCGAGGCGCGCACCGATTGGCGCGCGAGGCTGCGGCTCGGCGCGTTTACCTTGATCGAAGCCGATCTGCACACCGGCCGAACGCATCAGATTCGCGTGCATTTTTCGGCGCTGGGATGCCCGGTGGTGGGAGACACGGTCTACGGCGCGCCACGGCAGGAGCGCGTGGACGGGAAGCTGCTGCCGGAACTGGACCGAAACTTTCTACACGCCGCGCGTCTAACGTTCTTGCAGCCCCGAACCGGGAAAGAGATCCATGTTCGTGCGCCGCTGCCGCCTGAGCTTACCGCGTATCTGAAAACGCTGGGACAGGCCGCGCACGTGGATGCGAATATCATAGACGCGGGATTGAAAGAGTTTCTATAATCGCCCTAATGAAAGCCGCACGTTTCCTTATCGCGCCGCTCTGCGTGTTTGTTGCGCTGGTGACGTCTCTGCATTCGCAGGCGCCGGCGCCCGCGCCGGCATCGGCACCGGCAGGCCAAGCGGCCGGGGACGCTCCGCATTTGCAGGCGCCGGATAATTCCAAACCATCGCCGAATCAGAATCAACTGCCGCCGATCAGCATCACTTCGGGCCTGGTGCATCTGGTGGTCACCGTGACCGATAAGCACCGCAGCTTCATCACCGACCTGGACCAGGGAGATTTCAAAGTCCTCGAAAACGGCAACCCGCAGGACATCCGCTTCTTCGGGCGCGAGACCGATCTGCCGCTGCGCATCGGGCTGCTGCTGGACACGTCCAACAGCATTCGCGAGCGGCTGAGCTTCGAGCAGGAAGCGGCCATCGACTTCCTGAACCGCACGATCCGCCGCAACAAAGATATGGCGTTCCTGATGACCTTCGACAACGAGCCGGAGGTAGTGCAGAACTTTACGGGCGACCTGGCGCTGCTGACCGACGCGATCCACAACCAGCGGGCGGGCGGAGGGACGGCGCTGCATGACGCCATCTACCGGGCGTCGGAGATTTTGTCGAATCCCCCGCTGCCGGTGGGACCGGACCCGGAAGTGCGCCGCGTGATCGTGGTGATCAGCGACGGAGACGACAACCTGAGCGACCACGCGTTGAGCGAGGCGCTGGAGTCGGCGATACGCTCGGAGATTGCGATCTACGCGATCAGTACAAATACGGACTGGCTCGCGATCGACGATGCCTCGCACCCGAGTAAGTATCATTACAGCCAGGGCGACTCGGCACTGCGTACATTTACGGATCAAACTGGCGGCCGGTGCTTCTTTCCTTACAAGATTGACGATCTGGCGCAATCGTTTGTGGATATTGGAGATGAGCTGCGCAGCCAGTACTACATCGCCTACGCCCCTACGATTCCCCTCTCCCGAGGGCAGTATCGCAAGATCGACGTACAGACCAATCGCAAGGGCGCGATCGTACGAACACGTAAGGGTTACTACGCAGTGCCCACCGGCCTCGGAGTCTCCGTCAACTAACGAAGAAAAGTCGTAGTTCCTGGCTACCTTACCGGGGCGTAGTAGCCCTTTCGCGCGAGAATCTTAGTGTCCGACCGGGCCACTTCTACCTTGATCTTGCGGAAGGTGCCGTCATGTTTCGTGTTCGAGGGATAGTAGCCGACTACATACTGCGAGCGCAGCTCTTCGGAAATCAGGGCAAAGGCGGCTTCGAGGTTCTTTTCGCTCTTGATCTCGATCTCGCGTCCGCCGGTTTCATCGGCCATCTGCCTGGCTACACTTGAACCGCTGTAGGACATGCCCATCTGGAAATAGAAAGGCTCGTCGGAGAGGCGAAGGAAGTGAATCACGGCATCGGAGCGCTGGGCAGCCTCGATGGACTCCTTTAGCGATACTTTGCTTCCCGTGTCCTCGGCGTCGGATAGAACGACGACGGCTTTGCGTCCGGCTTCGGTGGCCAACTCGTCGTGGCAGGCGAGGTAAACCGCGTCGTAGAGATCGGTGCCGCCGTTCTGGCCTTGCGGCACGGTGCCGGGAGTGACGACGCCGCCGCTGGAAACGGCGCTGATGGTGGCGCGATGGATGCCGCGCTCGATCACTTCGGAATCCTCGGTGAAATCGGCGAGAAGGTTCACGTCGAAATCGAAGCTGATGACCAGGGCTTCGTCCTTCTTGCGCATGACGGTCTTGATGAAGCGCGAGGCGGCGTCCTGCTCGGCGCCGAGGATGTTCTGCATGCTGCCGCTGGTATCGATGAGGATGGCGAGCGTGATGGGGAGATTCATGTCCTTGGAAAAGAAGGCAACTTTTTGCTCAACGCCGTCCTCGGAGACCTTGAAGTCTTCCTGCTTGAGATCGGTGAGCACGGTGTTCTTCTTGTCGCGCGCGGTTACGAAGACGTTGACGAGGTTCGTTTGAACCTTGAGGGTCTGGGAGGAATCGGGAACTTGCTGGTCGTCGCTGTTGTTCTGGTTTTGGGGGCGTGAATTCGGCTGCGGAGTCGTGGCGCCGAGGGTTCGCGTGGCTAGCGCGGAGATCGCGGGAAAGCCGGCCAGAGTGAAAGTGAGAATGCCCGCCGCCAGGCTGGTCAGGCGCATTGTATAATCCTCCTAGGGTGCTGCGGGTGTACGATGCACCCGGCACGCCGCCGGATGTTTGCCCATTATGACAGAACGCGGGCATGCAATGTCTCCACGCAACAATTTTTTAAAGAACAAGACGGGAGAACTTGATGAGGGAAAAACTGCTGGCGCTCGGCATCGTTCTCCTTGCAGGAATGCTCGCCTCCGCAGACGGGCAGATTTCCCCCGGGCAACAAGCGCCGCGACCGCCGATTACCGGTCAAGGTAGCGGTCAGGGCACGGGCCAGGCAGCAGCGCCCCCGCAGCGTCCCATTGTCGTGGTCACCAACCAGGTGATCGTTCCGGTGACGGTGAAGAACAGCCAGGGCGGCTTGGTTGGCGACCTGCAGAAGGACGAGTTCAGAGTTTTCGCCGACGGAGTGGAGCAGAAAATTTTGCGGTTCACGCCGGATCCCACTCCCCTTTCCGCGGTGGTGCTGATCGATAACGATCTGGCGCAGAAGCAGGCGGAACAAGTGCAGAAAAGCCTCGCGACGATTTCGGCGGGATTCGGTCCAAATGACGAAGCCGCAATCGTCACCTACAGCGAGTTCCCCACCACTGTGTCGGAATTTTCCGGGAACAACGACGAACTTTTTACGCATCTGAAGCGCCTGGAACTCGGCTCGCATTCGCGGACCGTCAACGCCGGCCCGACGAACAGCGGGCCGATCATCAACGGAAACGTGAACCCGGCCAACGCGCCCGCCAGCGGTCTGGGCCTGCCGATTCACGGTTCCGACCGGTATCAGACGTATACGGACATGGACGACGCTCTCTACGCGGCCGCGGATATGTTCAAGAAGAGCCAAGCCAACCGGCGGAAAATTATTTTCCTGATCTCGGACGGCAGCAATTCACGGCAGAACAAGCACACGTTCAACGAAACGCTGCGGACGCTGCTCAACGACGACATTTCCGTCTACTCCATTTCGGTGAGCCACACGGTGCCCATTCCCGTGGGGAAGAGCGTGATGGAGCACGGGCTCGCGGAACTTCAGAGGTACGCGACGCAGACCGGCGGCGACACTTTCTACGGCGCCAAGGATGAGGAACTCGCGCGGCTGTACGCCGATGTGACCGAGGAGGCGCGCAATCAGTACACGCTCACGTTTCAGCCTACCGGCGTGGAGGCGAGCCACGACTTCCATCCGATCGAGGTTCGCGTGCGGCGGCCGGGCCTGAGCATTCTCACTCGCGAGGGTTACTACGACAGCGGAATCGGGCGCTGAAATTTTTCGCGCGAGCGAGCGGCGCGAAAGTTTTTCTTCTTGACTTCATTCGCCGCGGCATTTATAGATGAACCAAGCGATTCGAGCGCGATTTAAATTCCCGGCGCGCTCTCGCGGGGAGAAGTTCCACAGTAGTTCATGCGCGGAACCGATCCAGGGGCTTCCGGTTTAAGAGGGCCCTTCGAGAAAACAAGCGGGGCAATCGTTCACACGGTTGCCCCGTTTTTATTTTGACGGCAAGACAGCGAAAGAGGACTGCGGGATTCTACGCAGGCTGCGCGGCGGGCTGGATGTTGATGAGCTGCTCGTGCGCCGGACAGAGCGGCTTGAAATCGCAATAGCCGCAGGAAAAGCCCGGCTTCGGCGAAAATTCCCCGGCGCGAATCTGGTCGGCAATCTCGGCGATTTTCTGCTTCACGGCTGCGAGGGTTTTCTTGTCGCGCGTGGTGCTCACCGCTTCGTTGGTTGCGAGATTGTAGAAGACCAGACGGCCTGGAGCGAGGTCGAGCACATCCTGGGCGGCCAGCGCGTATACGCTCAGTTGAAGATCGCCCGCCGCTTTTTTTTCGTCGCGCGGCCGGCCGGTCTTGTAGTCGACGATCTCGACTTCCCCATCCGGCAGACGGTTGATCTGGTCGATGCGTCCCGTGACGATCACTTCATGCTCGAGCGGCAGCTCGAAGGGCTTTTCCTGATAGAGCACGTCCGCGGGCGCGGCGGAATAACTGCGATGGAAAGCTTCGAGCTGTTCGCGGCCGGCCTTGTGGTATTCCTTTTCGTGAAACTCGTCGATGAATCCCGCGGCGGACCATTCGCGCTCATAAATCGAGACAACTTCCTCGAAGGGGACTTTGCGCCCTTTTCGAATTTCGCCGACGAGTTCCCGGACGCTGGCGTGCATCACGTTGCCAAAGGTCATCTGCGCGTGCGGGCCGCCGCGAAGTCCCCACATGTATTGGAACATGTACTTCATGGGGCAGCTCTCGTAGGCGACGATGGCGGAAGGGCTCAACTGCAAAGGCTCCGGACGCGGCGGGTGAAAGGCCTTGGCCCATAGCGCCACGCGCGAGTAGGCGCGGGTGTTTTCGCGGCGGGGACCGAAGAGCTGAGCCGGATCGGCGGAGTCAGGCGCGGGCCCGGCGACTTCCTCCGAGGGCGGCACGCTCACGTTGGGCGAGGACTGCGCCACGTCGAACTTCTGGACCTTAGGTTCCATTAAAAAATCGTCGAGAAACTGCGAAGGCTTCTTGCGCTTGTTGATCACCGTGGAAAGGGTGAGATTCTGCCGGGCGCGCGTGAGCGCGACGTAGAACAAGCGACGCTCCTCCTGAATCTGAAAATCGCCCTGCGGGCGCTCCTCTTTCATCAATTCAGCGGGAAATTCAAAGACCGGCTTGCGGGAGCCCGAGGGGAAATCTCCCTTGGCGAGCCGCAGGATGAAGACGTGCGGAAATTCCAGCCCCTTGGCGGAATGCACGGTCATCAATTGGACGGCGTCATCGGACAGTTCCTCGTCGAGACAAATGTCCCCGTCGAGTTCGTCGAAGTAGCCGAGATATTCGATAAAGTCGCGAAGCTGCTTGCCTTCACTCTTGCGCTCCCACTCGGCAACGAACGCGACGAAGCGCTCGATGTACTGGCGGTCGGCCTCCGACGGCAGGGGCGCGAGTTCCAGTTGCTCGATCAATTCGTCCAGCAACTCGGTGGCGGATTTTCTTCTCGCGGAGTGGCGGAGCTTGTGGACCATCTGAACGAGCGCCGCGAGACGCGTCGATTCATGCCAACGATCGGCCGGGGCGCCGTCCTTCGCTTCCGCGCTCAACGCGCTTTCGAGTTCATCCCAAATCGGGCGGCGATGATTTTTGCCGGCGCGCTCGGCAAGCCTGACGAGGTCGCGAGGCTCGGCACGCCAGTACGGTGCGGCGAGCACGCGCGCGCAGGCCACGTTGTCCGCGGGAACGGCAATCAGGCGCAGATACGCCAGCAGGTCGCGAACGATCGTGCTGGAGAGGATGGAAAACTTTCGAATGACGAACGGGATTCTCTTGCGGCGCAGCGCGTCGAGAAGCTGATTGCGGTGGGTATGACGGCGGTAGAGCACGGCGAAGCTCCGCCAGGGTGCGCCCGCGTCGTGCAGGCGCTCGATCTCGGAGGCTATCCACCAGGCCTCCTCTTCGGGAGCGCCGAATTCGACGACGCGTATTTTTTCGCCGTCGCGGTTGTCCGTGCGCAACGGATTTTGGGGGATGAGCGGCGACTGCTCGTTGTTGCGAATCACCGCGTCGGCGACGTTCAGGATGCGCTTCGTGGAGCGATAATTCTGCGCCAGCGAAACCAGGAATTTACCGCCGGGCCGCGCGGGCTTCCGTGCGGCGGCTCCGCAAAAACGTTGCAGAAAAGTAGTGAAACTTCCGTAGGAGGCGCCGCGGAAACGGTAAATGGCCTGGTGGTGGTCTCCGACGACCATGATATTGCGGTGGCCGCCGGCCAGCAGCCAGAGCAGTTCGAGCTGCGCGATGTTGGTGTCCTGAAATTCGTCGACGAGGATGTAGCGGTACTGCTGCCGCATTTGATCGAGCAGGCCCTCATCGTTGCGGAGCAATTCCACGGCCTGCAGAATCTGCGCGCCGAACGTGTGCAGGTTGCGATCGCGAAGCAGCCGCTCGCTCACGCGGTAGACCCGCGCGAGTTCTTCCTGGCGGGCGACTTCCTCCTCGGCGATTTGCAGCGCGTCCGGTTCGAGCGAGGATTTGCGAGAGTCGTGCTTTCTCCGCAAGCCTTCGACGTAGCGCTGGTAGTCGTGGGGCGTTACAAGCTCGTCCTGGCAGCGCGAAAAAAACGTGACGAAGTCGCGCAGGAATTCGGCAGGCTCGGCGAGGCGCCAAAAATGGACTAGCGCAAGGTCCGCGATGTTCCGGCGAAGAAGAATGCGGTGGTCGATGTCGTCGAGGGGCTGAATATCCGGATTCGCCAGGCGCAGAATCTTTTCCAGGCAGAAGGAATGGAAGGTGCTCAGCCAGACGCCTTCGGCGCGCTCGCCGATGGCCTTCACGACGCGGTGCTTCATCTCCCCTGCTGATTTGTCGGTGAAGGTGAGGCCGAGAATGTTCTCGCCCGCGAGAGATGGATCGGACTCGAGCAGCGCGCGAATGCGCTCCGTGATGACGCGCGTCTTGCCGGTTCCGGCGCCCGCGACGACAAGCAGGGGGCCGTCGCGGTGCTGGACGGCGGCGCGCTGTTCCTCGTTGAGGCCGAAAGCTTCCTTCGATTTGGGAGGGGCGCTCATTTGCTGGATTCAGAGGAGCTATATTACCAGAACTTGCCCGAGGCGAATATAAGGCGAAACCAAGGAACATCGAGGCGGTGGAGGTTGAGGAGGCAAAGGACGTGGAGGAGGAAGGCTCACGGGAAAGGCACCGCGAGCGGAAGGCGCTGCGCGCCGCCCGTTATGTCGAAGCCAGATACGCCCCCCCCCCCCCAAAAAAAGCCGCGACAGAGATACCCGTTTTGCACATGGATGCTGTATCGCGCGTATTGGCGATTGCTGCAAAGACCAACCCTTAAAACCCGCAAAGGCTAGAGCACGACCTCGCCTTGATGAGAAGCACACTTAGATGCCTTGCGGTGCGCAACGCGCTGAAAGAAAAGGGGGTTCAGGTTCGACCGTAGAAGCGATGGTAACAGCGGCGGCAGCGGAAGGGCCGCAAGCGAACGACCCGCATTACCTTGTCAAAAAAACCGTGCCGGGACTCACGGTCCAGGATTTTCCCGCCGCAGTGGGGGCAGGAGCCCGCCACAGCCGTGTTCCGAGGGGATGCCTCCATCTTCACGCGCGGCGAAGCTGCCGCGCGTTTTACTGCTTCGGCACCGCGAGGCGGCAGCAACCCATCGATATTGGATCGCACAGCCATAACAGAAAAATCCACCCTTGGCACCACGGTCAGAAAACAGGGCCGCGCCTATTTCAGAGGACCGTTCAACGGACCAAGGCAAACGGATTCCGCTGTGACGAATGGTATCCGTTTCCGTGCGCGTTGACAACAGCTTCCATCCGATGTGTCTTAGCTCCATAATTCTGTCACCCCTTAACGGCAACGTGAAAATGTCACCCCATGAGACAGGAGACATTCACGTTGAATCAGAAGGAATTGCAGCGAGTGACCGTCATTTCACAATGTGTGCAAGGAAACCTGACGTGTGCCAGAGCCGCGGAGCTGCTCGACCTATCGCCGCGGCATGTCAAACGGCTCAAATCGCGCTATCGGCTAGGCAGCGCAGCGGCTCTGGCACACGTCAGCCGCGGCCGCCCCAGTCCCCGGCGCACGCCGCAAGCCGTACGCCAACGCGCCCTGGAACTGGCGCGCACGCGCTACGCCGGCTTCAACGATCATCATCTCCAAGAGAAGCTCGTCGAAAAAGAAGGCTTCTCTCTGAGCCGGGAAACCTTGCGACGGCTGCTCCGCACCAGCGGCATCGGCTCACCCCGCAAACGCCGGCCTCCTGCTCATCGCCAGCGCCGTCTGCGCTCGGCCCGCGAAGGGCAGCTGGTGCAACTCGACGGCTCCCCCCACGACTGGCTGGAAGGGCGCGGCCCGCAGCTCACCGCTCTGGGCATGCAGGACGACGCTTCCGGCAAAATCCTGGCCGCTCAGTTCTTCCCCTCGGAAACCTCCCAGGGCTATTTCCGCCTGCTCCAAAGCCTCTTGCGCCGCTATGGCGTCCCGGTCGCCTTCTACGGCGATCGCAGCGGCGTCTTCACCCGCAACGACGATCACTGGTCGCTCGACGAACAACTCGCCGGCCAGCGCCAGCCCACGCAGTTCGGTCGCGCGCTCCAACAACTCGGCATCACCTTTATCGCCGCTCAGACCCCGCAGGCCAAAGGGCGCATCGAACGCCTTTGGGGCGTGCTTCAGGATCGCCTCACCAGTGAACTCCGCTTGGCCCAAGCCCACGATCTGGACTCGGCCAACCGCGTCCTGGCTCGCTTCGTCGCCGACTACAACCGCCGCTTCGCGCGCACTCCCCGCGACGCAGCGATGGCCTGGCGCCCGGCTCCGGAAAACCTCGAACGCATCTGTTGCTTCACTCATGAACGCATCGTCAGCAACGATAACGTTGTGCAATGGGACGGCCGCCGGCTGCAAATTCATCCCCAGCCCCGCCGCTTCAGTTTCGCCGGAGCCAAAGTCCAGATCCATCAGGCTCTCAATGGCCGCGTCTCGCTCTACTATCGCGATACCCGGCTCGATCATTCCAACCTTGGCGGGAGGGTGACATTTTTACGTTGCCGTTAGGGTGACATTTTCACGTTGCTACAACACAGCTTCCATCCGATGCCTCGGAAGCCGGAAAGTTGTCATTGAAAGCCGCATACCGGCCTGGGAGTTTCCGTTGTATGCTCTTGTGCAATGGAAACGAATAGGCAAGAGTCGAACCGTCCCGTAACCTATTGGATCGGCGAAGGCGCCGGATGGCTGCTTCGGCACGTAGTGAGCGGGCTCGCCGCTACCGGCTTGACTCCGAATATGTTCACGTTTCTGGGGCTGGCCGTGAATACCTGGGCCGCTACACTTTTTGCGTACGGGAGATTCGGGCAGGCCGCGGTGGTGCTGTTTCTCGCGGGCTTTCTGGACATGGCGGACGGGCAGGTTGCGCGCCGCGTGGGGCGGGTTACCGCGTTCGGCGCGTTTCTTGATTCCACGCTGGACCGCTACTCCGACCTGGCGCTCTACATGGGGCTGGTGGTTTATTACACACTGGCTGGGCGGCCCTTCTACATGACGCTTGCGGCGGTGGCGATGGCGAGTTCTTTTATGGTGAGCTACTCGCGGGCACGCGCGGAGTCGCTGATTCCCTCGTGCAAGGTGGGGTTCATGGAGCGGCCCGAGAGGCTGGTACTGCTGATTCTTGGCGGGGTGTTCAACCGCATGGCGCAAGTGCTGTGGGTGGTGGCCACAATCTCGACGATCACCGTGGTTCACCGCGTGGTTTATACCTGGCAGGAGCTTCGCGCGGGGCGTTCCCTTCCCAACGCGAGCGTCTCTTAGGCTTGTCCACGGTTCCAATTCTTCAGGGATTCTTCGACAGGCTGCGCGACGATATCCTGCACGCGCTGTCGCAGGGCGTCTACATCGCCGCGTCCCACCTTGGACGTGTCAATCACCTCGTGCAGATACACCTTGATTTTCCCGGGATAGAGTATCCAGTTGCCGGTCTGAAAGAATTCAAACGATCCGACGATGCTTACCGGCACGATGGGCACTCCGAATTTCTGTGCCAGATTAAAAATTCCCTTCCTGAAAGGGTGCACGTGGCCGTCGCGCGTGCGTGAGCCCTCCGCAAAAGCAATCAGACTGATGTCATTATCGAGCGCAGCCTTGGCGCGGCGCGTCATGATCTCCAGGCTTTCGCGGCTGGGCGCGTCCGGAACCGCGATGTTGCCGAAGCGGCCCATCATCCAGCCGTAGACGGGGATTTTGAAATGGGATTCGAGCTCGAAGCCCCGCAGGAATTGCGGGATGGCCGAATAGACCACGAAGGGATCGAAGATGTTGATGTGGTTGGATATGAAGATGCACGTCCGCTTGGGGTCAAAGCCCGGCGCCCGGTGGACCTCCAGGCGCGCGCCTGCGAGGCGAAGAATGTTGCGGAAGAAGAGGCGCTGGGGCCAGTCGTTTTTTCGCGGGTCGACGAAGATGGCAAGAACAATGAGGAAGAGGCAGACCACGGCGAAATGGATTCCGCTGATCGTCCATAGCATGATCGAGCGGAGCGCGAGCCACGCTTTCCTCATACGGCCACGTCCAGCGCACCTGGGAGGATTTCGATGGAACGGGGCCACAGAAGCAAAACCTCTCCATCTACCATGGCGTTTACCGGCGCTTCGAGATCGATTTCCGCGCGGCGGGTTGCGGCTCTGCTGGCCAGGGGATGATCGATGTGGGTGCCGGTGAAGAGCCGCGGGAAAAGCGCGAGGAGCCTTAGGCGGCCCACGGGCGACCAGCGAACATATTCGATGAGTCCATCGGAGGCGTCGGCTTTGGGCGCGATCATCATTTTGCCGCCGGTGAATTTGCTGTTGCTGAAGGTGAGGAAGAGGCAGGGGCGGCGGTCCCATTCGCTCGCGCTATCGACGCGATGAGGGAAGGCCGCGTGCTTCATGCCGATGACGCGCGTGAAAACTCCGAGAATGTAGCCGAGCTCGCCCCAGCGTTTGAAGCGGCGATTGGTGAGTTCGCCCACGTCGGCGGGAAAACCCAGGCTTAGGAGATTTAGGAAGTAAAGGTCGCCTTCGGCGTGGCGGAGGCGAATCACGTCGCAGGATCGGCGGCGATTTTCCTTGAGGGCTTCGATCGTGTGCTCGACGCCGCTGGAGGTGAAATCGCGCAGAAATGAGTTTCCGGTTCCGAGAGGCAGGAACGCCAGCGTGGGGCGGCCAGCCGTCTCGGCCTCCGGGAAGAGGCCGTTGATGATTTCGTAGGATGTGCCGTCGCCACCAACCGCGAGAAAATTACGAATTCCGCGCGAATAAGCGGCGCGGGCGAGCGCGGTTGCTTCCCCTGCGCTGGTGGTATTTGCGACGTCGATATCGATGCCGGCTGCGCGCAAGCGTTCCAGGGCGGCCGGGGCCAGCCGGCCGCAGCGGCCGCCTCCGGCGGCGGGGTTCACGATCGCGAGAAAGCGGGGCTTCACCGGCAGGCGCCCCCTCCGCAGGAGTGCGGGATCAACATCACAGCGGGACCACGGCTTCGCGTCCTGTTGTCTGGCGGATCTGCTCGGCCAATTCCAGGCGCTTCACTTTCATCGACGCGGTGAGAGGGAAATCGCACTCCCAAACGAGATAGCCGCTGATCCGCTTGTAATTCAAGAGGCGCTTGTTGCGATCCGCTAGGGCCGCGGCTATTTCACCGTTCATTGGCTTTCCGGGCTCCGGGTGAACCACGATGATGAGCTGTTCCCCGACCATCGTGCGGGCGGGCCAGAGGTAGTTGGCGGCGAACACGCAAAACTCCTTTACGGGCAGTCCTTCGAAGGCGGTTTCAATATCCTCGGGGTAGATATTCTTCCCTTCTTCGGTGACGATCATGTTCTTTTTTCTGCCGAAGAGCTGTAGATGGCCCGTCGCGTCGAGGCGCCCTAGGTCGCCGGTCATCAGCCATCCGTCAACAATGGTTTCGGCGGTCATTTCGGGGTCGTCGAGGTAGTGGGACATCACCGTCTTGCCGCGCACGGCCACTTCGCCGATTCCTTCGGCGTCCGGATTGGCGATGCGGACTTCGATGCCGGGCAGCGGCTTTCCCACGGTGTCCGGCCGGAAGGGCTTGAAATCGTTCACGGTGATTACGGTGCCGGCTTCGGTGCAGCCGTAACCGTTGCCGACTAAGATGCCCATGTCGTAGAAGAATTGCAGGGTCTTTGGTTCGGTGAATGCGCCGCCGACGAACAGGGCGCGCAGCTCTCCGCCGAAACCTCCGTGAACCTGACCTAAGAGCGCGCGGCTGATCTTCAGGCGCGGCTTGCGGCGTGTGAGTGCGCGATTGACGGCGATGGCGGCATGCAACACCTTGCGCTTCCCTTTTGGCAGCGCTTCGAATTTTTGGCGCAGCCCGCGCTCGATGCTTTTCAGCACCATGGGCACGAGGCTCATGTAGGTGATTTTGTAGCGGGTGAAGGCGTCGCGAATGTATTCGGGGCGTAGCGTGCGCAGATGCACCACCGTTGCGCCGCATGTGAACGGGCCGATGAAACCTACCATGAAATCGATTGCGTGATTTGTGGGCAAAATGCTCAGGTAGCTTACTCCGGGCCAGAAGGGGTAGAGCGTGGTGAGCGCGGCGCATTGCTCGAGATAATTCTCATGCGTTAGGACGCAGCCCTTGGGGCGTCCGCCTGTGCCGGAGGAGTAGACGATCGTCGCCATGTCTTGCCGGGCGCGCGGGACGAATGCCGGTTCGCCTGTGCCGCGAAATGCTTCCCAGCGCCTCGCTCCGGCGAGGTCGGCGTTGGGGGGTGCTTCGGTTACGAGCACTACGCGGGGCGCGAAGTCCTGGAAGCTTTGCTCCTTCGCTATCGCGCGCCAGAGATGATGCTCCACGATCAGGAACTCCGCTTTCGAGTGCGACAGCAGCTTCAGTTGCTCGGCTGCGGTTAGCTTGTAATCGAGCGGGACCAGAACGCCGCCGCCGAAGAAAATCGCATATGCGGAAATCAGCCATTTCGACTGATTGGTCATGATGATTGCGGCACGGCTGCCATTCTGGAGACCCGCGTCCTGCAACGCTCGCGCTAGGGGATGGGCTGCTTCCTTGAATTGGCGGTAGGTGAAGCGGGCTTTCTCCTTGTCGCGATCGGATTCGATCAAGCAGATTTCACCGGGCCAGCGACCGAGCGCGTCGCGTAGCGCTTCCCCGAGACAACTGTATTGGCGGAGGTCCAGCATCAGGAATTCAGCATCAGAGACGCGACTGGATGCGCTCGGCTAGCGTGCGGAAGTCGCTTACGCCCTGAAGCTCGTAGTCGGGCAGTTCGATGTGGAAATGTTGCTCGATGCGCGTCAGCAGGTCTAGAGCTTGCAGGCTGTTGATTCCGAGCTTCTTGAAAAAATCGTCGTCGGGGGCGAGCTGTTCGCGAGGAACTTTGAAATGGATCGAGGCCAGCTGCAGGACTTCGTCGGTGGTATTTTGCAGGGTCATAGGATGGTATCTTGCCACATTTCCGGGAAATTTCTAATCGCTGGCCTTCGGTGAACTGGCCAGCTTGTGCGGCGAGCAGCCAAGGAAAATTCTAACAGCGCCAATCGGGAGATTGGCGTTCCCAGGGGGAACAAAGGCGTTCAGGGCAGATAGGGTAGCGCGTCCTTGCTTTCTACGAACTTGCGCAGGCCCGCCTCGACGGCTGGGCGGGTGAACAGCTCGCAGAAGATTTCGATCTCTCGCTGCAATTCCGCTTGCGGGATCGGCTTGATGAATCGCTTGGCGGCGATGGCGGTCTCGCGGTCGAACTTCGCTAGCTGCGCGGCCGTGGCGCGGGCTACGCGGAGGGCGTCGCCTTCGCCAGCTACCTGGCTTACTATGCCCACTGACTGCGCTTTCGTGGCGTTCATGCTGCGGCCAGTCAGCAGCAGATCGCGAACTACGGCGTTGCCTGCGTCGCGTTTCAGGCGCGGGATGCCGCCGAAGCCGGGAATCAGCCCGAGCCGCAACTCGGGAAAGCAAAATCGCGCCATTTTGTCCGCGACGATCAGATCGCACGTTAGAGCCAGCTCAAAGCCGCCTCCGAAAACTACGCCGTGCACGGCCGCTATGGTTGTTAGCGGCGCGGCGTCGATGGTGTTCATCACGCGATGAATGCGCTCGAGGAAATCGCGCACGCCGGAGAGGCGGCTGGCCGGGCTCAAACCTTCGAGGCTGCGATAGAGCTCGCGCAGGTCGGCGCCGGCGCAGAAACCTTCCGCGCGCGCACTGGCAATAATGAGGGCGTGCGCGTCCCGCTGGAGCGATTCCAGCTCGGCGACAAACTTTTCGAGGTCGGCTAGCGTTTCCGAGCCGATCTCGTTGCACGGCGGGCGGTGGAGGGAAAGTTCGATCGCGCCCTCCCGCAATTGCCACGACAGCGTCTTTCCCTGGAAAGTTTTCATGCCGGCTGCTTCTGATTCCGATACAGATTTTCAATTTCCGCAGAGAAACGCGCCGAGATGGCGTCGCGCTTCAGCTTTCCATTGGCCGTCAGCAGGCCGCTTTCGATGGTGAAAGGCTCCGGCACAACGTGGAAGGCGCGGATTTTCTTGTAGTGCGGAAGATTCGCGTTCACGGCATCGATCGCGGACTGGATGCGTCCGGAGTGCAATCCATTTGCCCCGGCGGTGGCGAGAAGCAGCGTTAGGAAACTTCGCTGGTTGCCCAGCAGGACCACCTGCTGCGCCTCCTGCAATTGGCCCTGGAGCGCCTGCTCGATCGGCTCCGGGGCAATGTTGTGGCCGGAGTTGAGAATGATCAGATTCTTGAGGCGGCCGGTGATGCGCCAGTTGCCGGTGGCGTCGACTTCTCCCTGGTCGCCCGTGTGGAACCAACCATCCGCTAGAGCCTTCGCGGTTTCGGCGGGGCGCTGCCAGTATCCGGCAAACACATTCGGTCCGCGGACTAGAATCTCGCCGGTGTCGGCGACCTTCATTTCGACTCCGGGGATCGCCGGGCCCACCTTCCCGGGCTCGAAGTGCCAGGGATCGTCCATCGTGCAGATGGCGGTTGTTTCGGTGAGGCCGTAAACCTGGAGCACGGGAATGCCCAGCATCATGAAGAATCGCTGCGTTTCCGCGGCTAGCGGGGCCGATCCGCAGATCAGGGCTTTCACGTTCGGGCCGATGCTTTTGCGGATCTTGGGGAACATCATCTTGCTGGCGATGGACAGACAGAGGCGATCCATTGACGAGATTGACGAGCTTTCGCCATCCTGCGCGTTCAGAAAGGCCTTTTGCGCGCGGGCGAAAATCGCGGCGGTGATTCCTCCGCGCTTTTGAATGCTCTCGGTTACTTTCGCGCGCACGCGTTCGAGGAGCGTGGGGACGTTCAGGAAATAATCCGGAGCGGCCAGCTTCAACTCGTCCGAGAGCTTGGCTAGGTCGGTCGAAAGAGTGACCATGCTATCGCGGGAGAGGAATGTCAGGAGCGCTATCCAGGAAGCGGCGAAGCAGAACGGCGTGTAATGAAACACGTTGTCGAATTCGGCGTGCCCGGCCATCAGGACGTCCAGGCGGGCATTGGTGCATCCCAGCATGTGGGTGACGTTCCCGGCGTTCAGCACGACGCCCTTCGGCTCGCCGGAGGTTCCCGACGTATAGATGATGGTCACCGGGTCGCTATGGGCGTGCTGAAACGCCGCCGATTTGATCCCCGCAGCGCCGGCGAAAATACGCTCCATGGAGACGATTTCGGGCGCTTCGGGCCAGCGCGTTCGAAGCTCCGCGGAAAGAGCCTCATCCGGGCAGACGATCACCGAAGGCGTGGCATCCTTCATCATGTCCGCGAGTTCGGCGGGCGCCTGGCGGGTGTACAAAGGCACCACGATCGCGCCCTCCGACATTAACGCCAAATCGAGCGCCACCCAGCGGATCCTGTTGGGCGCTACCACGGCGACCCTATCGCCGGGCTTCAGGCCCAGCGTCGAGAGGAAGAGCCGCGCCTGGAAAACCAGCGCCAGGAGTTCGGCGCCGGTGACGGAGACGAATTTGCCGTCGCGTATCTCGCGCAGGAGAACGGCGTCGGCGTCCCGCTCGATACGCGCGATGATGTGTTCGAGGAATGTCACGAGACGAGAACTCCGCTGTGCGCTTCAAGCAGCTCATTCAGCAAGGGACTGAGCGGAGGCAAATACTGCTCCCAGCCAAGGACTCCGCGGCGCACGGGAAATTCGGGAAAGCGGCGCGCCACCTGCTCTTCGAGGTAAATGCCCATGCGCGCCATGGTTTGCAGGTTGCGCGCGACGGTCCTTTTCATGGCGTCGCGAACTTCGTCCTCTTGTTTATCGAGGGCGCCCAGCGCCGAGACGATGCGATCGGTCAGGTCGGGATCGTCTACAGACGTGAAAAGGTGCTCGTGCCCGCGTTCGCGCATCAGGTTGCGGATGCGCTCGTCCATCGTCACCCCGGCGGACGGCACGCCTGCGGGCATCGAAGTGACTATCGCGTGGTAACGCGAGGACAACATGCGATGGGAGGCGCGCAGGATGCTCACAATTTCATACATATTCAGACGGTCGGAGGAGAAAATCGGGGCGCCGCCCATTTTCGCCGCCATGCGTTCGCACGCATCGCGATCGAGCATCTCCATCGACACGAGGACCGGGAATACCTTTCGCTTCTGCGCGAACTTTTGGACACCGGCGGCCATCGCGGACAGGTATTTCTCGTAGGCCGAATCCACATCGCGGCCCGAACGGTGGAAATACATCGTCCGGTAGTGGCTTTTCTTATAGGCACCCGCGACTGCGTGGGCCATCCACTTTGCGATCGACGGGCTCACCGGCCACCAGAACGGATTGATGGGGCAAACTGCGAGGACGGGCGTAACACCATCCCAGCCGGCATCGCGCAGCGCCTTTTGTCCATAGTCGGGACCCAAAGGCTCGAACGTCCAGGCCGTATCTGTGCCCAGTTCCGTCGGGACGCCCAGCTTGCCCAGGACTTCCTGGGACTCGACATTCCGGGTAATCACGAGAGAATCGCCGCAATACCGCTTGCACATGCTCTGCAACAGCGGGTCCATCGCGCCCGCTTCGGCCCCATAGGCAACGCTGAGTTTATTCTGCGCGGACGCAATCCCCAGCGCGCCGATAAACATGGTGGTGAGGGCATTGCTGAATTTGCTCTTGAACATCGAGCCTTCGCAGGTGACTACGCCGTCGTTTTTCCTGATCTCGGAATGAAGGAACGGCGGGAAAACGTCGGGCAGATGGACTTGCCGCGCGTCACCGAAATAGCCGCGGGTCAGATCGAAATTCTGCGTCATGACGCTCAGATCGATGTTTTCAGCGCCCAGCACGCGCCGGACCTGCCGCAGCATTTCCTCGACGCGAACGTCGGAACCTGTGTTGCGCGTGCCATTGTAGCCGGCAAACAGAAGCTTCAGCGGGTGGCCCGGCTTCCAGGGCTGGCCCGCGCCCAGCATCCATTCGAACTTGTTGAGCTCGATCAGGCCGCTTACCCAGGCCGCGAGCATGGAGTCCATCATGGGTTTGTATCCGGGTGTAAAACCGGCGCCGGCGCAGCAGCGGCGGGCCAGCCGAGATACTTATATTCGAAATTGTTCTCGCGGGTAAAGCGCAACAGAGGGAAGCAATACTCCGAAAACGGAACCGGGCGGCGTCCCATTTCGGCGACGGCGCGCGTGTTGTCGAAAACCGTGTTCCAGACGAGGTACGGCAAGAACACTTTCAGCAGCCTGGCAAGGCCGCCGACCTTTCCGGCGCGGCCTGCCAGCGCATTCACCATTTTCGAGGAGGGACCTTCGAGGCTTGGCACGTAGACCGGACCGCGCTTGCCTTGCGCCTTGGAGAGCGCATCCGTCAGTTGGACGAACGTCTCCGAGCCGACGCCCGAGGACAGGTGGTAGATTTCGTGCGCGGGGTTTTCTTTCTGGTGCAGGGTGGCCACCGCACTCGCGACGAAATCGACCGGGACGATATCGATCCGATCGGTGGGACGAAAAGGGAGCGCCGGGAGCCCGGCAAGAAACACGAAGGCACGGACCATGTCGAACTGATTGGTCTCGGCGCGGCGACTATCGCCCAGCACGATACTGGGGCGAAAAATAGTGCGGGGCACGTCGGGAAGCAGCTGGCGCACCATGTGTTCGCAAAACTTCTTGGTGCGGGCGTAGGGGTCGTAGTCAGAGCGGGTCCAGTCAACCGCCGAATCCTCCTCGACGACTTCGTTCGCGCGCTGGCCCGCGACAGCCACGGTGCTCACGTGGCTGAAGCGGCGGAGCCCGTGCTGATCGCGCGCGCGCATCGCCAGTTGCACCACTTCGAGCGTGCCGCGGAGATTGACGTTGAGGCAGCTTTTCTCGGATTTGCGGTTGAGGGACGCTGCGCAGTGGATGATGGAATCGGTGGTGGCGACGAGATCGCGGTAGTCGTCCTCGGCGAGGCCAAAGCGCGAATCGGTGAGGTCGCCCAGGAAAATTCGGATGCGGGAGTTGAGGTGCGCCTCGAATGAGGCGAAATCCATATGCAACTGCAGGGAGTGCCAGAGGCGCGAGCGAGCTTCGTGCTGGTCGCGCGCGCGGACCAATAGGTTGAGCGGATCGGGATGATCCGCCAATAAATTCGACGCGATGTGAGCGCCGATGTAGCCGGTGCTCCCGGTCAGGAAAATTGCCACAGTTCAGGTTTGGGGCGTCGACGCCGGAGAAACGCTTTCGGCTCCCGCGAGATTTCCGGCGGGGGCGTCCAGAGGAACGCTCCGCCGCGGCGAAGCTTCCGGCTGACGGCCTTCTATCAGAGGATAGCACCACTTCCGCAGCGCGGGAATGTGCACGTTGATCCAATAATCCCACCAATCGAGCGAGCGGGCGTCGTAGGCGAATTGGGCGCGCTCGGGGGGCGGCAGGGCTTCGCTCAAGCGCTCGACATTGGCAGCCTCGAAGACGTGGTCATTTTCGAGAATGAAAGGCTCGAACAACGTGATCAGCTTGATCACGCGTTCCAGGTCGCGTTCCTGGCGGGCCAGCGGCGGACGCACGAACGGAAGCGGTTCGACGGTGCGATTGATGACCTGAACGATCAGGCGTTGCGCGGGTGCGGAAAGCTTTTCGTAGCGGGCCTTGGATACGGGAATCGCGTCGAACTTCAGGCGCAGGCGGTGATTCAATCCGTTCTGGGCACGGTAGAACTTGCGGTGACCGAGGCCGGTGAGCTCGATCGAACGCCGCATATCGCAGGGGTTCGCCACGGAGGTGGCCAGGTGATAGACGCGGTCGTGCCGACGCGCGACGAGCGCGGCTGCGATCAGCGTCATGCCGCGGGAGACGAGATCGACGGGGATGAGGTCGAGGCATTTGTTGGCGTTGCTGGGAAGCTGCCTGAAAAACGTGCCCAGGAGGTACGAAAGCGACGCGGAGGTGTTGATGCCTTCATTCCAGCCGAGAAACGGCTTCTCGATGGAGGACTCTACAATGGCGGGGCGCACGACTGCGATCGCGGCATTCGGCGATTGGTCCAGAAAATCGCGAATCAGCGATTCCGCGAGGCTCTTGGTGAGCGTGTAGGTGTTGGGCCAGCCGAGCTCGTTGGCGCGACGCATGCCCGCTTCGGTGAGCACCTGGCGCAGCCACCGGAAACGGTTCTTGCGGATCTGATTTTCGAGCGCGGCGCCTTGCAGGTCCTTGGCGGCGTGCTCTTTTTCCTTGGCCATGCGGCGAATCTCTTCGGTGACTTCGGGGGACTCCGCGCGCGCTTCCGTTTGGTGAATCAGGGCTTCGAGGCGGGCGCATTCTTCGGCCGCGTTAAAGCCCGGGGTGGCGATGGGCGTGTAGTTGCGCGGGAGCTCTTCGAATACGCGGCCGTCGCGGCGGCCCACGACGTAACTGGTGGAAAGATGGAGCAGCGCGCCATGTTCGCATTGGGTCAAAAAGTTCAACACGTAGTTTGTGGCGCGCACGTTCATGTCGAGGGCGTCGCGAAGGTCGGGATTGAAGTCCGTGAGGCCGGAACTATTGACGATTAGATGAACCGAGCGTTTGATTTTCTGCGCCACGTCCGGCGCGAGACCGAGCTCCGGCTTGGTGACGTCTCCGTCGACGACTTCGACTTTTTCGCGCAGGAACGCGGCGAATTTGTCCCCGTGGAACTGGCCGAGCGGCTCGAAGACGGGCGACTCCTCGACCACGCGCTGAAAGCGCGCAAGAGACGTGGCCGAGCGATTGCCGCGAATCAGCAGATAAATCCGGCCGATCTCGGGAAGTTCCGTGAGTAGATTGGCGAGCCACACCTTGCCGATGAATCCAGTGGCGCCGATCAGAAGAATGTTTTTGCCTCGGAGGGAATCGCGCACGGAGAGAGGCCCGGCTCCATTGTGCGAGTCAAAATGGACGACGGGCAGGGTTATCTTCGGATTAAAACGGGTGGCGGGGCGGATCGCTTCGTCGATTATCGCCGGACTTTTAGCGAAACCCAGATCGCGCACGAGCTGTTCGCGCGAGATTCGGCCGTCGGGAGTCTGAATCCTCAGCTTGGCAAAGGCGCCGCGCGGACGAATCACGGGATCGAGCAAGCGTCCGGTGGCCATTCCACTGCGGAAGTCCAGGCGATTGCATAGAATTCGCTCGACGCCCAGATAATTGGCGAGCGGGCGCATGATGTGATCGAGGCCCTGGCTCACCAGCACGACATCTCCGCCGGCGGCCATTATTTCCTTCAGCTTTTCAACTCCCGGCTGCTTGAGGCGGGGCTTCAGAAAATACTCGAAGAACTCATCACCGAGAAGGTCGAGCCTGTCGCGGCTTTCGCCTCGCAACACCGTATGGAGCACGCGCGTGGCGAAGACGCGGTTGGATGCAAAAAGCCCCCATCTGGCCAAGGCAAGCGCGCCCATCGCTCCGCGACGCGTCCAGCGACCCAGGAAGCTCTGCGCGTTCCAGGTGAAGAATCCCACGGGCCGTACGGCGGTGAGGTTCAGAAGGCTCCCCTCCACGCGCCAGAAAATCGTGCGATCCGCCGGCACGTTACCGTTGCTGCTGCCGGTGCGGTTTGAGGTTGAGTGAGTGGCCAACGGGCACATAGTTTTTCGCGATCAGGAGCAGCGCGCGCAGAACGAAAGGCGAAATTAGCACGCGGGCGCGCGGGCAAGCAAGCCCTCGACCCGCCGGCAGCTCAATGCTGGGTATCGTGATGGTCCGCTTCTCTTATGAGCTTTTTCCCGGCCGCCATCTGCAACTCGTCCTGTAGCATACCGCCGGGCCAGCTGACGCGCACTACATCGGTCAGGCGCTGGGAACCGAGACCCAGGAATAGCTCTGGCGGGGCTTGTCCTAGGTAGCCTGAGGCGCCCGGGACTTCCCATTTCTGCCGCGCGGCTCCGGCAAAAATCTCCACTTTCACGCCGATGCCGGTGTTGCTGTCATCGCCCTTGAATGCCAGCTGGAGCCATTCGTTCTTGCCGCCAACGTTCTTCAGGAGCTTCGGCGAAAAATTATTCTGGGTGATCAGTAAATCGACGGAGCCATCGCCATCGAAATCAAAGGGGATCACGCTCCGCGGATTTCGCAGCTCGATTCTATCGAGACCGGCGTCCTGCGTAACATCCCGGAAACCCTGGAGGCCCTCGTTGCGCAGTAGCGCAATGCGTCCTTCGCCGGAAAAATTTTCGCCCACTGCCACCAAATCGACGCAGCCATCGTTGTCGTAATCCAGCGCCGCGAGTCCCCAGCCTCGCATCCAGCCTGGATCGAGAATGCGCACGGGGTCAAAGGATTTTCCCGACGCGTTGCGCCACAGACTCAATCCCGGCGGCGCCCAATGGGTGAACGCCAGGTCCATCCAGCCGTCGCCGTCAAAATCCAGAGCTGCTATTCCGGCGGCTGGTCCTGGCATGCTGGCCGTCCACGGAGATTGGGCACGGAAGGCGCCCTCGCGTTGATTGATCAAAAGGAGCGGGGCCTTTTGCCATCCCGAGATCACCAGATCCTCCGCGCCATCGTTGTTCACGTCACTGCCCATCGCGCCGATCGATGGGCCGGAGCCGGCGAGACCGGTCTCTTTCGTCCAGTCCATGAACGTGCCGTTCCCTTTGTTGCGAAAGAGAATGTTCCCGGGGCCGCTGGTTCCCTGCGGGAAAGAAAAAGGCTCGCCGGGATTCTTCAGGGGAAAATTCTCGAAGCGCGTGACATAGAGATCGAGATCGCCATCGTTATCGTAGTCTACAAACGTCACTCCCAGCACGAGTCCATCCACGTGGATACCCGCGGCGTCCGTTACATTCTTGAAGGTGCCGTTGCGCTCATTGTGATAGAGGGCCACGCCATCGGCGGAACTTACCACGAGATCGAGATAGCCGTCGTTGTCGTAGTCGCCCACGGCGCAACCGGTTCCCTGCCCGTGAAAGTCCAGCTTCGCGGCCTTCGTGGCGTTGATGAACTTCCCATCGCCGGTATTGCGAAATAGCAAGGCGTTTCCCGCGCTGTCGCCATTCACGAGGAAGATGTCGGGCTTGCCGTCGCCGTCATAATCGAAGACGCAGGCGCCGCTGCCCAGAAAGCTAGCCAGCGGAGAAGCGTTCTGCTCCGAATCCACAGCGCCAGGTGCTTTTTCGGCGTTAGCGCGGGCCGGATTCCTTTTCGCCGCTGGCCGAGCAGCGTCGAAGGGCGGATCCGGAAGCCCGGACGCGGAGGTTACGTCCACAAATCTAATAGGAGCAGCCGGCGGGACTTTTTCGAATTCCCTCGGCAGCTCCTGCGCGCGGGAATACTTGCCTTGCAAGCCATACGCGACGCTGATGGGTTCGCTGAGGTTGTCCGAGGTGAGGTGGCGAAATCGATTCAAATGGGCAACCGCGGTGTCGATGTCTCCCGCGTGTTGCGCCACTTCGACGAGGCCAAGTTCCGCGGACGCGTGAAGCGGATTGAGCTTTAGAGCATTCGAATATGCCGCGGCCGCCTGTAAATACTGCTCGTTCCTCGACAAGAGCTCGCCGATGAAGTACTGCGTATCGGCGTCGTTCGGATCGAGGGCCGCGGTCTTCTGGAAGTCCTGGAGCGCGTCTTTCGTTGCGCCGAGGGCCTTCTCGACCAAACCCAGATTGAACCAGGCGCGAGGATTTTTGGCATCCTTGCTGGCAGACTTCGCCAGCACGCGCCGGGCGTCGTCGTATTGCCGCATGTACAGAAACGCGATGCCCATGTTCATGCAGCCGACGTCGGAGGCCGTGTCCATAATGCAGGCGCTCTGAAATTTGGGCAGGGCGGCGGTAAATTGCTGGCGTTCCATCAGGGCGAGACCCGTATTGTTGTCGCGGATGGCTTGCACACGCGGGCTGGAGGAAGCGGGCTCGCCGCCGGCGGGCTCGCTTACCGCCGTTTTCGGAGTTGCCGGGTGCTTCCGCTGCTGGCCGGCGCCGGCGAAAGCACACGCAAGCACGCACACGGGAGCCGCGATACGCAAAAAACGCTTCATAAAACTCCGCAACAGAAACCGCCCGCGCTCTGCCCCACTCTAAAGTTGTTGGGATTCGTACGATGGGGGGACGAGGGGCGGAGTTGGCCGCCTCAAAGCTTCTACGTGGGAGAAATTCGCAAACTGTGCCTGGGCGGACACCTTCAGAATGCGGATGCGCCCTTGGGAACTGTCGCCTTCGCAAAGGCGAGCACTTCGTCCAGCCTGGACATGGCACGCGCACCCACCTTCGTGCAGCAGAGCGCCGCGCAGGCGTTGGCAAAAATCCCGACGCGCTCGAGGTCCCAGCCCTGCAGCAGGCCGTAGGACAAGCCTCCCATGAACGCGTCGCCCGCGCCGGTGGTGTCCACGACGTTCACGCGGAAGGCCGGAACCTGCACGCGCTTTTCCTTGGTGGCGATCAGGCAGCCGTCCTCGCCTTCGGTGATGGCCACGACTTTCGGGCCAAGGTTCAAGAGCTGGTCCGCCATGCGGTTGTAGTCGGTGACTCCGGTCATCTCGCGGGCCGCGGCTTTGCAGGGTTTCAGCACATCGACGAGCTTCAGCGCGTCGCAGAGTTCTTCCTGCTTGCCAAGGTTCATCTGGGCAAAGAAGCGGGGCGTCACGTCCATGTCGAAAAATATCCGGACACCGGCGTCTTTGGCGATCTTCATCGCTTCCTTGAGCGGGACGATCGGCAATTGCGAGGCTTCGGTATGGAAGTGCTTGGCGCCCTTGATGTGGCTTGCGAAGCGGTTCTTCACATGGAGAACCGATAGCTTGCCGGTGACATTCGGGAACATATAGATGCAGCGCTCACCGCCGGGATTGACGGGGATCCAGGTGAGCGCGGATCGCTCCCCGCGCACGACCTCCACGCCGCTCAGGTCCATGCCGTCTTCGGTGAAGGCTTTCTGGATGATGCGGCCGTTCTCATCATCGCCGATCAGGCCGAGCCAGCCGGTGCTCGTGCCCAAGCCGCGCTACCTGCGTGAGCATATTGGCCGTCACGCCGCCCGCGTGGATTTCCATTCTGGTCGCGTTGATTTTTTCTTCCGAGCCAAGAAGCCGGGGAACGATCGCGAAAAAATCTACGGCGCAACTCCCAATACCGACCACATCCACTTTCGGGGGCATAAGGTCCTCAAAGAGATTTCGCTAGCTCATCTATATTACCTGTTCCGCGAAATTTCGGCACTAAGATCAACATTTGGCGAACGCTTGGATAGCGACTGCTTGCCACGCACCCTTCAAAGGCTTAAGGGTGCGGCACCCGGAAACCTTCTTGCTTGGGGAGCCGTATTGGATTGTTGAGAAATCGCCTCCCAGCAGCTTGCTGGAGAATTTGAGACAAACGCCATAATTAACCACGTTATATCCACGGGCGGCGACACCTGCCGCCGCAAATCAATTCGCGTTGCTGTGCGGTGTGGAGTGCGTCATCAGGGCGATGAATTCGCGGTAGAACTTGGTTGGGTCGAGGTCTTCCTGTACCTCCACTAGCGGTTCTGGCGTTGGCGGCTTTTGCCCGCTGGCCCAGGTTAGGGTGTCGCCGTAGGTGGCTCCGGGATCGGTGGATACGTCCATATAGAGCATGGTTGAGCGGGTGACGATGGTTGGGTCGAGCCACGCCAGGGCGGCTAGTTCGTCCCAGAGGTAGTCTTCCTGCGCGTACTTCGCTGCGTATCGCGTCGCGGGGTTCGTCGATTGCGCCAGCTGGGCGATCAGATCCTTTGTCATGCGAGTCTTCACGGAAATATCGACGGTGGTCACTGTGATTCGAGGCCATGGGGCTCGCAGCACGCGGTGCGCGGCTTCGGGATCCATCCAGAAATTGAATTCGCGATGAGGGGCGGCTAGAAATTCAGGGTCTTTCGTGGTGGGGTGGATGCTGCCGCCCATCACTACCAGTTCCCGGCTCAGCGCGGCGAACTGGGGGTCGATGGCCTGCGCCAAGGCCAAGTTCGTGAGCGGGCCGCCCGCGTAAATGGTGACCTGATGGGGATACCTGCGTACCGTGCGGACCAGAAAGTGAGCGGCGTCTTCGGTGGCAGGTTTTATCGGGGGCTTCCCTTCCGGCATCGCCGGAATCTCCCACGGACCGTGGACGGGCTGGCCGTAATTCCAGGCGCCCTGATAGGGCACCTTGCCGTAGAGCTTCTCCCAGTTGGCGGTGCCCTCCTTTGTGCGCGCAATTGGAAATACGGCGCCCGGCAGCACGGGAATGCCGGTTCTGCCGATTATTTCGACGAGCCACAGGGTGTGCGCCACTTCTTCATCGCGCCACTGATCCCCGGTGACCACGGTAATCCCGAGCACATCGGTGAGTGGCGAGTTTACGAGGAGAGTGATTGCCTGCATCGCTGTGCCGCCGGGACCAGCGGCGTCCTCATCGATAATCACCTTCCGCTTTTGCTGGCTGGACAGCGATCCAGCGAGGAGAAGCGTCAGCAGACAGACAACAGAGATTCGGGCACGGATACTTTTCAAAAGCGAGGCCTTCCTTGGAACTTCGCTCTCACGAAGATTCTCAGGACGCGGCAATGCCTGTGGCGACGAGATCAGAGCCGCGTCTCTCGATGACGATCTTCGGCAAGGGACGCGGCGGAGGGCCCGCCAGCACGGAACCATCGGCCACCGAAAACGCTCCGCCGTGGCACGGGCAATTCAAGCGATTCTCCTCCGCCTGGTAGAACACCGGGCACGATGCGTGGGTACACAGGCGGCTGTAGGCGACGTAGTCGTCCGCGGCCGGGCGCAGCAAAATGCACGGTTCGACATCGGTGGGATAGCTGAAAATCTTCGACCCACCCACCGGAATATCGCCGGCCTGCGCGATGACTCGCGGCGGGAAATTGCCCGAGAGTCTCGCGCGAAGAAACATCACCGCACCGCCGGCAAGCGCGGCGATACCTGTCAAGGTCAGGATTTTCGTGAACTGCCGCCGGGGAGGCTTCGGATCGCTTTCAGCAGGAATGAACGTTTCCTTTCAATTTCACAGCTCGGGTTGCTTCAAGTATCCCGAACATTCAAGCACCGGAAGCCGGGGATACTTCGGAAATCTTGGATCGGAAGCCGAGCGCTGGCAAAGAAAGAAGGCGGACCCTTTCGCCGACTCGACTCGCCGCGCAAAGCTGCAAGTGAGGCACAGGCCTGGCGCGAAGCGAGTGCTTTTCGGATCGTGCTCCGGATTCACACCGTAGGATACCGCATTCCCGAAAATGGGCAGGGAGTGTTTGCAGCGAAATCCTGCGGCGAGAGAAGCGCGGCCTCAGGCGAGGTGCCCAAGCTGTAAGCGAGTTTGCAGCATATGGATGATGGTCTCACGGGCGATTACGCCAATGATGTGCCCGTCGGAGATTACCGGCATCTGAGTCACATTCTCGCGTTGCATGCGCTCGAGCAGACCGAGAACAGGTTCGTCGGGCGCGGCGGACTGGATTTTATCGATGGGGGTCATCGCGGCCTGAAGCGAAGTGTTGTTCCACTCGTCGCGCGGAAGGGAGCGCGCCGCGTGAATCGTAATCAGGCCGACGGGGTTACCCGCGCCCGTCACGATATGGTATTGCTTCCCGGTTCGCAGTACCTCGTGGATATATTCCTCGAGCGACATATCGCGCGGAACGGTGGGTATATCGCGGTTCATGATGTCTTCCACGCGGACGCCGGTCAGCGTGCTGCGAAGGGCCACCTGGGCGAAACTTTCCTGCGCTGCGTTCAACAGGAACCATCCGATAAACGCGGTCCACAGGCCGCCGACCCAGTTGCCATGAAGCGCCTGCCACACGCCCAGGAAAATCATCAGATATGCCAGCAGACGCCCAGCATTCGAGGCGAGGCGGGTGGCTTTCGTAAAGTTCCCCGTGATGGCCCAGACGATTCCGCGGAAAATACGCCCGCCATCGAGTGGGAAGCCCGGCAGCAGGTTGAAAAGGGCCAGCAGCAGGTTGATTTCCCACAGCCACTTCGCCGCGGAGGCGACCATCTCTTCGCCGCGGAAGTAATGCGCCACCAGGAAGAAACAGGCAGCCAGGAACAGGCTGGAGAGCGGGCCGGCGATGGCGATGTTGAATTCCTGCTTGGCCTGTTCGGGTTCGCGCTGGATGCTCGCGAGGCCACCAAACACGAAAAGAGTGATCGACTTCACCGGGATGCGATAACGCAGCGCAACCACACTATGGCTGAGCTCGTGAAAAACCACTGAGGCGAAAAACAGGACGCTGGTTATGATTCCCAGCGCCCAATGCTGCGTGGGAGTCCAGCCCGGGTGCTGGGAGGTAAACTGCGTCCGCAGGGAAACCGTGATCAGCAGGAAAATGACGAACCAGCTCGGGTGCAGGTAGATCGGGATGCCCAGGACCCGCCCGAGGGGTATGCCGGGAAGATGTTCAGGCTCTGCCATGATGGTCCACTCCGAAGAAACGCAGCTTCCATCTCAGCAATTCGTGATGGACCCGCGCGTGCCGCGCCCGTCGACCACTCCCCCATACTAGGAGGCCTCGCAACTTCGCGCAATCTCTGACTTCGGGCGGCCGGTTGTTCGATCGCCGACCAAAGATTATGGAAGCAAGGATTCCTGCCGAGGAATCGTGGGATCGGCAAAGATTGGTTGGGATTGTGATGCCGCCATATGATGCCGCCATGTGATACCAAGGGGGATTGCAAAGACGCTCCGAGCGGACGAATTACAAACCCTGATCTAAACAGGAACAATGAATTGTGACGTTCCGCACCAAACTCTTTCTTATCTTCACGTTGGCCGTCCAGCTGGAGGTTTCCGACACCGGTTGCGGACTTAGCGCGGAGGAGAGCGAGCGGCTTTTCACTTCGTCCTGCACGACAAAGCAGAATGGCACGGGGCAGGCCTTGCGATCCTGCGGTCGGTGGTGAGCGATCACGGCGGGCGGATTACAATTGAAAGCGAAACGGGCGTCGGAACATCGTTTCAGATAACGCTGCCCGCTAAGCCGCCCGTGCGGATCGCCGGGAAAGGCTCAGGCGCCCTGCGGGGGCCCGAACACCCTCTTCAAAACGAGATGCGTGGGCAGATAGACCACGATGACCATAAATAGAAAGCTGATTGCCACATAGACGGGCGGCCGCCCCCAGGAGCGATGAAAGAAGGGGTCGGCGAACGCGAAATTCATATTTTTGGCGGGAGACGTGAATCGCGAGGCAATAAAGACGAGCACCGCGATCAATGACTGCAGAGCAAACCCTCGCCGATCGTAACCCGTGCGGTGCAGCGTCCATAACAGCAGCAGCGGCATCACAATGTGAAACAGAGAGAGGAGCCGGACCCACAACGGGTAGCGCGCGATCGAAGAAATATTCGGTCCCTCCGAGCAAATGCCGCCCGAGAAGGAGCCGCCAGGAAGCGTCAAGGGTCCACACCAGATCGACCAGCAGCGAGGAAACCGCCTGGCTGGAAATCAAAAGGCGGCTGTTGGCCCAGAAGCCGACACACGTGAGCAAAACCGCTATGTCGCAGAGTTGAAGGAAGTTGGAAACGCCCCAGGTGCGCCAGTAAGCGGGCACCCAAACGAGCAGCCACGCAAGAGAGGCCCATCGCAACAAGATAGGAAATTTGGCGGGGCCGGATCGAGGAGGCACGATTTTTCGCCGGAGAACCGGCGGCCATCGTATCAAACGCGCGGGACAAAACCTAGTTGGCTACACGACCTAGGTTGCTACAGGCCTAGCGGCGGAGACGCTTATGCCGGAGGCTGTGGCGCCCGATGAGCGCGCGCTGCGCTTATTCTCGTACAGGGCGCGGTCGGCGGCTTCGATCAATTCCTTGGATGTCTGGCCGAGTTCGTATTCCTTCCATCCAGCCGAAAATTCCACGGGGACCATTTTGCCGGCTATCTCCGCCTTGAAGGCGACGAGGCGGTCAAGCACGTGATGGAGCTGATGAGTATCGCATTCCGGAAGAAGCAGCATGAATTCGTCGCCCCCGAGGCGCACTGCCAGATCGGAGCCGCGAATGGCGCGCGTGATGTGTTCGGCAAAGGCCCGCAGGACCGCATCGCCGGCGGGATGGCCGTGGCTGTCGTTGATTTGCTTGAAGCTGTCGAGGTCCAGGAGGAGCAGGGTGAGCGCAGTGCCCTTCCGCTGGCAGCGATTGACTTCCGCTTCGACGCGGGGTTCCGCGAAGCGGCGGTTGTAGAGGCCGGTAAGCGGGTCAAACATGGCCATGCGGTACAGAGCTTCCGAACTCGCCTGTTTCTGCTGGATTTCCGCGCAAAGGTCTTTGATTCGGAACTGCTGCCAGAGCGAGTAGACGTTGAAAAGAAGCACGAGGCCGACGAGGCCCCTGACAGCGAGGTTTACGTTGAACTGCAGGAACTCATCCTCGCGAAGCAGCGTGGGAAGCGTGAAGGATACGATGGTGCCGGTCAGCAGCAGGACGATCACGACGGTGTTGGACCAGGACCACCAGTTGCGGGTCTGAATTTTCCGGAGATCGGATTGGATTGCTTCTGTGTAGGACTCAATCGATTCGGCGCGTTCCTGGCCGGGCCTCGCTTTGGTTTCGTTCGACAATTCAGACGCTCCCCTGCGCGACGGCGGGAATTACAAACGATGGGTTGTCCCGGCTATCAGAGGACTTTCGCGATTTTCACGACGCGTTGCGGCGTGAACTCTGCAAAAGGCACTTCTGAGGGAAGACAGCCAGCGTTTAATTTCCTGTGAATGGCCCTGGGAAAGTAAAATAATGCCGCGCGCGGACGCCGTCTAGAACTGGCGAATGTGTGGTGTTCGAACCGTTACCTGTACGAGCCTGTACGAATCGGTTCGGGCTGCCGAGGGGAATGCGGTCGGAGCTTTTGCTGGCTGGGCCGTGCCGCGCATGCGAAAATCCGTGCCTGATGAAATCCATCCCCACTCTGATTGCGGGCGGTGCCGTGGCAGCCGCAGCCGGGGTGTTCGCATGGGGCGCCGTAGCGCCATCCTCGCAACTCTTTGGGCCGACGATCCGGCGCACAGGCGAGGCGTCTACTTTGGCGCTTACGTTCGACGATGGACCGAATCCAGCGATCACGCCCGCGCTGCTGGACTTGCTCGACCGGCACGCGGCCCGCGCTACCTTTTTTCAGATCGGCGAGCGGATTCGCGCGTTTCCGGCACTTTCAAGAGACATTGTGCGGCGGGGCCACGCCGTGGGAAACCATACCGACACGCATCCTAGGCTGACGTTCCTTTCTCCGGGCCGCATTCGAGATGAGCTTGCTCGCTGCAACGAGGCCCTTGTCTCCGCTACCGGCCGAAAAACACGCTGGATGAGGCCGCCTTACGGGTATCGGGGGCCGCAACTCGAATCCGTGCTTCGACAGCAGGATGAAAAGGCGCGCGTTGTGATGTGGTCCAGGTCAGGACGCGATTGGAAGCTGCGGTCCTCTGAGAGAATGATTCAGCGCTTGCGCCACGTGCGGGGAGGGGATATCGTCCTGCTGCACGATGGCGATCATCGGACGCCGGAGGGCGATCGGCGTCACACGATTGCCGGGCTTGCATATTGGCTTCCCCGCTGGAAAGATGCTGGTATACGCTTGGTGAGCCTCGATGAAGTGGCGCAGGCCGGATTCGCCGGATAGGATCGAATGGACGAGAAGAGATTTTACGACGAAAAAGAAGAGACGAAGCAGATCCCGCTGACGTGTCCTCATTGCCGCCAGGAGGGAACGTTCCCTGTGCGATGGATCGTGAGGAACAAGAAGGCCCAGATGCCGGGCGGCGCAAACGATCAGGACCGCCAGCAGTTTGCCAAGGCTCGCTCTTACATGGTGCGCGTCGACAATATGGTCGCCTGCCGCAACATTCGCTGCCGGAAGAGGTTTGATCTAACGGGGCAGACGGTGTTCCTGATTTAGGCATCCCGCCTCGCGGGCGAGGCATCCTTAGCACTGGAAACGGGGGATCCATGAAGATCAACCGGCTGCATCGAAACTTCGTCAGCATGCTGCTTCCCTTGGTTTGGTGCGTGCCGCTGCTGGCGCAAGACGCCGGACCGCTTCCGGCGACCCGTCCGGCTTCGTCTGAGCTTGAGCCTGCGAAACCCCCGCGTCCCGCTCCGCCTCCGGCTGCGCCTGCTGCGGTTCAGACGGCCGCAGTCGAGACGAAGCCACCGGCTAAAATCGAGGTGCCTACCGGGACGCACATTCCGCTGGTGTTGCATAACGGAATCTCGACGCGCAGCGCCCGGCCGGGCGACCCCGTTTACTTCGAAACTCTCTTTCCCGTGATGATCGATGGCCGCGTGGCCATTCCGGCAGGAACCTACATAAGCGGTGAGGTTACCGAATCGAAGCGCCCGGGTCGCGTGAAGGGCCGCGCGGAGTTGGGGGTCAAGTTTACGACCATGATTCTGCCCAACGCGTACATGGTGAATTTGAACGCGTCCCCCGGAGGAGCCGCTGGCACTGGCGGCGGTGAGACGATGGATAAGGAAGGGAAAATTTCCGGGGACAGCGACAAGGCGTCCGATATAGGCACGATCGCAAAGACAACGGGCGCCGGCGCCGGTATCGGCGGACTCGCAACACAGAGCGCGAAGGGTGCGGGGATTGGAGCCGGCATTGGCGCGGCGGCTGGAATTGCGGCGGTTCTGATGTCCCGCGGGCCTGAAGCGGAATTGCCCCGCGGTTCAACGCTCGACGCGGTGATCAACCGCCCGATTTTTCTCGATTCCGACAAGGCGCAATTCACGGGTCCCGGCCAGGCCTCGACCTTGCCCGGCCCTCCAAACCGCGAACCGCAGCGCAACCGGATGCCGTTTTAGCGCGATCGCGTTACGTTAGCATCTTACCGATTTACGTTCGGTGGATTCGAAACGGAGTGGGGAGAAGGCTTGGGTATCGAGTGTTGTTCGTCCGTCGATGACCCATTCCTTGACTAGTTTCGCCGTGACCGGGGCGAGAAGGATCCCGTTGCGGTAGTGACCTGTCGCTAGAATCAATCCCTCCATATTTGCTAAACCGAGAATAGGGAGATCGTCCGGCGTGCCGGGACGCAGGCCCGACCACGTTTCGAGGATTTCCGCTGCGCCGAGATCCGCGCACAGCTCTAGGCCAGCCTGGACGATCTTTCGCATGCCACCCACAGTGACGCCCTTATGGAAACCTGTATCCTCCGAGGTGCTTCCGGCCACGATACGGCCGTCGGACCGCGGGACCAGATAGCCTCGCTCGGAACGAAGGACGTGGCGCAAGGCCAGATTGGCCTGCCGCAGGGCGAGCATTTGCCCGCGTACGGGACGCGTGGGAATCGAGGGGATGCGCTTCCCTGCTGCCCCCACGATCTCGCCTGAAAAGCACCCAGCCGCGACGATGACGTGGTCGGACTGTATCTTCTCCCCATTGGCCGCAAGCACGCCTGCGCAGCGATCGCCTTCTTCGACAAGAGAAGCTACCGAGAAGCCTGGGCGAATTTTCACTCCACGGTTCGCCGCAGCTGCCAGCAGAGAATCCATCAGCAAACGAGGATCGACGCTTTCTTCTTCAGGGAGGTGAAGGACGGCGCGGATAGCTGGATTCAGCGCCGGTTCCATTCTGTGCGCCTCAGACACAGAGATCGCTTCGGAAGCTAAGCCCAGCTCACGGTGCTCGGCCAGCATGGCTTTTCGTTCCGCTTCCGCCGAGGCCCCCGTGAAAATCTGAAGCGTGCCCTTGCGCGTGTAGTCAACCGGCTTGCCCGATGACTCTTCGATGGCACGGACAAACTCGGGATAGAGCCTTAGGCTTTCTTTGGAAAGGGGGGCCAGCAGGCGGTCGCGCGGCGAATCTGGCGCGGGCGAGAGCATGCCAGCGGCAGCCCAGGAAGCTTCGCGGCCGGGTTGCTGCCGGTCGAGAACGGCAATTTTCAGTTTTTCGGCGGCTAGTTGAAAAGCAATCGAGCAGCCGATGATGCCGCCGCCTACGATCGCCACGTCGAAATTTTCCACGCTCCGATGGTAGCAGCAAATCGCGACGTGCACGACGACTGCAAACTACGACGAACGGCAACGGCGAAGTAAAAGAGGGATTCATCGCTCGAAAGGCGAGCGATGGAAATCCGTACTTCGCTGCGCTCAGAATGACGGACAAGAAGGAATGTGAAGACCCTTCAGAATGACCGTTCAGAATGAGTTGATGAGTTCGGTTGAGAGGAGACGGGCCTTTTGAGCTAGATTTTGCGCGCGAGCCCAATCGCCGCTCTTGCTGGCATCGAGCGATTGCGCTAGGAAGCTGCGGATCTTTTCGAGAAGATCCTGCTGGGCGGCGTTGAGCTGCTTGCCCTGGGCGGCTTGGAGATTTTTTCTTGCGGCGGAGACATCTTCGTTGGTCTTGCGTTCGTAACTGGCCTGGTCGACCTGCGAAAGCTGCGGAGATATTTGCGGAGCGGGCGGCCGGGACGCCGTCTCCATCGCCGCCTCTTGCGCCGGGGTCTCGACTGGTTTTCGCGGAGCGCGAGCGGTGGCAACGAGAGCGGGCGGAGGTGCGGCATCGTCTGCTACTACGGGGGGAGGGGCGGTGTCCTCGACAGGAGGCACGGCGTCGGTATCCGGCGCGATCGTCATGGGGCGCTCGGCTTCGGCGACCGCCGGAGTGGGCGGGGCCGGTACGGGAGCGGATGCGTGAACGGTCTTGCGAGCGCATCCTGCCGCTGCAAACGCCAGGCAGCAGGCCAGCACGAAGCATCCGGAACTCAAGGGTGCATTCCTGTGTGCATTCGCGGAGGCGTTCACGGGCGCATTCATGGGATGGCAGCTGGACATCACCGCTTCTCCGCGGCGAACGGCTGGCTGAAGTTGCGGACCTTCGCCAGCGGCACGTGTTGCACGGATGACGCCGGCGATGCCGCTTCTGTCCGCGCCAAAGGCAGTTCGACGCGGAAAGTGGTTCCAATACCGCTCTCCGATTCGAATTCTATCCGGCCGTTGTGCAGCTGCACAAACCGGAACGTGTTGGCCAGGCCGATGCCGGTGCCGCCGGGTCGCGTGGTGAAGAAAAGCTGGAAAATTTTGCCGCGATCCTCCGGGGAGATTCCCTTTCCCGTGTCCGACACGGAGACGACGGCATAGTCACCCTGGCGCTGCAGATGGATCGCGACGCGCCCGCCGGGCGGCGTGAAGCTGCTCGCGTTCAAGAGCAGGTTCAACACACACTGATGAATGAGCTGGCGGTCCAGAAGCACGGGCGGAAAATTCTCGGGTAAATCTACGGATAACTCGAGGCTGGCTTTGGCGATCGAGGGCCGCGCTGCATCCAATACCTCCTCGATGAGCGCGCGCAGATCGGTTTCTTCGAGGTTGATTTCCACGGGCTTCGTGAAATTGAGGAAGGTCTTGACCGCGCGATCGAGGCGATCGATTTCGCTGTCGAGCATTTTCACGGCTTGCTGCGGCTCCGGATCGATGGGCATATTGGCTTTGAGAACTTCGAGCCATAACCGCATCGAGTTCAGGGGATTCTTGACCTCGTGGGCCACCCCCGCCGTGACGCGACCCAAAGCAGCGAGGCGTTCGGACACCTGGAGCTGGTTGCCGATGCGCTCGAGGGTTTCAATGTCGTGCAGCGTCACCAGGGTGCCCATACGCTTGCCGTGCTCGCGGATGACCTGCGCGCTGACACGGATTCGCAGGGGACGCGAAGCCCGTTCCAGGGTCACCTCGGTGCTTTCCACCGATTCGATTTGCTCTCCCTCGACGCGCAGGACGCCGCGCAGCGGATGCCGTGCGGGAAAAATCTCGCTGACAAACCTGCCGCGCAGGTCTTCGACGCGCCCTCCCAGAAACTTTTCCACCGAAGGGCTCACGAGTACGGCGCGGCCTTCGGCGTTGAAAAGGAGAAGGCCGTCTCCCAGCCCCTGCATCACCTGGTCGAGATTCTCGCGCAACGTGCTGAAAATTTCGCGCACGTCGTGCAATTGCTTGCCGATGCCGGTGATCTTCGTGCTGACGACGCCGAGTTCGTCGCCGCGCGCCACGGCGGGCTCGAAATCGAATTCACCGGCGGAGATGCGGTCGAGCTGTTTGGAAATTCGTTCGAGGGGAGCGAGCGTAATGCGGCTCACCAGAAGCGCGAGCAGAGTGGAAAGCAACACCGAGCCCAGCGCCCAGTAAAGGGCCGAACGCAGGCCGGGCGAAATCTCATCGCGTAAAAGCGTGGAGGAAAGGCCGATGCGGATATTTCCGAACGGTCCGGAACCCAGACTGAAGGGCAGCGAGTATTCGTAGGTTTGCGGAGGGCCGTACAACGTGCGGAGCTGATTGATGAAGCCGCCGTGCACGAGCAGATCGACGCTGGGGCGTGCGGGCGCCATCTGGCCGCGCTTGGAGGCGTCACTCGAAACGAGAACGGCGCCATCGTCGCCGCTGATCGTGATTTCATAGATGGTCGGCGAATAACCCACGGCGGATTCGATGAGGGAGTTCAGGGGGCTGCTGTTGTCGAGAGTGGTGCGAACGTACTCGCGAATGTCTTCGGGCTTGATGGAACTCGGAGCGCGGCCGCGTTTCCGACGCGTCGGCCAGGGCGTTCTGGCAGGCCAGAAAGACCTGCTGGGCGACGAAGCGCGCGCGGTCATCGGCCTGGTGCAGCACCTGGCTGCGTGAGGCGCCCGAGATAAAGCGCCGAAACGACGGCGACGACTGCCAGCACGAGCAGCGAAGTCGCCAGCGTGAATTTAGTTTTCAGGCTGAGACGCATCTTTCCGCCCCGCCTCGTATTCTTTCAGCTTGTTGTGCAGCGTCTTTGAGACTGATGCCGAGCAAGTTCGGCCGCGCGCGTCTTGTTCTGGCTGGTGGCGGCGAGGGTTTGAAAGATCAGCTCGCGCTCGACGTCGTCGACCGTCGTGCCGATCGGGAAAGCGAAGGCCGCCCAGCCCGGAGGAGGTCACTGCCGGCGCGTGGCCGAAATCGGACGGGAGATGCTGGCGGTTGATCGTGCCGCGGTCGGAGGCGATCGCGGCACGTTCCAGCACATTGCGGAGCTCGCGGACGTTCCCCGGCCAGGGATAGGACTTGAATAGATCCATCACGTCCGCGCCGACGCCGGTAACCTTTTTCCCGTGCTTTTCCGAAATCTCCGCCAGCAGATGGTCGATCGAGGGGCGGCAGATCGCCTTTGTGCTCCCGCAGGGGCGGGAGATGAATGTGAAATACGTTCAGGCGGAAGTACAAATCCTGGCGGAGCTTTCCGTCAGCGACGGCCTGCTCGGGATTCTTGTTGGTGGCGGCGACCACGCGAACATCCACCGGCGTCTCCACTTTGCTGCCCAGGCGGCGCACCTTGCGGTCTTCCAGCACGCGAAGGAGCTTGGCCTGCGTTTGCGGAGGCATCTCGCCAATTTCGTCCAGGAGCAACGTGCCGCCGTGGGCCAGCTCGAAACAGCCGATGCGGCGCTCCGCGGCGCCGGTAAACGCGCCCTTCTCGTGGCCGAAAATTTCGCTCTCCATCAGGGATTCAGGGATCGCGGAGCAGTTGATTGCGACAAAGGGACGCGAGGCGCGTGGCGAGAGCATGTGAATCGAGCGCGCGACCATTTCCTTGCCGGAGCCGGTTTCACCGGTGATCAAAACAGAGGCGGTCGAGGGGGCGGCTATTTCGACCTGGCGCATCACATCCTGCATGGCGCCCGGAGGCGCCCACCAGAACGCCGAGTTTCCCGGCTTCGCGAAGCTCGCGCGTGAGAGCGGCAACCGCTTGCTTGTCTTGCACGCGCTCGAGCGCGCGCTTCAGCAGCGCCTGCAAAACCGGGAATTTCAAGGGCTTTTCGATGTACCAGTAAGCGCCGGCCTCGATGGATTGCACGACGCGTTCGTCGCTGCCGCGGCCGGTAATAATGATCACGGGAATCTGCTTAATTTCCTCGCACAGATGGCCCAGCAATTCAAGCCCGTTCATGCCGGGCAATTCGACGTCGGCGAGAATCACATGCGGGCGCGAATTCGGGGAACTTGGCGAGGGCATCTTCGCCGCTGGCGACGCCCAGCACTTCGTAATCGCACTTACGGAGGAGGGCTTCGTAGCCTTTGCGGGCGTTCTCTTCATCCTCGACGATCAGGATGCGCTGCATGGAGTGATTATCGGAGGCCATTGCATCGAATCTACCAGCAGTGCCAGGGAATTCCAAGAAGCGGCGGAGCAGGCCGCTCCTTGCGCAAGAATCTTCCTGCGATAACCTTAGCTGCGAAGAATCAGAAGGATAGGGTTCTCAGAACCGGTTCACGTAGAGGGGCCGGTCGAGAATGATCTCGAGCTTGGTGTCCTTGGCGAGCGTCAACTCCTGGCCAAGTCCAGAGGCGGCCATAAATGCGGTGGCCGCGCCCGCCGCGGCGCCCATGGCCGCATCTTTTCCATTGTGTGCGGCCACGCCGCCAGCCGCTCCTACAAAAGCTCCCGCGGCCGCGGCTTCTGCTTCCTGCTGGTGCTTGCTTGTCCGCGCTTCGATTTCGCCCTCGCGGTCGTAGTCCACCTTTACCGAGTGAACGCCCGGAATGTCAACCAGATCGGCAACCAGCGGGGACCAGCCTGCGGGGGTTCTAACCTCATCAAAAGTCAGCCAGATGCGGGCGCGGCCGGTCTTGCGAGCCGCTTCCACCTTATCGACGTGGCCGCGGACTTCCATCCCCGGTGACAGAACGAATCCACCGGCCGTCGCAAGCGGTTCCAGCGTTCGGCCGTGAAAACGGTCGCCGCTCTTGGCGTTCGCTGTGGAGAGGTTATCTTGCAGTCCGATAATGAAACGTGTTCCCGCCGAGACGGTATTCGGCGCATTCCATGCCGTGGACCCGGCGCTCGAACGGTCTTGCCCGTGCGACCCGACCTCGCCGCCGACCAACAGAATCGCAAACACAGCAACGCAAGTGACGCCTCTCATCGCGTGCCTCCCTGGACTTGGTTCTAACCGCGCTGGTAATTGGCGTACTACGAGTTTCTAGGATGACGGGACGTCCCCGGAGGGTGGCCTGGCAGGATCGAGTCATTTACGGCATTTACCCGCCATTACGGGAATAGGGCTTCCCGATCCTGCATCCAGAAGAAAAGATTAGCGGCTATAGATATCCGTAGTAATACCAACTTGTTAAAAATCCCAATTAGGAACTACACTGCGATCTTCGCTGGAAGGCGTCGGAAGTAAGGGCTTTCCGCACAGCGAGGGAAAGTGTTCCCAATTGGTTCTCGCGTTGCTCTGAATTGGAAATGCAGAGTGTAAAAAGGGGAATGGACTTGGCGAGTGTTTCAAAAGCTGCGGTAGCAACGGACCGTCCGATACCGATTACGGTGCTGATCGTGGACGACGAAGACAACATTCTCAACCTTTGCCGTGACGTTGTGACTGAAGCTGGCCTCCGTACGCGGACAGCCTCCACCACCGAACAGGCCCTGGAGATACTCGACCAGTTTGCGGTCGATATCGTGATTACAGACCTCCGGGTGCCGTTGCTCGGCGGCTTTGAATTGCTGAAGCGCATCCGTGAAACGTACCCGCAGACGGCAGTGATCGTCCTGACGCAATACGGGACGATTCAGAGCGCGGTAGAGGCCACCCGGATCGGGGCCGTCGATTACGTCACCAAACCCTTTCTCCCAGCAGAACTGCGCGGAAAGGTCGATCGCGTGGTGCGTTTGCTGGAAATGAACGAGGAAAACCGGGTCCTGCGCGAGCAACTGCGCACGCGGCCGGGTTTTGGCGGACTGATCGGCGTCTCGGCAAAAATGCAGCGGGTATACCGGTTGATCGAAAAGGTGAGCCAGCACAATTACCCCGTGCTGATTCTCGGTGAAAGCGGGACGGGGAAGGAATTGGTGGCGGGCTCGATCCATTTCTGCGGGCCGCGCCGGAGTCGGCCTTTTGTTCCGGTAGATTGCACCGCACTGGTCCCCACGCTCATCGAAGCGGAGCTTTTTGGCTATGTGAAGGGAGCGTTCACGGGCGCTTCCCACAACAAGCAGGGCCTCCTGGAGGCAGCCGGAAACGGCACGCTGTTTTTGGACGAAATTGGCGACCTGCCGTTCGATCTGCAAGCCAAGCTGCTGCGAGCGCTGCAGGAGAAGGAAGTGAAGCCGGTAGGGTCCACCGATCGCGTTCCCATTTCGACGAGGGTGATCGCGGCTACCAACCGCGACCTGGAGGCTTCCGTCCGGCAAGGGACGTTCCGCCAAGATCTCTATTTCCGGTTGAACGTCGTACAGATCAAGATTCCGCCTTTGCGGGAGCGCAAGAGCGATATCCCTCTTTTGGTAAGCGCCTTCCTGGAGAAGTTCAGCGACCACGGGGGACCGACGCGAACCATTTCCGAAGATGCCATGGCGCGGCTCATTGCCTTCGACTGGCCGGGAAACGTGAGGGAACTCGAAAACGCGATCGAGCGCGCGGTGGCGCTGGGATCGGGCCCCATTCTTCACGTAGGCGATTTGCCAACGAACCTGCAGTACGGAACAGGGGAAAGAATGCCGCAGAGCGACGAACTTCTGCCGCTCGACGAGTTGGAGCGCCGGGCAATTCTGCGGGCGCTGCGGGAGGCGGCCGGCGACAAACTCGCGGCGGCGCGCTTGCTCGGCATCGGAAAAACCACGCTGTACCGAAAGCTCAAGCAATACGACGCGCAGTCCCGCTCACAGGCGGGTTCCTGAAATCCTCGCAGGCTTCCGGGCTCATTGCACTGCCCATTTGCAGTGCTCATTGCAGCCCGCTCGCAGCAGTCCGGCATTCCTAGACGCGAACGAATTCGTATCGAAGTGGGAAGCCGTTCGCTCCCTCGCTGGACGCCCAATCGCTCCAAACGATTGATCGTTCGGCAGTTCGCTTTTATTTCGCTGCATGGCCCCCCTGTTGCATTGGCCAACGGGACATGCACGTACATTCTCGCAGGCCCTATCAGCCTTATCAGCCGCCCAGCGGTAGATACGCAGCCCGTCCCCCGGGCTTTCTTCGAGTCCTTCCCCCGGCGCTTCGCCGCATACTTGAATATGGCGTCGCGATCGCTCTGGCACTTCTGTGCAGCCGTTGGATCGTTGGAGGGGGCTGGTAGGAGTCCACAGCCCATCCGCCATGGCCGATTCACGTCGAGGCACGCGCACATCAACGTCGAATCCACCAGCCGGTGTGATCGGCGGGCTTGACGAGGTATCGTTCGCCGCTGTTTTCGATACCAGTGGAGAAGCCCTTCTAATCATCGACGCGCAGGGCGTCATCCAGCGGGTGAATCCGCGTGCGCAGGAATTGCTGGGTGTGCCCGACGCTGTTTCCCTGCGAAACGAACTAGCGGATTTTCTGCCGCAGGCAGGCGACGCCCGATTCGCTTTCCTGCCGGAAACCTACACGCCAGGAAAGCCTTATGGCGTGGACGCGGCGCTGCGGAGCGGCTCGCCCGTCCGCGTCACGCTGCGCTCAATCCTTCCGGGATCCCTCCATTTACTACTCTGCGTCGAGGAACGCTGTTTCGACAAAACCGCGGAAACGGAGCGGCATCCATTGAACGCCGCACTGCGCTTCGCTCTCGATTCCATGCCAGCGGGAATCGCCCTGTTCGACTTGAGCGGCGGGGTGCGTTACTTAAGTCCTCCGTTTGGAGAGCTTTTCGGCCTGGACGCGCCGCAGATGGAAAAAATAAACACGTTCGACAAACTCTCGGAAAAGGCCGCCGGACGGTTTCAATCGCCCGAAATCTTCGCCACACGATGGAAGGCATTCCTGGGGGGAAATCGCGAGATGGCCAAGGAAGAAGTGGAGGTGCTGCACCCGCGCCGGCGCGTTCTGGAGCGGATCTCGAGACCCGTACTTGATTCGAGCGAGCACCCGGCGGGATGGCTGGAAATCTACACGGATGTTACCGATTACCGGCAGATCCAATCGAAGATGCTTCAGACAGAAAAGATGGCCGCGCTGGGAGAGATCGTTTCGGGGATCGCGCACGAGCTGAATAATCCGCTGACTTCGATCATGGGCTACGCGCAGTTGCTGCTGGGCCACGGACTCGTAGGTCCCCAGCTTGCGGAGGCCCGCAACGTCTATCAGGAAGCGGACCGGGCTCGCCGGATCGTAAAGAATCTTCTGTATTTTGCCCGGGAAAACAAACCGGAACGGAGCGCCGTGGACCTGAACGAAATCGTGGAACGCACGCTGGCGCTTCGCGGCTACGAACTCAAGGTGGAGAACATCCGGGTCCAGTGCGATCTGACCCCTGGCATTCCCAAAACGATGGCCGACCCCTATCAACTGCAGCAGGTGGTCCTGAACCTGGTGGTGAACGCGGAGCAAGCGCTCATGGGAAAAGGACGAGAAGGCCATCTGCAAGTCCGCACGCATCACTTGAAAAACGAAACAGGAAGCCGGATTTCGCTCGAGGTCTCGGACGACGGGCCGGGTATCGCTCCCGAGATCGCGCCCCGAATCTTCGATCCCTTCTTCACGACCAAGGCGCCGGGGGTAGGCACGGGGCTTGGCCTTTCGATCGTTTACGGGATCGTTCGTCAGCATGAGGGCGAAGTCACGTTTGAAAGTCAGCCCGGGCGCGGAGCGAGGTTCCTTGTAGAGCTGCCAGTGATTCCGGCGCCCGCGGACCAGCAAGGTTTGGGAACGCGCTTACGTGGCGAATCAAGGAAGCCTGCGCCGGGGCGGATTCTGGTGGTCGAAGACGAAGCAACCGTCGCACAGTTGATCGTCGATATCCTGCAGGAAGAAGGCCACCGTGCCGAAGCGGTACTCGATAGCGAGGAGGGTCTGGCGCGGATCTCGCGTGATCCTTACGATCTTGTGATCTGTGATTTCCGCATGTCCAACATCGACGGCCGGGCGTTTCATCAAGACCTGGCGCAGTCCGGAAGCCCGATGCAGAACAAGCTTGTCTTTGTAACCGGCGATACGGTTGCCCCGGGAACATTAGAATTCCTGGAGGCAAATCATCTGCCGTATCTGGCGAAGCCGTTTCGGGTTGAGGAGCTTACGTCCGTCGTGAATCGTCAGTTGGATGCGGCTCACAAGAGCGTCTCGAAGCCACGGGACATGCAGGCAGGAAGGATGCAATCGTAAGACTGCGTCGCGGGGAAAAGAGAGCGGTTGTCAGTTCCGTTGTCTGTTGAATATCTGTTCCGGGGAGACGCACCAAATGAACTTCACAGGAAGCAAGGAAACGAAGATGGCCCCGGGTTCGCGCCAGCTACAGGCTCATGAGACCGTGCCCGCGGATTTACTGGCAGGCGCCGCGCGCGCCGCAGTGCTGGGCACGGCTGACTCGGCCCTGGCGCAGCGGCTGTCGCGTGAACTCGGGGTAACCGTCCCGGAACAGACGATCGTGGTGGCCGTCACCTTGACTCAACTGCGCGAGCTTTTGAAGACGTGTACCCCTGGCGTGATATTTGTCGACAGCGATTTGCTGGGCGGAGTGCCCCTCCCCGATGCGGTGCGGCGGATCGCGTCTGCCGGACCTGTCCTGGTGCTGGCCCCGCTGAATGCCCAGGCGGATCTCGCAGAACTGGTTGCGGATGACGGCGTGGATTTCATCGCGCGCGTCGGAAATTTTGTTCCGCTGGCCTGCGCGCTGATCACGCGCCGGCTGAAGCAGGCGCAAAAGCCGGGGTTGGATCCGTGCGGGACTCTGGAGCAAAGAGCTTCGGGCATGGGGGAAATATTCCGGCACGAGATCAATAATCCCCTGACGGGGATTCTTGGAAACGCCGAATTGGTATTGGCGCACCGGGAGCATTTCTCCGGAGTTGAAATACAGCGGCTCCAGACCGTGGTGGATCTTGCGGTGCGGTTGAGGGAAAACATCCGCCGCATCAGCAATAGCTGGGACGCCAATCGCTCTTCCAAGGCGTCGTAGGTTCCTCTTCATACTGCGTTTCTCCTTCTCTCCTCCTGCGTCGCGCAGTTGCTTCCCCCCGGGATTCTTGAAGGCTGGATCGAGTCGAGTCCCACGAGCGGGGTTTACTTCGGGCCGCAGTTTCCATACGATGAGCGGGATTGCGAACCCGTGTTCGAAAGCGGGTCGCGCTTCGTTGAAGGGGCCAGGAAGAATGCCAGCGAGCAGCCGCCTTGTGGTAATCGAACCGAATGGACCGCGCCGGGAAGTTCCCTTGGAAGGCTTCCCCTTCCGGATCGGGCGGCAGGCGGGCAACGAGCTTACGCTGCGCGACAGCCGGATCAGCCGGCAGCAGGCACAGATCCAGCAGACGAACGGCGTCTTCGTTCTCGAGGATATGGGAAGCCGCCACGGTACCTTCGTGAACGGGCAGAAGATCATCCGCCATGAGCTGAAGGCCAATGACACGATCGAATTCGGAGTGGCCGACTCCTACCGCCTCATTTATATCTCGGAAGGGGCGACGATCGAGGAATTGGTGGGGCGCGTGGAAGCGCCGGCGCCGGCCGGAGGCTCGCGCGAGCTTTATCACCTGGGAGTGCTGCTCGACGTTGCGCGGGCCCTCGGCACGGGGCTCTCGCTCGAGGACATATTGACGGTGGTCGTCGACGCCGCAATTCAGGTAACGCGCACGGAACGAGGCGTACTTCTGATGGCGGGCCCGTCGGGCGAATTGCAGACTCTGGTGGCGCGCAACGCCCAGAAGACGACGCTGCGACCGGAGGACTTGCAGGTGTCGAAAAGTGTCGTCAAGCGCGTGGCGACCACTCGCCGCGAGTTGATCGTGAGCGATACCGGCGACGACGTTCCCATGAATCCACAGGAAAGCATGGCGCGGCTCGCGCTGCGAACCGTGGTGGCGATCCCCATCGATAAACTGCCGGTGATCGAAGCCGTGGATGTGACAATCGCGACGCGCCAGGGTGAGTTGCTGGGGGTTCTGTATCTCGATAGCCGCGCGCCCACCAGCGCGTTTTCCGCGCTGGACCGCGAGGTTTTGCGGACTCTGGCTCGCGAGGCCGCCACGGTGGTAGAGAACGCCCGTCTTTTTGCTTCGTCGCGCGAAAAGGCGCGGCTCGATCATGAAATACAGATTGCCAGCGAGATCCAGCAACGGCTACTGCCCAAATCACTGCCCGATCTTCCCGACGTGGCGATAGCGGGATTAACGCTGGCCTGCTATTCGGTGGGGGGAGATTGCTTCGACGTGATCGAGTTGGGTGGGGGACGGCGCGGATTTTTCGTGGGCGACGTTTCCGGCAAGGGAATATCGGCGGCCCTGCTGGCGACGCTGCTTCAGGGCGTGTTTTTCACCACCGCCGCGATGGACATTCCGATCTGCGATATTTTCTCCAGGGTCAACAAGTATTTGTGCGATCGCACCATGGATAGTCGGTATGCGACGGTCTTCTACGGGGTGCTCGAGAAGGACGGGAGCTTCGAGTACGTCAATGCCGGACACGTGCCGCCGCTGGTGCGCCGAAAATCCGGATCGCTCGATCCGCTGGCGTCGGTGAATTTCCCCGTTGGGTTATTTGCCGAAGCGGAATACGAGAGCGCACGCGTGAAGCTGGAGCCGGGAGATTTCGTCGTGATCTACACCGATGGCGTGTCCGAGGCCGTGGACACGCGCAACGAACAGTTTGAAGAAGTGCGGCTGAGAAAGATATTGCAGGAGTCCCCCGCGCGGACGGTGGATGAGATGGCCGGCGCGATTCGCGACGGCGTGAGGGCCTTTACGCAGGGCGCCCCGCAGTCGGATGACATCACCGTACTGGTGATTCAGTACAAACAAGGTTCAGCCTGAGCGGTCGGGCGGCGATCATTCCCCGATTACTTTGACGATCACGCGCCGGGGGCGCAGGCCATAGAGTTCGACGAACAGAACAAATTGGCCGGGGTCAAGGTCGAGGCGGCTCTCGGTAAACGGCACGGCGACCTGGTGATGCAGAAGCAGCCTTTGCAACTGACCCGCCGCGCCAGCTTCAAATCTTCCTTCGCTTTTGTAGTACACGCCCACGGGCGCCAGTTTCTCCAGCCAGGCCTCCATATCCTCCAATAATCCAGGTTCGTCGTCGCTTACGATGACTGACGAGGTCGCGCGCAGCGACGAAACCAGGATGATGCCGTCACGAAGGGCCGCTCTTTTCCATAGCGGCTTTTACCCGCGAGGTGATGTTGAACACTTCGCGGGGCTTAGTGGATTGCAGGGCGATTGGTTCGTTGCAGATTGTCACCTCGCCAGCGACTAAAAGCAATTTCAACGCCGAACACGTCTAAATGTGCGTCCGGAGCGTCCAGCCGGGGGCGATGATGAATGAAACTGGCGTCCTGGCCCCAGAGTGTAGCATCTTTGTTTTATGCGGCTTGCAGCACATCCGCGTCTGTTCGCATAGGCAAGTCCCGAAGCGGTCTGTTACAATTTTGCGGTCGCAGGAGTCTGGCTGGGCGCCCGACCGCGCCCGACATGGCGGAAAACATCAGACAAAAAAAAGTCATTCTGCTGGTGATAACAGGCCTGGCCGTGTTGCTTGTCGCAGTGATTGCGCTGCGAAGGAAGCCGCCTGAGGTGGCGATTACCAGCGTCGCGCAGGAAGATCTGAGCGAGACGATCACGAGTAACGGCAAACTCGAGCCAATTGCTCCGGATACGGCCCATGCCGAGTTTCCGGCGTTTGTGGCAAAGGTGTTTGCCAGCGAAGGACAAGCGGTTCATCGCGGGCAGCAGATCCTGACACTGGACGCCGGCGACGTGCAATCCCAACTCGCGCAGGCAAGAGCAAGCTTGCTTGCGGCTCAAACCGATCTGCGCAACGCCCGCGCAGGGGGCTCGCTCGATGAAGTAGCGCAGGTGCGCGGAAGTCTCGAACAAGCGCGGGTGGATGTGGAAAGCCTGAAACGCACGGAAAAGGCTCTCAATCAGCTCGTAGCCCAGCACGCGGCGACCGAAGACGAACTTTCCCAGAACCAGGCCGCGCTGGCGAAAGCCCGGTCGAGGGTTCAAGAGCTCGAGCAGAGGAAAGAGGCCCTGGCTGAGAAAGCGACATCGATGGCGGAGAACTCCGGCCTGGTTGCGAAACAGGCGCAGGAGCAGGTCAATTCGCTGGAAGAAAAACTTCGCTCGGCCGACGTGATCGCTCAAACCGACGGCACGCTTTATTCGCTCCCCGTCCGGGCCGGGGATTACGTCAAAGTGGGAGATGTACTCGCGGAAATGGCCGACTTGCACCATGTGCGCGTGCGGGCGTTTGTGGACGAACCCGATCTGGGGCGGCTGGCGCCGAATCAGGGCATTCAGGTTACCTGGGACGCTAAACCGGGCCGAACGTGGGCCGGCCGGACGCAGCAGATTCCCAAGCAGGTGGTGCCGCACGGAATGCGCAGCGTCGGCGAAGTTCTTTGCTCGGTGGAAAACGACAACATCGAGCTGCTCCCGAACACCAATGTCGAGGTGACCATTCTAATTGTCGAGCGCCGCAATGTGCTGGTGGTGCCGCGCGCGGCGGTACGGGAGGATGGCGGCAAGCGCTACGTGTTTGTGGCTCGGGGCGACAGGATTGAGCGCCGCGAGATCTCTGTAGGGATCGCCAGCGCATCCAAGTATGAGGTGCTGTCGGGCTTGCAACTGAACGACAGGATCGCGCTGCCGGGCGATCACAATTTGCGCGACGGCATGACCATTCGCATTGCAGAGGGCACTTAGAGTGCGGCGTTATCGGACTAAGACAACGATCATCACCGGGGCGGTCCTCTTCCTCTTCTTACTCTTCGCACCGCTCTTCCTGCCGGCAATTCGACCGGCTTTCGCGGCCGCGCCTTCCAATGACGTTGGAGGGATACTTCAATCGGCGCAGCACGAGTTCGATCTGGGAAACTATCCAGCCGCCATCAAAACCCTGCAATCCGCCGTGGCGCTGAATTCCGCGAGCGCCGAGACGTATTACTGGCTGGGGCGCAGCTATTACGAAATCCGGGATTTCGATAACGCCATCACGCAGGGCGAGAAGGCCGTGGCGTTGGACATCAAAAATTCTCTGTATCATCAGTGGCTGGCCCGCGCGTATGGCGGCAAAGCGGACCGGGACCGAAGCTTCTTCCTGGCTAAGAAGGTGAAGAAGGAACTGGAAGAAGCGGTCCGTTTGAACCCTTCCAACATCGAAGCTCGTCTCGACCTGGAAGACTTCTGCATCAACGCTCCGTGGATCGTGGGCGGCAACAAAGATGAGGCGCACGATCAGGTGGACGCGATCTCGGCTCTCGATGCCATCGACGGCCACGTGGCCCGTGCCAATTTCGATCTCCAGGCAATCAAGCGGCCCGATCTGGCCGAGACCGAGTACCGCCAGATCCTGAGCTCCAAGCCAGCCCGGCTGGAGCCCTATTTCGAAGCAATCAGCTTCTTCCAGAAGCAGAACGACCTGCCGGGCATGCAGACGGCGATCGACGGCGCGGCGCAGGTCAACGCAAAAGATTCCCGCGTGCTGTATTTCCAGGCGGTGGGCTGGGTACTCTCCGGATCCGAGCCCGTCCGCGCGGAGGAGTACCTGAAGTCCTACCTGGCGAGCACTCCCGAACGAAGCGATTGGCCGCCGCATGCCGCTGCGCGTGAATGGCTGGGAAGACTTTACGAATCACAGGGCAAACGCGCCGAAGCCGCGGAGCAGTACCGCGCGGCGCTACAATTGGAACCGGGGAGAAAAGAAGCGATGGCCCGGCTGCAGAAACTCGAGAAGGCCTCCCCATGAAACTCCCCTCTCGCGGCGCCACGATAAAATTCTTCGCGCATATGATCGCGTCCGCCGGACTGACCGCCCTAGTTTTAGCAAGTTCAACGTACGCCCAGACCACCGAGAAAATGACCCTGCGGCAAGCCGTCACGCTCGCCCTGCAGAACAGCCGCGACCTTAAAATCGCGCGCCTGCAATATACTGTGGCGCTCAACGAAGCCGGACTGGACCGTGCCGCCTTCCGGCCGAATCTCTACACCGGCGCCGGATATGTCTATACCTACGGTTTTCCGGCGCTGCCGGGCGGCGGGCCGCCTTCCCTGTTCCAGCTGGACTATAGCCAGGAGATTTTTAACCCGCTGCTGAAGGGCCAGCAGAAAGCGGCCGAGGATCGCGCGAAGAATCAGAAGCTTGAAATCGACCGGATGCAGGACGACGTAATCGTCCGCGCGGCGACAGCATACTTGGAGCTTGCCAAGGTGCGTCATTCGCTCGAATTGATTCAGAACGAAAGGGCCAGCGCGGCCAAGATTCTCGAAGTGATGCGCGAGCGTGTGGCCGCCAACCAGGAGCTTCCCATTGAGGTCACGCGTGGAGAACTTACAATCGCCCGCACGCAGGAGCGTTTGGTAAAGCTTGAGGACCGCGACGAAATCCTCAGCGAGCAGATTCGCAATCTCACCGGCACTCCGGAAACACAACCGGTGGAAGTGGAAACCGTGGCGCCGGCCTTTACCGACGGACCAGGCGGAAAATGAAACGGTTAGCCTGGCCGTGCAGAACGACCGAGACATCCAGGAAGCCGAAAACGAGCGGGCCGCGCGCGAGCGTATTTTCCGCGGCGCGCATCTCAGCTACTGGCCGACGGTCGATCTCGTGGGCCAGTACAGCGTGCTCAGCAAATTCAACAATTACGGGGAATTTTACAAGAAGTTTGAGCGCAATAACCTGAATGTGGGGGTCGTCCTCACGATTCCACTTTTTGCCGCAAAAACCAGCGCGACCGTGGCCCTGGCGAAGAGCCAGCTCGATGTGGCGGAAGCGACCGTTAGCAAGAAACGGCAGGAAGTGCGAATGGACGTGGTGCAGAAATCCCGCAGCGTCCGCGAGCTCGATGCCACGCGGGAAGTAGCGCGGCTGGACCTGAAACTGGCGCAAGAGACAGTACAGCTCGCGCAAGCCCGGTTCGATCAGGGACGGGTCACTCTGCAGGAGATCGAGCAGCACCGGCTGGACGAGAGCGACAAATGGATCGCCTTTCTGGACGCCGATTTTGCCCGCGAACAGGCGCAGCTCACCCTTCTGCAGGCCACCGGCCAGCTGGCGAAAGTACTTCAGTAGGAGTGAGATAAGGGGCGAGATAAGGTCTTGGGGGAACGCGCAAAATCAAGTAGACTTGGCTTTGCTGGCGCAAGGCGGGTTCCTTCCAAAAATCCTGAGGGGGTTTGATGCCGTCCGTAATGAAAACGCTGTTGTTGAATCCTCCGAGCTTTGAAAAGTTCGATGGAGGCGCCGGCTCACGGTGGCCGGCGACGCGTGAAATCGAATCGTACTGGTATCCCGTCTGGCTTGCTTATCCCACCGGGATGCTCCCCGGCAGCCGCTTGCTCGACGGCCCCCCGCACCATATCAAACCGGCGGAAGTTGTTCAGATCGCGCAGGATTATGAGTTCGTGGTGCTCTTCACGTCCACGGTGGGCTTTCACAGCGACCTGAAGATGGCTCGCGCGATGAAGGAAAAGAAACCCGATATCAAGATCGCCTTCGTCGGCCCGCAGGTGCAGATCAAGCCGGCGGAAAGCCTGCTCGCCAGCTCGGACCTCGACTTTGTGGTGCGCGGCGAGTTCGATCATGCCGTCGTGGAGTACGCCCAGGGAAAGCCCGTTTCCGAGATTCAGAACGCGAGTTACGTGAAGGATGGCAAGGTGGTGCATAACCCTTCGCGTCCGCTGATGGAAACCAAAGAACTCGACGAACTTCCCTTCGCGACCGATGTCTATCAGCAGAACCTGACCATTGAAAATTACAACGTTCCGTTCCTGTTGAATCCCTTCGTTTCTTTCTACACGACGCGCGGCTGCCCGGCGCTCTGCACCTTCTGCCTGTGGCCGCAGACATTGTCAGGCCATACATGGCGCACGCGTTCGGTGGAGAACGTGGCCAGGGAGTTCCGGCAGGCCCACAAGATGTTCCCGCAGGCGAAGGAATTCTTCTTCGACGACGACACCTTCAATATTCGCAAAGACCGAGTGCTCGCCCTTTGCAAGGAATTCAAGCCGGTGGGATTCCGGTGGTCCTGCACGGCGCGCTCGCACTCCGACTATGAGACGCTCAAGGCCATGGCCGACGCGGGCTGCCGCCTGCTGATCGTCGGCTTCGAATCGGGCGATCCGCAGATTCTGAAGAACATCAAGAAGGGCGCCACGGTGGAGATGGGCCGCACGTTCATGAAGAACTGCAAGAAGGTCGGCATTCACGTTCACGGCGACTTCATCATCGGACTGCCGGGCGAGACGAAAGAAACCATCGAAAAAACCATCAACTACGCCAAGGAACTGGACTGCGAAACGATCCAGGTCTCCATGGCGCACGCCTATCCCGGAACCGAACTCTACGACCAGGGCATGAAAGAAGGCTTCCTCGCGGGCGAGGCCATCACCGACGCGGGGGGCCACCAGCTACCGCACCTGCAATACCCCGGCCTCTCGCGCGAGTACATGGTCGACTCCGTGAACCGCTTCTACGACAGCTATTATTTCCGGCCGCGCGTCGCATGGCGCATCGTCCGGGAAGCGCTGTGGGACGGCCACGAGAGGAAACGGCTCTATCACGAAGCGGTCGACTTCATGAAGCTGCGTGCTGACCGCAAGAAGGTCGCGCGCAAGGGCGTTGCGAAAAAGGCGATGGTGAATGTGCCGCACGTCGAATCGCGCGTCGAGGCAAGCGAGTCTCCCAGCGCATGATGCCGTCGGCGGGCCTGCGTTTTAAGACCTATCTGCTCATCTCCATGATGGTGGTGTTCGGTCCGCTGGGTGATGTGCTGCTGGGCAAGGGCATGAAGCATGTCGGCGCTTTGGCCGATTGGACTCCCACCGGTCTTTTCCGCTTTTTCGACACCGCCTTCGGCTCGACCACTATCTGGCTCGGCATCGGGTCTCTCTTCGCATTCTTCATGGCCTACATTCTGGTGCTCTCCTGGGCCGACTATAGCTTCGTCCAGCCGGCTTCTTCGGTGGCCTACGGCGTGGTGGCGCTGCTGGGTTACCTGGTGCTCCGCGAAACGATTACACCCACGCGGTGGGCGGGGATTGCGATTATCTGCGCGGGCGTGTTTATCGTAGGACAAACCCCGCCCCGCACGACGGAGTCCTGAGAATCGTGTTGCGAGAAACTGTTTTTTATCTGCTGATCGTCGTCGCCGGAACCAGCGGAGAGCTTTGTGTGACGCGCGCGATGAAGACGATCGGGGAGGTGACTGACTTCCGCCCGGCGTCTCTGCTGCGCGTGGTGTTCCGCGCGATGAAGGTCGGCTGGATGTGGATCGGCCTGGGGCAAATGACGCTGGCTTTCTTTGCGCTGCTCGGTATGCTCTCGCTCGAGAATGTGAGCATGGTCATCCCGGTGACTGCTATGAGCTATGCGTTCGGGGCGCTGGGCGGCAAGCTCTTCCTGGGCGAGCGCGTGACACCACAACGATGGGCGGGAGTGCTGCTGGTCTGCGTTGGCGTAACCCTGGTATTCATCGGCAAAGGTTAACTGCGTGGGAGCGGGAGCCATCATTCGTGATGGGCTTTTAGTTCTGGCGCTCGCGCCCTTCGGCTACTATCTTTCCGCAATTGTCGCGGCCTTCCGGTTTTATCGCAATCGCGCGGCCGACGCGGCCTTTTTCCCTCCTATAAGCATCTTGAAACCGATTCGCGGCCTCGACCGCGAGACCTACGAAAACTACGCGAGTTTCTGCGCGCAGGATTATCCGGAGTTCGAGATTATCTTCTGCGTTTCCGATGACAGCGAACCTGCCATCCCTGTGATCGAGAAGATCATCGGGGACTTCCCGAAGCGTTCGATCCGCCTTCTCGTTGGCTCCGAGCCTTTGGGAGTGAGCGACAAGGTGAATAAGATGTGCCGCATGGTTCGCGAGGCCCGGTACGACGTTCTGCTCGTGAGCGATAGCGACGTGCACGTGGAACCGGGATTTCTTCGCGACGTGGTGGCGCCCTTTGCGAATCCTCAAGTGGGCGGCGTCACGTGCCTTTATAAAGGACTCACGGACGGGTCGCTGGCGGCGGATATCGAGGCACTCGGCAACAGCGCCGATTTTGCGCCAGGCGTCCTGGTGGCGCGGCTGATGGGTGACCTCGATTTCATGCTGGGCGCAGTGATGGCCACAACGAAAAAGCGCCTGGCGGAAACCGGCGGGTTCGAGGGCTTGGTCGATCATCTCTCCGACGACTACGAGCTCGGCAATCGAATCGCCGCAAGCGGGTATCGCGTGGAGTTGAGCAGGCATCCTGTGTCGATCGTTTATCCACACCAGAATCTCACCGATACGTTCCGCCACCAGCTCCGCTGGAACCTCACCATCCGGTGTTCGCGCCCCGGCGGACACTTGGGCCTTCTCTTTACCCAGGGATTGCCGTGGGCGCTGCTGGCCGCGGCCATAGCGCCGTCTGCAAAAATTGGCTTGGGATATCTGGCCGGCTACGTGATCCTGCGAACTGCGATGGCCTGGAAAGTGGGCGTTTCTGGAATGAAAGACGCCCTGGTGCGGCGCAAGTGGTGGATGCTGCCGCTGCGCGATGCGGTCGCGTTCATCGTCTGGTTGCTGAGCTTTTTCCCTCAGCGAATCCACTGGCGAGGACAGGAATTTTATATTCGCGATAAGCGGCTGGTGCCGGGGCCCCCTCGCCATTCCTAGCCTGAATGCTTGGTTTCGATGCTGCCATTCAGGGCACGCTTGCCGGAATTTGTAGCTGTAAGCACTCGCCTGCGTGACAAAATTGAAGTTCATGAGCGACTCAGGAATTCAGGTTGCGCCGGTCCGGCGCACGCAGCGCGTCCAGATTTCCATGCCGGTGCTGGTGCGAGGCCGCGGTTTCGAAGAATTCACGACTACGATCGCGGTCAACGCTCATGGATGTCTGGTGCTCCTGAAAACCGCCGTTTTGCGGGACGATCTGGTCTCCCTGGTGAATCCGAAGACCGCCGAGGAATTGCCCAGCAGGGTCGTTTCCCTCGGAAAACCAGAGGACGGAAAAATTCCCGTGGGGATTGAATTCAGCGAGGCTTCGCCGCTTTTCTGGCAGATCAGTTTCCCACCCGACGACTGGCTCACTTCTGTTGAGCGCAAAAGACCGGGCGTCAGCACAAGCAAGAGATAAATCGCCTGCCTTCAGCTGTTCCGTCCCCGCCCGCGCGTGTCGTTGTTACGAGATCACGGTAACCAGATCATGCTTTCGTCCATCCAAATAGTACGGTTTCCGCCCTGCGTGGGTCGCCATCAAGGTTTGGTTTCGGGTGGATGTGTGATATAAAAAGCGCGAAAAGACGGCTTCTGGAGCGTGCATCGTGAAGAAAACTATTCTGGTTCTAATCGGTTTGTTCCTGGCAGCGCCTTACGGCATCGGCCAGTCGGCGAAGGATTCTGGCGTTGGCATCCGGCGGATTGTGATTGCCAAGCGCCATCCGGCCTTCGGGGGCGCCTCCTTCGGGAGCGCCGGCCCCTACGAAATGCTCGTTGGCACTGCTTACGGCGAGCTGGACCCGAAGGCTCCCATGAACAGCGGAATCGTCAATCTTCAATACGCTCCCGTGAATGACCGAGGCCACGTGGAATACAGCGTGGATATCACCATCCTGAAACCCGTCGACATCGACAAGGGAAACGGGCGGCTGATTTACGACGTGCTCAATCGCGGACACGAGAAGGCGCTTTCCGATTTAAACCTGAGCAAATTCAGCTCGATCGGTCCTGACGAAGTGGCCGATCCCGCCACGGCGTACATCATGAAGCGCGGCTACACGGTGGCATGGAGCGGATGGGAAGCGGAAGACTCCGCCGAGACGTCCCGGCCCGGGCTGCAGAAGGCCAAATTTCCCATCGCCATGCGCGACGGCAAGCCCATCGTGGGCATGAGCCACGAAGAATTGACGAGCTTCCCTGCCGGACCTTCGTTCACTAAGAAATTGACGTACCCGGCGGCCAATATGGACACTTCCGCCGCCACGCTGACCGTTCGCGAGCATTTGAATGACCCGCGCAAGACGATACCGCCCTCGGACTGGAGCTACGTGGACGCACAGCATGTGCGCATCAAGACCGTCCCCGGGATGGGCACCGAGGCAATTTACGAACTTTTTTATCCGGCCACGAACCCCGTGGTGGAAGGAATGGCTTTCGCGTCGGTGAGGGATTTTGTGCTGTTTGCGCGCAGCGCCGAGAAGGATTCCACCGGCCAGCCCAATCCGCTTCATCCCGCGACTCCGTATAAGGCGGTGCTTGCCGTTGGGATATCGGAGAGCGGGCGGTTCCTCCGGGATATGGTGTACCAGGATTTCAACGTCGACGATTCGGGACATATCGTTTTCGAGGGCATGCTGAGCGCGGTTACCGGTTCGCGCAAAACCAACGTGAACACCGAGTTTTCGCAGCCCGGCCGCTTCTCCCGCCAGCACGAGGACCATCTTTTCCCCGGCGACCAGTTCCCTTTCACGTACGCCACGACCAAAGATCCGATCAGCGGCAAGACGGATGGGATCCTGGTGAAGTGCACGGCGTCGAAGTCCTGCCCGAAGATTTTCCACATCGATACGAATACCGATGTGTGGCAGGGACGCGCGTCGCTCGTGGTTACCGACCCTACCGGGAAGTCCGTTGCCATCCCTGAAAACGTCCGCGTTTACATTCCCACCGGCATTCCGCATGAATCCGACGCAGGCGACCCGACGAACGGAACGCCCGAGGGCCTGGGGATCTGCAAGTACCGCAAGAGCCCGCTGCAATATCGCTACTACGTCCGCGCGCTTTTTGCGGACCTCGATAGCTGGGTCACCGACGGAGTGGCGCCGCCGCCGAGCAAATATCCGAATGTGAAGAACGGCACGTTGATCACGGTGGCTCAGGAATCCAAGCTGTGGCCGTCGATCCCCGGCTATCCCTTCGAGCCGGTGATCAACAAACTTCGCCTCACCGACTACAGCAAGGTTCCGCCGGACGATTCGGGACCCGAATATCCTGTTTTTGTCGCGCGCACCAACGCCGATGGAAATCCGATCGGCGGGCTGGAGCCGCCGGAAGTGAGCGTTCCGCTCGGAACTTACTCCGGGCAGAACATCCGCGGCGAAGGATATGGCGAGGGCGACTTGTGCGGCCTGAACGGAAGTTACGTTCCATTTGCAGCCACGAAGAAAGAGCGCCTGGCGACACACGACTCCCGGCTTTCCGTCGAGGAGCGATATCCGAGCCAGGAGGAATTTACCGCCAAGCGCAAAGCCGCCGCCGACCGCTTGGTGGAGCAGCGCCTGCTTCTGCCCGAAGATGCCGCGAAAATATCGGCGGAGACTTTGCCGAAAGAAGCGGTGACGGCTGGGGGAAAATCCAAGTAAGGGTGGATCATCCGGATTCCGCCCGCAAGTAAAGCAACAGACTTCCTTGCTTCAAAGAGGGCCGCGTCATGGGGCCCTTTTCTTTTTTTTTCGCGGAGAGTTTAACGAGAGCTATTTCGCCAGAGGGTCGGGGCGGATACGGAAATGCGCGAGTTGGCTGGGCATGTTCTTGCCGCCCTCGGTGAGTTGCGAGCCGGTGGTCTCGTTGGCGGCCCAAAGGCCGCGCCCCTTCCATCCCGTTTTCGGATCGTCGATGCGCGCGTCGAAGAAGTGCGACGAAAAGCCCATCGGATAGGGCACCTGGAGGCGAACCCACGTTTTCGCATCCGGAATAAACGCTAGCAGCGAATCCGAGTCGGCGCCATCCACGATGGGAATATTCCTGCCCAGGCCGAGCGAGTTGAAGCGATCCAGCCACATAGAAAAGGGAAAATCCGCTTTCACATCGGGCTGGTTCTTGAAGGCGGGGCCCGGAATCGGATAGAACGTCCAGCCCTCCCGGCAGCGGCGCCCCGTGGTGAGCGCTTCGCCGGTGTCCGCCTTGCACTGGCGGCGGTCAAAGCGCGCCAGAACGCCCTCGCCGGCCAGAGGCGCCCATACCACTCCGTCCGTGCCGATATCGATTCCGCGCGGATGAGATCCGCCCATGCCGGGGCCCTTCGGATCGTAGGGCAGTTCATACACTTCTGCATTGCAGGTGGAAGGCGGATTGGCGCCCTTCACCATGCGGATCAGTTTACCGGGCCGGGGATTCAGAGCCGTATACCACACGCTTCCATCGACGGGATTGTAGGCCACGCCATCTCCCCCGGGCGACGCGATCGCGCGATCGAGCTTGGGGTCGAGCGGTTCCGGGGCCGTGGTATAAGCGCCGATCTTGCCGTCGTGGTTGTAGTCGATCACGGGCGGACACCAGCCCTGCGACTTTTCCGAGTCGTGCGACTCATCCCAGACCCTCGTGTTAATCCAGGCGAGGCCTCCCTCCTTAATAGCCATGTAGAGCGTCTGGTCTTTATCATCGGCGAAAACAAGCCGCTCGGCCGTTACGCACAGGTCGACAAATTCGAATTCGTGCGTCTTCGGATCGTAGACATCGACACCCTTACCGCCGGACTCTCGCGGCGAGTATTTCGCGTAGGGATTATTCGATCCCGGCTTGCAGTAGCCGGGGAGATCGACGCGGTTCTGCACGTTGAGCCACACCCGGCCTGTGGCGTCCATGGCGAGCGAGCCGGGATTGAGCGGGGCGTTCCAGACTAGTTCGTCGCCAAAATACACCGACGGATGAATCTGCGTTTGCGGCGCCCAGGAGGGGAGCCGCTGGCGGTCTTCTTCATTGGGCAACGGAATGCGAATCATCGACGCGGTATTTGCAACCGGATCCACCGCCGCGAGAGCTCCGGCGAACCAATCGTCTCCGTAGACCGGGCCATTCGCGTTCACCGAGGGATTTCGCCTGTCGGTGCTGATCACAGCATGAAGAAACGAAGCACGCACAGACCAGTCCCACACTGTGGCCACTACGTTCCGGTCGATTCCCTGCGGACGAGGCGGCGTGGGCGGCAGTTCGCCTGCCGCGATACGGTCGAGCCAATCTCCAAAGAGCGCCGGGCCCTGCTCGTGTCCCAGAGAATTCAGCAGGCGGGTCATATGCGTGCCCAACTGCCCGGAGGAGATCAATCGCACCCAGGCTTCGCCACTCGTCTTGAAACTGCCCAGGCTCGCCGGAATCTCGCGCGTCGGCTTGTTGCCCAACTCGTGGCAGCCCCAGCAATTTTTTACGGCATAAAGCCAGTCAGCCTGCGTGGGGATCACGGCAGAGGGAGAGCCGGAGAGCGTCATGGGAAACGCGCTCTTGGAAGGCGCGTCCAGAAGCGAAACCCAATAACTCGCCGGATAGTATTCCGCCGCCGCGCGCGGCGTGCCGGCGACCACCGCAGCGAGCGCCAATTCCTGACCGGGCGCCGCATTCACGGGCGCTGAGTCCACCAGGCCGTAGCCGCGCACCCATACTTTGTAATTCGCTTTCGGGAGATCGGGGAGAAGGTATTGTCCGCGATCATTGGTGATCACAATTTCGCGAAACTTCGTGCCGAAATCGGCTGTCTCCGCGATGACCCAAACTCCCGCTTCGGGGCCGCTCGAGCTTGTGACGACACCACCGATATCGTCCGCGTCGATAGCTACTTCACTCGCCGCCGCGGACGGAGCTCCGCTCGGACGAGGCCGCGCCTCCAACCGGCAAATTGCAATTCCCGCGAGAAGCACGAACGCAGCGGATACCATGCTGGCCCATCTGCTTGATCTGGTTTGCATCGGGGGTTTTCTCAATGAGGATGGCGCTACTTTTTCAGGCCGAAGGCGTAGACTCGGCCGTCCCACGTAGAAACGTAGACTCTGCCTCCGGCAACCACGGGCTCGCTGAAATGGGTCCAGCTATCGATCAGCTTTTCGCTGGAATAGAGCTGCTGTCCCGTTTCCGCATCGAGAGCGTACAGCACCGCATTGGTGGCCGGCACGCTTCCCATTTTCCCGGCCGTGCGGGACTCTGTGGTGTTCTTCCCCGTCTGCAGCGCGTACACCACCCCGTTCGCTATCACGGGAGGATCGGGCGAATGCATGTCGCGGGAGATCCACGTGGGCACCAGCATGGGAGTGTTCTTGTCCGGATCGAGCCGGACTTCAAAGGCCATGATGCTGCCGCGGTCCGCACTTCCGTAACTGTGTATAAAGGCCGGCGCGCCTTTCGACGGCGGCCCCGCCATGGGAGACAACAACCATCGGCGGCCTTGCGCGTCCTGCCAGGTGGCCATCGCTCCCCATACGCCGCGGTTATCGTGAAAAGCCTCGTCATTGCCCCAGCGCGGCGACTGGTAAAGCGGCGTGTGATGATCGGCGCCTCCGAGGCTATCGGCGTCCAGCAGATAAATCACCGATTCCTTGCCCGCCGACGCCAGAATCGTCCATTTTTGAAACGGGAAAAGCGCCGGGCTGGCAGAGCCGATGTCCAGGTCCTTCTCTTCGAGAAACGGCCAGTTCGACGGCGTGTAGGAATCGAGCAGGCGGAAATTACGAAGGGACATTGCCATCACGGTATGCGAGAGCTTGCCGGAGGCCGGATCGTACGGTCCGTCGGCCGTTTGCGCGTAAATGCCCTTCGGCCCGATCACCACTCCGCCGCGCCCCCATGCGCCCGCCGGTCTTCCGGAGCTCGTGTAATATTCCGTGACGCGCCGCGAGGGATCCTTCAGGTCGAACGCTATGAAGTGGGCCATTACCCCGCCGCAGCCCCTGCCGGTCGACGAATAGATCACTCCGTCGACGAGGTTCAGGCTCCAGTTGCGCGAGAAGGGACTGGTGAAATCCACCGGCGCCATGCGCTCTTCGCCATTCTCCAGGCTGAGACCGCGCAGCTTGCCGTCGCTCGTAGACACATAAATTGTGCCGGACTGTTTGTCGATCACGGGCGTGGCGTTTTGCGTGTTGGAACACTGATAATTGGTGGGCTGCTTCGGAGTCACCGTATTCGGGAATTTCTTCTGCCAGGTCACTTCACCCGTTTCCGAATCGATGGCGTACACGGTGTTGTCGCTTCCGACGATGAACACGCGAGTCTTCGGCCCCTGCGGCCCGTTCACGGTGGCCACCAGCGGAGCGGTGAGTGTCGATAGAACCAGTTCACTGGGAGCGGTGGAAAGCTGGGATTTCCACTTCAACTCAAGATGCGAAACATTTTCTTTGGTGAGGGTGGTCTCGGACTGGTTCCAGCCGCTGCGCTGCTGATCGTAACCCCACGTCAGCCATTCGCTTTGGGCCGCCGCAAACTGGGCGGCCACAATAAACGACATACCGAGAGCGAAGCCGGCGGCTTTGCTCCATTTCGTGAGCGCTGGCCGGTTCATTTCGCGAGAGGGTCCGGCCGCATCTGAAAGTGCACCGCGTAAGGCCGCGTGCCCCAGCCTCCCTCGGTGTGCCACACGACGCGGCTCGCTACGGCCGACCACAACCCGCGGCCCTTCCAGCCGCCGTTCGGATCGTCGATACGGCCATCCATGCTGCGCGTATAGAAGCCCATCGGATACGGAACTCGCAGCACAATCCATTTCTTTGTCGAAGGCACGTAGGCGATGAGCGAGTCGGACCCTGTTCCGGAGACGAGAGGTACGTCCTTGCCGAGGCCAAAAGTGTTCTCGCGGTCGACCCAGTCGTTGTAGGAATAGTCCGCGCTCACGTCGGTTCCCTTAAACGCCGGACCCGGTATGGGGTACAAGCTCCAGCCCTCGGGGCAATGCTGGCCGGTCGCTGTCGGGCCAACGAGCACTTTGCATTTCCGGCGGTCAAAGCTCGCCAGCTTCCCGCTGCCGGTGAGGCTCACCCAAACGACGCCCTTGGAATCCACGTCGATCCCCTGCGGGCCGTAAGCCAACTCGTCCTTCACGGTGAAGGGCGGCTCGTAGACTTCCGCCTTGCAGGTCTGCGGAGGATTGGCACCGACCTCCATCCGAATGATTCTGCCGGGAATCAGGTCGGTGGTGTGGTACCAGACGCTGTTGTCTACCGGACTTACAGAGAGGATATACCCGGTCGCGACGGCGCCTGCGCTGGAAGCGGCGTATGTGCCCGTCGGGCTCGCCAACATGCGGTCCAGCTTGGGATTGGCCGGCTCGTCGTTTTCGGTGGTGTACGCGCCGATTTTGCCGTCGCCGTTGTAGTCGAGGATGGCGGGGCACCAGCCTTGCGATTTCTCCGCATCGTGCGTCTCGTCCCACACACGGGTATTGATCCAGCCGATGCCGTTGACGCCGCGAGCGCTCATGAACAGAGTCTCGTCCTTGTCGTAACCAAACGCCGTGTGCGATGCACCAAAGCACGTGTCGATCAGCGTAAAGCTGCTGGTCTTGGGGTCGTAATACGCCGCGCCGGCAGCCCGGTTGCGCATGCCTTTCAAGGGCACGGGGCTCATCGGGAAAAACTTGGCGTATTTATTGTCGGAACCCTTCAGGCAGTAGGAGGGCACGTCCAGCCTGGTCTGTACGTTAAACCAGGTGCGCAGCTTGGTGTCCATCATTCCCGGACCCGCGTTCACGATGTCGTTGCGAACGTTGGTCAATTCTTTTCCCCAGTACGGAGACGGGTATTCGGGCTTCACCTGCGGCTCGAAAGCCGGCAGGATCTTCCGCCAGTCCTCGTTGCGAAGAGGCACTTTCGCGACCTGCGCTGTGTTCTCCGTGGGATCGACGATGCTGATGAGCCCCTCTCCCCAATCGACAATGTAGAGATGGCCGTTGGGATTGAGCGTGGGCTTGCGCTTGTCGGTGCTGATCAGGTCATGCGGGAACGCGGCGCGGTCGGCAAAGTCCCACAACGTGAGAACCAAGTTCCGCTCGATGCCTTGCGGCCGCGGCGGCGTTGGAGGAAGCTCACCCTTGGCAATGCGGTCCGCCCAGTCGGTCCAAAGCCCCATCGCCGTGGGATTGTTGATCCCCAAGGCCAGGGTCTGATGGAGTTGGCGGCCTCCCTGCCCGACCTCAAGCTTTCTTTCCCAGGCTGCTGCCGTCGTGTCGAACGCGCCGAGTTCCGGCTCGATTTCGCGGGTCGCCTTGTTGCCCATTTGATGGCACACTTGGCAGCCCCTTCGAAGTCCCCAGATCCAGGCAGCCTGCGTTTCGATCACGCGGCCGGTGCGCAGATAGCTGAGCGCGCCTTCACCTGGAACCGTCAGAGGAAAAGCATCTTTCGGTGGAACCTTCAGCATGGAATACCAGTAATTGGCCGGATAGTATTGCGCCGCTTCTTTCGCACTCGGGGCCACCACGGCAGTCAGCGCCAAGGCCTTGCCCGGAGCGGCAGTCACCGGCGGAGAGTCCACCAGGCCATAGCCGCGGACCCAGATCTTGTAATTGGCTTTGGGCAGATCGGGAATGAGATAGCGCCCGTGATCGTCGGTGACTACGATCTTGCGAAACTTGGTCTGGAAATCGGTGGTTTCTGCGAGCACCCACACGCCCGCCTCGGGACCATTGGCGCTGGTGACCACGCCACCAATATTGTCCGCATCGACCGCGACGCGGCTCGCGTCCGCCTGCGCAACGGCCGCTTTCGGTCGAGGTTGAGGACGAGCCTCCAGGCGAACTCCCGCGATTGCTCCTATCGCTATAATTCCCACCACAACGATCCACGCGCTCCAAATCCGTCCGATCGATCTCCACGTACCTGTTTTCATTGCGGATTCTCCCCTGATAGCCCTTAATCACCCAATAGGCGTCGGCGCAAAAACTTGTCGTCCCCACGCACTTTCGTGGCTCGTTATATCACACATCCACACCAAACTAAATCTCGATGGCGCACATGCCGGTGCGCGGGGAGGCGGTGGAAAAGTGGTTCAAGTAAGGTTGGTAATAAGGATTTAGGAAACGCCTCAGGCGGAAATGCGGGCTTTCAACTTCACGCGGCCTTCCTGGATCGTCACGCTGTATTCCACTTCGCTGCCGCCCTTTTCCTTGAGTTCCTGCGTTTTCTTGCGGACGAACCTCTCGAAGGCCTGCAGGTTCGGTGCGGCGGCGCTTTCGCCGGATTCGTTGTGGGCTTCGATCAGCTTCTGATAGAGCTGGACGATTTTTGCCCTCTCGCTTTCCGGGTTGGTGAAGGAAAGGGCAAACGACGCGGCCTCTTCGCGCTCCTCCGCCGCCTGAATCACGGAGCTGGCCGCACGGGCTGCAATTTGTCCGGCTGCGGCAGCGGGCTGCTCTCGCAGAGCCGCTTCCCGGGCGCGCGCCGCCTCGATTGCCTTGGCCGCCGCTCCAAAATGATGCTGCGAAGCGCCGCCTTCTTTCTGCATCGTCTTCTTGCGCCACATGTCGACATACTTGGCGTAGGTCTGGGACAGATTGTTGAACCGGAAGCGCTGCCCGAAACTCAATTCGGCGGTGCGCTCGTTATAGCGCCGCATCAGACTTTCCAGGCGCCATTGCGTGTCGGCCGGCGGACGCGGGCGCCCCCCGCCGAAGAACTGCTCGTATTCGATCTTCAGCCGCCGGATATCTTTTTCGATTTGTCCGAGGTCTTCGTCGATGGTAGCCATGTTGGAGCGACCTTACGCTGGTTTCAGCCTACGGGCGGTGGACGGCGCCGTCAACGTGCGCGTCGGAAGGCTTGTCGCAAAGGGAAAGCCTCGTATTTGCCGCGCGGTAGCACCTGTGCTCAAATAGACTCGCCATGACTGCTCCGGCCGATTCCGCTACGGGTGGTTTGCAAGCCCTTTCCGCTCGTCTGCGAGCGCTCCCGTCCGTCGACGAACTCCTCGCCCAGCCCGTCATCGTTGCGCTTGCCGAGAAGGCGGGGCGCAGCATCGTGACGCGGGCCGCGAGAAGCGTTCTCGATGAGCTGCGCTCGGAGTTGAAAATAGCGCCCGCAAACGGCCCAAATGGCATCGATGGCATTGCCGCTCGCATCATCGTTCGCATCACTGCTGCCGTCGAGGCGCAACTCGCTCCATCGCTGCTCCGCGTAATCAACACCACGGGTGTAGTTCTGCACACCAATCTTGCGCGCGCCCCGCTGGCTCCGGCTGCGATTGCCGCAATGGCGGAAACCGCTGCACGCTATTCGAATCTGGAGTACGACCTTGACCGCGGCGAGCGTGGCAGGCGCGATGCGCATACTGCGGAACTGCTCGCCGAGCTAACCGGCGCGGAAGCCGCGATTGTGGTGAACAACAACGCCGCCGCCGTGTTTCTCGTACTGAACAGCCTCGCCAAAGGCAGTGAAGTAATTGTCTCTCGAGGGGAGTTAATCGAGATCGGCGACGGGTTCCGCATCCCGGATATCATGGCGGAGAGCGGCGCGGTGCTGCGCGAGGTGGGCACCACCAACCGGACCCGCGTCCGGGACTACGAAGCCGCTATCAACGAGCGGGCGCGGCTGCTCCTGCGCGTGCATCCTTCGAACTTTCGCATGACCGGATTTACCGAACGTCCTGCGCTCGAACAACTCGTTGCGCTCGGGCGCCGCAAGCAGCTTCCGGTCTACGAAGATCTCGGATCGGGCTGCCTGGCCGATCTTTCGGCAAGTGGCATCTCGGAACCTGTGGTGCGCGCGAGCCTCCAAGCGGGAGTTTCGGTGGTTTCCTTCAGCGGCGACAAATTGCTCGGCGGCCCGCAGGCGGGCATCATCGCGGGACAGAAGGAACTTGTCGAGCGTATCCGGCGGAATCCGCTGTTCCGTGCGCTGCGCGTCGATAAGCTCACGATTGCGGCGCTCGAAGTGACGCTCAAAGCCTATTTACGGGGCGCGTTCGACGAAATCCCCGCGCTGCGTATGATCCGCATGTCCGCCGGCGAAATTGCCCGCCGCGCGGTTCCATTCGCGGAGCGTTTGCGTGCTTCCCTGCCGGACAACGCCACGGTCAAAGTGCAGGAAGGATTTTCTGTGATCGGAGGGGGCGCGACACCTGATCAGAAGCTGCCCACGCAACTGATTTCCATCGTAAGCCAACGCTTCTCGCCTGCGGCACTCGAACAGCGGCTTCGCCAGCCAGAGAATGGAACGCCGGTGATCGCGCGCATCGAGAACGATCGTGTGCTGCTCGATCTGCGCACGGTATTCGCGGATGAAGAGGCCGCGCTCGCCGCAGCGCTGGCGTCCGCTCTGCGCTAAACGCGATTGATGGCGCTCGCCACGCGCCCGGCGCCAAACCCGTTGTCGATATTCACCACGCTCACGTTGGAAGCGCAACTGTTCAGCATCGCGAGCAGCGCAGTAAGCCCGCCGAAGCTTGATCCGTAACCTGTGCTCGTGGGAACCGCGATCACCGGCGCCGACACGAGCCCCGCCACGACGCTCGGCAGCGCTCCCTCCATTCCCGCCACGCATACGATCACGCGCGCCTCGGTCAGCCTCTGCCGATGCTCCAGAAGGCGGTGCAGACCGGCGACGCCGACATCGTAGATGGATTCCGTCTGGTTGCCCATGGCTCGCGCCGTGACGAGAGCCTCTTCCGCCACGGGGATATCGCTCGTGCCCGCGCTGACGATCAGGATGAGACCCTTGCCGTGAATGGCATCGCTACGCTGAATCAGGATCGTGCGGGATAATTCATTAAATTCAGCGGGCTTCCCCTTGGCGGCTTTCTTGCCGGTTCCGTTCTTGCCGCCGCCAGTGCTCACCACTTGCTGCACCGCGGCAAACACCGAGCGGTCCGCCCGCGTGATCAAAATGTTGTGCGAGCCGTTCGCACGAAGCATGCCGCGAACAATTTCCCCTACTTGTTTCGGAGTTTTCCCACGAGCGTAGACCACCTCGGGAAATCCCTGGCGCAGCGAGCGGTGGTGGTCGATCTTCGCAAAGCCGAGGTCTTCAAATGGCAGATTCCGCAGCCGCTCCACGGCATGTTCCACCGTAAACTGCCCGCCCTTGAATTCGTCCAGGAATTTCCGAATCTCGCGTTCGTCCATAAATTCTTTCACTCCGCTACCCAATCTCACCGATTCTAGCATTCGCACGAACAACGTCGCCGTCTCGCCCATGGGTGGTATCAGTTTCGGGTTACGGCCGCGTTAATGCCGCTAGCGCGTTTTGGCGCGGCCACAGGAAGGAACGGCTTTACCATTTCGGTGTTACTATCCGCCTGTGCGGCCCGTACGGCCCGCACACAACGGTGGAGGACCCGCGACGATGAAACTCCCAGGCATTCTTCTTCTGGTCATCGGCTGCGTTTGGATGCTTTTTCTTATCTGGATGTTTTTGGCTATTGCGAGCATTGCGGAATTCGTATGGTCTCTATCAGATGTGCTTTATTGGGTCGGGATGCTAATCGGCCCGGTGTCGCTAATCATCGGATCGTGTCTGGTGTTAATAAGAGGCAAGGGACGCTCCGGCGCCATCCTAGTTGCAATCGGATGCGTCACTCTGACCGTCTACGTTCTTTACAACACCGTTGCGGGGATGCAACGCCAGCCCTTACAAATCACACCTCCATACTCATCGTTCATAGTGATGATCATTATCGTGCTATCAGGTGACATTGCTGGCTTCAAAGTCGTCAGACGACTTCTATTTTCAAATGTCGCAGCGCAGTAAATTCCCCCGTCATCATCTGCGAACTGCTGTCGGAAACTTACCCACCACCGGCCAATGCTTTCACTTGCCGAACCCGCCGCCGGAAAGTAGTCTATCGCCTGATGACTCCCGATTTCCTTGCGCTGGGTCTTATCTGGTATATCGTTTTTCTTTTTTCGACCACGTGCCACGAAGGGGCGCATTCCCTTGTCGCGCACCTTGGCGGCGATCCCACCGCTTTTCAGGCGGGCCAGGTGTCGCTCAATCCGATCCCCCACATCCGGCGCGAGCCTATCGGGCTTCTGGTCGTCCCCATCATTTCCTACCTGGCGGCGCACTGGATGATCGGCTGGGCCAGCGCGCCTTTTAACTCCGCCTGGCAGCAGCGCTACCCGCGTCGCGCAGCCTGGATGGCGCTGGCCGGGCCGGGCGCAAACTTTGTTCTGGTGATTTTGTCGGCTGCGTCGATTCGCATCGGCATCGGCCTGGGATTCTTCCGCATGCCGGATTCGGTCGGGTTCACGCATATCACCGAGGCGGCCGCGCCCGGCATCGCCGGCTTTCTGGCCACTTTTCTGAGCATCCTCTTCGTGCTGAACTTGCTGCTCGGCACGTTCAACCTCCTGCCTGTGCCGCCGCTCGACGGAAACACCGCGATCACCGTGTTCATGAGCGATCAGGCGGCATTGCGATTCGTCTCCTGGACGCGCAGCCAGAGCTTCGGCATGGCCGGATTGCTGCTGGCCTGGGTGCTCTACGATCGAATCTTTGGCTCCATCTTTCGCGTAGCTCTGGCGGCACTCTATCCGGGCGCCCACTGGGGATAATCTCGACGCCTGCCCCATCGCACCGATCTGATTCAAATGCAAACAGATGTAGCGGATGCGATTCGATAGCGCCTGGAGACGACTTCATCCCGTACCTAAGTTCCGACTTTTGAGTGCCTCCCAATCCCGCGCCTTGGCACTCCCCATGCATTCCCAACCTCGGAGGCAGCGATGGATTCGATCGACAAATTACAGACCAGCTATTGTGTCGAGGTTTCGGGGTGGGATGCGTCGGAAGCGTTCTTTGTGGAGAAGACGACGCTCAATTGGCGCGGCGGGGACCGGAAGGAGATCTGCCTGCGTGCAGGCCTCCGCGAAGGATGCGTCCTGTTTGTGCGCCTGCTGCAGCCGATCGCGCTCGTGAACAATATTCCGATCGCCTATCAGGCGGCGAAGGTGATGAAAAGGGATGCCAAGGGCCGTACGCGCGTGAGCCTGGCTCAACTCCGCCCGAAGGACAGGGGCGCGGCAGCGGATGTCTGGCGCGGCGAAGCAATGCAAGAGACAGCCTGACCTCGGCTGAACCGTTGAGGTTTCTTCCCTCGAAGCGGCGGCTCCCCATTCCGTTCCGGTTTGGGACTTCGATACCATTCCGGCACTCCCGACCTGGCATTCCGACGGGAACGAAGAGGTAAATCAATTCGGTTCTCTTCGCAGGCCGGGAACATCCGAGCGAATAATCGAAACATTTCAGAACACCTACGCACAATCGGCGTCTCAATCGACTGGCGAACCAATGCTCGAATGGCACAAGTGTCGCCAGCGGGAACTGTGGCCCCGGCCGTGCCTTATGCCCAAGTACTATGGCCACTGCTCTTCAACACACCGAGACCGAGATCAGCCTCGCTCGCAGAAATCTTCCCATCTGCGTCCTGGATGACGATCCAGGCCAGGTCGAAATAACGTCCAGCCGACTCGAGAAAGACGGGTTCCCCGTCGTGGGAACGACCAATCCACAGGACGCCCTTCACAAAATTCGCCTAGGCGGCTGTCGCGCTGTCCTGGCCGATTTTCGAATGCCGTCCATGGACGGGCTCGTTTTTCTCAAGAAGACGCTTCAGTACGATCCTGGCATCTACGTAATCCTGATGAGTGGGTTTTATGATGTCGAAACCGCGATCGAAGCCATCAAGGGCGGGGCCTACGATTTTCTCTGCAAGCCCCTCGACTATGCCCGCCTGGAGAAAACCCTCGACGATCTGGCTGCAATCTTCACGCAGCGATCGGAGGTCCGCGAGCTTGAAGAACGCCTGTTCAAGAACTCGCAGTTTCAGGGCATCGTTGGGAAAAGCCCTGCCATGCTGGAAGTGTTCGATCTGGCAAGAAAAGTGGCCCGCCATTTCACGAACGTGCTCATCAGCGGCCCCACCGGTTCAGGAAAAGAACTGGTGGCGCGCGCGTTGCACGAGTTAAGCCCCGTCTCGAAAGAGCGGTTCGCCGTCTGCAATTGTTCGGCGCTCGTGGACACGCTTCTGGAAAGCCAGCTCTTCGGGCATGTTCGCGGCTCGTTCACCGGAGCCACCGATACGCGCCCCGGCCTGTTTGAATACGCCAATGGCGGCACTGTGTTTCTCGACGAGATCGGTGAAACGTCGCCGCAGATGCAGGCCAAGCTCTTGCGCGTGGTCCAGAACCGGGAAATCCAGCGTATTGGCTCGCCTGAGCTGAGGAAAGTGGACGTACGCGTGATCGCCGCGACCAACCGCGATCTGCGCGCCGAGGTACTGGCGGGCCGCTTCCGTGAGGATTTATTCTACCGCCTGAACAGCATCGAAATCCGCGTTCCGGCGCTGGTCGAACACTCGCAGGACATTCCCATGCTCATCCAGCATTTCCTGAAAAAATACAGCGAAGCGTACGGGAAAACCTTCCGGGGGCTTTCCCGGCGCGCCCAGATCGTGCTCATGCAGCATGACTGGCCCGGGAACGTTCGCGAACTGGAAAACGTGATTTCAAGTGCAGCGATCACTGCAACCGCGGAGTTCATCGATGTAAGCGATCTCCCCGAACATCTGCAGAAGCCCCGGCATCAAGTCTCGATAGCGGACCATGATTGGCGCGCCGTTCCGCTGGACGAAGTCCGCCGCGAACACATCGAACGCGTTCTGGCGATGTGCAACGGCAATCGCGTTCGCGCCTCTCACACGCTCGGCATCGGACGCACCAGCCTCTACCGTTTTCTCAAACGCTCGCGAAAACAATCGTCCGCAAAGGGCGCCGCTTAGCGCGGCTCGCCTGGATGTTGCCATTGTGCGCTTCGTTCCACTTCCGGGCATCCCGTAATTGGACAGGTCCGCGTAATCTCCCTCGCTTGAGGCGCTTGCCGGGACGGCGACTGGGCCTCTGAATGCACTGGAGAATGCTGGAGAGCGCGATGCAGAGAACGAAACTGGAGGGAGAAGACCCGAATTTATTCGGCCCGTCCAACAGGCGGCATGAGCCGCGGCTGCCTCTAACGTTTCCCATCGAGGTTTCCGGGATCGACCGGAGCGGGCACTTCTTTACCGAGCAGAGTTCCTGTTCGGATGTGGGCGAAGCCAGCTGCGCCTTCCGGCTTCGTGCGGACCTGGAAGAAGACGCGGTGGTCGCGATTCGCTCATTCCACTGGCAGAACCACAACGTGCTCGATTCAAGGCCAGTGCTCTTTCAGGTGGCACGAATCGAGAAGGACGGCGAGGAATGGATTGTCGCAACCATCCGGCTGCAGCCGCAACCCTCCCAGGACAGCCAGGATATCTCGAATATCGAGCGAGCGGTCTCCTGAGTTCCCGCACAATCAGCCGACACAGCACGCGGCTCAGCCGAACGAGCCGCGCGCCGCCATCCATCCACCGAACGAAACAATTTTAGATAGGAGCGCAACCGGCAAACTACGATGCCGGCTAGTTTCCGCTGCCAGGCGTGTAAGAAGCGTTATGCAGCAAAGACGCCGGCAACGACACGTTGGAGTCCATGCGCACGAGCATTCTCGTCTCCGCCGGGAGTTCCACATCTTTGCCCTTCTTCGCAATCACATAAGCGGAGCCGCCTACCAGGCCGATGATCGTGCCGCGCATGATGCGGCTGAAAATCGCTCCGGCCACCGAGCCGCCGGCGGTTCCGATGGCGATATCTTCCACGTCCGTCTTCACGTCATGGCGTTCCTGCACCACGACGCCTTCCACTGTGGAAATATCCTTGCGCTGCTTGCCGGTGTCCATGCCTGCATCGTAGATCGAGAGAATGCTCATGCGCGCCGGAAAGATGCGGCTCTCCACTTCCACGGAATTGAACACCAGGTTCATCGACGCGCCGCCGCGGAACATCGAAATCCACTTGGGCCTCTGGACGCTGCTCACCGTGCCGTGAATCTTGGCTCCGGCGGGCAGGATGATCGTGTTGCCGCTGAAAACGGGCTCGGCGACGACGGCTGTGAAAGGATCGCCGTTGTGGGCTACCGTCGTGGTGAGGCCGTTCGATAGGGTGACCCGCACCTGGGTTCCTGGAATCACATTCTGCATGGCCTGCGCGTGAACCGAAGATGCCGCAAACAGCCCCAGCAGCGCCGCGGCAAAAATACTCGTGAAGCTCTTCATTTGAATCCTCCTGTGTCGTGAACGGAACGCGGTGCGTCCGCGAAAATTTTTGATGGAATGCCGATGAAAAAAGAGCCCGCGCGAAATTCGAGAGCGTGTATCCTGCGGCGAAGATTCGCGAAGGTGTTAAGGGCCGGCTGCGGAATGCACACGAGCCCATGCCCTGTTCGCCCCCGTTTCGTGGGGGTTGCCGCTGGCGCAGCGGTGAGAGTGCGGAGGACGCACTCGGGCGTTACGTTACATCATCGACGGAAGTTGCCGCCAAAAAAATTGCGCGATGGTTCGTAAGCGGCATACGGCGTTTCAGGGAGGTCAGGTGAAAACGGAAACGCTGCGCCTGGGATGACGCAGCGTCTCTCCGCAAAAGTACGGAGTTGGTGAAATAGCCGAGCCGTGGTTCCACCACTCCGTAGAACTACTTACCTGCTGGGCGTCCCTTGGCGGCCGCAGCAGCAGCCATGGCTGCGGGCTTCTCGGGCTCGGCTGCCGGCTTCTTGGCTTCCTCGTGATGACCATTGAGGGAGACAAGGCCCAGCGCCTTACGGAGCTCGTTCTCTATCTTCCCGCGGATATCCTCGTGCTCTTTGAGGAAGATACGGGCATTTTCGCGGCCCTGGCCGAGGCGCTCGCCCTTGTAAGAAATCCATGTGCCGGACTTTTCGAGCACATTCTTCATGACACCCAGGTCCAGCAGATCGCCCTCGCGGGAAACGCCTTCGCCGTAAATGATGTCAAATTCCGCTTCGCGGAAGGGCGCCGCCACCTTATTCTTCACAACTTTGGCGCGAGTGCGGGAGCCGACCACGCGGTCGCCTTCCTTAATGGCTTGAATCCGGCGGATATCGACGCGGATCGAGGCGTAAAACTTGAGTGCGCGGCCGCCGGTGGTGGTTTCCGGATTGCCGAACATCACGCCGATCTTTTCGCGGATCTGGTTAATGAAGATCAAGCAGGTCTTCGATTTAGAGACGATTCCGGTCAGCTTGCGCAGCGCCTGCGACATCAGGCGGGCCTGCAGGCCCATCTGCGGGTCGCCCATTTCGCCTTCGAGCTCTGCCTTGGGAACCAGGGCGGCCACCGAGTCCACCACAACCACATCCACGGCGTTCGAGCGAATCAGGGCTTCGGCGATCTCCAGGGCTTGCTCGCCGTTGTCCGGCTGCGACACAAGGAGATTGTCGACATCCACGCCGAGCTTGCGCGCGTAAACGGGATCGAGCGCATGTTCCGCGTCGATGAAAGCAGCCTGCCCGCCAAGCTTTTGGGCCTCGGCGATCACGTGCAGGGTCAGGGTCGTCTTGCCGCCCGATTCCGGGCCATAGACTTCGATCACGCGGCCGCGCGGAAATCCGCCAATCCCCAGGGCCGCGTCGATCGAAATGGAGCCAGTGGGAATCACGCTTACGGGGACGAGCACATCCCTGTTGCCCAACCGGATGATCGAGCCTTTGCCATGCTGCTTTTCAATCTGCGATATCGCCAAATCCAGATTTTTAGACTTTTCGTCGTTCATCGATGCCACCTCGAAGGCTTTCGTTTAGGTCCCGCCTCAGCGGGCGGCCTGATTCTACCAGAGTGCAAATTGCCCGGCCTCGGCATTTCTGGAGGAGCATCCTAGCATAAGGCGAACATAAAGCGAAAGTATTATTTTGAGTCGCAGACCGCCTCCCCAGCTGCTTCCAATCCCATAAGTACACAACTCCCGGCGCTGGAGAGCGATTGACCGCAGCCCGATAGAAATAGGAGCGAGAGGCGAGGGATGCTAGAATGCAATATGAGCAACGCCTACCGATTTGTTTTTGAATGCCCTAATGGACACAACATCAACCTCCAACGGAAGTGCACCAAGGAATCGCTTTCCGAATCCGAAGCGCTAGAGCTTTTCGGCGAAATCGAAGTTTCCTGCGACAAACTCAAGTGCGGCTGGCGCGGCAAGGCCTCGAACGCCAGGCTTCTCCGGATACTGCCTTTCAACTGGATTCTTTCGCCGGTCTCTTGACGAAACCCAGCTGCTCGCGGACTCCCAGTCCTTCTCGATCAGGCCGATGCGAGTTTTCGCGGCGGCAGGCTGACTCTCTATGAAGTCGATTGCAATCCGAACCGGGCAGGCGCGCCAGAAGGGCCCCAGCAAATTCCACGAGATCGCCACCGTCGTATGCGATAAGTGCGATGCGGAATACGTGATCAGCCACAAGCGCAAGCTGCGCGCCAGCCCCACGATTGCGGCCGGGCAGGCGATGGAGTTGAAGGCGATTCTGGCCGAGGATCACAGCCCCAAGGACAGACGTGAGCACCCGGACCTCGTCGAATTCGACTGAGGGTTCGCTTGAGCTTCTATCCCGTTCCACGATACCGTAAGCCGCGTCTGTACCCGCCCGTCGAACGCCACGCAATCACGATGTTCTGAGAGCAATGGCAATATGTACGGGGGCTCCCTGAATACAAACTCGCGCGGATGGCATCCAACGATTTAACAGCCAGAGCAAGCACATGACCCGTAAAACCATGCCCAAATCGGATCAGCCCTTCGCCGGCAGCCAATTGTCAGGGCCGGGTGGGCTCGATCTTTTCCATGCCCCGGTCCGGGACTGGTTTTCGGCGGTTTTTGAGCAGCCGACGCGTCCGCAGTTTCTCGGCTGGCCCGCCATCGCCCGCGGCGATTCCACGCTGATTCTTGCTCCCACCGGCACCGGCAAAACCCTCGCAGCGTTTCTCTGGTGCATCGACCGGTTGATGTTCAGCCCTGCCCCGGCTGAAACGGAGCGCTGCCGCGTGGTGTACGTTTCGCCCATCAAGGCGCTGGCCGTGGACGTGGAACGCAACCTTCGCGCGCCCCTTGTGGGCATCGCGCAGGCCGCGCAGCGGCTCGGATTGCCATTCCATGAGCCGAGCATTTTCATTCGAACCGGCGACACGCCGCCCGGCGAACGCGCCCGCTTTCTGCGGCATCCTTCGGACATTCTCATCACCACGCCCGAATCGCTCTACCTGATGCTGACTTCGCAGCCGCGCGAACTGCTGCGGTCGGTAGAAGCCGTCATCGTGGACGAAATCCACGCCCTCGTGCCCACGAAACGCGGGTCGCATCTTGCGCTTTCGCTCGAGCGCCTGGAACATCTCGCCGGAAGGCGCCTGCAGCGCATCGGGCTTTCGGCCACGCAGCGTCCGCTGGAAGAGGTGGCCCGTTTCCTCGGCGGCGCGGACGCCTCCGCATCGGCGCAAAATGCGGTCGCGGCGGCCGCCGCAGACTCGCCTCTCGCGGAATTCGAGTCTCCCATCACCGCGCCCGTGTATCGCCCGGTCGAAATCGTAGACGGGAGCGAGCCCAAACGCCTCGATCTGAGCGTGGAAGTTCCCGTCGAGGACATGACCCAGCTCGACAAAATCGAGCCGCTTCCGAGCGGCGCCGCTTCGCAGGGTCCCGCGCGGCCATCCATTTGGAGCGCGATTCATCCCAAACTGCTGGAGTTGGTGCGCGCGCACCGGTCCACGCTGATCTTTGTGAATAACCGCCGCCTCGCGGAGCGCATTTCCGGGGCGATCAACGACCTCGCGGGCGAAACCCTGGTGCGCGCTCATCACGGAAGCGTGGCCGTCGCGCAACGCAAGGAAATCGAGGATCGCCTGAAACTCGGCACGCTGCGAGGGCTAGTGGCCACGTCGTCGCTCGAACTGGGAATCGATATGGGCGCGGTGGATCTGGTGGTGCAAGTGGAATCGCCGCCCTCCGTTGCGAGCGGCATGCAGCGCGTCGGGCGGGCGAGCCACCGCGTCGGCGCGGTGAGCAATGCCGTCATTTATCCGAAGTACCGCTCCGATCTGGTGGCCTGCGCCGCGATCACGCGCGCGATGTATGACGGGCAGGTGGAATCCGTCCACTACCCCCGCAATCCGCTGGATGTTCTGGCGCAGCAGATTGTGGCTACCGTGGCGTTCGATTCGTGGACCGTGGAGCAGCTTTTTCAACTGGTGAGGTCCTCCGCTCCGTATGCCTCGCTCACGCGCGCGGTTTTCGATAGCGTTCTGGACATGCTGGCGGGTCGCTATCCCAGCGACGAATTTGCCGAATTGCGCCCGCGCCTCACGTGGGACCGCGTGACCAACCGCCTGACACCCCGCCAAAGCGCGCGCAATGTCGCCGTGATCAATGGCGGCACCATTCCCGATCGCGGACTGTATGGCGTCTTCCTCGCGGGCAGCACGAAGGGATCTCGTGTGGGCGAACTCGACGAAGAGATGGTCTTCGAGAGCCGCGCAGGAGACACGATCATCCTGGGCGCGACCACCTGGCGCATCGAGGAAATCTCCAACGATCGCGTCACCGTCTCACCGGCTCCCGGCGAACCCGGCAAGATGCCTTTCTGGCACGGCGACACTGCGGGACGCCCCGCTGAATTTGGCCGAAGAATCGGCGCGATGATCCGCCAATTGCTTGCGATGCCCCGCCCCGCCGCCTTTACCACGCTGGTGGAAGCGCACAGTCTGGACGCGAGCGCCGCGACAAATCTGCTGCGCTATCTGGAAGACCAGTCGCTGGCCACGACTCGGGTTCCGAGCGACCGGGACATTGTGATCGAAACCTGCCGCGACGAGCTCGGCGACCGGCGCGTCTGCGTGCTCACACCCTTTGGCAGCCGCGTGCATGCGCCGTGGTGTATGGCGGTGAGCGCCAAGCTGCGCGCGGAACGCGCCCTGGACGTGGAGTCCATGTGGTCGGACGACGGATTCGTCCTGCGAATTCCGGACAGCGACGAGGAAATTCTTTCCGAGCACCTGCTTCCCGATCCGGCCGAGTTTCAACAGCTGGTGCTGCAGCAGCTTGGCTCGACTTCCCTTTTCGCCGCGAAATTTCGCGAGGCCGCCGCGCGTGCGCTGCTTCTTCCCAAGCGGCGCGCGGGAATGCGCGCTCCGCTGTGGCAGCAGCGCAAACGCGCCTCGGACCTGCTGGCCGTGGCCGCGCGGTTCTCGTCGTTTCCCATAATTCTCGAGACGTACCGCGAGTGCATTCGCGATGTGTTCGATCTTCCCGCGACGTTGAATCTCCTTTCCGAGATTCAACGGGGAGCGATCCGCGTTACGAGCGTGAGCTCCGACCGGCCCTCTCCGTTTGCATCCTCGTTGCTCTTTTCGTACGTGGCCAACTACATCTATGAAGGCGACGCACCGCTCGCGGAACGGCGGGCGCAGGCCCTCTCGATCGACCAATCGCAATTGCAGGAAATTCTCGGCGATACCGACCTGCGCGACTTGCTGGACCAGGCCGCGATCGACGAGGTGGAAAGCCGCCTGCAATTTCTGGATGAGGAGTACCAGGTCCGCCACGCGGATGGCGTCCACGATCTGCTGCTTTCATTGGGCGATCTCTCCGCGTCCGAAATCGCCTTGCGCTCGGCAAGCCCTGAAGTCGCCGCCACAATCGATGAGCTCGTGGACGCGCGGCGGGCGGTGCGCGTGCGAATTGCCGGGGAATTTCGCTTCGTGCCGGTGGAATACGCATCCCGTTACCGGGACGCGCTCGGCACGCCTCTGCCGCCGGGGCTCCCTGAAATCTTTCTCGCGGCAGGTGATGATCCGCTGCGGGAAATCGTGCGCCGTTACGCCCGCACGCATGTGCCTTTCACCACGCAGGAATTTGCCGAACGCTACGGCTTGCAGCCTTCCGCCGTGGATTCCGCTTTGCGCGCTCTCCACGCGCGCGGCAAGCTTCTGGAGGGGGAATTCCGGCCGCGCGGGATTCACCAGGAATGGTGCGATCCCGAAATTCTTCAGCAGATCCGGCGCAAGAGCCTGGCGCGGCTTCGCCGTGAAGTCGAACCGGTGGAGCAGCGCACGTTCGCGCGATTCGCGGAGCGGTGGCAGGGCGTTTCCACGCGAAGGCGCGGCGTGGATGCGTTGCTGGACGCCGTGGAGAATCTTCAGGGCGCGGCGCTGCTCGCATCGGAGGTGGAGCGCGAGATTCTTCCCGCGCGCCTTGCGGACTACCGCTCGAGCGATCTCGACGCTGTGATGGCCGCCGGAGAGGTGGTATGGGTCGGGCTCGATCAGGTGGGCGATCGCGATGGACGCGTGGCTTTATACCTCACCGAATCGCTGCCGGCGCTCCTGCCGCCACTGGAATTGCGGAAGGAGCAGGTTCCACTCTCCGAGAAAGCCCAGCAGATTCTGGACGTACTCGCCAGGCTGGGCGCTTCGTTCTTTGGCAGCATCCAAGCCGCGATAGGCGGCGGATTCCCCGGAGACACGCGCGATGCGCTCTGGGAACTGGTGTGGGCCGGGCGCGTGACCAACGATACGTTCTATCCGCTGCGCGATTTGCTGCGTCCTCACGACGCGAAGCGCGAACGGCCTTCCGCTGGCGACGGGCCGCCGGGCTCGCCAGAATTCCTCCGGCGGCTTCGTTCACGAAAGGCAGCGGGCGGGCCCGCGCAAGGGCGATGGTCGTTAGTGGCTGCCGAGCCTCTGCCCGTGACGCAATGGAGCGCAAACATTGCGCAACAACTTCTTACTCGCCACGGAATCGTGATGCGCGAGACGGCCGCCGCCGAAGACATCCCGCGCGGCTACAGCATGGTTTATCCAGCGCTGAAAACGATGGAAGAAAGCGGATGGGTGCGCCGGGGAATGTTCGTGGCCGGGATGGGAGCGGCGCAATTCGCCGCGCCTTCCGCCGTCGATATGCTGCGGAGTTTGCGCAGCGAGCCTGCGAATCCGGAAACGCTTTTCCTTGCAGCCAGTGATCCGGCAAATCCATACGGGGCGCTGTTGCCTTGGCCTCGCGGCGAAACCACAAACGGTGAAGCCGCTCACCATGGCATGGCTCGCACCAGCGGCGCTGGAGTGGTGCTCGTCAACGGGACTCTCGCGGGCTTTTTGCGGCGCCGCAATCCGGCGCTGCGCGTCTTTCTGCCCGAGAATGAGCCGGAACGAACGCTTGTCTCCCGTGAGTTGGCGAGAAAACTGGCGGAGCTCGCCGTGCGCCGACAAGGGCGGCGCAGCGGTTTATTCATCGGCGAAATCAACGATGCCCCGGCGCGCGAGCATTTCCTGGCGCGCTTTCTGGAGGAAGCCGGATTCGTGAATACGGCCCTCGGATTCCAGATGCGTGCGCCGATGCCGGTGGTGCCGCGGCGCGACGCCGAAAACATCTTTGATGAAGCGGAGCACGATCTCTCGGAGAGCGCATAGTGCCGGAGGGCGACACAATATTCCGCGCCGCGCGGACGCTGCACCGGGCGCTGGCCGGACAGACCGTCGCGGGCTTCGAGAGCGTGCTGCCGAAACTCGAACGCGTGGAAGTGGATTCGCCGGTAACGGGCCGGCGCGTGGAAAAAGTGGAAGCCAGCGGAAAATGGCTGCTCATTTATTTTTCCGGCGGCCTGATTCTTCTCACGCACATGCTGATGAGCGGCAGCTGGCACATCTACCGTCCGGGCGAAAAGTGGAAGCGCCGCGCCGGCGATATGCGGATCGTCATTCGCACAGAACAAATTCATGCCGTCGCGTTCACCGTTCCCGTTGCGGAATTTCACACGGCCGATTCGCTGCGGCGGCGCCGCGGTTTCAATCGACTGGGTCCGTCCGTGCTGGCGGAGGAATACGATGCCGGCGAAATTCTGCGGCGGCTGCGCAGCCGTCCGGAAGCCACCGTGGGTGAAGCGCTGCTGACGCAATCGCTCCTGTCCGGCATCGGAAACGTTTTCAAATCGGAGATATGTTTCGCCTGTGGAGTGAATCCCTTTCGCACGCTCGCCTCGCTCAGCATCAGCGAGCTTTCGTGCCTCGCGGCAACAGCGCAGAAGTTCCTGCAGGCCAATGTGACAGACACCTCAGGCGATCAGATTGTGACCTACACGGGAATTCGCCGTACCACGGGCCGCGCGGATCGCGAGGAAAATCTGTGGGTCTACAGGCGCCGGGGCCAGCCGTGCCGGCGCTGCGGCACTCCGATCGAATCGCGCAAGCAAGGCTTGGACGCGCGCACTACGTTCTGGTGCCCCGTTTGTCAGCCCGAGGACGTCTCCTCCTGAAGAGTTTCCACGCGGGCACGCTTCACGGGCGCTTCTTGCGATGTTCGCTGCGGGAAAACTTGCGGACAAACAGAAGAGAAAAGTAGCCGCAGCGAGTGGATTTGAACCACCTGGACGCGAACGAGATGCCAATGCTTGTTGAACTTTGTGAACTCTTGTGGATTTTGAGTGATTCTTGTTGAATCGTGCCCGTTGTTGAAGTCTGTTGAATCTTGTGAAGCCTGAGGCCTTGACCGCTAAAATATATCTGTAGCGCCAGCGACCATAACGACTGCTCAGACGGTCACTCTCACGGCGACAAGCACAGACGACGGATCTGTGGTGGGCTCTGCTACCATTACCCTCGACCCGCCCGCTGGTCCCAGCGTCTATTATTACATTGAGGATCAGTTGGGTACGTCCCGCGTCGTCGCGGATTCGGCTGGGAATATCTGCTATGATGCTGACTTCTGTATTGCTCCCCGTTAAAACTGGACACCTCAGTTAGGTAAGATCAGGGCCTCCCCAAAAGGAGGCAACATGGGTAGAAGACCACGCGTAGATCGAACCCCCGAAGAGAAGTGGCAGATCGTGCAGGAAGCAATCAAGAGCGGGAACGTCTCAGAGACGTGCCGGCGACATGGCATTTCACCGTCCCTGTTATATCGGTGGAGGGACGAAGCGGAGGTGGGAGCAAAGGCAGCGCTTGGGGGGAAAAGCGCTGCGGCGGGCGAAACCGAGAAGGACCAACGCATCCGGCAGTTGGAACGGACGCTCGGACGAAAGTCTCTCGAGATTGAAATCCTAAAAAACGTCGTGGGGGAGTGAGCTGCGGTGAGGTTCACTCCCAGGCACGAGAGATGGTGACGCAAGGCTACCAGGCAACGCTGGTGGCGGCGACCTTGGACATCAGCCGGTCGAGTTTGTACTACCAGAAGCGTCCGCGAGGCAGTCGAGCTGACCGAACCTACGATGAGCAGATCGTGATGGCGTGCGGGGAGAAGCTGGCGTACGGCTATCGGCGAGTCGCGTGGTGGCTTCAACGAAAGAAAGGGGTGCCGGCGAATCGCAAGCGGGTGTTACGGGTGATGCGAGAACGAGGATTACTGGTACGCTCTCGTCGTCTGCGGGCGCGACGGAAGAAGGAGTGGGGTCGGGTGGAAGCTGCTGAGCCGAATCAGATCTGGCAGTCGGACATGACGAAGATCTGGGCGGGGCCCGCAGTGGGCTGGGCATACCTGGTGTGCGTGATCGACTGCTGCACGCGGGAGATCGTGGGCTGGAATCTCTCGCATCGTTGCCGGACCGAAGACGCGCTGACAGCAGTGGAGCAAGCTGTTCTGGACCGGCTGCCCGAGGGCAGCCGCGCGGCCAATGTGACGCTGACAACCGATAACGGGACACAGTTCACTTCTTCGCGGTTCCTGGACACGCTCGGGCGACTGGGCATCACCCACCGGCGTACGGCGTATCATCACCCAGAAGGCAACAGCTACATCGAACGGTTCCATCGCAGCTTGAAAGAGGAGGAAGTCTGGACAGCGGAGTACCGGAGCTTACAAGAAGCGCGAGACGGCATCACCCGCTGGATCGGGGAATATAATCACGACCGGCCTCACCACGGAGTCGGGAATCGCACTCCGCACGAGGCCTTTTTGGCTTTCGCAACTGACCTAAAAAACGAGGCCCTGACTGTCTAAATTAGCGGGGTGCAATACACAGCATTCCTCCATGAATTGGGGTAATGGCAAGTTTGCCGTATCAACCTCGTGGGCCTCAGGCCTACTCAGAGAGATCGCTGAGACGACGCGTCCCGCTTGTCATTGTTCATTGCGTGATGGTAATCGTCAAAGTGGTGGCGTGGGTATTCGCGCCGCTGCTCACCGTTGCGACGACATTTGCGGAATATTGGCCCGCAGGAGTTGCTAGCGGCGATGTAGTCGGCGCAGGGGACGCAGTCGAGCCGCAACCGGCCACACCGATTGCGATCGCGCAGCCCAGCCCCAGCATCACCAGGCCGAGTCCGTAGCGGGTGGACTGTCGCGTTCGCCGCGTTCCGAGCAGCATCAGAATGATGAGTCCGCCCGAGACCGAAAGCAGGGCCAACTGCAAGCCGTTGGGCCTTCCCGATGGCGCGATGAATTTCATGCTGGACAGCACGCCAGTGGTGCCGGTGGTGTGAACGGTGAGCTGAGCCGTCACGACCGTGTTGCTGCCGTCGAGAACAGCCTGGGCCGGCTGGAAAACGCAGGTGGCGCCGGTTGGTAACCCGCTGCAACTCAAGGTAACCGTGCCGGAGTACCCTCCGACGGGAGTGATGGTGAAGGTTGCGGCGCCAGATTGCCCGGCTCGTATTGCGAGAGTGGAGGGATTCACCAAGACGGAATAATCGGGTTTTACCGTGTTCGTCAGCGTGAATGTCGCCGAGGCCTGCACTCCTTGGACGGACGCCGACATGCTGAATTGTCCCACCGTACCGTTTGCAGTGAAAGCCGGGGCGGCAGCAATACCGCTGCTGTTGGTCTGAGCCGAAGCGCTTGCTCCACCGCCGCTGAAGGTGCCGCTCGCACCGCTGCCTGGCGCTGTGAAAACCACGGTCGCACCCGACACGTTGTTGCCGTAGGCATCGGTAACCCTGACCGACAGCGGCGTGGCAAAAGCCGCACCCACAATCGCAGACTGGCCCGATCCCGAAACGGCCACGACCGTGAAGTCGGCGCCGGGGCCGACGGTGACCGTCTGGCTGGCGCTCAATCCCGAGTTAGCAAGGTCCACAACGGCCAGCGTCTGAGGGTCTGCTGTCTCAAGAGTAAGGGAGAAAGTATGAACGCCCGCATCGGCTGACGTGAACGTGTAGTCGGACGGAAGCTGCGCATTCGCGTCACTGCTTGTGAAGTGAACGGTTCCCGCGTAGGTGCCGGCCGGATTTCCTCCGGGGGCGAGTGCCGTAACCGTCAGGCTCTGGGCCGTGCCGGCAACCAGAGAGGTTGGCAGCGAAAGAGCCAGGGACAAAGCAGCGCCGGAATTCGACTGGACCGAACCCAGATCCACGCTGCCGTTAATTACCCGGACGTAATCGACTCCGCGCTGATCGGAGGTCAAGGGGTTCGAGAACTGGGGGTCGACCGCCACGGAAACGTTCCCGGCCGCTATGGCGGGACTGCCGGCGGCGGGCATCATCGTCTGAATCGAGCCGCCATTGTTGGCGAGAGGAGCGAGCTTCAGCGCCGCGGCGCTGGAGTTGAATATGTTTGCGGAGTTCTGCGTGCCGCAGCTGATGCAGTCTCCTCCGGGGGCCGTGTTGCCGGCAACGATGCTGTTGATGATCGTCACAGAGCCGGAAGTCGAATTTTGGTTCGAGACGGTTCCACCGTTCTGGCTGGCAGAGGTATTGCCGGAGACCGTGCTTTGCGAAATAGTCGTGGTTGCCGCGGTTTCGTTTTCGATACCCGCGCCATCGGACGCGGTATTGGCGGCGATGGTGTCTTGCGTGACGTACAGGGAGCCGGCGTTGTCCAGACCGCCTCCATTGCCGGTGGCTGTGTTTCCGGACACAGTGCTGTCATACAGGGTGAAGTTGTTCGAGGTTTCGATTCCTCCTCCATTTCCGCCGGCCGTGTTTCCGGAGACTGTGGAGAAATTAATCGCCACACCGCTGGTGTTGTAGATTCCGCCACCGTTTTGGGCGGCGGTGTTGTTGCTCACGACGATGTCTGAAATGGTGAGGCCGCCGGCATTCGAGATTCCGCCGCCGTTCGTGTTCGAATTCCCATTCGTAACCGTCAGCGAGCTGATGGTAGCAACCGAGCTCGAGTCCACCTGGAAGACGCTCGACGAATTGTTCCCGGAGACGCTGAACCTATCGGAGCCCGGTCCGGTGATCGTTATGTTGGAACTGAGCTCCAGCACGCCATTGGTCAGAGTGGTGGTCCATGGCGCGCTGCCGGTGAGCTGGGTCGTGTCCACAGTGATGTCGCCCGCACCCAGGTTATTGGATTGGTTGACGGCGCTGCGCAGCGAGCACGCCTCGTTACCGTCGCAAGCGGCCGATCCTGCGTCGTCGGCGAGCGAAGTCACCACAAACTGGGGGCGCGGACTTACTACGATCCCCGTTTGACTGCCGCTCAAAGTGCCGTCGGTGGCGCTGACGCTTTGAGTTCCCACTGTGACCAGATTCAAGTCGAAGTTATGGGTTCCCATATCGGCGGTCGTAAAGGTGTAGGACGGACTAAACACCGCCGAGGAATCTGAGGTCGAAATCGTCACCGTCCCGGTGTAATTCGTGATGACGTTGCCGTAGCTGTCTTCAATCGTCACGGTGACTGAATGAACCACGTTGGCGTAGTCGGGAGAGGGGAAGCCGGAAACGACCATCTGCTCGGAAGAGAGCAACGCGGTAACGGTAGTTGTGCTCACCGCCGGAGTAAGGCCGCTGCTCGTTGCAGTGATCGTGTAGACGCCGTCGGTATTGAGATGGACGCTGCTGAAGTTAAACGTCGCAACACCGGACACGGCGGATTGCGTCTGGCTGTTCGTGAACGAGTTCGGGCCGGTGATTGTTACCTGAACGCTCGCTGTGGAACCGGTTACGAGAGCCGAATAGGAATCGTCAACACCGACGGTGATGGTTCCAATGGCTGATCCGGCGACCAGCGGAGACGGCGCGGCCTGGGTGTAGCTCAGCGAGCTGGCCGTCTGAGTTCCAGTGCCCGTAAGCGTCACCGTTTGCGGGCTGTTGGAGGCGTTGTCGGAGATGCTCACCGAAGCGCTTCTTGCGCCGGTGCTGGTGGGAGAGAAGGTCACCCCGATCGAACAGTTTGCGGTGGCGGCAAGAGTGCTGCCGCACGTCGTGGTTTTGGCGAAGTCGGCGGCATTGGCGCCCGTCAGCCCGATGGAAATGCCGGTGAGGGATGCGTTGCCCGTATTGGTTAGCGTAACGGATTGCCGAGAGCTGGTGGTGCCCAGGCTTTGATTGCCGAAACCGATGCTATTGCCGGAAAGGCTTGCCACCGGGGCGAGCGCAACGCCCGTGCCGGTCAGGCTGATCGACTGCGGGCTGTTGCCGGCGTTGTCAGCAATTTGCACGGACGCGGATTTGGAACCCGCGGTCGACGGCGAGAAGGTAACGCTGATCGAGCAGCTGGCGCTTTGCGCAAGCGTGCTCCCGCAGTTGTTCGTCTGCGCGAATTCGCTGCTGTTGGCCCCCGTAACGCTGATCACGATGCTGGTGAGCGAGGCGTTTCCGTTGTTCGTGACTGTGACAGACTGCGAACTGCTCGTGCTGCCATCGTTCTGATTGCCGAACGCGAGCAACGAAGAAGAAAGCTGGACGATCGGTGCGGCTGTTCCGGTGCCACTCACGGCCGCCGTATGCGGACTGCCTGGCGCGTTATCGGTGATGCTGAGCGTGGCGGTTCGAGAACCCGTCGCGCCCGGAGTGAAGGTGACACTCACGGTACAAGTACCGCCGGTAGCCAGGGCGGAGCTGCATGTATTGGTTTGCGAGAAATCTGCTGCGTTGGTTCCCGTAAAGGAAATGCCGGAAATCGTCACGCTGTTGGAGGTATCGTTCGTTACGGTGAAGTTTTGGGAAGAAGAGGACGATCCAATTCCCACGTTGCCGAAATTCACGCTCGAAGGCGAGATCACGACGGTTTGAAGGAAAACAGTCAGCGTAGTCCCGGCAGAGGAGGCCACGGCCAAGCCACCTGAAGTAACAAAATTGCCCAGGACGACGCCAAAGGTTGTTCCTCCCACGCTCCCTATCGTTTGGGAGGAATGAAAGGTTCCGTCGCCATTCCCGAAATAGGCATAAACATTGCCCCCCGTGACGGTCACGAGATCGAGGTTGCCGTCGCCATTGAGGTCACCCGCCGTTGCGCCGTAATATCCGCCGCTGCTGTCGACGGTCTGTGCCGTCTGAAACGTTCCGTTGGAATTACCCAGCAGGATCTTGATGGCCCCACTTCCCTCGCCAGACGTCACGAGGTCCAGATTGCCGTCTCCATTAAAGTCGCCGAGGACGAGCGCCCAGGTAGAGCCATTGCCGGACGCGTAGGTCACCGGAGATTGAAACGTGCCGTCGCCGTTGCCTAGCAGGACGTCGACGTTACCTCCGGTGCTACCGCCGCTTACAGCCAGGTCAATCTTCCCGTCGTGGTTAAAATCTCCGGCAACCAGCGCGTAAACATTCGATAGGCTGCTTGCAGTTGTGGTTGGGGATTGGAATGTACCGTCGCCGTTTCCCAGGTAAACGAAGATCGACGAGCCGCCATACGTTGCGGAAACGATATCCAGCTTGCCGTCACCGTTTACGTCAGCCAGCAATGGTTGAAGGGGCGAGTCCTGGGCTCCGGTGACATGTTGTGCCGCTTGAAACGTGCCATCGCCGTTGCCCAGGAGAACTGCGATCGAATTGCTCGTGTACCCATCGTTTCCAACGACCAGATCAAGTTTTCCGTCACCGTTCACATCACCTACTGCAATTCCAAAAGTACTCGTGCCCGTGCTATACGTCTGCTGGGATTGGAATGTGCCATCGCCGTTTCCGAGTAGTATGGAAACCGTACCGCTGCCGATGTTGCCGACCGCCAAATCCAGGATGCCGTCGCCGTTGAAATCACCCATGGCCTGCCGGTCCGGTGAAGAACCTACGGTGGCGGTTCGCGTGATCCCCGTGATCGCGGAGGTAGCGCCGATCACGGGCAGGTAAACGACATTCGACTTAGCAACACCGGGATTGGAAACGGTGATCCAGCCGGTACCGCCGCCGGCGATCAACGTGGAGGTCACTGTCGCGGTCAGTTGCTCGGCCGAGACATACGTGGTACTGAGGGCGGTGCTGCCCCAGTTCACAATTGAGGTCCCGACGAAGTTCACGCCGTTAACGGTCAGGGTGAACGAGGACCCACCTGGCGTCGCGGAAACCGGCGAAATGCTCGTGATAAAGGGAACCGGATTGTTCGTCGCCCCGGCATTGGGACACCACAAGGAAAGAATCGAGAGTACAAGGGTCCCCAATAGCATCCTGCCGTTCGCTTGCCTCAGCTTTTTCATGCGTCTCCTCAGTTTGAGAACGGGCCCATACGGACAAACCCATGCGCCCGATTGTTACGCGGTCAAAGCGTGCGAATTTGGGTTTAGAGCGACCGCGAACGCGCTACCGATACTTGACCGAGCGATTCAACGACGCTCGCACGAATTCCTCAGCGAAGCCCGCTGCGCGGCCAAGGGAAACGCCCAAAAGCGCCAATCCCCGCGAAGGTTGTTATAAGCGTTGACGCAGAGACAGTGAAATGATTCCTCAGCGTGATGTACTTCTGGCTGTATTAACCTTTTCGAGCGGGAGTACTACGCGGAAAACCACGAGGCTGACTCACAAGGACTTGGCATAGATCGAGCACTCTCAAATTGCAGAAGGCAGGAGGCGGACTATTTCGATCGCGAGATCGGAGATTTGCGTCGCAGCGCTTGTTTGCTGCCCCATCGGAACAGAGCGTCGATCACTTCACTCAAGAGCGGGTCGTCGTCGGTGAGAGAATAAGAGACTTGCGGAGGCCGCGTCGAACTTACCCGGCGCCCAATCAAGCCCTCTCTTTCCATGTTCGACAACACACGAGCGAGCGACTTCGCTGGAACTTGCGGGGTCTCCTTTCGAATCTCGCAAAAACGGCGGGGTCCGTCGATCAGGGAGCGCAATACCAGAAGTGTCCAGCGCGCCCCCAACTTACGAAGGGCAATCATGAGGGGGCAGGGTCGTACTGCAGGAGCGTCCTGTCGGTTGTTCCCTCTGCGCGTTTCTTGAGTAATAGGCAGGTTCGCAGCTCAACTTACGATCACTCATAAGTCATTTATACGATGTCAACTTTATCACCACCAATTTGCAGTATACAAGGGAGTACGTACCTCGCACGGCATTATGACACTTAGTGGCCGGTTGACAACGAAGAGCGGTTCCTGTGCTAGGACTTGTTTTTCTGATTCTTTCCCCATCTTGAAAGCGCATCGATCGCTTCGCGCAAGGCAGGGTCTTTGCGAATCAGCGAATAGATAACCTGCGGGGGCCGGGTCGACGTGACTTTCCGCTGAATCAGGCCTTCCTTTTGAAGTTTCGAAAGCACCCGCGAGAGCGACTTTCCGGAGATTTGCGGCACGGCAGCCTGAAGCTCGCTGAACCGGCGAGGACCTTCCATCAGCTCATTCAAGACCAACAAGGACCACTGGTTGCCCACTTTGCGCAAGGCGTTCAGAAGAGGCACGGCTGACACTCCATATGGAAATTCATATGAATTGCGCGGACCGACGAATCAAGCGCACGGCGGGCCCGCTATCTAGGTCTTGCGTGGGAAGGAACCAAAAGTTCCTTCCCGGAACAGGAACCGGCTGCCACGCCGAGCCACGGCCAACAAGCAGAAACCGCAATTTCCATGCGCGGAAAATCAAAACACGCTCATCGCGGAGATGCATGCGACATACACATGCGATGGAAGGGATGCCACAGATTATCCAGCTCCCTTTTCTAATGTCAACAACGATTCAGCCCTTCTCCAGCTTTCCGATGCCCGTTACTGCCGGACCCAGCCACGCAGTTGGTGAGATACGTACAAGCTTTTGAATGCTTCATTCAAGTCGAGAGAATCTAAATAAAAAGCCAATATAAATAACAGCGCTTCTAGAACGAAGCATAGTCGTATTTCTCCTAAAGAAGACACACTTGCTAGCCCCACATTCCGCCATCGATAAGCTTAGCGAGCTTTTAATAATAAGCAGGATTGATCGTGACAATCAAGGGGCGTAGTGTAAACCTGAAAGGGCAAAAGCGATGCTGAAACGAAAACGCAGACTGAAGAATTCCCTCAAACCTCCGTGGGCCGCCAAGATACTTGCGCTGCGCAAGGAATTAAGTTTAAGCCAGACTGCGTTCGGCCGTCTGGTCCGATCCTCGGCGATGGCGGTGTCCCGCTGGGAGCGCGGGGCACAGGAACCCCCGTCTCACAGCTACATCGACATCGGGAATCTTGCCGGCGACCCTGCCTGTTGGTACTTCTGGGGACGGGCGGGACTGCGAAGCGAGGACGTGATGAAGGTGATGCCGGGCCTGCAAAGACGGCTCCGGCAGTCGCATACCCGCGATTTCGAAATCGTAAGCGCGGGCAGCGGCAACAGAAAATCGAAGGGGAAGTTGCGGCTGGTGGCGGTTCCCTTGCTGCAAGTCGTCGTGGCATCGCATGGAGAAAAAGGCGACGATTCGGCGTCTCTTCAAGATGCCGTCATCGACAGCATGATCGCAGCGCCAATCGAGTGGTGTCCGAATCCTTCGTCCACGAGCTGCCTGCGGGTGCGCGGACACTCCATGGCCCCAACGATCTGTGACTCGTACATCGTAGCGGTCGACTCTTCCCAGACCGATAAGGCAGAGCTGGATGGAAAAATCGTGATTGCCTGGGAAAAAGACAAGGGGCTCACGGTGTCCCGTTTCAAACGCTATGGGGAGACCGAAACGCTCCAGCCCGAGAATCCGCAGTACGAATCCGTGACACTCGACGGCGGAGGCGGCACGTGGAAAATCGTGGCGCGGGTGCTCTGGTGGATCGGAAGAGCACCGTAACGCTGGCCGCTGCAAACTGCCGACATTCGGCCTGAATAACAGGCAGCCTCAAGAACGTCTTCCCTGCGCTTCCGCGCAAAACCCCCGACGGGGGTATTAACCGATTGCACAAACTATATATTTGACAGTAATTGACATTCTGTCACTTAGGGCCGTAGTGTGTGACGCAGGTCACAGATTAACGGCAGCGGCTACCAGGATGCGTTAACCGGAGCATCGCGAACGCCAGGTCTGACCGACTGCTTGTAAGTAACCCGGCCCCGTTTGTCGCCTGCGCCGGAAGGAAGTAGTCATTCCTCCGGGCTAGGAGTCATTGTGAATCGGCAGCCCAAGGGCCACGCAGCAAGCATTGCCGGGGGTATCCCGGTTTCAACCGTTTCACCCGCCACCGAGCTGCTCTGCGGATACTCTCAAGACATTCGGGATTCCGACGCAATTCCTCTTGGCCCTGCACGAGTAACTCTCAGGAATAAAGGGTTCTTGGGCGCGCCGGGATACCATTGCCGGCAATCTGTCACAGACGGAACTCCGAATAGGATTGTCGAAGGTAAAGGATGATGCCTATGGCCCATCTAGAAGGAAGCGATCACGGGATACGTGGGGAGCAGCCGGGGGAAATCGGCAAGCCGTTTCTGGCCGAAAGCGTTTTCGACACAATCCGTGAACCGCTCCTGGTTCTGAATTCTTCGCTGTGCGTCCAGAAGGCCAACACGGCCTTTTACAGTATCTTTCATCTGGCACCGGATTCGATCGAGAACCAGCCGATCTATCAGATCGATCAGCACCGCTGGGACCGTCCGGAAGTCCGCCGGCTGCTGGAAAGCATTCTCCCGGGCAACAGCGAATCCAGAGATTTCCCGATCGACTTCGAAATCGGCGGGCGCGGGCGCCGCAATATCCTGCTGAATGCACGGCGAACCAACCACGCCGATCCGAAGCTCCGAAGCGTGCTGCTTGCACTGGAGGATGTTACGGAGCGCACGCAGGCGCGCGAACTGCTCTCGCAGCACATGGCGGAAGCGCAGCGATCAAGCGCGGAGCTCGATCAGTTCGCCTATGTGGCGTCGCACGATTTGCAGGAACCCCTGCGAATGGTGGCCAGTTTTTCGGAGCTGTTGGCCGAACGCTACAGCGACAAGCTGGACGGCGACGCGAAGGAATTCATCGGCTTTGCGGTCGATGGGGCACACAGGATGCAAGCCATGATTAACGACCTCCTGGTGTATTCCCGTGTTGGACGACGTAACTTAATTTACACCCCGGTCGGTTGCGAGGAAGTTCTGCAGACCGTGCTGGCAAATCTGACAGCGGCCGTCGAGGAAGCCGGCGCCGATATCGCGCATGGTCCTCTACCCACTATAACCGCCGACGCGAGGCAAATCACCCAGCTCTTCCAAAACCTGATTGGCAACTCACTGAAGTTCCGAAGCCAGCGGCCCCTGCGAATTCGAATATGGGGCCGTAAGTATAAGAAACATTGGCTGTTCAGCGTTGCGGACAATGGAATCGGCATGAAAGCCGATGAGTCCAAGCGCATATTCGAGGTGTTCCAGCGCTTGCATCCCCGGGATGTCTATCCGGGCACTGGGATCGGGCTCGCGATTTGCAAGAAGATCGTGGAAAGGCATGGCGGTCGCATCTGGGTCGAATCAAAGGCCGGACAAGGCGCCATATTTTATTTCACGATTTCCCAATTACCGCCGAGAAAGGAGACTAGCTTTGAGCGAACTGGTTCGGCCCATTGAAATCCTGCTGGTCGAGGACAATCCGGGTGATTTGCGACTCACCAGGGAGGCCTTGGCCGACGCGAAGGTATGCAACCATCTCAATTCCGTAATCGATGGGGTGGAAGCGCTGAAGTTTCTGCGCCAGGAACCGCCTTACAAAGACGCCAAGCGGCCCGACTTGATTCTGCTGGACTTGAATCTGCCGCGCAAAGACGGGCGAGAAGTGCTGCTGGAAATCAAGAACGACCCAAAACTGAAGCGCATCCCGGTTGTGGTGGTAACAAGTTCCGCGGAAGAGCAGGACATCGTCAAGAGCTACAACCTGCACGCGAACTGTTACGTGACCAAGCCGATCGACCTGCAACAGTTTGTCACGGTCGTCCGGGCGATCGAGGATTTCTGGATGACGATCGTGAAACTACCAGCTGCATGAAGGAGAATCACACATGCGATTCGATATCCTTCTCATCGAAGACAATCCCGGCGATGCCCGGCTAATCCAGGAAATGCTCACGGAAGGCGGAACAGATCAATATGTGCTGGAACACGCGGACCGTCTCGCGGCCGGCTTGGAAAAGCTGAGGACGAAGAATTTTGACGCCCTTCTCCTCGATCTGATGCTGCCCGACTCCCGTGGACTGAATACGCCCCGGGAGGTTCTGCTCTACGACCCGAACATTCCCATTATCATTTTGTCGAGCTTGAATCACGAATTGCTCGCCTATCAGTCGCTGTCGGAAGGCGTACAAGACTACCTCGTGAAGGGAATGTTCAACTCGGCGTCACTCTTGCGGGCTCTGCGGCACGCGATTGCGCGGCACAGGCTGCAATCGACAGTGCATGGGCTGGCTCTTCTGGACGATCTGACGGGCCTCTATACGCGCCGCGGGTTCCTGCATTTAGGCGACCAGCACCTGAAAATTGCCCGGAGGGGCGGGAGGAGCTTTTCGACCGCGGCTTTCGATCTGGACGGCTTCAAGCAGATTAACGACAAGTTCGGCCATTCGGAGGGAAACCGGGCGCTGATGGACGCTTCCAGAATACTGCGCAAGTGCTTCCGCCAGTCGGACATCGTGGGACGGCTGGGCGGAGACGAATTCGCAGTTCTAATCACGGACTCGGATGAACTGTCCATTCAGACGATCCTGAAGCGGCTCGTCCGTGAGCAGGATTTGATGAACGCTCCTGAACGTGAGTACAAAATCTCCTTCAGCGCTGGCATTGTTCACTGCCATAGCGAACCATTTCCCACGCTTGAGGAATTGCTCGCACAAGCCGACAGCAAAATGTACGAACAGAAGCGCGCAAAAACGCAGGAAGCGGGGGCCAAGATGGCCCTGCAGCCATGAGCCCGCTTTAAACGCGGCCGCTGAAATGCGATAGCAGCAGAATTTGGAGAGGCCGGGCCGCCACGCTGACAGGGCGTCAAGGGGTGGAACAATGAAACGATTGTTGATAGTGGACGACGATGAAGGAATGCGGGCATTGTTTCGAACGCGTCTCCAAGATGCTTACGAGATCATCGAAACAGGCGAACCCGAGCGCGCTTTTCTATTGACCGTGCAAAACAAGCCCGATGCGATTCTGATGGACTTAAACATGCCGAGAGTTTCCGGGTTCGAGTTATGCCGGACCCTTTCGTCTTTTGGCATTACCCAGCAGATACCGGTCTTTGTCGTAAGCGGCCAGAGCGCCCGAAACAAGACCTTCTGTAAGAGCCTGGGTGCGTCGGGATACTTTGAAAAGCCCATTGACTTCGTGAAGCTGAAAGGCGAATTGGAGGTGGCGCTGTCGTCGAGAGATTCCGGGACCGAAGTGCGAGCTCAATTCAAGATCGCTTTAAAGCTAAAAGGGAAAGCCGATGGAAAGGATTTCGAGGTTCGCGCAACGGCGGAAAATACGAATGGCGGGGGCTTTCTTTGCACATCTCCTGCACCGCCGGAGGAAAATTCGGTGGTGGAGGTTTTCCTGGGCGGCGGAGAGGAGCATTACCTCGGGCGAGCGCATACCATCAGGGAAAAGGACGCAAATCCCACCGATCGCAGTTTCAGCATTCAGTTCGTTGAAACAGCGGGCAGGGCAGAGGAGAAATCGCTGCAGAAATCGCTGTCATAAACAGTGGCGCGATGCCCAACTCTGGCTTGTTACGATTCAGTTGAGCCGCTGATTGCTGTGCATTTGAATTTTGTAGAAGGTGCAGAATCGACTCCGAAACCGTTGGCCGATTTGAGGAGAGGCAGGCTTCCGTTCCCGTAAGTTCGGTCTCGCAACAGCGCAGCTTCCCTGCCCAAAAGCATGGCGGGGATTGTCTTGCAGAACGGATTTTCGGAGAGCCGGTTGTACCGGGTCAGGCGGAGAAAAAACGCCTTCCTGTTACGGTGCGTGAGCGCGGCTTGGCGGTGAGAGGCTCAGCCGCGCTTACCATTCTGCAGCGGAGAGGAACACTTTGGATTCGGTTTTTTTGAGGAAGATCACTAGTAACGCTTGGCTACATTTGATGCTTGCACCGGTGCGGGAGAGAGAATCTTCCCTCGGCAAAGGATATTTATGGACATGCGGCGGGATGCGCTGTGCCATGCGCCGGTTGAAGCGGGGGACCGAGAATCGTTATCCGTCCCAGCTTTGGCGGAAAGGGTCTTCCACACCTCGCGAAAACCGGCGCTGCTTCTCGATCCGAGCATGCGAGTAAGGACTGCCAATCGTGCCTTCTACGAGACCTTCGAGATCACCGCGGCATGCGTCGATGAACGGATGATTGCAGAACTCAAGATCCCGGGCTGGGATGGCGCGAGTCTCCAGGCTCATTTTCATAAGCTTCTTTGTCCCAATACGCCAGAAGATTCGCCGTGTGAGTCCTGTCTTGCTGGAATCGAGTCCCGCATTTTCTTATTCAACGCGAGGCGTCTCGACGGAGAAAGAGAGGAGCCAGGTGGTATTTTTCTGGAGCTGGAAGACGTCACGGATCGGGAAAACGCCCGGGAAAAATCGGAGAACGATACGACCGAGTTGAGGCGATCCAACTCCGAACTCGAACAGTTCGCCTATGTCGCCTCGCACGATCTGCAGGAGCCCCTTCGGATGATAGCCAGCTACACGCAGCTGCTGGGCCAGCGTTACCGTGGAAAACTGGATGCCGACGCCGACGACTTCATCGGATTTGCCGTCGACGGGGTGCACCGGATGCAGTCGCTCATCGAAGCGCTGTTGACATACTCGCGCGTTGACCGGCGCGGCGGCGCGCTTCAGGAAACGCGTTGCGATGATGTGCTGGCTCTTACGCAAATCAATCTGCGGCAGGCGATTAGTGAAAGCGGGGCCGTGATTACCAGCGACGCCCTTCCCGTGATCATGGCTGACGCGGGGCAGATTGGCCAATTGTTTCAGAACCTGGTCAGCAACGCGATGAAGTTCCGCGCTCCGGGTGTTACTCCACGCATTCACACATCGGCTTGTCGGAAGAACGGCAATTGGCTATTTTCGATCAAGGACAACGGGATCGGGATTCCCGCGGATCAAGGGAAGCGCCTATTTCAGCTTTTCTACAGGCTCCATACCCGTTCCGAATATCCCGGCACAGGAATTGGCCTCGCACTCTGCAAAAAAATCGTAGAGCGGCACGGCGGCAGAATCTGGCTGGAATCGGAACCGGGTAAAGGCTGCACGTTCTTCTTTACGCTTCCCCCGGAAACGGGGAAGGCAGGCGCTCATGATAGTACCAATCACTCGACCAACCGGGAGTCCGATAGTCGCCGAGAAGTTCTCAGTCCTTCGATTGACTGACGCGGGAGTCAACATGCCATTCAGGGTTCTACTCATCGAAGACAATCCCGGAGATGCCCGTCTTCTGCAGCTTATGCTCCGTTCAGCCGCCGGTGACATATTCACGGTGGAACAGACGGATCGGCTTTCGACAGGGATTGCACTTCTCCGGGGCAGCAAGTACGACGCACTCCTCCTTGATCTTGGGCTGCCCGACAGCCAAGGAATCGACACGGTTCAGGCCGTGCTGTCCCAGTTCCCTACACTCCCGACAATCGTACTGACCGGACGCGATGACGATGAGCTGGCCGCCCAATCGGTAGGCGTGGGCGCCCAGGACTTTATCGGCAAAGAAAAATTACCAAGCGACACACTGGCCCGCGCATTGCGACATGCGATTGAAAGGGGCAAAATCCGTGAGAAATTGCGGGAAAGCGAGGAGCTTTTCCAGCTGATCACCGAGAATGCGGGGGACTTGATAGCTGTTGTGGATCCCCACGGAAAGCGAATTTACAACAGCCCATCCTATCAAACCGTTCTTGGCTACAGCCCCGAGGAACTGAAGGGAACATCACCCTTTGAACAAATTCATCCAGACGACCACGAATTGGTTCGGAATGCGCTGGAACAAGCTCGCTCAAACGGAACCGGGGGCAGGGTTGTGTATCGAATGCGGCATAAGAATGGGTCCTGGCGCTTCCTCGAATCGACGCGAAGCATCATTCGGAATGAAGAGGGAGAAGTCACAAAAGTCGTCAGCATAAACCGTGACATTACCGAGCGAAAGCTGTTGGAAGAGCAATTCATGCAGTCGCAGAAAATGGAAGCGGTAGGCCGGCTCTCCGGTGGTATCGCACACGATTTCAACAATCTTCTTGGCGTCATGATCGGATATGCCGAATACCTCCAAGAGGAGCTGAAAGAGGGTAATAAGCTTCGCAATAGCGTCGATGAAATCCTGAAGGCGGGAAAAAGGGCGGCCGCGCTCACCCGCCAACTATTGGCCTTTAGCCGTCAGCAAGTGCTCGACTCAAAGGTCCTTGATATTAACGCGATTGTCTGCGACATCGACCAATTGCTACGGCGCGTGATCGGAGAGGACATCCAGCTGGGAACGAAACTGGATCCCCTTCTTGGGCGCGTGAAAGCAGACCACAGTCAGATTGAGCAGGTTCTCGTCAATCTTGCCGTGAACGCCCGGGATGCCATGCCCAACGGGGGCAAGCTCACCATTCAAACGAAAAGGGTCGATCTCGGCGCGGCGCTGCTGCAGAATCACTACCCGAATAGCCCCGGGTCCTACGCCTGCCTGACCGTGACGGATACGGGAGTGGGAATGGACGCAGCTACCAAAGCGAGGGCCTTCGAGCCGTTTTTCACTACCAAGGAAAAAGGCAAGGGCACCGGGCTCGGCCTGTCAACAGTCTATGGTGTTGTGAAGCAAAGCGGCGGTCACATCCATATTGATAGCTCCCCGGGCAAGGGAACGACCTTCAACATTTATCTACCCCTAACCTGCGAGGTTTCGGCGACAAAAACGGCGGAGCCGGAGCCGATGCACTTGCGCTCCGGCAGTGAAACAATATTGATCGCCGAAGACGAACCAGCCATGCGGACTTTGGTTCGCAATATATTGCAGGCTTATGGGTACACCGTGCTTGAAGCAAACGATGGAGAGGAAGCCCTCGCCATTAGCCGCGAGCATCGCGGCGCTGTTGAACTCCTGTTAACCGACGTCATCATGCCGGGGATGGGCGGCAAAGCCCTGGCTCAGGAAATTATCCGGGAACGCCCGGAGACAGCCGTGGTCTACATGTCAGGCTATACGGGCCATACCTACAAGGAGCAATGGCCCCTGGAGCCTGGCAGCTTCTTACTAATGAAGCCGTTCACACGACAGGATCTGTCTCGCACAATCGGGCTGGCGCTGCAGAGCCGCTGCACTGGTGCCAAGAGGGATTCGAGTAAAGCAGCCATCGACTAGAAAAGGAGCTGTTGAAATGCAGAAAATCCTGGTTGTCGACGATAACGAGGCGATGCTCAACCTGTTTCGTACGCGCTTAGCCGATGCGTACGAAGTCATTGAAACCAGCGAACCAAAGGAAGCTGTTGCGCTGGCCCTGGAGTACAAACCGGACGCGATCGTGATGGATTTGATGATGCCGCATTTCTCAGGGTTCGAGCTCTGCCAGAACATCCACTCCTTGAGCTACACCTCGTCAATTCCAGTGTTCGTCGTCACCGGAGAAGGTGAGAAGTATCGGGAGCAGTGCGAAAAACTGGGGGCCAAGGGCTATTTCCAGAAACCTTTGGACTTCGCCGCGTTGAAGACTGCCTTGGACACCGCCTGCCAAAAGAAAGCACCGGAACGCCGGCGGCACCCTCGCGTGCGGATGAAGGTCGTGCTGAAGCTGCGCGGCACGGATGCCGACGGTAAACAATTTGAGGAAGCGACAGCGACGGAGGATGCGAGTCTCACCGGATTTCTGTGCCGGTGTACAACCTCGCTCATCAAAGGAGCGAAGGTCGAAGTCTTCCTGCCGGGCCAGCGGGCGAGATATGCGGGCGTTGCGCAGGTGGTCCGCAGGGAGTCTCCCAACACACCCTGGCAGAGATACGGCTTCCAATTCATCGATCGCACGTCCGAATGGATTTTTCAGGGGAATTAGCCCATTACAGGCTATGTTTACGGATTCCAATTTAAAATAGGCCATGTATAGCGTCTTCCGCAAACTGGAAAACGGTGAACGGTTGCCGGTACGTTCCTATGCCGAATTAGAAGAGGCGCAACGGCTGGTAGCGCTTTTCAACGAGTGTTGGCCCGATCAGTACTGCGTTCGAGAAAAAGGAAACGATGCGGATGTTGAAGATTAGAACCTGAAGCCCAATCGGTTTCTTCCAGACGGTTCTGTACTCCATGGCCTTTGAATCATTTCGATAGACCAGACCGGCCGATGGGGAGGCCATGTTTACGGACTCCAATCTAGAATCAATCCTCGTTGCCGCCGGGCTTTCCTACGCCCGTCTGGAAACAGAACCTGCGGTAATTTATATCCTGCGGCCCGATCTTCGCATCGTTTACTGCAACCAAGCCTGGAATAAGTTTGCAGCCGAGAATTACGGCAAGGGCCTCAACCGCTCGGAGGTTCTTGGAACAGTCTTTCTGGACGCCATTCCCAGCCTCTTGAAGAAGTTTTACGCAGATGCCTTCGCCGAAGCGCGCGCGACCGGCAATATCTGGGAACATGATTTCGAGTGCTCGTCGCCCGAGCTCTTCCGGCTTTTTCACATGCGTGTCCTTCCCTTGTCCGACGGGCACCTTCTGGTCGAGAATTCGATGCGGTTTGAAGAGTCTCATAAGCGGAAAAGCCCGCCGGTAAGCGGCAACCTTGTCTATGTGAACGAGCATGGGATCCTAACGATGTGCTGCCATTGCCGCCGCACCCGAAGGGTCGGCCCCAGGGAACGCGAAACGTGGGATTGGATTCCGCGTTTTCTAATCGAGCAGCCGGGAAGGGTTTCCCACGGACTTTGCCATACCTGCATGGCCTATTTCTATCCAGATGTTCGAAGCCGCGGCGCCGTGACCCCTTGAATTATCAAAGAGCATCCAACCTTTTGCGAACGTTGCCTCGGTTCGCTGAATTTGGCACCGCTGCCGATGTTTGACTGCCTTTGTTTCTGGTGTTACCTGTGCCTCGCCAAAACCCTGCTCGGCTTTGTAATCAAGAGCTTACGGCGGTTCGGTTCTTTCCAGCGGGATGCTACACCTAACTGATGCTCAACATCGTCCGGCTCTGTCTGGGCACTATTGCTCGTCTGTTTTGCACCCGTCGCAGCCTCTTGCTTGAAAATCTCGCTCTCCGACAACAACTCGCAGTGTTTAAGCGTCGGCATCCAAGGCCACGACTGACCTTACTCGACAAACTGTTCTGGGTTGCAGCGCGGCAGCTCTGGTTGGACTGGAAGCAGCTTCTCGTCATCGTCCTCCCTGAGACCGTTGTTCGGTGACACCAGGCTGGATTTCAACTCTATTGGCGCTTCATTTCGAGGTTCCGGGGACAGTTTCACAGGCGTATACGGCGTCTGGTGGGCGATAGCTCCTGCCTCGGGCAGCGACACGATTACAGCAAACTCCACCGTCAACGGGGACTACTACGATCTTGCGTTGGCGGAGTTGTATGGAGTGACGGCTCTGGATCAATCGCAGATAGGATTTGGGAGCAACAATAGTGTCAGTTCGGGCTCAGCCACCACGTCTCAGGCGAATGAGATTCTGTTGGGCATTATTGAAAACGGAACAAACACGGAACTGGGAACGCCGGGTAGCGGCTGGACGATGCCCCCCAATCCACAATATCAGTTCGACTTAGAGTCCCGGGTCGTTTCGTCGATAGGAAGCTATGCGGCCACAGCTTCCTATACGACCAACCCCAACTGGAGCGCTCACGTCTTGTCATTCATGGCCACGACCGGTGGCAACGTCACCGTAAGCCCCACGACGGCGACGCTGGGCCAGAGCCAGACGCAGCAATTCACGGCTACCGTGACGGGTACGTCCAATCAGAATGTGAGCTGGTCGCTTAGTCCAAACGTCGGCAACATATCGTCGGCGGGATTGTATACAGCTCCCGCGACTATCAGTAGCACCCAGAATGTGACGGTAACGGCGACCAGTCAAGCGGGTTCGGGAGGCTCAGGAACAGCTACAGTAACGTTGGCGGCGGTTTCCGTCTCGGTAAGCCCATCTTCCTATACTCTTTATGCCAATGGCCAACAGCAATTCACTGCTACGGTCACCGGCACTCCAAACCAAAACGTGACATGGTCCATTAGCCCGAGCGTCGGCTCACTTTCTTCGACTAGCACGAATTCTACGATGTACGTAGCACCAGGGATCATAACGACTGCTCAGACGGTCACTCTCACGGCGACAAGCACAGACGACGGATCTGTGGTGGGCTCTGCCACCATTACCCTCGACCCGCCCGCTGGTCCCAGCGTCTATTATTACATTGAGGATCAGTTGGGTACGTCCCGCGTCATCACGGATTCGGCCGGGAATATCTGCTACGATGCTGACTTCTATCCCTTTGGCGGTGAGCGGCCAGTCGTGAATACCTGCCCGCAACACTACAAATTCACCAGCAAAGAACGGGACCCCGAATCCAACCTCGACTACTTTGAGGCGAGATTCTACTCATCGCAGACGGGCCGCTTTATGTCGCCGGACTGGTCAAAGAATCCCCAAGGCGTACCTTACGCAGATTTCAATGACCCACAGACCTTAAATCTCTACGGGTATGTCCGCAATGACCCGACCAGCAAAGAAGACGTAGACGGGCATAGCATATGGGATTGGTTAAGGAATCTGGACCCTCACTCCGGGCCAACCAACATCGGTGGTTCTGATCCAGCGCCATCGCCGCAGAGTACACAACAGAATGTTAAGGCCCAACAACAGACAGGTCGCCAACCCAATGGCTCCTATATAGCCCCTACCGGTCCTGGTTCAGAGATATACAACAGGACGCATGGCGGGAAGAATGGCCAGGTTCTTCATCCCCCAGATGACACTCAAGGCCAATGCGTGACAGCGTGCAAGCATTTTTCGGGTATCACGGCTCCTACAACAGCGTGGAGGGAAGGAGCAGCTGTATCGGGCAACAGTTCCATCCCAATCGGAACGGCAATTGCCACCTTCGGCAGCAATGGAAAGTACCCTACAAATGAAGATCAAAACTCCGGAATCTACCTGGGGCCAGGAGGTAAGCCGGGAAGCATTCTCATTTTTGATCAATGGCCAGCCTATCCGAGCTTGGGTACGGCAGCTCAACCACCGCATATAAGAGAGATGCCGTTTAACTCCGACTATGGGCATTCCATGGCAAACAGCGCGTCGGCCTATCACGTCATCATCGTTCCCTGAGGTAGAGATATGAAGCGTTCATGGTGTATCTGTTTTTTGCCGTTGCTTACTGTGCTGGTGTGGGGCCACGGTACTCCGCAAAGCAAACCATCTCTCCCGCCTAATCAGTCCGAGAGATTAATTAGCGCCCTTTATAAGCAAGTGGTGACTCGGCGTCCACTCGGCATCCCATCTGGTGGGGACATGAGGGCTTTTGCGCCATACCTGAGCAAGGCGCTGCGTCACCGATTTGATCTCAACAAAGCGTGCGCCGTTGACTGGCGTAGGAAGAACCCAGACCCTAGCTTGAAACCACCGGTTGGGCTGATCGAGAACGGAATCTTCTCGGGTGCCAACGAAGAAGCTGAGCCGCAGGCTTTTCATATCGAGAGAACGGAGTCAGAGAAAGATGGCTCCTCTCGCGTGTACGTGCGGCTTACAGTGGGCGACCCTCCAAACAAACCACTGGTCTGGTACGTGGCGGCGGTAGTGGTTCGTGAAGACGGTCGCCCTGTCGTTGATGATGTTCTATACCTGACGGGCGAAAATGGCGGGGTTGAATCCCGATTATCGGAAGACCTGGCTTCGGGCTGCGACGGCCCTCGTTGGGTCGGAGAAGCCCGCCCGCACTAGGCAGAGCCGCCAGCATCCGCATGTCGCCTGAACGTCCCAGCGAGCCATCCCTGAAGCATCAGTGGGTCGCTCTCCGAGGCGGCCTTGCTGCGTCTGAGTGAAGGCGACGGTGCTTTGCACCGGATTTACGGGTGACGCGTCACCCCAGAATGGATGCTGCGCGGCAGGTGGCCCACCCTTTCGCTGAAGGTTTTGATGCGAAATCGTTTCGGGTCGGGCGGCGAAGCTCTTGACGTCGAATTTCCGGGTGGCCGACTCTTCGTGGTTTTCGAAGGGTCGGGCTTTTGAATTCTCCGTATTCCTGCCATTCATTTCACAGGATCGACGCGAATCAAGCCACTCTTGAGTTTCGCGTAGAAGGAGAAACCGCTCCACGGCCAATCCATGGGATGACCGGCCAGTCTTCTTTTCAATTTCAAGGGATTCATGTGCATGTAGTCAAGCTTTTCCACCCTTTTCTTCAAACCCAGACATTGAAATCATAGAAGCGGCGCTGCCACAAGCGCGGGAGGGAGCTTTCATCTGTGCAAACGCCAATTTCACCTCCCCGCTTAACGCACGCTTTTTCTGGCACAAGGAGACCCATAGCACGCTACGTTGCTTTCCGGCCACGGCAAGACGTGTACCACAATTCCTTCGTGGGGATCGAATCCCCAAACCCGCTGGAATCCGGGCTCTTTGAATCTTGAGGTTTTGACCGTCTACAAAATCATCTACAGTGGCAAAATCGAAGGATCAAAAGAGCAGCGTAAACCATTGAA
>CAWCQH010000029.1:0-139839 GCA_963797585.1 uncultured Acidobacteriota bacterium
TAAACGAGCGGGCCCGGTTTCTTGAGGTAGCGGTCCACCACGGCATCGGCAGTCCGCTGTGTCAGCGCAAGAATCGTAGAGGTCGGATTCGCGGAGCCCTGCTGCGGGAACGCGGACGCCCCCAGCACAAACAGGTTCGAGTACTGCCAGTGCTGCAAGTAGGGATTCAGCACGCCCTGGTCCGGTGAACCCGCCATGATCGTCCCGCCCTGCACATGAGTAGTCTGATAGCGCGTGGTGGTGTAATGGCCCACCCGCGCCGGCTGAACCACCTCGGTGGCTCCCATGGCCTTCGTCAATTCCACCAGCTTGGGAATCATGAAATCGACCATGTTCCGCTCGTTATCGTTCCAGTCGATGGTCAGGCGAATCAGAGGATCGCCGAAACGATCCTTGTACACCGGATCGAGATCCATGAAATTCGTTTTGTACGCGATATGCTCGCCCGTAAAACCGGCGCCGGCGATGCGGTCGTAATATTCCATCGACGCCTTCTTCCATTCCGAGCCCCACCGTCTTTTCACCGACGACGGAACCACCCCAAACGCGGTGATCGGCTGCGCCCCTCCCGCCAGGCCGGACATCGACCCGCCTCGAATGAACGAAAGCGAGCTGTGGTCGAAAACGTCGCCCTCGAAGTCGCTCATGCGCATGCCGGTGGTGCCGCCGCCCATAAATCGGTTCAACGACCGTGCGAAGAAACCCTGAGCGCTCACCTGCACCTGGTGCGTAAGATTACGTCCGATATTTCCCTTACCCGAAGCCGGATCGTACGCGTCGCCCGCACCCGAAAGCAGTAAAAGCCGCGTGTTGTTAAAAGTCCAGGAAGCCAAAAAAACGAGGTCGGCCGGCTGGAAAATTTCCTCGCCCGCGGCGTCTATGTACGTGACCCCGCTGACCTTGCCATTCTTCGCGGACGTGTCGTGAAGGATCCGCCGGACCGTCGACCCCGTACGTATTGTTACGGTCTTCTGCTTATGAATGATGGGCAGCAGCGTGTTCGACGGATGCGCCTTCGCGCCGACCATGCATCCGTAGAAGCCGCAATAGCCGCAGTAGAAGCAGGCAGGGCGCACGATGCCCTCGGAGTTTTTGAAAGTTACGGTGTTGATGGCCGAGGATGTGGGGAAGGGATGGTAGCCTAGCTTTTTTGCGGCATTTTCGAATAAGTCGCAGATGTAGGCGCGCTTGCCGGGGGGCATCGGAAAATCGGTGCTGCGCGGGCCTTCGAACGGATCGCCGCCTTCGAGCATCTTCCCGTCGATATTTCCCGCTTTGCCGCACACCCCCAGGAGCTTTTCCATGCGGGCATAGTAGGGCTCGACGTCGGCCCAAGTGACGCCCCAATCCTGCACGGAGCTGTTCTGCGGAATCTTCTTCGCGCCGTAGCGCTCGATGGTCTTTGAACGCAGCTCGAACATGTCGTGCTGCAGGCGCGGGTAGGCCGCTCCCCAGTGCTCGCCGCTGCCACCGATTCCCGTGCCGGGCAGGAAATTCACCAGCTGCCGGATCGGGAGGGCGTTATCGGCTGCGGAATGGCGGATCGTCACCGTTTCCTGCGAGCAATCCTGCTGAGCGCGGGTGCGCGAATAGTAGTCGAGCTCGTCCATGCCCTCGGCCAGCTCGGCCATCGTGCGGGGCTTTCCACCGCGATCGAGTACCACGACGGAGAGCGGCGTGCGCGCGCCAAGTTCTTTGGCCATCAGGAGGCCGCTCCAGCCTCCGCCGATAATCACCACATCCACGCTAGGAAGGCTTTTCATTATCCTCATCCTCGAATGGATGGAGTTTGCGGCCCGGCAATATTTCGGCCAGGCTCATCGGCTTGGGACGGAACGCTTCTCCGAAATGCTTGTCGATGTCTTCCGCGTAGCTCATGCGCGGACCGGGGAATCCAACCAACTGCCAGCCGATCATGTCCACGTTGCCGCCGTGGACCGGGTCGCTGAACATGCCTTCCAAGGTGTTCTTGTGCAGCAACGCGAAAAACGGAGTCTTTTCGATCTGCTCGAGTTTCTTGTCCTGCTCCTCGGGACTGAGCCGGTCGAATCCCGCAAGGTCCTTCAGACCGGCTCGATACATTTCGCGCGGCGTGGCTTTGCCCTGGTAGCCGAACTCCGGCGGCGCATCCTCGGCGAAGGGGCCGTGCGTGTAGCGGTGGGCGTCGCGTCCCCATGGGCCGGCGAGCTGGCGATCGATGAAAATGGTCACGCCCGCTTCTTTGGCTCCGGGTCCGGAATCATCGCTGGGGAAAATCCGGCTCACGGCGGCGGTGAGAATCAGCGCTTCGTTTTCGGTGAGAAAGCGCAGCGGGACGCGGATGGTTTTCGGCTTTTCCTGGGCGGAAAGCATAGAAAAGCGGCGGTCGAGCGAATAGACAATCGTGCCACCGATGCTCGCCCCGGTGAGCACGAGAAATTGGCGTCGTCTCATGGCGCGGGAGTGTAGCACACGGTATTTCGGTTGTGGAATCGGTTAGTTATTCGAGCTGGTACGGGCTACAGCGGGGCGAGTTCAGGAGGATTGCTTGGTGGCGCGAAACAGGGAGGGATCCTTCGTCGCTGCGCTCCTCAGGATGACAGCGAAAGGCTACGACGAGCGGCGACGGCACTGCGCGCCGGGCCTTTTTGTCGCGGCTGGAAGCCGCGGCCTACAGGGCTTCCTTGCGGGACGCTTCTACTGCAGGGATTTCTCGATGGCCGCTTCGGCTACCGGGGCCATCAGGGCAAAGCCGCGATCGTTGGGATGCAGCCCGTCATCGGAAAAACCTTCCTTGAACATGCCCTTGTCGTCCACAACCGCCGAGAAGTAGTCGGCATAGGTTGCTCCGGCGCTGGCGGCGTAGGCCTTCATCCATGCGTCGAGTTGCAGAATCTGGTCCGGCGGCCGCTGGACGGAGCGAATCTGGGGAGTTGGGGCGGGCGGCGCTGTCCAACCGCCAGCGGCTCCCGGGCCGGAGCGCATGACGCGGCGGACGGGCACCATCGTGTAATTGCTGATGGGCATCACCGAACAGAGGATCACCTTGATCCCGTGGCGCTGGGCAAGTTCGGTGATGGCCATCATGTTTTCCTCGACCATGGTGAGCGTCTCGGGGCCGGTGTTCTGCGCGATGTCGTTGGTGCCCGCCAGGACAATGACCGCCGCCGGTTTCAGGTCGAGCACGTCGGGGTACAGGCGAACGAGCATTTGAGGCGTCGTCTGGCCGCCGATTCCGCGGTTGACGTACGGCTTGCCGGGGAAGTACTGATCGAGCGCCCAGCCTTCGGTGATGGAGTCGCCCAGGAACACTACACGCCCGGGAGCCGCGGGCTGCTGCTTGAGTGCTTCGTCGGCGGCGTGGAACCGGCCCAGCTGGTTCCAGTCGAGCATTTGATCGGAAAGATTCCTGGCGGTTGCAGCCCAGCAGCAGGTGGTTTTGGGAGGGTTGTAATCGTCCACGAGCTGCGCCTGGGCGGATGAACTCATCAGCAGGGCAACAAACACGGCAAGAAAAATAATTCGACGCATATGGCGGATCCCCCTGTTTATCCCGGATGATCATCCCGGATTTTCGTCAGCACGTCTGGCAACGACGTTGCGTAACGACGTTAGGTAACACCGCGAATTTCCGATTGCAAGAGGAACTTTACCGGCGATCCGAGAAGAGCTGGGTGGAGAGAGTGTGGTAAACGACAAGGAAGAGGACGAAAGCGGGAGGCGGGCCCGCAGACCCGCCCCAGTGTCCTCGGATAAAGTCTACTTCTCGAAGACCTTCTCGACCTGCCCGACTTTCTTCTGCACCTTTCCACTGATCTTTTCGACTTGCCCTTCGCTTTCGAGGCTGGGGTTGTTGGTGGCTCGCCCGATCTTTTCCTTCACTTTGCCTTTTACCTCATGAAACTTGCCGCGTGCTTCGTCTTTCGTTCCTTGACTCATAGCGGATCTCCTTTTTTTGAATTGCGCCGCGGAGCAGCGCTTAAATGGAAAATTTCCTTACTCTGCTAATGAATCCCGCCCAGCAAATAAACCACCAGCACGATCAGGAGCACCGTTCCCAAAATTCCGAGACCGCCCCCTGTTCCCCAGCGCGAATAGCCGTAATACCCGCCGCCACCGCCGAACAGCAAGATAAGAAGTATGATGAGGAGTAACATTGTTCCCCCTTCTCTGCGCCCGAAGGCGCGATTCCACATTTTCACGTTAAGCCGTATCGGGGCCCTGGGCCATCGTCTATAGACCTCACGAACGGCGGTAAAAACCGGTATGGGACCGGCCCCTTATGGAACAAAAAAGCGGGGAAAAGGCTTTCCAGGGCCACTTTCAGCATGCGTACCGGTTCCGTGCCGTACCATGCCCTCTTTCCCCGATAGGAACCCGGGCCAGCTGGCCAGGTCCGGCTCGGAGAGTCCATCCACACCCAGCGGACTCTCCATTTCGAGACGAGCATCGGATGTTTATTCATCCGCGACAAAAGCGCGCGCGGCCCTTTCGTACTATTCCGGGAAGCGGTGGGGTGGGATAGCCTCCAGAAGAGGACATCTGCATTTATGGGCAATCACAGCAAGAGCAACACAGCTGAAAAGCCGGCGCGAACCCAGGAGCGGCGGCGCAAGAGCCGCACGCTTGTCTCGACACCTGTTCGCGTGCGGGGCGTCGAAGGTCCCGGCCGCAAGCTGGATGAGAGCACCACCACAGTGAATTTATCTTCGTCGGGAATCTTGATCGAGACCAACAGCGCAATCTATACCCGGAACATGAAGCTCCTCGTGACGATCGCCAGCGGAGCCGCGCAGACGGAAAGAGAAGGGCACGTGGTGCGGATCACCGACTTGCGCGAGGGGCGCCGCTCCGTGGCGATAGCCCTGGCCCATGCGGCTGTCGAACAGACGGCACCGGGGACTCAGGATTCGCTCTTGCCGCTCGTACTGGTGCTCGAGTCGGAGAGTGCCGCCAGCGATTTCATGAGGTCTTATCTGTCTTCCGAGGGCTATGAAGTGGTGACCGTGGAAACCGTTGCGGAAGCGCGGAGCGTGCTGGAAAAGCGCACGCCTTCGCTGCTGATCGCCGAAATCGAAGGCGAGGACATGCCGGGGTATTCCCTGTGTTCGCACTGCAAGGAAACGCCGCGGCTCAAGCCCATACCGATCATGCTGATGACGAGTTCGGCCTACCCCAGCGATTACGCCAAGGCGCATTCGATGGGCGCCGTGGTGTGCATGGCGAAACCCTTTAAGCGCGAGCGCCTGGGGCACGTCGTGAAGCTTCTTGCCCCGCCCCCCAACGCCAGTCAGGACGCGCCGCCCCATACGGCAGATCCTTCGCGCCATTCCCCCGCGAAGCAATCCAAGACGCCCGCGCCGGCCTCTGGGCGCCGCTTCAGCTTGCCATCGGTTTTCGGCCGCTAAGAACTGGAGGGCCGGCCGGAGTGAGCTAGGCTTTTAGCGGATACTCTCTGGCCAGCACCTGATTGATGGTATCGCGCAAATCGGAAACGACGTCTCCCTTGTGGACGCAGGCATCCGCTCCGATCTTGTCCGCGTACTGGATCAGCGCGTCATCCACGGTGAGAATCACGATCTTCGTCGAGGGCGAGATTTCCCGTATCTTTTGCAGGGTTTCGGCGCCGCTCATCCCGGGCATTCTGTAATCCATCAGCACCAGATCGGGCTTAAGTTGGAGGACCTTCTGGATGGCCTCCTCGCCGTTGGAGGCTTCTCCGCAAACATCACGCGTGGGGCCGTCCACAAGCTGTCTGATGCCCTTTCGGACGATTTCATGGTCATCGACGAGGAGAATTCGCGGCCTCATTGGTCACCCCCGATGCAAGGAACGACGCAAAACTAATTTCAGAACGGATTCTTGGGCGAACTTTGCCGGGCGCCGTACAAGACCTCGCCCTGGAAAAATGCTAACCGTATTGATCCGGCAACGCAACCACCTCTGGCCGCAACATATAAAGGGAACTTTTAGGACCGGCCGCGGTAAGACATAGTGAGCCCGAGAGGAACGGATGCTGCCCTGCCTCGACCTGACCTGTGGATGAATCGATTCAGATACGAATCCAAAAATCAAGTGTGAGGCAAAATTATTCTGGAAAACGATGTTTTATGTTCCTAGTACAAGTGCACCCAGCCGGGTGAGAATGAAAGACATGACTATTCTATCTCGCCGTCGCCGGTTGAAAATCTCTCAACTGGGAAGCGTGGTGCTCGGTTTTCTCGTCCTTACTTGCGCATCTTGGGCCCAACAAAACCAAGCCCCGGCTCACACTCGGAGTCCGGATGCATCTTCGTCCTCGTCGTCATCGTCCGTAGAACAACAGCAGGATGAACGAGAGACAGGCGCGCAGGACCAAATCGCCCCGAAGAATCACCGGCTTTTCGGGGTGATACCCAACTACACGACGGTGGAAAATCAGGACCGTTTCAGCCCGCTCTCGGCCAAGGGCAAGTTCAAACTTGCAGCGGACAGCGCATTCGATCCATATACATTCCCCTTCATCGGGTTTATCGCATTGATCGGCCAGGCGGAAAACTCGGAACCTTCTTACGGACAAGGCTTCGAGGGCTACGGGAAGCGCTATGGAACGTCCTATGGCGACGCGATCATCGGCACGTTCATGACTACTGCCGTGTTCCCTTCCCTGCTTCACCAGGACCCGCGCTATTATCAATTGGGCCAGGGAAGCTTCGTTCATCGCAGCGAGTACGCCGTTAGCCGGATATTCATTACCCGCAGCGATTCCAGAAAGCGTGAGTTCAATACCTCCGAGATCGCCGGGAATCTCGTGGCGGCGGGAATTTCCAACATCTACCATCCAGCGGACGACCGCACGATCGCGAACACGCTGAGTGTTTGGGGAACCGATATCATGTGGGACACGGTGTCAAACGTCGCCAAAGAATTCTGGCCCGATATTCGCGCGAGGCTTACCCACAAGCACCCGGCCGAAGCCGACGTGCCATAGCAAAATAACTAAAGCGCTAAACTGCCGCTTCCATCCCCCTTCTGACAGCTTCGACATCTTGCCCGTGGGACTCACGCGAAATTAATTCGGGATGGGGTCGAAACGTGATACAACTCACGATTCGATTCCAGCGTCTTTCTACCGAGCGATACCGAAAGCGCCACCGAAAGCGAAGGCCCCGGCACACATGGCGAGCACTCCCAAGGCTCCATCCCAGGCGCCCCCAGACGAAAGCGAAAAAAGCAGCGCGCAGTCGGCGATCCTGCTGGCGGCTGCCGTGCTTCTGGTGGCGGCATTCAGCATTCTGTTCGGGCTCCAGACGCTGGTGTGGTTCAACACCAAGCGCTGGACGTCGCAGGATCCGTGGCTGGCCGACGCGCCGCAGCCTCTGACGGCCGCGTCCACCAATTCGCCTGATGTGTTCGCGGCCCCGGCGGTAAAAAACGGAAAGACAGCAAAGCCTGCGCAGTTGAAAGCCTACGACTACGAATTCACCGCGCCATGGCCTGGAAACGTGAAGACCGTGCCGGGACTCAACCACGTGCAATTCCATTTCGATTCGGGCCAGGTGATCGTGTTCTTCGATCCCGAATCACAGCTGGACACGGTCCGCCAGATGAAATCGGGCGAAACCACGCAGTACCAGCAGTTCCAGAATATCTTCGGCGACCAGGCCCCCAATACGAATTATGAGCTATACAAGACAGTCTATTCGGCATCCCCGGCGCAGGTTTCCCCGTTCATGCACAGCCAGGACGCCTTCCGCATCAACGTGCTTCTCCTGTGGAAGCTTTCTTTCGGCTTCGACGCCCAGCCCGGCATTCATTCCTTCGAGTTGGGGAAGAACCGCGGATTCGAATTTGGCGACGCCGCCAACGGCGGACCCGTGGCGCTCCGCCTGTTCGACGAAAAGGACGGGCAGTTTCGACTGATATTTACGACGACCGCGGGATCGAGCGGAACGTTCACGCAGGACGATATCAACATGGCTGCGGGTTCGCTCCAGTCGATACCCATCCTCGAACGCTAGAAACGATCCTTCCTAATTCAAGGCAAAATCGTAAGAGGGATTCTTCGCGCGGAACCGACGCTCAGAATGACCACGTTTTCTTTGGCTATCCGGCGAGTTTATCTGGCCGCGCTGGCGACCGCGCCTGCGGAATTCAGAACCTTCCGGTAATACGCCTCGTAGAGCGGGATCACATCGTTCGCGCAATATTTGCTGCGGGCACTCTTACGCGCCTGCTGGCCCATCAGGCGTCCGCGGTCCGGCAGCGAGAGAATTTCGATCGCATACTTCGCCGCCGTAGCCACATCGCGCGGCGGCGCGAGATACCCGTCGACGCCGTGCGTCACCACCTCCGGAATCCCTCCCACATCGCTTGCCACCACCGGAACCTCGCAGGCCATGGCTTCCAGCGCGGCCAGGCCAAACGACTCCATGTCGCTCGGCAGCAGAAACAGGTCGGCCAGACCCAATTTTTCCTGCACGCGGTCCTGCTTGCCGATAAAAAACACATCCTTCGAGAGGCGCTTCTTCCGCACGATAAATTCCGCAGCGCCGCGGTCCGGCCCGTCGCCCATCATCACCAGCTTTGCCGGCATCTTTTCGCGCACCAGCGCGAATATCTCCACCACGTCGGTGATGCGCTTCACGGGACGGAAATTCGAGAGGTGCATCAGAATCGGCTCACCGTGGGGAGCCCAGCGCAAGCGCGCGTCCTGATTCTCCGCGCGCATGTACACGTCGCAGTTCACGAAGTTCGGGATGATTTCAATCGGCCGCTTGATGTCGAATTCCTGTAGTGTGCGATCCCGCAGGTGATTGGAGATCGTGGTGACTCCGTCGCTCTGCTCGATCGAAAATCGCGTGATGGGCAGATAGCTGCGATCGTTGCCCACCAGCGTGATGTCGGTGCCGTGCAGCGTAGTGATGAAAGGCAGTCGCAGCGGCGCGGCCATCTGGCGGGCGAGAAGCGCGCTCACCGAGTGCGGAATCGCGTAGTGAACGTGCAGCAGATCGAGCGAGGCGGATTCGCCGACTTCCAACATTTTGCTGGCAAGCGCCAGCGTGTACGGCGGATGATCGAACAGCGGGTAGGTCGTCATTTCTACTTCGTGGTAGAAAATCCGCTCCGCGGCTGCTCCGCTGAGGCGGATGGGCATCGAATAGCTGATGAAATGGACCTCGTGCCCGCGCGCCGCGAGTTCGATGCCGAGTTCCGTGGCGACCACGCCCGAGCCGCCGTACGTCGGATAGCATGTGATTCCGATTTTCACGCCCGCCCCCTCTTTGTTGACGACGCTCTCCGAACGTGCGACCCGATTGCCGGGCGCAAATGCCCTGATGAACGCTGGTTACCCGCCACGAGACCTCATGATTAGACGAGGCAAGAGGCCCGGAGGGTTCGACGAGTTTTGCGGGGGACGGGGGCGCCTACCTGCTAGCGGTTTGACGATTGGGCCGGAGCCGCAATTGAGCGCGCCCCGTTCTTTCCCACGGCGCGGACGGCGAAGAAATGGTTGTCGGTCGAGACACCCTTCAGCACCGCTTGCCCGGCCGCCTCCACAAAATCGTAAACCTCCCAGCGAGGATTCGTCGTTTCGCGCCACAGGATTTCGAAACCGGCGCGGCTGGCATCGTCATTCGCGGTCCACGCAAGCCTGGCGTCTGGAGTCACACCGCCGGAAAGCTTTGCATCCGCGGGCGGGGCTGGCGCAAGCGCGAGCTGGCGCAGGGCTTCCGCATTGTCGCGTGCGACATTTCCCAGGAACTGGTAATTCAGATACTTCGGCTCGTCGCCATACTCGACGCCGTCTTCGGTGCGCGGCGTCTGGTGCTCGTGATGATAATCCTCGAGCGGTTCGGTGAAGCGAACCGCGGGCAGCCCCGCCTCATAGAACGGAAGATGATCCCCGCCGCGGCCCAGGCGGTCGCTGTAAAGGACCAGCCGGATCGCCGCGATGCCGTCGATCTCTTCGATGGCTCGCGCGAGCTCGCGCGAAGGCGAGTCGGAGTCAACACCCGTGCCCGCGCCTGAGAATAACCTCACGCGATGCGGGGCGCCCGGCGCGAAATCGGCGCCGACGATATCGTTGTCTAGCATTCCGCCGACCGTGTACCCGTGCTGCTTCGTCCATTCGAGCAGATGGCTCGATCCGAGCAAACCCTGCTCTTCGCCTGAAACAGCGGCGAAAAGAAGTGTCGCGCGAAACGGTCCGCGGCCCTCCGCGCCCGCGAGAGTGAGCAGGCGCGCACACTCCACGCTCACCGCCGTGCCCGACGCATCGTCATCGGCGCCCGGGGCGTCCAGCTCGGAATTCATTACGTCGCTCGGGATGCTGTCGAAGTGTCCGGAGACGATGAACAGCGTCTTCGAGAGCGTCTCGTCCGCCCCCGGAAGGATCGCGTAGACGTTCTCGATGTGCGCCGGCACGTCGTGCGTGCGATGCGCGGTCGCCTCAAAGGGATCGACGATCACCTGCAGCTTGCCTCCCGACGCCGCGGCAATTTCGTTCATCCGCGCCACGACGGCATCGCGCCCGCAGCCGATGCCGCGCGCGGGATCGGTCCACGAGGAAAGCGTGTGGCGCGTCTTGCATGCCACGAGCGATTCCACCAGCTTGCCCATGCCACCCTCATCGACATCCGCGTGCGAAATGGCGTTCTTTAGGCCCGGCACAACGGTGGAAAGCGCGTGCGGCTCCGCAGGCTCTGCGGGGTCGAGCGTGCGATCGCTTTGCGGCGCGCCGAAAAGCGCGCAGAACGGCAGCGCAAGAAACAGAAGCGAGGTCCAGCGCAGTTTCGCGAGAATTCGCATCGTAAAATCTCCCAGCCTCAAAAACTCACGGCCAGCAACATCACCCGAACTGTACATTCAGCCGCAGTTCGAGTCGAGCACGGTCTTCTGGCACAAAACGTGTTTCAGAAACGCGCAGGTCCGCGTGCACCTTCTTGGTAACACGCTCCGTAAAGTGCCGATTTCGATAGCGCATTGCTCTCATTTATGCTATCCATTTCATGTGCAGCGTGAATTTCATCCGCGTTCGTTTCAATTTCTTGTCTCCACTCATGAGTTTTTTCGGCTCCTGAGCTACACCGCCAGCTATTTCTAACTGAAAACGCCTTTACAGCGCTCTCACGTCTACGGGTGTTTTCATTTTTAAATTGAAGCGAGGAGGCAACATGAGCACCACGGTAGTGAGTTCCACCGCAACGGCAATCGCGAGCCCCGTATCTTCTTTCCTGAAGCATCACTTTCGCCACTTCAACGCGGCCACGCTGATCGACGCGGCGGAAGCCTACACGACCCATTTGGCCCAGGGCGGAAAGATGTTCGTGACGCTCGCGGGCGCCATGAGCACGGCCGAACTGGGGATTTCGCTCGCTGAAATGATTCGGCAGGACAAAGTTCACGCCATCTGCTGCACCGGCGCCAATCTCGAGGAAGACGTCTACAATCTCGTCGCGCACGATCATTACAAGCGCGTGCCCCACTATCGCCAACTGACGCCCGCAGCAGGAAGTGGAACTGCTCGAAAGCCATTTGAACCGCGTCACCGACACGTGCATCCCCGAAGAAGAAGCCATGCGGCGCATCGAGCGAATCGTCGTCGAGGAATGGTACGCGGCGGACCGCGGCGGGCAGCGCTTCCTGCCTCACGAATTTCTGTACAAAGTGCTCAAGTCCGGAAAGCTCAAGCAGCACTACCAGATCGATCCCCGGGATAGCTGGATGCTCGCGGCCGCCGAAAAGAATCTGCCGCTGTTCGTTCCGGGATGGGAGGATTCCACGCTGGGGAATATGTTCGCGGCGCAGGTGATCGGCGGAAAGGTGAAGAACGCCACCACCGTTCGCGGCGGCATCGAATATATGATGGCGCTCGCCGGATGGTACACGGAGGTCGCTGGAAAAACTCCCCTCGGATTTTTCCAGATCGGCGGCGGCATCGCCGGGGACTTTCCGATCTGCGTGGTCCCCATGCTGCATCAGGACCTGCGGCGCGAAAATGTCCCGCTGTGGGGCTATTTCTGCCAGATCAGCGATTCCACGACCAGCTACGGGTCTTATTCCGGCGCCGTGCCCAACGAAAAAATCACCTGGGGGAAATTAAGCGTCGATACGCCGCGGTTCATCATCGAATCGGACGCGACAATCGTGGCGCCGCTGATCTTCGCCTGCGTCCTCGGCTGGTAAAACCGGGCGGACCGGCAGTGGGCCGGTTTCCAGTTTAATCATGCTGTGGGTTGGCAAGGCGTAGCTCGCACCCAACTGTCGCAATGCGACCCATTGCCACGAAATATCGGGCAATCACGCTTTCCCCAGAATGCGCCCACGACCGATGCCAACCAGGAATAGAAACGAGACAGCATAGTTCCATTCGATATTTTCAACCGAGGTACAACCCGGCAAGATGGTCCGAACACGCAAACGCGTGATCACCTCGCCGACGATTTTCAACTGGAAGCTGTGAACTCGCCGTAGCCGACTCCGATTCGCCGGTACTTGAAAACAATATTCGGCAAACGCGATCAGCCAACTCGCGACGATCACGGAAGAAAAGCGGAGCTTTGCGGTATTTCAAGTGCCCGTACCACGCAATCGTAATGAAGATGTTCGTACAAATAAGAAGTAGAATCGTTTTCACGGCCGTCCTGAAGCGTAGCACGAGTCCGATAGGCGGGTGGTTGCTTCAGGCCGGGCCTGTAACACCCGACGAGTTGCGTTACCGGAGACTGACCCACTACCGGCGGATCGCAGCGCTTCACACCGTCTCCACCGCCCCGTAAGCCGTCCCGCGATGCCCCGTACCACGCGAAGTCCACCCTTCCAATCGACCGCGCCCGTGCTAATGTGGCCTTCGGCAGCGCGAGAACCGAGGCGAAAAAAGTGGCAAAAAGGCGCCAATTCAGTCGACACACACGGACGAACGGAATCGCACGTATCTCGCTGAAAACAAAGGGAAAAGCGTGTACGCTCACTCGACATCTTAGCGCACCCTGCGCACGCCCAAACGGAGGATAAATGAAGCTCGATCTGCTCGCGATTGCGCCGCACCCGGATGACGTGGAACTCACCTGCGGCGGCACCATGATCAAAATGGCGCAGGCTGGCTACCGAACCGGAATCGTCGACCTCACCCAGGGTGAAACAGGCACGCGGGGCACGCCCGAGACCCGCCTCCGCGAAGCAGCCCGCGCCGGGAAAATCATGGGCGTGCAAATTCGCCGGAATCTCGGGCTCCCGGACGCCCACCTGCATGTTTGCGAAGAATATAAAATGGCCATTGCGGAGGTGATCCGCGAACTCGAGCCTCGAACCGTGATACTTCCCTACTGGGAGGGCCGCCACCCCGATCATTACACCGCAGCGATCCTGGGCTACGAAGCCTGCTTCATCGCCGGCTTGAAGAATTACTCGCTCAGCGGCGAGGCTTTCCGGCCGTTCAAGATCATCTACGCTGCCGCCTATCATAGCGTCGTGCCCACTTTTGCCGTCGATATCACGAAGCAATACGAACGCCGCAAGCGCGCGATTCTGGCCTACCAGTCGCAATTCCGCGCGCCAAAGAACGAGAAAAAATCCAAGAAGGTGGTGTTGCCGCTGGATGAACTCGAGGAGCGAATGACTTTAACGGCCGGGTCCTACGGGCGGATGATCGGAGTGAAATACGCCGAGGGCTTTGTTGCCAGGGAGATCCTGCGCGTGGACGACGTCGTTACGATGCCGGTCCGATCGATGTGAGGAGATCGATGTGAAGAGCAATGCCAAAGCGGCAGGATTTAGAACTCGTCGGATTGCTGGGCAAAACTGAAGCCCGGGAGGGTCTGGGCCGCGCCGGAATGCGACACCTTCACGCGCACGGGGGGTTCCGTCTCAGCCCCCGCCCGGCGGAGCACGGCGTAGGTGGCCAGCGCCTCGCTGTAAACCTTAGTAATCAAAAAGGATTCGCCGCCCTGATCCCGCTTCCACACCTGACCCACCTGAATCTTCTTCACCGGCATAGATTGAATTTAGACAGATTCGGCCGAGACCGTCAATACAGGCCAGCCCGCAGGATGCTCCGAAAGCAACCCTGGCGCATGCCCGAAAGCGCAAATTCGTGGCTGGCGAAGATAACTCTTTCGGTGTGGACGCCATCCAAAGCAATTATCGAATGGACTGTATCGCGACTCGCGTACGGGGTGTATACTTGGCCGAGCCGTCCCGGAGGTGCCCGATGAAGAAGTCATCTTTTGCGACGCAATGGTTCGCGGCGCTGATGGCTGTTTCGCTCTTGACGGTCCCCGGGGTCGCGCTGCCTCAAAGCCAGCAGTCGGGCCAGACCTCTCCGCCCGCATCCACGACGCCGGCATCGACTACACAGGCAACGACACCGGCCACCTCCTCCTCCAATCAGACCGTGCCGCAGCAGGATAATCCCAACGTCAAGGCGGGCAGCAAGCAGGATGTGAACGCAATTGGCAACCGCAACGTGGGCAAGGGCCTGGACTTCTATTCGATAGAGAGAGAGATCGCGCTGGGCAAGAGCCTCGCGCAGGAAGTCGAAAAAAGCGCGAAGTTTATTGACGATCCGGTCGTCACGGAATACGTGAACCGCGTCGGCCAGAACCTCGTGCGGAATTCGGACGCGCAGGTGCCCTTCACCATCAAAGTGATCGACTCGGACGTGGTGAACGCATTCGCCCTTCCCGGAGGGTTCTTCTACGTCAACAGCGGGCTGATCCTCCACGCGGACGAGGAATCGGAACTGGCGGGCGTGATGGCGCATGAGATTGCCCACGTCTGCGCGCGGCACGGCACCAAGCAAGCGACGAAGGGCGAAATCGTACAGCTCGCGTCGATTCCTGCGATGATTTTCATCCCGTACTCGTGGGCCGGATACGCGCTCTATCAGGGCATGAATTTCATGATCCCGGTAACATTCCTGAAGTTCTCCCGTGACGCGGAGCGCGAGGCGGATTACCTCGGATTGCAATACATGTACAAGGCCGGCTACGACCCCAACGCTTTCGTGGCGTTCTTCGAAAAGGTGCAAGCCGACGAAAAGAAGCAGCCCGGAACGATCCCCAAGGTTTTCTCCACGCACCCCCCGACACCGGACCGCATCGAGGCAACTCAGAAGGAAATCGCGACGATCCTTCCCTCGCGCGATGAATACATCGTCACCACCTCGGAATTTGACAGCGTGAAGCACCGGCTGGAAATGATCGAGTCCAACGTGAAGGTGAAGAACGCGAATCCCAACAAGCCCACCCTGCGCAAGCGGACCGATCAGAACAAGGGCGGCTCCACGACATCCGGCGGCCAGGATCCCAACAGCACCAGCACCTCCGCTCCCGCCGACACGAGTTCAGACGACGGAGACCGTCCGACGCTGAAACGGCGCAGCGACGACAGCCAGTAGGCGGTCGCAGGCCAGTCGCCATCGCCAATCGGGAGATTGGCGTTCCCGGGGGCGACGCCTAGCCGCGGCGAAGCTTTGACAAGCGGGAGTCCCTGACAGCGGACAGAAGAAGCAGGTCCCTCACCCATCCGCGCTTCGCGCGTATTGGCTCAGGATGACACTTAAAGGCAAAGCTTCAGAGAGATTCTTCGCGCAGGGATGGCTCACAGAACGACTGCTTCAAACTACATTTTCCCTTGGTAACTTCAGGTGAGAAAATCAGGAGTGGGCGTGGACTTCTGCTACGCCCATGCGTTTGAGGCCTTCGGCGTAATACTTACGGTAGAGAATATCCCACTCTTCGCTGCCTTCGAGGATTTCCTTTTTTTGCGAGGCGATTTTCGCGCGCACGTCGGCGTCCACCTGCTCTTCGAGCTTCAGCAGGGAGGTGAGGATATTCACGATTTCGGTGCGGATCGTGTCGCGGTCTTCGACAAACTCCACGTCGTTGCTGGAAACGAGAAAATCGATGATGCGATGGGAGAGACGAACCGTCTTTTCGCGGCTCAAGCGCATGTCAGCGGAGGATTAATTTCCTTTCGCGGGCGAGCTGGCCCTTCACCTTCTTGTACATCTCCTGATAGGAAGCTCCGGTGCGCCGCATTTCGTCGGAATACTTGCTGAGGATTTCGCGGACCTCCTCGTTGATGCGGTCCTCGATGGTCACTTCGTCCGCCATCACCTGGCGAACCTGCTGGGTGAGGTTATCCACATGCTTGGTTTCAATCATCTTGCCGGCCACCAGGCGCTTTACCACTTCTTTCGCCATGTATCCGACGTAGTCCCGAGAGAGAAGCATTCAGCAGGCTCCACAGCCGCAACTCGAACAAATTCAGTCTACTGGTGGACCTGAGGAGTGTCAAGGTTAGCCAAATGGGCGAGCCAAAATGGACCGATGAAACGCCCGCAAAATGCACACACAGCAACAAGCGATTCATTTCCCCGGAATCACTCGTTCTGGTATTCTGGCGAAACCTGATACTTGCGTCGCCAAACCTTCCTAAAGGGGATTTGCCCATCGTGAATACGACACTTGCAGACCGAGCCGTAAAGCGAGCTTTCAATTTCAACGCAGGGCCTGCCGCACTGCCCTTGCCCGTGCTGGAACGCATCCGCGAGGAGTTGCTCGACTTCGCGGGAACAGGAATGTCGGTGATGGAATTGAGTCACCGCTCGCCCGAATTCGAGGCGGTCAACAACAAGGCCGAGGAAGCGCTGCGCCGCGAGCTGGCGATTCCCGAGGATTACTCGGTGCTGTTTCTGCAGGGCGGCGGCAGCATGCAGTTCGCGATGGTTCCGCTGAACCTGTTCGTTGCGGGAAAGCCCGTCGACATGATCCACACGGGGCGTGGACGGCCAAGGCTATCGAAGAGCTCAAGAAAATCGCGGAAATGCGCATGGCGGCTTCCACCGAAGCGGACAAATTCACGCGCGTGCCGCGCCCGGATGAAATCAAACTTTCGCCGGACGCTTCGTACGTGCACATGTGCACGAACAACACAATTGAAGGAACGCAATTCACGGAGATGCCGCAAACGGGCGGGGTGCCGCTGGTGGCGGATATGTCGTCCGACATTCTCTCCCGCCCGCTCGACGTAAAGCGCTTCGGACTGATTTTCGCGGGCGCGCAGAAGAATCTGGGACCGTCGGGCGTGACGGTGGTGATCGCGCGGAAGGATCTGATTGAACGCGGCAGCGACAAAATCGCCAAGATCCTGCAATACCGCACTCATGCCAAGGAAAAATCGCTCTACAACACGCCTCCGACGTTTGCGATTTACGTGCTGGGTCTGGTGGCCGAATGGGTGGCGCAGCAGGGCGGCGTCACGGGCATCGAAAAGGTCAACTCAGCCAAAGCCAAGCTGCTCTATGACGCAATCGACGCAACCGGCTATTACAAGTGCCCGGTGGAGAAGGAATCGCGCTCGAAGATGAACGTGGTGTTCCGCGTGGCTGGCGGGGATGAGGCCATCGAGAAGAAGTTTGCGAAAGAGGGAGAGGCGGCCGGGCTCATCGGGATCAAGGGCCATCGGTCGGTGGGCGGGATGCGCGCTTCGATCTACAACGCCGTCCCGCTGGCTGCCGTGGAATCGCTTGTGAGCTTCATGCGCGAGTTCGAACGCAAGAACGGGTGAGGCGCCCTGTCGGCTCCGTGACACGGAAGTGTGGCAATTGCGCAACACCTTTGCTTGACTTGTCATAAGGCCCTCGATATCGTTGTTTTTCCATGAAACGAGCCCATTCGACCCCGTTTTCGCCCAATAACGCAACGAGTGTGGCTCAACCTCGCGCCCCGCAGCACGTAAACACCGGGAAGCAGTTCTGCCGGACTCGCGAGCCTTTGTGCCAGGAGTGCCCGCTCGGGCCGCACCTCGAGGAGGGCCGCTAGCGTGAAAGGGTCCAACTGGAAGCGGGCGCGGCTGACGATCGCCGGCGTAACGGTGGTGCTGCTGACGGCCGCTGTCTTCACGCTGGGCTCGCTGCGGATTCCGCTCCACCCCGAAGAAGAAAATTCCCTGCTCATTCTGTTCGCGCTCTCCACGTTCATCGCTGCGGCTCTGCTGGTGTTCACGCTGATATTGGGCCGCAGCCTGCTGCGGCTGTGGGCGGAACGGCGCAGCGGTCAACTGGGATCGCGCTTCAAGGGGAAGATGGTGGTGGGCGCCATGGGCATTTCTCTGCTGCCCGTGGTTTTCCTGTTCTTTTTCAGCTACGCGCTGGTGAACCGGACGCTGAATCTCTGGTTTCCGCGCCCGCTGGAAATTGCCAATGAGCAGAGCCAGAAACTGATTGGCGATTTTTCGAAGCGCGAGTTCGAGCGCCTGCGAATTTACGCGGCCGCGGAAGCTGAAGCTCTCAGCGGGCACCGCAATGGGAAGGAAAACAGTTTCCTGCCGGGCAGCGATCCGCCAGTCTACTGGATCGTGACTTCCACTGGGAAAACCCAATTCATCAATGGGACCTCGCTTGCAAGAGTTCCGCCCGGAACGAATCCTTCCGGAAGCGAGCCTAAGTTCGTGCAAACTCTGGCGGGCGGGGCTGAAATATGGAAGTCGTCGCAGGACTACTACCTGGGGGCCAGCGCGCCCTATAACAGCGGTCTCGTGGTGATCGCGCGGCGGCTGCCGCCTGACTTCATGGAGCGATACTACGATATCGAATCGCAGACGGCGACTTACGCGCGGCAGAAGCAGAATCTCAGGGCGTACAAGCGCGAAATCGTTCTGGCGCTCTTTTTGATCACGCTGCTGCTGCTGTTCACGACGACGTGGGTGGCGCTGTTCCTCTCCAAGCAGGTGACGGTGCCCATTCAGGCGCTCGCCGAGGCGACGCGCGAAATATCCCACGGAAATTTCGATTACCGGATCGAAGTGCAGGCGCAGGACGAACTGGGAACGCTCGTACGCTCGTTCAACCGCATGACCGTGCAGCTCGGCGAAGGCCGGCGGCAGATCAACGAGTTCACGCAGAGCCTCGAGCAAGCCATCGAAGAGCGCGAGCGGCGGCGCAAGCTGATGGAGGCAATTCTTGAAAATATTCCCACGGGCGTCGTTTCGCTGAATGCGTCGGGCGAGATCGCGCGGGTGAACTCCGCGGTGGTGATGATCCTCGGCGAGTACGCGCGGGAAGCGAAAAGTCTTCAGGACCTTCTGGGCGAGGATGCCGCCCGAGCCGTGCTGCACCTGATGCGGCGATCGCTGCGAATGGGCGCGGCTTCTCGCGAAATTGAAATCGCCACGGGAGGGCGTCTGGTGCGTACGGCGGTGACCGTGAGTTCCCTGGGGCCGCGGCGGTCGAATCCAGGATTTGTGGTGGTGATCGACGACTTGACCGATCTTCTGCGCGCGCAAAAGGCCAGCGCCTGGCAGGAAGTGGCGCAGCGAATCGCGCACGAGATCAAAAATCCGTTGACGCCGATCCAGATTTCGGCTCAAAGGCTTCTGCGCCGATTAGACCGCTCCGCGGAGGACAATCCGGGCGTAGCGCGCACGGACTTTGAGAACCTGGCGGCCGAGTGCGCCACCTTGATCGAGCGCGAAGTGCAGACGCTGAAATCGCTGGTGGACCAGTTCTCGCAGTTCGCGCGGTTCCCTGCCGCGCGCCTCGCGCCCGCGGATATGAATTCGATTGTGGAGAGCGCGCTGGCCCTTTTCCACGGCCGACTTGACGGCGTCACCGTAAAAACCGATCTGGCCGCTTCCCTGCCGCAGGTCAAGGCCGACCCCGAACTTATGCGGCGCGTGCTGGCCAATCTGATCGACAACGCGGCGGAGGCCATGGAAAATTCGACGGTGCGCCAGCTGCGCGTGGCGACGCGAACCGAAAGCGACGGCGACGCCGTGGAGATCGAAGTCTCCGACAGCGGCCATGGAATTTCCCCCGAAGACAAGCTCAAATTGTTTCTGCCGCACTTTTCGACGAAAGAACGCGGCACGGGGCTGGGCCTCGCCATCGCCAGCCGCATCGTTGCCGAACACAACGGGACGATCCGGGCGGAAGACAATCTGCCCACCGGCGCCCGCTTCGTGTTGCGCTTCCCGGCGGCCGAAGTGCCTGCCGTGGCCGCCACAGCCGGGGACTCCGTGGTTTCATGAGCCTGGTGAGCCTCAACGCCTCTCCCAGAAAAAGTGAACGGAACATGCAAGCATCGATCCTGATCGTTGACGACGAAGAAGGCATCCGCGAATCGCTCGGCGCGCTGCTGCGCGACGAAGGCTACGAAGTGGAGTCGGCGGCTTCGGGCGAAGAGTGCCTCGAACGAATGGACCGGAAGCACTTCGACCTGGTTCTGCTGGATGTGTGGCTGAAGAAAATCGACGGCCTGGAGACGCTCGCGCAAATTCAGTCGCGGGACGCCGCGCCGATCGTGGTGATGATTTCCGGACACGGGAACATCGAGACGGCGGTGCGCGCGACAAAGCTCGGGGCGTTCGATTTCATCGAGAAGCCGCTTTCGCTCGGGAAGTTCATCCTCGTGGTGCGCAACGCCCTCGAATACATGCGCCTGGAGGCTGAAAATCAGCGGTCTGCGCGCGCAACTGGAAGAGAGACACGAAATCCTCGGCACCAGCATTCCGATGAAGGCGCTGCGCCAGCAGATTGCGCTCACAGCGCCCACCAACGGCCGCGTGCTGATTTATGGCGAAAGCGGTACGGGCAAAGAGCTCGTCGCGCGGGCGCTCCACGGCAGCAGCGCGCGAAGCTCCATGCCGTTTGTCGAAGTGAACTGCGCGGCGATTCCGGAGGAGCTGATCGAGTCGGAAATGTTCGGTCACCGCAAGGGCAGCTTCACAGGCGCGAGCGAAGACAAAGTCGGAAAGTTTCAAAAAGCGGATGGCGGCACGCTCTTTCTCGACGAAATCGGCGACATGAGCATGAAGACGCAGTCCAAAGTGCTGCGCGTACTGGAGGAGCAGCGCGTGGAGCCGCTCGGGTCCAATCAGCCGGTGAACGTCGACGTACGCGTGCTGGCGGCAACCAACAAAAAACTCGAAGATGAGATCGGGCGCAACGCTTTTCGCGAGGATTTGTTCTACCGGCTGAACGTGATTCCCTTCTACGTCCCGGCGCTGCGCGAGCGCACCGAGGATATTCCCATTCTGGCGTCACATTTTCTGGAGGCGTTCTCCGCGGAGTATGGAAAGAAACCGAGGGAATTCAGCGCCTCCGCGATGGAGGTGCTGCTTGCCTACCCGTGGCCAGGGAATGTGCGGGAGCTGAAAAATCTGGTCGAGCGCCTCGTGATCATGTGCCCTGCGGCTAAAATCGAGCCGCACCACCTGCCTCCCGAGGTGTTCCGCGGCGCGTCGAAGAGCCCGCAGAAGCCTTACGAGAGCCTGCAGGAAGCGCGCTCGGCGTACGAGCGGGAGTTCGTGCTGCGCAAGCTCGAAGAGAATCGCTGGAACATGACGAAGGCCGCCGAGGCGCTGGGGCTCGAGCGCAGCCACTTGTATCGCAAGATGCGCTCACTGGGGATCGCACCTTCCAAGGCGAACTAAGCTTAGCCCTCTTGTGTTCCTTCTTGGAATTCGCTGAGTTGTTCGAGCTGGCGGTGCCAATCCAGCTGGCGGACGATTCCCGCGTTCTGGCGCCAGTTGGGCTGAACCTTTACGAAAAGCTCCAGAAAGATGCGCGTGCCGAGGATGGTTTCGAGTTCCTTGCGGGCTTCGGTGCCGATTTTCTTCATGGTGGCGCCGCCCTTGCCGATCAGAATGCCCTTCTGGCCTTCGCGCTCGACGTATAGCGTGGCGCGGATGCGGACCAGATCCTTCTTTTCTTCGAAGTTATCCAGAAGCACGGCGATGGCGTAGGGGACTTCTTCGCGCGTGGTGAGGATGGCTTTTTCGCGAATCAACTCCGCGGCGAGAAAGCGCTCCGGCTGGTCGGTGAATTGGTCGAGACGGAAAATAGGGCGGCGCTTCAGGGCAGCCGGTCGATCCAGGCTTTCACGAGGTCGGCGCAGCCTTCGCCGGTGAGCGCGGAAATCGGGAAGACCTCCGCGAAATCGAATTCCTGGCGGTAATGGTCGATCAGGGGCAGAAGCTGCTGCTTCTTGATGCAGTCCACTTTATTCAGCAGCAGGAAGACGGGGCCGTGAAAGCGCTTGATCCATTCGATGGAGAACTTGTCGCCGCGGCCGATGGAGGCGGAAGCGTCGACGATCAGACAGAGGGCGTCGATGCCTTCGAGAGCGTGCTGGAGCTCGTCCATCATCTGGCGGCTGAGGACGTTCTGCGCTTTGTGGATGCCGGGCGTATCGATCAGCACGATTTGCGCGTCGTCACGGTTCAGGATTCCCTGAATGCGGTTGCGCGTGGTTTGCGGCTTGGGCGAAACGATGGCTACTTTGCGGCCGACGAGGGTGTTGACGAGCGTCGATTTGCCCGCGTTGGGGCGGCCTACTATGGCTACGAATCCGGATTTAAAGGGCACGTTGGAATTGTACGCCAGATGCGGATTGCGCGCGGGTAAAGAACGACGCGCCGCGGCGGTTGCTTGAATTGGGACACGAAGAGGGATTCTTCGTCGCTTCGCTCCTCAGAATGACAACCGGAAGACCAAGCTAGAGCAACACCGGACCGAAAGAAAAACCGAAAGAAAGACCCACCCTTGAAAAACCACAAGGGTGGGGCACCCGCAAAACCTTGCCCTCTTTCCCTCGCGCGAGGATTAAGCGGAGGATTTAGTCGATTGATTGGGGAGCTTGAGTCGATTGCTGGCGCGGCTGCTGATCGGGGGGCAGGCCTGCGGCGACTTGGTCGTGGACTCGCGCCAGCAACTCTGCGCGGCGCGTGATGGGATACTGCGACGCGTCCACCGCGGGGCCGTAGCGGACGAAAACGTCGCCGGGGCGGATGGCCCATTCGCCCTTGCGCATTAGTTTTTGCGCGCCGCTGATCGATACCGGAACGATCGGGACGCCTGCCTGAATCGCGAGCACAAACGCTCCTTTTTTGAAGGGCAGCAAGCGGCCGTCCGGGCTGCGCGTGCCTTCGGGATACACGGCGAAGGACAGTCCCTCTTTCAAATAGCGCACGGAGGTCTTCAGACTATCGACAGCGCCTTCTCGCGAAGCGCGGTCCACTGAGACGAATTTTGCCATGAGCATTCCGGGGCCAAGAATCGGGATGCGGTAGAGTTCTTTTTTCAGCGCTACGGAGACGCGGCGCGGAATGAACGGAACAAAGGCTAGCGGGTCCACGTAGGAGGCGTGGTTCGCTGCAAGAATGCACGGGCCCGGGGGAATATTTTCGATGACCTTCCAGATGCACTCGTACGCCGGCGATGCGGAGCCCGATTTTCACTGCGTTCATCGAGGACCAGTACATCAGGTCCTGAGTGCGGGTGAGCAGGCTCCAGAGAATCAGCCAGGGCAGAAAGAAGACGATCGCGAACGCGAACCAGATTCCGACGATGACGGTGCGAATCATGCGGAGCGCGGGGCTGCGGGTGTTTTTAGGAAAGGACGCTTATGGAAATCTTCACTCATCCGTTTTACCGTGAAGGAGGCCTTCCCGGATGCGCCGCTGCTGCTCCGAGGGATGAGGCAACTCGGCAATGGAATACTGGCGATCCTCGCGCGAGCCGACCAAGAAGGAAATGTCGGATTCCTGAGCGTCCCGGCGAATGCGCAAAGTGACAGGATCGCCCGCGGAACGCGCGCGCAGCCACGCCGCAACATCCGGCGGCGAGGATTTGCCGTTCGACGCGAGGATCACGTCCCCATTGCGCAGGCCGGAGGCTTCGGCGGCGCTTCCGGCTTCCAGGCTCGACACCGTTACGTTTTTCCCGGAACTGGTTTCGGGCCAAAAGCCGAGATCGGAGCTCACTACAGTTTCCACTTTCACTTGCAGCCCCGCGAGGCTGAGAAAATCGTCGTACGAGATTGCATCGGTGCCGGAAACGAAGCGATGGAAGAAATCGGCGTAGGGCTTGCCGGCCACTTCTTCGACGACGCGCTCGATACCCTCGCTTTCATCGTAAAACTTCCCTTGCTTCGCGATACTCGTCATTCATCCGGCGCAGCACGTCATCGAGAGACTTGCGATTGGCGGTGGCATCGCGGATGGAAAGATCGAGAAGCACGCCAAGCAACTGCCCCTTGTTGTAATACGAAATGCTGCGGCCAGGAGAATTGTAGTCGTCGTATTTCTCTAGCCACGCGTCGAGGCTCGATTCCTCGACGCTCTGCCACTTGCGGGCGGGGCGGGATTCCAGATCGCCAATCTGCATGGCGAGGTCTTCGTAGAACTGGGTCTTGGTCCAAAGGCCGGAGCGCTCCAGCGCAAAAGCCGCATAGGTGCTGGTGACGCCCTCGGCAAACCACAGGGCGCGCGTTTTCTGCTCCTTGGTGTAATCGACGGGCTCGAGGGCCTGCGGACGGATGCGCTTGACGTTCCAGGCATGGAAGAATTCGTGAGCGGCAACAGCCGCCGCGCTTTCGACGGAGGTTGCCGCAATGGCGGTCGAGTTCGAATGCTCCATGCCCCCGCCGCCGACGTCCGCATACGCGCCGATGTGGAAGAAAAAGGTGTATTCCTTGAAGGGAGCGCCGCCCATCAGGCGGATTTCGTAGCTCGTGATGCGCCGGAGATCGTCTTCGAGGCGCCCTTTGTTCCACTCGGTGCCGTCGACAACCACGCGGAAGTGCGCACCCTCACCATCGAATGCGAAATCCGCAAACTTTCCCGCTTCCACGGGCCCGTCGACGAGAGCGTCGTAACTTTCCGCCTGGAAGGATTGTGCTGCGTGCCCAGCGGCAAGCTCGGAAGCCAGCTTCCACCCCGCCGGGAGATCGCTGAACGTGACTTCGGTATCTTCGCCGCGCCGGTCGGGGACGTACATGAGCATTTCGGCGAAGTTGACGAAGGCGTGGTGATCGTTCAGCTGCGAGTTGAAAGGACCGGGATCGTCCCATTGAATCGAATAGCGGAGCAGAACACTTGTTTGGCTTTTCGAAGCCGCGGAATTCTGCGGCGGCTCGATCTCCCAGGTCTGTTTATCGAGGGGACGCAATTCGACTGCTGAACCGGCCGCCCCGGTGGTGTCCAGCATCGAGGCTTTAGGGCTGCGTATGCGATAGGCAAAATCGCGCACTTGATAAAGCGCGTTCCACGCGGGCATCGCTACTTGCACGGCGCGCCCCTGGCTCGGAATCTCCATCTCGATTTGGAAAACATGCTCATTGCTCTGTGCTAGCGAAACGCGATACCGGATGGTCGCCGAGGCCGGGCCCGGCGCGAACAGCGACAACAGGGCGCCGAAGATCAGGAGTGCGCGGAACGTTGGCAGCCTGCCGGAAATCACCCACGGGCTCCGGCGAGAGGGTTAAGCTTTTCGAGGAGCTTCGAGCAAAGGCCATCGAAGCTTCCATTCGACATCACCATGACGAGATCGCCTGGATTCGCGCTTTCGGCGAGATAATCCGCGATGGCGGCGGCTGAAGGGAACGCCTTCGCCGGGCGGCCATGCGCACGCAAGGACTCGGCGATGGCATCGGGCGACAGGCGATCTTCATCCGAAAGCAGCTGTGCGCGATTCACCGGGCCGATCAGCACGCCGTCGGCGATCGCGAGCGATTCAGGCAGCGCGTCCTGGAAAACCTTGCGGCGCATGGTGTTCGAGCGCGGCTCGATGGCGGCCCAGATCCGGCGTCCCGGCCACCGCGTGCGGGCGGCTTCGAGCGTGAGGCGGATCGCGGTGGGATGATGCGCAAAATCCTCGACCACCAGGATACCGTTAGCCTCGCCCTTGATTTCCATGCGGCGGCGCACGCTTTGAAAGGTGGCGAAGGCGCGCTCGATGGCCTCGCATTCGACGCCCCGGCCATACGCCAGCGCAATCGCGGCAAGCGCATCGAGCACGTTGTGGCGCCCGGCAACCGGCATGCGGATTCGCGTGACTTCGCTGCCTCGATAGGCAACGCGAAACTCAGTGGCGTCGTCCTGCCAGAGGATGTCGCCTGCATACCAGTCGCAATCGGCGGTCAATCCAAAGGTTTCCACGGGGCAAAAGGCCTTGGCGGTGGCCGCTTTTACGTGCGGGCTTTCTCCCCACGCGACGATGCGGCCCCGTCGCGGCACCAGATTCACCAGGCGGCGAAACTGCAGTTCAATGGAAGCGAGATCCGGGTAGATGTCCGCGTGGTCGTATTCGAGAGAAGTGACGATCAGCTCGTCCGGGTGGTAATGGAGGAACTTCGGCCCCTTGTCGAAGAAGGCGGAGTCGTATTCGTCGCCTTCGATGATGAACTCTTCGCCTCCCCCCAGTCCGTAGCTGCGCTCGCCGAAATTGGGGGCTACGCCGCCGACGAGAAAATTGGGCCGCCGCCCGGCGACGTTGAAAATCCAGGCGAGCATCGCGGTAGTCGTCGTCTTGCCGTGCGTGCCGGAGACAACGACGGAAGTGTGGCCGGGGATAAAATAATCCTCGATCAGCTGCGGCATCGAGCAGTAAGGGATTTTCTGGTCGAGGATATACTCCACCTCGGGATTCCCGCGCGAATTCGCGTTGCCGATTACCGCGAGATCGGGCGCCGGGTTCAGATTTTCTTCGCGGAAGCCCTCGTTCCACGGAATACCCAGCGAGCTGAGCAGGGTGGAGGCAGGCGGATACACGTTCACATCCGAGCCCGTCACTCGGAAGCCCCGCTCTTTGAGCATGCCCGCCACGGGAGCCATAGCGGACCCGCCGATGCCGAGCAGGTGGATGTGCTCCGTTCTACGATTTGACGGCAGAGCCAAAATCTTCCTCCAGCGATAACGAAGCTAGCGTCACGCGGCGCACGCGGGCTCCAGAATTTCAAGCCGGGTTTCGCCGCTCGCCGTTCCTGAAACGCTAAGATGCGCCCGAACTCCCAGCGGCAGCGTCAGCATCGGCCGCTGCGTGTGGCCTACTGCGGCTCCCCACACCGCCGGAACGCCGAGAGGGGAAAGCACGCGGTGGGCGACGTCTCGCACCGATTCTGTGCCAGCAAGGGCGTCGCACTCCGGGAAATCACCCAGAATGATACCCGCGACGGCTTTGAATTTTCCCGCCTGCTTCAAATGCATGAGCGCGCGATCCACCTGATACGGCTTCATCCCGCGATCCTCCAGCACGAGGACGGCGCCGTGCGTATCAAGCTCCCAGGGCGTGCCGAGCGTGGTTTGAACCAGCGTCAGGCAACCGCCCAGGATCACGCCTTCCACCGAACCCGGAACGAGAGGCTCGCCCATCAGATCGACGTGCCATCCATTCCTGGTTTCCGTCAGCGCTTGCAACAGGCTGTCGCGATCGTAGCCTTTCGCGGCTCCCGCGCCGGCGGCAATGCCTGAGGCAACCATGGGACCGTACAGCGTGACCCATCTGAACTTTTCCCAGAGGCAAATTTGCAGCGAGGTGATGTCGCTGTGTCCCAGCAGAATCTTCGGCGAGGTGAGCGCGACGCTCAAGCCATCGAGTAGATAGTTCGAGCCGTAGCCGCCTCGTGAGCAAATAATTGCCCGCGACGCGTGTTCGGCGAGCGCTTCCTTAAGAGCGGAGACCCTCGCCGAGGCCGCGCCCGCAAAAAACCCCTCATGCGCAAGCGCGCTTGGACAGTCAATCTTCGGGGCGAAGCCCAAGCGTTCCAGTTCCTCGCAGCCCTTTTTTAACGAATCCCCATCCACAGGGCTAGCGAGCGAAAGAACTCGGACGGCATCTCCGGGACGCAATGCGGGTGGCTTGAGAGGCTGCGGCATGTGCCGGAATCGAGGATATGAAATTTCGCCAGACTAGTCCAGACGAGGGACGGCCTAGCGGGAAGCAAAGAGACAAGGGAGTGGCCCCATAAAGTCCTAAGTCGCAAGGATTGCTTCTGTTATCCCCTTCGGAGAGTCGCTCGCACGGCAAACCCGGGTAAGGGGGTTCCAGGACCATAGGACCAGCAAATTGGGAGCTTCCGGCCATACCGCCAGACCGGCGCCATCCGCACACTTGGATCAGGTGGAGCGATGGAAATCATAATTGTTCTGGCGGTATTTCTACTGTGGCTCGTGCTGGGAGGCTTTGTTGCCCTTCTGGTCTGCCCGCTCTTGAAACAGAATCTCTCAGAGGCCAGTGAGTCCCACGACGTGGAGCGGCCTCGCGAAGCCCCGCTGCCTCATGCATCGAGGGGCATCGTCAACCCGTCTTCTCCTGGCAGGGCCTAATCCAACACGGTAATTGGGCGTCCGATCAGTCGGCTGGTCAAGAAATCCGGGCATGAGCTCGGATAGAGTCGCAAGACGTCGCGCCCGCTATCGCAGCTCAGCGAATTCCTGGGTGATGTAGTACATTCCGTCGGCGCCCTTCGCGATTCCCACACCCACATGCGTGTAGTCGGGATTCAGGATGTTCGCCCGGTGGTTGGGCTGGAACCGCGGCTCGTTCATGAACGCCGCTTCGGCTTGCCCGATATCGGGGTATTTTGCGATGTTCTCGCCGCTGGCCCGCCAGCGGATTCCCACTCGCGAGATGCGCGCGTCGGGCATGCTTCCGTCCGCTCCCTGGTGGCCGAAAAATCCGCTGGCTGCCATTTCCTCGGAATGCGTGCGGGCGACGGCGGCAAGCCGTGCGTCCCATTGAAGAGGGCGGGCGCGGCCTTTGGTCTCCTCGGCGCAGGACGACGCCGTACGGTCCTGATTGACCAACTGCCACATCACGAGCTCCTCCGGCTGAACGCCTGTCGGCGGAACTGGCACACAGGAGATCGCCTCGCCCCTGGCGGCGCAGATTTGATCGGGCGAACTGGGCACGGCCGACGCAGAAGATGGGGATGAAGAAGACGATGAACTCGAAGATGCCGACGCGAAAAGAGTCGCTGCACACAGAGCCACCACCATCGCCAGGAAGACTCCGCCCTGGACAACTGTGGACACAAACGATGCTCGGCAATCAGTGATGCGGCTCATGGCGCTGGGAAGCCAACAAGCTGGCTGAGGCGCAAGAATATACCGCAGGTGGGCCAGAAAACGACTGGTCAAAAGTACAGTTTTACAAAGAAAATCGGGGCGAAACCGTCTCAGAATGAGACGTTCCAATAGCGGATTTTTGCGGGAGGGAAGCGGCTTAGGCGACGGCTTGCGGAACCGCCTTCTTCCAGCGGCCCTGAGCTTTAAGGATCAGCTCGACGACTTCGCGAATGGCTCCTTTTCCGCCATCGACTGTGGTGATGTAGTGCGCCGCGCGCCTCACTTCCACCACCGCATCGGCCACGGCCACCGCCAGCCCGGCGCGTTCGAGAATCGGCAGATCGGGAAGGTCGTCGCCGACGTAGGCGACCTCTTCGTCGGTGACGCCGGCGCGCGCGAGGATCGCTTTGTAGGCTTCGAGCTTTTTCGGCTGGCCCTGGACCACGAATTCCATCGAGCTTTCGCGGGCGCGCCGGGCGTTTGCCGTAGAATCGCGTCCCGTGATCAGGCCGGTGCGGATGCCCATGATGCCGGCGAGCTTGATCCCCGCGCCATCGTGCGCATTGAACATTTTCATCTCCGCGACGCTGCCATCGGGGAAAGATTGCAGGCAGACCGCGCCGGACGTCATCGTTCCGTCGACATCCATCAGCAGCACCTTGATCTTGCGGGCCCGGCGCATCGCCTTGGGCGGAAACTTGATTTCACGAATGGGCATCGGGCCTCGCTACGGGCAAGATCATTGGGCTAGAAAAGCTGAAGCGTCCACAGGTCATGGATGTGGACGACGCCTTCGAGGCGTTTTTGATCGTCGACAATGAGCACCGACGTGATTTTCTTCTCTTCCATCACGCGCAGGGCCGCGGCGGCGAGTTCGGTGCGCGGCAGGGTGACGGGATTCTTCGTCAGGCAATCCGCGGCCGATAGATCGAGAACATTTTCGCGGCGCTTCTGCATCACGCGGCGAAGGTCGCCGTCGGTGATGATGCCGAGCAGGCGGCCATCGGGTTCGGTGACGGCTGCCAGGCCAAGGCCTTTGCGGCTCATTTCGTAGATCACATCGGGCATTTTCGTATCGGGTAATACACGGGGCAAGTTTTCTCCCGTGTGCATTAGCGCTTCGACGCGGCGCAGCTTTTTCCCGAGTTTGCCGCCGGGATGCAGCGCGGCGAAATCGTCTTCGCTGAACCCTCGCCGCTCAAGCAGCGCAATCGCGAGCGCGTCGCCCATGGCGAGCGCCGCGGCGGTAGACGCGGTGGGCGCGAGATTAAGCGAACACGCCTCTTCCTTCACGGCGATGTCGAGCACGATATCGCTCGCGGAGGCCAGCGTAGAGGAAGGAGCCGCCGTCAAGGTGATCAGGTGGACGCCGAGGCGCTTCACGGCTTCGAGCAGCTCGACGAGTTCTTCGGTCTCGCCGCTCGACGAAATGGCGAGCAGAACGTCGCTCGCCGTGAGCATGCCGAGATCGCCGTGGAGCGCTTCCGCCGCGTGCAGGAAAAACGAAGGCGAGCCCGTGCTGGCAAACGTGGCGGCAATTTTCCGGCCGATCAGGCCGGACTTGCCGAGTCCCGTGACAACTACGCGACCGCGTGCACGCATGCAGAAGCTCGACGGCGCGTTCGAAACGCTCGTCGAGCCGGTCAATCAGGCCGGCAATCGCCTCCGCCTCGATCCGCAGGACGCGCTTGGCGGTTGCAAGCGATAGCTTCGCGGGAGACTTCGCTTTCGTTGCACGCGCGAGCAACGCCGGATGCAGCGGCCACCGGCTTTGCCCTCAGCCGCCTTGCCGATTTCGCGCCGCCAATGGATTTCGCTGAACTCATCGAGCGTCTTTCCTCCCGTTACCAGCCGGCGCGACTTCCTTCGGCGCATCCCATTCGCGCACAAGCGCGCTCAAGCGCAGAAGCTTTTCGAGCAGCGGCCTGAATTGGTTCAGTGGCAGCGCGTTCGTTCCATCGGAGAGCGCTTTCGCGGGATTGTCGTGGACTTCGAGAAAAATCCCGTCCACGCCCACCGCTGTGCCGGCGCGCGCCAGGGGCTCGATAAACTCCGGCTGGCCGCCGCTGGACTTCCCTTCTCCGCCAGGAAGCTGCACCGAATGCGTCACGTCGAAAACAACCGGGTAGCCGAACTTGCGCATGATCGGAAACGAGCGCATATCGACCACCAGGTTTTGATAGCCGAAGGATGCGCCGCGCTCGGTGAGGATGATTTTCGTCGTTTCCCGTGCCGGCTACCTTCTCCGCCGCGTTGCCGATCTCCTGCGGCGAGAGAAACTGGCCCTTCTTGATATTGACCACGCGCCCCGAGCGGCCCGCGGCTACCAGCAGGTCGGTCTGGCGCGAAAGAAACGCCGGGATTTGCAGCACGTCGCAGACTTCAGCGACCGGCCCCACTTGCGAAACCTCATGGACATCGGTGAGGATCGGAAGCACCCGTTCGCTTCTTGATGTTCCCGAGGATGCGCAGGCCTTCCTGCAAGCCGGGTCCGCGATAGGAGGAGACGGAGGAGCGGTTGGCCTTATCGTACGAAGCTTTGAAGATGAACGGCACGCCGAGGTCGGAGGTAATGGCGGCCAGCCGCTCGGCCATATCCATCGCGTGCGCCTCGCTCTCGATCACGCAGGGGCCCGCGATCAGAAAAAGAGGCGCCTGCGCTCCGGTTCGAACGCTGCCGATGGCAAAGCTTTGCAAGGAATTCGTCAAAATGAGCGCGCCTTTCCGACGCGAGCAAACAGCGTATGCGTGTTCCGGCACGTTTTCAACTTTGAATTCGCCGGAGAGTCTGAGATGAATAACTCGAGCGTTTCAGTGACATCGGGCACAGATCGATGTGATGGAGCGACGGCGGCATGGTGTCTAAATGTACTCTTGACATGCGCCAAACGGCGATTTAGCTTTGAACTATCAGGAAGGTTCAAAGGAGCATCCCATGGATGCGACTTTTATCATCTTCAAGAAGAGCCCCACACCGAGCGGTCCTGTCTGGGTAGAAACCGTCGAAGGCCTGGAGAAAGGCAAGAAGCGCCTCTCCGATTATCGCGCCCGATCCTCCGGCGATTTCTATTTGTTCGACGTCAAGCACGCACGCGTTGTCGACATCGTTCTTGCCCGGGCGAAAGGCGCTTAGGCAGGATCGAAGCTCGCCATTATTAGGTTCCTTTCCAATTTGATGGGGTTTCCTGCGCTGAAATTGGTGTGCCCGCTTGGCTGTCAGCAGATCCTTCGCTTAGCTCCGAGACAAACAACCGAAAGGCAACCAACAACAACTGTCAAAAGAGGGATTCATCGATCAAAAGTCAGGCGAGACACAACGCCAATCGGGAGATTGGCGTTCCCGGGGGACAGCAAAAGAAAAAGCAGGTCCCTCACCCATCCGCGCTTCGCGCGTATGGGCTCAGGATGACAATGAAAGACAAAGGCTTAAAACGACGAAGTGTGAAGGCGTGCTTAGTCGGTGGCTGCGGAGTCGGCCGCGCGGACGCGCGTTTCGGTGGAGTGGGCTTCCGTGGACATGCCCAGGCGCTTGCGCCGATTCTCCACGCTGGCGCGAATGAACGCGGCGAAAAGCGGGTGCGGAGCTAGCGGCTTGGATTTGAATTCCGGGTGGAACTGGCAGCCGACGAACCAGGGATGGTCCGGAACCTCGACGATCTCCACATAGACGCCATCGGGAGTGCGGCCGGTGATGCGGAAGCCGGCGCGGGTAAGGGTCTCGTCGTATTCGCAATTGAATTCGTAGCGGTGGCGATGGCGCTCGGAAATTTCGGTCTGGCCGTAGGCCTTGTACGCAAAAGAGCCGGGCTCGATCTTGCAGTTCCACGCGCCCAGGCGCATCGTGCCGCCCATTTCTTCCACGCCGAGAAGTTCCCGCAGCTTGTAAATCACCCGATTGGGAGTCGAGGGGTCGAACTCGGTGCTGTCAGCGCGTTCTAGCTTGGAGACCTGGCGCGCGTATTCGATCGTCGCGCACTGCATTCCCAGGCAAATGCCGAAGAACGGAATCTTCTTTTCGCGGGCGTAAGTGATGGCATGCACCATGCCGGCAATTCCGCGCTTGCCAAAACCGCCGGGCACGAGGATTCCATCCACGTGGCGCAGCCGGCGCTCGGCGGTGGCGGGTGAATCCAAATCCTCTGCCTCCACCCATTCGACCACCACGCGCTGGCGATTCGCTAACCCGCCATGCGAAAGAGACTCGCGCAGGCTCTTGTACGCGTCTTCGAGCTGCACATACTTGCCGACCACTCCGATGCGCACTTCGCCCTGAGGATTTTCGAGCGTCTCGAGCATGGCGAGCCAGGGGCTCAGGTCGCGCGGCGGAGCTTGCAGATGCAGCAAGCGGAGAATTTGCTCGTCGAGACCTTCGGAAGCCAGCGACATCGGCACTTCGTAAATGTTGCTCACATCCGGCGCGGAAATCACACACGCTTCGGCAACGTTGCAGAACAGGGCGATCTTTGCCTTCAGGTCGCCGGAAAGCTGGCGGTCGCTGCGGCAGATCAGAATGTCCGGCTGTATGCCGATGCTCAGCATTTCCTTCACGCTGTGCTGCGTGGGCTTGGTCTTCAGCTCGCCGGCGGTCGCAATATAGGGCACCAGAGTCAGATGGACGAAAACCACATTTTCAGCACCCAATTCCAGGCGCATCTGGCGAATGGCTTCGAGAAATGGAAGCGATTCGATGTCCCCGGCCGTGCCGCCGATTTCCACCAGGACTACATCGACGCCATCGGCAACTTTGCGGAAAGCGGCTTTAATTTCGTCGGTAACGTGCGGGATAACCTGGACGGTCTTGCCGAGATAGTCGCCGCGGCGCTCCTTGGCGATGATGGATTCGTAGATGCGGCCGGTGGTCCAGTTATGATCGCGCGTCAGGTGCGCGGAGGTGAACCGTTCGTAGTGGCCCAGGTCGAGATCGGTCTCGGCGCCGTCGTCGGTGACGAACACTTCGCCGTGCTGATAGGGCGACATCGTTCCCGGATCAACGTTCAAGTAGGGATCGCACTTCTGGAGGGTGACTCGGAGGCCCCGGCTTTCGAGCAGACAGCCTATCGAAGCGGCTGCCACGCCCTTGCCCAGTGAAGAAACCACGCCGCCCGTGACGAATATATACTTCGGGCCGGTCCGCAAAGCGCTAGAAATCCTCCGGGAGAGTCGGCGTACGTTGCATTATGGGCAGAAACCCAGCGAGTGTCAAATCACGTTTTCAAATTGCAGATATTTGGGGACTTCCTCGCTGAAAAAGGACCAAGCTACGATCTGGCACGGGCGGCGAGCAGCTTTTCGACGCGCTCCACATCGGCTGGAACGTCAACGCTGACGGCGTCGTAGTCGGTTTCTACCACGGCTATGTGAAAACCGTTTTCGAGCCAGCGTAGCTGCTCGAGTTGCTCGATGCGCTCGAGTTCGCCGGGCGGGAGCGTGGGGAATTCGAGCAGCGCATCGCGGCGGAAGGCGTACAGGCCGAGGTGCTTCCAGTGGCGCGTTGCCGCCGTTTCACTGGTCTCGCGGACCCAGGGAATGGGCGCGCGGGAAAAATACAGGGCGTTGCCGTCGAAGTCGCGGACGACCTTCACCACGTTGGGATCCATGATGTCGTTCGGATGCAGAATGGCGCAACAGGGAGTCGCGATTTGCGCCGCGGAATCCTCGGTCATCGCCGAGACGAGCCCGTCGATAGTGCCCGGATCGACGAGCGGCTCGTCCCCCTGCACGTTCACGTAAATTTCGGCTGGCACATGCGCCGCCACTTCGGCCACGCGGTCGGTTCCCGTGCGGTGGTCATGGCGCGTCAGAATCGCTTCCCCGCCGAAGGCTTCCACCGCTTTCTTGATCGCATCTTCGTCGGTGGCGACAACAATCCGGTCCACCGAGGTGGCCTGTCGCACGCGTTCGACCACGTGCTGGATCATCGGCTTACCCGCAATATTCGCCAGCGGCTTGCCCGGAAAACGGACCGACGCCTGTCGCGCCGGAATCACTACGAGGACTTTCGTGCTGCCGGAGTTCGCCATCAGGATTTCCTTATCGCTTTTCTTTATCGCATCCATCCGGATAGTAGCACGGTGCAACCTTTCGTTCTCCCGCGGCAACATGAAATACAGGAATTACCACCACAACACGCGGAATTTGCCGGCCTTGATTTGGTTGCAGCGAGTGCTAAGATGAGGAAGACGAGAGGGCGTCCGGAGGTATCCGTGAACCACCGCTCTGAGAGCTCAGCCAGGCGCTGGGCGTTCCTCGGATTGATCGCTCTTCTCGCCCACCTTTGCAGCCCTGTCGCAAAAGCCCAGGATAATTCCACCGGACCCGCCGAGCCGCCGCCCGACACGCAAAAGATCGAAAAAGGGCGTGTACTAAAAACGTCCACGGAAATGACGCTGGTCAACGTCACCGTGACCGACCCCATCGGGCGCCTCGTCACCGGCCTCGACCGCGAAAATTTCCGCGTTTTTGAAAACGGCGCCGAACAGGAAATCGTCAAGTTCACGAGCGAAGACGCTCCCGTCTCCATCGGCGTGATTTTCGACATGAGCGGCAGCATGACCGACAAGATCGACAAGTCCCGCCTCGCCGCCGTGCAGTTTTTCCGCACCGCGAACCCGCAGGACGAATTTTTCCTGGTGAACTTCAACGATCGCGCGCAGCTGGTGAGCCAGTTCACCGCCAGCGTCGACGAATTGCAGAATCGCCTGATGTACACCGCGGCCCACGGGCTCACCGCTCTCTTCGACGGTGTTTATCTCGGACTCAGCCAGATGAAGGGAGCACACAACACCAAGAAAGCTTTGCTCATCATATCGGATGGGGGAGATAATCATAGCCGGTACAGCGAAACGGACGTCCGCAAATTCGTGCAGGAAGCGGATGTGCAGATTTATTCCATCGGACTCTTCGAAGCCGATGGAGGCCCCACGCCGGAGGAGCGGTCGGGCCCGTCCCTTCTCAACGATTTGACGGAGATGACGGGGGGCCGCTCGTTCACGGTTCAGAATCTGAACGATCTTCCGGACATCGCCACCAAAATCAGCATGGAGCTGCGTAATCAATATGTCATCGGGTACACTCCAACGGATCGAGCACATGACGGCAAGTGGCGCAAAATCAAAATCAAGCTGCGGCCGCCCAAGGGGCTCCCGCCTCTCACCGTTGACGCCAAGAACGGATACTACGCTCCGGGCCATTAAAGCCAGCTTGGACCGGGAACATCCGCCGCGCATGTCCACGGCCAGAAAGAGGCGCGAGTTCGACCAGTGCCGCTTTTTTCGCGGGCCTGATCGCCTTCCTCGCCGTCCTCACGCTGGCGGTCTTCGGTTTGAATCCCAGCAGCTCTCGCGCAGAACCAGAATACTTTGCCGCCTTCGGCGATTCCGAATGTCCCACCTCCTCCGGGCTACACGCCCCCGGGCCAGCAGTCCGGGCAAGGCAGCGGCAGCATCAAAGCCAGCGTCGACCTCGTAGTGCTCCACGTGACGATCTCCGACGAGGCCGGCCAGTTTGTAAGCGACCTGAAGAAGGGTGATTTCAAGGTTTTCGAGAACAAAATCGAGCAGAACATTTCCGTCTTCACGCGCGAGGATATTCCCGTAACCATGGGCCTGGTGATCGATAACAGCGGCAGCATGCGCGAAAAGCGCGAGCAGGTGAACTCCGCCGCGATGACGTTTGTGAAGACCAGCAATCCGCAGGACGAAGCCTTCGTCGTGAATTTCAACGACGAGTATTACCTCGACACTGACGGCGACTTCACCAGCGATCCCAAGGACATGGACAACGCGCTTTCGCGCATCGATACGCGCGGCAGCACGGCGCTCTACGACGCGGTGATCGGCTCCCTCCAGCACCTGAAGAAGGGCCACAAAGACAAACGCGTTCTGCTGGTAATCACCGACGGAGACGACGACGCCAGCCGCAAAACCCTCGCCGACACGATGAAGGAAGCCGAGCAGTCGAACGCGGCAATCTACACCATCGGCGTCTTCAGCGCGGACGACCGCAAGAACGATAAGAAAATGGTGCGCCGGTCGTCGAAGGAACTCAAGGAACTGGCCGAAGTAACCGGCGGAATGGCGTATTTCCCGGAAACTCTCGACGAAGTGAAGCCGGTCTGCGAGCAGGTCGCGCGCGACATCCGCAATCAGTACACCATCGGCTACTATCCCACCAACGCCGAGAAGGACGGCACATTCCGTCCCGTGCAGGTGCAGCTGGTTTCCTCGCAGGGGCACGGCAAGCTGTCCGTGCGCACGCGCACCGGCTATTACGCGCAAAAGTCCGCCTCCGGCGACTGACCGCCGCTCGGTCGCTAGCCCCACCTCCCGTTGTCATTCGGTTCCAGCGAGTCACCACCACGCCACCCCTCTCATTCAGTCCCTGCACACCTACCACACGCTGTCATCCCGAGCGGAGCGAGAAATCTGCTTTTTCTTCTTAGAAGAAGCAGCGTATCTAGCTGCTCGTCAGGCGAGCGAGGAAGCTGCTTCCATGCGGAATTTTGCCGCCGAAATTCTCGGCGATCGTCTGGCCCATATCGGCGAGCGTGTCGCGGACACCGAGGTTTACTCCATGAGCGACGCTGGGCGTGTACGCAATGATCGGCACGTACTCGCGCGAGTGGTCCGTGGTGGGATTCACGGGATCGGGGTCGCAGCCATGATCGGCGGTAATGATCAGCAGATCGGACGGCCGCAACTGCGCGAGAAACGGGCCGAGAAGCGCGTCGAATTCTTCCAGCGAGCGCGCGAAACCCTCTACGTCTTTGCGATGCCCGTAGAGCATGTCGAAATCGACGAGATTGGCGAAGATCAGCCCGCCCGGCTGGCGCGTGAGCAATTCCGTAAGCTTGGCCATGCCATCGGCATTATTTTTCGTGGTGACGTAATTCCCTACCCCGCGGCCGTTGTAGATGTCGTGGATTTTGCCCACGCCGAAGACCGGCACGCCGCGTTCCGCAAGCACGTCGAGCAGCATGGGCCGTGGCGGTTCCACGGCGTAATCGTGACGGCGCTCGGTGCGGCGGAAATTTCCAGGCGGCCCGGTGAAGGGGCGCGCGATCACTCGTCCTACGCGATTCGGCCCGTCGAGAAGCTTCCGCGCGATTTCGCACATGCGGTAAAGCTCCGCGATGGGAATCACATCCTCGTGCGTGGCGATCTGAAAAACGCTGTCGCCCGACGTGTAGACGATCGGAAAGCCAGTGCGCACGTGCTCCTCGCCGAGTTCCTTGATGATTTCGGTGCCGGAGGCGGGTTTGTTGCCGATGGTGCGGCGGCCGATCTGCCGCTCGAACTCGGCGATCAGCTCCTTGGGGAAGCCGTGATGATAGACCGGGAATGCCTGGCCGAGCCAGATGCCCGCCATTTCCCAGTGCCCGGTCGTTGTGTCCTTGCCGGGAGAAACCGTTACGCCCTTGCCATAGCTGCCGGCCGGCTGCGCCGGCGGCGTGAGGTGCGCGAGCGGCTTGATGTTCGCCAGGCCGAGGCGCACGAGATTCGGCAGGTTCAGCGGGCGCGATCGCGCAATGTGCCCCAGCGTGTCGCGGCCCACATCGCCGTAATCGGCGGCATCGGGAAGCTCCCCAATGCCCACGCTATCGAGCACAATCCAAATCACCCGCTCAAAATGTGAGTTGTTCGCCATTTTCCACCATGCGCCCCTGGCGAACCGATTTTAAAGTAAATGTCGTGCAACTCCTAGCCGGGACCTCTTTCTAAGGGTCCAGGCGTCGATTTGAACGGGCTTGTGCGGCGGCGTATAATTTTGGGTTTACGCACATGCCATTGGAACCCACTGAGAAGACCGTGCCTGGCAATCCCGTCCCGGGGAGCAAACCGCTCAAGAAGGCCGGGCGCGACGTGGCCGACGGCGAAGAGGCCATCCAGGTACGCGGCGCGCGCGTCCACAACCTGAAAAACATCAGCTTTACGATTCCGCACAACGCGATCACCGTTGTGACGGGCGTCTCCGGGTCGGGCAAATCGAGCCTGGCATTTGACACGCTTTATGCCGAGGGGCAGCGGCGGTACATCGAGTCACTTTCGGCGTATGCACGGCAGTTCCTCGAACGCATCGAGAAGCCTGACGTGGATGAGATCACCGGGATCGCCCCGGCAATCTCCATCCGCCAGAAGAATTCCACGCGAAACCCGCGCTCCACCGTCGCTACGGCGACCGAGATTTACGATTACCTCCGCCTGCTCTACGCGCGCGTGGGGCACACGTTCTGCGTCAACGACGGCGAAGAGGTCCGTAAGGACACGCTCGACGAAATTGCCGCCAAAGTGATGGCGCTGCCCGAGGGGCGGCGCTTCTACGTGCTGTACCAGCTGAATCTCACTCCCGACGCGCTGCCAGCCTCCGTAGGCAAGCACGCGGAGCCTGCCGCGCCGCGCGGCCGCAAAGCACCCAAACCGAATCCCGACGCGGCGCGCGAAGCGCTTATTAGCCTGCGCAAACGCGGGTTCAACCGGCTGTACCAGTCCGGGCGCGTATTCGAGTTCTCGACGCCCGAGGAATTGCTCGATGTCGATTTCACCAAGCCGGTGTACGTGCTGGTGGACCGTCTTGCGCTCGCGCCGGACATTCGCTCGCGCCTCGTGGATTCGATCGAGATCTGCTACCGCGAAGGGCGCGGCGAAGCCATTCTCGAATTTGTTCCCGATTCATCCACCGGCATGCCGGGTGAACGCCTCACCTTCAGCGAGCGCTTCGCCTGCCGGAAGTGCGGCACTCTGTATCAGGAGCCGGAGCCACGACTCTTCTCCTTCAACAACCCCTATGGCGCCTGCCCGCGCTGCCAGGGATTCGGCAATACCATCGATTTCGATCTCGACCGCGTGATCCCGGACAAGGGCAAGTCGCTCAACGACGGCGCCATCGAGCCGTGGACGAAACCTCGCTTCCGCCAGCTGGTGATCGAGATGCGCCGCTTCGCAAAAGTGAAAGGCATCCCGCTCGACGAGCCCTTTCGCGATCTCACCGCCGCGCAGCGCGAAGCCATCATCGAGGGCGACCGCAAAGAAGACTTCGTCGGCGTGAAAGGCTTTTTCGCCTGGCTGGAGCGGAAGAAATACAAGCTGCACGTGCGCGTTTTCCTCAGCCGCTATCGAGGGTATGCCACCTGCCCGGAATGCAACGGCACGCGGCTCCGCGTCGAGGCTCGCGCGGTGAAAATCGCGGGGCGCTCGATCACGGAAGTCTGCCAGATGACCGTGAAGGAGGCCCGGCCGTTCTTCGAGAGCCTGCGGCTGAGCCCTTCCGAGACGACCATCGCCGAAAAGGTGCTGGAGGAAATTCAGCAGCGCCTGCGCTTCCTCGACGAAGTGGGGCTCGACTACCTCACCCTCGACCGGCTCACCTCGACGCTTTCCGGCGGCGAGACGCAGCGCATTCAGCTGGCCACGTCGCTCGGCTCCAACCTCGTGGGCGCGCTGTACGTGCTCGATGAGCCGTCCATCGGCCTGCATCCGCGCGACACGAACCGGCTGATTCAAATCCTGAAAGGCCTGCGCGACCTCGGCAATACCCTGCTGGTGGTGGAGCACGATCCCGATACGATGCTGGCCGCGGACAACATTCTCGATCTCGGCCCAGGAGCCGGCGAGCACGGCGGCAACCTGATCTTCGCCGGCACGCGCGACCAGATGCTGGCCGACCCGCGATCGCTCACCGGCCGTTACCTTCGCGGCGATCTGCGCATCCCCGTCCCCGCGCGGCGCAGGAAACCGCAAGGCAAATTCTTGCGCATTTATGGCGCCCGCAGCCACAATCTCAAGAATATCGACCTGATGATCCCGCTCGGGCTGCTGGTGGCGGTCACCGGCGTGTCCGGGTCGGGAAAATCGACGCTCGTGTACGACGTGCTTTACAAGGCGCTCCAGGCGCGCCGCACCGGCGGCAATTGGAAAGAATGCTGCGAGCGCATCGAAGGCGACGCGGGATTGAACGGCGTGGAGATGATCGACCAGTCGCCCATCGGCCGGACGCCGCGGTCGAATCCGGCTACGTACATGAAAGCGTTCGACCCCATCCGCGAGGTGTTTGCGGCAACTCCGGAAGCAAGGAAGCGAGGGCTCTCGCCAGGGCATTTCTCGTTCAATATCCCCGGCGGCCGGTGCGAAGCCTGCCAGGGCGACGGAACCGTCACCGTGGAGATGCGCTTCCTGGCGGATGTCGAGCTCATCTGCGAGGAATGCCGCGGCACGCGTTACAAGAGCAGCGTGCTCGACGTTCGCTACAAGGAAAAGAACATTCACGACGTGCTGCAAATGACGGTCCGTGAGGCGCTCACCTTTTTCGCGCCGTATCCGAAGGTCACTTCCCGCCTGCGCGTGCTGGAAGAGGTAGGACTGGGCTACCTGCGCCTCGGGCAATCCGCCACCACGCTTTCGGGAGGCGAGGCGCAACGCTTGAAACTTGCCGCGCATCTTACGCGGCAGGAAAATAAGGGCGTGCTGTATATCTTCGATGAGCCCACCACGGGCTTGCACTTCGACGATATCCAGAAACTGTTGACGGCGTTTCGGAAACTGATGGACGGTGGCGCTTCCGTGCTGATCATCGAGCACAACCTGGACGTGATCAAATCAGCCGACTGGATCATCGACCTCGGCCCCGAAGGGGGCGACGCGGGCGGGCGGGTGGTGGCGGCGGGAACTCCCGAGCAGGTGGCGCGCAATTCGCAATCGCTGACCGGCAAGTATCTCGCGCCGGTGCTGGAACCCCGCAATGGAGAACGTCACGCGAGTCTTCCGCAGCCTGCAGCAGCAAACGGTAAGGAACGCACACCCTCGAAAGCGTGAGCGCACATGAAACTTTGCCTCACAGCACTGGCCTGCTGCGCGTTTAGTCGCCACGGTAGCAGTCGCGCCCCGGGCCTCCGCGCAAACCGCCAGCAAAAAACACATACCCACTGACCCAGCTGAAATTGCCTTAAGCAACCTGCTCACCGCGGCCCAGGCCGCGATGGAACGGAAAGATTTTCAAGCGGCGGCGCAAAACTATCAGGATTACCTCGCGAAAAAGCCCGACGACGCCCTGGCCCATTTCAACCTTGGGTATGCATGGATGTCCATGCAAAAACTGGCTGACGCAAAAGGCGAATACGAAAAGGCCATTGCGCTCGATCCCAAAATGGGCCCGGCATATCTGAATCTGGGGCTGACGCTCGTGGATACCGATCCGGCGGCCGCCGTGGCTCCCCTCCAGAAAGCGGTGGAGCTAGCGGCAAACCAGCCGGGCCCGAAATTCCTGCTCGGCGTGGCTTTCGAAAAGACCCACCGGCTGTCGGATGCGATCGCTCAATATCAGGCGGCCGAGGCCTTGGACGGGACTAATTTTGACATCCGCTTCGCTCTGGCCAGCGTACTCCTGAATGCGGGGCATGCCGGCGAGGCGGAACCTGAATTTCGCGCCGCCGCGGATATGCGCCCGGACAATGCCGCCGTCCGTCTGGGACTGGCGCAAAGTCTTCTCCTGCAGAACCGCCGCGATGAAGCAGTTGACGCCCTGGAAAAGTATCTCGAGCTGCAGCCGAACGATGCGGCCGCGCGTGTGGCGCGCGCATCGGCACTGGTGGATATGGGCAAGTACGAGGATGCGCTGGCGGAACTCGACAAAGCGGCAACCTCTGCGCCGGAGGGGCTGCGCGCGCTGAAGCTGCGTTCGCAGATTTACTTCGAGAAGAAGCGCTACGCCGATGCCGTGCCCGTTCTGCAAAAGGCGGAGGCCATGGCGCCCAAAGACCCGGTTCTTCCGGCGCGCCTCGGGCATGTGTACCTCGAAAACAAGGATTATCCGAATGCCGTGCGCGAGCTGATCGCGGCGTTTAAAATGGACACGGCTTCCGACGACGTGCTGAAGGACCTCGTGCTCGCGCAATATCTGAACAAGAACTATCCCGCGGCTCTCGATGGCATCGATCTGCTGTCCAAGCGGGAATCTCTTCCGCCGGGCAGCTGGTTTATGCGCGCCACCTGCTACGATAAGCTGGAACAGCCGGCTAATGCGCTTGAAGCCTACAAGAAGTTCCTGGAATTGAATAAAGACCTGAACAACGACATGTATTTCGAAGCGTCGTCGCGGGCGCGGGCGCTCACTCGCGAGTTGGAGAAGAAGAGGTAGCATTTTGCCCAGAAGGCTTCACTGTTTGCTTCTCCTTTTCACGACGGGAATCCTGCCCGGTGGGGCGTTCGCACAGGGCCGTGCGCCGGATTTCCGCGCGCGCTTCACGCAGGAGGCTGACCCTATGCGGCGGGCGCAGATGATGCCCAAACTCGGTGAAGCCGAATTCGATGAGATTGCGCGCGACGTGGACGCGGGCAAATTGCCGGAAGCCGTCGCGCTGCTGAGGGAATACAGCGACGAGATTAATTCCTGCGAAAAGGGATTGGATGCGGAGCACATCAACGCGGAAAAGCACCCCAAGGGCTACAAGCAGCTGGAAATTTCTCTGCGCGAGTCGCTGCGCCGCCTCAACAGCCTCCTCATAAGCTTCACAGCTGAGGAGCAACAGCCGTTTCTCGATGTGCGGAACGATCTCGATACGCTGAACCGGCACCTTATTCGCGAGCTTTTCCCGAATCAGCCGGATAAATTGCCCGGGAGCGAACCCGCCCAGGAGACGGCGGCTCCGAAATAGGAATAGGAATCATCGATGCTCTGCCGTAAACAATTCGCGTTGCTTGGCGCGGCGCTTCTGCTGGCATCGGTTGCCGTGGCGCGCCGGCCGCTTCCCTCTCCGCAGGAGAAGGACTATCTCTCCGAATCCGAAGCGGACAAAATCCGCGACGCGGACACCGCAGCGCTGCGCATCAAGCTCTACATCTCGTTCGCCGAGGATCGCCTGAAGAAATTCGAGTATGAAATCCACCGCTCGGTTCCCGAACGCCGCCGCGCCGAAATCCTGAACGCGCTGCTCAACGGATATTCCGCCTGCGTCGACGATGCCGCCGACCAGATCGACGTGGCGCAAGAGAAGCAGATGGACATTCGCGAAGCCTTGAAAATGATGCGCGCGAAAAACAAGGAATTCCTGGAAACGCTTCAGAAGTACCAGAAAGACGGCCCCGAGTTGGACACCTATCGCGACACGCTCGAAGACGCAATCGACGGAACGAAAGACGCACTCTCGGACATCGACGACGCGGAAAAACAGGCCACGCCCGGTCCCGTGCGGAGAAAGCCCTCTTGAAGGCGCTCCCACAGCGCGGCCGGCGTGCGGTCCCCGGCGGCGAACGAATTTTTCATCGCATCTACACCCGCCTTGGATGCGAAGGGCGCCCGCCGCACTTCATCGTCGAGTATCACCCGTACACGGATTTGACGCACACGATCCGTCTGCGCGAAGACATCGCGCACGTACGCCTTTCCGACGTACTTCGCGACGCGCCGGCGGGCGTCGTGGAAGCGGCGGCGGCGATCCTGCTGGGGCGTCTCTACCGGCGCCGGCCGCCGAGTGAGCTGGTCGAGAAGTATCGCGAGTTCTCCTACGCGGGCAAGACTCGCCAGAGGATATTGCGGGTGCGGAAGAAGCGGGCGCGGCGCACCGAGCACCGCCCCGCAGGGCGCGCATCACGATCTCGCGCCGCTTTTTGACGTGCTCAACGCGCGCTATTTCGAGAATGTGCTCGAGCGGCCACAGCTCGGGTGGAGTTCGCGTGCGTGGAAATCGCAGCTGGGATGCTTCGATCCCGCGCTGCGCCAGATTGTGCTCAACCGGCAGCTCGACAGCGACGCCATCCCCGAATACGTGGTCGCGTACGTGCTGTATCACGAGATGCTGCATCTGAAGCATCCGATGAAATTCGCGCGCTGCCGCAGGGAATCGCATTCGCCGGAGTTTCGGCGGGAAGAAAAGATTTTTGCGGACTATGCGCGCGCCATGAAGTTTCTGGAACGCTTTCCGGACTAGGAGAGATCCCTCGCTCGCTGCGCCCGCTCGGGCTGACGACGCTCATCGCGTCGTCAGCTTTGCGATTTTCGCCTGAACTTTCTTCGCGTCCGGGGCGTGCGGGTACACCTGCAGATATTCCTTGTAGTACTTCACCGCGTTGGCCTTGTCGCCCTTCTTCTCGTAGATTTGCGCGAGAAGCATGCGCGGCTTGGCGTAATCGGCTTTCAGCTGGATGGCATCTTCGAAGCGGCTGATCGCGGCATCGGCGTCGCCCTTGTGCATGTAATAGGTGCCCACGTCGACGTCCTGCTCAGCGGGCAGCGGATTGTATTTCGGCAGCTCCTGCGGCGGAGTCTTGATCGCCGCGGCCGAATTGGACGAGGACGAAGACCAACCCGAATCCTTGTCATCTGGCTTTTGTTCGTCTGGGTCTTCTGGTCGGCTGGCTTCTGATCGGGGTCTGCTGGTCCGTCGTCTGTTGATCCGAATCGCCTTGCTGGGCCTTGTGATCCTGACTCGACGATTCGTTTGGATCGGGCGAATCCTTTTGCTTCTGATCCGCTTGCAGCGCGGACCACGCCGCCGGCATCCAAGCAAGTATCAGCAACGCGGATAGGATCGGCAGTTTGCGCATGGTCATCTCATCGCTTTAGAAGGCGTTTGATATCATTGGAGTTGTCTCCCAAGCATTTCACAGTCGCATAGCCAGGGACAACCGATCCGCGTCTATTATAGCGAGAACTCCCTGCGAGGGAGCCGCGTAGCAGTCTAAGCCGCACGGGTAATAGCCGCATTCATGGAGCTTCGCGAAAAAGTCGCCAGTTTGCCGCTCGATCCCGGGGTGTACCTGTTCCAGGACGCCGGCGGCACGATTCTCTATGTCGGCAAAGCGCGCTCGCTGCGAAGCCGCGTGCGTTCCTACTTCCTCGAATCCAACTGGCAGGACGCCAAGACCGGCTCGCTCGTGCGCGAGATCGCCGACATCCAGTACATCGTCGTCGATAACGAGAAAGAAGCCCTCGCTCTCGAAAATAACCTCATCAAGAAGCACAAGCCGAAGTTCAATGTGCTGCTGCGCGACGACAAGACTTACCCCTACATCAGCTACAGCGCGTTCGAGAAATATCCGCGCGTCTACGTGACGCGGCGGCTGAAAAAAGACGGCTCGATCTATTTCGGCCCGTACTTCCCTGCCCGGTTGGCATACCAGATGGTGAACCTGATCCACAAACATTTTCTCGTGCCTTCGTGTACGGTCGATCTCACGCGCAATCACCCGCGCCCTTGCCTGCAGTATTACATTCACCGCTGCCTGGGGCCGTGCGTCGATTCGCTGGTAAGCGACGAGCGCTACGCCGAGGCCGCGCGCGATGTGAAACTTTTTCTCGAAGGCCGCCGCAGCGATCTGACGCGCAGCCTGAAGGAGCGCATGCAGCGCGCCTCCGACGAGCAGCATTACGAAGAGGCAGGGAGCTACCGCGACCTGCTGCGCACCATCGAGGAGATGGAAGAGCGCCAGAAGATCGCGGCTGCCGAAGGCGACGATACCGACGTGCTGGCGTGGTACGCCGAGCCGCCGCAGGTGGCCGTGAACCTCTTCCATTTGCGCGGCGGGCGCGTGGTCGACCGTCGCGATTTTTACTGGGAAGACCTCGAAGAATTCAATCCCGGGGAATTTCTGCCTTCCCTGCTGAAGCAGCTCTATCTGGAGGCGGCCTACCTGCCGCGCTACATCCACGTGCCCACCGGCTTCGAGGATTGCGAACTGCTGCAGGACGTCTTCAGCGAGACAGCCGGGCACCGCGTGGAAATCATGCATCCGCAGCGCGGGCAGAAGTACGCGTTCCTCGAGCTGGTCGAAAAGAACGCGAAGCAATCGTTCATGCAGCGCTTCCGCGTGCTGCGCCCCAGCGCGAAGACAATTGCCGAATCGCTCGAATCCGCGCTCGGCCTGCCCGAGCCGCCGAAGCGCATCGAGTGCTTCGATATTTCGCACATTCAGGGATCGGACACGGTGGCTTCGATGGTGGTGTGGGAAGACGGGAAGATGAAAAAGTCCGACTACCGCAAGTTCATCGTCCGCGGCGAGGCCATGGCGGAAGGCGCGGAAAAATCCGCCGGGCTGCTGCGCGACGATTTCGCCAGCATGCGCGAGACGATCGAGCGGCGGTACAAGCGCGTCCTCGAAGATGGCAAGCCGATGCCCAGCCTGATCCTGGTCGATGGCGGCATCGGACAGCTGCACGCGGCGGCACAGGCGCTCGACAAGCTCGAAATCATCAACCAGCCAATGGCCAGCATCGCGAAAAAAGAAGAAATTCTCTACATCCTGGGGCGCGAGGACGAGCCGGTCGTACTCGACCACCATTCGCCGGTGCTGCACCTGATCCAGCAAATCCGCGACGAAACGCACCGCTTTGCGGTGACGTTTCACCGGCAGCGCCGCTCCAGCCAGCGCCTGCGCACGTCGCTCACGGAAATCCCCGGCGTGAGCGCCCGCACGGCGGTGCGCCTGCTGCGCCGCTACGGCAGCGTCGCCCGCCTGCGGCAGCTCAGCGTCGAGGAACTCGCCGCCGAGCTGCCTCGCAACCGCGCCCAGCGCGTCTACGACGTGCTGCACGGCGTAAGCGCGCCCGAGGCGAATCCGCCCGAATCCCCCGGATAAGACGGAAGCAGATGAGGTGGAGGAGGCAGAGGACGGCAAGGGAAAGGCAAAAAGCCAGCGAGACACCGGCTCTACGGAAGGCAACACACGGCGCGCGTCAACTTGCGGAGTTACGCTCCCAAGGTGGTGGGACTTTGACCGAGGGCATGCCGGCGGCGGTGGCGGCCTGGATGCCCATGTTGGTGTCCTCGAAGACCAGGCAAGATTCGGGCGGGACTTTGAGGCGGGCGGCGGCCAGCAGGTAGGCTTCGGGATCGGGCTTGGCCCTGGCGTAGTCCTCCGAGCAGACCAGCGTGTTGAAGCGGTCGAGCAGATTCAGCGAGGTGAGCGAGGCCGTCACCGATTCCCTCGTGCTGCCGGAGACTACGGCGAACGGGATGCGGCCGTGCTGGTCCTCGATATGCTCGATGACTTCGGGAATCGCCTTGAGCTGCGGCAGCAGCTCGAAAAATACCTCTTCCTTCTCCTGCGCCACTTCTTCGACCGGCATGCGCAGTCCCTGCTCCTCGTTGAGCATGCCCACGATTACCGCCGTGGGGATGCCTCCCCAGGAGTAGAAGCGCTCTTCGTCAAACTTGCAATTCCATTCCCCGAGCACCTTCTGCCAGGCGACGAAGTGGAGCGGCATGGAGTCGGCGATGGTGCCATCGCAATCGAAGAGATAGGCGCGGAAGGAGCCTGCGGGCAATTTGAGTTTCATACGGGGGAATCGGGCCTTTCGCTGTTTTGGGTGGTGTGCCCGTGGCACAGCCACTCCTGGTCGGGTTCTTTCTGCAATGCCGCACGGCCAGGACTGCCTGTGCCACCAAAGCGTTCCCATACAGTTTACCTGAAGCGCGCTTGGCGCCGGCCAACATCGCAGAGTGGGTCTGGAAACGCGCGCCCCCCGCGCCAATCTCTCGAAATTCGCAATTCGCTAGCAATGCAGGGCGCTACAGAAATTTATTTTGCAGATTGTCTCTTTCGAGACAGCCTCTTGCGTGAAGAAGCCCTAAGGTCGTTGCAGGGGGCCGGTGAAGACGCAGCGCACGGTGCCCATCCGGCGATTTTTTCACTCAAAACCCGCCAAGACAAGATGTTACGAGTTTTTCCGTCTACAGGAATCACCGCATCAAGAATAGGGATCATGCTGATTTTAAGTTTTTGCTGAACAACGTAGTCTTCATCACGAAGGAGCCCTAACCATGACCGCAAGGCGTATCGCACTAGCAGCAAGCCTTTTCTGCATTCTTTCCTTTTTCGGCGTAACAGCAGCGCACGCGGATTCGATCATATCGCTGGCGAGCCTCGGCACGTCCGCTGATTCCGGCGAGTCCAATTCCATGGGAGCAACGATCGCGATCTCACCCAACACCGGCTGGGCAACGGCGCTCACGGGTTCTTCGTGGGTCTCGTTCGCGAATACGGGAAACACATCGGCGCCGGGATTCGTGACGGTACCGAATGGCACCGTCGTTTCCTTCCTCGACACGTTCAACATTGGCGGTACACCTACCGGCGGAACGATCACCGTCATGGCCGACGATTCCGCGGCAGTGCTGCTCAACGGAGTCAACCTGATGAGCGAGGCATCGTCGACTGGCAACACGTACTCGACATGCTCGAACTTCGGCGTTGGATGCGTATCCCCGACAACGATCACGATTCCGGTGTCCGTCCTCAAAACCGGCTCGAACACCCTGGAATTCGATGTGGCGCAGCGCGCGGGATTCTCCTTCGGTCTTGACTACATCGCATCGATCACCGACCCGAGCAGCATGACGGAGCCTGCTTCCGGAGTCCTTCTGGTGTTCGGGCTTGTGGGATTGGCGGCGATGTCGATCCGCCGAAAGGGCTGGCAGGTCTGACATGAACGCCACCTATAACATCTACCGGCAAACGAACGGGAACTCTGTCGCGTGGGTGGACAGGGTTCAAGGGCTCCGGCAGGCTGAGGAGCGCGTCCTTCACCTTTCACAGGCTTGCCCGGGAAGCTACATCATCTACGATGTGCGCGAGCGCACGGTGGTCATGCCTGGCGCTGCCTGCTTTGCGGCCGCTACCGCTTAACGGCCCAGTGCAGGCCGATGCCCCCGAAGATATAGGCGCGGGTATCGACCAGCGCGTAGCCTCTGCGGGTGAGTGCGGAAGAAAACTCATCCATCGAGACGAAGCTCTGCAGCGAATCGGGGATGTAGGTGTAGGTGCGCGGGCGCCCGTGGAGAAGCGTACCCCACAGGGCGCCTTGCGCATACAGATAGCCGAGATACAAGCGACGAAAGACACGATTCGCGGGCAGAAAGAAATCGAGCGTTACGAGCAGCCCCCCAGGGCGTGTAACCCGTTCGATTTCCTTCAGCGCGCTTTCGAGGCTTGGAAAATTTCGCAGTCCGTAGCCGATGAAGACGCAGTCGAAGGACTGATCGGCGAAGGGCAGGCGTGTGGCGTCCCCGCAGACGCCATTGTTGAGTCCGCGCTCGCGGGCTACTTGCAGCATACCCTCCGTTAAATCCACACCAATGGCGCGGGCGCCGGGCAGGCGCTGCGTCACCAGATGCGAGAAATCTCCCGTGCCGGACGCCAGGTCGAGCACGAGTGGGTTCTGCGGGAGCTCGGCTCGTTCGACGCCGAGCCGCTTCCAGCGACGGTCCATACCGTAGGAGAAAATGTTGGTGACGAAATCGTAGCGGGGCGCGATGCGGCCGAACATTTCGCGCATCAGGCGGGAATCCTGGCGTTCGATTGGCGTGGGCATTGCGATGCAGATTTTAGCACTGTGCGATGCAAAACACCGCCCATCCGATCAAATCTGCGGCGAAGGTAAGAGGGATCCTTCGCTGTGCTCAGGATGACTGCGCCAAGGCCTTGGCGCAGTCAGTTTTCGAAGCTGAAGCGGGTGGAGGCGAGGCGGTAGAGGCGGCGCCATACCAGGCGGTTGAACGTGACGACCATGGCGGCCATCACGATGGTGGCTCCGAGCAGCATGGCGAAATTGCCGCTGTCGGTGGCGCGGCTGATAACGGCGCCGAGGCCCGTGACGGAGAATGTCTGGCCGCGAAACCGGAAATACTCGGCGACGATGCTGGCATTCCAGGCGCCGCCGGACGCGGTGACGAAACCGGTAATCACATACGGGAAGATTGAGGGCAGCAGCAACGTACGCCAGCGCTCCCAGGTTGGAAAGCGGTAGAGGCTGCACACTTCCTTAAGGTCGGTGGGGATGGCCGTGGCGCCCGCGATCACGTTGAACAGGATGTACCACTGCGTGCCGAGAAGCAGCAGGATGATCGAGCCGATGCCCAATCCACCGCCCGCGCGAATCAGCATGAGCAGGATGATCGGAAAGAGCGCGGTGGCCGGGACAGACGCGGCGACTTGCGCTACGGGCTGGGCGATGGCGGAGAGCCGGGGATTCAGGCCGATCATCACGCCGGCCGGGATGGTCCACAGGCCGGCGAGCACGAGGGTAAGCTCCACGCGCAGAAATGTGGCACCGGCTCCGGCGAAAATGCCGCGGACTTCGGCGCCGCTGAGGGAACTGACCAGAACGGTCATGCGAACGAAGGCGTAGGCTATGCCGAGGCACAACGCTGCGAGGATCGCGCGCACGATCCATTTAGAGGCGCCGCTCGATGGCTGCTCGGTTTCGGCGGAGGCCTGGCGGCGCGCGAAAAACAAATCGAGGCGCTCGCGCGCGGGACGAATGGAAGCTGCGGCGATGAGCGGCAGAATCTTCGAGCGCCGCAGGAGATCGAGGACCGGCGAGTGCACTTCGTCGGTGGACTCGACCTGCTCGAATTTAAACTTCTGCGCCCAGGCGATCACCGGACGCCAGATCAGCTGGTCAATGAGAATGATGACGCCAATCATAACCGCGAGTCCCCACAAAATCGCACGGGTGTTGCCCTCGTTCGCAGCAGTCTGAAGGTAGGAGCCGAGACCCGGCAGGCGAAGGTCGCGATCCCCCAGCACGAACATCTCGCAGGCAATCAGGAAGAACCAACCGCCCGCGACCGACATCATCGAATTCCAAATCAGGCCTATTGCGGAGTAAGGCAGCTCCATTTGAAAGAACTTCTGCCACCAGCTCCAGCGATAGACCTGCGCCGCCTCGTGCATCTCGCGTGGGATCGCTTTCAGCGAGGAATAGAAACTGAACGCCATGTTCCAGACCTGGCCGGTGAATATAAGCAGAATCGAGCCAAGCTCAATTCCCAACTGGCGCGTGGGGAAAAGGGCGACCATCGAGATCATCACCCCGGGCAGGAAGCTCAGCACGGGGATGGACTGCAGGGTGTCGAGCAGGGGGATCATGAAGCGCTCCGCCCTGGCGTTGTAGGCGGCCACGTAGCCATAGACGACGGCGAAGAGGAGGCTGAGCGTGTAAGCGAGCGCAATTCGCAGTACGGAAAACATCGCGTATTTGGGCAGCACGCGGGGCGACAGGCTGATTGGGGTCTGACCGGCTACGGGAGCCATCCACTGGTGTGTGAGGGCTAGCAAGGCGTAGAAAAGCGCCAGGCCCGCCAGCATGATCGGAAGGTCCTGCAAAAATGAGGCGGCCCCCGCAGGGTGAATCCCCCACGAAGGCATATGAATCGAAAACTTTTCGCGGCGACGCGGCATCAGTGCAGCGCCTGGGCTTCGGCGGAATTTTCAGGCACGCCTGCGCGATGCAGATGCAAACGGTCGGTTTCCGGATCGTAGGTGAAAATCTCGCCGTAGCGTCCCCAGTTGAGCGCGGTCTCGATCTGCTTCTCCGTGTCGGCTTCGGAGAAGTGCTCGTCGAGCAGATCGTGGAAGAATTGCAGAGGCATGCTGCCGTCGGACTTGCTTTCGAGGGTCTTGCGCATCTGCTGGAGCAGGTCGGCGTGGGCGAGGACCGCCTCGCGGAATAGATTTTTCTTGTTGTCGATATCGGCCTCCGCGAACGCCTTCCCCTGCGGAGTGATTTCGACATCGCCTTCGCGGGCCTTGGTAAAACCGAGGAGGGTGGTGGCTTCGACGATGGGAAGAAGGTCGTCCACTTCGAGATGAAGATCGTCGGCGACGTGATACAGGTCTTCCGTGCCGCCCCGATCCATCAGGAGCTCGACGAGACCGGTGATGCCTCCCGGCCGCGCATGGGGAAGCATCTGCGCGCGGGCTTTCGCGGCAACGCCCGCAGCGGAAGGCGGGGCCAGATCGAGTTCGGGCTGCGTCATTACCTTGTAGATGTAATCGACGTAAAGCAAAAAAGAGGCGGCCTTGCGGTCGCGCGGCTGCGGGAGCGCCACGCGGAAATCCGCGCGAATTCTTGCGGGATTGCGGCCCAGGACAATCACGCGGTCCGCGAGCTGGACGGCTTCTTCGATATTGTGAGTCACGATGAAGATGCTGCGCGTCGGGATTTTCCTGGCGAGCCACAAATCCATCAGCTCGCCGCGCAGGTTCTCAGCGGTGAGGACGTCGAGGGCGGAAAAAGGCTCGTCCATGAAGAGCACTTCCGGTTCGACCGCCAGTGCGCGGGCAAACCCCACACGCTGCTTCATGCCGCCGGAAAGCTCCTTGGGATAGGCATTCTCGAAACCCTTCAAGCCCACCGTTGCGAGAGCGCGCAGGGCCTGACGATGGCGTTCCACATGGGAGGCGCCGCGAGCGAGGAGGGGCGCTTCCACGTTTTCGAGGACCGTGAGCCAGGGAAACAAAGCGAAGCTTTGAAACACGATGGCGACGTTGGGACGGCACTCGGCCATGGGCTTGCCGTGCCACGTAACTTCTCCAGCTGAGGGCTCCGCGAGGCCGGAAAGGATCCGCAGCAGAGTGGACTTGCCCGATCCGGAAGGCCCCAGAAGCGCGGTGATCGTACCCGCTTCCAGAGACAGATCGGTTGGGGCGATTACCTGAATCATCCGGCCTTCGGGCTGGCGGAAACTTTTCTCGACTTGCCTTATTGCAATGATCGGCTCGCGTTTCGATTCGGGCGCTTCGGGTTGGCCAGCTGCGGGAGCCTCTTCACCGGCCGGGGCGGCTTCGACGGCGGCGTTTGCCGGCAAAGCGCCGGCCGCGGCAAGCTCGTCCATCAGGAACTTCCAGGCTTCCTCCGGCAGATCGTCCAAAAAGTGGTCACGATCGGCGGGCTTCATCGCGTCGACGATGGCGCTTAGTTCCGGGGAAGGGCGGGAGTGCAAAAGCACGTAGGCGTGGTAATACGGGAAATGCGCGACCAACTCAGCTGCGAAATCGACAGGCAGCTTGCGGAAAATGGCGCGCTGCTGGTCGTAGGGCATCTTCAGAATGAATTCGGCGGCAGGGCCTGGCCCAGCGTCGCGGAGGGCGCCGGTTGCGGCTTCCCATTTCCCCGTGGATATCTGGTCGAGGACGACCTTTTCAAGCGCAGTTGAACCCGTCATGGCGTCGAACAGACTACTACGGTTTTGTTACAGCCGTTAGAACATGAAATTGATACTACTGGGCTTACCGTACTTGCCTGCCTCTGGCGGCTTATGCTAGTGTCGAAGCCGGAGGTGCCGAGATGGGCGACAATGTAGGGTCCAAGGTGAGCTATTTTCTGGTTGGTCTGGGAATCGGTTCTCTTATCGGTATTCTGTTTGCGCCCAAATCGGGCGAGGAAACGCGCGATTACCTCTCCAGCAAGGCCGACGAGGGCCGCGACTACGCGCAGAAGAAAGCGCGCGAACTTCGGGAACGCGCCGAGGACCTGCTCGAGCGCAGCAGAGAAGTGATGTCGCGCCAGAAAGACGCCTTTTCTTCCGCCGTGGAAGCCGGGAAGGAAACGTACAAGAAGGAAGCGAAGATTTCGTAGAGGCGGCGAGGATTCCTCATGCCAGTGTGGGTCGAGCTGTTCATAGCCGTTGCGGCGATCGCCATCGTGATCCAGACGGTTATCATTGTCTCTACGCTGCTGATGCTCCGCCCCACGATTGAGAATTTTCAGCGAATTGCCGCCGATCTACAGTCCAAGATCAATCCGATTCTGGCCACTACCAGCCGCATTTTGGACGATTCCGAAGAGCGCATTCGAAGCATCATGGGCGACGCATCGGAAATTACGCATCTGGCTCGCGGCGAGGCGCAAAAAGTGGACCGAGTGGTCACCGACGCGATCGAGCGGCTGCGGCTGCAGGTGATTCATGCCGACCAGATTCTCACCGGCACGCTCGAAGTGATCGAAGAGACCGGCGAAAAGGTTCGGAAGAGTGTCATTACGCCGGTGAATCAGGTGTCGGCGCTGCTCAAAGGCATTAAGGTTGGATTGGATGTGATCCGCGGCCGCCGGGGCGCGGGTTCCGATGGCGTTCCTCAGGACGAAGAGCTTTTTATCTGACGTAGTCCCGCCCAAGCATCTCCGAATTCATAATTGTGGGTTGGCTTGCAAGTTCAGCAGAAGAGAGATCCCGGTGATTATGCACTTGACACAGAATGAGCTTTCTGGCAGAATTGGTGCATTGAGAGGTTGCCATGAAGCTCATAGATGTCACCCGCGATTTTAACACCGACGACAAGTGCTTGGATTATTTGGAAGCGATGCGCTGGCCGAATGGCGTGTGCTGCATCGAATGCGGCTCTACCAAGGTTTCGCGGATCACGCGGGAAACCAAGTCCAAGAACAAGCGGACGCGGATTTACCAGTGCCTAGAGACTGAGTGCAAGCATCAATTCTCGCCCACCGCTGGCACGATATTCCACGACTCGCACCTGCCTCTAACAAAGTGGTTCATGGCAATCGCGATCATCTGCGAAGCGAAGAAAGGCGTATCTGCGTGCCAGATGCAACGGCACCTAGGAATCAATTACCGAACGGCGTGGCACCTCTGCCATCGCATCCGCAAGGCCATGACGCAAGACGATCTGATTCTAGACGCAGAGGCCGTGGAAGCCGATGAAACCTATGTTGGCAGCCGCACACACCGTCCCAAGGGCCACGGACGCCTCAGAACCAAACCGAACGACATTGTTTTGGGCATGGTAGAGCGTGGCGGCGGCAGGCTAAAACTCGTTCCCATTGATGACACCAAAAAGTCGATAATCCAGCCCGTCCTAGAGAAGCACATCGCGGAGGGTGTGGGCACCGTCTACACGGATGGACACCCGATATACGTCTACGCTCTCAGGGACAAGTTTCCTGGCAGGCATGAACGAATCGATCACAACGTGGCCTACGGGATCGGCGAGGTTCACACCAACACCATTGAGAATGCATTCTCGTTGCTCAAGCGCGGTCTACACGGCACGTTCCATCAAGTTTCCAAGAAACACCTTGGCCGTTACTGCGATGAGTTTTCGTATCGGTTCAATCGCCGGAAGATGCAGCAAGAGATGTTCGCGGAAACAACAAAGAACCTGCTAAATGGGGAACGGCTTACTTATCAGAATTTGACGTCTGAAGTATCGGAGCCTTAGAGCCGTTTTTGCCTTTTGTTCGTATCTTGGTCCGTGGTAACGGCTTAGAGGCAAGGATCTTTCCCAGAGCCGAGTCAAATGATTCCTTCTTTACTTTCATACACTTACCATCGATAAACCTTGACAAGAGCAACTTTGTAGTTTATAAAATACAACGGGACGCGTTGGGCATCGGTAAGCCCAGCGAACTTATAATTCGCGATCTCCTGGCAGGGATTTGTGGGTTCGACTCCCGCCGCGTCCGCTTTTCATATTATAACACACAGACTAGGGTTCTATTGCAATGCAATCCTATGCGATGATACGCTCTGTCTTGTAGCTTAAAAAGTACAAGCGAGCGTGCCGGAACGATGAGTGGAAGCTACACCGAAAGACGTTTTGATGTTCGAGCTGGCAGACGGTACGGTGCCAGTATCCGATTGGCTCGACCAAATGAGGGCATCGGATGTAAATACATACGACCGGATAATAGGTTTTATTGATCGCCTTGGAGCTGGTAACACTTCCAATTTGAAGTCTCTGGGGGATGGCATCTCGGAACTAATCATGGATTTCGGGCCAGGATACCGAATTTATTTGGGGCAGGATGGACACGATTTGGTTATTTTGCTGATTGGTGGAAACAAAAGCACTCAACAGAAAGACATCGCAACGGCAAAAGAATATTGGAGCGAATACAATGCCTAAGCGAACAAAAAGTTATCGAGAATGGCTGCTGAAACGACTTGTTGACCCGAATGAAGCAAAGCGTTATTTGAATATAGCCCTGTCTGATTCTCCCTCAATGTTTCTGAGGGCCTTACGAAATGTGGCAGAGGCAAAACGTATGGCCAAAGTAGCAGAAGATACGGGCCTCAGCCGAGAAAACCTCTATCACACCCTTTCGGAAGAAGGCAATCCAACATTCGAAACTCTTAATGCGGTCCTAGGAGCACTTGCGCTTCAAATGAAGATTGATACGACACAAAGCTCCTCTGCTCCGAGTGGATCAGATCAATCAGGAAGCACACCAATGACCGTATCCACCTCATATTTGGGGGGTGGCACAATTACGACCACGGGTGGCGGAAAATACCAGACATTGAGCGTGGACCAAATCAGATATGACGAACCTTTTGATCTAAACAATATTCCTGCTGTCGTACTTATCACGGCGCAGGAACAAGAAAAACGAATACTGATCGGAGCGAGATAAAATGGACGAAAAACCTAACACTGATCTGGATACAAGAGAAATTCAGGCAATCTACTGCAATCACGCCTCTGTCTCCCTTTCATTCAATGATCTTCGCATTTTTCTATCTGAGATCATCCCGCAAACGGTCAGTGTTGGACCTCAGCAAGGCGACTTCCCATTTACAATTCGACAGCCATATGTAAGACCACATATTTCCGTCGTAATCACTCCAGAATTTGCTCGTACGCTTTCGAATGCACTAAATGAAGGCGTCTCCAAATACGAAAAGGCATTTGGTCCACTGCGCGCCGAACCTAGCCAAGAGCACGTACTTCGCTCATTCTCACCGCCAGAAGAAAAAAAATAAGTCCGGTCGCCTTTCAGGCGAAAACGACACGGCCCTGTCACGGCCTTCATAGCCTAACTCCTTTCTGTGTGAAATGCATAATCACCGAGATACCTCGTCACTTCGCTCTGTCGGGACGACGACGAAAGGCTAGGCTTCGATCGAAGCGATCCAGCCACCGCCCAGGACCTGGTCTCCGGAATAAAAAACGGCAGCTTGACCTGGAGTGATGGCGCGCTGGGGCTCGTAGAACGTCACCTGCGCCGTGGTGGCGCCGGTGGGCGCGATTTCAGCCATCGCCGGCTCGTGGCGGTTGCGAATGCGGACCGCGGCTTCCAAGGGCCGCCGGGACAGCATAGGGAATCCAGTTGATGTCGCGGACTTGGCAGATGCTGCGGCGAAGTTCGCGGTCTTCGCCCACAACAAGACGATTCTTCACACGGTCTAGCGCCACCACGTACATCGGCTGCCCAGCCGCGATTCCCAACCCGCGCCGCTGCCCTACTGTGAATTGATGCAGACCGGTGTGGCGTCCGAGAATCGCGCCGGAGGTGGAGACAATTTCACCTTCGCCCTGCGGCAGGGAGCTTCCCTGCTCTTCCAGGTAGCCTTCGATGAACTTCACGTAATTTCCCGTGGGCACGAAACAGATTTCCTGGCTCTCGGGCTTCTCCGCCACCGGCACGTCTAGGCGGCGGGCAATGTCGCGCACTTCCTGCTTGGTCAGTTCGCCCAGGGGAAAATCGGTACGCGCGAGCTGCTCCTGCTTCAATCCAAATAGAAAGTACGACTGATCCTTGCTTTCGTCGACGGCCCGAAGCAGTTCGTAGCGTCCGGTGGCCGCATTGTGGCGAACGCGCGCGTAGTGCCCGGTGGCGATGCGCTCCGCGCCGATCTGCCGGGCGGTGGCGAGGAGCTGATCGAACTTCACGTGATTGTTGCAAAGAGTACACGGGATCGGGGTGCGGCCTTGCAGGTAGTCGTCGACGAAGGGTCGCACGACGGACTGCTCGAACTCGCGCTCGAAATTGATCACGTAGTAGGGAATGCCCAGATGCTCGGCGACGCGGCGCGCGTCGTAAACATCGTCAATCGAGCAGCAGCGATGCTGCTTGGGCCCATCGCCCTGGAGCTGCGGAAGGCGGCGCTGATTCCAAAGCTGCATGGTGAGTCCGACAATCGCACGGCCGCGATCGTGCAGGATCGCCGCGACGGTTGAACTATCCACACCCCCGCTCATGGCCACGGCAACCGCGTTGGCAGGCGGAGCGACGGCTTCGCGCGAGCATTCGAGTTCAGTAATGGGAGACATGGAGGCTTTCAGAATTTTACCTAGACTGTCATTCTACCTTGATTATCGCTGGATTATCACTGCGCGGATACTTCGCTTACAGAATGAGGCGAAAGCGCGCGCAGGCGCTCGACAACACTCGGCAGCACGCGAATCGCTTCGTCGATTTCAGCGGCAGTGGTGAAGCGCCCCAGGCTGAAGCGCACGGTGGAACGCGCGTCGCTATCAGAGAGGCCGATCGCTTTCAGCACGTGCGACGGTTCGACCGCTCCGGAGGAGCACGCCGCGCCCGTGGAGCATTCGATTCCCTGCAGGTCGAGCGCGATCACCAACGCCTCGCTTCCGGTAGCCGGAAAAGTGAGACTCGCGGTGTTCCAGACCCTGTGGCGGCGATCTCCATTCACTTTTGCCGAGGGCACCAGCCCGCATATCGCTTCCTCGAAACGGTCACGAAGGGCCCCAATTCGGCCCGCGTCACCAGCCATCTTCTGAGCCGCCAACTTCGCGGCTTCCCCCAGACCGACGATGCCCGGGACATTCTCCGTGCCAGGACGGCGGTCACGCTCGGCGTGGCCACCGCGAAACAGAGGCTCGATCGGCGTGCCGGAGCATACGTACAACGCGCCCACGCCCTTGGGGCCATAAATCTTGTGCGCGGAAATGGAGAGCAGATCAACGCCGAGGGACTCCACATCGAGCGGCAGCTTGCCGGCGGATTGAACCGCGTCGCAATGAAAATAAACGTTCGCTTCCCTGGCAACGCGGCCAATCTCTTCGATAGGCTGCACCGTGCCCAGCTCATTGTTGGCGTGCATCACGGTGATCATCAGCGTCTCGGGCCGCAAGGCGCGGCGAATGTCCTCGGGATCGACAACGCCCGACGGATTCACCGGGACGTAGCTGACATCCACGCCGCGCCGTTCGAGCTCCTCACAGGCATTGAGAACAGCGTGGTGTTCGATGGCCGTGGTGATGACGTGCTTTTTCGATGCGGCATCTGGCACGGCGCCGATCAGGCCAAAAATAGCGAGATTATCGGCTTCGGTGCCGCCGCTCGTGAAGACAATCTCGCCCGGCTTGGCACCGAGCAGCACCGCTACGGATTCGCGGGCGGCGTCTACTGCGCTGCGCGCCCGCTGACCGGCCGAATGGATCGAGCCCGCGTTGCCGAAATTCGCCGTGAAATAGGGCTGCATCGCTGAGAAAACGGACGGGTCCACGGGCGTAGTGGCGTTGTAATCGAGGTAAACACGCATTTCAAAGGGTTCCGGTTATCAGAATAACGGCTGCCTATGTAGGGGTCAAGGCCGGCGGGGCTCGACGACCGGCGGCCTAACCGCCTGCAAACAATAGGCTAAAGGCTGTAGGGCAGCCTGTGCCTTCATTCTAGTTACTGGATGTCTAACAGCTGCGGCACTCGCCTTGACACCGCTGCCAGCCTCCGTTAGCGTCGAAGCAATGCCTAAGGTGAACGTACCTCAGGCCTTAGGAGCGCATTTTGCCTCGGCCGATTATCACGCTGACTACGGATTATGGAACCTCTGACCACTTCGTGGGGGTCATGAAAGGGGTGATTTTAAGCATCAACCCCGAGGCGAATATCGTCGACCTGACGCACAGCGTGCTGGCACACGACATTCTGGATGGAGCGCTGGCAATCGGGCAGTCGTATCGATATTTTCCGCCCAAGACGGTTCATGTGGTGGTGGTCGACCCCGGCGTGGGAACCGCCAGGAGACCGATCCTCGTTGCCGGAGATCAGCACTACTTCGTTGCTCCTGATAACGGGGTCTTGTCGAGCGTTTACGAGCAATCGGAGTCTCTTCACGTCTGGGACATTATTTCAGAACATTATTTCCGCCAGCCGGTGAGCAAGACATTCCATGGGCGCGACATTTTTGCGCCGGTGGCCGCGTGGCTTACGAAATCCTGGCAGACATCGAGCTTCGGAGAGCCCATTACCGACTTTGTTCGCTTCGGCATACCCAAAGCCAAACGAACAGGGAATACGATCCAAGGGAGCGTTTTGCACGCGGATCATTTCGGCAACCTTGTCACCAACATTACGGCCGAGGATCTCCCGGAACTTGCGGCGGGCGAGGGTAAAATCACGATTAACGCCGGGAACGGGCAGGTCACCAAGGTGGTGGAGACATTCGCTCAGGGAGCGGCCGGCGAGGTTGTGGGATTGATGGGCTCGAGCGGCTATCTCGAAATTTCCGTAAACAAGGGAAACGCTTCGCGCACGCTTGGAGCCGGGCGCGGAGCGGAAGTGACCGTGGAATTAAAGGACGGGAAGTAAGCGCTTACGTTACAACTCTTCGAAAACCTCTCGTTACTCGCTCTTCTAATCTCACAAGAAAGCGTAATTTACTTTACCGCCGGAGCTGAACGACGGCTCGCAAACCCTCGCGCGCGGCTGCGATGGTGCGGTCGATATCGTCTTCGGTGTGGGCCGCCGAGACGAAGAGCGCCTCGAACTGGGAAGGCGGAAGGAATATGCCGCGAGCAAGCATCTGATGGAAGAAAACCGAGAAGTGAGCGGTGTCCGATTTTTTGGCGCCTGCGTAGTCCCGGACAGCTTCGGCGGTGAAAAACACGGTGAGCAAGGAACCGGCGATGTTCACTTGCCCTGCTACGCGAGACTCCTTTAGCGCTGCGCGCAATCCTTCCGCGAGCCGCTGCGCTTTGCGGTTCAGGGCCTCGTAGAAACCCGCCGCCTTGAGCTTGGGCAGACTCGCGAGGCCCGCGCGCATCGCCAGCGGGTTCCCGGACAAAGTGCCGGCCTGATAGACGGGTCCAAGCGGCGCAATCGTCTCCATGATGTCCCGGCGGCCGCCATAGGCCGCAACCGGCAATCCACCGCCAATAATTTTACCGAACACCGATAAATCCGGCTGGATGCCGAAGAAATTCTGCGCTCCGCCGTAGGCTATGCGAAAGCCAGTGATCACTTCATCGAAGATCAGGAGGGCATCGTTGCTCTGCGTGATCTTGCGGAGTCCCTCGAGAAACCCCGCGGATGGCGGCGCTACTCCCATATTCGCGGCAACCGGCTCGACGATGACGGCGGCAATTTTTTCGGGGTGCTGTTGAAACAAGCGCTCGACCGCTTCCAGATCGTTGTACGGCGCATTCAAAGTGAGCGCGGCGAGAGCGCCGGGCACGCCAGGACTGCCGGCGATGCCCAGCGTGGCAACGCCGGAGCCCGCCTCGACGAGAAAGCTGTCGGCGTGCCCGTGGTAGCCCCCTTCGAATTTCAGGATGTAATCTCGCTTGGTGAAACCGCGAGCGGCGCGAATGGCCGACATCGTCGCCTCGGTGCCCGAGCTGACGAACCGAAGGCGCTCCATCGACGGAATGGCCCCGGCGATGGCCTCGCCGAGTTCAATTTCCAGCGGAGAAGTCATCCCATAGCTGGTGCCGCGCTGCGCCTGTTCGGAGATAGCGGCGACCACATCCGGGTGCGCGTGGCCCAGAATCAGCGCCCCCCACGAGCACACGTAGTCAATGTATTCGCGCCCGTCGACGTCCCAGAGCCGCGAGCCCCGGGCGCGGTCGATCACGAGGGGAGTGCCGCCCACGGCTCGAAAAGCGCGCACCGGGCTGTTCACGCCGCCGACAAGTATGTTTCTGGCCCGTTCAAAAAGCTCCGCCGCGCGTGTAGGGGCGCTGGAAGCATGGACTACCGTGGGAGGATGCGAATTTTTGTCAGGCATTTTGAGAAGCGCGCAATCCCGATCAGGGCAGACGTTGAGGATACAGCAGGACGAAGGCTGTGCGCCACCACCGAAAGCGGCGCGTGTCAGGCGGTCTGAGCCTTGGCTTCGCCGAAATAGAATCTTCTCAAGGGCTTTTTCCGCTCCTGGGTTCAACGCACATTGCGAGGTCCGGCTGGTCGTCGAGGAGGGCGCGAATCCCGCGGTGCATGTGCCCCATCGGATATGGCTCCGGACTCTGCAGGAAGAACAGCCACCAACCGCGTTCCTCCCGAACTGGATGAGATCTCCAAGCGCCCCCCTAACTGGCGGAGCCGCTCACGCAACCCCGGAATCCCGACGCCGAGAGCCTTTGCGCCGCACGCAAGCGGGGCAAGGATCGCTGGATCCATTCCCGACCCTTCATCTTCCACCTCTACCTGCACCAATTCATCGTCCAGGGTGACACGAATCCAAGCCTTTCGACTCCCGGAGTGGCGCATCACATTGGTGAGGCTTTCCTGCACGACGCGGAACAGAGCGGTTTCTTTGTCGGATGCGAATCGGGGAAGGTTGTCGGAGACATCCAGCGCCACATCGATGCCGCTGCGCTTGTTGAAGCCTTCCACGTACCATTTCAGCGCGGAGCCCAACCCGAACTCATCGAGCAGCGGCGGATGCAATAGGTAGGAGAGGATGCGGATCTCGTCATTCACCTGACGCGCGAGTTCGCTCACTTCCGCGATGGCTTTGCGAGCGTCAAAACCGGGCTGGTCGAGACTGTTCGAGAGATGCTTGAGGGACATCACGATCACGGCGAGTTCCTGGCCGGTGGTGTCGTGCAAATCGTGCGCGATGCGCCGCCGCTCCTGATCCTGCAGTTGCAGGATTCTGGCGGAGAGGCTTCGGAGGGAGGCCTCAGTTTCCTGCAGGGCTTTGTTGGTCTCTGCAGGCTCGGTGACCGCCGTAGTCACAATCCGGACCGTCGGTCCTTGTTCGCTACACACCGGGCCCAGCGAAAGGCGAATGGTCCTTGGGTTCTCGTCCACAGCGGCGACCTGAAACTCGCCGTCCACGGGAACCTCGACGGCACGGCCGAGTGCGGAATGCATCGCGTCCCAGCAAGAAGGGGCTACATAGTCGTTGAGTTGGACGCCAAAAGGGCCGCAGTGTTGTGGAATTCCTAGTGATTCCAGAAAACGAGTATTCGCGTAGAGGAGCTTGCCGGAAGGCAGCACATTAGCGACTCCCACGTGGAGACCGTCGAGCAATTCCCGAAGCACGCGCACGTCATAATCTTTACCGGAGGGCGCCGCAGCAGATGGGCTGCTGGAAGCGTTCGCGGCCTGAGCCCTCTTCCGCCCCGGCCGCCCGCGTTTCGAGTTGGTCTTCTTAAGCAAGATAGTTACCCAAGGAATTATAGCCGCGGCAGAAATGGCGGAGAATAAGGTCTTATCACTAGTACAGCCTTAGGACGAGCCAACAGGGAATCGGCTCTACCCGACTGAAAGCAAGACCCAGGAGAGTCCCGCTAGGGCTTCGCGTCATGCCTGCTGCGAAACGTTGACGAGCGTTATCACCGCCCCGTCGGCTTTGTTGTCGGCGGCGCGATAAGGAAGCACACGTAGCTGAAAGCGGCTGCCTGTGGCGTCCGTAAGAGACTTTTCCACCGGCTGCAGATTTGCCATGACCCGCGTCACGATCTGCTGCAGGTCGGGAAGCTTCACGGCCGGATTGATATTCCCCAAAGGGCGTCCCACGTCACCAGGAATCAGGGCGAAGAGCTTCTGGGCCCGCTGGGTGAACCGGCGAATTGTGAGGTCATTCCCCACCATCACCACGGCGATGTCGATACTCGAGAGCAGGTTCATCAAGTCGCTATTGATCAGGCTGACCTCCGAATTCCTGGTGCGGAGCTCGTCGTTGACGGTGGTGAGCTCCTCGTTGGTCGACTGCAGCTCCTCCCTGGCGGTCTCCAGCTCTTCGTTCGTGCTCTGGAGCTCCTCGTTGCTGGAGAGAATTTCCTCGTTGGCGGACTGCAGCTCCTCATTGGTGGCCTCGTGCGTTTCGATCACGGCCTGCAAGTGCTCCTTTGTGGCGGCAAGTTCCTGCTGCAGCTTCTTGGCCCGGCGCTCCGAAGCTTCCGATTCCCGATCGCCCTTCCTGAGCGGCTTCCGCCGGGGCGCTTCGGCCGCCGATTCCTCGAACACCACCAGGTAGTGGGAATCGTTTAGCTGGCCGGTAGCGATCGGGACCACCTCGAAGTTCACAAATCGCTCGGTTTCGGACACGTGATCGTTGCCGTTTCCATTCTTCACGAGCACATTTTGTTTCTTTACCGCGCGACCATCCTTCCTGGCACGAGCGATGGCGCTGCGCAAATCGAACTGGAGACCGTCTAAGGCCATTTTCAGCAGGTTCAGGCTGGCCCGGCCTGGAGCAAGCTTCAGATAACGGTTGATATTCCCGCGGGTGTGGACGATTTCGGCGTCCTCGTTGATGAATGCAGTGGCAGGCGCGTACTGCGTCAGGAGTTTTCGATCGAACTCCTTCTGCAAATCTGCAAAGTTCGGAGGCGCGTCGGGCAACTTCGAAGGCGTACCTGCGGGATTATGATGCGGGCGAATAGGATCGCTCTGCAGGGAAAATGTGACCACACGCCTGCCCTGTGCCGGCTTCTTTGAAAAAATCTTGCACGTCCGGTCCACCGGAGCGAAAAGGTCGGAAGCGGTCCCCACTCCCTCCGAACTGCCCAGTACGAGGAACCCGTCGGGCCTGGTGGCGTAGTGGAACAGGGGGTAGTGGGTCAGTTTGACCAAACTGACCCACTACCGAACAGGGAAATCACCTTGCTCTGCAGCACGGGTTCGAGGTAGATGAGTAGGTTGCGGCAGCAGATCAGGTCCATCTGCGAGAACGGAGGATCGCCCAGCAAATTGTGCTGCGCAAAGATGCACATGTCGCGAATATTTTTGCTGATGTGGCAGGCACCGCCCACCTTGGTGAAAAACCGGCGCAGGCGCGCGGGCGAAACGTCTTCCTGAATATTTTCCGGATAGACGCCGGCGCGAGCCCTGGTGATGCTGGCCTCGCTTACGTCGGTTCCGAAAATCTGGATGGGAATCTTCAGGGCTTGGTCGCCCAGGTATTCGAGCAGCGACATGGCAATCGAATAGGTTTCTTCTCCGGAGGAACAACCGGGCGTCCACACCCGCACGGCCGCGTCCGTACCGCGGTTTTTTGCGATCGCGGTAAAGACCTCCGACTGCAGCGCCTCGAACATCTTCGGATTGCGGAAAAAGCTGGTGACGTTGATCAGCATGTCCTGATACAGCGTTTTGATCTCGGCGGGATTTAATTGAATGAACTTCACGTAATCCTTCATTTTCTCAATCTTGTGCACGACCATCCGGCGATGAATCCGGCGCAGAATCGTCGTCTGCCGGTAATGCTTGAAATCATGGCCGGTGGACTGGCGCAGGAGCTGAAAGATAGTCCCGAGACTCGAACTTTCTTCCGCGGCGGCCGGGCGGTTTTCAGCCTTTTCCTGCGCCACATAAGGACTTTTCGCAATCCGGGCAAGCTCGCGCGCGATTCCCTTGGGGGGCAGGATGTAGTCCACGCATCCGGCGGCGATGGCACTCCGCGGCATGCCGTCATACTTCGCGGTGGATTCGTTCTGCGCGAACGTGACGCCGCCCTGCGCCTGAATCTCGGCCATTCCGAGCGTGCCATCGGTTCCCGTGCCCGAAAGAATCACACCCACGCTCTTGTTCCGCTGGTCCCCTGCCAGGGAACGCATGAAGCGGTCGATGGCCATATGGCCCCCGCGGGATTCCGCCCTCGGCTCAAGGCGCAGCACGTGATCCTCGATGAACATGGACGCGTTGGGCGGAATCACATAGACATGGTCCTGTTCCACGGCCATGCCATCGGTGACTTCGGCGACCTTCATCGCCGTTTCCTTCGCAATCAATTCGGTCAGCAGGCTGCGATGCTGCGGATCCAGATGCTGGATCATCACGAACGCCATCCCGGTATCTTTGGGGAGGCTGCGCACAAGCTCGATGAATGCTTCGATTCCTCCGGCGGAAGCGCCAATCGCCGCGATGAGGAAACCGTCGCCGGGTTGTCTGAGTGGGAGAATCTTCGACCGCGTATTCCGGGAGGCTCTTCGCGGCTTTTTACCTGCGGACTGGTTTTGTTTCATAGAGGCTCTGGCTGCCACTTCGCGTGAGAAGTCCCAAGCTCCCGAGATTCTATCTCCTCGCGTTCAGAGACACAATTCCGATTGTGGCTGTCGTCTGGCCCGACCATGCCGGATGGCCGGAATGCCGGCTCGACACAAAAAGAAAGGGAGGCCAGAATCGGCCTCCCTCTCACCAATAACCTGCCCTGCTGAAAGTCGGGTTAGCTTGCAGTTCCGCTCTGCTGCTTATCGCGCTGCTCCTTGAGCACCGCTTTGCGGCTGAGGCGGATCTTGTTCCCCTCGATGGCGAGGACCTTGACCAGTATCTGGTCGCCTTCCTTCAACTCGTCGCGCACCGCGCGAATGCGCGTGTCCGCGATTTCGCTGATGTGCAGCAGTCCGTCGGTACCAGGGAAAATTTCCACGAAGGCCCCGAAGTCCGCGATGCGAACTACCTTGCCCAGGTAGGTTTTGCCCATTTCGGCGGTTGCGGTGACGTCGCGAATCATTTTCAGCGCTTCGTCGGCAGCCTTGCCGCTGTTGGCGAACACATGCACTTTTCCGTCGTCCATCACGTCAATCTTCACGCCGGTGGCTTCGATGATCGAGCGGATCTTCTTTCCGCCCGGCCCGATGAGGTCGCGAATCTTGTCGGTGGGGATGCTCAGCATGTGCAGATGAGGCGCGTAGGTGGAAATATCGGCGCGGCCGGAGGAAAGCGTGGCGTCCATGGTGTCGAGGATTTGCAGGCGGGCTTTCTTGGCCTGCGCGAGAGCCTCGCGCATCATGTCGATGCTGACGCCGCCGACCTTGATGTCCATCTGCAGAGCGGTAATTCCCTGCCGCGTACCGGCAACCTTGAAGTCCATGTCGCCGTAGTGGTCTTCGGCGCCGGCGATGTCGGTGAGGATGGCGTACTTGTCGCCTTCCACCACCAATCCCATCGCGATACCCGCGCACGGAGCCTTGAGCGGGACGCCCGCGTCCATTAGCGCAAGCGAGCCGCCGCAGACGGTGGCCATCGAAGACGATCCATTCGATTCCAGGATGTCCGATACCACGCGCACCGCGTACGGAAAATCCGCTTCGGGAGGCAGAAGGTTGGTCAACGCGCGTTCGGCCAATGCGCCGTGTCCCACTTCACGACGGCCCGGCCCGCGCAGGAACTTTACCTCGCCCACGGAGAATGCCGGGAAGTTGTAGTGAAGCATGAAGCGCTTGAACACATCGTCTTCGAAGAGCAGGTCGAGGCGCTGCATGTCGTCCTTGGTGCCGAGCGTTGCCGAAGCGAGCGCCTGGGTTTCGCCGCGGGTGAAGAGCGCCGAACCATGCACACGGGGCAGCACGCCCACCTCGCAGGTGATCTGCCGGATCTGATCGAACGCGCGCCCATCGGGACGCCGCCGCCGCACCAGCATATCCTCGCGGAAGATTGTCTCGCGCAACCGCTCGAACGCGCGGTAGGCCAGTTTGCGCTTCTCTTCGTCTTCTTCGGGAACCGAAGCGAGCACTTCCTTCTTGACGCCATCCACGAGGCTGTAGCTCTCAAGCTTCGGATGCCTAGCGGTGTCGAGCGCGTCACGCAGGCGGTCGCCGAATTTCGCGGAGATCGTCTTGTAGAGCGCTTCGTCGAAGGGCGGCGGAGCCACCGCCACCTTCTGCGGATTCACCTTCTTGCCGAGTTCCTTGATGGATGCAACAAGCCGGCGAATTTCCGCGTGCCCGAATTCGAGCGCATCGGCGACGGTCTCTTCGGAGACTTCCAGGGCGCCCGATTCCACCATCACGATGGCGTCTTCGGTGCCCGCGACGATGATGTTCAGGAGGCTGGTCTTCTGCTCCGTGTAGGTGGGGTTCACGACGAGCTTGCCGTCGAGCAATCCAACGCGTACGCAGGCCACCGGATTATTGAAGGGAATTTTCGAGATATACAGCGCGGCGGAGGCGGCCGTCACCGCGATCACGTCGGGATCGTTTTCGGAGTCGGCGGAGAGCACCATGGCGACGATCTGCGTTTCGGTCGCCCAGCCTTCCGGGAACAGCGGCCGCAGCGGGCGGTCCGTGAGGCGCGACACGAGAATTTCGCGCTCCGAAGGGCGCCCCTCGCGCTTGAAGAATCCACCTGGAATTTTTCCGGCGGAATAGGTGTACTCGCGGTAATCGACGGTTAGGGGGAGGAAATCCTTTTCGCTCGCGTTGTTGTCCATGCACGCGGTGGCCATCACCACCGTGTCTCCATAGCGCGCCACTACGGCGCCGTGCGCCTGCCGGGCCATCTTGCCCGTTTCAAAGCTCAACTTGCGCCCGCCCAGATCCAGACTCACTTGTTCAAACATCACTTCACGTCCTTTTGCCCCGGTTCGCCGGGGACTGCATTCAGATACGAGAGACATCTCTCGAGATTTGCCAATGCGAAGCTCACGCCAAAGGAGGGTCTGAAGCGAAGAAACGGAGAGCAAGAAAAATAAAAGAACTCAGCTGGCGCACACGTCCACGCAGAATGGCCCTGCCGGCCCGCAGATAGCTCTACTTCGCCGATTTGTGCGGAGGAAAACGCGGCCCGCCGGGCCGCCCAGGGAATCTGCGCTACTTGCGCAAACTGAGTCGTTCGACAATCTCGCGGTACCGATCCGGGTCGCGACGGTTCAGGTAGTCCAGCAGCCTGCGCCGCTTGTTGACCATCATGATCAACCCGCGCCGCGAAGCGTGATCTTTCGCGTGGGACCTGAGGTGGGTGGTCAAATAGTTGATGCGCTCGCTTAACAACGCGATCTGCACTTCCGGCGACCCCGTGTCTTTCGGATGTACCCGGAACTGTTCGATCAGTTCAACTTTAGCTTCCATCATCAACTCGCCCCTCCCCCACTGAAGCGTCCTACCCTGCTCTTCTCTTTTTGACTCTTCTTCAACCCAAAATGCTAGCACACACGCCGCGGCAATCGCTACAGGATTTTATTTAAAGAAGCCAGCGATCTGAGGATTGACTTTCTTATGGTTGCGTTTCCCGCTATTGCACCGGGAGCATTTGCATCCCCTGGATTCCTACTTGCCATTGCGAACGAGCGAGAGAAATTCATCGCGGGTCTGCTTGCTTTCGCGGAAAGCTCCCAGCATCGCGCTCGATACCGCCCTGGAGTTCTGCTTCTCCACGCCGCGCATCACCATGCACAAGTGCCGCGCCTCGATGATGACTCCCACGCCCTGCGGCGCCAGCTTCTCTTCAAGAGCCTGCGCGATCTGGCTGGTGAGGCGCTCCTGAATCTGGAGGCGCCGCGCGTACATATTCACGAGCCGCGCGATTTTGCTCAGCCCCACCACTTTCTTGTTGGGGAGGTACGCCACGTGGCACTTTCCGAAGAAGGGCAGCAGGTGGTGTTCGCACAGGCTGTATACCTCGATATCCTTCACTACGACCATTTCGTCGTAGCAGACGCTGAACATCGCGCCGTTCAGAATGGTGTCGGCATCCTGGCGATAGCCGCTGGTGAGAAACCGCAGCGCCTTTTCAAAGCGCTCGGGCGTGCGCTGCAATCCCTCACGGTCAGGGTCCTCACCGAGCTGCACGAGTATCTTCCGCACCATTTCCGAGATGCTCTCGCCACCGGCTACTTCCGGGGCCACAATTTCGCTCGTCTTACTCATCGTCGTCCCTGGCTCCTTGTTGCTCGCTCTTGTGCTGCCGCTCATTCCTCATCGGCAACTTCGAAACTGTTCTTGCTGGTTTCCTCGATACGCACGCGTTCAACGCGCGCGTTCGGAAACGTTTGCAGGCGGCGGAAGATTTCGCGTGCAACATTCTCGGTGGTGGGCACGCAGTCGCGGAATTCGGCGACCTGCTCGTTCAGATTGCTGCAGTCAAAGGGATCGAGCACTTGTATCCGCACAAAGGGATCGAGATCGCCCAGGTTTGCAATCATGCCTGTCGACGGATCGACCGGGCCGGTAATGGTCACTTCGAGCACGTAGTTATGACCGTGCCCGTGCGGGTTACTGCATTTGCCGTACAGGCGCTGGTTCTGCTCTTCGCTGAACCTGGCGCTGTGGAGACGGTGCGATGCGGCAAAACGGTACCGGCGCGTCAACGTCAATTTCAACGGTCCCGCCATGCGCGCCTTCCCGCTTCCTGGGCTTTCCGGTCTGCTTCCTTTTGAACGGGAGTCGGCTCGGCGGTCTCCGCCGCCGTGCAATCGGCGAACAGGTCCGGCGACTCGTACAGCCGGACCCGGTCAAGCTTTCCCTTGGTTATCCTTGGCTCGAGCAAACGCCAGATCATCGCCGCAATGTTCTCGCACGTGGGGATTTGCCCCGCGAGTTCGGGCACCTCGTAGTTCAGATGGCGATGGTCCATTCGCTCCATCACTTCTTTTTCCAGGATGTCCTTGAGTTCCTTAAGATCGAGCACCATGCCGGTGTCCGGATCGGGCTCGCCCGCCACCGTGACTTCCAGGACGTAATTATGGCCATGCCCCTGCGGGTTATTGCACTTGCCGAAGATTCGCCGGTTCTCTTCCACGGACAGATTCGGGTTGTGGTAAAAATGCGCCGCTGAAAACTCGACCTTGCGTGTCACTCGGACCATACCGCTCCCATGCACTGGACTTTCACGCGGATTCCCGGCCTAACTGGACCGCGCATACTCTCTCCCCTTCCACGAGACGGAACCATGCGTCGTCTTCCACCATGACGCCACCAGCATAGCGGTGTAAAGCCCCGCGCCAAGCAAATAGTATCGGATGAGCCCCGCAGGATAACGATTCCGCCGCAGCCAGGCCTCATACCACACGCATGGCCGCACCATGAAGACGGCCGCCACGATCGCCATCAGCCAATCCACTTGCATTCGCTCGCGCATGGCCCATTCCACCGCGAGCAAGGCAGCGAACATCAGGCCCAGCCAGGGAGTGGCCGCATCGATTTCGACGAGAATATCGCCCACGCTTCCGCCAAACAGCGGGCATAAATTCTTCGTCCAGCCCTCCCACATCGAGGCAAACGAGCCGTACATTCGCGTTTGCACGATTCCCGTGCCTGGCCCGAAGAAAATTCGCCGACCGTCCGCTTTGACCAGCCTGGCCAGCGCGACGTCCTCCAGAACCTCGCCCGCAACAGCCGCGTGCCCGCCGATCGACTCATAGACTTCACGCCGCATCAAAATATACTGGCCGTTCGCGGCTGCGTCGGGGGAAGCGGCATCGTTCACCAGGCGAAACGGGTATTTTTGCGAAAGGCGCCAATAGACGAACGGAACCAGCGCCTTCTCCCAAAGTGTATGCATCTCCTGCTCGGGCGAATAGGACACGAGATCGGCACCGCAGCGCGTCGCATTGGCGAGAGAGAGCACGGCGGAGCCCGGCGTGTGAAGCGTGTCCGCATCGGTGAAAAGCAGCCAGTCGCCTCGCGCGACGGCGGCGCCGGTTGCCACGGCGTAATTTTTGCCTGTCCAGCCGGGTGGTAGCTCGGCCGTCTGGAGTATCCTCAACTGCGGCAAGGAGGCGGCAAGGTCGCGCAGGATCGCAGGCGTGCGGTCGCTCGACTGGTCGTCCACCGCGATGATCTCGCCAATTTCCGGCTGCCCGGCCAGCGATTCGATGAGGCGCGCGATGGAGGCTTCTTCGTTGCGGACTGGGATGATGGCGGAGATCAAGTTTTTGAATTCCCTCCCCGCGGGAACCGCTAAACACTGCTAAACTACGCGGTTTGGATCGCGGGAACATTCATTATAGAGCGGTTGGATAACCCATTGAAACGGAAACTCAAGACAGGCCTGGTTCTGGCGTTCATCGCCGCGCTGCTGTGGCTCTTTGTCCGGCCCGACTACCGCCAGGGCGAGGCCAGCATGCGCGGACGCCCTGCAAAAGATTTCCAGTTCACGATGGACGGCAAGCCGGAGACGCTGGCTAACCTGCGCGGCAAAGTCGTGATCCTGAATTTCTGGGCCACGTGGTGCCCGCCCTGCGTCGACGAAACGCCGTCGCTGATTCAATTGCAGAAGCACATCGCGCCGCTCGGGGGCACGATCCTCGGCGTGAGCCTCGATGACGATGCCAGCGCCTACGCCGATTTCCTGAAGACGTACCACATCGATTTCCCTACTTATCGCGACCCCACAAAAAAGAGCGCGCTCGATTATGGCACCACGATGTATCCCGAAACCTACATCATCGACCGCAACGGACGCATCGACCGCAAAATCATCGGTCCTCAGGATTGGACCGGGCCACAGATGATGGCGTACCTCGATTCCGTTCTCGATCAGAAGTAAAGTCGCGGGAACGGCTCGTGACTGGAGCGGAGAAATCTCTCTTCCGCTAGAAAATTCGGGCTACTATTCAAGACACAAAATCGGGAATGAGGGCCGCCCGGTCTCGGAAACGGAGTGTCATGAAGAAATCGCTAAAGCAACATTGCAGGCTCGCCGCGTGGCTTTCGCTCATCGTCGCGGTGTTGTCCGGCGTCCTCCTCGCGCCCGGCACGCTCGCTGCGCAATCCCAGAAATCCGCGCCATCGTCCGACGATCAGTTTCCTCCACTCATCCGCTCCACGCGCGGCGCGGACCTTTTTCGCGCCTACTGCGCTTCCTGCCACGGCACGAACGCGCAGGGACACGGCCCAGCCGCCGCGGCTTTGCGGGCGACTGTGCCGGACCTGACGCTCATCGCCAGGAGAAACGGCGGCGAGTTCCCGCTGGACCGCGTTCGCCGCATTATCACCGGCGACCATGTGCTCGCGTCCCACGGCTCCCGCGAAATGCCCGTTTGGGGCCCGATCTTTCACCAGGTAGAAGCCGACATCGATCGCGGCAATGTGCGCATGGAGAACCTGATTAAATACCTCGAGTCCATACAGGCCGGCAGCCATACGTAGCTCCGATGGAGGGCGTAGCAGGGGGAATCAGCCGGTTTTTCCAATCATAATTTTAATGCTTTCCATACATGCTCCGTTGCAACCAGCGTAGATACTTAACCGACAAATAGCTGACGTCCTGAGTAACCCCAATGCCCACAGCATATTCCGCACGCTGACGATTCCTGGATGGCGACGAGGCCCGAGTTTGAACGTTGCGCAAGCACGGCAGACGCGCTTCGTTCTCAGTGATTTCGCGGATTGCGCGAAGCCTTTGTGATAAGGTTTTCCTAGAACAACAGTCTCTGGTGCGGTTATAGGAGATTGCATGCGATCACTCAGGACCGTTTTGCTGATCGTTTCCTCCCTTCTTGGATCCACTTTCCTTGCTCGAGCGCAGACTGCCGCCCCGTCTCCGGTTGAATCCCCAGCAGCAACCCACGACGCCGCGCGTCTCGCGGTCGCCAGGCAAATCATGGACGACATGTCAAACGGCAAGATGGACTCCGTTTGCAAGCATTTCAGCGTGGATCTAAGAGATGCCCTGCCGGCGGACGAACTCGAGTTGGTCTGGAATGCGCTGCTACAGAGAAGCGGCTCCTTCCAAAAGCAGATTTCCCAGGACGCGCACAACGCGCACGGCGTGTCCGTCTATGTGTCAAAAAGCCAGTTCGAGAATTCCAAGGTCGAGTTGCGGCTGATGTTCAACGAAATGGATCAGATCACGCGGATCTCCATCGTGCCGGTTTCCGACCTGAGCGCAGCCAGCATGGAAGAATCCGCCAGAGCCGTGGCCGATCTCCTGCGGCAGAAGAACTTCGATCAGGTCGTCGCGCGTTTCGACGACGATATGAAAGCGGATATGAGCCCGTATCCGCTCGATATGTCGTGGTCCCACGTTATCAGCCATCTCGGCGAGTTCAAGAGCGTGAAGCTGGCGAGCAAAGACCCGGAATTCGACGTCGTGGACGTTACCTGCGAGTTCGAAAACGGCGAGGCGATCGTTCGCGTCTCCTTCGACCCCTACGGAAAAATAAGCGGCCTCTGGCTCCTGCCTTCCGACGAAGAACCGGCGAAAAATCCCGAAATCTAAGTTTTCGACTTACGCGGCTGGTTGAATAGCTCGCACTTCCCGTTTCGATAAGAGTAAGTTGAACCTACGACGCTTCCAACTCCTGTAGATCGCTCGGCGATTAAGACTTGCGAGCGATTGAAACCATCGGTCCGAGTGCAGGACTTTTGCCTACCGGACTTTCTGGAAATTCCGTTTTCGCATGCCCCGCCGTGTGCTAACCTTCGTATACGTGGAGCGGGATTACTTCTTATTACCTGAGGGCACGCCACTAATCCAGGTGCGAGTATACTTTCGTGCGCACAAGTACGGGAGAGTTTGAAAGCCATGGCAACCACCACCGTAAATTTTCCGGGACGCAAGCGCGAAACCGTCGATAAAGCCGTGATCCGCTTTTGCGGCGACTCCGGCGACGGGATGCAGATCACCGGCAGCCAGTTCACCAACACTGTCGCTCTTTACGGCAACGACCTGGCCACGCTTCCAGACTTCCCTGCAGAGATTCGCGCGCCTGCGGGCACGCTTCCGGGCGTGAGCGGCTTTCAGGTTCATTTCTCGTCGAATGACGTATTCACACCCGGCGACACGGTGGACGCACTCGTCGCGATGAACCCGGCGGCGCTGAAGATGAATCTTGCCGACTTGAAGCCGAACGGAATTTTGATTGTGAATCTCAACGACTTCGGCGAGGTCGATCTGCGCAAGGCGCAGGTCGCGGTGAACCCACTCGAAGACCACTCGCTGGACGGCTATCGACTTTTCCCGGTCGAACTCACCCGCCTCACGCGCGCGGCGCTGAAAGATCTGGGGCTCGACAACAAAAGCGTCGACCGCTGCAAGAATTTCTTCGCGCTGGGCATGTGTTACTGGCTCTACAACCGGTCGATGGAGACCAGCCTCCACTGGATCGAAGCGAAGTTCAAGAACAAGCCGCAACTGGTGCAGGCCAATCGCATGGCGATGCAGGCGGGCTATAGTTATTGCGAGGCCACCGAGGCGTTCCAGATCAGCTACGAGATTCCTCCCGCGAAGCTCGCGCCCGGCGTCTATCGCAATATCAGCGGGAACACGGCTCTGGCGATGGGGTTCGTGGCCGCATCGCAGAAGGCGGGGATTCCGCTGTTCCTGGGCTCATATCCGATCACGCCCGCTTCCGACATTTTGCACGAGCTTTCCGCGTACAAGGATTTCGGCGTGATCACGTTTCAGGCGGAGGACGAGATTGCCGCCGTTACGTCCGCGATCGGCGCAGCGTACGCGGGGGCTATCGGGATCACCACTACTTCCGGGCCCGGCATGGCGCTCAAGACGGAGGCGATGGGCCTGGCCGTCGCAGTGGAACTCCCGCTCATCATTTGCGACGTCCAACGCGGAGGCCCTTCCACCGGCCTGCCCACAAAAACGGAACAGGCCGATTTGTTGCAGGCGCTCTACGGGCGCAACTCCGAAGCTCCGATCCCCGTGCTGGCCCCTTCCACTCCGGGAGATTGCTTCTGGATCGCCATGGAAGCCACGCGCATCGCCATCAAGTATATGGTGCCGGTAATTATTCTTTCCGACGGCTATCTTGCGAACGGCGCGGAGCCATGGAAGATTCCCGATGTTTCAGAGCTTCCGGAGATACCGGTCCATTTTGAAACGAACCCAGAGAATTTCCAGCCTTACCGGCGCGATCCGCAAACGCTCGCGCGCCCCTGGGCCGTTCCCGGAACGCCGGGACTCGAGCACCGCATCGGCGGCCTCGAGAAACAAGATGTTACCGGCAACGTGAATTACGAACCGTTGAACCACGAGCGCATGGTTCGCCTCCGCGCGGAAAAAGTGGCGGGAATCGCGCAGGACATACCTGACGTCGTCCCTGTAGGCGCCGATTCGGGTGACTTGGTGATCGTGTCGTGGGGTTCGACGAGCGGCCCGATTACGGCGGCTCTGAAGTCGGAAAAGTTCAAGGGCCGCCGGATTGGCCACATCCATCTGCGCCATTTGAACCCGTTGCCCAAGAATCTGGGCGACGTGCTGATGCGCTACGACAAAGTGCTGGTTCCGGAAATGAACATGGGGCAACTGGTGATGGTGCTGCGCGCGAAGTATCTAGTCGACGCCGAGGGATTTAACAAAATCCAGGGCAAGCCATTCAAGACTTCGGAGATCGAGCGCAAAATCGAGCAGGTGCTGGCACGGGCGTAGTTGCCGTAATTTTTCATTGTTTGTTTTGACTGGGCTGAAGAATTTATAGGAGAGCCGTGATGGCCACCGAAACGTTGCCTGTTTACACAAAAAAGGACTTTCAGACCGACCAGGAAATCCGCTGGTGCCCGGGCTGCGGCGATTACGCCATTCTCTCCGCCGTGCAGTCGGTGTTTGCCGAGCTCGGCGTGCGCCGTGAAAATTTCGTGTTCATTTCCGGCATCGGCTGCTCGAGCCGCTTCCCTTATTACATGAAGACGTTTGGCTTCCACACGATCCACGGCCGCGCGCCGGCCATCGCAACCGGGCTTAAAATCGTGCGTCCCGATCTCGACGTGTGGGTGGTCACCGGCGACGGCGACTCGCTTTCCATAGGCGGCAATCACACGATCCACATGCTGCGGCGCAACGTCGGGCTCAAAGTGCTGCTCTTCAACAATAAGATTTACGGGCTCACCAAGGGGCAGTATTCGCCCACATCCGAAATCGGCAAGAAAACGAAATCCACGCCGTTCGGCACCACGGACCGGCCGTTCAATCCGCTCTCGCTTGCACTCGGCGCGGGAGCTACCTTCGTTGCGCGTTCGGTCGACGTCTTCCAGCAACACCTGAAAGAAACCCTGAAGAAGGCGGCGGCGCACAAGGGATCGGCTTACGTGGAGATTCTGCAGAACTGCAACATCTTCAACGACGGCGCGTGGTTCGATCTCACCGAGAAGGATGCGCGCAGCGAACACGTGGTCCAGCTTGAGCAAGGAAAGCCTCTCATCTTCGGCAAGAATCGCGACAAAGGCATCCGCCTGAACGGGCTCGAACTGGAAATGGTTTCGCTCGGCAATGGCATCACGGAGACGGATTTGCTCGTCCACGATGAGAGCGATCCGCGATCCGCGTACGCCTTCCTTCTCGCGCACATGGCGGATAAACCAGGCTTTCCCACTCCGATCGGCGTGCTCCGCGGCTGGGAAGATTCCCCGCGCTACGAAGACCTCATCGCGAACCAGATTCGCGACGTGCAGGCGAAACGCGGCAAGGGCGATCTCGCAAAGCTTCTGCGCGCGGGCGATACCTGGGAAGTCCGGGCGTAACTGCATCCGATTCGGCGCGCTTCCCGGGCGTACTTCCGGGGCGTACCGTTGTTCAACGCGAACCACTGCGGTAGGCAAGCCACCAGCTGAAGCCAGCTATGGGAAGGGTCGCCAGCATCGCCCACCAGAAAGGCAACGCCAGGTCGGCGACCAGGCCCAGCGCCATGAAGGTAACCCAGAAGATTTTCCGCTCCATCCCTGCATTCTAGAGCCGGACTCGCCTCCAGCTGGAACAAATGATGCCCGCGTTGCCAAACAACCGTAGATGAAAAAAGAATCCCGACAAAATTCAACCGCAGTGTCACGCAATCAGTGAATCTTATTGATCCTGCTGCTGGGACGCCGACCAGCTGTGCCCGTCCAGCATGTTGAACACGGAGACGCCGTTCACCCAGCGGCCGAGCGCGCCGAGGCCGTTGGTTTGCTTCGTGGTGGCAACGGCCGGTGTCAGCGGGAAGCGGTTGAGGGCATTCTGATTGGAGGGCCAATTGGGAAAGACCACGCCGGGGCTCAGATACCACGGTCCCATGATGTGGCTCGCAAGGTCCGGCGCGTTGACGTAGAGATAGCTGGAGGAGTATTGCAGTTCCTGCACGTCGGCGTACTGGGGCGTCGAGGTTCCTGTCCACGTGGTTTGCGGCCCGGCGCTGGGATTGGCTCCGCTGATGACCTGGGCATACTGCGATGAATTTTTCGTGAACCAGGAATTAACCAGCGGAACGCCCGAAGCGGTCCCCTGCTGTGCGTGATTCACAAAATAAACGCTGGTGGCTTCGGTGACGGCGTTTACCGAACCCCCGGAAACCGTACCGTAGTATTGCAGGCCGAGAACGTAAGGGAAGGCGGGCGCGCCGGTGCTGTCGATCGTAAGGAAATAGGCATAGGTTCCATTGGGATATTGCGGCGTCACAGTGAAGCGGCCATTGTACTGGTCGAGATCGCCGGAGTTGGCCGTGTAGTCGTAATCCTCCACGTATCGTCCCAGAGGGTAGGTGCTGCTCACGGCCGGGCCGTACTGACTGGTGGTCAGCGTAGTCGAGAGGCCCTGCGCCGTGGCGGCCCATTGCGGTAACACCTGCCGCTGGGTGATCGAGCGCAGGGCGTAGCTGGAGACCATGCGGCGAACGGGCGAGCTGGCGTTGGTCGGGTTGGAATAGCCGTAAGGACCGTAGATCGGATACCCGTCAAAAGCCCAGCCAAGAATGGGCGAGTGAGTAAAACCGGAAGTGTTCTCCGTGTACATCGGGGCGAGGTCGCTTGTGCCGAGCTTCTGGATGTTGTCGCCGAGCTGATAGCGCAGGCAGACCGGATTGGCGTGGTAGTGATATTCGCCCGAGCCGGGCTGGTGCGCGTTGCAGGGATCGAAGGTCACTTCTTCGGCGTAGACGGCGTTCCGAAGCCACACTCCATCGCCAAGAACACCGGGAATGCTGGAACCGGTTGGGGCAGTCGTGCCGGTAGTTGTGGTCGTCGTGGTCGAACCACTCGTGGAAGAATCTCCGCCACACCCAGTGGTGAGAATAACGAGCGCCAACACAGCGATAGAACACGCGAAAGATGGCCGGGAGCCTGGGTGCATCACACTCCTTCTCCAGATCGAAGAGCCATTGATCGACGACTGCCGATCGATGCCCATCGTCTGCTCAACATACTTTCCGCGAGGAGCAACAATAGTTCCGGGAAACAAAGCGTTTTACAGGCTGGAACGAAAACCTGGCAGAATCTAAATGATCCCGACTAGGAAGAGAAACGAAACTACCGGGTGGCGGCCGGCGGGTCGATCGGGGAAACGGCTGGGCTGGCAGAAGCGGCATAGGTGCCGGAATGGCTGGAGTCCTTGTCGACGAAGTAATTCCGCTGGTAGAGATTGTGGTACATGCGGCCGGCGATTTCAGAGGCGTGCGGGCCGCTGATGATGCGCGCGCCGCCGTGGAGCAGCACCACGATCACAATTCGGGGATTGGCCTGGTCGGCATACGAGGCAAACCAACCTAGGCGTCCGCCGACGCCTTCGTCGTTGCACGTGCCGGTCTTGCCGAGCGCCTGTTCACCATACGGATCGTAGCTGCGCTTGGCGGTGCCGTAGAGAACCGCCGCGAGCATGCCCTCGCGAATATCAGGAATCAGAGGGCGAATATCGAACTGTTCGCGAACGCGCGGCTCGAAGTTCTGCCGGTCGGCATCACTGCGCGGGTACTGAAGGTAGTACTGCGTGCCGCCATTCGCGAGCAAGGAAACGAGGGACGCAAGCTGAAACGGCGTGATGCGGATGCTCGCTCCAAAGCTCGACATGCGCGCCACGCCGCCGAAAAACGGAGGCGACGACGGCACCGATCCCGGCTGCTCTTCGGGAATGTTGTACCCCACGCGCTGCCCCAGGCCGAACATACGGTCGTATTTCACGACGCGATCAAACCCGAGCTGCGTTCCGACGGACTCGAAGAAATTGTTGTTGGAGTGCGCCATGGCCTCGGTGAGGTCCATGTAACGGCGGCGCCCCACCTGCAGCATGGTGTCGCGCGTGATGACGCCTTCGGAAAGTCCGGCGATGGCGATGAACGGCTTGATGGTGGAGCACGGCTCGAAGCCAGCGGAAAACGCCATCTTCTGGTTCACGATGGCGAGCACGCGGCCGTTGGTGGGATCCACGGCCACTACAGAGCCATTCTCGCGGCCAAGTGCGTCGAGCGCCGCCTGGCGGATCAGCGGATCGTCGTTGGTGGCGTTGTCATCTTTGCCAGGATCGGAGCCGCCGAAAAAGGGAATATGGAATCGGTGCTTGGCGGGCTTCTTTGAACTGCGCGTAGCGCGATTCGGACGCGGCTTGGCGGAGGTCCCGATGGCCGTGGCAGCGAACACCGGGCCAAGGAAAAGACACAAAAGCAAAATTGTCGATCGGAAAGCTGGGACTCGGTGCATATCCACTTTGCGCGGGTTGGCCTGAAGCAACCACCCTGCTGCTGTTTTTTGTGAGCCGGGAGCAAGTTTAAGGAAATGTGACATATGTATGCAACTGAAAATAGCGGGGTTCGTCCTTGACCGGCAATAGGAAGGTAGTGCAGGTGGCCATTGGGGCAGGATTTGGGCGCGTTCGATTGTTTCGTTCTAGGAATTCTGCCTTGGGATTGCGTAGTAACGAGACACGGAGGCGAACGCCCCGAATCGCGAAATGGGCTAGGAAGAGCTGGTGCAACGCCGGCCGTCTGTGGGATAGACGAGTGTACAATCGGCCCGTTTGGGAGGCTGTAGGTATTGCTCATCGGGAAGGAGTGTCAACCCACCACAACCGGGCAGCTTCGTCCCGAGGCCTGAACGCGTGAACGGAACCGGCTCCGACTCGCTGATCGCGTTTGTGCCGGAGACAAAGAAGTTTGTTACACTGCGTGTACCGTATCCGCTCGATTTTTATACCCGCCGCGTCGACGGCCGCATTGACGATCCAAAAGCCGGATGGAAGGGGCGCGGTCTGTGGGCGGGCAACGAAGAAAGAGTTATATGGCATGTGGAAGGTGGGAAAGGGATGACGAGCTCAGTCGCGCACTTTCAGCTGCGTCCCGACCCCCTCGCCAAGTGAGCCATCAATCGAGAGCGAGAAAAATGAAGATATCGAACGCCAGTCGGCCCATCCTGTCTGCTGTTCTGCTGCTTTTTCTGGGAGCAATGGGCCGTCCTGCATTCGCTCAGGTCGATTTGTCCGGTCAGTGGGGCCAGAAGATGCACGAGGACGAGCCCGAGCGCGTGCCCGGCCCTGAGATCGGCGATTACACCGCCATGCCGATCAATGACGCGGCGCGCGTCCGGGCTGACGCGTGGGACGCCCAGAAGTGGGAGATGGTCGAGCACGAGTGCGATCCTCATCCGGCGGACTATGCCCCGCGCGGCCCCGGAGACATGCGCATCTGGTCGGAAATAGACCCCTTCACGCAGGGAGTGATTGCGTGGCACATGCAATTGCGGTTCATGCTGCCCCTGCGGACGATCTATATGGATGGACGCCCCGAGCCGTCCGAGAACTCTCCCCACACCTGGCAGGGCTTCTCCAAGGGCGAGTGGGAAGGCGACATGCTGAAGGTGACGACGACCCATCTGAAAGAGGGATGGGTACGGCGTAACGGCCTTCCGCGCAGCGAACACGGCATCCTCACCGAATACTTCATTCGCCACGGCGATTTCTTCACGCTGGTTTCGGATGTGGAGGATCCGGTTTATCTGACGGAGCCCTTTCGTTCGCACATCCAACTGGATACTGGACCTGGGCAAGCGCTTCCTGCCTAACGTTTGCATTCCCAGCGTCGAAGTGCCGCATCCGAAGGGCTACGTCGCCTATCACCTGCCGGGGCAGAATCCTTGGCTCACGGAATTTGCGTCGAGGTATGGCATACCGGTTGAGGCGTCTCGCGGCGGCGCGGAAACGACGTATCCCGAGTACCAGGACAAGCTGGCGAAGATGCCGCCGCCTCCCCCGCTCCCTGACAGCAAAGACGCGAAATAGGGTCACGCAGCACTTGATGAACGAAGCGAGCGCCTTACGGCGCTCGCACTCAACCTCCTGATCGGCACCCGTTCCCGCATGGCCCGCCCTGGCGCCCGGCTTCCCTCCCTCCGCGATGTTCTTGACATTTATCAAGCGATTTTGATAGCTTTTCGATGCTGCTTTACGGCAGCGCTTATCCAGAGTGGCTGAGGGGACAGGCCCGCTGACGCCACAGCAACCTGGCTGCAATTGCCAAGGTGCTAATTCCTGCCCAGTGGGGAGAGATAAGATCCTCAGTTGACCGGAACCGGTCATTGAAGATTCAACTCCCAAACTGAAGTCAAACGGCCTCCTGCAACCGGAGCGATTTGCGCCGGATGCCGGTCGTCCAATTTAGCGCATCCAGGCCCCAAGGCTCTGCCTCATCCGCAGGCCCGAAGGCGCGGAGCGCACAAAAGGGAGTAACACGATGAGATTTGCCACAAAGACCATCCACGCGGGCCAGCCTTCGGAACCCGAAACCGGCGCGCTGGTCGCCCCGATCTTCCAGACGTCCACTTACGAGCAGGAGGCCCCCGGGCAGGACAAGGGCTTCAGCTACTCGCGTACGAACAACCCCACGCGGCAGCGCCTCGAAGAAGTTCTGGCGGCTCTCGAAGGCGTCCAGTACGCGGCGGCTTTCGCTTCAGGACTTGCGGCGGAAAACGCGATCCTGCAGGCGTACCTTCGGCCGGGCGACGAAATCATCATCCCGCTGGACGTTTATGGCGGCACGTACCGCATCCTGAACAAGGTGTATCAGCCGTTCGGGATCGTGATCCGGCAGATCGACACGAGCGACCTGAAAGCGGTGGAGGCAACCATCAGCAAGAAGACCCGCCTCGTCTGGATCGAGTCACCCACCAATCCGCGGCTGCAGATAAACGATATCGCGGAGATCAGCAGGCTGGCTCATGCGAGCAAAGCGCTCGTCGTGGTCGACAACACGTTTGCTACGCCCTGCTTCCAGCAGCCGTTCGAGCTGGGCGCAGACATCGTGGTGCATAGCGTCACCAAGTACCTCGCGGGGCACTCGGATACGATTCAAGGCGCGGCGCTGGCAAAAGACGCGGCGGTGTTCGAACCGATTAAATTCCTGCAGAACGCCACGGGCGCCGTTCCCTCGCCGTTCGATTGTTGGCTGACGCTCCGAGGCATCAAGACCCTCGAACTGAGAATGCAGCGCCACGAGGAAAACGCCATCGCCATCGCGAATGCGCTCGACGGCCACCCTCTGGTAACGCGCGTCTACTTCCCCGGTCTGGCGAGCCATCCGGGGCACGATGTCGCGCGCAAGCAGATGACCGGCTTCGGTGGAATGGTGTCGTTTGAGCTCAAGGGCAACATGGACGAAGTCGTCGCGTTCGCATCCTCTCGCCGCTTTTTCGCGCTGGGCGAAAGCCTCGGTGGAGTGAAAGCCCTAATTTGCCATCCCGCAACCATGACCCACGCGTCTATTCCGGCGGAGGCGCGCGCGGAACTGGGGCTTTCCGATTCCCTGCTTCGTCTTTCGCCCGGTTGCGAGGCTTCCGACGACCTCGTCGAGGACTTGATCGAGGGCCTTGAACAGGTGGCGAATGCGCGGAAGTCGAAACAGGCTGTACCTGCGTCGGCAGACTAGCAACGGCGCTGTTTGGCCTGTTTGAATTGGAAATAAAAAACGCCCACCCCTCCCGAGCTAGAAGGGTGGGCGTTTTTAGTTAGAAGGACTTATCTTCGAGGTGTCCGCTCGCTTAGCGCTTCCCGCGGTTCATCGGTGCAGGAGACACTCGCGAAGTCGGCCTGCTCTCTGCTACCGCCGTCGTCGGTACTGGGTAAGAAAGCTGGCGCCCGTCGGGAATGGCCACGGCGGCCTCTGCGGATACCTCAGGTGCCGGTGAGGCTACCGGCAGAAGCGCGCCTTCCGCTTCCTTGATAAAGGTCAGGCTGTTCTCCCCGCCGTCCCAGTCGATCGAAACCACGTCGCCCAGGCAGACCTGCTCGGTCGCCAGAAGACTCGCGAGCGGGTAGACAAGGTGGCGTTCGATCGCCCGCTTCAGGTGGCGCGCGCCGTATTTCATGTCGGTCCCTTCGCGCAGCAGGAAGTCCTTGGCCGGCTGCGTCACGCGGAAGAGGAAACGGCCTTTTGCCGTTTCGAGGACGCGCTGCTGAACCATTCCGAGCTCGATTTCCAGGATTTGTTCGAGCTGTTCGGAGCGCAGCGGGTGAAACACCACCGTTTTGTCGATGCGGTTCATGAACTCCGGCGCGAATTTCCTCTTGGCCGCCTCGGTCGCCGACTTCTCGACCTTTTCGTCCAGCCGCGGTCGCAAATCCGCCGGAACCGTGGGCGCAAACCCCATGCCGCCGGTCATCAGCTCCGTGATCTCGCCGCCGCCCAGGTTCGACGTCATGAAGATCATCGTCTGCGACAAATCCACGCGCCGGTTGTCGCCCAGCGTGAGCGTTGCCTTGTCCAGAATGCCCAGCAGCAATTGCCACAGCGCGTCGGACGCCTTTTCGATTTCGTCAAACAGCAGGAAGCTGATCTTCAGCTTCTCGGTGTGATATTGCGCGAGCGCCTCCTGCGTGATCAGCGGGTGCGTCTCGCGGTGCCCCAAATAGCCCGGAGGCGAACCGATCAGCTTGGCAATCTCGTGCGAGTGCTGGAACTCGGCGCAATCGATCTTGATCACCGCGCGAGGATCGCCGAACAGCACTTCGGCCGTCGCTTCGACCACGCGCGTCTTCCCCGCCCCGGTGGGCCCAAGGAACAGCAAGTTGCCCACGGGACGTCCCGGCGAGTTGAGCCCGGCGCGAAACACCTGATACAAATCCACCACCGCCTGCACCGCTTCGTCCTGCCCCACGATCTTGCGGCGCAGCCCACCCTCGAAATCCCGCGACTCCACACTGCGCAAGTTCGGGTTCAGTTGTAACGCTCGGGCGCCCATGGTCATCCCCCCTACCGGAACCTTCTTCCGCCCTCTAGATTGCGCGTTCCTGAGCGCTCGAATTGATCGAGTTTCACGTCGAGTGTCGAACGCAGCAACCTGAGTTGCGTGACCAGTTCACGGCTCGAGTTGGCCCGGTCTGCCAGCGCCAGCAACGGCGGCGACAAATCGGCCAGGTCCAGGTTCAAATTCCGGAGTGAGTGCATTAAGTTTTGCACGTACGGCGATCGGGTGTCGAACAGCTCAACTCTGCCGTTCACCTCTTCGCGTAAGCGCGACCAGTCCAGATCGAGAAACGGGTGGTTCCGCGATACCTTGCGGACCACATCGTCGGTTATGCGCGGCCGTTCTCCCAACCGCGCCAGGTGAAGCTGCTGGATCTTGCCTTGACGGCGGACGTTGTGCACCAGGAAGTACGTGTTGCCTTTGCGCCGGACAAAAGCCACGGACTCTCTCCTTCTCCTGCCGAAGTACCGTAGTGTATGTACCGTCCACTACAGGGTCAATGGTACGATGCTGTAGACGCGGGAAGGTTGCTTCCAATCGGTTATTACCGCTGAAGACGAAGAAACGCTGTTGCGGGAAGGCTCTCGTGAAAAAAAAGCGGAGCCAACGCGAACACACTTACATTTCCCATAAACCAATTAGACGCCGCGGGGGCAATTTAGGGAGCCTCGAGCCGGCGGGTGGGGACACGGCCGTAGTTGTGCTGAAGCAATGAGGAGCAATCATGTCCTGGGATCCCGTGTATCGTTTCGTCAAGAAGATCCCTCGCGGCCGGGTGACCACTTATGGAGAGGTCGCCAAGGCGTTGCGGCTTCGCGGGGGAGCCAGAGCCGCGGGCTACGCGATGGCGGCCTGCTCCAGCGGACGCGGCATTCCCTGGCATCGCGTCGTCGGCGCGGGCGGGAAGCTGCTGATTGCCGAACCTCACGCCAGCCTGCAACGCCGGCTCCTTGAAACGGAGGGCGTTGAGATTGGAGGCCGGAGAATCGACATGAATCGCTATGCCTGGTCTCCCACGAAAAAGCGCGCTCGCGGCTCGGCCAAGGGCCGAAGGCCGAAAACGCGCTGATTCGCACTCCCCTCGCGAGTATGGTAGAAGTATTTGTCACATATTAAAGGGACTTATTCAGTGGCAGAACCGATTATCAAGGTCGAAAATCTCTATAAAAATTACGGCACCGTGGAAGCGCTGCGCGGCGTGAGCTTTGCCGTCGAGCAAGGTGAAGTCTTCGGTCTGCTCGGCCCCAACGGGGCGGGTAAAACCAGCACCGTGGAAATCCTCGAAGGCATGCGCATCCCCGACCGCGGCTCGGCCCGCGTTTGCGGCTTGGACCCGGAGAAAGCGGGCGAGGCCTTTAAGGAAAAAATCGGTGCGGTGCTTCAGTCCACCGCCCTGCCGGACAAGCTGCGCGTGAAGGAAGCGATTGACCTCTTCGCGAACTTCTACCGCCGCCATGCCGACACCGACGAACTTCTGAAGCGTTTCCAGTTGGACGAAAAGCGCACGGCGTTTTACAGCCAGCTCTCCGGCGGCCAGAAGCAGCGCCTTGCGCTGGCGATGGCCCTGGTCAACGAGCCCGAGGTGGTTTTTCTCGACGAGCCCACCGCCGGCCTCGATCCCCAGGTGCGCCGGGAAATTTACGACATCATCGAGCAGCTCAAGCGCGAAAAGAAAACGGTGCTGATCACGACGCATTACATCGAAGAGGCCGAGCGCCTCTGCGACCGCGTAGCCATCGTCGACCACGGCAGGGTGATCGCGCAGGGCACGCCGCGCGAGCTGAAGCATGCCTCCGCCGGAACCACCCGCATCGAGGTGCGTTTCGCGAAACCGCTGACGAACGGCACGCTCTCGGGCCTGGAGGGCGTTTCCAACATGCGCGAATTCGACGGCACCTACGTCCTGCACTCCACGCGCCCGCCTCAGACGATTGTCGCGCTCGTGAAGCAACTGGAATCGGACCACAACGAACTTCAAAGCCTGGAAATGTTCTCGCCGAGCCTCGAAGATGTTTTCATCGAGCTAACCGGCCGCAGACTCAGGGACTGACGATGGGAGAAAGCTTGCGCCACACCTGGACGCTCACGAAATCACGGATCCGACTCGCGATGCGCAACCGCGCCTTCTTTTTCTTCAGCTTCGTGATGCCGCTGATTTTCCTTTTCGGCGCGGTTTTCATGTCGGGTAAAAGCTCCGCCTCCTGGGTGGGGTATATCCTGGGCGCGGTGCTCACTCTCACCGTAATGGGCAGCTTCTGGGGACTCAGCGTGCAGCTGGTGACTTTTCGGGAACAAGGCATCCTGCGACGCTTCCGGCTGGCGCCCATTGGCGCTGGCCCCCTGCTCGCATCGAGCATCCTGTCGAACTATTTTCTGGTGCTGCCATCGGTCGCGGTGGAGATCATCGTGTGCCGCTACGCATTCCACATGCAGTCCTGGGGAAACCTCTGGGCGATTTTTCTGCTGATCACGTTCGGCTCGGCCACTTTTTCGGCGTTCGGGCTGATCGTCGCGAGCGTCACGAACACCATGCAGGAAACTCAGATGATCAACAACCTCATCTGGATGGGCTTTCTGTTTCTTTCCGGAGCTACGGTTCCGCTGGCGGTCTTTCCTTCCTGGATTCAGCGGATTTCGCTCTTCATGCCGGCCACGTATCTCGCGACGGGCCTGGAAGCCGCGGCCACCAATCTCGCGACAGGCAGCGAAGTGCTCACGGATGTGATTGCGCTGGCCATAGGGCTGTGGATGGCGTTCGAGGTGTCGCGCCAGCTGTTCCGTTGGGAGCCCGAAGCCAAAGTTCCCAGCCGCGCCAAACTATGGGTGCTGGTGGCGATGATTCCTTTCCTTGTTTTTGGCACCTGGGAAAACGTAACGGGCGGACGGCTCCACCGCATTCGCCAAAACTATCAAACCATCAGCGGCCATATGCTGCGCCAAATGGGCCCGAGCCGCTAAGATTCTTCCTTTGGTTGCGCCAATGCTCAACGGCGTTTTCCTGAGCCCTGGCGCCGGGATTTTCTGAATCGTTCATCTGTTTCGATAACTCAAATCTACTGCGGGCGAAGTTTTTCTTCGCGAGAGAGGGTGGACGAATGAAAGCGATTCGCGTCAACGAACTGGGCGGCCCGGAAGTAATGCGCCTCGACGAAGTGCCTGACCCGCAACCTGGCCCGGGGCAGGTGGTCGTCCGTATCAAGGCAGCGGGCGTCAATCCAGTCGACACCTACATCCGCGCGGGAATCTATCCCCGGAAGCCCGCTCTGCCCTACACGCCGGGAGGCGATTGCGCGGGCGTCGTTGAATCAGTGGGCGAGGGTGTCACCCGTATCAAGCGGGGCGACCGCGTTTATGCGGGCGGCGGATTCACGGGCAGCTACGCGGAACTGGGAGTTTATGACGAGTTGTCCGTGTGGCCCCTGCCCGCGGATCTTTCCTTCGCGCAGGGGGCTGGAGTCAGCGTGCCCTACGGCACCGCCTTTCGCGGCCTCTTTCAGAGGGCACAAGCCCGAGGCGGCGAAACCCTCCTGGTAAATGGAGCGAGCGGTGGCGTGGGCATCGCCGCGGTGCAACTGGCGCGGGCTGCCGGCCTGCGCGTTGTGGGCACGGCGGGCACCGAACGAGGACGCAGGCTTGTCCTCGATGAAGGCGCGCATGAAGTGCTCGACCACACCGCGCCCAACCACTTCGAACAGGCGCTCGCCCGAACCAACGGCCGCGGCTACGATGTGATCCTCGAAATGCTCGCCAACGTGAACCTCGGCCGCGATCTCCCGCTGCTCGCCATTCGCGGGCGCGTGGTCGTGATCGGCAGCCGCGGTACCGTCGAAATCAATCCTCGCGATGCCATGCAGCGTGACGCGAGCATCCTGGGTCTCACCATGCCCAACACTTCGCGCGAAGACTTCCTCGCCATGCATTCCTCGATTGGCGCCGGACTCGAAAACAAAACCCTGCGCCCGGTCGTCGGCCAGGAGTTTCCGCTGGCAGAAGCCCCGCGCGCTCACGAAGCGGTAATGAAATCCGGTTCGTACGGCAAGATTGTCTTGATCCCATAATCGAAGCTCGCAAGGAGAAAGCAGATGGAACGATCCGCATCGGCAGTCTGGAACGGTGACCTTAAAGAGGGCAAAGGCAATATTTCAACCCAGAGCGGCCTCCTCTCAGAAGCGCCGTATTCCTTCGTGACGCGCTTCGAAAACGGCAAAGGGACCAACCCCGAGGAATTGATCGCCGCGGCGCATGCCGGCTGCTTCACGATGGCTCTCTCCGCGCAGCTCGGCACGATGAAAATCAAGCCCGAGAGCCTGCGCACGACGGCCAATGTAACGCTTGAAAAGCTCGATGCCGGCTGGACGATCTCGAAGATTCACCTCGACGTCACCGCCCACGTCCCCGGTATTTCCGCCGAGGCGTTCGAGTCTGCCGCCGCCAGCGCGAAGCAGAATTGCCCGGTATCGCGCCTGTTCAAGGCTGAAATCACCATGACGGCGAAACTGGAAAAAGCTGCATGATTCTTTCGTGCGCCGCTGGCCTGTTCCTGGTTCTGGCCATTCTGCTGGAAGCATTTGAGACCATCGTTCTGCCGCGCCGGGTGTCGCGCCGCCTGCGGATCACCGTGTTGTTTTATCGCGTGACGTGGCGCCCGTGGCGCGCGCTAGCGCGGCTTATGAGACGGAAGAAGCTGCGCGAGAGCTTTCTCGGTTATTACGGGCCGCTTTCGCTCCTCTTGCTGTTCGTCTTCTGGGCGACGCTTCTGGTGATCGGGTTCGGCCTGATCTTCTCCAGCGCCGCGTATTCCGACCCGACGCATCCGCGCTTTCAGACCTGCCTGTACTTGAGCGGCACCACGTTCTTCACGCTGGGAATCGGAGACGTAACGCCGCACACGCAGCTCGAGCGTGTCATGATTGTGGTCGAGAGCGGGCTGGGCTTCGGTTTCCTCGCTCTTATGCTGAGCTATTTGCCGGTGATCTACCAGGCGTTCTCGCGGCGCGAGGTGAACATCGTCATGCTCGACGCGCGCGCAGGCTCCCCTCCCACGGCGGCGGAGCTTTTGCGCCGTCACTCCGGACCGGGCGAACTCGACGCGCTGGAAGTTCTGTTTCGCGAGTGGGAGCACTGGTCGGCCGAAATTCTCGAAAGCCACATTTCCTACCCGGTAGTGAGCTATTTCCGCTCGCAGCACAACAACGAGTCCTGGCTCGGCGCGCTCACCGCTATTCTGGACGCAACGGCGCTCATACTCACCGACGGCAGTTCGCCCTGCCAGCGCCAGGCGAAACTCACCTTCGCCATGTGCCGCCACACCGTCGTGGATCTGGCGCAGATCTTCTATGCCGCTCCTCGAAACACCGGACCCAATCGCCTGCCCTCCGAAGACCTGCAGCGCATGCGCAAGCAGCTGAAAGACGCCGGGCTTGGCTTCCTCGATACACCGGAATCGAATGCCAAGCTGGATAAACTGCGGCAGATGTACGAACCGTACCTGAACGCCCTCGCGGCGCATCTCTACGTCGAACTCCCGCCGTGGATTCTGGCCAAGGAAGTCGCCGACAACTGGCGCACCAGCGCGTGGGGCCGCATCTCCGGGTTCAGCCCTTCGGAAAAAGCCTCTTCTGCCGACGACCACTGATTGGCAAACGCGATATGCCCTCCAGCCTCACTCACACCTGAGCCGAGCGTGAAGGCAAGGTACAATGGATCCGTGGCAATCAAGCTTATCGCTATGGACATTGACGGGACGCTGCTCGACAGCTCGGCGCAACTTTCCGCGGAGAATTCGAGCGCGATTGCCGAAGCGGCGGAACGCGGGATCGAAATATTGCTGGTTACCGGCAGGCGCTTCGACTTTGCACGAAGCGTTTCGGATTTGCTGCCGTGCTGCCTGCATCTGATCGTGAGTAATGGCGCGCTGATCAAGTCCAAGACGGGCGAGACGCACCAGCGGCTGCTGTTGCCCAGCGCGGTGGCGCGGCGAGTGGTGGATGCCACGCCGCAATTCCGGGCGGAGGCCGCGGTGGTGTTCGATCGCCCCGGCCAGAAGCAGGTTTTTCTGGAACGCGTGGACTGGGACGATGCCCAGCGCGGCCGGTATCTTCGCCGGAATCACGAGCACATCGCCGAAATTGCACCGCTTAGCGCGTGCTTCAATGGCGAGGATCCCATTCAGGTGGGCTTTGTCGGGAAGTGCGAGCCTATCCGCGCGGTGAAGAGCGTCCTGGAAGCTCTTCCCTTCACTTCGGATTTCACCCTGTCGATGACCGAGTATGAGGACCGCGATCTTTCGATCCTGGACGTGATGCGCCGCGGGGTGACGAAAGGTTTCGCCCTAGCGGAATGGGCACAGCGCCGGGGCATTCGCCGTGAGGAAATCATGGCCATCGGGGATAATTGGAATGACCGCGAGATGCTCGAATTCGCGGGCTTTCCTGTGGTGATGGGCAACAGCGTGGAGGAGTTGAAATCGCAGGGCTGGACGGTTACCCTCTCGAATGACGAAAACGGGGTCGCCGAGGCGATCCGCGCCTACGCACTGGAAGGAGCTGCCCGCATTCGATGAAGCTGCATCAAAGAAACCGGGGCAGATGGACTTGCCGATGAAGTCACGCGCGAATTCCCGACAAGTCGCCTATGCCATCCTGCTGGCAGCCGCTTTCACCGGTGTTCCTGCCGCGCGCGGCGACTATGCTGTGCTGCGTTCGGGCCTGCGCCTTCACATCACCGGCTATGAAACGGCGGGAGACCGCGTCCTGCTCACCGTTCAAGGCGGCGCCGTGGAAGTGGCTACCAGCGAGCTGCTGTCGGTTGAACCCGAAGAAACATTTCAGCCTGTGCCACCTCCCCCAGTTGCATCGACGGCACCGTATAGCGGCTTGATTCGCGCCGCCGCCGCAAAGCATGGCCTCGACGAAACGCTGATTACGCGTCTGATCGCCGCGGAATCGAACTTTAATCCCAAAGCTGTCTCGCGGAAGCAGGCTCACGGATTGATGCAGCTTCTTCCGAAAACCGCGGCGCAGTACTCGGTGGCGGATGTTTTCGATCCGGCGGAGAACATCGAGGGCGGCGTCCGCTATTTGAAGGATTTGCTCGAAAAATACCGCGGAAATGTCCCGCTGGCGCTCGCTGCTTACAATGCGGGGCCCGATATGGTGGAGCGGTACGGCGGAATTCCACCGTTCCCGGAAACGCAGAATTATGTAAAGCGAATTACCTCTGAACTAGCGAAAGCTTCGGCTTCCCTGCGTGCTAAATAGCCGGTCTTAGATAATCCCGCTCTGATTTGCCTATTGAGGCATCTGGCCCGGGGCACCGAAAGGCGTTCCCTGGCCGCTTCCGGGATTTGGTGAGGGCGACGTGGGGCCATTCGGTCCTGCGCCGATACCGGGCGACCCTGGTGAGTTGCTCAGTGTGCCTGCCGCGCCGGTGCCGATCGCCTGGCCCGGCTGCCCCGGCAGAATCCCGCCCGCGAACCACCCAAGCCCTGTTGCACCGCTTTCGCTTGGTCTTCAACCGGGTTCCAGATGAATTCCCATTGATTGTATTTCTTGCCACCGTTGTAGACGCGGATGGATGGCTTATCAACAGTGCTCCCGACGCCCGTCAAAAACGCTCCCAACACCGGACCGTCGACCGGGCCGGTGGGCTTTAACGCGGCCAGCGCGGCGAGGGATTGATTATTCAAATTGGTGTTGATGCCACCGGGAGCAACAGGTGTGCCAGGATTGCTCGTCGGCGAAGGACTGCTGCCTTGAGGAGTCGCGCCAGGCGGCGGTGGATTGGAGTTCTGGGCAGTGTTTGCGCCGTTACCCGAGTTATCAGTTGGGGCGCCCGACAATCCCGCGGCCGCAGACTGCGAACCCGAAGACGCGCCGTTTTGCTGACCTTGGGCATTCGGCTGGCCCTGCCCGTTCTGCCCGTTCTGCGCAGCATTCTGAGAATCGGATGAATTCTGGCCCGATAAATTTGTGCCGCTTTGATCGGCCAGGGCCGAGACTGGAACGCCCGGCTGCTCGCTCTGGTCACCCTGCTTCACGCCGGGAATTTTTCCGCCGTTCATGTCGAGAATGGCCATCTGCTGCAGGGTCGCGTAGCGCACGCTGCCGATGATCTGGCCGGCGGCATTGACGTAAATAAAGCGCCAGGCGCGTTCATCGTCAGATTTCATCGGGTCTTTGTATGCGACGTAACGCAGGAAATGAAGCTCCGGCATTCCTTTTTTCAGGTCATCGAGCGTGGCGGGATAGTGGCCGGTCTTGCGGTAGTACAGTCGAATGGCGCGAACAAATTGCTGGCCGCGCCAGATCATTTCCTCCTCGCGCTGGCGCCGGCCGCTGGTAAGGATGTTCTCCACGGCAACTTGCGAGGTAATGAGCAGCGCAACGACCAAAGCAAGCGCCATCAGATACGCATAGCCCCCTTGGTCGCGCCGGCGGCGTTGAGCGTGGACCGAGCTACGCGGCTGCACGGTTTCGGGATCGCCATAGTTCTGCGCGGATCTCATGTCTGAAACGCCGTCATAATCCAGATTGCTCGGGCGGAGGTTGCACGAGCTGAACGGTCGCGTGGCGGCCCGTAGCGATTTCTTCCACGTCAGCCGAGTCATTACCGATGCGGACCAAACGGAAGCGGCCCAGGAAAGTGTCTCCTTCGGGCACGACCAGCACGTCATCCCCGCTCGTAAAGAAAGCCACGCGCCTGCCAGAAGCCGGCCGGGTGGCATAGCCAAAAAATTCAGCCGGAACCTGAAGCGGAGGAGGAGGAGGCGGCGGTTGCGGCCCCACGAATCGCTCCGCAGGTTTCTGCGCAGTCTGCACCGCGCTGGGCGGAGGCGGCGGAGGCGCCGCGACGAAAATATTCCGGTGCGTGCCAGTGTACTCAAGCTTGCGAATACGATCGAGGAGTTCGGTGTGAAGGCGCGGTTCCTGCACGTCCAGGGGCTGGAACCGGGAATCGTAGGCGAGAACGCCGGAGCCCGCGGGCGAATCGCTGCGATAGGCGTCAAAAAGCGCGATGGCCAGCACGATGCCCAGTCCGACGAGAAGGTAGATTTGCGTGCGCCGTGACATCGATCAGGTCCTGAAATACGTGTGCAAGCCGATTTGCAGCCGGATGGCTCCCGACGAGGCCGAACCCAGCTGCAGGTCATCCAATAGATAGAAATATTTCGAGCGCTCCAGTCCGTTAATGAACTGGATGACGGCCGGGTAGTCGGCTTCGACACTCGTGCCGATCGAAATTTCCGTGACGCCCCGCCCCTTGACGTCCGTCTGCTTGAAGCTGAATCCAGACGTCTTCACGCCGGATTTGGCGGCAATCGAATCGAGATCGGTTTCGATATCGGAATAACCGGTAATGCGATCGAGAAATGACCGGCCGTAAAACGCGTCGCAACTTGTCTTGACCTGCGGCAGGGAGGCGCGGATCTTCTGTCCGCGCGTCACGTCCGCCTTCAGCAGCTTAGCCTGAGTGGCGAGGAGGTCGCGCTGAGCGCGCAGCTCCTCGGGACCCTGGCGGTTCAACTGCCAGAGGTATCCGGCAAGCGCGCCGTCCGCCAGCAGAAGCACGGCCAGAGCGATGCCGGTCCATTTCTTCCAGGAATGCCACTTGCCGTTCATGTGTTATACCAGACCGTCAAATTCAACAGGATTTTGTCAGCCACTCCCACCTGGGACACGGGGCGCACCTGGTCCACCTCAACCCGCGAAAAAACCGGAGACTTTTCGATAGCCTCGAGGAACTGGATTTCGCTTTCATCGCTCATCACGCCGACCTGCAAACCCACTTCCGCGCGGCCGTTGACGAGATGGGGCGAGATGCTGACGATGCGGACTCCCGGAGGAAGCGTTTTCTCGAGGTCCATAAAGATTTTGGTCCAGGGAAAGCTGCGCTCATCGATTAACGAATTCAGGAAAACCGAACGGTCGATCACCTCGCGGGCCGCGGGCGTCTGAAAATATTGCGCCAGCTCCTGCTGCTTCGCGTGGTTGGCCCGGATTTCCTCCTGCCAATGTGAGATGTCGGCGCGAAGTTCGCGGTTGGATTGCCAGGACGTGTAGGCGACTCGTGAAAGGATCAGCAGCGCGAGCAAGCCAACCGTGCCCAAAAGGATGGAACCAGCCAGGAATGGCCGGTTATTCTCCTGGGGCGTGGTCGATAGATTGAGCCGCAGCTTCATCGGGTCTGCCGCCGTATCAAAATCGTTTCAAGCTCCCTCATTCATCATCCAGCCGACCAGGGCATCGAGATTCTGGTGGACCATGTCGATTGCAGGAGAATTCAGCGTACGCGCCGCTTCGGAATCGCCGAGCGGATTGACGCCGAATTTCAATTCCTCCTCCAGAATCTGGCGAAATTCCCTTTCGCGAGAGCCGAACCCGGCGAGGCGGGCGCGGTCGATGGTGCCGCCCCAGGTGTCCTGGTAGTAGGCCACCGCAGGAAAGATTTCTTCAAGGATAGTGGCCGGATCGAGAATATCCGCTTCGGCAAGCATATCCGTGGCCCGGTAAACGCAGAGATTCGAATCGTTCACGACGACGGTGGTGAGCGTCTTGCCGGACATGCGCGCAAGCAGCGTGGCGCCCCGCTCTTCGAGCAGCGGCAACGTGGCCAGCGTCGAACTCAGGACAATGCAATTGCGCGCCCCCAGGCTTTCGACGATTTCTTCGTATTCGCGAAGAATGGTCTTCCGAGCGATTGCCGTAACTACCTCAAGATTGCCGTGAGGGCCCGCCTGGCGCATCCACGAAACCACTGTGTCGTCCACGTCGAACGGGACGCTCTTTTTTAGCCGCCAACGGAGCACCGGCATCGCCTCATCCTGCCGGCGCGGGAGACTATCGAATGGCAGGATAAAGACGCGAACCACTAGATCGGGAACCAGCAGCGCCAGCGGCGCTCCGCTGTGGGGAACGCGATTGAAGACGGCGCGGAGCGCGGAGCGGACGGCGTCGGGCTGGGTGACGTTGGTCTCGACCGGCGAGGCCATGACGGAGCCTACCTGCAGGGGCTCGATCGCGCAGGCGTCGACGTACCCATGTGATTTTCCCCAGTGCGCCGCGGCCACGTGATCGGAGGCAATCTCGACCACCATGGGCGGGTGAGGCATCACGTTGAGCCACTGGTCCAGGCGGCGGATGAAACCTACCTGAAAAAAACGGTTTTCCAGAGTGGCCGGCTTCGCGGTGAGACTACTCAAGGAACGTCACCTTGTTGATTTCCCGAAGGGTCGTGATGCCCGCGCGGACTTTGCGCAGGCCGGACTCGCGTAGAAAGGACATGCCCTCTTCCCTCGCGGCTCGCTTGATCTCGGAGGTGGGGCGCCGGCTGATGATCATTTCACGGATGCGGTCGGAGAGGTCGAGCAGCTCGCTGATAGCAGACCTGCCACGATAGCCGCTGCCCGAGCACTCCAGGCAACCAGGCCCCTCGTAGAAAGGAATCTTGCCCCACTCCACGGGGTCGAGCCCGGACTCTTTAAGAACCTCCGGGGCGTAACTCACCTTGCGCTTGCAGTTCTCGCAGATCACGCGGACCAGGCGCTGCGCCATGATGCAATTGAGCGCGGAGACGAAGTTATAAGGCTCGACGCCCATGTTAATGAAGCGGCCGATCACGTCCGTACAATTGTTGGCATGGACGGTGGTAAACACCAGGTGGCCGGTGAGCGCGGAATTGATGGCGATCTGCGCGGTTTCCTGGTCGCGAATTTCGCCGACCATGATCTTGTCGGGGTCGTGGCGAAGGATCGACCTTAACCCACGGGCGAAGGTGAGCCCCTTTTTCTCGTTGACGGGAATCTGGGTAATGCCGCGGACCTGGTATTCGACGGGATCTTCGATGGTGATGATCTTGTCTTCGTCGTTCTTGATTTCGTTGATCGCGGCATACAGGGTGGTCGTCTTACCCGAGCCGGTGGGGCCGGTGACGAGCACCATGCCGTAAGGTTCGCGAATATAGCGCCGGAACCGCATCATCTCGTCGTGATCCAAACCCACGACGTCGAGAGTGAGGTTGCGGAACTTCTCGCTGAGGGTTTCCTTGTCGAGAACGCGGAGAACGGCGTCTTCGCCATGCACTGACGGCATGATGGAAACGCGGAAATCGACGAAGCGCCCCTTGTAGCGGACGCGGAAGCGGCCGTCCTGCGGGATGCGGCGCTCGGCAATGTCGAGTTCGCTCATGACCTTGATGCGGGAAAGAATCGTGGCGTGCCAGTCCTTCGCCAGGGGCTGCATCGCGTACTGCAGGACGCCGTCGATGCGGTACTTCACGACAACTTCGGAATTGCGCGTTTCGATGTGGATGTCACTGGCGCGGCGCTCGAGCGAGGTGAAGATGACGGTATCGACGAGGCGTACAACCGGGCTCACGCCGGTTTCACGCGTGAGCTTCTCCATCGTGATGTTTTCGTCGGTATCTTCCTCTTCGCCTACAACCTGCAGGGTGAAGCCTTCGGTGGCCTGATCGAGAACGCGCTGGGATTGTTCGGTGCGCTTCAGCAGGTCTCCGATCTGCGAAACGGTGGCGACCCTGATCTGGAGACGCTTGCCCAGCAGGCCCGAAAGTTCGTCGATTTGCGCGAGCTGGCTCGGATCGGCCATCGCGACGACCAGAGTGGTCTCACGCGACTCAAGGGGAACGAAGTTGTAGCGGAACATCAGCTCCGCGGGAATGCTGCGAAACAGCTCGGGATCGATGCGCTGCTCCGTCAAGTCGACGAATGGGCAGCGATAGCGCTCGGCAAGGCGCTGGGCGTGTATTCGTTCGGCGGCATCGTCGCGACTGCCCAAAACCGGCGGGTTGTTGGTGGTGATTGCCATTTATCCTCCTCCACCCATCTGGAGGGAGAACATGGGGAGATAGAGCGAGATCAAAATGAAGCCTACCACAACGGCCATGACCCCCAAAATCACGATGGGGATCCACGCCAGAGTGCGCTGCAGGCTCGTGCTGACCTCTTCCTCATAGAACTCCGCAACGCTGGTAAGCATGGCGGAAAGCGCGCCCGAGGCCTCGCCGACTTCGATCATTTCCAGGGCGAGTTCGGGAACCAGACGCGTTTCCGCGAGGCTCTGATGCAAGTTTCGCCCTTCCTTTACGCGATCAGCGGCGGCTTCCACCGAGGTGGACATGAGGCGGCTGTTAATAGCCGCGGCAGACGTGTGCAGGGCAGCCACCAGCGGCGTACCGCCGGCCAGCAGCGTTGAAAGAGTGCGGACAAACTGAGCGACCTGCGCTTTCAGCCAGACCTGGCCGAACACGGGTATGCGCGGCTTGAAGCGGTCTATCGCCAGGGCACCGCGATCGGATCTCGTCCAGAGAAAAATCAAAATCGCCCCGACGACAAGCGCCGCCAGCAGGATCAGGAAGTAGCTGCGCAGTGGAGTGGCGACGGAAAGCAGAATGCGCGTGGGAGCAGGCAGCGGGACACCCAATTGGCCATAAAGATCGGCAAACTGAGGCATCGCATAAGTGACCACGTATGTAACCACCAGAAAAGCCACCGCAACGAGCACCGCGGGATAGATCAAGGCGGTGATCAAGCGGCTGCGGAAACCGGTGCTGACGCGCAGATACGAAATGTACTGCTCGAGGACGCCGGTGAGATTGCCGCTGCGTTCGCCCGCGGCGATCACGGTCACGTAGACCGGAGGAAACGAACCCTGCGCCGAAAGGGCTTCGGAAAGCAGGGCGCCTTCGCGCACGCGCTGCCGCACGTCTCCCAGAATTGGGCGCAGCCGGGGAGATGCCGCGCGCTCGGCGAGCAGGTCGAGCGCCTTCAGGATGGTTAGTCCCGCCTTGACCAGCGTGTTGAACTGCTGGTTGAAAACGAGAAAGTCGTCCGGGCGGATGGATCGATCGTTCCGGCCCTTGGTGAGTTGGGCGATGATATCCAGGTTGGTCCGGACGGAGAAAACGTAAAACCCGCGCTCGGCCAGTTTTTGGCGCGCTTCACCCTCGGACTGGGCCGATTCAACCTGCTGGAGGATTCGGCCGGAGGGGTCTCCGACTTTGCAAACAAATTCGGCCATAGGTGGCGATTGGGCGAGGGGCGCGGGCCCGTCAAATCACGAAGTCTAGCATACCCTCTTAGCGGCGATACTGAAGCCGGGAAAACAGCCCGTTACTAGGATGTGACAACACCAGAAAAGCTGTACGGGGTACAGAAAATTTCGGGCATGTGCGGTGGCGTCGATAGCCGGTCTTGTCTTCGCTGGCTTCAGGCGCCTTAGTGAATCGTCCCAGCAAGGGATTCTTCGTCGACTATGGCAACGCCCGGCGGTGGCTCGAAGTGGAATTGCGACTCCGGCACGGTGACATTTTCCTGCCAGTTACCGAAACGAAATTCAGTCGCGGCGTTGCCGGCCTCGCGAATCAGTACCCGAACCAGGAAGCCCTGCGGATCGATCTCGAGAAGAACGTCGCGGATGGTCTCGCTTTCCGGGCTGGCTCTTGGGATGCAGCGGAGGACGGAGTCCGCTGGCGCAGGATGGTATCCGCCGGGTTCCGGAGGAGGCGCTGAAACGGCGCCCTCTGGCTCAATGCTGCGGCAAAGCTTGGAGATATCCGCCTTGCCTGCCAACAGGGCCAGCGGAGTGCGCCAGTCGGAGCTTTGAGAGAGCTTGGCGCGGCTGGCAGTGTGGTCGGCCGGGACGTAGAACCAGACGTTTGCCCCGTCAACCAAGAACAGTTTCTTTTCGGGAGATTCGTAGTCCCAGCGCATGCGGCCTGGGCGGGAAAAATAAACGGTGCCGGATTCGGCAGAAACGCCTCCGTGGCCGTCGTTGTAGCTCTCAAAGAACGCAGCTTTCAGAGTGCCGGCGTGGTGGTATCGCTGCTCAAGCGCATGCACCGTTTCTTGACCGGCGGAGGCCGCCGCAGAAACAGCCAGAGCCAGGACGGCAATAATGGCGAAAAGCCGGCGCATCGAGACCATCTTAACAGTAAGCACGGAGGTGCGCCCGCGCGAGGGCGTGATGGAAGCAACAGAGAAGACGCCGAGGAGTTCTAATAATCGTTAGGAAACCGAGGGGCAGAATCTTGGCGGGGCGCATAGGCTATCTGCGAACATGAATTCGGTGTCGCACCCAGCGACCCACATGACCCCTCCGATCCGAGGCATCCGGTGCGCGTTGAAATTGGTGAATCCGTGAGCCAGACGCTGGAAGCGCCTGTAGCAACCTCCGCGTGCGGGTGCGCGTGCTCTGGCGCTCAGCCGCAGCGATGGAAAACCCCGCTGATCGCCGCTCTTCTGGCTGTCTTTACTCTCGGCTTGTACGCGGCGTCGCTGCGCAATGGATTCGTGGCGCTCGACGATCCCGTTTATATCACGGCGAACCCGCTGATTAAAAACGGCCTCGTATGGAGCAACGTGGTGGCGTCTTGGAACGCCATCATTACGGGCGAGTGGCACCCGTTGACGCTGATTTCGCACATGGCGGACGTGCAGATGTTCGGGATGAAGCCGGCTGGCCATCATTTTGTGAGCTCGTTATGGCACGCATTCAACGTCGTGCTGCTGTTTCTGCTGCTGAATGCGGCAACGCGGTTCAGGGGGCGCAGCGCGGTGGTGGCGGGGCTGTTCGCGGCGTTCCCGCTCAACGTGGAAGCGGTAGCGTGGGCAGCGGAGCGCAAATCGCTGCTTTCCACGGCGTTTCTCCTGCTGGCAATCGGCGCCTACGGTTGGTACGTGCGGCGGCCCGGCGTTCCCCGTTATCTGCTGGTGATGCTGTTCTTCGCACTCGGTCTGATGTCCAAGCCGATGATCATTACCCTTCCCTGCGCGCTGCTGCTGCTGGATTATTGGCCGCTACAGCGCTTCGATCTGCCCGGGGCGCGGGCGGGAATGAATCCCGGATGGAAACGCCGGTTCCTGAAGCTGGCGGCCGAAAAAATTCCTCTTCTGCTTGTCTCCGCGGGTAGTTCGCTGATTGCAACTCATGCCATGAAGCGCTATGGGGCGGTCGTTTCGCTGGATTTCTACCCCTTGCAATGGCGGGTGAAAAACACGATCTTCTCCTACCTTCTTTATATCGGGAAGGGATTGTGGCCGACGCACCTCGCCGTGTTTTATCCCTATCAGGGCTCTACGCTGCCGGTATGGAAGGTGGCAGCGGCAGGATTGATTCTGCTGGCTATCACAGCAGCCGTTTGGCACTTCCGCGAAAAGCGATTTCTTGTGACGGGCTGGTTCTGGTATCTCGGTATCCTCGTGCCGGTGATTGGAATCGTTCAAGTGGGACATCAGGGGCTTGCCGACCGGTATGCTTATGTACCGTTCGTCGGGATCTTCGTCATCCTTGTGTGGCTGGTAAGCGAAATTGGAGAGTGGTTAAGCCTGTCTCGGGTGATGCTTTCCGCACTCGCACTTTCATCGATCGCCGGCTATGCCGTCACGACGTATGCGCAAATCGGCTATTGGCACGACTCCTACACGCTGTGGGCCCACGCGGTAGACGTAACCTCCCAGAACGCGTTTGCCGAAGAGAGCCTGGCCCAGATCCTCACCGATAATGGACGGCCCGATCTGGCGGCGCAGCACTTTGAAGCCGCCATTGGATATCTGCCCCGGTGGCCGATGGCGCATTTCGACTATGCCAACCTCCTGCAGCAGCAGGGGCGCTTTCCGGACGCGCTCCGCGAGTACCGCCTCGCCCTTGCCTACGAGACCGAGCCCGATGAAGCTTGCGCATCGCATATCAACATGGGCGCAATCTTCATTCAGCTGAACCAGCTTCCCGCCGCTGTTTCCGAGTTCGATGCCGCGATCAGTGTTCGGCCCAAGAACTGGCTTCCCTACTTGAACCGGGGGCTGGTGGAGTACACCAAGGGCGACCTGAAAGCGGCACTCAAGGACTTCTCTCAATCGCTGCGCCTCGAACCCACCCCGAAAGCCTATTTGTGGCAGGGAAAGGCGCTCGAAGATAAGGGTTCGCTAACCGAAGCGGCGAGCGCTTACCAGAACGCCCTTCGCATGGAACCGGATCTGAGTGAGGCGCAGGATCGCCTCGGCACGATTCGCACGAAACTTCATTAGGCTGCTTCCTTCTCCGTTCTTACCCTCTGAAGGTCTCACGCACTACCAGATTCTGAGATTCCCGGGGCGCCACCCTCCTCGGACGAAGTCTGGACAAATTGAGCGCTTCGGCTTCGGCTCCCGTGAGCGCCACGAATAAAGGGAGTGCGGGCACTCGTTGCCTTCAGCAGGATGAAGTGGTTGCGAGGGGGCCTGTGTCGCCGGATAACGCTGGTGCAGCCTCAAGCCAGTAGATGCCATCGTTTGCCGAAGGCTCAGGCAAGCTAAAAAGTACTGCTTGGAGGGAAGAGCATCCAAAGAAGCGGCCCGATGCTTGTGGGCCATAACGAAGCGAATGAGGTGCGTGCTTGTGATGGGACAAAAAAAGAGGGGAGGAAGCAAGCTTCCTCCCCTCTTGGTTCGATTGCGAATCGCTTACTGCAGGATCGTGGTGTCCGTGCAGTTCGGCGAAGTCTGCGCAGGAGAACCTGCGGAGTTGAACCGGATCACACCGGAGGCGTCCGAACAGAAACCGCGCTGGCCGGTGGTGCCGGTGGTGATCGGCGTAGCGGTAACCGTGTACCCGTCGGAGTAGCCGTAACCGCCCGAGCAGGAACTCGAGGAGCTGGTGAGAACCGTCTGGCCGTGGTTCAGAGCGAAGGTGTAGCCGCTCTTGGTACCGCCGGTCAGCACGCTGTCAATCAGCTGCGCGTTCGTGCAGCTCACGGCGCCCGTGGAGGTACCGACAGCAGTCAAGGACGGGGGGAAGCCATTGCCATACGTCGAGTTATAGGTGATCGCGGCCGTATTCATCGTGCGGATGGAGCCGACAGCAGACGCTTCGTTGGCCGCCATACGCGAGCGGAGCAGGTTCGGAATAGCGATGGCCGCGATGATCAGAATGATCGCCACGACGATCAGCAATTCGATAAGCGAAAAACCCTTCTGCTTCTTTCTCAGATTCATCTTCATGTTCTTCTCTCTCTCCTGGGAGCGATTGGCTCCGAATCTCTTGTAAATCCCCGGCGGGGGATGCCCGGTAAGATGCAAGCGCACTACCAAGCCGGCGGGCATGGGTTAACAGTTAGACACACTGGAGTATATAGCACGCTATCAAGGAGATGCACGCCGACCACAGCCGCCTGCGCTCGGATTTGGAAAACAGCATACCGACCGGCCCAAAAGGTTGACGTTTTTTGACCGTTAGCATTGACAAACATAGATGAGAAACTGCGCAAAAATGTTTTCTTCTCGCCCGTGGAAATTCGCTAAGCACAACAGAATTCAAGGGTTGTTCCGTTCCGGAACAGCGAGCATTGCAGAGTGACGATGGGCTTCAGCCGCCTGGGCGGACCGTCCCTCAGATTGATAAAGCTCAGCGAGAGCTTGCCAGCGACCCGCTGCGCCAGGCGTCAGGTCGACGGCCTTCTGCTGAGCGTCGATAGCCTGATCAAGCTTGCCGAGCTTCCGGTAGGCTACCGCAGTCCCCTCTGCGACGCGCGCGCCAAATTCCGGATCGCGATCTTTACCAGGTCCCTGAACGGGACTTCTCCTCGCGGCTTCCTGAAATGCCGCCAAGGCGTTCTGAGGCTCGTCCATCAATAAGTAGACTTTTCCCAAAGCGCGGTAGCGATCGTAATCGACCTGCGACAGGGCGGCGGATTCGCGAAGGGCATAGACGGCATCGGAATAGCGGCCTTCGGCGGCGTAAAGCCCGGCGAGGGCATACCACGCGACATCGGTTTGCCGCAGGCGCACCGAGGCCTGATATTCCTCCTCGGCCTCGGCCCTTTGATTGTGGGCTTGCGCCAGCTGTCCGCGGAGAAGATGCAGATTGGGGTCATCCGCGAATATAGCTTGTGCATGGGACAAATCGTCTGCGGCCTCGGCATCGCGCGAGAGCAAATAGTAGATGGAAGCGCGATTCATAAGGGACTGGAACAGTTCGGCGGAGGCGCGCCAAGATAGGGCATCGGATGTGGCATCAGCGGAAGCGGCCCGCACAGGGACCGACCCTTTCTTGCAATCGATTGCCAAGCGGTGAATCAAAGAAGCGTTCTCGGTAACGTTGCGAACAAAAATAACCGCCACATCGTCGAGGTAAACCGGCGACCAATCGCGACTTTCGCAATCCGCCTGAAGAGGGAAATTGCCCAGTCCTCCAAAACGCGCGGCCGAAAAGATCAGCGTCTGGATATTTCGTTCGGCGGCTTCCTGCCGCCACTCAGGTGAATCGAGAGGCAAACCTACGAGCGCGCGATGGTGAAAGAATAAGTCGCTCCCGAAGGGAATGAAACGCCCATCGAAATAATCGGGATATTCGGGGCCGAGGCGCCACGTCAGATACCCGCCCAGGTTGTAATCGCCGAAGACATTCCCAGGCAGATGCTCCTTGAGAAGAAAGCCTGCGGCCTTTTCTGGAAACCACCAGGATTCGCCCGCTCCGAATAGCGCCATCTGACCGGACCACAGGTAGTAGCGGTCGGTGACCAAGTCCGCCACACGGATTCCTGCCAGCAACACCAGCAAGCCGGCAATCGCCCAACTCGCGCGGTAGGGGACAGGCGCGCGTCGCGGAGCGCGGTCGATCTTAGCGGAGTCGCCGTCAACAGATGGAGCGTGAGCGGCGTACAGACGCACTTCCCGCGAAAGGATGTCGCCCCCCACGATGCATACCAAAATCGCGAATAGCCCCTGGAGACGGATGTGGGTCAGAGAGGCATAAGCCCCCAGAGCCAAAATGATTGCCGGGCCGATTTCTTTTCGGCAGACAGTCGCCACAATGGCCAGAGAGGCCACTGCGAGAATCCACCAGTCGGCGCCCGCGGGGTCCCGAAGCGAAAATATCTGGCTCCAAACCGCGGATGAAAAATGAACGTGAGACCACTCGCCGATATAGTCTGCGTGCAACTGAGACATGGCATTCTGCCGCGCGATTGCCTGGTATATTCGCCATCCCCAGGGATTGAGAAGGGTTGCCACGAACGATGCGAACAGCCAAGGGAAAGCGCGGCGCATACTATCCAGTGCGGCGCCGCGCCGCGCGGCAAAAGGCAAATCGCAGAATTCGAGCACTAAATAAGCAGCGACAAGCGCCAATCCGGCAATGAAGCCGGTATGTAGATTGACCCATGCGAGCATCAGCAAGGGCAGCAGGAACAGGTGCGCCTTGTGACCTTGATAATGATTCCAAAGGATTGCCGTGAGGGCGGCGAAAAGGATGGTCGTGAAGAGCTCCGCGCGCGGAACCGTGCGAAAAGCGATTGCCGGAACGGCCACAATAGCGAGGGCCGCGCTGGTTCTTGTTCCCTGTCCCGCGAGGATTGCGACGGTTGCGAGACAAGCCAGAGCGCTGAGCCAGGAGAGCGCCGCGTACCCGCCGACAAGATAGAGCAGGTAGAAAATCACTCCCGAGAACGGGGGATACAGCCAGGGATTGCCGTGCGCCGTGTAGGAGAACACTTCCATCGAGGGAATCAGGTGATGCTGGAGGATGTAACGCCCGGTGGCCAGCTGCCAGCCCAGGTCAAAATCGGCGACGGTGCGCAGGCCCGCTAGAAAAGCGTAGGCGAGAGCGATCGCAACCAGGGATATGCGAAACCAGTCCGCGGAAGGCGGCGAATCTTTACTATCGACGCGCATTTCCCAAGAAGGCATCTCTTTTGATCAGCCACGCAATCGAACTACACACCATATTTTTTAGCGTAGTGGCGGAAGGAGCGGTAGGACATCTTGAGGAGGTCCGCGGCGTGCGTGCGGACCCCGCCGCAGCGCTCCAGCGCGGCCAGCAGGTAAGAGCGTTCCAGTTTCTGGATGTAGGTTTCGAGGTCGAGGCCCTCCTCGGGCAACGCAGGAGAGCTCGCGCCATTGGAACCGTTTCCATTGTGAGAAACCAATGGCATGACTTCCTGGAAATGCGTGCGGATGCGGTCCGGCAGCGATTCTACCGTGATGCGGTCGCGCGCTTCCAAAGCCACCGCGCGCTCGATGGTGTTTTCGAGTTCGCGAACGTTTCCAGGCCAGTCATACACCTCCATGCGGCGCATGGCTTCGGGTTCGATGCCATCGACTTTCTTGCCCATGGATTTCGAGAAACGCCCCAGGAATTCGCGGACCAGAAGCGAAATATCCTCGCGGCGTTCGCGCAGGGGCGGAAGGTGAATGGGGATGACGCTCAAGCGATAAAAAAGGTCTTCGCGGAAGCGGCCCTCGGCGATTTCTTTCTCCAGGTCTTTGTTGGTGGCGGTGATGACGCGGACGTCCACGTCGGATTCCTCGGTGCTGCCGATCGGGCGAACTTTCCCTTCCTGCAGAACGCGATACAGCTTCACCTGCATGGTGACACTCATGTTGCCGACTTCGTCCATGAAAAGAGTGCCGCCGTGGGCGGCCTGAAAGAGGCCGTGGCGATTTTCGTTGGCCCCGGTGAAGGCTCCCTTCATATAGCCGAAGAGCTCCGATTCCAGGAGTGTTTCCGGAAAAGCTCCGCAATTGATGGTGATAAAAGGGTTTCTGGCGCGGGCGCTATTTTCATGAATGGCCCGCGCAACGAGTTCTTTACCGGTGCCGCTTTCTCCGGTGATTAGGATGCGGCTGTTCTGCGGCGCAACATTTTCAATCAGATCGAAGATCGAGCGCATCTTCGAGCTGGTGCCAATGATGTTGTCGAGTCCAGTGAGGCGCCGGAGTTCGCGCCGGAGATACCCTGCTTCCTTTTTGAGGGCGAGGTTATCGACGCACTGCTGAACCGCGGGGCGAAGTTCGTCGATGAGGCGGTCGCCTTTGACAACGTAGCGATCGGCGCCGAAATTGACGGCGTCAATGGCAGTGTCGATGGTGGGAACGCCTGTCACTAGAATAAACGTAGTGGAGGGCGACACTTCCTTGGAATAACGCAGCAGCTCGACTCCATCCATGTCGGGCATGCAAATATCGGACACCACGATGTCAAACATTTGCGAAGCGAGGCGGCGCTTGGCCGCGTCTCCGCTAGTGGCCACCTCCACTTTATGGCCTTGCTTGCGGAAACTGATTTCGAGCAATTCGCAGATGGATCGCTCGTCGTCGACAATTAACAGCTGAGCCATTCGAGTGCTACCCCTTCCCTGCCGGACGCGCCAATTCGGCTACGGCTTCGAGTTCCCGGGCTGCCGCGGGCCGCGAGGCCGGTCTCGCGGAAACAGAACGCGGCAGCTCCACGATGAATTCCGCTCCGGCGCCTTTTTCGGTTTCGACGCGAATGCGGCCGTGATGCGCCTGCAAAATCTGATAGACGATGGCGAGACCGAGCCCGATGCCGCCAACGAAACGGGATTGAAACGGCTCGAAAAGACGAGCGGCGTCACGCGGGTCCAGCCCAATTCCGGTATCGCGCACGGAAAAGCGCACGACCTCTTCGTCGCACGATAACGCGACGGACAGGACTCCGCCCTCCGGCATTGCGCGCAATGCATTGTTGCAGAGATTCCAGAAGACCTGCTTCAGGGCGTCACGATCGGCGTGAGCGCGGAGGCGCTGCGAGGGGAAGTGCCGTTCGATCCGGTATTTGCGCGCAGCGCTCTTATCCCGCTCCATGAGCAAGAGCGTTTCCTCGACGAGGCTGGAGACGTCCACATCTGTGAACTTGTAGACCTTCTCGCGAGAATAATCGAGAAACTCCGTGATGATCTGATTCAATCGCTGCGATTCACGGCTGACGATCTGTACCAGCTTCTTGTCGTCGTCTTCCAGGGGAGCGAGCCGGGCAAGTTCCTTCAAAGCGCCGGTCATGGCAGTGAGCGGTTGGCGAATCTCATGGGCGATGGCAGCCGAGAGACGCCCGAGCGCAGCCATGCGCTCTTTGGTGACAACTTCGCGCTCCAAACGCTTCAGCTCCGTAAGGTCCTGGAAATTAAACACAAAGCCGCTGGCTTGATTCTGCGCCGACCGCAGCAGCGATATCGAGATCCCCAGAAAAAGATTTTGGCCCGAGGGCGTGCGAAACTCAATTTCCTTGCGCAGCGCGCGGGGATTCCCTTTGGGATCCAATTCCACGGGCCAGAAGCCGGGAAACATTTCCCGAACGTGGGCGCCACGAATCGAGCCCGAAGGCTGTCCCGTAATTTCCGCGCCGGCACGATTCAGCAGAAGAACACGTCCCTCAAGATCGGTAGTGAGAAGCCCGCCACGCATGGATTCGATAATGTTCTGATTAAACGCCTGAAGGTCCTTTAGCTCTTCCCTTTTCTCCTCCAGTTCCACGCCCTTCGCGCGGATGGTGCGGGTAAGCAAACTTCCCAGATAGGCCACCGCCAGGAAAGCGAAAACATTGATGGTCAGCCACGATTCGAGCGAGCGCGGTGCGGGGATGGAGTTGGCGGTGGGAGGAATGAGGCCGTAGTAGGCCAATTCGACAACGCATCCCAGAAGCACGAAACTGCCGCTGGCGACCAGAAAGGCGCCCCGGCCGGAGAAGAGAATGCTGCCCATCAGGATGGCCAGCAGATAGAGCGAAATGAAATCGCTGTCCTGGGCGCCTGTAGCGTATACAACCCCGGTGATGATCACGATATCCAGGATCATCTGGAGCGGCGCCTGCCAGCGAGCCTGTGGAACCCAGCGCTGCAGAATCGAATAAAGAACCGCGAGGGTGTACCACAAAACGATAATAGGAATCAGCGTGTGGAGCGGCGGCCGAATCAGGGTGAGCTGCCGGATGACCACGACGACCGTCACCAGAAACGTGATGATCAAGAACCGCACGCGGCCAAGCCATGGCAGCCACTCGTTAGCAATCGGCGTATTTTTCATAACGAAATGCCGTTTCCTCAGCTCCACTCAACCCTGCGCCCGGCCACGAAATGCAGCCAGCGCTTCGGAATTTCCAGCCAGGCGAAACACCCTGCTTGCGTCCGAAGGAAGCCGGGCTTTAGTGACCTGCGAGTTTGTTGATCAACGAGAACAGCGGCAAGTACATGGAAATTACGACGCCGCCGACGACCACGCCGAGAAACACGATCATGATCGGCTCGATGGCCGTCAGCATATCTTTCACCGCCGCATCGACTTCGTCTTCGTAGAAATCCGCGATCTTCTGGAGCATCGCGTCCATCGCGCCGGTCTGCTCGCCGACGCCAATCATCTGCGTAACCATGCCGGGAAAAACATCCGTCTCCTTCAGGGGATCGACAAGAGAGCGTCCGGCCTCGACCGCTTTGCGGGTCTCGGCAATAGCTTTTTCCACCACGGCGTTACCCGATGTGCGGGCCGTAATGTCGAGGCCTTCGAGAATGGGGACGCCGCTCGATATCAGCGTTCCCAGGGTCCGGGTGAAGCGCGCGACGGCAATTTTGCGCAGGACATCGCCGACGACCGGAACCTTCAGCAGAAGGCCGTCAATCATCATCCGGCCTTGCGGAGTGCCGTACCAAAACTTCGTCGCAATTCCGGCGCCGATGGCAAAGACGAAAATCATCAATCCGTAAACGCTTCCCACGAAGTTACTGAGGGCGATTACGATGCGCGTCGGCAACGGGAGATCGACGTCTAACCCGTTGAATAGGGTGACGAAAATCGGGACGACCTTCCAAAGGAGCAGGGTGATCACCGCCCCCGCGATACCAAGCACGGAAACGGGGTAAATCATCGCCGACTTCACGGCCCGTTTCAGCTTGACGTTCTTTTCGATGTACGTCGACAAGCGCTGCAGAATGGTATCGAGAATACCGCCCGTCTCGCCGGCTTCCACCATGTTGTAGTAGAGCGGGTCAAAAACCTTTTCGTATTGCTTCATCGAAGTGGACAGTGTGGCTCCGCCCTCGACCGATCCACGCACTCCGGTGAGAATCTTCTGGAAGGTCTTGTTCTCCTGCTGGCCCGCGAGAATCTCGAGGCACTGCACGAGGGGCAAGCCCGCGTCGATCATCACGGAGAACTGGCGCGTGAAAACGGCCAGCTCCTTCGCTTCGACACCCGTGCCGAACGTGGGGACGTTGAACTCCTTCCCCTTCTCGGAGAGCTTGCTGACATTGATGCTCTCGCGGCGCAGCATGGACGCGAGCTCGCTCTTGCTCGCCGCGGCTCGTTCTCCCGTGACCTTGGCGCCCGCCCGGTTGGTTCCGCGATATGTAAATACCGGCATAACTTGTTACCTCCCTCTTACCCTCTTAAATGACCGCTAACGCCGGACGGGCATCCTGCCACCCGTTGCCGGCGAGGTTACCCCCCGGTTGATCAAATCCTGCAATTCATCCGGATTGGACGAGCGCGCAAGAGCCGTTTCCAGGGTGATGGCTTTCTGGAAATAGGCATTCGCGAGGCTCTGGTTGAACGTCTGCATTCCGGTGACGCCCGTGCCGGTCTGCATGGCCGAATAGATCTGGTGGATCTTGTCTTCACGGATGAGGTTGCGAATGGCCGCCGTCGGGATGAGGATTTCCATCACCATGGCGCGGCCGCGCCCATCCATCCGCTGCAATAGCGATTGGCAAAGAATGCCTTCCAGCACCATGGAAAGCTGGGCTCGAACCTGGGGTTGCTGGTGCGCGGGGAACACGTCGACGATACGGTTGATGGTGGAGATGGCGGAATTGGTGTGCAGAGTCGCGAACGTCAAATGCCCGGTCTCGGCGATGCGAAGCGCGGATTCGATGGTTTCAAGGTCGCGCATTTCGCCGATCAGCACCACGTCGGGGTCTTCACGAAGAGCGGCGCGGAGCGAATTGGCAAACGAGTGGGTATCGGAGTGAACCTCGCGCTGATTCACCAGGCACTTCTTGTGGTTGTGGAGGAACTCGATAGGATCCTCGATGGTGATCATGTGCTCGTCGCGCTCGTTATTGATTTTGTCGAGCATGGCGGCGAGGGTGGTGGACTTGCCGGACCCCGTAGGCCCGGTTACAAGCACGAGGCCGCGCGGCTTCTCACAGAGGTTGCGGACGATCGAAGGCAGCCCCAGGGCGTCAAACCCTTTGATCTCCCAGGGAATCGTACGGAAGACGGCTGCCACCGCGCCCCGCTGATGGAAGATGTTGCCCCGGAAGCGCGCGAGGCTCTTCAACCCAAAGGAGAAATCGAGCTCCAGGTTTTCTTCCAGGCGGTGCTTCTGCACGTCGGTGAGCACACTGTATGCCAGGGCCTTGGTGTCCGCCGCCGTGAGAGGCGGCATGTCGAGCGGGCGCAGTTTGCCGTGTACGCGCACGCGCGGCGCGCTGTTGGTGGACAGGTGCAGATCGCTGCCCCCCAGCTCGATCATTTTCTTCAGAAGTTCGCTTAATGTGATGCCTGCCATCTTCTCCCCCTTACAGGACCGTTTCGCGCAAGACTTCTTCCATGGTGGTTTGCCCCAGCGCGACCTTCGTGAGGCCGCTGCGGCGCAGCGTGATCATTCCCATTTCCAGGGCTTTCTTTTTCAACTCCAGCGCCGAGGCCCCCACGAGGATGAGTTCGCGCAGCTCGTCGTTGATTTCCATCACTTCATAGAGGCCGACGCGCCCCTTGTAACCGGTGTTGTTGCAGGTGGCGCAGCCGCGGCCGTGCTGAATGGTGACTTTGGTCGCTTCTTCCGGCGTGTAGCCCGCGTCGATCAGCGCCTCCGGCTGCACCTGGAGCGCTTCCTTGCACTGCACGCAGATGCGCCGGACCAGCCGCTGCGCGCAGATCAGGTTCACCGAGGTAGCCACCAGAAACGGCTCAATACCCATATTCATCAATCGGCTGATTGTGGACGGGGCATCATTCGTGTGCAGCGTGGAGAGCACGAGGTGGCCGGTGAGGGCGGCTTTGACGGCAATTTCAGCCGTTTCGAAGTCGCGGATTTCGCCGACGAGGATGATGTTGGGGTCCTGCCGCAAAAAGGCGCGCAGAGCCGAGGCAAAGTTCAGCCCGATCTGTTCCTTCATCTGCACCTGATTGATGCCGGCCAACTGGAACTCGACCGGATCTTCGGCGGTCATGATGTTGGTATCGGCCGTATTCAGGCGCGCGACGGAGGAATAAAGAGTGTTCGTCTTGCCGGAACCGGTCGGGCCGGTGACCAGCACCATTCCATAAGGCTTCAGAATTTGCCGCTCGAACTTGGCGAGAGATTCCGGCTCGAATCCGAGCTTCGTCATGTCGAGGCGCAGATTCTCTTTGTCGAGCAACCGGAGAACGATTTTTTCGCCGAAGAGCGTCGGGACGGTAGAAACGCGGAAATCGAGCTCTTTCTTCTTTTTGTCCTTGAGGTACTTGATCATGATGCGGCCGTCCTGCGGGAGCCGCTTCTCGCTGATATCGAGCTTGGCCATGATCTTGATGCGGCTCGTCATGGCGTCCTTCAATTTCATCGGCGGGGCCATAACGTTCTGGAGCACACCGTCTATGCGGAAGCGGACGCGGTATTCCTTTTCGTACGGCTCGATGTGAATATCGCTCGCGCCGCGCTTCACGGCATCGGTGAGCACGAGGTTGCAGAGCTTGATGATGGGGGCTTCTTCGGCCGCCCGTTCCAGGCTGGCCAGGTCCATCTCGGATTCTTCGGCCGCCAGTTCGAGGGCTTCCTCGTCGCCGGTGAGGTCCTTCATCACCTTGTCGAGTGCTTCGACGCTTTCGGCTTCGCCGTAGAACTTGTGGATGGCGTCGCTGATGGCCGTTTCCGAGGCCACCACCGGCTCGACGTTGAAGCCGGTCATGAACTTGATATCGTCCATCGCGAAGACGTTGGTTGGGTCGGTCATCGCGATCGTCAGCGTGGAGCCGACGCGGGAGAGCGGCACGATCTGGTAACGAACCGCCGTCTCCTGGGGAACCAGCTTGATCACTGCCGGATCGACTTCGTAGAACTTCAGGTTGATAGAAGGCACGCCATACTGGCGGGAGAGAACCGCGGTGATGTCGTCGTCGCTGACGAGGCCCAGTTTGACCAGACACGTCCCCAGACGCCCACCACTTTTTTTCTGGTGTTCGAGCGCCTGCTTCAGCTGATCCGCGGAGATCAGGCTGTCCTTAACAAGGATTTCGCCAAGTCGAGAAGACATAGGTGTCGGTTAATGGCAGAGCATAGTACTAGAACTGCCCTAAAGTGGCAGCCTAGCACGCAGCTTCGCCAAAAGAAGTAGCCCGCAAGCCCGTAAGTTGTGAATCAGCTAACATCCGCTAAGGCTCACGAAAACCTGTACTTCAGGACAGGCGAAACTTTGTCACGCCCTCACAAACGGACCTGCCCCCAGAAGACAAAGTGACGGTTTAAGTCACTATGAGGTAATCGGAAAGAGGAAGGAGAACCTTCAGGGAACAGAAAAAGCGGCGTGCCCGGGAGTCCATGCCCGGGATCTCACAGATTCACCTGCAGCGGATTGGCTGCGCTCTGAACGAAGCTCAGAGCACAGCGACGTCGTAAGTCAACGGGTCCGGTTTCTCGGGATTGATACCGAGCTCGACGATGGCCTTCTGCACCACCGACGGCTCAATCTTGCCCTCGCGCATCAACTCGTGCAGCGTTGCCAGCGCGATAAAGCGCCCATCGACCTCGAAGAAATCGCGCAAGGCGGTGCGGCCTTCGCTGCGGCCAAAACCGTCCGTGCCGAGTGAAGCGATGTGGCGGGGCACCCAGCGGTCGATCAGATTCGGCAGCACCTTGAGGTAGTCCGAAGCGGCGACGAGCACGCCAGGAGCATCCGTGAGGCACTCGGCTACGTACGAAACGCGCGGCTTTTCCGTGGGGTGGAGATAATTCCAACGCTCGGTCTCGAGACCGTCCGTGTAAAGCGCCTTGTAGCTCGTGACGCTCCAGACATCGGCCGCGACGCCGAATTTTTCCGCGAGGATTTCCTGCGCGCGAATCGCCTCGCGGAGGATCGCGCCGCTCCCGAAGAGCTGCGCGCGCAGCTTCGACTTGGGATTCGACGCGGCGCGGTAGCGGTACATCCCCTTGAGAATTCCCTCTTTCGACCCAGCGGGCATCGCCGGCATCGGGTAGGGCTCGTTCATCACCGTGATGTAATAGAAGATATTTTCGCCCTTCTTGTACATGCGCTCGATGCCGTCCTGAATGATGACGGCAAGCTCGTACGCAAAAGCGGGATCGTAGGCGCGCAGATTCGGCACCGGAAGCGCGAGGATGTGGCTGTTGCCGTCCTGGTGCTGCAGACCCTCGCCGGAAAGCGTCGTGCGCCCAGCGGTACCGCCCAGCAGGAACCCGCGGCAGCGCATATCGGCAGCCGCCCAGATAAGGTCACCGATGCGCTGGAGGCCAAACATTGAATAATAGATAAAGAACGGAATGGTGTTGATTCCGTGGGTAGCGTAAGCGGAGCCTGCCGCGATGAACGACGACATGGAGCCCGCTTCCGTGATTCCCTCTTCCAAGATCTGCCCGTCTTTGGCTTCCTTGTAATAGAGCAGGGTGTGGATATCGACGGGCTCGTAGAGCTGCCCGCGGCTGCTGTAAATTCCCACATTGCGGAAAAGCGATTCCATTCCGAAGGTACGCGCTTCGTCCGGAACGATCGGCACCACGAGCTTGCCGATTTCAGGGTCGCGCAGCATCTTCCGCAGCATGCCGACGAATGCCATGGTGGTGGAAACTTCGCGGCCTTCGCTTCCGGTGTAAAACTCGTCGAACAGCTCCTGATGATTCGATACCAGCGGCTTCGAGCGCACGCTTCGTGAGGGAACGTAACCGCCCAGCTCGGCGCGCCGCGCCTGCAGGTACTCGATTTCCGGGCTGTCGTCGGGAGGGCGGTAGAAAGGCGCGTCGGCAATTTGCGCGTCGCTGATGGGAATCTGGAAACGCGTCCGGAAGTGGCGAAGCTCTTCTTCGTCGAGCTTCTTCTGCTGGTGAGTGACGTTCTTGCCTTCCCCGCTCTCGCCCAGGCCGTAGCCCTTGATGGTACGGGCCAGAATAACCGTGGGAGAGCCTTTGTGGTCCACCGCTGCCTTGTAGGCGGCGTAGACCTTGCGAGGGTCGTGGCCGCCCTTGGCGCAAGGGCGCGAAGCTGATCGTCGGAGTAGTGCTCCACCAACGCGAGCAGCCGCGGATCGGAGCCAAAAATGTGCTCGCGAATATAGGCGCCCGATTCCACGGTGAGTTTCTGCATCTCGCCGTCGACCATTTCGCCCGAGCCGCTTGACGAGCAGGCCTTCGGTATCGCGCTCGAATATGGGGTCCCAGTCCGATCCCCAAATGACTTTGATGGCGTTCCAGCCAGCCCCACGGAAGGCCGCTTCGAGCTCCTGAATGATCTTTCCGTTCCCCCGCACCGGACCGTCGAGGCGCTGCAGGTTGCAGTTGATCACGAAGATAAGATTGTCGAGGCGCTCCCGGGACGCCAGCGTGATCGCGCCGAGTGTCTCGGGCTCGTCCGTTTCGCCGTCGCCGAGAAATGCCCAGACCTTCGCGTCCGTGGCAGGCTTCAGGCCCCGATTCTCCAAGTAGCGGTTAAAGCGGGCTTGGTAGATCGCCATGATGGGGCTAAGTCCCATCGAAACACTGGGATACTCCCAGAAATCAGGCATCAGCCACGGATGAGGGTAGGACGAAAGGCCGCCACCGGGCTTCAATTCACGCCGAAAATTCTCGAGCTTCTCCACCGAAAGCCGGCCTTCCAGAAAAGCCCTGGAATAGACTCCAGGAGCGGCATGCCCCTGAAAATAGACGGTATCGCCTTCAAAGGCAGGAGTACGGGCGCGGAAAAAGTGGTTGAACCCGATCTCGAAGAGAGTTGCCGCGGAGCCGTAGGTGGATATGTGTCCACCGATATTGTGCTCGACGCGGTTCGCGCGCACGACCATCGCGAGAGCATTCCAGCGAATCAGGCTCTTGATCCGGCGCTCCATGTCCTGGTCGCCCGGGAACGGCGCTTCCTGGCTGGTCGGTATCGTATTGATATACGGAGTGTTAGCTGTGAACGGTATTTCCAGGCCCGCATGGCGCGCCCGTTCCCGAATCTGGTCGAGAATACGCCGGGCCAGCTTCGGGCCCCCTTCCTCAAGGACGGCGTCAAACGACTCGATCCACTCCCAGATTTCTTCCAGGTCATTTACGGCCGAAACCGGGGGATTGATTGCGGTAGCCATGGTTTACCCTCTCCAATACCTCAGGAAGCCCGTCCCAGAGACTTCGGACACACTTAAGAGCCTAAAATATATCCCAAATCGCGCCTGGGGAACACCGGAGAATGCTCGGGGGAGAGGCCTGGGACGCTCGTTACCGAGATGCCCGGCGACAATTACGGGTACTTGAACGCCGTAGAGCGCTGGGTTTGCTACTCATCCGCGAAGAAGTCTTCGTCCATTTTCTTCAGATATAGCGTCTCGTCAACGCGAACGCCGACGTTGTGCCGTATCATTAGGGCTGCGAGGTGGTCTCCATCAATGAGCACGATTTTGAGTGGGTGGCGATCGGCGAAGTTGTGTGCTGGCTGAGTAAAGTATGAGGTCGTCACGAAGACGCCCTTATTTGCTTTGAACGCTCCGAGACTGCCGCTGAATCCCCTGATCTCTGGTTCGCTAACAGCGTTTTCGGCAACGTAACGCTTTGCTTGGATATAGACTCGGTCAAGGCCCAAAGCATCCTGGTCAATTACTCCGTCTATGCCTCCATCGCCAGACCCGCCGACGATTCTCCCCGCTTCATCCCGCGAGCCGCCGTAGCCCATTGCTAGGAGCAGTTTGACGATGAGGCGCTCAAAAAAGGCCGCTGGCGCGGCGAGAATGCGGTCAAGAAGCTCCTTTTTAAGCGCGGTGTCAATTTGCTTCACTGTGCTTCGCACCAGCTCATCTGGAGTTTCCGCTTGCGGCGGCACCGTGGGCGTTTCAGCCACGCCTGCGGATGCCTGCATTCCTGGGATCTTGCCACGTTCCCTAAACTGAAGGAATTCTGCAAACTGCGACAAGTATTCGTTATCAATGCGTCGCGGGCCTCCGGACAGAGCCATCTTTCCTCGGTCCGTGATTTTGAAATGTGCGCGCCTGGTAGCCTCCACGAGACCTGCTTGAGCGAGATAGGTTTTGGCCCAACCTACGCGGTTAGCGAACGTAAGCTGCATGCCGCTGGGCAGAATTTGCTTCCGCTCCTCCTCCGTCAGTCCGAATTCGTCTGCAAGTTTGTTAACTACCTCGCCGATTCGATGCTCTTGACCATCGCCGACGGACCTTAAAACGGGCAGCATCAACGTCTGGTAATCTGGTATGGCCATTCAGCGCTCCGGGATTTCTTTCTAGTCAGCTTCGCCGATCAGAAGCCGTAGAGGCGCGCCGGATTCTCAGCCAACACTAGCTTCAACTCGGAGGGAGTAGCCCAAGTGGCGACTTGATTCAGGTCGCGGCCGTCATCGATCTGGTAGAGCGGCGTGATTTCGGTAAATGGCCGGCCGGGGATCTGGGCTGGGTGCGGCCAGTCGCTGCCCCAGGTGATCCGATGGGGATTTGCGGCGATGAGCGCCTTCGCCAGCGGCGTGACGTCCGGATAATCGGGCGCCTGCTTCGAGCTGCGATAGGGCGCCGAGACTTTCACGTAGGCTTTGCCGCTGTGGACCAGGCTCAACAGCGTGTCGAACCCTGGCTGGCTGACGCCCAGAGGCCCCTGCGCTCCTCCGAAGTGGTCAAACGAAATGGGCACCGGCGACGCCATCACCTGGTCCTTGATGGATTCGATCACAGACAATCGCGTGTAAAGCTCGATGTGCCAAGGGCGATCCTTGATGCGCTCGATAGCGACTTTCACCTGCTGCCGCGCAACTTCGGGATCCGCCTGGCCGCCGGTTTCCAGATTGATCCTTATTCCACGAATTCCGCCGCGGTGCATCTCGTCGAAATCGGCGTCGGTATTTTTTTCGCCCAGAGCGATAATGCCGCGCGCGTTCGGCAGTTGCTGCTTGACCGCGTCGATCGTGCAGGCGTCGTCCGTTCCATAAACGGTAGGCTGCACGATCACCACGCGCGGCGTGTGCAGAGCGCGATGAAGCGCGCGCATCTCGTCGACCGAAGCTGTCTCGGGAGTGTAGACCCGCGGCGAGGCAAACGAATATTTCTGCGGGTCCCCGAAGATGTGCGTATGGCAGTCACACGCGCCGGCTGGCACTTTGAAATTTACGGGCGTTTTCGGCTGGGCCGCGCTGGCCAGCACATTCGTGAAGGGCCGGGCCAGCGCCGCAATTCCGGCAAGCCCTGTTCCCACCAAAATATCTCGTCGCGATAACATTTTTCCTCCAGTGAAATGTGACCATGGTACACCAAGCTGAGCCCGCGCAAGACGAACAAACCGTGTGATTTGTATCACAAAAATGTGCGTGCATATTTTTTAAAAAATACGCGCGAACATCTTGTTTCCACGGCCCCCTGCTGATAACATCCGCTGCTTCGCAAATGATGATTGAAAATGAAGCTGCTAGACCTGAAATCGTGCGCCAGATCCTGAAGAGTTGGCTGCCTCTGGTGTTGTTATCCGCGTTGGGAGTGGCCGGTTGCCAGGTGCGAGCCAGCACGGACGCCACGTCATCGGCCGCCTCCTCATCTCCTCCTCGTCCTCCCGCGCACGCGAGCTTTTCGAAACCTGCGCCGAGTGCCACGGCACGCACGGCGAAGGCAACTCCGAAATCGGAGCGCCAAATATCGCAGGCATGAATGCGTGGTACATCGAAACCGAACTCCGCAAGTTTCGGGCAGGCGAGCGCGGCGCTCAGTTTGACGATATCGAGGGCATGCGCATGCGGCCGATGGCGCAGAGCCTTCCGACCGAAGGCGACATTCCGGTGATTGCGAAATACGTAGAAAGCCTGCCGCCGGTAAGACACGCTCCCGTGCTCGGCGGAGACGCCAAAATCGGAAAGCGGCGGTACGCGCTTTGCAGCGGGTGCCACAATCCCGACGGCGGCGGCAACGAATCGGTGAAAGCGCCGCGCTTGGCAGGACTCGATGACTGGTATCTCGCCACCGAACTCAAGAAATTCCGCGGCGGCGTCCGCGGAGCCGACCCGAGAGACGAAGAAGGCACCGCCATGGCGCCCATGGCGAAGTCGCTCGCGAACGAGAAGGTGATTCGCGATATATCCGCCTACATCAGCACGCTGCAGCCGAGCGCAGCCAATTCGGAGACGCAAAGCCAATGAATCACGCAGATCCTTCGTCCGACCAGACATTCAAGACGGTGTTTTGGATTGTCATGACCACCGCCGCCGCTTTCGTCGGCGCGGCCTGGATCATGATTCGTTAAAGACGTTAACGGGAGTTTCCATGCTGGAGAGGTTTTCAACGGGTGCTTCCACGTTCTCGGGAAGCATCGACCATCTGATCTTCCTGGTCGCGATCCTGGTGGGCTTCTGGCTGATCGTCGCCGAAGGAGCTCTCTTCTGGCTGATGTATCGCTACCGGCACAGGGAGGGCCACGCTTCGCAGTACATCACCGGCGAAGAGAAGCATCTCACTCGCTGGGTGACGGTTCCCCACATTCTGGTAATGCTGTGCGATATCGTCATCGTCATCCCCGCGATTCTGGTGTGGGTAAACGTCAAACAAACCATGCCGCCGGCCGACCAGACCGTCCGCATTTTCAGCCAGCAATGGGCGTGGAGCTTTCAGCAACCCGGCGCGGATGGCGTCCTGGATACAGCCGATGACATTCGCACCGTCGGCGAACTTCACGTAAAGACAGATACGACCTACCGTTTCGAGCTGATGTCGCGCGACGTGCTTCACAGTTTTTCCGTGCCGATGTTCCGGCTGAAGCAGGACGCCGTTCCTGGCCGCACCATCACCGGTTGGTTTCGCGCGACACGCCCCGGCAATTACGACATTCAGTGCACCCAGATGTGCGGGCTCGGCCATGGACTGATGGCGGCGCGCATCATCGTCGAAACTCCCGAACAACATAGCGCGTGGATCAGACGGGCCTCCAATCCAGCAGTCGCGGCCGCAACGCAGCCCGCGCTCGACACGGACGGCGCGAAACTCGCCGAGGTACGGCCATGACAACTCCAGCCACCGGCGCGCACGCTCATCTGGGCTCGCACGGAGACGAGCACGGCCATCATCCGCAGAGCTTCTTCCACAAGTACCTGTGGTCGACTGACCACAAGATGATCGCCATGCAGTACTTGTTTACGGGCGCAGCTCTCGCGCTGATCGGCGGCTATCTCGCATACGTGTTCCGCATGCAACTGGCATTCCCGGGGATGAATGTGCCGGGCTATGGGCTTGTGACACCGGGCAAATACAACTCGCTCGTCACCATGCATGGCACGATCATGATCTTCTGGGTGGCCATGCCGGTGCTGGTTGCCGCGTTTGGCAATTTCCTGATTCCCCTGATGATCGGCTGCGACGACATGGTGTTTCCGCGCATCAACCGCCTGTCGTACCAGGTATTCCTGCTGAGCGCCATTATCCTGATCGCGTCCTTTTTTGTGCATAACGGGGCGTTCGGCGGCGCATGGACTTCCTACCCTCCGCTTTCGGCGAAAGGCGCGTACAACCTGTCCCCCCTGGGCGCCTCTCTCTGGCTCATCGCCGTCGCTCTTGAGTTTGTGGCGTTCCTGCTGGGCGGCCTCAACTTCGTGGTCACCACGATGAACGGCCGCGCGCCCGGTATGCGAATGTGGGACATCCCGGTAGTGGTCTGGATGATCGTGCTGGCGAGCATTTTGTTCATGGCTTCCGTAGGCCCCCTGATTGCCGGCGCGGTGATGCTGCTCTTCGATCAGCGCCTCGGCACCGCGTTTTACGATCCCGGGCGCGGCGGCGATCCCCTCCTCTGGCAGCATTTGTTCTGGTTCTTCGGCCACCCGGAAGTCTACGTCGTGCTGTTGCCGGCCCTGGGAATCGTCGCTGAAATCATCACCGTCTTCTCCCGCAAGAAGTTGTTCGGATACCGCACGGTTCTCTACACCACGTGGGCCACCGGCGTTCTGAGCTTCGTGGTGTGGGCGCACCACCAGTTTATCGCCGGCATTGACCCGCGCATGGCCAACGTGTTCACGATCACCACGCTGCTCATTTCGGTTCCCATCACCGAGATGATTTTCGTCTATATCGCGACGCTTTATGGCGGCTCCATCCGCTTCACGACGCCCATGTTGTGGGCGCTCTCTTTCATCGCCGAGTTTTTGATCGGCGGCGTGACGGGCATTTTTCTCGGTGCCTCGGGAGCGGACATCTACTTCCACGATACCTACTTCGTAGTGGCGCACTTTCACTACACCTTCTTCCCTTCCGCGATTATCGGGATGTTTGCGGCGCTCTCCTTCTGGTACCCGAAAATGTTCGGCCGCATGATGAACGAAACCCTCGGCAAGATTCACTTCTGGGGCACGGTGATCGCCTTCAACGTGATTTTCATCCCGTTGTTTATCACCGGCGCGGCGGGCGACCAGCGCCGCATCTATAATTACGCGCTTTTCCCGGAGCAAGCGAAGCCCGGCCTTCAGCACCTGCGCGAGCTTTCCACGATTGGCGTGATCGTTCTTCTGGCCTTCCAGATTCCCTTCCTGATCAATTTTTTCTGGAGCCTGAAGCACGGCGAGCGCGCCCCGGAAAATCCCTGGCTCTCGAACACGCTGGAATGGACGGTGCCGTCGCCGCCGCCGCACGGGAACTTCGCCGAACTGCCCGACCGTCTACCGCGGGCCGTATGAATATTCGGCGCCCGGCCGCAAGACCGACTACTGGCCGCAGAACGAGCCGATTGCTCCCGTGGAGGAAGCCGCGCTATGAGCAGCCACTCCATTGCGAATCTGCGAAGTGTCACGGGTATCCCCACCGCGCGTCTGGTTACCTGGTGGGTGATCGCGTCGGAAATATTTATTTTCGGCGGCCTGCTCGTTTCCTACGTGATGCACCGGCTGGCGCATCCCGAGTGGGCCATCGCAGCCGCCAACACCAACACCAAGGCCGGCGCGTTCAACACGTTCGTGCTGCTCACATCCAGCCTTTTCGCCGTGCTGGCCCACAAGGCGGCGGACGCCGAAGACGGACCCAAGGCAGCGAAGTTTCTGCGGCTGACAGCTCTGGGCGGCTTCATGTTCCTGACGGTGAAGGGCTTCGAGTGGGCGCACGAAATCAAGGAAGGATTCGTGCTGTCCTCCGGCGGATTCTGGTCCTTCTATTACACGGTGGCCGGCCTGCACGGCCTCCACGTGCTCGCCGGGGCCATCATCATGCTGATCATCGCATCGGACGCAGCAAAAAATCGCGAGTTGCCGCGAGTGCAGTGCATCGGGCTGTACTGGCACTTCGTCGACATCATCTGGATTTTTCTGTTTCCGCTGCTCTATATCGCCAAGTGAGGTAGCTCGCATGAGTTCGGAATCGCATTCGGAAGCGGCGCACATCCACCATCCCGACTACGTGAAGATATGGGCCGTATTGGTGGTCCTGCTGATCGTAAGCGTCCTCGGCCCCTTGACCGGGATCCGCTGGCTGATGCTTTTCACGGCGTTTGGAATAGCCATCGTAAAGGCGTATCTCGTAGCCAAGAACTTCATGCACGTCAATCTGGAGAAGCGCTGGGTCACCTATCTGCTCGTCACCAGCCTCGTATTCCTTGCTATTCTGTTCTCGGGCGTCGCGCCGGATATCATGAGGCACCAGGGCCTTCGCTGGGAAAATTATGCTGCGAAAAAAGCCGTCGAATCGGGATCCCAGGCCTCCGCAAAGCATGAGTAGCAGCCAGGGATTGAGCGGCCAGCACCCAAGCCCCGCCATGGAGTTTGCCCTACGCCTCGGGACGCACTCCGATGCGCCCCGCGTTCCCAATGCCGTCCTCGGCACGATTGTGTTCGTTGTGGCCGAAACCATGTTCTTCGCAGGTCTAATCAGCGCGCACACGATAGCCCGCGCCTCCGCAATCGGAGGCATGTGGCCCCCCGCCGGGCAGCCACGCTTCCCCGTGGAGCGAACAGCCATCAATACCGCCGCGCTGATTCTCAGCGGCGTGCTTCTGTGGGTCGCGAACCGGTATATGCGCTCGGCCCCCAAAGTGGCACGGCGCTATTTCGAAGCCTCGATAGCGCTCGGGATCGCTTTCGTGTCGCTGCAGGGAGTGGAATGGGCAAGGCTGCTGCGCCAAGGCCTTACACTTACATCCAGCGCAGCAGGCTCGTTCTTCTATCTGATTGTTGGCACGCACGCGCTGCACGCCGTAGTCGCGATCGGATTTCTGGCCTGGGCTTATGTGCGCCTCTGCCGAGGAAGCCTCAAGCCGGAAGTTTTCGCCGCCACTCAGGTTTTTTGGTACTTTGTGGTAGCTCTCTGGCCCATTATTTATCTGCGCGTCTATTTGTGAAGGGAGGCCGCATGAAACTCGCCTATCGCTTCCCGATCATAGCGCTGCTCTTGTCGTGGGCGCCCGCGGCAGCCCAGGCCTGCTCCGCCTGCATCCTCGCCGATCCAAAAACGTCCGCCACCTACCTAAAAATGACGCTGGTGATGAGCGCCCTGCCCCTGGCCCTACTGGGCGGCATAACATATTGGCTATGGCGCCGCTACTCGCCAAGGTCCAAAGCGCAGCCCATGGCGCAGAACATCGCAAAGATTCGCGCTGCCACAAGCCCCCCTTGAGCACCACCGAGCCTGAAGCATGTTGCAGGATTTCGGGCTTGCCAATAAAACAAAGGCGATTCAGAGATCAAGCGGCGAGGCTCGTTTTCTAGGTTTGCGCCGTGCTATGAATATGCTAGGCGCTAGGCGTGCATCTGCCCTTCCAAGGTGATAGCGGATTTAAACCAATGCTTGCGATTAGTTACTAATCAGGGTATATACGCGAGTGAGTCTCAACTGTTGAACTTGTGTGCGGCGTGGACTGCAAGGGAGCCGTTTCTATCCCCCCTTAACGGCAATATTCCTCCTCGTTCCATGAACTGTCCCGCGCATCACCTATTGGAAAGGATTCGCGAGTTGAATAAGTCCAACGTCTTTAGGTCGCAGTTCCCCGTGGCTGTAGCTAAATCATGAGGGTCGGATTGGCGGTTGTCCTTGCGGCGGTAATGGTGATGTCGGCGTTTGCCGGCGGCGCGGATGACTTCCCCCTCAACGTGCACGTCGTATCGATGCATATAGAGCGGGGAACTCACCCGTGGCTAGGACTGCAACCTATCCAGGTGACGTACGTCGTTCTTGACCTACGCATCGATGGCGATCCGCGCGCACTTACGGTGGAAGAAAATTCATACACCTATCGCCGAATACAAAGGCTTGGAGTGGGGACTACAAGGCGCACTGGAATAAGAACGGCTCTTTGGAGATTCAATTCTTGGACGACGGCAAACTCAAACACGCGAGATACGACATAAGAGAAGAGTCGAAGTGATAAAGCTGGGTACTGCTATCGTGATATTTTATTTGCTGCTCTTGTTTCTGGGCGTGCTTGGCTTCATCACCAAATCTTTCCTAGGCGTGTGGCTTTGGGGAATGATCACGACCGTCATCGCCTTCGTCTTAGGCGTTTCGGTTGACAGCAGAGATTGAAAGGACCGGAATTGCGTAAAGTACATACTTCCGAACTGGGCGACTGGTGGCCGTTTGCCCGCACAGTATGGGGTCGGACAGTCGCCGCAGTCGCCTCAATCGGCGGTCTTGCTGCTCTTTACTACGCACCGCGAAAAATGTTTGAGACATTCGACTGGTACATGGACCGATTCGTGGATTACAGGGTAGCTGATTACCTCAAGTCGGAAGTTGATATTTCTCGCAAGGTGCACGAAGAACACTACCGACGACAAACCGCCAAACCGCATTCGATCAAGGAAATTGCAGACGCAACACACTATTCAGAAAAACGTGTCCAACGGTGTCTGCGCAGGCTTGAGAAGAAAAAGACCGTAATGAGGGACGATAAGGGGCGATGGAGAGCGGAGGTTCCTTGGCAGGTTCAATTATAAGTAGGTGCGGGATATTCTATTCTTGGATCCAGTTGCGCAGATCGCGTCTATTAAATCCATAAAGCTGAAATCCATTTGCCGTTCTGAACTTTTCGGTATTCTCCAATAGTGGTTTCGGCAATGACCATATCCGGGAGGCGGCTTGCGTTATATTCCTTCCGCGTTAGGTTCTATCACGGGCTGCCGAGGTGGAAAAACGATGGATTCTCCCAAAAGATAACTCGTGGTCCGAATCCAAAAGCAAGAGCTTCTGGGTTGGTCGGCAATGCTTGGCGGGGCGGCGTTGTGGCTTTGGGCTCTGTGTGTGCTCCTGGGAACCGGCATCGGATACGATCACCCAATCTTTGGACTTTTCGACGGAGGTGTGCTGACGACGCTGTGGCGACTGACAAAAGCCATCTTCCTGGGCGTGCTCGGAACGGCAACCGTATTCACCGCCATTGAAGCTGTCGAACGCGCGTCCAGAGCGCGCAGAAAGGCAAGATGAAAATAGACAAGTGCAACGATTGCGGCAAGAGATTCTCGAAATATCATTTCAAGCCCACGTCTCAACCTGTCCGGCTGGCACGCCTGAAATGCGAAAACTCAAAGAGGAAATAATCCGCTTCCGAAATCTCTTCCCGATGACCGAAGGCCGCATGAAATTCTCCCATCGCTTTCCGATCATGGCAGCGCTTTTGTCGTGGGCGCCCGCGGCAGCCCAGGCCTGCTCTGCCTGCATCCTCGCCGATCCAAAAACGTCCGCCACCTACCTAAAAATGACGCTGGCGATGAGCGCCCTCCCACTGGCCCTCTTAGGCGGCGTGACGTACTGGCTATGGCGCCGCTACTCGCCAAGGTCCAAAGCGCAGTCCATGGCGCCGCAGAACATCGCAAAGATTCGCGCTGCCACAAGCCCCCTTGAGCACCACCGAGCCTGAAAGCATCTTGCAGGATTGCGGGCTTGATTGTCGCGCCCGCAACCGCCAGCGCGCAGCCTCGATTTGAGCCCTTGCGTAATCCCCGGAAGCCAATAAACTAAGAAGCATGGGCGGTTAGCTCAGCGGTTAGAGCATCCGGTTTACACCCGGAAGGTCCAGCGTTCAAATCGCTGACCGCCCACCATCCAACGTCCGCTCAATAGTCGGAAATTGATAATTCCGCCTTCGCGCTTCAGGCTCTTCCCGCAGATGTGCTAAGATACGTTTCGCATTAAACGCGTTGTGTTTGTTGATTCAGCGAGTGGGGACGTAGTTCAGTCGGTTAGAACGCTGCCCTGTCACGGCAGAGGTCGCGAGTTCGAGTCTCGTCGTCCCCGCCATTCTTTTTCAGTCTGTCGTAGGAACAATGGCTCCAACTGTGAGCACACGATGGAATTGAACAGCTAGCGCAAGATCACGAAGAAACGTCGACGACGCCAAATCCTCCGCGCATCTTGCTGATCCCCAGGTGAAACGCCAGGACGCATCCGGCCGCGATGGCCCTCAATCCATCGATATCCGCACGATGCTCCAGAGCGTTGTTGCGAGCCGGAATAACCCTCAACTTTCCCCGCCCTTTTCTCCGGCTGTCGCGCTCAGAATTCTTGCCACGCAGTCGCTCGCTTCTCGGCGAGCCCCTCATTCATTCGTCTATGAAGGATTCCGTGAGTGATGCGGTCTCGTTAAATCAGGCCGCGCAACGTGCCGCCGATGTCCAGAGTCGACCCGGTAATAAATTTCGCCAGCGGCGACGCAAGAAACACGACCGCATGGGCAACGTCCTCCGGCTGCCCGATGCCGAGAGGCAGATAGCGATCTTCCAGGAATCTCTTTACCGCGGCATCGCGGTCCGCGACGCCGTAATGCGCCACCAACTGGTCGACGATTCCCCCGGGCCGCGTCCACATCCGCGTCCACACCGGCCCGGGCAGCACGGCGTTGACCCGCACATGCGGCGCGTATTGCTTGGCGAGCGCTTTCGTCAGATAGAGCAGTCCCGCTTTGCACACCCCATAATCCATCAGCGTGAATTCAGGCTGCTTGGCCAGATCGGAGCCCGTGTTGACGATCGAAGCCGAGCCGATCTCCGCCATCGCCGGTATCAATGCGCGGCATGTGCGTATGCAGCCCATCAGGTTGATCTCGAAACTTTTCGCCCAGCGCTCGTCGGAAATCTCCACGAAGGATGACGAATCCCCCACGCCCAGGTTGTTGATCAGGATGTCCGGTGCCCTGCCGAATTTTTGGAGCACATAGGAAACAGCCCTGCTGGTTCCTTCCGCCGCCGACAGATCGGCCGCCACCACTCCCGCCCATCGGGATGATTTCTCCTCAAGGGCAGCTTCGTCGCAATCCGCAACGATCACGCTCGCGCCTTCCTGCGTCAAAAGATCTGCAACCGCCTCGCCGATCCCGTACGCACCCGCGCTGACGAAGGCGAGCTTGCCCTTGAGCATGTAGTCCATTGATTCCCCGTTTTCAGTTGAAAAACAATTCTAGGTGGCCCGCCACTCCGCCGAAAGCTTTTTCAGCACCTCGACCGGGGGCGGCCCGTCGTGTACAACCACCCGGTAGCGCAGCGTCAGCGGATTCTCGGGGTGAATCGTGACCGGTCCCACGGCCGTAATCGACGGGTTGAGCATCCACAAAGTCCGCGAGATATGCCACATCGTCGGTGGATTCTTCGGATGATCGATCACCGCGACGCCAAGAGTTTTCCCGCTGCCGGCCAGCGTGATCGTGTAGTCGTACCACGGCTCGCTCGGCCAGTCGAGCTCCGGATAGGCATATTGCGCGTCGCGAAGAGTGACTTTCCCCGCCTCGTCCGAATAATAGGAGTCGCCATCCTTGCGGCATTGCACGTCGAAGCCGCCAAAAGCATTTTGATTGAGACGGTATTCCACGGTCGGCGCGATCGTATAGCTCAGGTCCAGCACGAACACGCCGTCACGCTCGGTGACGTTGACCGTGTCATTCTCTTCGCCCATCTTGCGGTTCTCGACTAGCAAATCATTGTGAATCTCAAGCTCCGCGTGCGCCGCGTCGGCATTCACAAGTTTGATCTCGCGATTCTGAATAACACGGCCGTCGCGCGGAGCGAACACTCCCCAGCCCCAGAAGTCCGCGCGGCGAACGGTGGCCGCGCGCATCGAAGATGTGGGCGACGGATTCGGTCGCACCTGCGGTTCGTAAAACGCGCTGTCGTGCCAGCCGAAGAAGATGCCGCGATGGTGCGGGTGGTCGTCGGGCGCGATGCTCGTGATGCACTGGCCCGAGGGAGTATTCACGGGATGAAAGCAGGCCGCGCTGGGCGACGTCAGACCGATGTTGTCCGGCTTCTTGGTCAGATATTCAAAGACGACGCGCCCATCCGGCGTCTTGAGCTGCATACCGAATTCAACGGGCGTGAGCGTGTACACCCGTGCGTCAGCAACGCGATCGGCGAGCACAACCTCGCAAAGCGCAATGGCCAGCGCGGCAACAGTAACCGCCCCGGCCGCCCAGCCACGGAGATATCTCATGGGATCGTCCTCCAGAATGCGCAGGTGAGATGCTCGTTGTCCGGCAAACCCGATTCACGCGCTGGAGGATATTTCACAAGCAGGCCGCCAGGCAAGGCTTTCCCGACTAGCTATGCCAGCTATGCGAGCTATGAATGATAAGCGGAACGAGTGCATTCAGCTTGACTTGGCAAGAAGCGCTTGCTAACACATAGCGCGGCAAGCATCGAACTCGACCGCTTCATATCACCAGGGAGAGCAAAATGTCCGGGAAACGCATTCTGTTTTTGGCGCTGGCTGTTCTCGCCGCGGTGGCCCGGCTCTCCGGCACCGGCCCCTCCTTTCATCCTGACTACTCCTTCCAGGGATCGGCGCTCGCGGGCTGGCATACCCTGGGAGATGCTACCTGGCGCGCAGAAAACGGCGAAATCACCGGCACGCCGAACCAACCGGGCGGCGGCTGGCTGGTCCTTGATCGCTCCTACCAGGACGTGGGCTTCTACGCTTCCCTCAAATGCGAGGGGAACTGCAAAACCGGTCTACTCATGCGCGCCGAAAAGACGCCGAAGGGCGGCATGAAAGGCGTGTTCGTATCGCTCAGCGAAGGCGACGTCGCCTCCTACGCCCTCACACTCGACGCGCAGGGTCATGAACTCAAGCGCGATAAGCTTCGCCGCGGCGGCGGACAAATGCGCATCGCGCCTCCCGTGGACCCGAACGCTCCGGTCCGCCCGCGAACGCCCGGCGAGCACCCCGGTCTGCCCCCCGGCCTCATTCTGCCCGTCACTCCGCCCGACACTTCTCTGCGCGCAGGCGAATGGAACACTGTCGAAACATTCCTCGACGCGAATATCGTCCGATCCTTCCTGAATAACGGCGGCGAAGTCGCCGGAGGCGTAGCCGAAGACGATGCCGGAAAGTTCGGCCCCATCGCGCTCTATGTGGGTGGCACGGGCGACGTGCGGTTCAAGGATGTAGCCTACAAAGACCTGGCGCTAATGACGCGGGAACCGGAAAAGCTTTCCAGCCACTTCCGCATGCAGCGGCTCAGCGATTTCTATTATTCCTGGGGCGCCAGCGCCGCCGATTTCAATCATGACGGCGTGATGGACATAGTCTCCGGTCCGCACATCTACTTCGGCCCGGATTACACCACGCATCGCGAGATCTACGAAGCTCTGACCACGAATCCCTCCGACGAATACACCCGCGACGACTGGATGCAGTTCTCCGGCGATTTCACAGGCGACGGCTGGCCGGACGTGATCAACTGCAGTTTTTCCGGCAATCGCGGCGTATGGCTCTACGTCAATCCCAAGGGCGAGTCGCGCCGCTGGGATAAATACCTGGTCGTGCCGGATTTCAGCTCCGAGATCGCCGTCGTGCGCGACCTCGAAGGCGATGGGAAACTCGAACTCGTCTACATGGCCGATGGCTACGTCCGGTACGCAAAACCCGATCCCGCCAATCCCACCGGCCTGTGGACCGTGCACAACGTTTCGGAACTGGGCTACGCAACGGCTCACGGCATCGGTGTCGGCGACATCAACGGCGACGGCCGCCTGGATATCGTCAATGCCTTCGGCTGGTGGGAACAGCCGCCCGCGGGCAGCAAGCAGGAGCCGTGGACGTATCATCCGCAGGCCTTCGCGCGTTACGGCCGCAATATCATGGGCGGCAGCGTGATGGCGGTTTACGACGTGAACGGCGACGGCCTCAACGACATTGTCACCGCTCTAAACGTGCATGGATACGGATTGGCGTGGTTCGAGCAGAAGCGCGACGCCGCAGGCAACATCTCGTTCGTGCAGCACATGATCATGGACGATCTCTCGACGAAGAACGCCGGCGGCGTCACCTTTACGGAACCCCACGGCTCAACCTTCGGCGACGTGGACGGCGACGGCATCCCGGACTTCATCGTAGGCAAGCGTTACTGGTCGCATCGCGACGACTACCTCGATCCCGATCCGTATGGTCCGGCGGTGCTCTACTGGTACAAGACCGTGCGCAACCCCAAGGCTCCCGGCGGCGCGGAATTCGTGCCCGAACTGATCCATAACCGATCCGGCGCCGGCTCGGATATTTACGCAGCCGATCTCAACCACGACGGCGCGCTCGATATCGTCACCGCCACCCGCTTCGGCACGTTCATCTTCTGGGGCAAGCCCGGAGCTTTCAAACAGAAGGGCAAATAGTTTCCATGAAGCCTTCGGCACAAAAAACCGCGCTGCTCATTTTCTGGATGGCGATCGCCTGCCCGTTCGCCCTCGCGCAGCAGGACCACAAATCCTGGAGCGACTACGGCGGCGGCCCGGACACATCCCGCTTCACGGCTCTCGATCAGATCAAAAAGAGCAATGTGAAGCAGCTGCAAGTTGCCTGGACCTACTTCAACGGAAATTCCGCAATGAATCCGATCGTTTCCCACGGCGTGATGTACGTTTACGGCCGGAATAATTCCCTCATAGCGCTCGATGCAGCCACCGGGAAAGAAATCTGGATTCACACCGGCCTGAGCTCTATCGCCGAACTGGGAGTGAATTACTGGGAAAGCAAAGACGGCAAAGACCGCCGCCTGATCTTCCAGATCAACCACTTCCTCGAGGAAATCGACGCGCGCACCGGCAAGTCGATCCTAAGCTTCGGCGAAGACGGGCTAGTCGACATGAGGGAAGGTCTCGATCGCGTTCCCGCCGAAGTAGCGCGCATCAAAAGCGACGCGCCCGGGCGCGTGTTCGAAAATCTGATCATCGAAGGGTCGTCCACGGGCGAGAATTTCCTCGCCCCTCCCGGACACATTCGCGCCTACGACGTGCTCACGGGAAAAACGGTCTGGACGTTCCACACCGTGCCGTATCCCGGCGAATTCGGCTACGACACCTGGCCCAAGGACGCGTGGCGATACATCGGCGGAGTAAACGATTGGGGCGAACTCTCGCTCGACGAAAAGCGCGGGATCGTCTACGTCGTCCTTGGCTCGCCCACCTACGATCTCTACGGCGCGGACCGCATCGGCGCCGGCTTGTTCGGCGACAGCCTCGTGGCTCTCGACGCGCGCACCGGCAAGCGCCTGTGGCATTTCCAGGAAGTTCACCACGACCTCTGGGACTCCGATCCCTGCTCGGCCCCGCAACTGATCACCGTCCGCCACAACGGAAAAATGGTGGACGCGGTGGCGCAAGCGGGCAAGACGGGCTTCCTGTACGTCTTCGACCGCGTAACAGGCGAGCCGCTCTGGCCCATCGAGGAACGCCCCGTCCCGCAGAGCGATGTGCCGGGAGAACAAGCCTGGCCCACGCAGCCCTTTCCGACCGCTCCTCCTCCGTTCGCTCGCCAGAAGATGACCGCGGACGACATCAATCCGTTTTTTCTGACTCCCGAAGAGCGCGCCACATGGAAAGAAAAAATCGCCGCCGCCCGCAACGAGGGCTTGTTCACACCCGCCGGATACAAGCGCGACACCGTTCAGCTGCCCGGCTCGCGCGGCGGAAGCAACAGGGGAACAAGCGCTTCGGACCCAACCAGAGGGCTCGTTTTCGTCACCACATCCGACTTCCCTTCCCTGATCAATATTCAAGGCCCGGAGCTGCCGGTAACCGCCAGCACCGCCAGCGCGCGCGGCCCGGGCGGCGTCCCGGTGCCGCCGGAGTATCAGCAGAACTGCCAATCGTGCCATGGGGCGGACCTCGCAGGCTCAGCCGAGGCTCCCATCCCTGGCCGGAGTTACCTCGCGCATCAATCTCTCCGATTTCACCATGCTCGTCCTCTCCGGCAAGGGACAGATGCCCGCCCACCCGGATTTGAAGCCGGATGCCGTGAATACTCTGTACAACTATCTCTCAAGCGCCGGCGGTGCTGCATCGTCAGCCGCGAGGCCGCGACCCATAACCGGCCCGGTAGTTGCCAATGGCGGCGCGCCCGGCGGCCTCTTGCCCTCGTTGAACCCGCGCGAGCTCAACGCAAAGTATGGCGGGAACAACCGCTTCGTCGGACCGCCGTATCCCGAAGGAGTCGCCGCACCACAGCGTTTGTATTCGAACTACGGGTTGACGCAGGGAGTGATCGGCCCCCCGTGGTCGGAAATCATCTGCTATGACCTGAACACCGGAACCATCCGCTGGAGAAAGCCGCTAGGCGAGGACGAAGAAGCGGTAAAGGAAGGCGGCCAAAATACCGGCATGCTCGCGGGAGGCGAACGCGTGGGCATGGTTGTCACCGCGACGGGCCTCGTGTTCGTAACCGCGAAAGACGGCAAAATGCGCGCGTTCGACGTGGAAAACGGCGACGAACTCTGGACGTACAAAATGCCCGCCGGACTAACCGGCCTGCCGTCCATCTATGAAGTGCAGGGACGCGAGTATCTGGTGGTAGGCTCGGGCGCACCTCCCGTTTTCGGCTTGCAAAAAGGTGCCCGCGGATTTGGAGAAAACGCAGTCACGCCCGGTCAATCGACTCTCGGCTACATCGTCTTTACGTTACCGAAGACGCCACAGCATCAGCAGGTGGCCCCATCAAGACCTTAATCGCGCTTCACATGAAAACCCAGGAACCAAGAACCAACATTCACGATAGCGTGAACGAAGCCAGACTCGGAACTGTCCCACTCGCGCAAAGCCACGCAAGCGATTCGCGAATCGCTTCCAGAGAACGATAACGAGGTTCGTAGCCAAGGAGCCGTCGCGCTTTTTCGATGCTGCAATTCGGTGATCGCGCGATGTGATCCCACGTAAAGTCCCCATCTTTAGCGGACACAGTAGCGCGCCACTCTTCCCAAGGCAAAAATCGAATTCGCGCTTCCCTCCCAAACCACCCCGCCACAGACTCCGCATAACCCGCCATCGTCATCGCAGCCGGAGACGCGACGTGAAAACTTTCGCCCACCGCGCTCGGCCAGTTCGCAACCGCCTTTACGAATGCCTGCGCCACATCGTCGCAATGAACGTGATGCAGCGTCTCACGCCCAAAATTCGGAAGCACGATTTCCTCGCCGCGCGCGATCGCCGCAAAAACCTCCGGATTAAAGTTCGCAGCAGGGTTGAGCGGCACCCATCCCGGCCCCACAAAATGCCCCGGATGCAGAATGGCGACAGGAAAGCCATTCTCCGCGTGTTGTCTCAGCAGGTATTCCTCGATAGCCGCCTTGCGTCGTCCATAATCGCTGATCGGTCGGCGCGGAGCGTCCTCGGTTACCGGAACCTCGATCCCCATCCCGTGCACCCAAATGGTGCCGCAATGCAAAAATTGCTCCACGCGCCCGCTAAGCGCTTCAACCAATTGCCGCGCGCTGTCCAAGGTGTAACAGGTGAGGTCGATCACCACCTCAGGGCGCAGCGCGCCAACACTTGAACCGAACGCCCCCTCCGCCTCCGCCGCCACGCGATCCAGCACAACGCGCTCAACATCGCGCCACGCGTCATCCGCATGATAGGGCTGGCGCTGCGATCGGCTGACGCAAATCACCGTGTGACCGGCCCGCACAAGCCGCGGCGTAAGCCACGAGCCGACGTGTCCCGTCCCGCCTATAACAGATTACGCGCACAGGAAAATTCCCCATTCAGGGTACATGTGTTGTTACGCCCGACTGCGCACACATTATACGTTCGAATATCTCGCGCCTGATTTCGCATCCCCCAGCTTCCCTAGTTGCGTGCTATCGTGTCGGGCGGGATTCTGACAACGGGCGCCGGGGCGGCTGAATTCTCCGCTAAGGCCCACACAAAAGGAGTCGCGTCGACGATGAAATTCATCACCCGTTCCATTGTTCTCGCCGTGCTTGCGATGATGGCTGTCCTCGGCTACTCACCCCGTGCCTCAGCTGCACCGGCCGCCGGCCCGGAGCGCTTCGAACTGACCAGCATCAGAGCGGTGCGGCCTAGCCTCGTAAATACCATCGCTGCGCTGAAAAAAGGAGACCTCGCCGAAGCCAAGGCGGACTTCGAAGCCTATGACTCCGCATGGAACGGCATCGAGGGGTATATCAACGCGCGCGATAAAAACATGTACACGGAGCTGGAGCAAACCTTCCAGGCCAAGATCGCCAAGGGACTCAGCTCTCCCGCTCCCGACAGGCCCAGCCTGATTATCGACACCGAGTCCATGCTCGCCAGGTTTGACGACGCCATCGCCATGGTGGAGTACGGCCAGCCCCTGAATCCCCTGTACGACGATGTCGCCCGCCTGCGGATGGTACGTGCCAACCTTCGCAGTGTCACCTTGGCGCTAAAAACCGGAGATGTCGCCAAAGCCCGCAAGTCGTTCGCAGCTTTTCAGGACAAGTGGAGCACCGTCGACGCCCTGATCAAAGCGCGCTCCGCCGACTCCTACAGCGATATCGAAAAGGGTGTAACGCAGATTAACCAGGCGTTCATGGCTGACAAGCCCGACGTGGACCAACTGAACGCGTTAGTGAAAGGCATAACGGACAAGTACAACGCAGTTGTGGCGGACGTTACCAAGGACGCCCGAGGACACTCGTAACACACCACTCCCTGGAGAAACCTGCGCAGGTGTGCCCGCACGCGCCTCATCGCGCGGGATCACCGTCCGAAGATCACTGCGCGAGCGCGAAAGCGAAAATTCCGCTGGAGCCTGCCAGCACCACATACTGCTTGCCCCCAACCATATAGGTCATCGGCGAAGCGTTCCACGACTGGCCGGTCTCAAAATGCCAAGCACTTTTCCCGGTCTTCGATTCCACGGCGCTCAGGGTGCCCACATCCTCGCCAAAAAACACCAGCCCTCCCGCGGTTGCCAGCGTGCCGGAACCGCGGCCGTTGGGCACCGGCATACTCCCACGCCTTCCGGCCGGTCTGAGTGTCGAAAGCCAGAATGAAACTCTTGTCCGTCCCCGGTCCCACCTGGTCGCCGCCGAAATACCGCTCCCCCACATCAATCGGCGTAGGATCCTTCCTGTATGTGGCGCAGCCGTCGCGAATGCGCGCAAAATAGAACTTCGATTCCGGATCGAAAGCCGCGGAAAACCATTTCGATTCGCCTCCGCGGCAAACCTCCAGAGCCGAATCGAAGTGGTCGGTAAGAATCGGCCGTCCGTCTTTACCGTATCCCGTAGCCCAATTCACCGCGGTCAGCGGCTTGGCCATCAGCAGTTCCCCGTTCGTGCGGTCGAGAACGAAGAAAAAGCCGTTAGGATCGCCATGCATCAGCAGTTTGCGGGGCTGCCCCTGCCACGGCTCATCTACAAGGATCATCGGCCCCACCGAATCCCAGTCGTAAACATCGTGAGGCGTGAACTGGAAGTACCACTTCATTTTGCCGGTCTTTACATTCAGGGCCACGACGCTCGCGGTGTACAGGTTGTCGCCCTTGCGTTCATCCCCATTGAAATCCGGGCAAGGATTGCCGACGGCCCAATACACCGTTTCCAGGCTCGGATCGTAGGAGCCGGTGATCCACGTGGCGCCGCAACCATGCTCCAGCGCATTTCCAACCCATGTTTCCGAGCCTTTCTCGCCGCGCAAAGGAATTGTGTAGAAGCGCCAGACCCGCTCGCCCGACGAAGCCTGGTACGCATCCACGAACCCGCGCGCCCCTTCCTCGCCACCCGCCACGCCGGAAAGCACCAGGTCCCCGACCACCAGCGGAGCGCTCGTCGCGCTATAGCCCTCTTTCGTGTCTCCCATCATGACGTCCCACACTTTTTTGCCCGTGATGCGATCCAGCGCGAGCAGATGCGCACTGTCGGTAACCATGAAGATGCGGTCGCCCGAAATGGCCACACCGCGATTCGCGCCGTCGCCCGCCGAACTCAACAAGCCCGGGAGTCCGGGGCATTTTGAACGACCAGATCTGCCGCCCCGTGGTCGCGTCGAGCGCATAGGCTTCATTAGGCGCCGTGATGTACATGATTCCATCCGACACAATGGGAGTCACCTCCAGCTGCACCGCAGTGGGATTGGGAAACACCCAGGCCGGAGAAAGCCGCTGCACATTTTTCACATTGATCTGTGCCAGCGAGCTATAGCGGTTCCCCGTCAAACTCCCGTCATAGCTCGTCCAGTCCTGCTTAGGCTCAATCGGGCGCTCGCGATAGACGTCGCCGTCGCGCGCCAGCAAATGGAACTTGCCGTCGGCGGTGGCCACAGTAGCGCTGAATGCGGTCTCGCTCATCAGTGTGCCGTCGAGTTTGCGGCCATCCTGCAGCGTCAGACTAATCGCGTGAGGCTGGAAGGTGTTGCCCCGAAGTGCGGCGCGGCCGTCTGCCGCAGGGACTACCGCCCCCGATACCAGGCCGCGTAGATGAGCGAGCAGCGCTTTCATCTCGTCATCGGTAAAATCGAAGCGCGGCATTCCTTTATCGAGACGGCCCGTATGCACCAGCGTGGTGATCTCCGCGTCGGAGTGAGAAGCCACAAAGCCAAGCAGCGCCGGAGCACGGTCAGTCCCGTTGCCGTCACTCCCGTGGCAGATTCTGCAGCGGTTCGCGAAGGTTCGAACGGGCGCCGCAGGCTGCTGCGCTCGAGCAGTGCCGACAATAAAAAGAGCCACGCAAAAAAGTCTCTTGAGCACCGCTGTACCCTCCCTGCGAGCGCCACGACGCGCTAAGCATAGATCCCGCCTTCTCCTCCGGCAGGACCTTGGCGCCAGCACTATAGCATCAACCCCACCACCATTGGACATCCGCGATGCGCCTTCCAGCTAAGTCTCATCCGGCGATATTCCCAAGCCCATAACTTGATTCTCGTGATTGACATGGCAGGGCAGGAAGAATAGTCTTCGGGCCGAAGGAGAAACAGCCATCTGGCTATTCCTTCAGAAGGAGCCCTCATGCAGTGGCTCAGTAAGGCGCTCGCCCTAGCCAGCTTGCTAGCTGTTCTTCTCCCGTTCGCCTCTGCCGCAACCGTCGCTGGCATCGTGAAGGGGCCAGATGGCGCGCCCTTCGAAGGTGGATTCGTCGAGGCGCAGAACACCCAAAACAAAATAACCTTCATAGCACTGTCGGACTCCCAGGGCCGCTTCCTTCTCGAAAAGATTCCCGCCGGAGAGTATCGCCTGCACATCAAAGCCGTTGGGTACCGCGCAGACGACCGCACCGGCGTGAGTCTGAAGTCGAATCAAAATACCTCCTGCGATTTCACGCTGCAAAAGGACACGGTTCGCTGGAGCGATCTCTCCATCGACCAGGCTCGCGCTCTTCTTCCCGCCGGCACGGGAAAAGACCTGCTGTTCCACGATTGTTTTGCCTGCCACGGTTTTCAGACCCGCATGGCCGCCGTCAGGCGCGACTTGGATGGCTGGAAAGATCGCGTGCAATACATGCGCGACGCCATGCATTTCAGCCTGGACTTCGTAACCGACCAGGATGCAACGCAACTCGCCGGCTATCTCGACAACGCGTTCGGCGCCGAAGCTAGGCTGCCGAAATCCCCAGCCGATCTTCCCGGATACAAAGACAACATGGCGGTGAAGTTCACCAGCGACGCCTCGAAAATCGTCTACGTGGAATATGACATGCCCGGCCCCGATCGCATGCCCTTCAGCGCCGCGCCCGGCAAAGACGGCTATCTATGGATTCCGAACTTCGGCTCAGCCAACAAAATCACACGGCTCGATGCCAAGACAGGCGCGATGGAAGATTTCCCCGTTCCCAACGCCGGCACCGCCGCAGTACATTCGGCCGTGGAGGCTCCCGACGGTTCCGTCTGGCTCGCAGAGCAAGCCCCCAATAAGCTCGGCCGCTGGGACCCGCAAACGAGGCGCATCACCGAATATCTGGATCCCTTCGAGCCTGGCAAAGAAGGCGTCAAAGAGGGTGGATCCAAACACACCGTGCGCTTCGACCCCGGCGGAAACGTGTGGGTCACCGGCGAGCCGCTAAGCCGCTTCGTCCCCGAAACCGGCAAGTTCACCAATTATTGGGAGACCGGCCACACCTACAGCATCGCCAACGACACACAGGGAAACATCTGGTTCACGATCACCGGTACGCCCGGTCAAGTCGTGAAGATGGATTGGCAGACGTTGAAAATGACCCGGTACGCGGTGCCGACAAAAGACGGCCTTCCGCGCCGCATTCAGATCGATTCCAAGGGGATCATCTGGTTTGGCGAATACAATCGCGGGAAACTCGGAAGTTTCGATCCCAAAACCGAAACCTTTCACGAATACGATCTGCCCACCGGCTCGCTCACCCATCCTTACGGGCTGGGCGTCGACGCGAACGGCGACATCTGGTACTCGTCGTATTACTTCGACGTGCTCGGCCGCCTCGATCCCGCCACCGGCAAGATCACGCAGTATCCGTTTCCGCATTCCGAAAATACCATTCGCGAACTCTTCCTCGATGCCGAGGGACGCATGTGGTATGGCAGCCCATCGAACAACAAGGTCGGCTACTTTTATCTGACCGGCAAGAAGCTGTCGCGTGACTAATTCGCGTGACTAAGAGGAGGCCGCTTATGCTCTGGCGCATGAAGTTTCAGGCGTCTCTGGTTTTGCTAGCGACGTTGCTGTTAGCCCATTCCGCGTTCGGACAAGTCGATTTATCCGGAGAATGGGGCGCCAGAGGCCCGAAAGACGCTCCCGACGCCGAGATCGGCGATTACACCGGCCTGCCCATCAACGATCAGGCGCGCATGAGGGCCGACGCATGGGACGCGGAAAAGTGGACGCAAATCGAGCACGAATGCGAGCCCCATCCCTCCGACTACGCGCCTCGCGGCCCATCCAGCATGCGCGTGTGGCCCGATCTCGACCCGCTGACCGAGCAAATCACCGCCTGGCACACGACGATCATGTGGATGCTGCCTCAGCGAACCATCTATATGGACGGCCGCCCCCACCCGCCAGACTACGCAGTCCACACATGGGAGGGCTTCTCCACAGGCGAATGGGAAGGGGACATGATGAAGGTGGTAACCACCCACCTAAAGGAAGGCTGGCTGCGCCGCAACGGCCTGCCCCGCAGCGACCGCGCCAGGATGGTCGAGTATTTCATTCGCCACGGAGATTACTTCACCCTCGTGACCTTCGTCCGAGATCCCGCGTACCTCACCGAACGCGATATTCGAACCTCTCACTGGGTGTTAGATCTCGGCTTCGCTCTCACGCCTTCCCATTGCATCCCCAGCATCGAAGTCGAGCATCCGAGAAGCTGGGTCCCCCATCGGCTGCCCGGGACAAATAAGTTTCTTCACGAGTATGCCGAAACCTACGGCATCCCATACGAAGCGGCAAGGGGCGGAGCGGAAACGATGTACCCCGAGTACGAGTTGAAGCTGGCGACGCTGCCAATCCCGCCTCGCCGTGTAGGCGGCTGCAAGGATCTAAGCGCCTACGGCCGCCACGGCTGCTAATGCAACTGCCGCTCAGCCGGTAAGGCCCTCCGCTGAACTGAACAGCACGGGCGTCAACTTCAGACTCGAGCTAACAGTTTCACTTATGATCGTTCTTGGCGATCGAGAAGCTAGTCTG
>CAWCQH010000030.1:0-10805 GCA_963797585.1 uncultured Acidobacteriota bacterium
TGAGGAGCGCAGCGACGAAGAACGGTTCTCCATCGCTCGTTTTTCGAGCGATGAATCTCTCTTAGATTGTCAATGTCGCCATGCGTCCGCAACCCGCCACGCCTTCTAGGGGGTCGGGGCTTCCAGCCCCGATAAAAAGCCAGAGCGCGCAGCGCCTACCGCTCGCGGCGCCGCTCCCGCGAGCCTTCTGCTATCGCCGACACCGCGCCGTCCCCCGCGCCGTCATTTTGCTTTTGCTTTTGTCGTCGCATTTCGGCCGTCATCCTGAGGAGCGCAGCGACGAAGAACTGTTCTCCATCGCTCGTTTTTCGAGCGATGAATCTCTCTTAGATTGTCAATGTCGCCAAGCGTCTTCTACCCGCCCCGCCTTCTAGGGGGTCGGGGCTTCCAGCCCCGACAAAAAGCAGAGCGCGCAGCGCCCACCGCTCGCGGCGCCGTTCCCGCGAGCCGTTGCCGTTCGCTTTTCGCTGTCGTCCCTGGGATCGCCATTCTCCTGAATGGCGCTTTTGCCCTGCCAACCGGGAGATTGACGTTCCCGCCATCGCCTGCTTCTGCCTCTCCGCCTTAGTCTCTCCTGCTGGTCATCGAGCACCGAACCGTTTACAATCTCGCGGTATCAAATCGCTGAATGACCGAGGGATAAAGCCGAATGGCGCGCGGGCGAGGCAAGGGCAGCAACAGCGGCAACGGGCACGCAAAGAAACGCCCTATCGAGCGGTACGAACACAAGGACAAGAAGCGCGTCAACAACCCCGGTCGGCCTGGTCACGCCGCAAACCGATCCGCCGCTGCCGACGCACAAAGTCTACGACTACATCGACCCCGTCCCCAGCCTAAAGCCCGGCAAGGAACTGGACCTATAGATGCCTCCAAAGGCTCCCATGAACAAAAACGCAGACGACACAATACAAATACTGAACGTCACGGACATCCTCAAAGGCTCCGACTATGCCCTGACTATCTTCACCGAACAGGAAGTCAAAGCGATCAAGCTTTTCGACAAGGGCGGAAAGCCTTACCTCACCTGCGCCGCGAGCGATAAGGCCCGGCCAGCCAAGCCCGAGGAAATCGTCCGCCAACTTTACTTGCGCAAGCTGATGAGCGTTTATGGGTATCCGAAAGACCGGATCGCGGTCGAAAAGCCCGTCTATTTTGGCTCCGCCGTCCACGAGAAGGCCGCTGACATCGTGGTTTGGGAAAAGGACGCGCCGACCACGCCCTACATCATCGTCGAAGTCAAAAAACCAAAACGTAAGGACGGACTGGAACAACTCAAAAGCTACTGCAACGCCGAAGGATCGCCAATCGGCGTATGGACGAACGGCAGCGAGACGATCGCTCTCCACAGGGAAGAACCCAACATCTTTCGCAATCTGCCGGATATTCCGACAGCGACGCAGCACCTCGCAGAAATGCTCGCCGAGCGATGGACACTTGAGGACCTTGAGAAACACAACAAGCTGGTGACGGAGCGGCGCTCGCTCAAAAGCGTCATCCTCGACATGGAGGATTTGGTTCTCGCGAATGCCGGTGTCGATGCCTTCGACGAAGTATTCAAGCTCGTTTATGCCAAGCTCTTCGACGAGTGGCAGGCCGAGCGGGGCGGTAAGGCGAAACGCTACCTCGAATTCCGTGTTGGCGGCTCAACCGCGCGAGAGTTTTCCGAGAAGGTGGACACATTGTTCAAGAAGGCTATGGAGCAATGGCCCGGCGTCTTCTCCGAGGGCGAGCGGATCGACCTCGAACCGGATCATCTGAAGGTGTGCGGCTCGTTTCTCGAAGACATCAAGCTCTTTAACTCCAATTTACAGGTGATTGACGAAGCTTTCGAGTACCTCTCCATCAAAGCAGCGAAGGGTGAAAAAGGCCAGTATTTCACCCCACGGCATGTCATTGACATGTGCGTGAAGATGCTCAATCCCTCCATCGACGATTACGTGATCGACACCGCCGCCGGTTCATGCGGGTTTACGGTCCACACGATATTCCACGTTTGGGGCGATGTTTTCACCGCCAAGGGTCCGGAGAAATGGCAATCCGACTATGCGGCGAGCCACGTTTACGGCCTCGACTTCGACCCTCGCTCGGTGAAGATCGCGCGCGCCCTCAATCTCATCGCGGGCGACGGGAAAACCAACGTCTACAGGGCTAACACGCTCGACCCCAGAATGTGGAGCGAGGATGTCCGAGTAGGACTGAAGCCGCGCCTCCGCTCTTTCCAAAAAGACCCGGAGCGGGACAAGTGGAACCGCGACCATTACCGCTACTTTGACTTCGACGTGCTTCTAACGAACCCTCCCTTCGCCGGTGACATCAAGGACAGCCGGATTATTCATCAGTACGATATTGCAAAGAATGGCAAAGGAAAATGGGAAACAAGCGTCGGGCGGGATATTCTTTTCATCGAGCGCAATCTCGAATTTCTCAAGCCGGGTGGGCGCGCCGCAATCGTCCTGCCGCAGGGCCGGTTCAACAACTCCGGCGATGAAACCATAAGGCGCTGGATCGCCGACCAGGCACGCATTCTCGCCGTGGTGGGGCTGCAGCAAAACACGTTCAAGCCCCACACGGGAACAAAAACCAGCCTACTTTTCGTGCAGACATGGAACGACGATAAGAAATCCCCCACTTACAACCCCAAGGTTGACAATTACCCCGTTTTCCTCGCTACCAGCCAGAATTCTGGCAAGGACAACTCGGGCGAGTATGTGTACCGGCTCGGTTCTGATAATGCGCCCTTGCTTGACGATCACGGACACATGGTTGTGGACCACGACCTGGATCACATTGCCGACGCTTTTTTGAAGTGGGCCAAAAAACAAAAACTGCCGTTTGCCGAGGCCGCTTGACATGGCGGTCTGGAACGTTATCGACCGGGCGGAGATCGTCCAGCGCGAGCGCATGGACGCCGAGTATTACCAGCCGGACTACCTCAAAAGAGAGCAGATTCTGCAGCGTCTTCCTTGCTACACGCTCGGCTCAATTGCATTCGTTACTGATGGCATTCACGCCTCGCCGGATGTCGTGGAGGAAGGTGGCGTGCGTTATCTCTCAGCGAAGTGCGTTAAGAACAACGAGTTTTCCCTAGCAGATACCCTGGAGATCAGTCACACGCAGGATTCTGCGAACCTGCGCACGCGCCTCCGCGAAGGCGATCTGCTACTCACGACAGTGGGCACTATCGGCAATGCCGCCGTGGTTCAGCCGGAGCTGCTTCCATCGAATATTGACCGGCACGTCGGTTTAATTCGCATTCGACCGGATGCGCCGGTTGACGCCTATTTCGCCGCCACGTTTCTAAACTCGTCATTCGGACGCTTTCAGTCTTTGCGCGAGGCGACCGGCAACGTCCAGCTAAATCTCTTCATCGAGAAAATCAAAACGCTCCAAATTCCAGCGCTGCCGGGCGCGAAAGCCTTGTCGGAGAAGGCCAGGAACGCCTATGACCTTCGACAAAAAGCGATGGCCCTCATCGCGGATGCGGAAAAGCTGGTCCTTACGACCGTTCATCTGACGAGCGCCGACCTGTCGCCTAGCCTCTCGTACGAGCGTGACTTCGAGGACCTTTCGGCTGCGCGCCGGTTTGGAGCCGAGTATTTCATGCCTTGCAAGCAACGTGTCCTTGACACCCTCGCGCAGAAGTCCCGTGGACCGTTGAGCATGTACTACACTTCGGCGCGGGACCTCTTCGACCCGAATGGTGCTATGCGTGGAGACTTGGTGCGGAACTTCGATCTGACCGACGCACTCAATCCAGTGCTCGATGATCGCCTCCAGCCGGTCCCTGCCCTCGAAATCGGCAGCACCAAGAAGAGGCTCCAAACCGGCGACGTTGTGATTTCCCGCTTGCGTGCCTACTTGCGGGAGATCGCCCTTGTTCGGACCACCGATGTTATCCCCGCCGTGGGTTCAAGCGAATTTATAGTGCTGCGTCGCCTCGGGACTGAGAAGCACTCTTTGAGCCGCGAAACGTTATTCATTTTCCTGCGCTCACTTCCTGTGCAGACCATTCTCAAATGGTCCCAGGATGGTTCGCAGCATCCGCGCTTCAACGAGGATGGACTTCTTGCAATCCCCGTTCCGGTTGCCGTCGAAGACATCAGTCCCCAGGTGGACCAACTCGTGAACAATGCACTAGCTGCCCAAGCCGAGGCGTCACAGCTCGTGGCTGAGGCGACAGCCGAGGTCGAAGAACTGGTGCTAAAAGGAGCGAAATAGCGCCCAATGGCGGCTCCGCGCGACATCGTAGACGCGCTTGAATGCGTGGGTTCGATCTATTTTTCGGATGTCCGCCATAAAACGCGCGCGGCGTTCATTCTGGCCGACGAACTAGTGGAGATGTGCTGCAAGGCCTTGGCTCTCGCAGCAAACCCTAACCTCGGGAACATCCAGTTTCCAACGTTACTAGAACATCCTGCCGTGCAGCTCCCGCCGCAGACCGTGCCGCTCGGGAACACGCTGCTTCGCAATCACAGAACCCGAAACCAGATGCAGCACGGCAATGCGGCATTCACCGTCGATGATCAACATTGCGCCGACGCAATCCTTGATGCCGTGACCGCAATCGAACACTGCTTTCCCGGCACGCTTGCCGTTCTTCCAGACGCGCTGAAGGTGGCCCTCCGCGTGGTCCGGCTTCATTCTTCGCAGGGCAATGTCCGGTTGCGCGGGGTATTCGAGGACGCCATGCGCAGCCACGGCTGGAACGGCACTGGCCGCAGGGCAAGGGTTAGCGAGCCTCCATACCCAGTTGGTTCAAGGCGCTATTGGGGCCTAGTTCTTTTCCCGGAATATGCTCAGGTCGAAGGCATCCTCAACCGGCTCGGAGTGCCAGCATAGCGGCGGAGCTCTCACCACCCCGCATGGGTTCTGAGCTTTCTTCGGCAGATTCGCCTCCGGCCCCCGCGAATCCCGCCCCCCAATAACCACGCGAACTCCACCCTGACAACCAGCCCCGCCTCGTGCTAAACCTAACTTCGGGCACATGACGACGAACACAAAGCGCGCACCCGGACGACACCGCATCCGCCTTGGCACTGTAGGTCGTGGCTTCCACCACGGCAACAACGCGGCGCGCAGCGCCTTCCTCTCACGGCGCATTTCCCGCGACTCTTCGCTTCCCGGACACATGCTGATATGAAGCAGATCGCCGAGCGCATCTTCCGCGAGACTCTCGCAGCCATCGATATTCCCGCTGCGCTGGAAAAAGCGCTAGCCCGCAGCGGCACGCGCATTCGCGCAGGAAAAGAAGCGAGCGCCATGATCGATCTGCGGGACTACCGCGAAATAGTAGCCATCGCGCTAGGCAAAGCCGCGTTCGCGATGGCGCAAGGCCTCGCCGGAATTCTCGCTCCCGATTTTGCGCCGGAGGGAATCCTCGTGGTTCCCGCAGAGCCCCCGCGCGAGCTGCCCGGCTGGAAAACGTTCATCGGCGGCCATCCAATTCCGGATGAAAAAAGTTTCGCCGCTGGCCGCGCAACTCTCGATCTGTTATCAAGATGCGGCGAAGAGACTCTGATTTTCTTCCTGATTTCGGGAGGCGGATCGGCGCTGCTGGAGCAGCCGCTGGACCCGGCTCTGACGCTCGCGGATTTCCAGAAGCTTAATTCCGCGCTGGTCACCTGCGGCGCTTCCATCGAGCAGATCAATGTGATTCGCAAGCACTTATCAGCCACCAAAGGCGGACGACTCGCCGCCGCCGCGCCGAACGCGATGAAGGTGACTTTTGCGATCAGCGATGTGCCGCCGGGGGAGGAGTCGGCGCTGGCGTCGGGGCCTACGCTGCCGGATCCTTCTACGGTGCAGGACGCGCAGGAGATTGCTCGCAAATATAACCTGCTCAGTCAGTTCTCAGCCACTGTGCGAGCGGCCTTTGAGCGCGGGCTGGTTGAAACGCCCAAGGCGGGCGACTCCGCATTTCTAAGGTCACGCTTCGAACTCCTCCTAAGCTCGCATGAGTTGCTGCATGCTGCGCATCGGGCTTGCGAGGCCGAAGGGTACGTCTGTTTGTGCGACAACCTGACGGACGGATGGCCGATCGAGAAGGCTGCGGACCACCTGCTTAAGCTGTTGGAATCGCAGAAGATGGCTAACCGGGGGCCTGTGGCGGTGCTGGCGGACGGCGAAGTGAGCAGCCCGGTGACGGGGAATGGAATCGGCGGACGGAACTCGGCTTTCGTGCTTGCGTGCGTGCGTAAAATTGCGGATAGGGGAATTACGGTGCTGAGCGCGGGAACGGACGGCATCGACGGAAACAGTCCCGCGGCCGGTACAATTGCGGATGGCGAGACGCTGGCGCGCGCGCGGGCGCAGGGCATTGATCCGGATGAGTTTATGCGGCGCAGCGACGCCTACAATTTTTTCGAGCGGCTGGGCGATGCGGTGATTACGGGCCCGACCGGCAATAATTTGCGGGATTTACGCATTCTTCTGATGGCTTGAGTTTCTGTAATCCACTGGATTCTGAAGGCTTACGCCCGATTTCGCGTTCCGGAAATTATCATCAACTTTAAGTATTGAATTTCTACGCACGCCCTACGCAAAACTACGCAGGACTCCGATCGCGTCCTGGTTAGCCAGCGACGCGAAGTGCGGCTCTCCATGGCCCGCCTTTCGCGCGATGAATCAATCTTGATTTGCGCTAAGGCGCAGACAACGCTCGGAAGGACGACGCCGGGGAACAGCGATGAGGGCGGGCGAAAGCGCTATTTGTAGGACAGTACAGCCTTGCCATCCTCGATCTTGATATCGCTGATGTCGTTGGGCAGCTTGAGCTTCTCTCTGTTTTCCGGCGAAGCCATCATCTTTTCCACCGCCGCATCGAGCGTGGCTTGCGGCAAGGGCAGGGAACCAAGCTTCCCAGCAACCGGCTGGAACTTCACGTATCCGTCCTGCGTGCCCATGTGCCCGTCGAGTTCGAGCGACATATCCCGCCCATGAAAATCAAACACCACGTAAGCCTTCACGAGGTCGCCGTCCATATCCACCTTCACGTCTTTCACCGACGATTGCACCCGTTCAATCGATTGCGGATCGGAGCTGGACAGCGCGGCCATCGCATCGCTCGCGGGATTATTCCCAGGCGCAGCCGAAGCCGAAGTGTTCGCAATAGTCGCAGCCGGCATTGCCGCACCGGCATCGGTGGACTGCGGTCGCCGGCGCGGAGCCTGCCAGCTGCAGGTTCTGCGCGAGGTAGGAGTTCAACTCCGTGCCGTCCATCTGCACTTGGGCGGGTTGCCCGGCAGCTTTGGCCTGGTCCGCCGCCGCGAACTTCTGTTCCACGCGCTTGGCGGCCGCAGGATCGATGGCAACAGCAGGCGCGGGAGACTTGTGCAGAACGAGCAGAATCACCACGATGAGACCGGCGAAGCTGAGCCGCGTAGAAACTTGATAGATCTTCCTGAGTACGGTGGCGTCCGCCATGGAATCTCCCTCGCAGAAAGCTTAGCAGGGGAGAGAACGCGGGATTGGGCATCGGCGCCGCGCGTAGCGAAATGCTTACTGCCCCCAGGTACAGGAGATGTGCGCAGCATTTACGGATGTATGTTGCCGAATCAGGGGGCGAATTGAATGGATTTTTCCGCCGCGTCTTTACGGCTGCCGCGGGTCAGTTTTCCAGGGCGCGCACCACGGAATCGGTGAATTCGGAGGTGGTCGCCGTTCCGCCGACGTCTCGCGTAAGCGTCTTGCCTTCGCGATACACTTGAAAAAGCGCGTTTCGGACGCTCCGTGCGGCAGCCGTTTCGCCGATGTAGTCGAGCATCATAATTGCGCTCATCAGCAGCGCGGTGGGATTGGCAATGCCTTTACCCGCAATATCAGGAGCTGTTCCGTGCACCGCCTCAAAAAGCGCCACGCCGTCTCCTATATTTCCGCTGGGCACCATGCCGAGCCCGCCAACGAGTCCCGCCGCGAGATCACTCATGATGTCGCCATACAGGTTGGTCAGCAGCAGCATGTCGAACTGGTTCGGATTGAGCACCATCTGCATGCACGCGTTGTCGACGATCAATTCCTTGTATTCGATCTCGGGATATTGCGCCGCCACCGCCCGTGCCGAAGTGAGAAATAAACCGTCCGACATTTTCATGATGTTGGCTTTGTGAATCGCATGAATTTTTTTGCGCCCATATTTCCTGGCATATTCAAAAGCGAAGCGGGAGATGCGCGTGGAGGCTTTTTCGGTAATGATTTTCAGGCTTTCCACCACGCCGGGGGCGACGATGTGTTCGAGGCCGGAGTAAAGGTCTTCCGTGTTTTCACGAACGAGTACCATGTCCACGTTGTCGTATTTCGTCTTCACGCCCTCTAAGTTCTTCACCGGCCGGAGATTGGCGTACAAATCGAGGGCCTTGCGCAAGCCTACGTTCATGCTGGGCGCGCCGCCGGCCACGGCCGTGGCCAGCGGGCCTTTCAACGCCACTTTATTCTTGAGGATAGACTCGACCACGCCCGAATGCATGAAATCCGCGCCGGGACGGCCGGTGTCGGGCCGGGTGGCCATTTCTTCCCACTGGATGCTGACGCCCGCGGCGTGGATGATCTGTTGTACCGCTGAGGAGACTTCCGGTCCGATTCCGTCGCCGGGAATGAGGGTAATGGTATGGGTCATCGGTATTATTCTAGGGGAGGCGCGTCCAAAGGCATAGCCGTTCGACGGCGAGGTGACGCGTAAGGTTGACCGCGTGACACACGTCACATCGCATTTCAGCTGACACCGCAAATCTGTTATAATGCTTTTGGATTCATGGCGCGTGGCCGATGGAGTTTCCGCACGCGATCCGCAGGAGGATGAAATGGTTCAACTTACGCCGACCGCAATCACGAAGGTAAAAGAGATTTTGTCGCAGCAGACCCCGGAACCCGCCGGCTTGCGTGTCGCCGTCGTGGGCGGCGGCTGCTCGGGCTTCAGCTACCACATGGCCTTCGAGAACCAAGTCAACAAGGACGCCGACAACGTGTACGAATTCCAGGGCCTGAAGGTTCTCGTCGACCAGATGAGCGAGATGTACCTGGAAGGCGTTTCGATTGACTACATCGAAACACTCGAAGGCTCGGGCTTTAAGTTCAACAACCCGAACGTCAAGAGCACCTGCGGCTGCGGCAGCTCCTTTACCGTATAACCTGGCACCGTATAACCGGCCAAATTTCGCTCTCAGGCTCCCGGAAGCTATGGCTTCCGGGAGTTTTTTTGTTGCGCTAGTCTCATTGTTGGCGCAAATACATTGCATCCAAAAATCTGATCTTCAAAACGGGCCTCTGCCTGTAACCAATCCGCAACATCCGTTGTATATTAAGTGTTCCAGAAACAACGTCCGGGCTCTGCCTGATGAGTCTATCGCGGGCCGGGAAAGTACCTTATCGGAGGCTTGGCCGAGGCGTAAGCAATGGTGCAGGTGAGCGCCAGCCAGACTTGGGCATGAACAACCGGGGAAAGAAGTCCGCCGCCTATCCATATCAGGGCCTGCCGCATCGGGGCCTGCCGCCCGCGCAGGGTCTGTATAATCCTCAAAATGAACACGATAACTGCGGCGTCGGTTTCGTCGCCAATATCGAGGGGAACAAGTCTCACGATATCGTCCTGAAGGGCATTCAGATCCTGATCAATCTGACGCATCGCGGAGCCTGCGGGTGCGATCCGCAGACGGGCGATGGCGCCGGCCTCCTGATCCAGATCCCCCATTCGTTTTTCGAGCGCGAATGCGCCCGCCTTGGTTTTACTTTGCCGTCTCCCGGCGAATATGGCGTGGGAATGGTGTTTCTGCCGGTCGACCCCCAGGAGCAGATCCTCTGCCAAGGCGTTCTCGAGAAGATTGCACGAGAGCACGGGCTCACGGTGCTTGGCTGGCGCGATACACCAATCAACGGAGACATGATCGGACGCGTCGCTCGGAACACCCAGCCCTACATCCAGCAGTTCTTCGTGCGGCGCGGTCCGGAGATGGATCAGGACGCCCTGGAGCGCAAGCTCTACGTGGTGCGCAAGCAGGCCGAGGCGCTGATCGCCGAGTCCGATCTCGAGGAAAAGGATTTCTTCTACGTTCCGTCGCTTTCTTCGCGGACGATCGTTTACAAGGGACTGTTGCTCGCGCCGCAGATCAGCCAGTTCTACAAGGAATTGTCGGATCGCGAACTCACGAGCGCGCTCTGCATGGTCCACCAGCGCTTTTCGACGAATACGTTTCCGAGCTGGAAGCTCGCGCATCCGTATCGCTACATTTCCCACAACGGCGAGATCAATACGCTGCGCGGCAACGCCAACTGGATGTACGCGCGCCAGTCCGTGCTGGCCTCCGCGCTATTCGGCTCCGACATCGAAAAGCTTCTGCCGATCATCGTCCCGGGCGGCAGCGATTCCGCCATGCTCGACAACGCCGTCGAACTGCTTACATTGTGCGGGCGCAGCCTGCCGCACGTCATGTCCATGCTGATTCCCGAGGCGTGGGAGCACGATGCGTCCATGCCCGACGACGTAAAAGCGTTCTATGAATATCACGCGTCGCTGATGGAGCCGTGGGACGGTCCCGCAGCAGTCGCTTTCACCGACGGCCGCGTGATCGGAGCGAAGCTGGACCGCAACGGTCTGCGTCCCGGCCGCTATCTCGTTACCGCGGACGGCCTCGTCGTGATGGCCTCCGAAGCGGGAGTGCTGCCGATCAAGCCGGAAGACATTCGGATGAAGGGGCGACTCGCTCCCGGCCGCATGCTGCTGGTGGACACGGAGCAGAAGCGCCTGATTTCAGACGAGGAAGTGAAGAAGCAGCTGGCCGCTCGCCAGCCCTATGCGCAGTGGGTCCGGGAAAATC
>CAWCQH010000031.1:0-8870 GCA_963797585.1 uncultured Acidobacteriota bacterium
CCTGAGGAGCGCAGCGACGAAGAACGGTTCTCCATCGCTCGTTTTTCGAGCGATGAATCTCTCTTAGATTGTCAATGTCGCCATGCGTCCGCAACCCGCCACGCCTTCTAGGGGGTCGGGGCTTCCAGCCCCGATAAAAAGCCAGAGCGCGCAGCGCCCACCGCTCGCGGCGCCGTTCCCGCGAGCCTTCTGCTCGTCGTAGCCTCCAGCCACTAACCACTAGCCCCTGCCTCAATCCTCTCGTCGTCATCCCGACAGAGCGCAGCGACGAGGGACCTCTCTTCTCCGTTCTCTTTCTAGCCACCAGCCACTGAGCACCAGCCACCGCCTGCTGCCGTTCTCTTTCTTCTCGGCGCCCTACGCCTCTTCTTTTCGTGTCATCCTGAGCCGTGCGCGCAAAGCGCGCAGGGTGAGGGACCTGCTTCTGCCGTTGCCCTATTTCCTATTGTACTAACTCGGCATGTATAATCTGTCGCTCGCGGGAGCGCGAAGAAGAATGACGGAACTGACCTGGGACGGGAAGTACAAGGACGGCAAGAAGGGGCCGGTGCGGATCGCGCTGCCGTTTCAAACCATCGAGACGGTCAACGAGAGCGCGCAGCGCCCACCGCTCGCGGCGCGGTTCCCCGCGAGTCTTCCGCTCGTCGTAGCCACTAACCACTAGCCCCTGCCTCAAGCCTTTCGCTGTCATCCCGACAAAGCACAGCGACGAGGGATCTCCCTTTCACGCGCCAATTCGAGCGACACGCCGCAACCCGCCCCGCCTTCTAGGGGCTCGGGGCTTCCAGCCCCGACAAAAAGCAGAGCGCGCAGCGCCCACCGCTCGCGGCGCCGTTCCCGCGAGCCTTCTGCTCGTCGTAGCCACGAGCCACTAGCCCCTGCCTCAATCCTTTCGGCGTCATCCTGACAGAGCGCAGCGACGAGGGATCTCTCTTCATGCGCCAATTCGAGCGACACGCCGCAACCTGCCACGCCTTCTGAGGGTCGGGGCTTCCAGCCCCGACAAGAAGCCGGAGCGCGCAGCGCCTACCGCTCGCGGCGCCGTTCCCGCGAGCCGTTGCCCTTCGCTTTTCGCTGTCGTCCCCGGGGATCGCCATTCTCCTGAATGGCGCTTTTGCCCCGCCAACCGGGAGATTGGCGTTCCCGGGCCATCCCTGCTTCTGCCTTGAGGTTTTGCATTTGCCCTTCGCAGTCACCTTCGGCCCGTCATAGCCACCAGACCCTGCCTCAAGCCTTTCGTCGTCATCCCGACAGAGCGCAGCGACGAGGAACCTCTCTCCATGCGCCAATTCGAGCGCCACTCTGCAACCCGCCACGCCTTCTAAGGGATCGGGGCTTCCAGTCCCGACAAAAAGCAGAGCGCGCAGCGCCCACCGCTCGCGGCGCTGTTTCCGCGAGCCTTCCGCTCGTCGTAGCCACTAACCACTAGCCTCTGCCTCAAGCCTTTCGCCGTCATCCCGACAGAGCGAAGCGACGAGGGACCTCTCTTCGTTTTCTTCAGAGAAGCAACACTTCTGGGAGTCCGGCTGGCGGGATTGAGACGCTATTCCTCTTCCTCTTCACTTTCCTGAATGACGGCTTCTTCGGGATTGAGTATCGGAACGGCCTTCCCGGCGTGGAAATCGGCGATGAGCCCAACTAATTGTTTTGGTCGCTGTGCATTCGGCAACAATCCTGATGCAAGCTTCCGCCCGGGATGAAGAGTGTCCCACTTCGACGTTTGTTGCGGGCGATTTTTGCCTGGCGTATGTATCCCGAATCCTTCAATCAGCACGTTCCATAGGGGCTTGAATTGCTCGATAAGGAGAGACTCGCCCAGAGGAATCCAGATGTCGTCCGAAACGAGGAAGCGGCAAGAAAAATGCTCTACCTTCAGGTTCTTTGTTTCCCCGATAGACCTTGCATGTTCGCGAAGCCTTCGAAATAGCGCGCTTCCGGGTGCCGCGCCGAGACCGAACCCGCCCTTCCTGGCACCTGGCGGCACAGCCTTGCCGACGTAAATGGGTTGCAGCGGGTTCGCGCCCCTGTTCCTCTCTGATATTGGGCCATAGGGCGAGAAATCGCCGCAATAGTAGATTGCATAAATGCCCGCTCCGTCAAAGGTTCCTACTGGAGGCAGAGGCCCGGCTGGTCGTTTCAGCAGGGCCGCAGCTACGCTTTCACCAAGATTGCGTTTATCGAGAGGATTGTATGGCGTATGCGCCATTCGTCAACGTTCCCAAGGCCAAGGTCCTTCTCACATCAGTAGCGAGGTGCTGCGCTAGCGAAACTGGCACTGCGTTCCCGATTTGGCGCATGCTCTCGGTCCATGATCCGCAGAAGATATACTCATCCGGAAACGTTTGCAAACGCGCACTCTCCCGTATTGTGAAATATCTCACCGTTCCATCCGGCTTGGCGAGCATATTTTCGCCGCCAGGCACGCCGTGCACGCCAGCTTTCAGGGTCTTTGCTGGTTCATCAAGTGGGCTTCCCGTGTGGCCGATGTAGCTTCTAGCACCAGGGATAAGGAAATGAGTTCGCGCCGGTTCTTCCGTGCCTCGCTTTAAGGCCGGTGGCCCAAGTTCCGCTAATGCATCTCGCACCGTGACCCATGGTTTCAGCTGGTCGGCAAATAGAGAAACTTCCCGCTCCCGTTTTCTCGATGAAGGGCCTTTCCTTTGTGACCGGTTCGGCGTACCAAGCGAGTGTCGGTCCCAATACTGGCCGGTAATGCCCTTATCCCGCGCCAAAGCCTCCGCACTGTGGGTTGGTGTGGGAAAAGACCATTCAACTCCCAAGTCCGCCCGGATTGCCACCATAAAGAGCCTTTCGCGCTTTTGTGGAACGCCGTAGTCGGCGGCGTTTAGTACGCGGTGAACGACGCGGTAGAAGAGACCGTCTCTCTTGCCGCGCGTGTGGTAACGCTCAAGACGGGACAGATGTTCATGCCAGAGCTCCTGATTCTTGCGCCGAATCTCCGGATAGCTCAGCATCAATTCGATATAGCCGAAATATTTCGAGAACGACGGGCGAGCTAGACCACGAACGTTCTCAACCAATACGGATTGCGGTTTCAACTGCCGAATAGCACGGATAAGCTCCGGAAACATGTTACGTTCGTCTCGATGCCCCCTGTGTTTGCCACCGATCGAAAATGGCTGGCATGGAACCCCTGCGGCCAGTAGCGCGATGTTTTCGGGAATGAAACTGTAGTCGAATGTGCGTACGTCGCTATTGAATACCGGCCAAGTATGCATTCCCTCGACTTTTCGCTTTTGGTTTACGGCTAAGGTCTTGCAGGCCTCTTGGTCCAGTTCAACCACCGCGACGTGATTGAAGCCTGCTCGGCTGATACCAAGGGCGAGACCTCCCGCACCACTGAAAAGTTCCACGCTTTGGAGACCCTTATCCCAGGAAATTTCGCACCTGCCTTTCAATCCACTCGGGATTCTTCAGTTGGCATTCCCACAGGACCTTCACTTTCCATTTGTCACGCTTGAGTCGAGCAATGTTTCGAACGTCCCTTCGGCGATTGCCCGTCAGTTTTTTAACCCAGAAAGCTCGCTTAGATTTCGGCAACCGAGCAAGTGAGCATCTATCCGGGTGGCGATGCCAAAAACACCCATGCACGAGAATGACCTTTCGGCGTTTTGGGAAGACTAGGTCCGGCTTTCCGGGGAGACCCGCAACATGCAAGCGATATCTGTATCCGCATGCGTGAACGATCCGCCGCACTTTTAATTCCGGTTTCGTGTTCTTGCCACGGACGAGTGCCATCCGCCTGCTTCGTTCACGGACGCTAAGCGTGTCCATTGTGGCTATGAACCCGCTCGGCTGCTGAATGGTACCGAATTGGAACGGAAGGCGTCAAAAAGAAAAAGGCGCAGAGCGCAACCGAAGTATGGCACAGCAATGGCTCTCCCTAAAACACTACGACGAACGGGAGCGAGCGGGTAGCGTTACCCCTCTGTCGATGGCTGGCGCTGTCGGCGGGATTTTACGAAGGCGCACAAAACGTTGTTCGTCAGGGTTTGGTAGCCCTTGCCGTGGGATTTGAACCACTGCAGAACGTCATGGTCGATCTCTCGCGGCGCATTTCCCACGAGCCTTCGCTTTTCCCCGCTTGGCACACCAGTGGAACGTGCGTAATTTTGCGCAGGGCGTGCGTAGAATTCCGATACTTAAAGTTGATGATAATTTTTGAATGACGGAATCTGCAGCAACGCGTGTAGACTCAGTTGCTTACAAAGCTTTCGGCCATCAAGAGGATGCGTAGACCCCGCAAATGATTGCCGGTCGGGCCCGTAATCACCGCATCGCCCAGCCGTTCGAAAAAACTGTAAGCGTCGCTGCGTCGCATAAACTCATTCGGATCAATGCCCAACGCCAGCGCCCGCGCCAACGTCTCGCCATCCGCAATTGTACCGGCCGCGGGACTGTTTCCGTCGATGCCGTCCGTTCCCGCGCTCAGCACCGTAATTCCCCTATCCGCAATTTTGCGCACACACGCCAGCACGAACGCCGAGTTCCTTCCCCGACATCCACGAAATCCCTGCAGCGCCAATCCACGCGGCCTTTTGGGCGATCCCCAAAAAACACCACGCGAACTCCACCCTGACAACCAGCCCCGCCTCGTGCTAAACCTAACTTCGGGCACATGACGACGAACACAAAGCGCGCACCCGGACGACACCGCATCCGCCCTGGCACTGTAGGCCGTGGCTTCCACCACGGCAACAACGCGGCGCGCAGCGCCTTCCTTTCGCGGCGCATTTCCCGCGACTCTTCGCTTCCCGGACACATGCTGATATGAAGCAGATCGCCGAGCGCATCTTCCGCGAGACACTCGCAGCCATCGATATTCCCGCTGCGCTGGAAAAAGCGCTAGCCCGCAGCGGCACGCGCATTCGCGCAGGAAAAGAAGCGAGCGCCATGATCGATCTGCGGGACTACCGCGAAATAGTAGCCATCGCGCTAGGCAAAGCCGCGTTCGCGATGGCGCAAGGCCTCGCCGGAATTCTCTCTCCCGATTTTGCGCCGGAGGGAATCCTGGTGGTTCCCGCAGCACCTGCGCGAGAGCTGCCCGGCTGGAAAACATTCATCGGCGGCCATCCAATTCCGGATGAAAAAAGTTTCGCCGCCGGCCGCGCAACTCTCGATCTGTTATCAAGATGCGGCGAAGAGACTCTGGTTTTCTTCCTGATTTCGGGAGGCGGATCGGCGCTGGTGGAGCAACCGCTCGACTCCGCCCTGAGGCTGGCGGATTTCCAGAAGCTTAATTCCGCGCTGGTCACCTGCGGCGCTTCCATCGAGCAGATCAATGTGATTCGCAAGCACTTATCAGCCACCAAAGGCGGACGACTCGCCGCCGCCGCGCCGAACTCGATGAAGGTGACCTTTGCGATCAGCGACGTGCCACCCGGAGAGGAGTCGGCGCTGGCGTCGGGGCCTACGCTGCCCGATCCTTCTACGGTGCAGGACGCGCAGGAGATTGCGCGCAAATATAATCTGCTCAGTCAGTTCCCGGCCACTGTGCGAGCGGCCTTTGAGCGCGGGCTGGTTGAAACGCCCAAGGCGGGCGACTCCGCATTTCTACGGTCACGCTTCGAACTGCTGCTAAGTTCGCATGAGTTGCTGCATGCTGCGCATCGGGCTTGCGAGGCCGAAGGGTACGTCTGTTTGTGCGACAACCTGACGGACGGATGGCCGATCGAGAAGGCTGCGGATCACCTGCTTAAGCTATTGGAATCGCAGAAGATGGCTAACCGGGGGCCTGTGGCGGTGCTGGCGGACGGCGAAGTGAGCAGCCCGGTGACGGGGAATGGAATCGGCGGACGGAACTCGGCTTTCGTGCTTGCGTGCGTGCGTAAAATTGCGGATAGGGGAATTACGGTGCTGAGCGCGGGAACGGACGGCATCGACGGAAACAGTCCCGCGGCCGGTACAATTGCGGATGGCGAGACGCTGGCGCGCGCGCGGGCGCAGGGCATTGATCCGGATGAGTTTATGCGGCGCAGCGACGCTTACAATTTTTTCGAACGGCTGGGCGATGCGGTAATTACGGGCCCAACCGGCAATAATTTGCGGGATTTACGCATTCTTCTGATGGCTTGAGTTTCTGTAATCCGCTGGATTCTGAAGGCTTACGCCCGATTTCGCGTTCCGGAAATTATCATCAACTTTAAGTATTGAATTTCTACGCACGCCCTACGCAAAACTACGCAGGACTCCGATCGCGTCCTGGTTAGCCAGCGACGCGAAGTGCGGCTCTCCATGGCCCGCCTTTCGCGCGATGAATCAATCTTGATTTGCGCTAAGGCGCAGACAGCGCTCGGAAGGACGACGCCGGGGAACAGCGATGAGGGCGGGCGAAAGCGCTATTTGTAGGACAGTACAGCCTTGCCATCCTCGATCTTGATATCGCTGATGTCGTTGGGCAGCTTGAGCTTCTCTCTGTTTTCCGGCGAAGCCATCATCTTTTCCACCGCCGCATCGAGCGTGGCTTGCGGCAAGGGCAGGGAACCAAGCTTCCCAGCAACCGGCTGGAACTTCACGTATCCGTCCTGCGTGCCCATGTGCCCGTCGAGTTCGAGCGACATATCCCGCCCATGAAAATCAAACACCACGTAAGCCTTCACGAGGTCGCCGTCCATATCCACCTTCACGTCTTTCACCGACGATTGCACCCGTTCAATCGATTGCGGATCGGAGCTGGACAGCGCGGCCATCGCATCGCTCGCGGGATTATTCCCAGGCGCAGCCGAAGCCGAAGTGTTCGCAATAGTCGCAGCCGGCATTGCCGCACCGGCATCGGTGGACTGCGTCGCCGGCGCGGAGCCTGCCAGCTGCAGGTTCTGCGCGAGGTAGGAGTTCAACTCCGTGCCGTCCATCTGCACCTGGGCGGGTTGCCCGGCAGCTTTGGCCTGGTCCGCCGCCGCGAACTTCTGTTCCACGCGCTTGGCGACCGCAGGATCGATGGCAACAGCAGGCGCGGGAGACTTGTGCAGAACGAGCAGAATCACCACGATGAGACCGGCGAAGCTGAGCCGCGTAGAAACTTGATAGATCTTCCTGAGTACGGTGGCGTCCGCCATGGAATCTCCCTCGCAGAAAGCTTAGCAGGGGAGAGAACGCGGGATTGGGCATCGGCGCCGCGCGTAGCGAAATGCTTACTGCCCCCAGGTACAGGAGATGTGCGCAGCATTTACGGATGTATGTTGTCGAATCAGGGGGCGAATTGAATGGATTTTTCCGCCGCGTCTTTACGGCTGCCGCGGGTCAGTTTTCCAGGGCGCGCACCACGGAATCGGTGAATTCGGAGGTGGTCGCCGTTCCGCCGACGTCTCGCGTAAGCGTCTTGCCTTCGCGATACACTTGAAAAAGCGCGTTTCGGACGCTCCGTGCGGCAGCCGTTTCGCCGATGTAGTCGAGCATCATAATTGCGCTCATCAGCAGCGCGGTGGGATTGGCAATGCCTTTACCCGCAATATCAGGAGCTGTTCCGTGCACCGCCTCAAAAAGCGCCACGCCGTCTCCTATATTTCCGCTGGGCACCATGCCGAGCCCGCCAACGAGTCCCGCCGCGAGATCACTCATGATGTCGCCATACAGGTTGGTCAGCAGCAGCATGTCGAACTGGTTCGGATTGAGTACCATCTGCATGCACGCGTTGTCGACGATCAATTCCTTGTATTCGATCTCGGGATATTGCGCCGCCACCGCCCGTGCCGAAGTGAGAAATAAACCGTCCGACATTTTCATGATGTTGGCTTTGTGAATCGCATGAATTTTTTTGCGCCCATATTTCCTGGCATATTCAAAAGCGAAGCGGGAGATGCGCGTGGAGGCTTTTTCGGTAATGATTTTCAGGCTTTCCACCACGCCGGGGGCGACGATGTGTTCGAGGCCGGAGTAAAGGTCTTCCGTGTTTTCACGAACGAGTACCATGTCCACGTTGTCGTATTTCGTCTTCACGCCCTCTAAGTTCTTCACCGGCCGGAGATTGGCGTACAAATCGAGGGCCTTGCGCAAGCCTACGTTCATGCTGGGCGCGCCGCCGGCCACGGCCGTGGCCAGCGGGCCTTTCAACGCCACTTTATTCTTGAGGATAGACTCGACTACGCCCGAATGCATGAAATCCGCGCCGGGACGGCCGGTGTCGGGCCGGGTGGCCATTTCTTCCCACTGGATGCTGACGCCCGCGGCGTGGATGATCTGTTGTACCGCTGAGGAGACTTCCGGTCCGATTCCGTCGCCGGGAATGAGGGTAATGGTATGGGTCATCGGTATTATTCTAGGGGAGGCGCGTCCAAAGGCATAGCCGTTCGACGGCGAGGTGACGCGTAAGGTTGACCGCGTGACACACGTCACATCGCATTTCAGCTGACACCGCAAATCTGTTATAATGCTTTTGGATTCATGGCGCGTGGCCGATGGAGTTTCCGCACGCGATCCGCAGGAGGATGAAATGGTTCAACTTACGCCGACCGCAATCACGAAGGTAAAAGAGATTTTGTCGCAGCAGACCCCGGAACCCGCCGGCTTGCGTGTCGCCGTCGTGGGCGGCGGCTGCTCGGGCTTCAGCTACCACATGGCCTTCGAGAACCAAGTCAACAAGGACGCCGACAACGTGTACGAATTCCAGGGCCTGAAGGTTCTCGTCGACCAGATGAGCGAGATGTACCTGGAAGGCGTTTCGATTGACTACATCGAAACACTCGAAGGCTCGGGCTTTAAGTTCAACAACCCGAACGTCAAGAGCACCTGCGGCTGCGGCAGCTCCTTTACCGTATAACCTGGCACCGTATAACCGGCCAAATTTCGCTCTCAGGCTCCCGGAAGCTATGGCTTCCGGGAGTTTTTTGTTGCGCTAGTCTCATTGTTGGCGC
>CAWCQH010000032.1:0-10148 GCA_963797585.1 uncultured Acidobacteriota bacterium
TCGAGCCCGGCGATGGCGCCGGAGGGCACGTAGATGCGGCAGCCTTTCTCGCTGGCCTGGCGAAACCAGTCCTCGTGGCCGAGAAGGCCGCCGACGCTCATGATGAGCATGTCCCGTCCGGCCGCGAACGCTTTCGGAACGAAATCGAGCAGCGCACTTCTGGCTGGCTGCTTCGACCACCAGGTCCGCGCGCTGAACGAGTTCGTGCAGCGAGACGACGCGCGGCCGCGCCGTGAGCGCAGCGGCAACCGACTCGGCTCTTTGCTCGTCCTGATCGGCGATGGCGACGAGGTCCGCGTCGATCCGCTTGGCATCGAGAGCGGCGGCCAGAGTCTTCCCGATCGAACCGACTCCGAGAATCCCCACCCGCAGACGAATCGCAGCGTTCATGCGAGCTCCAGCATGCGATCGATGGCCCGGCGAGCCTTCACGGCGATTTCGGGCGGCACGGTGATCTGCGGCGACAGCGTTTCCAGCGACAGTAAAACCCTGTCGAGAGTGATCGTCTTCATGAATGCGCAAATGGCGCGCGGATTGACGGGAATGAAATTCTTGTCCGGGAACTTCTTACCGAGCCGATGCATGATGCCGAGTTCCGTGCCGACGGCGAATTCCTTCGCGGACGATTCCCCGATGTGGCGCAGCATTCCTTCGGTGGAAAGGAAGAAGGTGCGATCCTGGGGCAGCGAACCGTCCACCGCCTTGGCCATGCAGGAACTCACGCAGCCGCACTCGGGATGGAGCAGAAGCTCGATATCCGGATGCTCGTCGATGATTTCGACCACGTCCTCGGGCCTGATCGTCTTGTGTACGTGGCAGTAGCCGGGATAAGCGATGATATTGCTGCGGCCGGTTTGCCGCGCGACGACGGCGGCCAGAAACTTATCGGGAAGAAAGAGAATGGGGCGGTCCGCGGGGATGGCGTTCACCACTTTCGCCGCGTTGGCCGACGTGCAGCAGTAGTCGCTCTCGGCTTTCACCGCCGCGGACGTATTGATGTAAGAGACGACTACGGCGTCCGGAAATTTCGCTTTCCATTCAGCAGCTCTTCCGGGGTGATGGCGGCGGCCAGCGAACAGCCTGCGCGCAGGTCCGGCAAAAGGACGATTTTGTCCGGGCACAAAATCGCGGCTGTCTCGGCCATAAAATGAACGCCGCAGAAAACGATCACCGCCGCGTCGGTCTTCGCGGCCGCCTGCGAAAGCTTCAGCGAATCGGCCACGGCGTCCGCTACTTCCTGCACTTCCGGGCGCTGGTAATGATGGGCGAGCAGAATCGCGTTGTGCTTGGCGCAAAGCTTCCGGATGCGTTCCTGTTTGCGGCGAATTTCTTCGGGGCCGTCGGGGATGGTCTCCACTTCCGGAATCGTGTAGCGAGTTTCGAGGCTGTCTTGCAACAGTTCTGCTGGCATCGGATTCTCCCTATGATCGCGTCCGAATTGAATTATGAAATTCTTAGGCAAAGGTCGAGTGCTCGCACCGAATGAGTCAGTGCCCCTACCGATATCGCATCCACGCCCGTGTCCGCGTAGGCCTCGGCGTTCTTCTCCGACACGCCTCCGCTCGCTTCGATGAGCGCGTAATTCCAGAAATGCTCGCGGCGGAGCGAATCGAGAATCGGGTTGATCTCCCTGGGCGGCAGGTTATCGAGCATCAGCAGGCAGGGGTAGCGCTCTCCCGATTGCTTTTGGAGCCTGCGGAAAGTTCCAGCTGCCGTCAGCGCCGCCCATTCGCTTCTTACTTCGATCTCGATGAACGCCGCTTCGCCGCGATGATGCCAGGCGCGCTCGAGGGCCAGCGGCGCGGCATCTTCCTCGCGCCGCGCGATCAGCGCGAGATGGTTGTTCTTGATCAGGATCGCGTCGCCCAGACCCAGCCGGTGCGTTCCGCCGCCGCCCAGGTGGACCGCTCGCTTGTCGAGCAGTCCCCACAAGGTTTTTCGGGTGGCCACCACGCGCGTGGAAGGGCAGCGCTCGCGAACCCGCTGCTGGATGCAGCGGGTCGTCGTTGCAATGCCGCTCATGCGCTGCAGCAGGTTGAGGCCGGATCGTTCGAGCGAGAGCAGGGTGTTGTGGTCGCCCTCCAGCCGCAGGATCACGTCGTCTTCCGCGAAGACATCGCCATCCTTTTTCTCGAAGCGAACGGAAATCCCGCGGGACTCGAACAGAAACGCGAATTCCTCCAGGCCCGCCGCCACACCGGCTTCCCGGGCCAGCACCATCGCGGACACCGGCTTGCTCTTGATCTCCAGGGCTGCCACGGTCAGATCCCGGGGCGCCAGATCCTGCCGCAGCAGCTCTTCCATCAGGGTGCGGACCTCGTGCTGATAGCCCGGATTTTGCAGGGTGAGGCTGCCGCCCCGGAACAGGGCCTTTTCGAGTTGCTGCTCGCGCGTGAGGTTCGATTCCATCGAAGTGCCCCTACTTCAGGAGGAATCCTCGCGCGCGCAGCTTCGATTTGGCCCGCGAGATCATTTCCTCCCGCGATGCCTCGACCGTGTGCAGATGAACGCCCTGTGTGAGGGAGGAGAGCAGCGCCGCCTTGGTGCTGCGGATGTTGCCCAGAAAGTCCTGCAAGTCGGCGCGCGATTCGATCATCAGCGATCCGCGGAGTTCGCCGTAGACGGGATGCTCCACCAGCACGTCCAGAATCCTGACGCCGTGATCTACCAGAATCTGCAGCTCTTCTTCGGTGCGCTCGGGCGCGTGGCGGCAGGCCAGAATCGCGCGAAACGCGCGCGAAGACTGCTGCGGCAGGCGGTAGCCCTGCGGCGTCGCGAGAATCTCGTTCCCGGCGGCGCGCAGAATTGCGATGTCCTGCACCACGCACTGCCGGCTCACGCGAAAGTGCCGCGCCAGCTCGCCACCCTGTGCCGGTCCGCGCTGCGTCCCCAGCCATGCCAGCATCCGGCGGCGCCGTTTGTCGCCCGAATCAAGCCGGGAAGCCTTTGCGTCCGCGCCGTGGATAGCTCGTGTCGCCATGGAGACAATCTCTGTCTTGTCAGCTCTCTAGTCTAGCGTAAAGTCTAGCATAAGGCGGCGAGATCTGCCGGGCAGGCGACTGAGAGCGAAAGTGGAGCTATCTGAAGATGCCCAGCAGGAAGAAAGCTGCTGGTGCCCGGGGCGGGAGTTGAACCCGCATAGCCCTAAGGCCAAGGGATTTTAAGTCCCCCGCGTATGCCATTCCGCCACCCGGGCGCGATTTGTGAAAGCCTATCTTAACGAATTACTTGCTGCAACACCGATGCTTCGGCTCGGATAGCGTTCAGGTTCTTGATGTGGTTAGTGAAGTATGAATGCCATTACCTCGCCTATGCCCCCCACGCCCACCCTGTGCGAGCCAACGGCCATCTATACTGAGGCGCTGCACAAGTATGTATACCTGTGCAGCAAGGCGGATCGATGGCTCTTCTATTAACTTCTTTCATGGCAGGGATATAAAGGGATTGACTGCTGACAACCACAGGTATATATACCTGTGGTTATGTGCAAATTGAACCTGATATGATCGCTGGGCATTACTCTATAGAGATCGATATCCACAGATGCCCCTCAAACCACAAACTGCGAAAGCCAAGATCGCCGAAGCCTTCGAAACTGCCTCCCAGAAAGTCTACCGCGAAGCCGAACTCAAATCACTTTTCGCGACACATCGCTCAGAATGGGGTTTAACCACGAGGACGACCTATCAGGATTTTATAGACTTCCTTCTCGCTGAGAGCAAACTCCGACGCGTGACGCTTAAGAACGATCTCTATACTCCCATGACTCGCTATGCGTGGGGAGAACCCACGCCGTACCACATCGGCCTCTCAATACGCAGTGGGGCCTATCTCTCTCACGTAAGTGCGCTTTTTCTACATGGACTTACGGATCAAATTCCGAAGAGCATTTATGTGAACCGTGAGCAGAGTCAAAAATCGCACTCTGGCACCTTGACTCAAGAAGCCATTAACAGGGCCTTTTCGCACAAGCAGAGAAGGTCGAAATACATCTTTTCGTATGAAGAATGGCAAGTCGTTTTACTCAGCGGCAAGCACACCGGTCGACTCGGCGTGTTATCCATGCCCGACCCACTTGGAGAACCGCTTTCAGTGACGGGTGTCGAAAGAACGCTTATCGATGCTGTGGTCCGACCTGATTATGCAGGTGGTGTCTATGAAGTCCTGCAAGCCTTTAAATCGGCGAAAGAACGCATGTCCGTAAATGTTTTGCTCGCGACTCTGAAGAAACTCAGCTACCTTTACCCATATCATCAGGCGATCGGGTTTTATCTTCAGCGGGCTGGTTACGAACCGGAAAGATGGGAAAGAATTAAGAAATTACCTCAGGAGTTTGACTTTTACCTGGCGCATGATATTCACGACAGAGACTACGATCCTTCGTGGCGGTTATTCTTTCCAAAGGCATTCTAAGCGTTTGGTCTGGTCGATAACAAAGTCGAAATAGAAATCGAACTCTCCAACCTTTCCCGATACTGTGACTTCAACTGCCGGCCAGTCTTGCTTATGGAACTCTCGATATTCCGATATCCTTGAAATCAATATCAGAGGCACGTCTTTGGCAGCGAATATATCCCGCGTCAGTTGTAGGTTCGTCGGGGTTCCGAAATCAATCTTAGTACCTGTGATCACTGCTAGGCGTCTGATGGCCCCGCAAGTGGTAGTCGGGCATCTGCTGGCAGATAGCCCTTAGCTTCTCGATCGCCAACATTTCTGGCGTATAGACGCTAATTGTGTAGTCATCAAGTTCGGTCTCGCGCTTTCCGATGCAGTACTCATATTTGCTGATTTGGACCCGAAATGTTCTCTGCTGAAAAGGTCCAACAACGACAGACTCCCTTTGGCGTCGTAAGTTGTCACCGATCGCATCATATTTATCGGACTCCATCAATTTGAACGTAACGTCGTATCCACCAAATCTTTCATTGCCATCTGGGCGGGGAATCAGGGGTCGTGGTGTGAGCTTCTCATCAAATACCGTCAATCCAACCTCTCGAAACCGGTTCCTCAGAGCTCTAAACATTCTCTGCCGTGCATCTTCAGGATCGTGAAAATCCCTTTCCAAGGAGAGATCCACATCCACAGATACCCGGGATCCCAGGAGGTACACTAGGTTCAGCGCGTTGCCACCCTTCAAGGTCAGTTGACTGAGGAGTTCATCATCGGAAAACATCGCTATGATTACTAGCCGTCTTATCCCCGCAAGATCCATGCCGAGAAATATGACACATTTTGGAGGCCGATGCCTGTAGTGGAGGAATGCGCGCTGTTCACCACGAGCGCTGCCGCAAGCTTACAACTAGAATCAAAATTCCCAATGAAACCCACGGGGTAGCGCATTTCTGGCCACTCTTTCTCGCCTCGAGAATAAGCCCTTTGCCAAGGGACGGGTGCGGGAACATAATAGCGCCCGCTCAATTCATGAACGCCGGCGAGGTGTTCGCGCCGCGAACTCATTGCGGATCGGCGTGGATGGCCGTCGTAAATTGCCCGTCGTCAATGGTCGTCGTGAATAATCGTGGGGGAATGATGCGCAGCATGAACCGGTGGGGGATTGCGGTGGCGGGGGTGTGTCTGCAGATGTCCCTGGGAGCGGCGTACGCGTGGAGCGTGTTCCGGATTCCGCTTTCGAGGGAATTTGGGTGGACGATTTCGCAGGTCACGACTACGTTCACGATCAGCTGGTTTTTCCTGGGGTGCGCGGCCGTGCTGGGCGGGCTGTGGCTGCATCGAACCAGTCCGCGTGTGGTGGCGATGACGGCGGGGTTTCTATGGGGCTGTGGCGTGTTTCTGGCGAGCTTCTCGGCGCACAAGCTGTGGTGGCTGTACCTCACGTATGGAGTTCTCGGAGGAATCGGCCTGGGGATGGGATACATCGTGCCGATCTCGGTGCTGGTGAAATGGTTTCCGGATCGCCGGGGGCTGATCACGGGGATCGCCGTCGCGGGATTCGGGTCAGGATCGCTCATCTCTGCGCCGGTCGCCCACCGGCTAATTGAACGCGTCGGGGTGCTGACGACGTTCGCTTACCTGGGGATTGCGTACGCTATTGTCGCGATAGCTTCGGGGTCGTTCATGCGGCTTCCACCGGAGGGCTGGACGCCTGAGGGGTGGACGCCGTCCGCGGCGCAAATCTCGCAGCGCTGCGACCGCGACTTCACTTTGGGCGAGGCCCTGGGAAAATGGCAATGGTGGGCGCTGTGCCTGCTGATGTCGATCAACACGATGGCCGGCTTGTCGATCGTGTCGCAGGCGGCGCCGATCTTTCAGGAGATGGGGAAGGCCAGCGCGGCGGCAGCGGCGGGATTGGTGGGGGTGATCAGCATCGGAAACGGGCTGGGGCGCATCTTCTGGGCGTGGATTTCCGATGTGACCACGCGAAAAACGGCGTTCTTCCTGATGTATCTGGCGGAGGCGATTCTTTTCTGGACGTACCACAGCATTTCGTCGCTCACGATTCTGGCGGTGGCCACGTTCGTGGTGGTGATGTGCTATGGCGGGGCGTACGGGATCACGCCGGCGTTCACGGCGGATTATTTCGGGCCTCGGCACGTGGGTCCCATTTTTGGATTGATGATGCTGCCGTGGGCTTTCGCGTCGGCATTCGGGCCGTCGCTGTTTGCTTACCTGCGGCAAGTCACGGGGACGTATACGCAGGGACTGTATCTGATTGCGGGCATGATGACGGTGGCGCTGATTCTTCCCATTCTCGTGTCACCTCCGCGCAGCCGCGATCCGGAAAAAGCCGCGCCGCCGGAGGGCGCGTTTCTTGAGGCACTCGAAGCGAACGACGCCTCACAGTAAGGAATTACGAACAAGCAAGGTCTCGCGGAGAAGCTAATTGCCCAGGTTTGCAGACGCGGGCGCAATGGATTCGATTTCGTGGGCGTGGACGATGAAGCGCTTCGGCGCCGATCCCACGTAATAAAACGGGAAGCACGTCACCAAGGTCAGATGAGGTTCCGGCGTAGGATTCAGCACATCCGAGCGGTCCGGCATGACTATTTCGGTTGATTCGACCTTGTACCGATATGTGGCTCCCGTCGTTTTCAGGGTGATCACATCGCCCGCGCGCACATTTCGTAGTGGCCGGAAGAACGTGTCCCGATGTCCCGCGATCCCTACGTTCCCGGCGTTTCCCGGCAAGGCTGTTCCGGGAATATGGCCGATAGCGCGCCGCAGATCCGCGTCAGTGTCTCCTTCGATGAGGACCGTATCCATGTTTAGCCGCGGAATTTCGAAGCGCGCCAAGGGAACGCCGTCTACTGGCCGCGCCAACGAGGGCGACGGCTCGACGGGAACATTTACATACACGTGCTGCTCGAATTGCTTGGCCGCTTTTCTCTGATAGAGGCGCGCGCTGATCAGAACGAAGGCCGAATATCCCAGTGCCAGTGTGCCGCAAATGAAAAAGGCATACTGCAGCCACTTCAGATTCCTGCGGAGTTTGCCGGGGGCGGTAGTCACCGTGTTTCTCCGGGCAAGGCAACGGAGGGATTTGGTGCTGCCGGAGGATTCGAGAACAGGTAGCCCCCCCGCGCGTGAACGTTGAGCTTTCCGTTTCCGGAGGCGACCACCCGAATCGTCTGCCATCCTTCCGTGCGGGCCTCCGGAGCGAAACCCAACGTGTATTGCTTTCGGAGATTCACGGCAATTTTTCGGGTGATATCGGTTACCTCGGCCGGCGAAGAAGGAAGGTATTCTTCTCCTCCCGTTGCCTTTGCAAGCTTTCGCAGCACGCGCAGGTTTGCATCGGGGTCTTCCTCTCCGTTGTAAATGCCGATGCAGTAAATCTGCGCGTTGGACATTCTCGAGGCGTCGAGCATCTGTGCCTGGGTATGGCGGCTGGCATTGTCCCCGCCGTCCGTGACCAGAATCAAAGCGTGGCGATTGAGGGAGCTCAGGCTCAGGTGCCCTAGTGCGTCGATGACCGCGTCATACAGCGCCGTTTGCCCCTTCGCGCCCGTTCCAGCCAGCGCCGCGCGCAATTCTCTTTCGTCACTGGTGAAGGGAACCGCGGCGGGAAGAGTGAGCGCCACTACTTCGTTGAAATTTACCACGAACAGATGATCCTGAGGATTACTGGACCGGACGAATGCCTCGGCTGCGGCACCTACCTCCGCAAGTTTCCTCCCCATGCTGGCGCTGTGGTCTACTACCAATCCCACAGCCACCGGCAGGTCCTGCCGGCCGAACATCGAAATCGTCGCCTGGCGCCCGTTTTCAAAAATGCGGAAATTTTCTTTGGCTAAGCCGTCGACGAAGTTGCCTTTGCGATCCGTAACGGTGATGGGAATATCCACAAGATTTGTGCTCACCGAAATGGGGTTGCTTTCCGTCAGATAAGGTTGGGGTGCAGATTGAGCTTGAAGAACGCTGCTGGCGAGCGCTGTCGAGCCCAGAAGCCCGAGGATTCTGAGAAGGCTTCGCATCTGCACCCCAAGGGAAAATAGAATCTACCCTCTATGATGCACCTTTTAGAGGCTGCGTTCCTCCTGAGAGTGGCCGCCCATGAAGAAACCCAGCATCAAACCCGCCGCAAGAAAGAGTCCGCCCAGAAGCGCAATCTGGAAGATTGGGCTGGCGGTCTTCGGCAGGGGCCGATTGCTGGCAACGAGGTTGTTGTCATTCTGCGCGGTCGTTTGGGGAGCCGACTGACTCTGTTGCTGATTGGCAGCGGAGTTGTAGGCTGGCGCCGGGGCGGGTGCGGGATTAGCGTCGGCTGATTCATTCTGTGAGGAATTGTTGTCACCCGTCGCTTGAGTCACCTGGGCGCCTTTAAGGTCGTTATCCGACGTGTTGTCGGCCACGGCCGGTACGTTCATGTGGTTGGCGGCAGCCAGTTGCGTGGCTTCCCTCATGGGATAGGCGAATTCGTGGCCGTAATTCTCGCCGGGATAAAACCATGCGCGCAAAGCGGCCGGAGCATTGCCCGGGCGTTCGCGGAACAGGATCACGGTCTTGCCGGTGGGTGTCAGCCGGTAGTCGGGAATGGTGAGAAGCGTGGCAAGAGTCTTCTCGCCGTTCTTGTCGCGGATCTCAACAATCGAGGTTTCATTGCTGGGCAGAATATCGAGTTGGAAAACATATTCACCGGCGGGCAACACCCTGCCGGGAATTTGAACTGGAGCGCTGAAGGTAACGTGCGTAATTCTCTCGAAAGTGGATTGGGCCTGGGCAGCAGGAACCAAGCCGATACCGGCCACCAGAATCGTCAGGGTAACCGCAATTGAATTGAAGAATTTCATTCCGTCCTCCTTGATATGCAGATTAATGTGCAAACCGAATCCGAGTTTTTGCGTAAGCGACGCCGGGTTGTCATGCAGATATTTGATTCCTATCGAATGATGCTTCCAATACAACCCTTCCCTGAGAGCGTGATGGATATTCCTTCAGGAACTCTTTTAGTACGGGGAGATCCGGCTTTATTTCAGCGAGATACGGGATGACGCGGGCTTTATGCGATGGATTCGATTCGCCGGTCAGGTATGAACCAGACGGCCGCGACCGCCACGTAGAGCAGCAATGCAATCCACGGGCGCAGGAAGGCGAGGGGAATTGCCAGCGCATACATGAGCAGGGAAACTTTGCTTTTCAGATCGTCGCCGACAGCTCGCGCCAATTTCGAGTGGGGACCGTTGCAGGCAATGATGGCCCGTTCGAGAAGGATGTACGCGACCGCGGACATCGCCAGCACCACTCCGTACGTTGCGGTGGGCGCGGCGGCGAAGTGGGTGTCGTCCACCCAGCGAATCGCGAACGGAACCAGCGAAAGCCAGAACAGCAGAAACAGGTTGGCCCACAACACCATCCCGTTGATGCGTTCGGTAGCGTGGAGCATGTGATGGTGGTTATTCCAGAAGATCCCGACGTTCGCAAAGCTGAGCGTGTAGGCCAGAAGCACCGGGATGTCGGAAGCCAGCGAGGCGAAAGTTGTGCCCGGCGGCACCTTCAGATCGAGCACCATGATCGTGATGGCGATGGCGATCACGCCGTCGGTGAACGCCTCGAGACGTTGCTTGCTCATGGCCGCTTGGCCCTTTCGCTCCAGAAGTGCCCTTCGTACGAAGAGCGTCACGCGAGTCTAGCGATTCTGGGTCGGGAAGCCCAGCAGCTTATAAAGCTCGATCTCCACGGCCGCCTCGCTG
>CAWCQH010000033.1:0-16078 GCA_963797585.1 uncultured Acidobacteriota bacterium
GACCAAATAAAAAGGGCGCCCAGTACTAGCAGCGCCCTGAAACTACCTTCGCTTCTGAATGAACTACGTCTAGCTGCAGCCTGACGTGCTGCCACAGTTCGCGCATTTGTAGCAGCTTCCGTTGGGCGTCATGAGCATTCCGCACTCGGAGCACGATGGAGCATCGTCGATCGCGGCACGAGGTCGAATGGCGGGTTCCGGATCGCCCGCTTTTGCAACACCGGAAATCGCCGGAGCCTTGGCGGTGACGGCCGGTGCTGTCGGAGCCGCGATTTCCTCGGCGACATCGGCGTCCAGGTAATCGCGGGAGATGAACTTCCCACCCAGCCAGCGGCCGAGATAATCGACGATCGATTTCGCGTAGCGAATCTCGGGATTGCCGGTGTAGCCCGAGGGTTCGAAGCGCGAATTCACGAATTTGTCGACGATTGCGCGAAGCGGGACGCCGTACTGAAGCGCGATCGAAACGGACAGCGCGAAGGCATCCATGATGCCGGAGAGAGTCGAGCCCTCTTTCGCCATCTTGATGAAGATCTCGCCCGGCGTGCCATCGTCGTACTTTCCTACCGTGAGATAGCCTTCATGGCCGCCGATCGAGAACTTGTGCGTGATCGAACTTCGTTCGTTCTTCAGCTTCCGGCGGCGCGCACCGTCCTTGAAGAGCTCTTGCTGTTCGCCAGACGGCACTACGGCTTGCGCCGCCTTTACCGCCGCAGCCTCGGCTGCCGGTGGTTTCACTTCTTCCTTTTTGCCGGCGGCCGACAGGGGTTGCGAGCATTTGGAATTGTCCCGGTAGATGGCCACGGCTTTGAGGCCCAGCCTCCAGGACTCGGTGTAGGCTTCGGAAATATCTTCCACCGTGGATTCTTCCGGCATATTGATCGTCTTGCTGATCGCGCCGGAGAGGAACGGTTGCGCCGCCGCCATCATTCGCAGGTGGCCGCGCCACGCAATCGAGCGGCCGCCACCCATCGGAGTCAGAGAGCAGTCAAACACGGGAAGATGCTCGGGCTTGAGCCCCGGAGCGCCTTCGATTTTGCCTTCCGCGTCGATGTAATCGACGATTCGAGCCACCTGCTCCGGCGGATAGCCCAGCTTCATCAGGGCTTGCGGGACGGTGTTGTTGACGATCTTGATGACGCCGCCGCCCACTAAGCGCTTCTGCTTCACGAGCGCGAGGTCGGGCTCGATACCCGTAGTGTCGCAATCCATCATGAAACCAATGGTGCCGGTAGGCGCGAGCACGGATACCTGCGAGTTTTTGTAGCCGAATTTCTCGCCTAATTCGAGCGCGGCGTCCCAGGATTCCTGCGCGGTCCGCAGCAGGGAGGGCTGCACATGTTCCTCCTTGATGGGGCGAAGCGAATCGCGGTGCATGCGGATTACGTCGAGCATGGGTTCGCGGTTGCGGATGTAGCCGCCAAAAGGCCCCATGCGCTCGGCGATGCGGGCCGACTGCGCGTAGGACTCGCCGGTGAGCAGCGCGGTGACCGCGCCGCAGAAGTCCCGTCCGCCGTCGGAATCATAGGGCAGAGCCAAAGACATAAGCAGCGCTCCCAGGTTGGCATAGCCGATACCCAGGGGGCGGAAATCGTGCGAGTTGCGCGCGATCTTTTCGGTGGGGTAGCTGGCGTTATCGACCAGAATCTCCTGCGCGGTGATGGTTACGTCGACCGAGTGCCGGAAACCTGCCGCGTCGAACTGGCCGTTATCGCCCAAAAACTTCAGAAGGTTGAGCGAGGCAAGATTGCAGGCCGTATCGTCGAGGAACATGTACTCCGAGCACGGATTGGAGGCATTGATGCGATCGGTGGCCTTGCACGTATGCCAGCGATTGATGGTCGTATCGTACTGCATGCCGGGATCGCCGCATTGCCAGGCCGATTCGGACATCTTGCGCATGAGATCGCGCGCGCGGAACTTGTCGACGGGCTTGCCGTCGTTCACGTTGCGGGTCCACCAGTCGCGATCCTCATCCGCGGCGCGCATGAAGTCGTCGGTGACGCGTACGGAGTGGTTGGCGTTCTGGAAGAATACGGAAGAGTAGGCTTCGCCGTCGATCGCCGAGTTGTAGCCCTGCTCGATCAGGACGTGCGCCTTATGCTCCTCCTTCATCTTGGATTCGATGAACTCCATGATGTCCGGGTGATCGACGTTAAGGATCACCATCTTGGCGGCGCGACGCGTCTTGCCGCCACTCTTGATCACGCCGGCGAAGGCATCGAAGCCCTTCATGAAGCTCACCGGGCCGGAAGCGATTCCGCCGCCGGATAGCGATTCGCGGCTGCCGCGCAGGGTGGAGAAATTCGTGCCGGTGCCGGAGCCCCATTTGAAGAGCATGCCCTCGGTCTTGGCCAGGTTCATGATGGAATCCATGCTGTCCTGGACGGAGTTGATGAAGCAGGCGGAGCATTGCGGCTTGGCCTGCACGCCGACGTTGAACCACACCGGCGAATTGAAAGCCATCTTCTGCTCGACAAGCAGGTGAGCCAGCTCGTCGCGAAATGCATTGCGGGATTCCGGGGTGGCAAAATAGCCGCCTTCGTCGCCCCAGCGGACGATGGTATCTACCACGCGGCCAATCAGTTGCCGCACCGAGGTTTCGCGCTCGATGGTATTCGGTTTCCCGTGAAAATATTTGGAGGCCACGATGTTGGTGGCCGTCTGCGACCAGCCCTTGGGGACTTCCACATTCTCCTGGCGGAAGATGACCTGGCCCTTATCGTTGCCGATGAGTGCGGTCCGCCGCTCCCATTCGACCTTGTCGAAGGGGGAAATTTTGCCGTCCGTGAACCAGCGCTGGAAATCCAGCCCGGTCGCCTTGCGAGTTGTCTGTTCTGTTTGCATGGTTCCGTTCAGGACCATCCGTGTCTCTGCCATCATCTGCCTCCGCGCCGGCAGTCTTGCCGTCGAATGTTGGCCGGGGTGCCGAGAAGGAGGCTGCTAACTTCATTTTACTCCCAATTCCCGGTAGCCGGAAAGTTGTCGCGTGGCACCGAGCGATGCACGCAACGGGCGGTTCACACGTCTCGATCAAAGCTGGGGTGGCGTTTCGCGGCACCCCAGCCGAAAAAATAGAAAAGCCCAACCATGCCGCGCTAAACACTGTGCGCGGTTGGAAGGGGAAATTGCGCTTTGACTGGCTGAACCCGGACCTTCTGCCCCGTCGGTCGAGCGCGCGGGCTGAGGGCGACGATCAACTTCCGATTTTTCTCCGAGTCTGGGTGCGAAGTATCGAGCGTTGCAGAAAACTTGTCAAGAAAAATTCGCCTCTCGGACCACAAAATGTTTGGTGCCGATTGTCGTAAGCGTCTATCCATAGTGGTACACTCGCCGCACTGCTACTATTCCCTTCGTAGGCGTTTTCCGGCAACAATCGTTGCAGGAGTCCGGCGTGCTGGTCCGCGCGCGAATGTGTTTTTTGCGTAAACAGCGCGCTCTTGACAAGTATTCTGCGTCTGAAAAAAATAAGATGACTGCCATGAGCACTCCGGCAATTGAGATTCTCGGGCTCACAAAGGATTATCCCGTGGGCTTCTGGCGTAAGCGGGCGCGCCGGTCGCTCGACAACCTGACGCTTCAGGTGGAAGACGGCGAAGTACTCGGCTTTCTCGGCCCGAACGGAGCGGGCAAAACCACCACGCTGAAGCTGCTGATGGGGCTTACCTTCCCCACCGCGGGCACCGCGCTCATCCGCGGGCGTTCGATTGAAGACGTCGGGATGCACCGCGAGATCGGCTATCTTCCCGAACAGCCCTATTTCTACGATTATCTCAGCGCCCGCGAACTGCTCGATTACTACGCGCGATTTTTTGGATACGACGCGGCGGAGCGCCGCAAACGCGTGGCGCGGTTCCTGGATTTGGTGGGCCTAGCAGCGTCCGCGGACGTGCAGCTGCGAAAATTCTCGAAGGGAATGCTGCAGCGGGCCGGAATCGCGCAAGCGATCCTGCACGATCCGCAGGTTGTTTTTCTGGACGAGCCCATGTCTGGCCTGGACCCGGTTGGCCGCCGCGAGGTTCGCGACATCATTCTTCAACTCAAGCAGCAAGGCCGCACCGTGTTTTTCTCGACGCATATCCTCTCCGACGCGGAAATGCTGTGCGACCGCGTTGCTGTGCTGGCGGGCGGGAAGCTGCAGGGGGTGGGCGCTCCCGGGGACATCGTTTCCATGACCGGGCACGCGATGGAGATTCTGTTCGAGGGGAGAGAGGGGCGCGAGTTACCGCGGCCTCTCGTAGAGAGCGCCGTCCATCTGGGTGGGCGGTATCGGCTGGAGCTACCGGAGGACGAGCTCTATCCCACGCTCGACCAACTGCGGTCGTGCGAGGCTCGCATCCTCTCCGTGAGCCCGGTCCGCCCAACATTGGAGGATTATTTCCTGCGGCTGGTAAGCCGAGAGCAGACCAAAGCGCACCCGACGGAGGTAGTGGCCCGGTGAGCGCTATGCCAGGAGTGGTGGCGATCAACACGTTTCGCGAAGCGGTTCGCGACCGCGTGCTTTACAACCTGGTGTTTTTTGCGCTGGTGATGATGGGCGCCGCGATCCTGGTGGGCCAGATTTCGATCGGCATCAACCGCCTGGTGATTGTGAACCTGGGGCTTTCCGCCATTTCGATTTTCGGACTGGTGATGGCCGTATTTATCGGCGTGGGGCTGGTGTACAAGGAAATCGAGAAGCGCACACTCTACAGCCTTCTGGCCAAGCCCATTCGCCGCTGGCAATTCCTGGTGGGGAAGTACGCGGGGCTGCTGCTGACGCTGGCGGTGAACACCGCACTAATGACGCTGGGGCTGGCCGCCGCGCTTTTCTACGTGGGGCGCCCATTCGTGCGTTCGGACGCCTCGATTCTGGTGGCGGTCTATTTCATCCTGCTGGAACTGGCGCTGGTGACCGCGCTGGCGCTTTTCTTTTCCTGCTTTTCCACTCCGATGCTCTCAACGCTTTTTACACTGGGCATTTATGTGACGGGTCTGTTTGCGGCTGACATCCGCGAGTTCGGAGACTTTACGCGCAGCCCCTTTCTGAAAGGTGTAACGCGCTTCCTCTACTATCTGCTGCCGAATTTTCACAACTTCAACGCCATTGCCGCGGCCTCGCATGGCGAAGCGGTTCCGGCTTCCCTGGTGGCGCAGAACACCGCGTATGCGCTTCTTTACGTCACCGTGGCCCTGCTGGCCGCCTCGGCTGTATTTTCCAGGCGCGACCTCAAGTGACATTGCGCAGCCAAAACCGGACCGTGTGGAGCGCGATCGCGGTCATCCCCGCTTTGTTCTTCGCGATTGCCGCGCTCCAACAGCGCATTGACGCGAAAACACGAACGGTCGCCCTGCAGCAGGACGAGCTGCTTCTTCGCTCCGGGCAGGCGGCGAAGAATCTGAGCCTCGGTTACGATTCGCTGCTTGCGGATATTTACTGGACAAGGGCCGTGCAGTATTACGGCGCGCGGGTCGGAGTGCCCGGCGCGAGTTTCGATTTACTCTGGCCGCTGCTTGACGTGACCACCACACTCGACCCGCACCTGATGCCTGCGTATCGCTTCGGCGCGGTCTTTCTGGCGGAGACGGGCGAAGGGGGAGCGGGCCGGCCCGATCTGGCCATCGAACTCGTCAAGCGCGGCATCGCCGCTAATCCTAGCGAGTGGCGCCTGGATACCGATCTCGGGTTTCTCTATTACTGGCGGGTGCAGGACTACAAAAACGCCGCGGCCGCTTATCTGCAAGCCAGTAAGAATCCGGAAGCGCCGCTGTGGGCCAAATATATGGCTGCGCGCATCGCGCAGAAAGGCGGATCCATAGAAACGTCGCGCATGATCTGGAGCGAGTTATACGAATCGACGAAAGACCCCAACATTAAAAAGACAGCCGCGGAGCAACTGCAGAGTCTGAAGGCCCAGGACGATGAAGAGCATCTGGATGAACTCGCGGCGGGGTATCGAAACCGCTTCGGGCACTACCCTGCTTCCAGCCAGGACCTGGTTGCGGCCAAAATGATCGGAGGGATTCCGGTAGATCCCGCTGGATTCGTCTACGTGTTTGGACCGGACGGCAAATCGCGCTTGAATCCCGCCAGCCCTGTAGTGATCAAGCAACTCAAGACGGCCCCTCATTAGAACCGGCACAGTAAATTTATAGAACGCATTCGAGTCCAAGACGAGCTGAATTCCGTTACAATTAAACTCAGGACCGGCTTCCCAGCCCGCGAATCTTACCAGGGAGCCCAGGATGTTCAGGCGCGTCGCAAACCCGATTCTTTCTGCCGGCATAATTGTCGCTTGGGCAGCCGTGTCGCCGGGCTTATCGACGTCCGCCAGCGCCCAAACGACGAACGAAGCCCGGCACGCACAACCTCAGTCGGCTCCTGCGCAGGATTCGCCCGCTGTACCTCCCACGGCCGAGGAAATCAACGCTCGCGCCCAAACGCTGGCCGCCAACCAGCACCGGGACGATGAGGCGCTCAAGCAATACGAACGCATCGAGCGGCACACCGATCTCACCGGGGCGCCCAACCCGCACGTCATCGAAGATCGAACCTTCCGGGTAGTGCCCACCGGCACGGGCACGCTGAAAATACTGCTCAAGGAAAATGGCACGCCCACCGACCCCGTCGACTACCGGCGGCAACTGCAGGCCTGGGAAGACGTTCTCCAGCTGATGCTCCGGCCGGAAGACTCCCGCGCGAAGAGCGCCTATGAGAAATACGACCGGCGCAATCAACAGCGCGCGGAGCTAATCGACACGATGATCGAATCGTTCACGCCGAAATGGCTGGGGAGGGAAAACCTGAGCGGCCGTGACTGCGATGTATTTCAACTGGACCTTAAGCCAAACTTTCATCCGCATTCCATGTTCCAGGAGGCGCTCTCGCACGTCACGGCGAAGGCCTGGGTGGACCGGCGCACCGATCAACTGGTTCGCGGGGAGGCTCACATTACGAGAGATATTTCGTTTGGCGGAGGAATTCTGGGAAAGGTCTACCGCGGCGGCTCTTTTTCCATGGACCAGGCCGAAGTGGCTCCGGGGATTTGGGAGCCTACGCGCTACCAGTACGATTTCGGGGGCCGGAAATTCTTCTTCTCATTCGACGAACACCAGGTGGTGGAAGCCAGCCGTTACCATCGCGTCGGCCCTCCGAAAGAGGCCCTGATACTGGTGCAGAACGAGTTGGCAAGTGCGAAACCGATGGCCGAAATTCCGTAACCTTCCTGCTGCGACAGCCCCAAAATATAAGCATATCTTCGCCGTTTTTCACGAGGTGCGTTATGTCCCGTCTTGTGCTGCTTTCTTTCGCGGCGTTCCTGTTGCTGGCTCCGGCGGGGGTTTTGAACGCCCAAAACAACGAATCGACCCAGGAGCGCGATTCTTCTCAATCGACGGCAGCTTCTAATTCCGCCACCGCCGAGCCGCTCTCGGGCAAAAAGGTGTGGACCAACGACGACGTATCCGGTTTGCGTACGGACCCGGCGATTTCCACTTTCCGCTCAACCGTCGCTGAAACGAGACCGGCAAAGGTGCTTGTGTCCGGTGCCAAGAAGAGTGCCGCCTGGTATCGCGACCAGATTTCGAAGCTCCAGGCTAAAATTCCCCCGATCGACGCGCAAATTGCCGCACTCCAGGCAGCCATCGACGGCAAGCCAGCCGGCGATGCGAGAAAATCGACTCGCCCTTACAGCGTGCGAGTTGACGATTGGTCTGCGGAGCGGGATCAACTCGACAAGAGGCGCGACGAAATTGTCAGCAAGCTCTCCGACCTTCAGGATGAAGCACGGCGCAGCGGCGTGTCCGCAAACGAGCTTCCCTGATGTCGCTTTTGCCAAACCCCCTGCAGAACACGATCGTCATGAAAACCTTTCGCGCCATTTTGACCGTTCTTGCGATTCTGGCTTTTTCTTTTGGGTCGCACGCGAAGACTAGCGTCGGAACGCTGGAAGGAATGGTAATGGACGCGCATGGCAACGGCATCGCAGGCGCGACCGTGACGATGCAGACCTCCGACGGCCAGCATCCCCATGCCACACGCACCGATGCGGCCGGCCGCTTCGCATTTGCCCGCTTTGCCACAGGGCAGTATGACCTGCGCGCTTACTTCCGAGGTGCTTATTCGGATTGGGCCAAGCGGGTCTCGATCCACTCTCGAAAGCCGACGCAGATCACTTTGCGAATCGTGGTTCCGAACGCTCCGATACAACCGCCGGGCCACTGAGTACTACTACCACGGTACCCTGAAAATATACCTTCTGAACCATCGCGCCGATCCGTCGCGCGCTTCACCATTTCTAGTGCGGGTTGGGAGCTGCAAACGCGGGGACATCGGTTACCGAGAAAAGGGACCGGGCAAGCTCCCAAGCCCGTCCATCTTGTTGTTACCTCTGTTGCTGAATCCAAACAACAGTTCGATAGTCGACCTTGCCGGCCGTTTGCGGGAACCAAACGTTAAAATGTCGAGCTGGCCAAGAATACATCCTCGAAGCCGTTTGCATCGTGCGCGACCAGGTCGCTTGCGAACGAAAGGAAGCTGACGGTGTGCCCGTCTGAACTGATCGAAGGCCCGTAGCTGCTGCCGTTGGCAGCGGGGGGCGATGTCCCGGCAGCCTGGCTTACCAGGGCCGTTCCGGGAGCGCACGCGGAACTCGATGATGCAACCGTGTTGCAGGTGTTGCGCACGTAAATGTTCTCGACGCCATTCGCCGCATTCCCGGAAAGATTTGAGGCGAGCGAAGCGAACGCGATCAGCTGTCCGGATCCCGTGCTGCTCTGGTTGATGCTGGGGCTTTCGCTCAAGCCGTTCGCGGGCGACGTTCCGTTGGGAGTGGAAACGAGGCGTGTGGCTGGCACGCAGGTAGTGGTCGTGGTGGTAGTCGCCGCCGTGCATGTATCGCGTACATAGACTTGCTGGACGCCGCCCGAGGCGACGCCGAGGTTTGCAGCCGTCGAAGAAAAGGCCACAAAACGGCCGTCGTACGAAATTGCAGGCTGCGAATTAACGCCGCCGGCAGGAGTTGTTCCGTCCGGCGTGGAAATAATTACCGTCGTTGGCACGCAGTTGGTTCCGGCGATCTGACATTCGTTCTGCTCGAAAACTTCCTGCGCTTTATTCGGATTCGGCACACTGAGATTACTGGCCGACGATACGAACGCCACGTACGTGCCGCCCTGGGAAATGGCCGGATGCCCGCTGGGACCGTTCCCGGGAGTGACGCCATCCGGTGATGAAACCAGGTACGTAGTGGGCACACACGTCGACGTCGTGGTGCTGGGCTGGGTGATCGGGGTTATGCCGCCGCACAAAGAGCGGACGTAAACCTGCGGCGTCACGCCATCGACCGTGGCTCCCGAAACGAGGTTGGTGGCGAGTGAAACGAACGCCACGAACTGGCCGTCGGAACTCAGCGCGGGATTATAGCTGTCGCCGTTGCCGGCGCTCCCGTCCGCGCCGATGGAAACAAGTACGACCTGGTTGGTGGGGGTCGGGGTGGTAGGTGCTAGACGAGGTGGACGTGCTGCAAACCGGAATCGTGCCCGTCGATCCGGTAGTTGTGCCGGTCGGCGCGCAAACCGGCTGCCAGTAAATCTGCCGCTTGCTTCCAGTGACCTGGGCATAATTCACCAGATTCGTCGCGAGCGACGTGTAGGCGAGATTGCGTGCCGCTGTCATTCATGGAGGGCTCGGAGCTGGCGCCGTTGCCGGCGGCACCGTTGTACGTGACGCTCCCAAGAAAAGTGAGGGGCGTGCAGGTTTGGCCAATGCAGGTGTTGCGCACAAAAATCTGGCTGGCCGCGCTGGACAGGTTCGTGACCAGGTTGCTTGAGACGGAGGCAAACGCGACAAATTGCCCGGTCGAACTTGTGGAGGGCCCCGAATTAGTCAAGGTAAGGCCCAGCGAATCGTTCTGGCAGCTCAGCAGGCCTCCGCAGATTCCGGCGTTCGCCTCCGTGCCGTCGGGAGCATAGTCGACCAGGATGGGCAGACCCGCGGTATCGGTGGGGTCGATCGCCAGCGTCAGCGTGTTCGAGGTGCCTCCGCCGGGGCCCGGATTGACGACCTGCACCAGGGCGATCCCTCCGGCGCTCAAATCGCCGGAGCTCAAAATAATTACAGCCGATGTGTCGCCGGCGCTGGTGGTGTGAGGAGCGCCATTCACAAGTACGACTGCGTCCGACGCGATGCCGCTACCTGAGATGGAAAGGTTGGTGGCCGCTCCCCCTGCGGCTATGGTGGCCGGACTCAGGGAAGTGATGCTCGGCACCGGATTGTTGATATTGAACGAGAACGTGTTGGAGCTCCCTCCGCCCGGCGACGGGCTTGCGGGATTCACCACGGTAAGCTGAATCGTTCCGGCGGTGGCCAGATTGCTTCCCGGCACCGAGGCTCGCAGGAATGTGGGTCCCTCGTAGGCCGTTGACAGCGGAACGTTACCCAGCATCACCACCGACTGCGCCACAAAGTTGGTGCCCTGCACCTCGAGCGTGGTTGCCGCCGAACCGGCGAGCACAGACGAAGGCGAAGTCGATGTAATGGTCGGCGTGGGGCTGACGTTTGGATTGATCGTGAACGTAAGCGGCGTCGTGATTCCTCCGCCGGGAGTGGGCGTCGATACCGTTATGTTTGCGGTGCCGGGATTCTGGATCAGCGAAGCCGGCACCTGCACCGTGAGCGTGTTCGTACTGACAAAAATTGCGTTGAGGGACCCGCCATTCCAGCCGACCGAAGAAGAGGGAGTGAAACTGGCTCCTGTGACCGTGAGGACAAACGTGGGCTGGGCAGCCTGTATGCTTGTAGGGGAGATTGCCGTAAGTGTCGGCGCTGGAAAATTGATCGTCTGTTGGCATCCAGGCAAAAGCAAGGCCAGAAGCAGAGCAAACCAAAAAGAGAGCCGGATTTTTCCCCGCAAATCACTCACCCCTGATTCAGTGCGTCGAAACGCTGGCGTTATGGCAATGGTAGAGACTACTAAAGATGTCCTATTCCGGCAATCGGGATGCCCGCCCACACTTTTGCAAAAATCGCCATGGGAGGGAACATTTGCATTAGCAGGGGAGGTGAATGGATTTCACTTCAAATAGGTTCGCACGATCTCGATTACGTCGTCCGCGGCTTCCTCGGAGGATTTGGTGGTTCGCGGCATGTGGTGCCGGATGTGGTCCTCCAGAAGTTCGCCCATCAGGCTGTTGATCGCGCCGCGGGCGGCCGCCAGACGCTGGAGGACTTGCGCGCATCCGGCATCTTCCTCCAGGGCCCGCTGCACCGACTCCAGCTGGCCCACGACTTTCTTGGTGCGGTTCAGCAGATCGAGTTTTTCACGCGAAATGTGCGACATTCGTTTGCTACCCTAGCGGGGTATACTATAAAGGTTCCGCACGGGCCAATCAATTTGTTTGACGAGAACAGCCATGCAAATCCAGAAGATTGCCTGATTCCTAAGACGAGACCAGCCCGCCAATACAATGCGCCAGCGGGTTCTCCAATTCGCGGCTGTCGTTCTGTGTCTTGCGTCGTCCATTGGGGCTCGACTCTCTTGGGCTCAGGACGCTGCTCCTCAAACGACGGAGTCTCCCGCCTCCGCACCCTCGCCCCCAGGGCCTGACAGCTCTGCCCAGGACAGCACTGCGCTGACTCTGTTCCCCCACTCGGAATCCAGCCGTTATTGGATTTCCGGCCAGGCGAACATTATCCTGCAGTGGCACCCAGCCTTTTCCGCCGCCTATAGCGGTCCGAACAGCCTGCGATCGCACGCCGAGAACGCCACGTCGCAGCTGTACACCCTGTATCTTGGATACGAACTCCGGCCCGCGACCGAGGTTTTTCTCGACGTCGAAAGTGCGGGTGGCCACGGCTTGAGCGATGCCCTGGGGCTGGCCGGGTTCACCAATCTCGACGTGGTGCGTAATCCCGCCCTTGGTCCCACGCCCTATATCGCTCGCGCCATATTGCGTCAGATCATTCCGCTGAGTGACGAACGAGTCGAAGCGGAGCGGACGCCGCTCAGCCTGGCCACCTCGCTTCCGGCGCGCCGCCTGGAATTCCGCATCGGCAAGTTCAGCATGGTGGACTTCTTCGATCTCAACTCATGGGGCAGCGACAGCCACCTGCAGTTCATGAACTGGACGGTCGACAACAACGGCGCCTACGATTACGCAGCCAACACGCGCGGCTACACCGATGGCGCCCTGATCGAATATGACGATCACTGGTGGACCGTGAGGTTCTCCGAAGCGCTGATGCCCAAGGTGGCCAACGGCATCCATCTTGACGCCGACCTTGCACGCGCTCGGGCCGAAAACGTCGAATTGGAAGCCCGGGGCAAGCGCATCGCCCGGCGCGACGGCGTCATCCGCTTGTTGGCCTACCTCAATCATGGCGATATGGGTAGCTACGAGGAAGCGATTCGAGATTACCGCGAAGGCGAGACCTCCACTCCCGACATCATCTCCACCCGCCGGCAGGGACGCCACAAATACGGCTTCGGGCTCAATTTCGAACAGGAGCTTACGCCGGACATCGGCGTTTTCGGACGTCTGGGCTGGAGCGACGGCCGCAACGAGTCATTTGCCTATACGGAAGTTGATCGGACCCTGCAACTGGGGGCGTTCACCCGCGGGAGCGCCTGGCGCCGGCCCAACGACAGGGCTGGCGCTGTTTTCGTGGCCAACGGAATTGTGAGGGCTCATCAGCAGTACCTGGCACTCGGCGGGCTCGGCTTTCTGCTGGGCGACGGCGGTCTGACGTATGGTCCGGAGAAAATATTCGAAGGCTTCTACACCGCGCATGTTTGGAGAGGCGCTTTTGCTTCCTTCGATCTTCAGCACGTCAATAATCCCGGCTACAACAAGACCCGTGGGCCGGTGATTGTGCCTGCCCTCCGGCTCCACATCGACTTCTGAGACAGGTTGGGATGGGCCTCCCGCATGGCCCGGTCGCCGCTGGGCGCCTACTTTTTTGCAGGAGCGTTAGAGGAATCCGGAGCGGCCACGTCCAGTCCCGCCTTCAGAGTCTCCTGTGCCTCGGCAGGGAGCTTATCGGCCCGTGCCAGGAAGGCGCTCACATCCCATTTCTGCTGGTCATTCAATATCGATTCAAAGCTGGGCATTCCGCTCAGCCGTATTCCGTTCTGCACCTTCCAGTAAGTCACCCCAACCGGATCGTCTGTGACCATGCCCTCGGGCGTCAGCAACTGGGGCGCTTGCGGAAACATCGACTTGGCGATTGGCGGAGCCGGTTGCGTCGGGAGTCCGTGGCACATGGAGCAGTTCTTCTTATATATGTCAGCCCCGGCGGCGAGGTCCTGGTTTGTGAAACTTGAAAGATCGCGTTGGGGCGCCTCCCGGGAGATGCGGTTATGCAGCGCGGTGCCGGCAAGGAACCGCTCAAACGGCATGGGCGGCGCCGTCGCTGCGGCAGGAGCGAAGCCCAGCATCAGGTACCCTAAAACAATTATGGGGAGAATTGCGATTCCCAGGATGAGACCCACCAGAAGCTTTCCCATGCGTCCTCGCTTTCAGTCGCTGTTTTCACTCGGCGCTTTTGGCAGTGCTTCTTCCAAGCCCCCGTCGGCCACCGCGGCATTCTAGATAGTACAGCCACCCTGGCACTCGCCACGGTTTGCTTTGAGACGAAGTGCGCGCGGCAAATTTTTGTCGTCTCAGGAAAATGCAGTAGCGGCCGTTTCCGATTTTTTCTCCCCGCCATTTTTCTGTTGGAAATTTTGCCCACTTCCCCCAAATGTTTTCGCGCGGTTCCGAATTTTGCAATGTCGACGCGCCGACATCAATTCGCATTTTGACTCGGTAAACATTGCCGATATCTGTAGCGCTCCATGGGTCAAGAATATGTTTCGCGGTACTTGCGAGCAGTCCGTCACGCTCGATTGCGTCGCCAGCGATTGCCGGAGGACGCGCGTAGTTCATTGACCAACCGTCCTCCAAAATTTTCAGAATCGTAATACGTGTGAAATAATCCGTATGTCGATGATTCCTATATCACTTTGAAAGGGGTGCACCCAATCTTCCCGCCGTCCTGTAGGCCGGCAATCAATCGATTGTCCTATCGTATTACGCCATATTGATCGATCAAGGCATTGACATACCGGCCCCGTATCGACAAAATACGTCGGAGGTTTTTCAAATGGAGAAAGTCCGAGTGAAGGTCTCTCCTAAATTCCAAGTCGTTATCCCGAAACCGCTTCGCGACGAACTCAAGATCGAGCCCGGCCAGCAGCTTCTCATGTACGCTTTCGATGGTTCGCTCCATCTGGTCCCTTCGCGCTCCATCAAGGAGCTGCGGGGCATCGCTAAAGGGATGAGATGGAAAGACGAGTACCGTGACCACACGGAGCGTCTCTGAACTCTACGTTGTCGACTCGTCCGGCTGGCTCGAATATCTCTCCGAGGATTCCAAGGCCGCGGCCTTCGCCCATTACCTGGAAGGGGAAAGCGTTCTGCTTCCTGCGATCGTGCTGTGCGAGGTCTACAAGCACCTGGCCAAGCAGCGCGGCCGCACCGTGGCGGACCGGTTCGTCTCGCAGGCGTTCCATCGACGGGTGGTTCCCTTGGATGAAACCATCGCCCTCGCGGCCGGAAACCTCGCCGTGGAGCATCGCCTCAATACCGCGGATGCCATCGTCTATGCCACGGCACGGATCTGCCAGGCACAGCTGGTGACTGCCGATACCCACTTCCGTGGTTTACCTGGCGTCATCATTCCCTAGCGGCGATTCCTGAAAACTCATCTCCGGGCTGCGCCGGTATCTCGCTTGACGTTCCTCGGCTGGCGTCACTAAGCTACGGCATGCTGATCGGTTACTTCATCCGGTCCCTTTGGCTTGCACTGCTCGTCTACTGGCTTGTCAGCGCGTTTCGAATCAAACGCGCCAAGCGGATAGAGGGACGGGCTTCACGCCTGTCGCGGATGGCTCTTACGGTCCTGGTTTTTGGCCTCTTGTTCAGTTCCACGGCGCGCGTGGGGTGGTTGGGGGCGAGATTCGTTCCACCCAGTGAAATCATCGCCGTCGTGGGAGCAATCTTCACGGCTTTGGGCGTCGGACTTGCCGCATGGGCGCGTTACGTGCTCGGGAAGAACTGGTCCGCCGCCATCACGTTCAAGGAAAATCACGAACTCATCCGCACCGGTCCGTACGCCCGGATCCGCCACCCGATTTATTCCGGGATCATCCTCGGTCTGCTGGGTACCGCGCTGGCCATCGGAGAGTGGCGCGCGCTGGCGGGTACTGCAGTGATGTTCGCCTCCTACTTCATCAAGGCCCGCGGTGAAGAATCGCTGCTCGCGCGCGAATTCGGCCCGGCGTTTCAGGATCACCTTTCGCGCACCGGAATGTTTTTGCCTCGCCTCTGAGCCGCGCGGCGAACTTTTTGAAATTCCTTTCACCTCGTTCCGTCTTTCTGCTAGGGTGGCGGGCATGAACCGACTTCTAATGGCGGCTATGCTGATTGCGGCGCTGTGCGCGGTGGCGATGCGCGCGGATTCGCGGGCGGAGACTGTCTCGGACACCCGGGCGCGCGAGCTGATCCACTTGCTGAACTTACGTGTTCTGCCCAAGGAGTCCGGCTATCTCGGAATTATCGGGCGCTCGGCGCAGATGGTTAGTATGGATGGCCAGTCGCTCGCCGTGCAGAGCCAGAACTACTACATGCTCACGCGCGACCGGCCGGTGAACTATCTGCACCGGCTCGTGCCCGACGATACGCACATCCTGATCGAAGGCGGCCCCGTGGACTATTTCATTTTTCACCCCGATGGCCGCGCCGAGAAGGTGACTCTGGGGATGGACCTCGCCGCGGGCCAGCGCCCCGTGGTTGCGGTGCCGGGCGGCTGCTGGAAGGCGTTGCGTCTACGCGATGGAGCGAGCTATGCCCTGATGGCCAACGCGCTCTCTCCGGAATTTACACCCGACCGCGTACAGATCGGGGCCGGTGCCGCGTGGGTGAAGCGCTACACAGGAGCGGCGTCGTGGGCGAGCGCGCAGGTCCTACGCGAACTTATCGGCCCCAATTGGATCGGCAAGTAAGACTCGCGCCGGGGGGCACTCAGGAGTTCAATTGGATGGAATGCGGGTTCAAAGTC
>CAWCQH010000034.1:0-159597 GCA_963797585.1 uncultured Acidobacteriota bacterium
CTCCGAAGCACAAGGTCGCCAGTTCGAACCTGGCCGGGCGCGCCACTTAGTTCTCCACTGGAGATCACCACTACTTGCTTGGTTTAGAGTTCTCCGGGATGTTTTCCTGGAACCAGTGCGCTTCGTCTTCCGGGATGCAGAAGGCTTCGCCGAGTTCCCATTTGGGCTTCCAATCGTAACTGCGCCGCGTCGTCCATTTCGCGGTGTACGACTTGGGGTCGTCGATGGTGATCGAGATTTGCAGATGGCCGCGATCTGAACGGTGGAATCGCTCGGCGACTTTCATCTCCTCGCTGTGCGGATGGCCGCGCCCGTCGATCCAGGTTTTATCGTTGAAATGTGCGGTGTCCACCACCAGATGGTCTCCGTCCCAATGGCCGATGGAATAGCCCATCCACAGCGGGTCGGAATCCTTGGGCATCTCTCTTCCGTCCATCCAGATCGTGCGCCACAGGTGAGCGGCTTCGTAGAAGATGAAAATCCGCTGCGGCGTCTGGACAATCTCCAGCGGATTCATTCCGTAGGTATAAATGCGCGGCAATCCAAAATGGCAACTGTAAGCGGGGTCGATGGTGATAGGCCGATCCAGCTTGAGTTCGCGCGTGTTGAGCTCGAATTGAGCCTGGGCTGTCGGCGTCATCGGGGCGGGCGGCGATTGGTCGCTCGGGCCAGGCTTCCACACGCCTGCCAAATCATGCGCCATTCCCGTTCCTGCTGACATCGAGGGCGAGGAAGATTGCCCCATCGCACGCGGCAAAAACGCGAGGATCGCCAGTACCCAGGCTGTAAAGAATGGAACGCGGGTTCGCACTGCTTCTCCTATCTCTGAACCGCCGAGATATTCCCATTTTTGCAGCTTCTTGTGAAGCGGACGCTTGCTTGCGTCGTTGACACTCGGGCGCATGCCGTGATACTTGAACCGTGTTGGGTACGACCCCAGACAGCGCACCGTATTTACGAATCAGTAGGCGTACTGCATGAAATATCTAAAAGCCCTCCAATACGCTGCCGTTGTAACTTTTGCTCTGGCGCTGTTGGTCCCGCCGCTGCATGCTCAGCTCGATCCGACCGGTGAATGGGACAATCGCTTTCACGAGGACGAGCCGGAGCGCATTCCCGGCCCCGAAATCGGCGATTATCTCGGAATCCCGATTAACGATGCGGCGCGCCTGCGAGCCGATACCTGGACCGCCACCCTCCTCGAATTGCCCGAGAATCAGTGCCGCCCTCACCCTTCCGACTATTCCTGGCGCGGGCCCGCCCTGCTGCGAATCTGGAAGGATATCGACCCTACCACGCAGGATGTGGTCGCATACCACACGCACATTTCCTGGCAGGCGCCCGAGCAGACCGTCTGGATGGATGGACGCCCGCACCCTCCCGATTTTGCGCCCCACACATGGCAGGGCTTTTCCACGGGCAAGTGGGAAGGCGACATCCTCGCGATTACCACAGATCACCTGAAAGAAGGCTGGATCCGGCGCAATGGAATTCCGCGCAGCGACAGGTCCACAGTGAGCACGCACATCATGCGCCACGGCACTTATTTGACGGTTGCGGTGGTGATCTACGACCCCGCCTATCTCACCGAGCCGTTCATTCGCACTACGGATTTTGCCTACAACCCGCAGCAGCGCATGGCCCCCTACCCGTGCGAATCGGTAAATGAAGGCGGCCGCCCCGAAGGCGTCGTGCCGGCTCATCTCCCCGGCGCAAACTCTTTTCTCTCGGAATTCCCGGCCAACTATGGAATCCCTCCCGAAGCCGCGAGAGGTGGGGCGGAGACCATGTATCCGGAATACATCGCCAAAATGAAAAGCATGAAGACTTTGCCGCGCCCCAAGGGAAAGCACTCGGACCGATGATCCAGACCATAGCGCGGACCACAGCGGGGACAATGACGCGGAACAAAAACGCGCACGTGTTGACGGCAGCTGTTTCCGTCATCGTTCTGTTAGGTGTGTCAGCGGCAATTGCCTTCGCGCAGCCCACTCACCCGCAGGGCAACTCGGATCGCGGCTCGAGCGCCGCGGCCCCAACGAGCGCTCCCCAGGCTCCCACGGCGTCCCCCGCTCAAGTCCGCGTCATGCACGTGCAGGGAAATGTCTACGTGATCGCCGGCGCAGGGGGCAACATCACGGCCCAAGTAGGCAACGACGGCGTGTTGCTGGTCGATAGCGGCTACGTCTCGACGACCGACCAGGTCGTCGCGGCTGTGCGTTCGATCTCCGACAAGCCGATTCGCTACATCATCAACACCCACATTCATCCGGACCATGTTGGCGGCAACGCCGCGATTTCCCAGCAGGGCAGCACGATCGCCGGCGGCAATGTGGTGGGCGATATCGGAGCGAGCGCGTCGCAAGGCGCCACGATCGTTGCGTTTCAGAGCATTCTGGACCGCATGAGCGCACAGGGCGGCAAAGACAAAGCCCCGGAAAAAGCCTGGCCTACCGACACCTACGACGGACCCGAAAAGAGATTATTTTTCAACGGCGAAGCGATTGAAATAATTCACGAACCCTCCGCGCACACCGATGGCGACAGCATCGTTTTCTTCCGGCGCTCCGATGTCGTAAGCACCGGCGATATCATTACGATGGCGGGATATCCCATCATCGACGTCGAACGAGGCGGCACCATCCAGGGGATCATCCACGGCTTGAACCGGCTGGTCTACCAGATCACGATTCCCGCCGAAAAGCAGGAAGGCGGCACGATGGTGATTCCGGGTCACGGAAGGGTCTGCGACCAGGCGGACGTCGTCTATTACCAGGAAATGGTGATCATCATTCGCGACCGGATTCAGGCCATGATCGATAAGGGCATGACGGTCGATCAGGTGAAGGCTGCCAAGCCCACCCTCGATTACGACCCGCTGTATGCCTCGAAGGGCTTCTGGAATCCGGACCGCTTCGTCGCGACAATTTATCAAAACCTGGTGGACCAGCAGCAAAAGGATCGCAGAAGAAGGATCAGCATCCGAAGGCGCAACAGTAGGCTTGGTGACGGAGCTAAGTAAGATGAAGGCCGGTCGCACTCTTCGAAAAATCGCCGCTGTTGGAGGCATCGCGACATTTGCGCTGGTCATTCTTCTACTGGCGAATGCGGGCGTAAAGGCGCGTAGTCAGGCGGCCGGCGGCGCGCAGACTCCGAGCGCTCCAACGCCGCGCGCGCTGGCACCGCTCGACCTTACGGGCTACTGGGTTTCGGTGGTCACGGAGGACTGGCGTTTCCGCATGATCGTGCCGGACAAAGGCGATTATTCGAGCGTGCCGCTCAATCCCGAGGGCCGCAAAGTGGCGGACTCCTGGGATCCCGCGAAAGATCAGGCCGCGGGCAATCAATGCCGGTCATATGGAGCGGCGGCGCTGCTGCGAATCCCGGGCCGCCTCCACATTCAATGGGAAAATGACAACACGTTGAGAGTCGACACCGACTCAGGCGGGCAAACGCGCCTGCTGCATTTCGGCGCCGCGCATCCTGTGGTGGAGGCGCCACAGTGGCAAGGCTATTCGCTTGCCTCGTGGGAAGGGCTCCGGCCGCCACCGCCCCGGACTGCGCTTCAGGATGCGTCGCAGCCGAACGCCCCTGAAGGCTATTTAAAGGTAGTCACCGATCACATGAAACCAGGATACCTGCGCAAGAACGGTGTTCCCTACAGCGGGAATGCCTCGCTGGAAGAATATTTTGACAGCTTCAAGGAACTCAATGGCGACGTCTGGCTGGTCGTAACCTCCATCGTCACCGACCCTCAATATCTCACCCAGCCTTTCATCACCAGCACGCACTTCAAGAAACTTGCGTCCGCCTCCGGTTGGGATCCCACGTCGTGCCGGAGCAACGAACCCCGCTGAGAATATCCATGTCAGAGAAGACTCCAAATCGCTTCCAGCCGCCGGACCAGAATTTCAGGAACGTAAATCGTGAGCAGAATAGCCTCACAAGGCGTGAATTCACGGCGCTGGGTGTCGCAGGCATGTCCGCGGGCGCCTTGGCCACGAATCCTCTCTACGGTGCGGCTCGCAGCCTTGCTGTTCGGGCAGCATCGAATCAAAATTCTGCTCTCGACCTCGCCGAGTGGAGCTATTTCTGGGTCGGGGTAGAGCGCGCGGAGCTCGCTCGTGGAACGGTTGTGAACGGCAAGCAGATGTACGTGGAATACATGATTCCGGCCAGCCGTGAAGCATCCTTATCCGATCGTGTTGGTGCACGGCGGAGGCGGCCAGGGAACGGATTGGATGGGCACTCCGGATGGCCGCCCGGGATGGGTCACCTATCTCGTGCAGGAAGGCTACGCCGTGTACGTGGTGGATCGTCCGGGACACGGACGTCCTCCCTTCCATCCCGATCTTCACGGGCCATTCCCCGCACAGGCTCCCACGCTGGAAGGATTTTCCGGGCGCTTCACTCCTCCGAATCCCACCTCCGCCAATGCGCCGCTTCCTTTCCAGCATCTTCACAATCAATGGCCCGGCACGGGCGAAGTAGGCTCGCCCGATCTCGATCAATTCGTCGCCTCTCAGGGCGGTTCGTACGTCACGGTTCCAGCGTCTTCCCCGGCCGCGGCGCAAGCAGCTTCGCAACCCATCGCGCATGAGGTGTGGCGCGATCGCGGCGCGATGCTGCTCGATAAAATTGGCCCGGCAATTATCGTCACTCATTCCGCGGGCGGACCCTTTGGCTGGCTGGTTGCGGAATCGCGCCCGAACCTCGTAAAAGGAATTATCGCCATCGAGGGCGGAGGCCAGCCCTTCGCCGGAGCAAATGTCTGGGGAATGTCGACAATCCCGGTCGCCTACGATCCCCCGGTTCTCCACTCTTCCGAGCTGAAAACCGTCACGGTTCCTTCTCCCGAAAAAGGCGTGGCTGATTACAAGATCCAGGCCGAGCCGCCTCGCAGGCTTCTCAACCTTCAGGGCATTCCCATCGTAATGGTCACTTCCGAAGGCTCCTTTGCCTCGCCCGGAAATCCCGGCGCGGTCGCATTTTTCAAGCAGGCGGGCTGCAACGCCCAGGAACTGCGCCTCGTCGACCATGGAATTCATGGCAACGGCCACATGATGATGGTCGAGAAAAACAACCGGCAGGTTCTTCAGCCCATTCTCGACTGGATTGCAAACAACGTCGAAAGGAATACGGTGATCCCCGGCCCCCGGCTGAGCGAATCGTCCCTGAATCTTGCCGATCAGAATTTCTTCTGGGTGGGCACGGAACACAAGAAGATGCCATACGGCACCATCCTCGCTGGCCAGATGTACGTGCAATATCTCATTCCCGCGCAGGTCCGCCATCCTTACCCGGTTGTGTTGGTCCACGGCGGAACTGGCCAGATGCTGCACTACATGGGCGAAGGCGACGGACAGGCCGGTTGGGCGCACTACTACGTGCAGGCGGGATACCGAGTGTATCTAGTGGACCGCCCCGGCCACGGGCGCGCGCCGTATCACCCCGACGCGCTGGGGCCGATCGGTTCGCAGCCGACCTACGATGTGATCGTCCCCGACTTGATGCGTTCTCACCGGTGGGCAGGCAGTGGACAAATGGGCGATCCGTCCGTCGATCAGCTGGTGGCCAGCCAGAACGCCGCGCCCCAGGACAACGTGATGGCTCATCGCCTCTGGGCAAGCCGCGGCGCAGAATTGCTCGACAAAATCGGCCCTGCCATCGTGCAAGTCCACTCCGCGGGAGGGCCCTTCGGCTGGCTCGTTGCAAACGAACGCCCGCACCTGGTGAAAGCAATTGTGAATGTGGAAGGTGGCGGCGCGCCTTTCAGCCCGCAGACTCCGTGGGGCCTCACGGATATTCCCCTGGCGTTCGATCCACCCGTTTCCGATCCGTCACAGTTTGCAACGCGGGATGTTCCCGCAAACTCTGGATTGCCCGCATACAAGCTTCAAGCGGATAACAGCGTGCACAAGCTCAAGAATCTCGAAGGCATTCCGATCGCGTTCGTCACCTCCGAAAGCTCGGGGCACATGCAAGGCCCGGAGGTGGTCGCGTTTTTGAAGCAGGCCGGTTGCAAGGCCGATGACGTGCAGCTAAAGAATCTCGGCGTTTCCGGAAACGGCCATTTCATGATGCTCGAGACAAATCGCAAGCAGGTTTTCGGCGTGATTCAAAATTGGATCGAGCACAGCGTTACCTGAAACGATCTGCCCGCCGATTTCCCCCCTGGGAAGCCCAAGAGAGTTAGCATCCGCCCGCTCGAAACCATTGTTTTTGAGGAAGCGTCCCTCATATCATGTAGTCACCAGGCAGGCAGGGCTGGTCCCAGAAGCTTAAGTAATGAACTTATCAACACCCTTCATCCGCCGGCCCGTGGCGACCACGCTGCTCACCGCCGCCATCGCGCTCGCGGGTATCCTTGGCTTTGCGATGCTGCCGGTAGCGGAGTTGCCGGAGATCGACTATCCAACGATCGGCATCCAGGCAAACCTGCCGGGAGCCAGCCCGGAAATCATGGCTTCCTCGGTAGCCACTCCTCTCGAACGCCAGTTCGGGCGCATCGCGGGCGTCAATGAGATGAGCTCTTCCAGCAATCTCGGCGCCACGTCCATAACGTTGCAGTTTGATCTGAGCCGCAATATCGACGGCGCTGCCCGGGACGTGCAAGCCGCCATCAACGCCGCGCGCAGCTATTTGCCCGCAAACCTTCCCGCCAATCCCCGTTATGAGAAGGTGAATCCCTCCGACATTCCGATTTTCCAGGTTGCTCTCGTCGCCGATAACTACACCGTCGGGCAGCTCTACGATGCCGCGTCAACCGTCATGCAGCAGAAGCTGTCTCAGATCGCCGGCGTAGGCCAGGTATTCATCGGCGGCAGTTCGCTTCCGGCGGTGCGCGTCGAACTCAATCCCACGCAATTAAACAGCTACGGGCTCGGTCTGCAGGACGTGAGAAACATGCTGAGCCAGCAAAATGCGAATGTCCCGAAGGGCCAGATCTGGGACGGCAGCACCACGGCGGACATTCTCGCCAACGACCAGCTCTTGAAAGCGGCCTACTATAAGCCCCTCATCGTCGGCTACCACAACGGAGCCGCCATCAAATTGTCGGACGTTGCCGATGTCCAGGATTCAGTCGAGAACATCCGCGCCGCCGCGTTTTTCAACGGCAAACCGTGCGTTACCCTGCAGATTTTCCGCCAGCCCAACGCCAATATTATCGAGACGGTGGACCGCGTCCGCCAGGCGTTGCCGTCGCTGAAAGCGTCGATTCCCACCGGCATCGATATCACGGTCACGTTTGACCGCACCACAACCATTCGCTCCTCCGTGCGGGAAATCGAGCGCTCCCTTCTGATATCCATCAGCCTGGTGATTTTGGTGGTGTTTGTGTTTTTGCGCAGCCCTCGCGTTACCCTGATCCCAAGTGTCGCGGTTCCTGTTTCGCTGCTCGGCACGTTTGGCGTGATGTATCTGTTCGGCTATAGCGTCGACAATCTCTCCCTGATGGCGCTCACGATCTGCACGGGATTCGTGGTCGACGACGCCATCGTCGTCATCGAGAACATTACGCGCCACTTCGAACTCGGAATGCGCCCGATGGAGGCCGCGCTCCACGGCGCACAGGAGATTGGCTTCACGGTTCTTTCCATGACGCTGTCTCTCGTCGCCGTATTCATTCCCATTTTGATGATGGGCGGCATCGTGGGCCGCCTCTTCCGCGAGTTCGCCATCACGCTCTCGGTGGCGATTCTGGTTTCGCTGCTCGTTTCCCTCACGATGACGCCGATGATGTGTTCGCGCCTGTTGAAACGGGAGCACGGGCAGGAACATGGGCGAATTTATCGCATCAACGAAAACGCTTTTAACGCCCTGGTCCGCGTCTACGATCGCGGCCTGAAATGGGTTTTCCGGCACGAGGCGCTCACGATGGGCGTTTTGGCGATTACGATCGCCGTGAATATCTATCTGCTGATTATTGTTCCCAAGGGGTTTTTCCCGCTGGGCGACACGGGCCATCTCCGCGGCGGCATTCGCGGCTCCCAGGACATTTCCTTTCAGGCGATGCGGGAAATCGTTTCCCGGTTTTCGAGCATCATCAAGACGGATCCCGCCGTGGCGACGGCCGTTTCTTTTACCGGCGGCAATAGCCCCCTCAACACCGGCAGCCTCAACGTAACTCTCAAGCCCATCGAACAGCGGAAGCTGGACGCGAGCCAAGTGATCGACCGCCTGCGTCCGAAGCTCAACAGCGTGCCCGGAGCGCGTGGCATTTTGTCGGCTGGTCAAAGTCTGCGCATCGGCGGCCGATCCAGCAACGCGCAGTATCAGTACACGCTGCGGTCCGATAGCGTCGACGATCTGGTCCAATGGGGCCCAGATCGTTTTCGACGAAATGAAAAAGCTGCGCGAGCTCACCGATGTGGATTCCGACCAGCAGAATAGCGGCCTCGAAGCCCGCTTGGTTTACGACCGCCAGACGGCTGCCCGGCTGGGGATCACGCCGCAATTGCTGGACACCACGTTATACGGGGCGTTCGGGCAGTCCCAGGTCTCGACGATGTACACCTCGCTCAACCAGTACCACGTGGTGATGGAGGTCGCGCCGAAGTTCTGGCAGGACCCGCGCGGCCTCGACTACGTCTACATTCACTCGCCAATAGGCAAGGTTGTTCCGCTGAGTGCGGTGGCGCATTTTGAAAAAAGAATTGCGCCGCTGGCCGTGAACCATGACGGCCAGTTTCCCGCCGTCACGATTTCTTTCAATCTGGCGCCCGGCGTGGCCTTAAGCGATGCGGTGGCGGCGATCAGCCAGGCGGAGCAGAACGTTTCCATGCCGTCTTCGATCCGCAGCATGTATGCCGGGTCGATGCAGGCGTTTCAGGACTCGCTCACCACCGAGCCCTTTCTCATCGGAGCGGCTCTGCTCGCGGTTTACATCGTGCTGGGAATGCTCTATGAGAGCTACATTCACCCCATCACGATTCTTTCCACGCTGCCCTCGGCGGGAGTGGGAGCAGTCCTCGCGCTCATGCTCTTTCACATGGATCTCAACGTAATCGGCGTCGTGGGCATCATCCTTCTGATCGGCCTGGTGAAGAAGAACGCCATTCTGATGATTGACTTTGCCCTCGCAGCCCAGCGCAACGAACACCGCGACGCGAAGAGCGCGATTCATGAAGCGTGTCTATTGCGTTTTCGCCCGATCCTCATGACGACGATGGCTGCCCTCCTGGGGGCGTTGCCTCTGGCACTGGCCACCGGAATTGGCTCGGAGTTGCGCGTGCCGCTCGGAGTCACCATCGTCGGCGGCCTGCTCTTCAGCCAGATGCTGACGCTTTTCACTACGCCGGTCGTCTACCTTTATATGGACCGCTTCAGCGTGTGGTGGCAGCAGCGGAAGCGCTCGCGCCATCTGCACGTGGCCCCTCAGGAAGCGGACTAATCTCGTCCGCAACTCCCGGCACTTGCCATACGGCGGGAAGTGGACAAGAATCTCTCGCGCCGCAACCGCCAATCGGTTGAGACCGCTGAAGATGCCGCGGGGTGAAGCATGAATATCTGGAAAAACATGAATCGTGTGCCGGGCGGTCTCATGGTGTGTCCGCTGTTCCTCGGCATGGTGATCAACACGTTTTTTCCCCATCTGCTCAAGATCGGCGGCTTCACCGAAGCTCTGAGCGGCATCGGGTACCCCACGGTTCTCGGCATGTATCTCTTTGCCGTCGGCACCAAGATGACATTGAAAGCGGCGCCGAAAATGTTGAAGCGCGGGTTCGGGATTCTCGCCACCAAGATCGGCGTCGCAACCATCTTTGCGCTCACGGTGGCAAAAGTGTTCCACGGCAGCATCCTCGGCCTCAGCACGCTGGCCGTTATGGTGGCGATGAGCGACACGAATGGCGGAATGTTTCTGGCTCTGACCAGCGCCATGGGCGATAAGGAAGACGTTGGCACCTACGTTCTGCAAAGCATCGAGACCGGACCGTTCCTCACAATGCTCATCTTTGTAGGTACGGGGCTCGCCAACATTCCGTGGCTGACCATGGTCTCGGTGATCGCGCCCATTTTTGTCGGCGCGATTCTGGGCAATCTCGATAGCGATATCCGCGACTTCTTCGGTTCGCACGAGCCCATCATCGTGCCCTTCATGGCCTTCACCCTCGGGCAGAACATCAACCTCCGTTCGGTGCTCACGGCGGGCCTTCCCGGCGTCGTTCTGGGGATCGTGGTATTTATCGTCACCGGTTTCTGCTGCATCGTCGCGGACAAGTTGTTGGGAGGATCGGGCGTCGCGGGAGCGGCCGCGTCGAGCACGGCCGGCAATTCCGCCGCTGTTCCGCAAGCCGTCGCGCTGGCGGACAGAAGCTACGTCGGGGTGGCCCCCGCCGCAACTGTTCAGGTCGCCGCATCCGTGATTGTCACCGCCATCCTCACGCCGTTATTGACGGCCTGGATGTTTCGCAAAGTAGAGCGGGAACGAGCCGCCAAGGCTGCCGCGCTGGACGGAGTGAGTTCCGGTTAACTGCTGACGGAGCATCTTCGCCGCGTTGCGACTCTTTCCGTGTCGCGAGGTATAATCGTCGTCCGCCGGAACGATAACAAAGCTCGTTGCGCAGAAGCGGCGAACCTTAGCACAAGTTCGAATCGAGAATCGGAGGAATACCGAGATGGAGAAAATCGGCTTCGTGGGTCTGGGAATCATGGGCAAGCCCATGAGCAAGAATCTGCTCAAGGCGGGATATAAACTCGTCGTTTACGACATCGTTCCCAAGCCGCTCGAGGAATTGAAACAGGCCGGCGCGGAAATCGGCACGTCGCCAAGCGACGTCGCCTCCAAAACGGACGTCATCATCACCATGCTCCCGAATTCGCCGCACGTGAAGCAGGCGATCCTCGGCGAAAAGGGCGTGGCTGAAGGCGCCAAGCGCGGCGCGCTCGTCGTTGACATGAGTTCCATCGCTCCTCTCGTTGCTCGCGAAGTGGGCGCCGAGCTGGCAAAAAAAGGAATCCGCATGCTCGACGCTCCCGTGAGCGGCGGCGAGCCGAAGGCCATCGAGGGCACTCTCTCGATCATGGTCGGCGGATCAAAGGCCGACTTCGATCAGATGCTCCCGGTCTTCAAATCCATGGGATCCTCGGCGGTACTCACAGGCGACCTGGGGGCGGGCAACGTGACCAAGCTCGCGAACCAGATCATAGTAGCCCTGAACATCGCCGCCGTTTCCGAAGCTCTAGTGCTTGCAACCAAGGCCGGCGTCGATCCGAATCTCGTCTACCAGGCGATTCGCGGCGGCCTGGCCGGAAGCACGGTGCTCGACGCCAAGGCGCCTCTGATGATGGACCGCAAATTTAACCCGGGTTTCCGCATCAATCTGCATATCAAAGACCTTGGAAACGTGCTGGAAACCAGCCACGAAGTCGGAGTTCCCCTGCCGCTATCGGCCGCCGTGATGGAGATCATGCAGGCCCTCAAGGTGGATGGCATGGGTGACAACGATCACGGCTCGATCGTCCGCTATTACGAAAAGCTGGCTCACACCGAAGTCAAACGCCAATCGTAAAGCCCAACCTCGCGGAGACAAACGCCTAGCATGAAAAAAACTGTTTACGTCGCCCGGATGATTCCGCAGGAGACAATCGACGAACTCCGGAAGCACTTCGAGGTACTCGTCAATCCCGAGGACCGGGCCCTCACCAAAGCCGAGCTGAAAGAGAAAGCAAAAGGCTGCGACGCCATCGTTTCCCTCATCACCGATACCATCGACGGCGAATTGCTCGATGCGGTGGGGCCGCAATGCAGGATCGTCGCGAACTACGCCGTGGGAATCAACAATTTCGACGTAGCCGCGGCAACCAAGCGCGGCGTCATCCTAACCAACACTCCCGGTGTGCTGGACGATGCCACCGCCACGCATACCTTCGCCTTACTGCTCGCCACAGCGCGGCGCATTGTCGAGGCAGACCGATACGTTCGCGCCGGGAAATGGAAAGGCTGGTCCCCGATGTTCTTCATCGGGATGGACGTCGACCGAAAGACCCTCGGCATCGCCGGCCTGGGAAGAATCGGCACAAATGTAGCCCGCAAAGCCAGGGGCTTCGACATGAAGATCCTCTACTCCGGTCCGCATAGGAACCCGCAAGCGGAGAAAGAAGTCGGGGCTACCTATGTGGACAAGGAAACCCTGCTAAGAGAATCCGATTTTTTGACGCTCCACGTCCCGCTCACGCCGGAAACGCGCCACTACATCGGCGAAAAAGAACTGCAGATGATGAAGAAAACGGCGATCCTGATCAACGCCAGCCGCGGCCCCGTGGTAGACGAAAAGGCACTGCTAAAGGCGCTGCAGGAGAAGCAGATCTGGGCGGCCGGCCTCGATGTATTTGAGAACGAACCTGAAATCGTACCGGGGTTGTTGGAGCTGGATAACGTTGTCGTAGTGCCTCACATCGCCTCCGCCACCACGGAAACTCGCATCAAAATGGGCAAGATCGCGATCGACAACATCTTCAAGGTCCTAAATGGCCAGCCGCCCGATACCTGCGTAAACCCCGAAGTCCTGAAGAAGTAAAAGTAGCGGGAGCTGCAAATCGGGTAAAACCCCGAGAAATGGCGGGAATTTACAATTCCGAGTCCGCTGCTGGAACCCAGAATATCGAGGGGATTTCGGCGTGCGCGTTGCGTTACGTAACCGGGGGAGCATCCGCTGCGCGGCGATGCGTTTTGGCATTGGCAAGATCGTTTCGTGATCTTCTCCACGCATCGCCGCTCCTCTGCGTCCGTCTTTATTTCGTTCCCGCCGGTCCCTTCAACCGGCTTGGAATTGGTTCAATTAGCAAGGGGATCAGGCCGAATCTGGAAATGATAGAGCTGGCTCGGCGTACCCTTGCCCCCTTCGGTAAGCCAGCTGCCTCGCGTCATATTGGCCGACCACGCCCCGCGGCCCTTCCAGCCAAGTTTCGGGTCGTCCACGCGTCCGTCGAAAAAGCGCGAGAAGAATCCCATGCGATAAGGAACCCTCAGCCTTACCCACGTTTTCGTATCCTGCTGATAGGCGATGAGCGAATCCGAGTTGGCGCCGTCCACGATCACCGTGTTGCTGCCCAGCCCGATCGCGTTGTACTTGTCGATGAACATGTAGTAGGTATTATCGGAAAGCACCGTCGGGTCAGACTTGAAAGTCGGCCCAGGCACGTGAGTGAAGGTCCATCCCTCGCGGCATACCTTTCCGGTGATGGCGTCCTTGCCGGTTGGAATCGTTTTGCATTTGCTTCGGTCGAAGCTGGCGAGAACGCCCTCGTTCTGCAGCGGCGTCCACACCACGCCCTTGCTGTCGATGTCGATTCCGCGGGTCTGCCCGAAGGTCAATCCATGGCTGGGATCGAAGGGAACCTCATAGACTTCCGTCTGGCACGTCGCGGGCGGATTCGACCCTCGCACCATGCGGATGAGCCTTCCCGGCATGATTTGCAGGTCGGAATACCAGAAGCTGTCGTCGACGGTGTTATAGGCCACGCCGTAAGCGCCCGGCTTTGCGACGCCCGGATCGGGCGCGCACCATCCCTGAGACTTCTCCGCATCGTGAGTCTGATCCCACAGCCGGGTATTCAGCCAGCCGATTCCGCCGTCGCGCTGAACGCTGAAGTACAGCGTGTTGTCTTTGTCGTTCGAGAACATGATGCGCGTGGATTCGAAGCACAGATCGACAAACTCGAATTTGCCGGTCTTCGGATCGTACACGTCCACGCCCTTGCCTCCGGATTCCCGCGGCGAGGCCTTCGCGTACGGATTGCTCGATCCCGCCTTGCAGTAGTCGGGATTCCCGATCCGCGTTTCCACGTTGAACCACACCCGGCCCTTTTCATCCATTGTCACCGGCCCCGGATTCACGGGATCGTTCCACGGAAGCTCGTCGCCGTAGTAAGGAGAAGGCGCGAGCTGCTGCTGAGCCGACCAGGTAATCAACCTCTCGCGGTCCGCCTCGTTGGGGAGCGGAACCGGCACTTCGTAGCTTTCGTTCGTCTTCGGGTCGACAACCGCCAGGCAGGTTATTTTCTTCTTGCCTTTACCGCAGTCGCCGGACCAGTCCGTGCCATACACGGGTCCGTACGCATTAACAGTGGGTTTTCTCCGGTCGGTGCTGATCATCGCGTGCAGGAATGCGGTCGGCATCGCCCAATTCCACATCGTGATCACCACGTTCCGCTCGACGCCCGCGGGCCGCGGAGGCACCGGCGGCAGCTCGCCCTTGGCGATTCGGTCGGTCCAGTCGCCGTACATCGCCAGCGTCCGGTCGTGTCCCATGGAATTTATTTCGCCCAGCATTCCACGCCCCACCTGGCCGGAGGAAACCAGCCGCTCCCACGCCAGCGCGCTGGATGGATACGTCCCGATGTTGGCCGGAATCTCGCGGGTCGATTTCTCGCCCATCTGGTGGCAGGTCCAGCATCCCTTGAACTTCGCGAGCCACTCGTCCTGATTCGCGAACACGGCAGGCGGCGGTGGATCCTTGGCGCGATTGTTGGCGTGCGTGTCCTTGATGGGGTCCGGATCGCCGGGTATCGGCGGCGCAGGCTGAATCGTCATCGGGAAATCGCTCTTTGTCGGAATCTTGATCAGCGAAGCCCAATAGGCAGCCGGATAATACTCCGCCGCCGCGCGCGGATTAGGCGCGAGAACGGCCGCCAGTGCCAGCGATTTCCCGGGCGTGCCATCCACCGGCTTGGAATCCACCAAGCCGTAGCCTCTCACCCATACCCTGTAACTCCCTGCCGGCAATTCAGGAACGAGGTAGCGGCCCTGATCGTCGGTGACCACGATCTTCGCGAATTTCGAAGCGGAGTTGGCCAGCTCGGCGATCACCCAAACGCCCGCTTCAGGCCCCTTCGAGCTGGTTACCACGCCTCCGATGTCGTTGGTCTTCAACGCAACGCTGCTTGCGTCAGCTCCCGCAGCGCCGTTCCGGGGCCGGGCTTGGGTACCGATGATTGCAGAGGCCGCCAGAAACCCGCAGAGTAAACACACCGACAGAATCATTCGCCTGACCCAGGTCGTTCGCATCTGATCTCCTTTGAATGTCAGCGGAGCCGTTCCACCTAACGGACCACACTGAGAAGCGTTCTTGGTTGTCCGGGCCATCCCTGAACTCCCCCCGACTTTCCCGGAGCGCAACTTCACGGGGCTATAGCACGCACATTCAACGACAGTCAACAATTTTTTCGTTTGCCGCCGGCACCGAGATCTCAGGAATCGCAGATTCCCTCAACGCCGGCCGGCTCTTCGGCAGGCGGTCAGTCTACGCGGTGTGCGAACTTTCTTTCTGGCTAACCGCATCGCCATCGTCTTTATTCAGTTCGCGGAAGACAATCGTGGAAAGAATCGTCATGCCACCCAGCACAAAAAATGCGCGGTGCACGCCGTGGATGAATTGAGGCGCGTTGGAGGTGTGGCGGTCGGGAATGAAGAAAGCCGTCACCAGCGACGCGGACGCCACCCCGAAGCTGATGGCCATCTGCTGCATGGTGCTCGCGATGGAACTCGCCGCGCTCGCCTGTTCTTCGCTCACATCGGCGTACACCAGTGTGTTCATGGCCGTGTATTGCAGGGACGTGAAGAATCCGTAGCAGAATACTTCCGCGACGATCAGCCACACGGGGGTGCGCGTTCCGATGGTGGCGAAGAGCACGATCTGAATGCCAATCAGCAGCGTATTGGAGACCAGCACGGCGCGGTAGCCAAATATCGCCAGGATGCGCGGCATGGTTATCTTCAGGCTCATCGCAGCGATGGCCTGCGGCATCATCAGCAGGCCCGATTCAATCGGCGTGAACCCGAGACCCACCTGATACAGAAGCGGAAACAGAAACGGAATCCCTCCAATGCCGAGCCGCGTCAGGAAGCTGCCGTCCACCGCCGAGCGAAACGTGCGGATTCGAAATAAGCTGAGGCGCAGCATCGGATACTTCGTTTTCGTCGCATGGAATCCGTAGCCCGCCAGCAGGCAAATGGACAATCCCAGAAGCCCCAGCACCGCGCGCACGCTCAAGGTGTGTTCGCCAAAAACCTCCAGCACGTAGGAAAGCAGCGCCACACCGGATCCGAAAAGAATCAGGCCGGCCACATCGAGAGGATCGGTGCGCTCACGGTAGTCCGGCAGGTGGCGGTAGACCATGTACAGGCCGGCGAGCCCAATCGGAATATTTACGAAAAAAATCAGCCTCCAGTGGAGATATCCCACAATCAGCCCCCCGGCAATCGGTCCCAGCATCGGGCCAATCAAACCGGGAATGGCCACGAAGCTCATGGCCCGAATCAGTTCGGACTTGGCGAATGTCCGCACCACGGTAAGGCGTCCCACCGGCACCATCATCGCTCCGCCACAGCCTTGCAGAATGCGGAACGCCACCAGCACGTGAATGTTGCTCGATATGCCGCAAAGAAAGGATCCCAGCGTGAAAATGCCGATCGCGGAGGCAAACACCCGACGCGTTCCGAACCTGTCCGCCATCCAGCCACTTATCGGAATGAAAACCGCCAGGCTCAGCGTGTAGCTTGCCAGCACCGACTTCATGCTGAGCGGCGCAACGTGTAGAGCCGCCGCGATCGTCGGCACTCCGGTGTTAAGAATCGTGGTGTCCAGCGACTCCATGAAAAATGCCACGGCGATCAGCCAGGGGAGCAGCCTCTTGCTGGAGTCTGCCAGCGCGGTTTGCGCTCCGGGAGTTCCCACTGCGGCGGCAGAATCGAGTTTCATTGAGTCAGGCTGCATGACTCTCCACAATCGCGTTTAACAATCGCCGATTGCCCGGAAATCAGTACCGAAACGGCCCAAAGTCGCTTCCATGCTTTCACCCATAACTTACGGGGTTTCCTGTAGTGCCTTCTAGGCCCCAACGCTCTACGATGCGGGCTTCGATGAGGAGACCCCCGCCAACTGCGAGGTCTTTCAGCAATTTGTACCTTAATATAAAGCTGCGTTTAAGGTTGCCCTTTCGATTCTAGCGAATCGGGCTTGGGCGCGGCCCGGGAACTGGCCCGCTGGCTGCTCGGAAGTAAAAGAGGGAGGCTCCGATTGGCACTATGGCTCGCCTTGAACCAGAAATAATCGGACGCTATGCTATGACAAGAACCAAGAAAAGCTACTCGCCTTTACCAGATACTACCTCGATCACCTCGGGGAAGGGTTTTGGCAGGCGCTACGGACCTGGAGCGGGTATTGGTTCATCTTTGGATGGCGCCCCCAAACGCCGATTACGTTGAACGATGACGGCAGTAATTGCGCGGAAAAACTCGACGATCTCAAACAGCAAGGTCTTGAAGATACTTTTTACTGGGAATGATCGACAAGAAGCTGGACGAGATGAAGGAATACGACCCGAGCGGAATTGTCGGCCGGCTGTTTCGCGAGTTTTCCGTCACACTCTCGATAGTCCGTACCGGCAGTCCTAGCCCCACATCCTTGCGTCGGAATTTTTGTTACGCCCCCACAGCGACCGTTTGCATACGCCACCGCGAGCCTGAGAGAATAGCGCCATCGTGTCTGCCAATCTTCAGTCCGCCAGTTTGTCCGCTCAAGCGGATCGGCGTAATTTTTTTCGCCAGAGGGTCCTGCTTTCCGCTGTCGAACTGGGTGACGACAATGGCGGCATCGTCCTCAACCTCAGCGAAGGCGGCTTAGCCCTGCGTGCCGTCTCGCAAGTGACCGGCAATGAGCTACCCAATCTACGCTTTCAGTTTTCGCAATCCGATGTGTGGATTGAAACCAAGGCCAGGGTTACGTGGCTAAGCGATTCGAAGACGTCCGCGGGTGTCGAATTTATCGATCTGCCCGATGAAGCTCGCAAACACATAAAGGAATGGATCGCGTTTACCAGCGACGGCGCCGGAGTCCAAACAAAAACCGCACGCCGCGAAAGCGCCGGAGGGGTTGCGAATGCCTTAATCACCCCGGAACCCCGTGCCACCCAGGATCGAAACACCTTTCCATTCTCTCTGTTCGGAAGCGCGCCCGTTGAAACGCAGTTCGCCGTTGCGGGCGCGGAAATCTCCCGCGCTGAGAGAATTAGAGTTGCCGGAAGCTCGGCAAAGCCGCGCCGCGTATTTCTGCCCGCGCTGGCGGCCCTAATCGTTCTCTCCTCTCTCGCCTTTCTGGGTTACACCTTGAGACGGCTGTATCCCAACCTGACCGGCGGCGAAACGCCGGCAGAGATGGCGGTGCCCCCTAATCCCATTGAGAGCGGTACCGTCTCCCAAGCTCCCCGAGCCGATGCCGGCGCGACGCTGGACACCCCCGGCTATGTTCTTCAGGTAGGCGCCTTGGTTCGCGAGGAAGACGCCGAAAAGCTCGCCGAATCCCTCCGCCAAAAGGAATTTCCAGCCTTCGTCTTCAAACGAGATCCCAGCCGCCTCTACCACGTAGTAGTCGGCCCCTACACCAAATCCGATTCCTCCGCGATGGCAAAAACCCTCAAGGACATCGGCTTCGAAGTGATCCGCACCGAATGGAATCCCGAACCGCAGTAACCGCCGAATATTTTACGAATGGCGAAGAGGGGGGATTCATTCCATGCACGCATTGCAAGTCTCCTTCAGGAATGCCTGCGCTGAGAGCCAAACGCATGGACATAACCGATCACTGCGCGAACGCGAAAGTGAAGATCCCGCCGGAACCAGCAAGGACAACATACAACCTTCTGGCCGGTCTGAATGTCCATCGCCTGGATGAAGCTTTGGCCCTCGCGAGCCCCCTGCTGTCCGCCGCCAAAATACATTTCGCCCATTTCGATGGGCGAGGGATCCTTCTTGTAGACCGCGCAAGTATCCTTGACGCGCGCGAAGAATAATTTCGCGACGGGATGAGGGCTTACTTCCTCACAGCAGGAGACGCCGCTCAACACATTCAGCAGAAATGCACGATGACTGTTAGCGCTTGGGCCACACGGCGCCCTGATCCTTCGCGGTCACCAGCGACAAACCTTTGTATACGAACTTCTGCACGCGCTGGCCGTGGTAGGTCTCCGGCGGCGACGCCGTCTGAAACTTCCACAACATGTCCATCTGGATTTCCCTCGAAGTCAGCGCCACCTAGGTAATGTGCTTCTGTAATGCCTGCTCTGCCAGAAGCGGATTCCGTTGCGCGATCGATTTCGTGGTTGACAGGGGCTTTGCGTTTGGAGCACAAGCTCGACACAGTCTATTTCTAGGCGCTACAGCAACACAGTTTTCACTCCGAAGATATCCATGGCGCGTTGGTGGGGAGGCGAAGGCCCCGTTACAAAATCAAAGCATATGCTATCAGCCTTTGCTATCGGATTCCGCTTCTGCCGCGCTTTGAAAAATCCCTCAAATCCGCGCTGTTATCTCGGTGGAGGGCCGCCCATGCCCATCGCCATCGGGTTGAACGGAACCGGCGTGCCGGTGATTTTATCCTTGGCGTCGCTCACCACCTTCGTGAGGACCATCGTGGAATCCTTGCCTTCGTGCTTGATCAGGCCGTAGGGCGAAACCTGCTCGCTGATCCACGAATCGCCCGAGCCATCCTTCATCCGGTAATGATGGGCCATGAAGGTGCCTGCGGGCGTGGTCACGGACTCGGTGCCCATGTCCTGCGCCTCGCTGCGGATATCGACGGGTTGCCGGTTCTGCTGCGCCATGTGCGTCATCTGCATCGGCATTTCCATGGGCGGGCGGCCAGCCATTTGCATGATCATTCTGGTGACGGACGAGTTGGCGCCATCCGGAACGGTGAGCATCTTCATCACCATCTCGCCCATCTGCGGGTTGGACATCGTAGACTCGAACCAGTAGCCGTCCTTACCATCGACCGATTCCTTGCCGACGACATCGATCTCCATCACCATCTTGTCGCCCTTGCCATTCGACTGAATTTCGTACTGCGCCCCGGAACCGACCACCGGGTTGAACAAGCCGCGCGGCTGCGGACCGTGCCCCATCATGCCGCCCATCTGGGCGCTCGCTGCCGCCGCCAGACCGAGCGCGACGATACAGGCCGCCGTCAAAAACTGGAGTTTTTTCATGAGTTCCTCGTGAGCAACTTCGTGAATGTATTTCCTGAAACGAACGAATACTACTTCCCCGCTCGCCTGACTGCCGCCACCGGCGCCACAGCTGCTTTCCCGGAAACCGTGCTTCCATAGGACCTGCCGGTAATGCGTTCGATGCGATACACGGGATCGGCTCCCGATTCAAAGTGCGTACGCATGAGCAGCTCGCCCACCAGCCCCACGGCGAGCACTTGAATGCCAAACAAACAGAGCATCAGCGCGAGCACCATCAGCGGGCCATGCTCGGCGAACAAGTCGATGTGCCAGAAAACCTTCTCAAAAAAAAGCGCCAGGAGGACCAACGAGCCGCCGAACAGGCCCAGGAGCCCGGGAGGCCCGAAAAAGTGCAGAGGGCGCGTCATGTAGCGCATCAGGAATCGAATGGTGATGATGTCGAAAAACACCCGCAGCGTCCGCGAAATTCCATAGTGCGATTTGCCTTCGGGCCGAACGATATTCTTGATTGGGACTTCCACCACCTTGGCGCCATTCCATGCGGCCAGCGCCGGAATGAAACGGTGCATCTCGCCGTAGAGATGGATGTCTTTGATTGTGTCGCGCCGGTACACCTTGAACGTGGTGCCGAAATCGTGGATGTCGACGCCTGAAAGCTTCGACATCATCCAGTTGGCCACGCGCGAGGGCAAGCGCCGCAGGAGAAAATTGTCGACGCGGCGCTGCCGCCAGCCGCTCACAATCTCGCAATCCTGCGTTTCGAACGCTTCGAGCATCACCGGGATGTCCGCGGGATCGTGCTGCAGGTCGCCATCCATGGAGATGATCACATCGCCGGTGGCGTAGTCGAAACCGGCCGCGAGGGCTGTGGTTTGCCCGTAATTGCGCTTCAGCCGAAGAACGGTGACGCGCGAGTCCAGCTCGGCAATTTCGGCGAGGTGCTGCGGGGTAGCGTCCTTGCTTTGATCGTCGACGTAGATAAACTCCACCGGCTCGTAACGGCCGGTCATCACCTCGCTCAACTGGCGATGCAATTCCAGCACGCTCTCCTGCTCGTCGTGGAAAGGCACCACGACCGAGTACTTGGGGGGCGCTATATCGATTTCCCGCATTGCGCTAGTTTAACCCGCAAAAGCTTATTAACCGAATGCCTTCTTTTTCGACCGTGCGCTTCACAGCAGCGTCGAGCAGGCCGTCCAACTCCAGCTGGCGCTGGGCCTGAAGCCGCGATCCTGTGCGTGCCAGATCTTCATCGCAAACGCCGGGATGCACCATGATTTCTGTGTTGCCCTCGGGCAGCTGCTCGATCATCCGGCGCAGGGCTTCGGGCCCGAGTTGCCCCGTCCTCGCCAGTCCCAAAAAGTGATCGGGCGCTCGCAAACCGTGGTGCGCGGCAATTTCGTGGAAATTTCGGCCGACCGCACGAACCACGCCCGCCGGCGCCAGCCGCGTGGAAAGCCCCACGCCCTTCCATGAATCGCGCAGACTCTCGATCGGATTACGCACGAGTTCGATGCCATAATCCGGCGCGATCCTGGCGATGATTTCCATCACGATCGGATGCACGTGTGTGTGCTTGTGCGTATCCACATGGCTTGGCTGAATTCCAGCACCGCGGGTTTTCTCGATCTGCGCCCGGAGCTCCCGCTCGATCTCGGCGGGCCTTATAGTTCCCGCACTCACTCTCGCCGCGAAACCCGGCAGCGACACAGGCAGCCTCCCGTCAGAATCCGCGAGCGAAGAAATCTCCTGGGGCGGCGCGACCGCTTTGCCGCCGACCAGAACCAGATGGCACCCTACGCCAAGCCCGGGATTGGCCAAGGCTAGCGCCACGGCGTGTTCAAACGCCGGCGCGGTGGCCATGAGAGTTGCGCTGGTAAGAATTCCTTCCCGGTGTGCGCGAATAATTCCCTGATTTACGCCGCGTGTCAAGCCAAAGTCGTCTGCATTCACAATTAGCTGTTTCATTTTGAATGGAGGTCTTCAGGCAGGCGAAAATGATAGCACGGCTGGGGCACAGCGGAGCCGTCCGAGAGAAGCTTCCACGGGAAAGTTCAACAGAAAAATTTAATATCTTGATTCGTTTGGGAGCAGGGTGGGCGTTCGACGCGAAAGCAATTCACGCGCCAGACGGCGCGGAAACGCGCCCGCTTTTATGAATAGTCGATGAAAGTTTTCAACAGTTGTGTTGAAAACCGTGTGGAAATGGCTCGTCGACAAACAAAAAAGGCCCATTCATACGAGGGTTCATCCTGTTTGCACAAATTCTGGTGCAAGTTTTTCGCGGCGAAAATATTTTTACTGCGAGAGATTCTTCTACAAACGTAACATTCGCGGAGGACAACTTTGCAGGATTCTTGGCAGAAATTTCGGAACAAAATAACCGTCAGTACCAGCGGTGGGGCGGGTCGAGCTTGATCTCGACGGAGTCTTCGTCTTTGCCCTCGAGATCGTACCATTTGCCGTACGTGTGCCAGCCCGGAGCAATCACCTGAATCAAAATTCTTCCCTGGGGAACCGCAGGGACTCGTACCGAACCATCGCCATTCGTTTTCAGATCAAGCTCAGCAAGCTTGTCCTTACGAAGCAGGTTGCCGGGAATATCGTAGCGAACGTACACGCTGGCATTGGCCACCGGTTTGCCGCTATCTCCCTTTACTTCGATTCTGAGCTTTACCGTTTGTTGCCCGAGCGGTTTTTTGCCCGGTGAATCGGACTGTTCTGAGGGAGTCTGCGTGGAATCATTCGGCTCCTGTGCGCCTGCAACGACGGCACAGAGCAATCCGATCGCTAGAAACGCGCCACATATCGTTAAGAGAGCTGTTCGATCGATTCGCCTGGAAGATCCCACGGTAGATAACTTTTACTCTACTCTCCGGCCGCTCCGCAAGTGATGAATCTTCTCGTGCGCGGGTTGCACCTTCTGAAGCGCTGCCCGCCGCATTCTTGTTTTAAAACCGGTAGAATCGTGGCAGGGCGCTCGCTCAATTACAAGGAGGCAGCTTCATGGGGTTTTCAACCGACGCGATTCACGTGGGCCAGGAACCGGATCCGCTGACTGGTGCGGTGGTGGCGCCCATCTACCAAACTTCGACCTACGTGATGGAAAGCCTCGACAAGGGCAAGGGCTACGACTACGCGCGGACCACGCATCCCAACCGGAAAGCGCTGGAGCGCACGGTTGCAAAGCTGGAGGGCGGCACGGCTGCCTACGTATTCACCTCCGGCATGGCCGCCATTGACGCAGTATTTCGTTTGCTGCGGCCCGGCGATCACACCGTCCTACCCAAGGCAATTTACGGCGGCACGTTCCGCCTCGCATCGAAGCTGCTGGTGGAATTCGGGCTGGAGTTCAGCTACGTGGACACGTCGAACCTGGGCGAAGTAGAACGGGCCATCCGACCGTCCACGAAAATGATTTACGTCGAGACGCCCTCCAATCCCACGATGATCGTCACCGACCTTGCCGCTGTAGCCGCTCTCGCGCGCAGCCGCAACCTGACGTTCGCGGTGGACAACACGTTCCTGAGCCCCTATTTTCAGCAGCCGATCGCCCTGGGCGCGCACATCGTCATCCACTCCATGACGAAGTATCTCAACGGCCACAGCGATTGCATCGGAGGAGCTGTGGTGCTCGCGCGCCCGGAGGACGCGGAAAAAATTTATTTCCTGCAACGCTCGGCCGGCGCGGGACTCGCGCCGATGGATTGTTTCCTGATTTCCCGGGGAATCAAGACGCTCGCGGTGCGGATGGACCGCCACAATTCAAATGGAATGGCAATCGCCCAGTTTCTTGAGGCGCATCCCAAAGTGAAACGCGTTCTGTACCCCGGACTTTCCTCACATCCGCAGCACGAAATCGCCAAGAAGCAGCAGCGCGGCTTCGGCGCGATGATCACCTTCGATTTGGGTTCGCTCGACGCCGCGCGCACCCTGCTCAATCACGTGCGTCTCTGCTCGCTCGCGGAAAGCCTGGGCGGCGTGGAAACCCTGATCTCGCATCCGGCTACCATGACGCACTCTTCCATGCCGCCCGAAGTGCGCAAGGAAAACGGCATCACCGACGGGATGGTGCGCGTCTCGGTGGGGATTGAAGACGTCGAAGACCTCATCGCCGACCTCGACCAGGCGCTGGCCCGCGTGTAGCAAGGCCGGTGCGGCACCTGGCATGAAGATCGCCTGATCAGGCGATCTTCATGCGACAGATCACGCCGACATCGTCGCAATACCACATCGTGTCCTGCCAGATGCTCATGCCATGCGGCAGTGGGTCCGTCTCGGCGAGCTGGATTTTCTCGACGACTTCGCCCGTGTCAGTATCGTGCTTGAAGAAGGCGTTCAGGTTGGAATCGGTACACCACAGGTATTTGCCTTCCCAGCCGATTCCGTGGGGCCGGTTGCCTACCGAATCGAATCGCTTTTGCACGACCCAGGTCTGAGGATCGAGGCAGAAGATCGTGCGCGCGGGCGGCACAGCCATCCAGAGCTTGCCGTCACGCCATTCCTGGCCGTGCGCGCCGGTTCCGGTGGCCTTGGCTCCCATGATGCGTCCTTGCACGAATCCGCCGACTGTCTCTCCGGGGGCCAGCGTGCGCCGCTGCTCAGGCGCTTTCGCCAGTGGACTGCGGCGGCCGGGGACGTCTCCGACCATCTGGTAGATCACGCCCTGCCCCGGGCGTGAACATCTTCTCGATGGTCTTGCCGGTGGTGGCGTCGCAATGGACGATCTCGCGGCTGTAGGTGGATCCGATCCAGAGCGTCCCCTCGTGATAGGTAAGGCCGCTCGACTTGTTGGTCTCGGTGGGGAATGAGCGGATTATTTTGCCGTCCGCGTAGCTCACCAGGGAGGCGCTGTTGGCTTCATCCTGATGGATGATCCACAATCCTTCGCTGGTGGCCTGCAGGCCGTTCGGCTTGGGTATCGGCGACGGGAACGCAATCTCCACCTTGCCGACCGAACGGGTTTTGACATCGGGGACGGACGCGGCGACGGACGCGGCGACGGACGGGGCCGCCCGCAAAGCGGGATCAAGGGCAGCAACGACCGGGGCCGCGGCGCCTAGCGCCAGAAAATTCCTGCGTCCTATCATTGAATCCTCCTTAACGAAGCTGTTTCTCTCCGAAATGAAGCAAACATGACCTGGGCCGGTAGTTTCTGTTGCTACTTGCTTGCCGACTGTTTCCCGCCACTCTTTGCGGCCAGATAGAAATAGCCCACCTTGTTGTTCGGATTGGTGCCGTACCACATGCGGCCTTCGGCGTCGCGGAAGAATTCCCGCCCGCAGGTTTCGTAATGCGGGAACGGATACTCGATCACTTTGCCGGTCTTGGTATCGAGGCGGCCCAGATTGTCCTGATGATGGGAGTTGTACCAGAGATATCCTTCCGTATCGAAGCCCAATGCATAGGGAGTGGGATCGGGACCTGGGAGCGCGAACTCCTTCATGGTCTGAGTAGCGGGGTCGAAGCGCGCAATATTTCCGCCGTGCATTTCGCCGGCGTAAATCATGCCGTCCGGGCCGATTTCAAGCCGGCGGGGAGAAGCAAGCGGCGTGGGAAGAACCCACTGCGTGACCTTCATGGTTTTTCCGTCTACTTTTCCGATCTTGTTCGGTCCGGGGCTCGTGAACCATACATCGCCGTTGGTATCCGGCTTCACGTCGTAGGAGTTGCGCACTTCGTCGAAATGCTTAAATTCCTTTGTTTTCGGGTCGAATTTCGAGAGGGGATATCCGCTCGACCACGCGTTTCCGCTGGGGTCGAGCCGAACCGTGTGCTTCGTTCCACCTGCGGCGACACCCTCTTTGCCGGGAAGATACGGGTCCTGATATTCCGTAATTTCATGCGTCACCGGGTCCCAGCGACCGAGCTTGTTGGCTCCCTGCTCGGTGAGCCACACAGATCCATCCGCGGCAGGCACGGCGGAATGAACTCCGGCGGTGCCGATGTTCGGAACCGGGAAATCGGCCATTTCTCCCGTTTTCGGATCGAGCCGCGTGATTTTGTTGGCCACGCCGAAGTTCGGAATCCACACATAGCCGTTCTTATCGGGCGCGGCGCTGAAAGGCATTCGGCTTGGCCCTGGCATGTCGTATTCCACGTAGACGATATTCAGGCTGTCCGCGCCAAACGATCGCAGCGTGGCTTTGTAGCCGGGCATGTCCACGGGAGATTTCGGCAGCACCGAGTCCGGCCCGAACAACATCGTGAGATAAGACGCGATATCTTCGGCATCCTGATCGGTCACACTCGCCAGATTGAAGTGCATGGCCGTCCGCATGTATTCGACGCGATCCCGCCAGCCGTCCGCGTCTCGCGTGACCGAGGCCATGCGGCTCTGAAATTGATGGCAGCTTTCGCAATCCTGAACGATCAGGTCCTTCCCTCTCGCCGGAGGCCAGAGCTGCTCGGCCTGATAGAAATGAGTTTCGTTCCAATGGACCACGCCGGGTTGCAGGGCAAAATCGAAGGAGGTGTTCTGGTCCGCGGTGAGGTTCACGCCCGTGCGAGGATCGGCGCGGTAACCCGTGGCGTCGATCTGCACCCGGTACTCCCCGGGCGGCAATTTTTCGAGGCGGTAGCGGCCCTGCGTATCGGAGAGGACGATCACCGTCATCCTCATCTTCATGTTCCGGGCTTCGACGAATGCGCCCTGAAACGGCGCGCCGTCCGGGCCTTTCACGATTCCCGTCACCGTGGCGCCCTGGCAGGCCGAGCCAAGCAGAATTACGAAAGCGATCCTTGAAAAAAGCTTGCGTCTCGACATGGGCCTCCCTTTCGACGCCGCGATCTTACTTCTTTGCTACCTCGCTGCTTTTCCCGGCGAGGTAGAAGTACCCGACCTTGTTGTTGGGCGACGAGCCGTACCACATGTGCCCTTCCGAATCGCGGAAGAATTCGCGCGCGCAATTTTCAAAATGCGGAAAGGGATACTCGATCACTTTGCCCGTTTTCGTGTCGAACCGGCCGAGGTTATCCATGTGATGCGAGTCATACCACAGATAGCCATCCGCATCGAAGCCCAGCGCATAAGGGCTCGGATCGGGCCCCGGCAGCTTGAATTCCTCGAACGTCTGCGTTGCGGGATCAAACCGGAGCATCTTCCCGGCCTTGAACTCGCCCGCATAGATCATTCCATCCGGGCCGACTTCCACGCGGCGCGGATAAGAATCAGCCGTCGGCGAAGGCCACTGCGTCACCTTCATCGTGTTACCGTCCACTTTTCCAATGGTATTGCGGGAGGGATTGGTGAACCACACGTCGCCGTTCTTGTCCGGTTTCACATCGTAGGTGGCGGCGACTTCCGAAAAACGCGTGAACTTTCCGGTCTCCGGATCGAACTTGGTCAGCGGAATGCCGCTCGACCACACGTTCCCGCTCGGATCGAGCCGCAGCGTGTGCTTCTGCCCGCCGGGCAGCAGGCCCTCTTTGCCGGGAACATACTGATCCTGATATTCGGTGACCTTTCTGCGTGTTGGGATCCCATCTGCCCACTCTGTTCGAGCCCTGCTCGGCCAGCCAGACAGAACCATCGGCCGCAGGAATGGTGGAATGGATCCCAGCGGTGCCGATAAATGGCACGGTGAAGTCCTTCATATCGCCGGTCTTTGGATCGAGACGAGTGATCATATTCGCCCGGCCGGAATTGGGAATCCACAGGTAGCCGTCTTTGTCCGGGGTGGCGCTGAACGGCATCCGGCTCGGACCGGGCATGTCGTATTCCACGTACACGATGTTCATCGCATCGCTGCTGAAGGTTCGCAGCGTTTCCTTGTAACCGGGCATGTCCGCGGGAGATTTGGGGAGCACGGAATCCGGGCCGAACAACTTGGCGAGATAGGCCGCAAGATCGTCGGCATTCTCGTCCGTGATATTCGAGAGGGCGTAGTGCTCGGCCGTGCGCATATATTCGACGCGGTCTCTCCAGCCTTCCTGATCGCGCGTCACGGACGCCATGCGGCTCTGAAATTCATGGCAGATCGTGCAATTTCCCAGCAGCAGGTCCTTCCCTTTGGCGGGAGGCCAGAGCTTCTGTTCCTGGTAGAGATGAGTTTCATTCCAGCGGACGGTGCCAGCCTGCAGCGCGAAATCAAACGAGGCACTCTGGTCCGCGGCGAGACTTACGCCCGGGCGGGGATCGGCGCGATAGCCGGTGGCCACGATTTGCACGCGGTAATCGCCGGCTGGCAATTTCTCGAGATGGTAGCGCCCCTGGGCGTCCGAAAGAACGATCACCGTCATCCGCATCTTCGTGTTGCGAGCTTCCACGAAGGCGCCCTGAAACGGCGCGCCATCCGGGCCTTTGACGGTTCCGGTGACTGTCGCTCCGTGGCAAGCGGAAGCAAGCAAAATGCCAAGGCCTATGAGCCGAAAAAACGCGTCTTTGGGACGCATCCACCCCTCCCCGTTTCACTATCCTACCGCTCCACGCCGCGCTGGAGCAGGACGAACCTGTGATTTACCCTTTTGGAAATTCGGCATCCACGACAGCAAGGCATCGGTTAACGGCGGCATAGTAGCACAGCAGATAGCTGAGGAGGACTTCGAAGGAATGATGGGTACGTAACTGTGGATACGCCGTGAAAATCGCCAAGGCAGACGGCAAATCAAATGTCAGGCGATTTCAGGCAGATGGTAAATCCCTATCTGCCGGCGCTTGCTTTCTGATCCGCTTGGCCTTTGGCCTTGCTCAGTTCCTGATAGACGGCCGTGACGAACATATCGGTTGTCCAGGGACCGCTGGTTGAGCCATAGAGACCGTCGTAGTCGAGCGTGGGCTGGGCGGCCTTCACCTGATCGAGCGTCATGCCCTTCTTGATCAGAGCTTGTATGCGGCCGCGAACGATGGTCGCCATGTCGCGGTAGTTCACCACGTCGTTTCTGTCGCAGATGCGGCCGTGCCCGGGAATCACGTAGGTGCCGCCTTCTTCGTTTTCTTCGGGCTCGAGGAGTTCGATGATCTGGTTCAGAGCGTCAATGGTTCCGGTGATGCTGCCACCCTCATCCGCCTTGATCACCGGGTAGCTGGTCATGGTGAAAAGATCTCCGGTGCTCACGACGTCGGATTTGCGGAAGAGAACGTAGGTGTCACCATCGGTGTGAGCGTTGGGCGGGTGATACATGAACACGCCCTCGCCGTTGTAAAGCCTCCAATAGCGTGTCTCGTAGGTATCCGAGGGCCAGAGAGACGAATCCACCAGCTTTTCCTTGTCGGCCGGCTGGCTCATCCTGTTCAGCACGTTGATATGCGCAATGATCGAAGCGCCCGGAGGCAGGTTCAGCCCGCCCTTGGAGCCGCTATCGAGAGGATTCAGGCTCGAATTCGGCAGCGCCCAGCCGGCCTGCGATAATTTCCCGTTGCCGCCGGTGTGGTCCGCGTCGGCACTGGTATCGATGACGAAAAGGATGTGCTTGTCGGTCAGGTTCCGGATGGCCGCGAGCACTTCAGCGCTTCGCTGCGCGAGGCCGGAGTCGACGACAATCACAAATTGCGGCCCCACCTGCACGGTGATATTGGCGCCCGCGCCGGCGATCATGTAAACATTCCCCTGCACGTGCAACATTTCGATTTTTCCGTGGCCGCCTGCCTGATTCTCCTGCGCGGAAATCCGGCGCGATCCAACCCCGAGAACGAATCCGATGAGCGCGAGCGCCACGGGCAAAGCCTTCGCGCAATTTCGACCGAGTTTATTCATTGTTTCGTCTCGTTAGGCTCCGGGAGTTTGGGCGGCGCGGGCATCTTCGCAATCTTCTCCTGATATTCCGGATACATTGTCTCGGCGCCGCCGCGAGTCGCTTCCACAGGTATTCCGTACACGGACGCAAACTCGGTCAACCAGGGGTTCGCGCCGAGCAGGTGATAGGCAACGTAACCTTCCGGGATGAGGAACCTCGACGCTCGGGATGCAGAAATTGGGGCGCAGGTAGCTCCCCAGGTTGAGGATCCAGTTCGAGGTGCGAACGAACGGCTCGGTCAGATAAACCGGGATCTTCCACGTCCGTGACCAGCGTGAACAATTCCGCGTGCCGGATAAAATATTCGATCAGCGTGGCCCGGTCGCTGCGCGGAAGGCCATTCCGGCGCACCCACCCTTCCTTGAGGTGAGTCGTCGTCACCTTCAGCATGTCCGCTTCCCATTCCCCGGTGGAGAAACCCTGCCAGGTGTGCGGCGCATTCTCCGAAGGATGCGGCCGGCCGTCCATGTAGATGGTCCGCAGGGGCAGCATGAATCGCAGCGACGTGTGCCACGCGATCACTCCCTGCGTGAAAGGGTCCACGTCGGCCCAGATGCGCATCTCGCCGGGACCGCGCGGCCCGTAATCGGCGGGATGCGGCTGGCACTCGTGCTCCACCATCTCCCACTGCTGCGCATCCCAGGAGTCGCCGCGCAGCCGCGCAGCGTCGTTGATGGGCATCGCGGTGTAGTCGCCGATTTCCGGGCCGGGTCCTCGTTCAGGCCTGTCCTCGAATTCCTTTTGTCCCCATCTTCCCGTGAGGTCCACCTGGGCAGCGGCGGGACGGCTCAGGAGGGCCAGCGAAAACAGCAGAAAAGCCGCCATCCATCTGTAGCGATATGCGCCAGACAACATTGTCCCCCCGCCCATGATTCTGCTCCTGTTTTCCTGCTCTTATTGTATACGCTGACGTTATGAAACTTCGCCCGGAAGCCTAACTTTCCTATACGGTTGTGTCAACGGCAAATGACGTGTTCGCAGCTGAGATAGGTGCCAAAAAAATTTAAATTGCGCCTTGAGAAAGTGTGTACCATAGCGCCGCTGCGCCGCCGCAAGTTTCGTGCTGGGGGCCACGTTTGCGAAGAAAGATCGGAAATTCACACCAGGAGGCACGATGACCAAAATCACATTCGCCCGTCTGGCGTCTCTCGCCTTGCTGGTCGTTCTTTTCGCCAGCGCTTCCAAAGCGCAACTCCAAGGCATCATCGACGAGCACGCGCACTCCGATCCCGACAACGTGGCGCGAAGGTATGACGCGCTGGAACTCGCAAAGGAGGCCAAGGCAGCGGGAATGGCTGGGCATCGTCCTCAAGAATCACGAGATGCCCACCACGCAGCTGGCCTACACCGTGAGCGAAATCGTGCCGGGCATCCAGATCTGGGGCAGCATCGTGCTCAACCGCTCGGTGGGCGGCATCAATCCGGACGCCGTCCTGCAGCAGGCCACGGTGAAAGGACACTTCCTGAAGGTCGTTTTTATGCCCACTGTGGACGCGGAAAACCGCAAAACCCGCGGCACCACCAAACCGTTCGTACCCATCCAGAAGGATGGCGTGCTGCTCCCGCAGACAATCGAAGTGCTGAAGCTGATTCAGAAGTATGACCTCGTTCTGGCAACCGGCCACATGGACCCGGAAGACAGCCTTCTCCTCGTGAGCGAAGCGCACAAAATGGGACTCCAAAGAGTGATCGTCACCCACCCGACCCTGCAGGGCACCACGATCGAGCAAATGCAGCAGGAGGTGAAAGACGGCGCTTACCTCGAATTTATAGGCAACACCATTCTGCCGCTCGACCCGGAAGGCAGCCCCACCACTGTCCCCACATCGGCCAGGCGGGACCCGAAGGAATGGGCCGACGACATTCACGCCGTGGGCGCCGAGCATTGCATCATGTCAGGAGATTTTGGCGGCACGAAGTACCCCCCGTTCATCGAAGGCTGGAAAATGTACATCGCGGCGCTAAAGGGTGCCGGGGTCACGGACGCCGAGATCGACATGATGGCCCGGAAGAATATCGCCCATTTGCTGGGCATGGATCAGCCAGACTTCCGGGAAGTAGTCAACGGTATTGATTCCGCGCAATTGGCGCTAAGGACGCGCGGTGAGGGAATCCTTCTCCAACGCGCGTGAGGCGTGAATGCTCGCCCGGCTCGATCTCAGAAACTCCAAGTAGGTCTCCATGCCTGAAGCGGATTTCGCGGACACGTGCAGAATTTCCATTCCTGGGCGCACGGCCTGAATATTACGCGCGGCTGTTGCAGCATCAAACTCCACGGCTGCGGACAAGTCCATCTTGGTAATCACGGCCACATCGGAGCTATTGAAAATCGTGGGGTACTTGAGAGGCTTGTCCTCTCCCTCCGTCACCGACATCAGCACCAGCCTCAAATCTTCCCCAAGATCGTAGGACGAAGGACACACGAGATTTCCCACGTTCTCGATGAACAAGAAATCCACGTCTTCGAGGTTCCACCCTTCGAGCGCCTGCTGGACCATGGCCGCTTCGAGGTGGCACACCGTTCCGGTGATGATCTGCTTTACGGGAGCCTGGCTGCGCGCAAGGCGAGCTGCGTCGTTCTCGGTAGCGAGGTCGCCTACCAGCGCGGCGACGCGAAATTCCGGCTGGAGCAGGCTCAGCGTTTTCTCGAGCAACATCGTCTTACCCGAGCCTGGGCTAGAAACGAGGCTTACGACGAACACGCCAGCATCGTGGAATCGCTGGCGAAGGGCGCGCGCAACAACGTCATTTTGCTTGAGGACATTCTGGCGGACCTCAATAATGCGCGTCCCGCTGCTCATGGCTCTATCTCCGGGCAGGGTGAGAATGAAAGCCCTGCTCAGCTTAGTCCCACGCCGGAAACCGGGCAAGAGTTGCCTATGCTGAAAAGCGGGTCTCGCTCTCTTCTTGCCTAGCCGTCGGCGCTGTTCCCCAAAGCCCAGCTGTGCAACCATGCCTAAGTCTTTTTTTCACTGCAAGTTTCAGGACGATGCTTTCGTAAGGCTATCCGTGGATTCCGGCAATCGACTTGCTTTCCAACCAGTGCCGACCCACATCGGGCGGCGCGGGACAAGAATTGCAGCAACACGAAGGAGCAGCATATGTCGTCAATCGGAATGTTGGGCGCGGATATCCTGGAATCGCTCGTTTCCAGTGCGAGACACGGTAGCTCCCATAAGTTCAAGCAGGACTTCCAGCAGCTGGGTCAGGATCTGCAGTCCGGCAACGTGACGCGAGGGCAAGCCGATCTCACGGCTCTTCAATCGGACATGTCTTCTTCGTCGACACCGTCGTCATCTTCGTCCTCCTCGTCCGGGCCGTCAGTCACCTCGCAGGCTTTCAGCCAGATCGCCCAGGATCTGCAATCGGGCAATCTCACCGCCGCGCAGTCTGACTACGCGAACCTCGAGCAAGGATTGAAGCAGGGGGCGGGACACGGCCACCACAACTTTCACAGCGCAGCAGCAAGCAGCGCGCTCACGCAGACGCAAGATGCCCTCGCTCAACTAGGGCAGGCATTGCAGTCCGGCAATCTGAGCGCCGCGCAGCAAGCCTACACGACCTTCCAGACCGATACCGCCGCGTTTGCTCCCTTCGCAGGCAGTTCGTCCACCGGCGCCTCTTCGACCGGCACCGGCCTGAACATCGCGGTCTGAATTCCCTCAAGTTAGCCCTGTAAGGCGGAATTCGCGGCCGGCGACTTCGATTCTCCAGAACAACAGGAAGCTGCTTGTGTGGGGGCGGCCATCTCTACTGCGTGGGCAACAAATCCTGCGTGAACGTCAGTGTGTTGATCGCGCGCAGCATGGGCGTGAGCGGCGGCAACAAGCTTGGCGTCAGGAAGTTCGAGTCGAAGTTAAAAACGCGGGTGGGTGCGTAGTAGACGGTGGTGCAACATTTGAAAGTGCCCACCGCCTGGTGGTTGTAGTACATGCTGACAATCGAGCCTTGGTAATAGAGGCTGCCCCACGCTTCCAGATACCGCAAGAAGTTGTGCGCCCCTCCATCTGTACCGAAGTCCACCGGCGGGTTACCGACTGAGGGCTGTTTGAAGGCAAATTCCTTTCCGCCGATGACGGCCATGCGATAGGTCGTATTTGTGGCCCATCGGTTGTTGGGATTGTAAGGAAAAGCGAACGAGTTCGCGTCGTTCCAGCCGTCGGAAAGAAGGCTAATCGCATCCGCGATCACGGACGCGGCTACCCCGGTGCCGGTGAAGCCCGTGTTTAGACCCGGGTTGTTGTAATCCCCCTGGATGTACACCGGATTCTCCGCGATCACTGACAGCCCGCAGGCCACTCCGTTGCACGTTGTGCCGCTGCTGATCGTGCTGCCGTTCACAAGCTTCAGCGCACGACGGAAGATGAGCGCAGGATTTTCGCGCAAGTCCTGCGTTTGGTCAGCGACCGCCAATGGTGTGGCGAGGTTCCCTGAACAGCTGGGGTTATCGCCCAGAGGTCCAGCCACAGTCGTAATGCTGGCGATCGTGGAAACGGATGCCGACCCGGCGTTGTCATAGGCGGGAGTTTTTCCGTAGGTTCGCGGGGTGGTGCCGCTATTTTGCGATACGCCGTTCAAGTAATCGGATTCCACGTCCTCGCCTTGATCGAGCACGCCGCTCGGGCACCCGCTGCCGCTCGAAGGATTCACAAAATCGTCGTATCCATATCCTCCCGTAAGCATCGAAGTTGTGCCCACGGACGCAGGCGGATTCGGGTCCTGTTTCTCACCACGCCGGTCTGAGAAATAGACCGAATATCCTGTGGTGTTGTTCGCCGACGTCCCGCTGCTTCCAATCGTTCCCGAGAACCATCTTTCAAGGTTGGCTACGTCGAGTTCGACGTAGTACATCGTACCGGCCAGCGTCACTTGATTCCCGCTGGGAGCGGTATCCCTGAACGCTCCTTCTCGCGCATCGAACAGCGCCATGGGCCAAAAATCGGTCCCCAGCGTCGTGGGGCAGTCCCTCAGCACATTCGAGCTGCCCGAACACTGCTTCGCGGTCTGGTTCGCTCCATTCGACCAGGCATTCGAGCTCGGATTGTTCCCGCAATAATTGTTACTCGCGGTCGCGGTTCCGCCGGCGGCGTTGGACGGGTTGTCGCGGATTCGAGCCAGCCGGATCACAGCATTGGGGCTTGGATCCGTACATCCCACCTGGAGAACGCCGGAGTTTGCGGTGGGGCCGGACGCCGCTATTTGCTTTATGGGGCTCCAGGCAGTTACCCCGGCAGCCTCCCCGGAGAGACTGGGCTCGAGCCAGGGGCTGGCGGGCCCAAACGATACTCCGTAATAGCCTACCTGTGGGTTGATGTTTCGTCCGGTCCAGCCGAGCTTCAGGATTTCAGCCGTCACGTCCGTCCAGCTTCCCGCGCTCGTCTTACTTTGCTCATCGATTTTGAGGCAGCCCGTGATGACCGGATACCACCGCTTCACCCAGTAGCCGTCGGTCCCAGTGTAGTTTGCGCCGCCTTGCGCGTTGGAAGTCGGCATGGGGAAGATGGACACTCCTGCGTTGCCGGTTGATTGGATCCAGCTGGGAGGCGCGGAATAGGGCAGCGTCGTATTGCCGTTTCCCGCCGGTGGCCCGGTCGAGGTCCACGCCAGGGTTGCCAGATCGATTGGCGTGGCCGGATTCGAGCCGTTCGTTGCCAGGCCCGGAAGTGCGCTGGAGCTGGTGCTGCTGATATCGCTGTCCGTACAGCCGCCGGACGCGCCATAGTCGGAAAGCAGAATTCGCAAGCTCGTCTGGGCGTAGTATCGCTCGGCCAGTTTCGCCGGATTGGAGGTATTCTCGCCCTGCACCGGCCGCCGGATAATGTCGATCGACTGGCCTCCAATCGCCGGCGTGGCAATTGCCATGTTTAGCGCCGTTACGCCTGTGCCTTCCGGGCCCACGGCAATGTTGTTGTTGAAGACGCTCCCCGCCATGGACGTAAAGCTCGAATTGAAAGCGCCCACGCTGTTCACCCAGTTGCTGGTGCCGGTGGCGCTTTGGGGGGGCGTCTGCGCGGTGATATCCGCATAGCTGCTGGATCCAGGATTGGTAGTGATGTTCACGGTGCCGCCGTAATTGCTGCTGGCCGGCCAGCCGTTCTCCAGATTCGAGGTAATCACCTCGCCCACGGCGGTCACCTTGTTGGCCATCGTGAGCGTATTGCCATTGCCTTCCGCAAGCCACAAGTTGCCGTTCGTATGAACGCGGCCGCCAAAGTTGAAGTTGGGGCCCGCGAAGAAGTCCAGGTCCGAATCGGAGAAATAGCCAAACTGAAAAACGGGGATACCCACGGTCTGCACCTGCCGCACCAGTTTCACCTCCGATCCGTTTGTGGTGTGGGCAATGGCGCTGAGTGTATAGGGAGTAGTGAGTCCAACGAGCCCGGCATTTTGTCCTGTGGCAATTGTGTGATAGCTGGATTGCGGATTCCCGTTGGCGTCCGTGGGGAAAGTAATAGAATAGCCCGAGCCATTCGTGCTGCTGCCAATCGATAGATATTGAACGCCCGGCACCAGATTCACCGGCGCGGCCGATACGATTCCGTTGATGGCTGCCGCCGTGGGCGCGTAGTTTGAATCGAACGTATTTTCAAGACCCGCCGTCAGTATTTCCAAGCCCGACTCGGCGCCGTAAAACGCCAACTGGCGATCGGAGCTGTTTCCTGCCAGCTTCTGGTCGCCCATCACGAGCCACGACAAGCCCACAATCATCGTGGACATCAGCAGCAGAACCAGAAGGGTCGTAACGAGAGCGATTCCTTTGTCCCTGCATCCAGTCACGGAAGTTCTCCTTCACGGGAATCAATGCTGCGGAAGCCGGTGCCCGAGTTAATTCGGCTCACTTAGGTTCAGGGCTCGGTCTTTAAGCCACGAAGGGGGCCCTTTGCAATCGAATCGACAGAACCGGGATCTTCTTTAGCTATTGGGCCGCGTAGTTCCGAATCGAAACCGAATTCTGCTTTTTGCCACGTACGATTCACGGAAGGAGGCGGACTGCGGATAATTCACATGAAGGAACTGAAAAAAGCGGCGGTGGGGAGAAAAGATCGAGGAGATAAATGGTAGGCCCGTGCGGGCTCGAACCGCAGACCTCCACCGTGTCAAGGTGGCGCTCTAGCCAACTGAGCTACGGGCCTAATGCAGCCGCAATTCTAGCACGCCGGGTAAGAAGCTGAATAGCAATCGCGAGCCGATTCCTTCAGGGCGCGGCTGAAAAATCCTGTCGTCGGTTAATTTTCAGGAGGCGGACTTGAGCGGCGCAGTCACCGTATCGAGCGAGAGCCCGGTAACGCCCTGGATTTCCAGCTCTACTCGGTTGCGGCCCCGCGCCTTGGCGCGGTAGAGAGCTTCGTCGGCGAGTTTGAGCAGCGCCTGCAGGTCCTGAGGGTGTTCGTCGCTGCAAATGGCCACTCCAAGGCTTGTGGTAATCCGAATTTCACCGGTATCCAGCGCTACCGGCTGAGCTTCCATTTCGGCTCGGATACGCTCGGCGAGGCCCAGCGTGCCAATCACGTCGGATGCCGGCACAACGACCAGGAATTCTTCGCCTCCGTACCGCCCCACTGTGTCGTATGCGCGCACGCACTCGGTCATGCGCCGCGATGCCTCTTTCAAGACGGCGTCTCCGCCATGGTGACCGCAGGTGTCATTCACCTGCTTGAAGTGATCGAGATCGACCATGATGATTCCGAACGAGCCGCCTTCCCGCGAGCGGCGGGAGTGCTCCCGGTTGAGCACTTCCAGAATCACGCCGCGATTCGCGATCCCTGTCAGTGCGTCGTGAGTTGCCCGGAAACGAAGCTCCTCGCGCGTTTCAATCAGGCTGTGCTGCAAGTCGAGGATGCGGAGGCCGACGTTGACGCGGGCCCGCAGCTCCTGGGCGTCCAAGGGCTTTGTAAGGTAGTCGTCAGCACCCGATTTCAGGCCTTGCAGGAGGTCGTCTTTCTGCGTTCGCGCCGTGAGCAAGAGCACGTAGATATACGTGCGGCCAACGTGCTTTCGGATTTGGCGGCAAACTTCCGGACCTTCCATTCCGGGCATCATCCAATCGAGGATGGCGAGCGGTGGGGCGTCGCTTTCTTCGAGAATTCGCAAAGCTTCCAGCCCGTCAGCTGCGGCAACCACTTGAAAGTCCCACTTCATAAGAAACGCCTGCAGCATCCGCCTCGATACCGGATCATCGTCGGCGATCAGAATGCGAGTTTTCGATGTGTTTCCAGCGCTCATCGGCATTCCATCGGGTGCTGCAAACTGCGACAACTTGGAACTCACGTCGCCGCCTTGGGAGAAAGCGCCCGCAACTCGATGAGAAGCCGCCCGGCCTCCGCGTCGAGGAGCCTGAATTGTTCCCGCGCCTCGTCTAACTCACCCGAGCGCGCCTGCGATTCAAGCACCAGCGCCAGCTGCGACGTGCCGGTTGCTCCGATGTGCGCGGACGAACCTTTCATCGTGTGCGCCAGACGCTCCAGCAAAGGGGCGTCGTTTCCCTCAAGGGCAACGCGCATCTCAGCCAGGGCGTTCGGACATTCTTCTGCGAACAGGTTCGCAAGCTCCTCCGCCAGTTCCCGGTCCCCTTCCACCAGTTCCAAGGCGGCCTCCATATCCCAGGCCGGCGCACGGCGTTCCGCGGTCAACTCACTGCCCTGAAACCGATTCGTCACGCCGTCGCCCTCTCGCAATTGAGTCTCCTTTGACGCGCTTGATCCAACTAGCTGCTCTATCCGGATTCAGACCCGCCGCAGGGTTCCGGGAGGCAAGCGCTCCGCTGCGGCAAACGTTCGCACCAGCGGAATGGCGCGGCCATCGCTGGTGGCGGCTCCTACCCCTCGTTGTAACTCCGCTTCTCCCGCAGGCAGGACAGCGCCTTCCGCCTCTTTCGCAAACGTGAGAGCGTTTTCGAAAGCGGAGTAATCGATGGAAATGACGTCGCCCAGACAAACCTGCTGCGTGGCAAGAAGGCTCGCAAGCGGGTAGACGAGGTGCCGTTCGATCGCCCTCTTCAGGTGGCGCGCGCCGTATTTCATGTCGGTCCCTTCGCGCAGCAGAAAGTCCTTGGCCGCCGGTTTTATGCGGAAAAGGAAGCGCCCTCGATCCGTGTCGAGCACGCGCTGCTGGATCATGGCAAGCTCGATCTCCAGAATCTGTTCGAGCTGTGCGGAACGCAGCGTATGAAAGACCACCGTCTTGTCGATGCGGTTCATGAACTCCGGTGCGAATTTCCTCTTGGCCGCTTCGGTCGCCGACTTCTCGACCTTTTCGTCCAACCGAGGACGCGCATCCGCCGGAACTGCGGGCGCAAACCCCATGCCGCCGGTCATCAACTCCGTGATCTCGCAGCCGCCCAGGTTCGACGTCAGGAAGATCATCGTCTGCGACAAATCCACGCGCCGGTTGTCGCCGAGTGTGAGCGTCGCCTTGTCGAGGATTCCCAGCAGCAATTGCCACAGGGCATCGGACGCCTTCTCGATTTCGTCAAACAGCAGAAAGCTGATCTTCAGCTTCTCGGTGTGATACTGCGCGAGTGCTTCCTGCGTGATCAGCGGCTGCGTCTCGCGGTGCCCGAGGTATCCCGGAGGCGAACCAATCAGCTTGGCAATCTCGTGCGAGTGCTGGAACTCCGCGCAATCGATCTTGAGCACCGCGCGCGGATCGCTAAACAGCACTTCCGCTGTCGCTTCGACGACGCGCGTCTTCCCCGCCCCGGTGGGCCCGAGGAACAGCAAGTTGCCCACGGGACGTCCCGGCGAGTTGAGCCCGGCGCGAAAAACCTGGTACAGATCCACCACCGCCTGCACCGCTTCGTCCTGCCCCACGATCTTGCGGCGCATGCCAGCCTCGAAATCCTGGGACTCGAGACTCCGGCGCGCCGGGTCCAACTGTCTTCCAGTCCCTCCCATCATGCGATTCCTCCTGTTGGACTTATCGGCAGATCGCAAGCGCCCTTTGATACGCGTCTTCTCAATGGTCTAAGGCAGAAGAGTGGCCATAAACCCTATCGCCCCTCCCACTAATCAAATCGAGCATTTTCAAGTTGCTAGAGGCAAATTGCGAGAAGCGGAAACGACACCTTCAGGATCGCGCTGTTCCATCTGAGACGAGGAGTCCCGTTATGAAACCAGATTTTGTTTTCCACTGTTTCCGTCCGGCAGAAAATCAGCAGCTTGCTTCCGGGACGCCACTTCCCGTATGGTTTGACCGGAACTTCACAAAAGAGAGACACGATGAGACGCGTACTTGTGATTGAAGACGACAAGGACATAGTCGAACTGGTGCGGTACAACCTCGAGAAGGACGGTTACCAGGTGGCTTCGAGCGGGGATGGCTCCAGCGGTCTTTCGCAAATCCGGAAAACGCCGCCCGATCTTTTAATTCTCGACCTCATGCTCCCAAAACTCTCCGGGCTGGATATCTGCAAGGAAGTGCGGCGCGACGTCAGCTTGAACCGGCTGCCCATTTTGATTCTTACCGCGAAGGGAGAGGAAGCGGACCGCGTGGTGGGTCTGGAGCTCGGCGCGGACGATTACGTAACCAAGCCGTTCAGTCCGCGGGAGCTTGTCGCGCGCGTGAAGGCGCTTTTGCGGCGAGCCGATCCCGGAGCGCCGTCGGACAAGCCAATCGAAATTGGCGTTCTGCGAATCGACCCGGCGGCCTATCGCGTGACCCGCGGCGGAAAACCCGTGCCGATGAGCACCCTCGAGTTTCGTTTGCTTTATTTTCTCGCGGCGCGCCCGAACCGCGTGTTCACGCGCGATCAGCTGCTGGACGGGGTTTGGGGCACCGAGAGATTCGTTACACCGCGCAGTGTGGATGTGTACGTGCGGCGTCTCCGCGAGAAGGTGGAGATCGATCCGCAACATCCCGTGTACATGAAAACGATCCGCGGCGCCGGTTATCTGTTCGAAACCCGTGCGAGCTAGACTCTTCTGGAACCTGGGGCTGACGTATCTGGCCCTGATCCTGGCCGTATTTCTGGCCATCAATTTTTATGCCTCGGGCGCGGTGCGGCAGGACTACGTGCGCGCCACCTTCAGCCAGCTGGCGTCGCTTTCGAATGTCGCTCAGGCGAAGCCTCCCCGTTTCGACGATCCGGAAGACGTTCTCGAATGGACCAATTGGCTGGCTACAAGCGGCGCCAGTGTGTCCGTGATCGATCCAACAGGGCGCATCATAGCCGCGTCTTCGCAGGGACCGGCCCAGGCGCAGATACCTGCCAGTACCTTCGATTCTCCGGAAATAAAAGCTGCCTTCTCGTCCGGGGAAGGAGAATCGATCCGGCGCGATGCAATATCGCACCGGGAAATTGCCTTCCGCGCGGTGCGATACCAACCGCCCACCGCGTCTCCCGTGGTCCTGCGGATGGCATTGCCGTTGGCGGAAGTCGATTCATCGCTCGCCGACCTTCGCCGGAGGCTTCTCGACGCAACCATCGTCATCCTGGCGGCCGGCGCGATTGCTCTTTTTTTCTTCTTCCGGTCTTTCGCCGAGCGTGTGGAGCGGCTCAAGCGCTTTTCTCTGCGGCTCGCCCAAGGCGATTTCCGTCCATTACCCGCCGAGCGCGCCAGCGACGAACTGGGGGAACTCACGCAAGCCCTCAACGAAACGGCGGAATGGATGGACCGCACGATCCGGTCGCTCAGCGGCGAGCGGAACCGCTCCGGCGCGATTCTGCGAAGCATGGTCGAAGGTGTGGGCGTGATCGACGCACAGGAACGGCTGGTTTTCTCGAACCGCGCGTTTTCGGAAATCCTGAACCGGGATTCTTCGAGCAGCGAGGGCCGGCCCCTGATCGAAGTTATCCGCAATACGGAATTGCTGGAAGTGATCCGCGGCGCCCTGGCCGGAGAAGAGGGACTTCAAACCGATATCGTGATGGGAACAGTGCAGCAGCGGAGCTTCTCGGTTACCGCGGCTCCCGTCCAGGCACTGGAGGGCGGGGCTGTTTCGGGCCGCCCTTTGCCGGCACAGCCGGGGCTGTCCGCGGTCGCGAAGCCCTCTGGGGCGATCGTGGTACTGCACGACGTTACGGAGTTGCGGCGCCTGGAACGCGTGCGCCAGGATTTCGTGGCCAACGTTTCTCATGAATTCAAGACGCCCCTCACCGCCATTCAGGGGTTTTCCGAGACTCTGCTCGCCGGCGCGATTGAGGATCCCACGAACAACAGGAGGTTTCTTGAAATCATCCGGGATCATGCCATTCGCCTGGCCCGCCTCACCGACGATCTGTTGAAGCTGGCGCGGATCGAAGCAGGAAAGCTGGAAGTCCAATTTTCCCCGGTGTCGTTGCTAGACCTGGTGGAACGCTGCGCGGAGACGGCATTGATGAAGGCCGACCGAAAGCAGATTGCGCTGGAGATCGAAATCCCGGCAGGGCTTCCCCTCGTGCACGGCGACGCAGGGCTGCTGCGCGATGTTCTGCAGAACCTGATCGACAACGCTATTCAATACACGCCCTCCGGCGGGGAAATTCACGTGAGCGCGGCTGCGCGAGGGCGCGAGGTGGTGCTTACCGTGGCCGATACGGGCATCGGAATCCCTCTCGCCGATCAGGAGCGCATCTTCGAGCGCTTCTACCGCGTCGACGCGGCGCGCTCCCGCGAAGCCGGGGGAACCGGCCTAGGTTTGTCGATCGCCAAGCACATCGTGGAAGTCCACGGAGGCCGGCTGATGGTGGAAAGTGAAGTCGGCGCCGGCTCGAAGTTCTCGTTCTCGATTCCGCTGGCGGTTTAAGAGTTACGCTTGTTTCAGAAGATTCACGCCTCCGTCACGCCCTTGCAACCCTCCAGGCCCATTGTGCATACGGGAAGAATTCGATTCGCTCGCTGTTCGAGCGCATGGAGGTCCAGGCCATGGCTACTGCCAAGCCCAACACCGAAGGAATCTTTCAGAGTGTGCTGGTGAATTACTTGGTTTCTCAAGCCCGCACGGTGGAAGCGTCGGTAAATCGCGCGCTGTGGGCCGTGCTGGAACGAAACGAACGCCTGGCCGGCGAAGTGTTTCTCACCGAGCCTCGAATTAACGAAATGGAGATCCTGATCGATGAGCACGCCATCCGGGTGCTACGCCAGGGAAATCTGTCGGACACGGATGTCCGCCTGGTGGTAGCTGCGCTGAAGATTAACAACGACCTGGAGCGCATGGGCGACTTGGCCGTGAACCTCAGCGAGCGGGCCATTTCCCTGGCGGGTATGGGCGCCGCACATCCCCCGGCGGAACTGGAGCCGATGACAACGGCGGTTCGCGCGATGGTCTCCAAGTGTCTCGGCGCGCTGATCTATCAGAATACCGAGCTTGCCGTACAAGTGCTTGAAAGCGACGAAGCGGTGGACCAGTATCGCGACCGCATTTTCGAGGCGCTCCTCTCCCGCACCACGGAAAGCCCCGATCAGGCGGCGCCCAATCTTCATTTCGTGCTGGCGTCGCGCCACCTGGAACGCATCGCCGACCATGCAACGAATATCGCGGAAGACATTCTGTTCTGGGTGCGTGGATTGGACGTGCGGCATGGCCGGGGCAAGCAACTCGATGCAATCACCGCGGGAGCCAAAACCGGAGCCGGAGCGTAGTCATCGAGTTTTCACACTGTACTCATCGGAAATTCAAGAGACCGGCATATGGTGCCTGTCCGGGTGGGCGGCCCATATTTTCTGTCCGGGACGACCTTTGCGTGGGCATTCGACACAATCAATATGGGGCAGGACTTAGCTGCGGCTAGTCTTGTGTTTTGTGCGTTTCGGGAGCGTTTAGCCATCCGGGGGAGTTTGGCAGTCTTTTGCCATGGCAGCCACCCGATTTTGTTGGGGATGTAACACGACTGTAACAATCTTGACAAATAATGAGGAGAACCCTTGATCATGAAACGACTTTCGCTTATCGCATCGCTTCTTCTGGGCCTGACAGGTACGGCTTTCGCACAAGGCGGAACGGTGCTCTTGAACGCCGCCGGTGCGACGTTCCCCTACCCAATCTACTCGAAATGGTTTGATGTCTACCACACGGCCCATCCCAACATTCAGATCAATTACCAGTCGATCGGTTCCGGTGGCGGGATTCGCCAGCTTCAGGCCGGAACAGTGGACTTCGGCGCTTCCGACGGTCCGATGACCGATGAACAGCTGGCGCAGTCAAAGGTAAAGATTCTTCACTTCCCCACCGTCCTCGGAGCCGTAGTCCCGACGTATAACGTCTCGGGCGTGACGGGCGACCTGAACTTCACCCAGAAGGCGATCTCTGGGATTTACATGGGTCAGATTACCAAGTGGAACGATCCTGAAATCGCCAAGGCGAATCCCGGAGTCAAGCTTCCGGGAGACGACATCGTCGTCGTTCATCGCTCTGACGGCAGCGGCACTTCCTACATTTTCACCGATTTTCTATCGAAGGCGAGCGCTGACTGGAAATCCAAGGTCGGCACGGCCACATCGGTGAACTGGCCGGTCGGTCTGGGTGGCAAGGGAAACGAGGGAGTTTCCGGGCTCGTGAAGCAGACGCCGGGTTCGATCGGCTACATCGAGCTGATCTACGCGGTCCAGAACAAGATCGATTACGGCAAGGTTCAGAATGCATCCGGAAAGTTCGTGAAAGCCGACCTCGCAGGTGTCACGGCTGCAGCGGCCGCTACTGCGAAAGAGATTCCGGATGATTTCCGTGTCTCGATTACCAATGCCCCCGGCGCAACTGCCTATCCCATTTCGAGCTTCACGTGGCTGCTCATTCCTTCGCAGATTCCGGATGCGGCCAAGAAAGCTGCCATCAAGGATTTCCTGAAGTGGATGCTGATCGACGGACAAAACTACAATGAGGGCCTGTCGTACGCGAAGCTGCCGAAGCTTGTTGTGACCAAAGAGACGAAGGCAATCGCGCTGATTCAATAATGGCAACCAACGCCACCACGATCGACCACGCTGCCCCGCCACCGGCGGGGCAGCGTTCTTTTGTCGCCCGCCTGACCGATGGCGATGAAGTCGCGCACCTCATAACTTTGGTTTTTGCGGCGGGCATTCTGCTGATCACGTCTATGCTCGTCTATGAGTTGTGGATCAACTCGACGCTATCACGGGCGAAGTTCGGATGGGTCTTCTTCTGGACCCGTACGTGGGATCCCGTTTCCGGCGATTTCGGCGCGGCGCCCTTTATCTACGGTACTCTGGTTACCGCCGTCGTTTCGCTGGCCATTGCCGTCCCGCTTGGTCTTGCTGCGGCCATCTTCCTGGCGGAACTCGCCCCGCGGAGAGTGAGCGACTCGATCGCTTTTCTCATCGACCTGCTGGCCGCCGTCCCAAGCGTCATCTACGGCTTGCTGGGTATCTTCGTCATAGTGCCCCTGATGCGCACGACAATTGGGCCGTTCCTGAAAACGACGCTGGGATTTCTCCCGTTCTTTAAGGGACCCAATTACGGGGTCGGGTTCCTCACCGCTGGAATCGTCCTGGCGATCATGATCGTGCCCTTTATTATTTCAGTTTCGCGCGAGGTGTTGCTGACCGTGCCACGCGAACAGCGGGAAGCTGCCATGGGACTCGGCGCGACGCGCTGGGAATCCACGTGGCAGGTGGTAGTCCCCTGGGCGCGCACCGGAGTGATGGGTTCGATTTTCCTGGCGCTCGCTCGGGCTCTCGGAGAGACCATGGCTGTCACCATGGTGATCGGAAACGATCCCAAAATTGCCGCCTCTCTGTTTGCCCCGGTTACACCATCGCAGCCGTCATAGCCAACGAGTTCACCGAGGCGACCGGGAATCTGTATCTGAGCGCGCTCATCGAACTGGGCTTGGTTCTCTTCCTGATGACGTTCATTTTGAACGGACTGGCTCGTATCCTGATTGTGGCAACCGAACGGGGAGGCGGTCACGGAGCGGCATGAGCGACATTCGTCTCGTTTGGCGCAAAGGTTTGAACATTGTGATGCTCACGCTTACCGGCGTGGCGTGCTTCGCCGTGGTTGCCGTTCTCTTTATGATCCTCGGCTACTTGGTCTGGAATGGCGGGAAGTCCCTGAACTGGGATTTTTTCACCCAATTGCCCAAACCGGTCGGCGAAGTGGGCGGGGGAATGGCCAACGCGATTGTGGGCAGCTTGAAACTGCTCGGACTCGCGGCGGTAATTGGCTTGCCGATCGGCTTGATGTCTGGCGTGTACCTGGCCGAATTCGGGGGGAGCGTTTTCTCCTTCGTGACGCGCTACACAACGGACTTGCTGAACGGCGTGCCTTCGATTGTGATGGGCATCTTCGCGTATACGTTGCTGGTCCTGCCCGTAAAGCACTTTTCGGCGCTGGCAGGCGGAATGGCGCTGGGAGTCATGGTGGTTCCCATCACGGTGCGCGCCACCGAGGAGTTCCTGCGGGCCGTGCCTAAGAGCATGCGCGAAGGGGCCATGGCGCTGGGTGCCAGTAAGTGGAGAACGATCGCTACCGTGATTTTGCCCGCGGCCAGCGGCGGAATCGTCACCGGAATGCTGCTTTCGCTCGCTCGCGTCGCCGGCGAAACCGCGCCGCTCCTGTTTACGGCGTTCAGCAACCGCTTTTGGAGTCCGGGATTGAATCAACCGATTGCCTCCCTGCCTGTGATGATCTATACCTATGCCATCGCGCCGTATGACGATTGGCATCGTCAGGCTTGGGCGGCCGGACTCGTACTTTTGGCTATGGTTTTAGTAGCAAACTTGGGCTGCCGGCTGGTACTTAATCGCCGGGGGGCCTACCGGAGTGTCTGATATGGCATCCGCCGCACAAGGAAAAGACCTCGCCGCGAGGCTCGCACCCAAAGTGCGGGCGAACGAATCTCCATCACCGTCCCACTCCAAGGAGGATGCGGTGCGCTTTGAGATCGCGAACCTCGATTTCTTCTATGGTCCAAAGCAGGCCGTGTTCGGGTTGAACCTGAAAATCCCCAAGAACAAGGTAACCGCATTGATCGGCCCCTCCGGATGCGGAAAGTCGACTTTCCTGCGGACCCTGAACCGGATGAACGAAACCATCCGCAACACGAAAGTCACGGGCCAGATCCTGTTGGACGGGCAGGATATCTTACAAATGGACGTCGTGAAGCTGCGCAGGCGGGTGGGAATGGTGTTCCAGCGGCCCAATCCCTTCCCCAAATCCATCTATGACAATGTGGCTTACGGACTCCGTATCAATGGTTACACGGGTCGCTTGGACGAACTCGTAGAGAAGAGCCTGCGGCGGTCTGCTCTGTGGGACGAAGTGAAGGACTACCTGCAAAAATCGGCCTTCGCACTCTCCGGAGGGCAGCAGCAGCGCCTTTGCATCGCGCGGGCGCTCGCAGTCGACCCGGAAGTCCTGCTGCTCGATGAGCCCTGTTCGGCGCTCGATCCGGTGACCACGGCGAAGATCGAAGAGCTGATGTTCACTCTAAAAGACAGCTGTACCATGGCCATCGTCACCCACAACATGCAGCAAGCGGCGCGCGCCAGCGACTACACGGCTTTCATGCTGGATGGAAAGCTCATCGAGCATACCGACACACCGAAGCTTTTCACAACACCGACAGACGCCCGAACAGAAGCCTACATCACCGGCCGCTTCGGATGAGATGCAACTCATCGGCAAGCTGGGCTAAAGTCTCAGGGGTTGAGAAGTAGGGAGCTGGCGAGGACCCATGGAACGACATTTCGAACACGATCTGGAAGAACTCAAGCAGCGGCTGCTGTGGATGGGGAGCCTCGCCGAGCGCGCCGTCCATCAGGCGGTTCACGCAGTTCTCGATGCCGACGAGCAGCTTGCCGAGGCCGTGCTCAGCGAAGAAGACGCCATCAATGAGATGCAGATCGAGATCGATGACCGCATCCAGCGCCTGCTCGCCCTGCAAGCGCCCATGGCGGCCGACCTCCGCTTCCTGTTGGCCGTCTCCCGGATCAACGGCGACCTCGAACGCATCGGCGACCAGGCCGTCAACATCGCGCAATCCGCCATGCGCGTTCTCCGGCACCCGCAGGTAAAGCCCTACGTGGACCTGCCCCGCATGAGCGAGCTTGCGGAAGGGATGGTGCGGGACAGCCTGAACGCCTTGGTCCGCGGCGACCAGGAACTGGCCACCAGCGTCCTGCAGCGCGACGACCAGGTCGACCGCTTGCGCGATCAGATGTTCCGCGAGCTGCTCACCTATATGATGGAGAATTCGTCGGTCGTTTTTTCCGCCTTCGAGCTCGTCCTCGTGGCAAAAAATCTCGAGCGCATCGGCGATCACGCCACCAACATCGCGGAAGACGTGATTTATTTCGTCGCCGGCCGCGACGTTCGCCATCCCGCCCTCGATCGCAGGTAGCACCTGGCCTGGCCTCCCAGGCCGTTCTCACTGTAGTCTCTCTGCCCGGTAGACCTCTGCGGAGAATCTCGATACAGTTTTAATGACCAGCTCAGGCGGAGGGATGCCCATGCAAACTGCGACCGTGAAATGGACCGGCGGAGAAGAATTCCTCGCCACCACCCCCTCGGGCCATTCTGTGCCATTCGATGCCGATGGCAAACATAACGCCGCGCCGAACCCGATGGAGATGCTCCTCGCCGCCCTCGGGGCGTGCAGCTCGGTAGATGTAGTGCTGATCCTGGCCAAAAAACGCCAGAAACTCACGTCCCTCCAGGTAGATGTGTCGGGAGAGAAAGCTACCGAGCCTCCGGCTGTGTGGACGAAGATCGAGATGGTCTATCGCCTTACCGGCGAACTGGACGAAAAAGCGGTGCGCGATTCCATCGAGCTAAGCCAGAACAAATACTGCTCGGTAGCGGCTATGCTCGGAAAGACGGCGGAGATCAGCTACCGTTACGAAATTACCGCTCCCTGAGCAAGAACGCCGCCCCAGTGCCTGCTTGTCACTGCACTGCTGGATTGCATACAATCGTCGGTCTGTTTTGAATCGCCGGAGAAATCATGGGCAAACGCATTCCCGCAAAGATTACCGCCGTGGCCGGATATGTGCCGCCAAGGGTCGTCACGAATTTCGACCTCGAAAAAATGGTGGCGACCACCGATGAGTGGATTCGGTCTCGAACCGGTATTCGGGAGCGGCATTACGCAGCCCCAGGGGTGGGAGCGTCGCACCTTGGCACGGAGGCGGCAAAGAAATTGCTCACCGCCACAGGCCTTTCCCCGGAAGAAATCGAGATGATCGTGGTCGCCACCGTTACCCCCGACATGCTGTTCCCCGCGACCGCCTGCTTGATTCAAGACCGCCTCGGCGCATCCAACGCCTGGGGATTCGATCTTTCCGCGGCCTGCTCGGGGTTCATCTACGCCCTCACCACGGGAGCGCAGTTCGTCGGCGCCGGGACGCACAAGAAGGTTTTGGTAATCGGTAGCGACGTGATGACTTCCATCCTGGACTTCAACGACCGTGCCACCTGCGTGCTCTTCGGCGACGGCGCGGGCGCTGTCCTAGTCGAGCCAGCCGCCTCGGATTCAGAAGGCATCATCGATTTCGTGAACGACGTGGACGGCTCCGGCGGCTGCAACCTCTATATGCCCGGCGGGGGATCGCTGAATCCCCCGTCCCACGAGACCGTCGATAAGCGCATGCACTACGTTCATCAGGAAGGCCAGCAGGTGTTCAAGTATGCCGTGCGGCGCATGAGCGAGCTGGCCTGCCAGTTGCTCGAGCGCAACGGTCTTTCAAGCCGCGATCTTGCGCTGGTGGTGCCTCATCAGGCCAATCTCCGGATCATCCGCGCCATGCAGGAGCGCCTGGGCGTGGACGATTCGAAGATCATGGTGAACATCGATCGCTTCGGCAACACCACAGCCGCCACGATTCCCCTGGGGCTAATGGATGCGGTGGAGCAGAAAAGATTGCGCAAGGGTGACCTGGTGCTGCTGATCGCGGTGGGGGCTGGCTATACGACGGGCGCGGTGCTGATGCGCTGGGCCTACTGACGCACTTCAGTTTCCTGCAAAAATCAGAACCGGTCGGTATCGCCTGCCGTCTTCGTAACGATCACGAATCCGTTAGGCGACACGATAAAGAGCGTTCCAGTCGACGCGGAAGGCGTCGTCTGTGTGAGCCCACCGTTCCCTGCGCCGTAGGCGTTCCGGAAATCAGGACGGAATTTGTCGTGCTCGCCCCCAGGGACAGTCCCGCCGGTAGACTACCCGATGTAATCGACCACGTGAATGGATTTACTCCGCCGCAACCGGAAAAAGTCTCGAGCATCCGGCTTGCCGAAAGACGACGTAGCTCAAAGCGATGCGCATCTCGAGACGTAAACATTCACGCACCTGCCGAGCAATTTCCTTATTGCCGCGCCGCTTTTAAAGCGATAATCGAATCTCTGGCAAATTCACTCAAGCGAGGCCTCTATTGCGCGCTGTAATCACGGGCGGAGCGGGGTTCCTGGGCTCCCACTTATGCGACTACTTTATCGAAAAAGGCTGGGAGGTTCTTTGTCTGGACAACCTCGTCACAGGTTCGGAAGCGAATATCGCGCATCTGCTTTCGAATCCGCGCTTTCGTTTTACGCGGCATGATGTGACGCACTATATCGCCGTTCCAGGAGCCGTGGATGCAGTGCTGCACTTCGCCTCTCCGGCAAGCCCTCCCGATTACCTAAAGATACCGATCCAGACAATGAAGGTCGGATCGCTGGGAACTCACAACGCGCTCGGGCTGGCGCTCGCAAAAAAGGCCCGCTTCCTGATGGCGTCCACGTCGGAATGCTACGGCGACCCGGACGTGAGCCCGCAGCCTGAAAGCTACTGGGGACACGTGAATCCTGTGGGACCCCGCGGCGTTTACGACGAGGCGAAGCGCTTCTCCGAAGCCCTGACGATGGCCTATCACCGCTACCACGGCGTCGATACCCGCATCGTGCGAATCTTCAACACCTATGGCCCGCGGATGCGCCTCAACGACGGCCGAGCCCTCCCGAATTTTCTGTATCAGGCTCTCGTCGGCGAGCCCATCACCGTCTACGGCGAAGGTAAACAGACCCGAAGCTTCTGCTTCGTTTCCGATTTGATCGAAGGAATCTACCGGCTGTTCGAATCCAGCGAGCACGAGCCTGTAAACATCGGCAATCCCCATGAAATCACCATCCTCGAGTTTGCCGAGAGAGTCCGCATTTTGGTGGGCACCAAAGTCCCTATCATTTTTCACCCGCTCCCCCAGGACGACCCGAAGCAACGCTGCCCTGACATTACCAAAGCGCGCCTCCTTCTCCGCTGGGAACCAAAAGTAAATCTCGAAGAAGGGCTGCGCGTCACGTACGAATACTTCCGCGAAAAATTAAAAAACTAAGAACGCGAGCCTGCCTCTCGCTGCGTGAGCCTTAAAATCATGTAATCCGAACTGTACCTGCGAGTGTTTGTCTTTCTTTTCTACGGTGAGTGTGGCCGCACCGGCAAATCCATCCACACGTTGAGCAACCCCATCATTTCTCTCATTACTGCGAAAGCATCCTGAGTGTTCCGCCACCAGTGCACGTTAAATGAATCCTCCGGCGCCGCGCGGAGGATTGCCCGCAGATTCCCTCCCGAAATCCTGCGCCAAAGGGCCTTCACACGCCGTGTGTGCTCCGGCGAGGTGACGATGATCGCGCTCCTCTTATTCTGCTCGCGCAACTCTCTCGCGATTTCCCGCACTTCCTGCTCGGTATCCACAATAGGCTTGGGAAAAATGTGGATGCAATTCGCCGGGACTCCCAGGCGAACCAGAATCTCTCGATTGTAGGTTTCCTCCGCCGCGTAGGAGATGCCCAGCGCGGCGAGGCTCGAGGCGGGGCTCGTCGGGCGGCTCACCCAAACTTCCGGCGCGTAGTTTCCGCGGAAAAGCCGCGCCGCCTCCTCCGCACGCGACGGCATGCTCCCGCTCAACACCACGATCACATCCGCGTGCTCGAGCGAATCTTCACGGATCAGCCAGCTTCCAAGTTCCCGAAATGCAAAGGTTCCGGCCGCCGCGAGGACAACAAGAAACGCCGCAACGAAAAACCGGAACGGGAAACGCGCTGCCGCACTCTGTGCGGCAGCGTGTTCTCGCGAAGTTCCAGCTTTCAAACGTTCCATTGCGACTCGGGGAAGGTGCCGAGCAACCTACGAAAAAGGCCCAGCTATATAAAAGAGGCCGATCCGCTGAATCAGTTGGCAGCCTGCTGCCCGGCTCGATGCATCAAAAGCCCGCGAAGCCCCAGCAGCACCAGCCGCGGCTGGCTCAAACAGAGACGCCACACGATTTTCCACGCCTCGTCGCGGGAATAGGCGCCCAGCGATTCTTTTGCAGGTTCATTCAGCAGATCGACCAGACGGCTGTAGTCGGATTGCTGAAAATCGTGAAGCGTCCGGCGGAGAAAGAGGTGCAGATCGAGTTCCTTGCGCAGCGCTCGTAATTCGCGGCTTGCTCCGCCGGTCAGAATCGCTTGCACTACGCCCAAAGCGCCACGCAAGCCCGTGACGATTCCTCCCACCGTCGAAACCTTCACTTGGCCAGCGGCGTCCCCGACAAGATACACAGAGCCCTCGCCAACCGCGCGCCTCACTGGCACCCAGCGGGAATACACTGGGATGCGCGCCCCCTGAAACTCAATCGGATCGAATCTGCGTTTTTCGAGAAACGCTTCGAGGCAGCGCCGAGTGTTCGCGCCGGATTCCCCGATCACGCCGAGAGCGCCGCGAGTCCGTGACTCAGGTATCAGCCAATAAAAATATGGCGTGTCCTGCGGGACGAACCATACCCGCACCGTGTCTGGCGACATGTCTGTGGGCAGCGGCACGATCGCCTGCACCAGCGGCACGGTTTCGAGCGGCGCCCAGCCCGCTGCGCGGGCCACACGGCTGGTCGCGCCATCGCCCCCGATGATCGTGCCGGTGCGGACCTCCTCGCGGGTTCCGTCGGCGCACCGCTCCACTTCCAGCAGAATTTCCTTGCCGTCCGGACGCAACGAATGAAACCGGCGCCCTAGTTCAAGCTTCGCTCCGGCGCGCTGCGCCTCGTCCGCAAGTCTCTGGATGAGAGAGCGTCGCTCGATAATCAAGTCGGGATGCTTCAGATGGATCGTAGCCGCGCGGCCGTCGGTGAAAAGCTCGAAGCGCCGGACTTCGTTGACGATGCTACTCTCGGCGGCAGCTCCGAGAATCCGCCGCATTCGTTGCGTCACGATGAGCGTTCTGGCGCCATGCTCCAGCGCTTCGATCCGTTCAAAAACGCGAACCGGAACCCCTTGCCGCGCGAGCATCAGGGACGCGAACAGGCCGGCTGCGGACCCCCCGACCACCGCCACCGTCTGGCTATGGGAGTGAGAGTTGCGCCTCGAACCGTTCTCCGCTTCGCAATCTCGAAACACCCTCATCGTCTTGAAGGCCCGCCCTCACAAACAACGTTGTGTTCCGGAAACTACGCTAATGGACGCTCGGTTTGGCCGGAGCCATTCCCTTGGCGAAAATCCCCGGCAATAGAATCTTGGAAGATTATTTCGCCGCAAGTATAACGTACGCTGCTGGTTCCACCAACGAAGCTCGTCACGATCCCGGCTCTGGTTGCGGCTCCGATTTCCTGGTCTTCATTTGGCGCTCGTACGGCACCGATTCCAGAAAAAAAACCGCTCCCAGGCCACCCGCCACAAGCGTCCCTGCCATCGCATAAGCCGCCGCCGCTGGAAGATGCGGAACAAGGAGAGCAAGCGCCCCGTAAAGAGCACCGAGGCAGTACAGCACCAGCACTCCGCCGCGATGCCCCAGGCCAAGATTCGACAGTCGATGCGCCGTATGGTCCTTCCCCGGAGAAGTGAAAGGGATGAGCCCCCGTCGCGCGCGGGAGATTGAAACCAGGGACGTGTCAAAAATGGGAACACCCAGAATCAGGGTCGGGACGAGCCAGCTCGCCGCAAAACCCGCCCCCTCCGGACGAATCTTCAGCCCCAGCGTCGCCATGAGAAATCCCAGCAGCATCGCGCCGCCATCACCCATAAAAATTTTGGCGGGATTGAAATTCCATCTCAAAAATCCCAACGCAGCCCCCAGCACAGCCGCACCAAGCGTTCGGACCATCGTCTGCCCGTTTAGCACAGCCGCCAGCGTAAAAAACGCGGCCGCCACCGCGGCAATTCCCGCGCAGAGCCCATCCATGTGATCGAGAATGCTGAAGGCAGCGGTGATGCCGACCACCCAGAAGATCGTGAAGCAGGCGTCGAGAATCACGCCGGCGGGTCCGGCAATAAACCGCGAAAACAATTGCGCGCGAATTCCCGAAGCAATCAAAATCAGCGCGGCGACCGGCATACCCACGAAAAGCTTCACCTGGTGATGGAGCAGGCCGCGGTCGTCAAGAAAGCCTACCGTCGCCACCAGAGTTGCTCCCACCACGATGCTGGCGATCTGCTGCCGGGATTCATTGTGCAGAGTCGCCAGGATCGCCAGAACGAAACCAAGATAAATCGCGATACCCCCCAGCAGCGGAATGGGTTTCAGGTGAACCTTGCGCGGGCCGGGCTGATCCACAAGGCCATAGTGGATTGCCAGGCTTCGCACCGGAACCGTGATGCCGAGCGTCGCCACCAGCGCGATTGCGAACGTCAGCACATCCGTGTGGATAAGCGTCATTCCTTTGCTTCCTGTCTAGCGCGCCGTCAGCATCTTCTCGATCACATCGCGTACTTCTTCCCTCTGTTTTGTGGCGAAATACCACTCCATCGTTTTCTTGAGTCCGTCGCGGAAAGTGGTCTTTGGCTCCCAGCCGAGGAGTTGCTTTGCCAGGGCATTATCGGCCACGCGGTTCACGGGGCCGGTCGGCATCTCGGGCCGCAGCCGGAGTTTGGCGGTGTGTCCGGCGTTGTCCAGAACCATCTGAGCCGCGTCCTTCACGCGGATGCGCTCCATGGTGCCCAAATTCACAGCCGTCCCGTCGTTGATTTTTTCAGCCGCAAAAATCGTGCCGCTCACGATGTCTTCCACGTAGGTCCAATTGCGGATCTGCATGCCGTCGCCCCAGACATCGAAGGGGTCTTGCCGCACGAAGGCGCGCGCGATCATGGCGATCACCGCGTGATTTTCCACCCCGCGAGGGCCGTACACCGTGAAATACCTGCATGAGGCGGCCCCGAGCTTGTGCTCCTTGTGATACGCCTGCAGCGTCAGTTCGGCCATCAGCTTCGCCCATCCGTACATGTTGTCGGCGTCGTAGGGTGCCTTGACCATTTCCTCCCGCAGATACAGTTCCTTGTTTGTGTCGGTCTGCATGTAGTTGGGATAGACGCAGCCTGACGAGGCGTACACGACCTTCTGCACGCCGGCCTTCAAAGCCTCCCAGAAAACCAACCCATCCAGAAAAAGATTGGACGCGGGCCCGGCCTGATGCAGATCGACGTAGCCGCGCCCGCCATGATCCGCCGCGAGGTGAAAGACCACATCGATCCCGTTCATGGCTGCGCGCGTCACCCCTGGATCGCGCAGATCGGCTTCGACGAAGGTTACCTTTTCGGCCTTGAGGTGAGGCTCGATATTGCTGAGTCGCCCGCTCGTCAGGTCATCGACGATGCGGATCTGCGCGCCCCGCTCGATCAGCGCATCCACCAGGTGCGATCCGATAAACGATGCGCCGCCCGTCACGAGAACCTTCTTATTTTTCCAGATGGCGTCCTCCATTTCTTTCTTGAACGGCCTCCTCCATAATTCCGGCAAACCGTTCAAGTTCATTCACCCTAGCGTAGCGATTCGCCACTTCCCGGGCGCGCCGTCCCATAGTTAACAGCTTTGCAGGGTCGGCCCGAAGCCGCCGGATCGCGCCCGCCACGGCCGCTGGATCTTCAGGGTCCGCTGCCACGCCACAGCCCGCTTCCACCACGATGCGCGCCGCATCGCTTTCCTTCGCGGCGACGGCCAGCACGGGACGCCCGGCAGCCAGCGTCGAATAAAGCTTGCTTGGCACAACCACTCCTTCGAGCCCCCGCCGCACGGTAATCACGTGCAAATCCCCCGCCATCATAACGTGTGGTATTTGGGCAGCGGGACGAAACGGCAGCAACCGGATGTTCGGAATACTGATGGCTGCGGCGCTGATCGACGCGCGGTTTGCCCCGTCCCCTATAAAGACGAACCCGGCATCGTCGTTGCGCAGAATCTCGGCAGCTCGCAACAAAGTGTCCCACGCCCCGTAGAAACCGAGGTTCCCCGCGTGCATCACCACGAACGGAAATCCCGAACGTATCTCCTGGACGATAGGATCGCTCTGCTCGGGCATGGCGGCCGGAAACGAAGTGCCATCCCGCACGACCACCACTTTTTCCGGCGCCACTCCCTTCGAGACAATGCGCTCGCGCATATCGTCGCCCAACACAATTACACGTGCCGCCTGGTTCAAGGCGCTGCGGTGCATTTGCTCCCAGCGCTCCACCCATTTCGCGGGCCGCACGATGTCGCCTCCAATCGCCATGTCCGGGTATAGATCGCGAATGTTGTAAACGAAGGGTCGCCCCGCCATTCGCGCCACGAAGGCTCCGGCGATTCCCGCAATCGGAGGGTCCGTCATGGCCAGAACCACATCCGCCCGCAGAGCCAGCGCCCGCGGAACCGCCAGCGCTAGATAGGAAAGATAGTTCGACACGCGCCGCCGCATCCGGTGCCGCGGATACGCCGTGGATCCCACGCATTCCACGGTGACGTTATTGCGCTTTCTGCGCCGCAGAAACGCGAAGGGGTAAAACTCATCAGGATCGTAGGAGGGGCGCCCTGCGACCACAGTCACTTCGTGACGCCGCGCGAGAGCCTCGGCCACCTGCGCGGCCATTTTCGCCGTTGCGGAAGTGTCGGGAGGATAGTATTCGTTCAGCAGCAGAATGTGCATGATCGCGCGCGAGCCGCGTTTTCCACCCGTCAGATTTTCTAAATAGCGCCCTTCACGACCTTTTCTTCGATCCCGTCGGATGCAACCGCCCCCGATTTTTTCTCCAGCACAAAATTGCCGATGGCCAGCACATCCATCTGCGTGCGCTCGAAGCACTGGAGAGCTTCCTCGGGCCTGCAAACGATCGGCTCGTTATCGTTGAAAGATGTGTTCAGCACCACCGGCACCCCGGTAAGATCGCCCACGGTCCGCAGGAGTTTCCAATAAAGCAGGTTCGACGCGCGGCTCACCGTTTGCAGCCGCGCCGTACCGTCCACGTGCGTGGGCGCCGGTATGATCGCCCGCTTTTCGGGGCGCACCGCGTACGCAAAGGTCATAAAGGGCGAAGGGTGGCTCTGCTCAAAAAAATCGCCGGCCGTTTCTTCCGTGATGGAAGGAGCAAACGGGCGGAAGATCTCGCGGTGCTTGATGCGGCGGTTCAACACCTCCTTCATCTCCACGCGCCGCGGATCGGCGAGAATGCTGCGATTCCCGAGGGCGCGAGGCCCCCATTCGGTGGCGCCCTGGAACCATCCCACGATTTTCCCTGCCGCGATGTGGCGCGCGGTCGCCTCCAGCAACGCCTGTTCGTCAAGTTTTTGGATGCGAACGCCATCTTCGGCCGAACCAAACTGGTCGACAGCTTGGCGAATCTCTTCTCGAGAAAACTCCGGCCCCCAATAAGCGTGCTCCATCGTGAATTCGCGGGGCCGGCCAAGAATGTCGTGGTTGACAGCAAACGCGGCTCCCACCGACAGTCCGCCATCGCCCGCCGCCGGCTGCACAAAAACGCGCTCGAACGGCGTGTTGTCGAATATCTTCCCGTTGGCAACGCAATTGAACGCCGTGCCACCCGCCAAACATAGCGCCTTTTGTTTCGTCTGCCGGAAGAGCGCGTTCCACTGCGCGATCAGCACCTCTTCCAGAGCAGTCTGCATGCTGGCGGCAAGATTGTGATCGCGTTGCTCCAGAGGCTCGTTCGCTCTGCGCGCCGGCCCAAGCCTCCTTTCGAGATAGTGTGAAAATAATCGCCCCTGCACCGGGGTGCGGTCCGCCTCCCGCCAGCTCATCTCGGGCCCCTGGCTTTGATGGGTGAAATATTCGAGGCCCAGCCGGAATGACACGGAGCCATCGCTTCGCACTCGAACCATCCGCCGGAACTCTTCCAGAAACTCCGGCTCGCCGTAAGCGGCCAGGCCCATCACCTTGTATTCGTCGCCGAACTTCCAGAAGCCGAGGTATTGCGTCAGCGCCGTGTAGTAAATCCCCAGCGAATGCGGGAACCGGACGTCGCCCAGCGTTTGCATCCGCGGCCCCTCGCCGAGAGCCCACATGGCGCTCGCGAAATCGCCAAGTCCATCGGCCGAGAGCACTGCGGCGTGGTCGAAGGGAGAAACGCAATACGCGCTGGCCATGTGCGCCCGGTGATGTTCGATCGAGTGGAAGCGGGCGCGAATGCTCTCGAGCGGAACATCGAAAGCAGTGGCAAGCTCCTGGTTCATCCCTGCAAACCGTTTCATCACTCGCAGACGATCGAGGGCAAACCGCGGCATTCGCATCGCGTAACGTAGCTTGGTCCCGAGACGCGCGCGCGGATCCCGCGGTATCGCAATATGGTCGACTTCCGATAATTTGGCCCCCGCGCGGTCAAGGCAAAATTGAATCGCTCGCACCGGCAATCCAGCCGCGTATTTCACGCGGTTAAGCCGTTCCTCCTCCACGGCCGCCACCAGCCGTCCATCGACCACCACCGCCGCCGAGGAGTTCGCGTGATACGCGTTGATCCCAAGAATGATCATTTAATTGTCAAAAGCCTTCGACGTTTGCCCCGCCGGAGCGAACGCCGACCTCGAAATCGCCGGCCGCAGAATCCGCAATCGTCGGGCGATTCGTATCGCCGGCGCTCAAATGCCACTTCGCCCATTCGTTCAGCACGTACAAGCTCCAAGGCCGCGACCAGGACGTTCGCCCGCCCAGAAAATTCTTCCATGTGTCGGCAGCAAATTCTTTTTCGAGGTGCGGCTCAAGCGCCGGCGACCAATCGGCCAAGCCTCGGGCAACGCGCTCCCTCAAAGGACCGCGCAGCCAATTATTCCACGGAAAAGTAAAGGTGCGTTTCTGTTGAGCGACGATTTCCTCAGGCAGCACATCCCCCAGCGCTTCGATGAGTAAAGCCTTCGAACGCCCTCTTTTGCTGGCCTGCGGAAGCGAAAGCATGTACTCCACCAACGGCAGATCGAGAAACGGCACCCGGACTTCAAGCGAATGGTGCATGCTCATCGCATCGGTATCACGCAAAAGCGTATTCACCAGGTACGACCGCGACTCCAGCCACGAAATTCGCGTAAAAGAATCCATCGAACGCGATTCGTCCTCCGCCGCGGAAAGCCACTTCCACCAAGCCGAACCCTGCCAGTCGCCAAAACTCTCATCCATGGCGCCAGCCACCCGACCGGGAGTAAACAGCGTCCGCGTAAAAAAGTAGTCCCCGGGCAGCGACGAAGGATCGATCCACCCCGCCAACGCTTTTCGCGAAGCATCGGGAGTAGCGCCAAACGCCTTCGAACTCTCCAGCGCACTCGCCACCCAGCAGCGAACCGGCCGAGGAAAAAAGCGCGCAAGCGCAGCCAGTTTCGCGACGCCGGCTACCGTCCTGAATAAGGAGTAGCCTCCGAACAGCTCGTCGCTTCCCAAGCCCGAAAGCGCCACCTTCAATCCCGCCTGCCGCGCCGCCCACGATACGAAATACGTGTTGATGCCATCCATGCTCGGCTGATCGAACGCGGCGATCGCCTCGTCGAGGCGCTCCAGCATTTCCTGGCCTGTCAGATTCAACTCGCTGTGCCGCGTGCCCAGCCGTTCGGCGGTACGCCGTGCCTGCCCGGCCTCGCTGAATTCAAGATCAGGAAACGCAACCGTGAACGTATGAATGCCATCTCTCTGGCGGCTCGCCAGCGCGGCAATCGCCGTCGAATCCAGGCCGCTGCTCAGAAAAACTCCCACCGGCACATCGGCAATCAAATGGCGCTCCACGGTGCTTTCCAGCAGCGCACGAACCCGTACCGCTGGCGAAGCCTTCGCCCCAGGAGCCTGGCGTTCGGCCGCTTCCCGGCGAATTTCACGGCCAGCTTCCCAGTACGATTTTGGCCCGGGATTGTCGCTAGGTCTATTCGCAGAAATACTCATAAAATGGCCCGGAGGCAGTGAAAGTACGCCCTCCACCAGGGTCATTGGCTCGCAGACGGAGCCAAACAGCAGGTACGAGCGCAGCGCCTCGGCGGACAAAGCCGGCGGAACAACCCCGCCCGCCAGAATCGCCCGCACCTCCGAAGCAAAAAGAAACGCGCCCCCGGCGGTTGAGTAATAAAGGGGCTTGATGCCAAGCGGGTCCCGCGCGAGAAAAACCCTCGCTGCCTCCCCGGCCACGCCCTGGGGCATTTCGACCACCGCGAAGGCGAACATCCCATGAAATCGCTGCACGCAGCCTTCGCCCCAGGCTTCGTAAGCGTGGACGATCACTTCGGAATCCGAGCGCGATTGAAAGCGATGCCCGACACGCTCCAATTCCGCACGCAGCTCCCGGAAATTATAGAGTTCGCCGTTGTAGACCACCGCCAGCGTCCGGTCCTCGTTCCAAACCGGCTGGCTCCCCCCTGGAAGATCGATGATGCTCAGCCGGCGCATCCCCACGGCCACCGGCGACGCGCACAAAAAGCCATCCTCGTCGGGTCCTCGGCGCACGATAGCGCCCATCATGCGCCGCACGATGCCTTCCGCGCGGTCCCCCAAACCGGGTCCGATCACGCCGCAGATTCCACACATAGTCGAATGCGAGCCTGTGTTTGAAACGATCCGCTCGAACGGATGACCTGCGGAGTATAACCCACGAATTCGCGTCCTCGTCCTTCGCGCGTTTTCATCGGTTCCGAGGAATCAATCACTACAACCGGGGCGGCGCCGCGTCCGCTCCCCGATCGCCGCGCACGGAGTCTTGATAGTGCCTTTCCATTTGCCCAGTCAACGTTCCCCAATCAAGCTTTTCGGCAGCGCGTCTGCACCCTTCTTTCAACCGCGCGTAGAGAGCTTCATCGCGGATCAGTCTGGAGAGAGCTTCCGTCAGCGCCTCCTGCTCGCGAGTGATCACCAGGCCCCCGACACCATCCACCAACGGGCTGATGCCGCACGCGCCCGTCACGATCACCGGAACCCCGCAAGCCATCGCCTCCGCCGCAACATTTGCAAAATTTTCATAGCGCGACGGCAGCGCGAAAATATCGGCATCCCGCAAAGCGGCTTTCTTGTCCTCATCGTAAAGAGGTCCGCAGAAAAGTATCCTGTCGCCGGCGCCAGATTCTCGGGCGCGCTTTTCCAGGGAGGCAAGATAACCGCGTTCTCCTTCCGGTCCGGCAATCACCAGGCGGCCGGTTTCCGTGCACGCCCTGGCAAACGCATCGATCAGAAGATCCACTCCTTTCCGTGGAATGATCCGGCTGAGGAACAGAACAAGCGGCTCGGCCTGCGGAAGCCCCCACTTCGTTCGAAAAGTGCCGCGGCTCGGCAGCCCGGGAAGCAGCGCGGGATCGATGCCGTTGTAGCGGACCACTACCTGTATTTGCGGAAACCCCGCATCCAAAAGCTCTCGTTCTTCCAGTTCGGAGGTAGCGACGATTTTCGAGGCGTCGTGCAGGAACCCTTTGCCGAGAGTGCCATGCCACAGCCGTTTCAGCCGGATACTCCGGTCGATCGGCCGGTACATGCCCATCGGCTCGACAATGTACGAAATATCCTTCGCTGCGGCAAAAATAGCCCACCGACGGCCCCAGAAAATCATACAGACCGTAGCAGTGAACCACATCGAACTGGGGCAGGAGCGCCCTGCAGAATCCAAGCACGGAAGGGTTAAAAGTGAGGGCGCGATACTGGGTCACGGTCGAAAGATAAATAATTTCGACTCCCTCGCGTTCCAGCCGCCAGCCAAACGCGTGCTTTCGGAGTTGCGGCTGGATTTCTCCATATTTCTCCAGCCCCAGGTCCGGCGTTACCACGGTCACTTCATGTCCTCGCCGAACGAGGCCCGCGGCCAGCGCACCCACTTTGAAAACGGGTCCACCCCGTTCCTGAAACGGATAGTAGGCCGGTGCGACGTGCAGGATTTTCATAAGCGATTTGAAACTGCATCGGAGAGAATTCGCTCCAGCGCCTCGCGGAACGCGTCGAACTGGTATTCGCGCCGAACTATCGCCGCGCCGCACTCCCCCAGCTTCCTTCGGAGTGCTTCGTCTCCAAGCAACCGGCTCAAGCCTTGCGCCAGCGCGTCTGGGTCATTCGGAGGGATCAGCAGCCCGTTGCTTCCGTCGCGGATCAAATCGGTGATTCCCCCCGCGTCGGCTCCGACCACCGGTTTGCCGAAAGCCATTGCTTCCAGAAAAACCAGGCCGAATCCCTCGCCGGTGCTCGGCAGCGCGAAGATCGTCCGCAGCCGCATAGCAGGCAGCCAATTCCTCGCTGTCGACAAGCCCTCCAGAAAATGCACTCGATCCGCGACCTGCCGTTCGGCCGCGATGTTTCGAAGCCGCGGCAGGTCGTCGCCGCTTCCGACGGCGACTAACTGCACATCCGGGATCGTTGCGCGAAGGCGCGCGACCGCCACGATTAAAGCGTCTACCCCTTTATATCGCTCGCGGGCATCCCAACGGCCCATTGTCAGAATAATTCGGCCGCGCGGAAAGTTTCGCGGCAGCGGAAGCTCTCTCGGATGCTCGGCAAGCTTGATGAAACTCCGGGCTGAGCGGCCAGGGCAAGCGCCTGATTTTCGACTCCGGAATATTCTGCTCTCCAGCCATCTTCCGCGCGGTGTAACTGCTGGGAGCAGTCAGCAGACTCGCCTTTTGCAGAGCACGCAGCCGCGGCGAAGCGAGCGGTTTCCACACCTCTGATTCCATGCGACATCACCACCGTTTTGAAATCCGGACGGAGCCTCTGAATCCAGGCAGCAGGAAGCGCGAGATGCGGATGGGCTGCCAGAATGATCGGCGTGCCCTGACGCGGTTTACGACGAGCCTTCCCGATTGCAGAAAGCACGAATCGTGCTTTGGCCCGCCCAAAACCGGAGAACGGAATTTCGGAATCGCCCCATCGAATCTGCTGTTCCCCGCGAGGATCGTTCAAGCTGAGGATGTCCACTGGCCGCCCGCTGGCACGCCCCATCTCCAGAAGCGCCGCCGCGGTCATCCGCCCAGCCTCTTGTACCCCGCCGATACCGAGCAATTCCGTAAAGAGCCCGAGAACCTTCTGAGGTCGGCGAAGGCGATCCGGCTCGCTCATTTGAGGGATGTAAAGGCCCAGCGCTGAATTTTTCGAGCGATCGTCACGAGGTAGGCCCCTGCGCAAGCTTATGCGCCGCGGGCGGTTCCTTCCTCTGCAGGATTTCTTCGAAGAGCGCGCTCAACTGGTGGCCATTCCGCTCCCAGGTATAGTTCTGCGCGGTTCGCGCGGCATTTTCGGCGAGCTTAGTACGGAAGGCCTCGTCGTTCGCGAGATGCCGAATCATCGCCGCCAACCCAGCGGCATCCGCGGGATCGCCGAGAATTAAACCGTTCACGCCATCCGTGATGATCTCGGATGTTCCGTTTGCCGATGAAACGATCACAGGCAGCCCGCATGCCATCGCCTCCGCAGGCGGAAGCGCGAATGTGTCTTCCAGGGATGGCCCCGCGTACGCGTCAGCAGCCGCGTAATAAAATTCCACATCTTTCCGGGGCGGCAGGAAATGTACGCGCCCCTCGACGCCAAGACTCGACGCTATGGCCCGCGCCGGGGCGGAATCCTCACGGCTCACAACGAGCAGCTCGATCTTTGCGTCAGGCAGCAACGCCAGCGCCTTCAGCAACACCGGGACGCCCTTATTCAGCCAGTCATTTCCAACGAGCACCACCGCGAACGAATCTCCCGCAAGGCCGATTTGCGCCCTCGCCTCCCGGCGCATCCGTTGTCGCCTCTGCGGCTCGAATCGCTCCGGATCAAGCCCCGTATAAAGCACCGGACACCCATATCTGCGCGCATAAAAACGCCAGAGCTCCTTCAGCGTCTTTCGGGCGATCAGGATCAGGGTAATCTCGCGATGGGTGTAAATGCGCTGCTCGAGAAAAATAAGCAGCCGGTAGTAAAGCCTGCGATGAAGCAGCCGCGGCCAATCTCGCATGGGGTGGCGGGAAAAACTGTTCGCTTCCCTGTTCTTTCCCGCGTACTCGGCAAAAACAATGTGTACCGAAATCACGTCGGCATCCAGGCAGTTGATACCCGGGCTGAAGACAAGATCGTAGCGGATGCCGCGGAAATAATGGTCGAATGCCCGCCACAAGTGATTCGCGCAAAACCACCAGACGTAATTCAGCAGGTGAGGCCCGGGCAGCTTGGGAATGCGATGCCAGTGGCTTTTCTTCAGATCGACGTCTTCCACTTTCTGGCTGTAAATGTGGATTTCAAATGAATCCAGAAGAAAGGTTATCCATTCCACCACGTGGAGCTCGGTTCCGTGATTCTTATCGAGAAACGGTGTGATGACGGCCAGCCGCGGCTTGCGTCTCTCGGTTGTCACACCGCCTCCATCCTTTTCTGAAGTGGCACCCAAAACGATTTCTTCGCCTACCCCTGACGCGTTCCGGCTCCAGCGAGTTCCTTGTAAACGCCCAGATGGTTCTCCACCATGCGTTCCAGCGTAAAAGATTCCTGTGCTCGCTCTTGCGCCCTTTTCCTTACGTCTGCTGCGAACTCCGGTTCTTCGGCAGCCCTCCGCATACAGTCGGCGAGTGCCTGCGCGTCGCCCGGAGGAAACTTCAGTCCCACGCCGTCCACGATCTCACCGAGCCCTCCGATATCGGAGACAATTGCGAGGCGGCCGTGCATCAGCTGCTCGTAAGCGACCAGCGGAGCCACTTCCTCCCAAATCGACGGAATAATCACCGCTATCGCCCCGCGAAGCAAGCGAGGGATCTGTTCCACCGGGATAGCCCCTGGAAACTCAATCTGCAATCCCAGCCCCAGTTCGGCCGTCAGCGCTTCGAGATGCCCACGCTCAGGTCCATCGCCCACGATCTTCAGATGAAAAGGCAGCCCCTGTTCAGCAAGGATCGCGCAAGCGCGAAGCAGCACGGGCAGCCCTTTCTCGCTTACCAGCCGTCCGACAAAGGCAAAATACGGTTTTCCCGCGCCATCCGGTGAAGCGGCGCCATCGTCAATCGAAGAATAGCGGGGTACGCCGTGTGAAATCACGCGTGTGTTAGGCAAGGCCACGCGCCCGCCAATGTGCTGGGTGGGAGCAATATTCACGTCCACTCTTTGAGCCAGCCAGCGGCGCGGAAACGTCAGCACAAGGCTCCGCAGACTCTTCCACCGGCCGATTTCCTTCCTATTGCACTCAACGCATTTCGCATAGCGCCCGGCGAGATAATAGCCGGGGCAAACGCTGCCATCGGGTCCGAACAGAAGCAACCCGTTCGGACAAGCGGCCTGATACCCGCTGTGCTCCACCACCATCCTCTTTCGCAACAGCCACCCCAGCGCCAGCGGAACCAGCGCAGGATTCGCGACATGAACCACGTCGGCCTCGCGAATCAAAGAAAGCAAATGCCGGATGCCTGGCCGCCGAACCACTCGAAAGGGAACCTCGGAATCGTTCATTTTGCCCGCCGGAGTCTGCGTCACGAGCGTCACCTCAATCGCCTCGCCCCCATGCGCCCGGCTCCAGCCGCTGAGCCCGGCTGCCAGGTCCCGGGTGATAATCTGCACCCCGCCGACCAGCGGAGCCCAGGCGTGCGTGTAGATCAGAATCTTCAAATCATGGCCCTCATTTCACGTTCCCTTCACGCCCAGGGCAGTCACAAACCGATCCGCGATCGCATCCCATGAAAAATACTTCTCGTGCGCCTCGACGCTGCGTAGATGAAAATCGCGCCAATGATCGGGGTCTGTGAGAATGCGGCCCAGCGATCTGCTCAACGCCGCCACATCTCTATAGGGCACCATTTCGATTCCCGCCTCCGCGAGCGGAGTTCCTTCCGCCGCGCCTGCATAGGCGACGATCGGCAGGCCGCAGGTGATTCCCGCCAGCGCGCTTCCCCGTCGGGGAAAAAGCCGTCCGCGCACGCAAAGCATCGCGTCGGCATCCCCAAGAATCTGGCTCACTTCCTCGGCGCGTCGAATCCCGAGATTGAGCACCTCGACTGGAATTTCACGAAAGGCGTTCTCGATGTCCGCTTTTGACTCGGGCGTTCCTCTCCCCAGGAACACCATCTTGATTTTCAGCCCGTTGCCAGCCAGCGGCGCGACGCACCGCGAAATATCCTCCAGCTCAAAAGCCCGGTAGGGCGGTTCGCTCATGCAGTAAATGGCGACCACTCTTGGAACGCCATTCCATGAACCCAGTCTCTCCGTTCGCGGCGGAGGCACGGGAAGATTGCCGCCGATGGGAATCGATACCGCCTTCGCGGAGTGCGCAGGCAGCCACGGAATCGTTTCCAGCGGATCGGCGAAGACCGGCCTCTCCGCCACGTTGTAAAGGCCGCGTAGAACCCACAGCTGGCAAGCCCGTCGCACGCGGTCGATGGGCCGCCGCCCCTCAAAAGACGCCGACTCGTGGTACACCACTCCGGCGCGAGCCCCGCGGCTGCGAACGATCAGCAGAGCGGCCAACGCCGCAAACGGAAAACCCCGCCGCGACCAGGCCAGCGAAGTGAATTGCAGCAGAACCCACTGGCCCCGCCACTTCCCTGCTTCGCGCCATAGCTGAAGGAGCGCGCGGGTCCAGCCCCGGCCGGCACAATCGACGCGAACTTTTTGCAGCTCGACTCCGCGCCTGGAAAGAGCCTCCCCCAGAAAAGTGCAATAATCCTCCAGGCCGTCGGTTGGCGTGTCCCGTCGTCCGAGCAATGCGATCAAGGGCTGCACTTGATTCCCAGAAACATCGAATCGCGCGCGTGCCCGATCAGGCTGCTTGCAAGCGTGTGTCCGTGGAGTTTCCGCAGCTCGAAGCCGCTCGCCCGCAGGTCCCGGATCACATTCGCCTCATACATGCGGTGCGGGTGTCCCTTCACCATCACCTCATTCTTGTGTATGTGCTTGGTCCACGAATGCCACTTCACCAGCCCCAGCGCGGAAAACGTGTCCACTTCGAAGAAGAACGCGCCTCCGGGCTTGAGCACGCGATGGATTTCCCGGAGAATCGTCATCGGACGCGACGCATGGTCGAGAACGTTGCTGCAAATCACGAGATCCATGCTCGCGCTCTGGATCGGAACTTCCTCCCCGCGCGCCACCACGTATCGGACTCCGGCGCCTTCCTGCCGCATGTAGGCGCGCAACTTCTCGCTCGACGTCGCTGGAAGCTCACCGGACACCTTCGGCAGCGCCGGTGGAAGCGGGTCCAGAGCGAAGCGAAACGGAATTTCCGGCAAAAATCCGCTGATCCCAAGGCCCAGCGGTCCCACTCCTACTTCGAGGCTCGTCTGCGGCGGGCGGGCGAGGCATTTCCTGATCTGCGGAGCGATCTTTGCATTATCGGCCAGCACGCGCAGGATCGCGTGGTCTTCCTGGACGATTCCGTCCCAGAAAGCCTCCGCTGTCTCCAGCGCTTCCTGCCACTTGGGATGCTCGTCGCCGTTATTCCCCATAACGTTTCTCAAAATGTCGCTTCATTTCTGTACAGCGGTCCGCCCAAGCCTATGGCCGTGCGCTCAAGCTCGAGGACGCTACGCCCGAGTCGCGAGGGGCGTCGCCCGACGGCACCGCCCACAAGTAAAGCTGCCGGTAGTCGGCGTAATGCTCGTGAACGGGATCCCATCGCTTCGCTTCGTAGCCAAACCCGCGCAGATAATTCTGAATCAAATCCATCTGCGCAGGATCGTGAACCTCGCAAAGCAACTTCGGCTTGATCTCGCTCAACAATCGCGACGCGCCCTGCAAAGCATCCCATTCCGCGCCTTCCACATCCATTTTGATCAGCCGAGGAGCGGGATATCCCCGCTCGAAAACAAGTTCATCCAGCTGCACCGTCCTCACGGGAATGCGTTCAAGCCGCGGATTCGGCTCGCTCAGAATTCGCCCCTGCGTGCGATTCGATTCCCCCAGCGCGCGCTCAAAAGTGACTTCCCCCGACGACGACCACACCGCCGCCTCCACCACAGCCACCTGGGCAATCCCGTTCTTAGCGATATTCGCCCTCAAGTTCGCCAGGTTGTCGGGATCAGGCTCAAACGCCACGATTCTTCCGTGTGTCCCCACAAACCGCGACGCAATCAGCACGAAAAACCCGGTATGCGCGCCCACCTCGTAATAACAATCTCCCGCCCGCAGCTCGGATTTCAGCAGCTTCTGTATCCACGGCTCGTAATCCCCATTCACGTAGCCGAGATCGAATCGCGGGTCGGCATACATCCACAATCCCGCGCCCAGCCCCTCGGGGATTCGTATCCACAACCTTGCGCCGGGCGGCAAAGCCGTTCGCACAAGCTTCTGCACCAACCGCCCGATGACCGGAATTGCCCGCAATTTCCCATAAGCATCGCGCGCAAAGTCCGAACGCGCGACGCGATGCAAAATTCGGTCATTCGATGCCACGCGCCCTCGCTTCCCGTCCAGCCCTAATTCCTCGCCGCAAAACTTCTAACCGGCGCTACCGCGCTCGCCCCGCGAAACCAGCCGGGCAACCTTGCGCCCCGTCCTTCGGCTCAGCAGCAATCCATTCTCGATCGCCGCCTTTAGCCGTTCTTGTCTCCACGTTGCCGAATCCTGCAATCCCAAATCCTCCGGCAAAAATTGGCGCGCAACCGCCGCGTACGTCGTATCGGCGTGGCGCACATAAGCCGGCGTCAAACGCCGCGAGTGAAAACCAGAGCTGTTTTTCCCGCCCGGCTCCCACCAACAATGGCTCCACAGGTGCATGCTGAAGATGCCATCCAGATCGCGCACCCTGCGCGTGAACATGTTTCCGATGTCTGCACGGTCGTAGCCAAAATAAAAAAACGATCGTGGCGGCTCGACGTGAATCCAATCCGGAAATTGCTGGCTCACGCGAAAGCCAAGGATGGTCGAGTGGTTGCTCCAGCTGCCGTCAAAGCTTTCGTAAGTTTGCTGCAGCAGCTCCCGAGCAAACGGCGCGTTCGGTTCCCCCATCATCCATGCATTGCAGAGCGCTCCTCCCGCTCGCGTGGCCGCCGCGCTCCATTGCTCCGGCTCGCGCCCCATGATGAAAGACCTCTCGAAGAACGCCGCCGGCAGCGGAGCCACGAAGAGCGTATCCATGTCGGCATAAATGCCGCCGTGATCGGCCAGCACCTGCAGCCGCGCCACATCCGCAAGATGCGCATACCGCAAACGCTCCACTTCAGGATCGCTGTAACGGAACGATGCCACAAAAGGATCCGGCCGAATCGGTATCACCGTCAGACGGGTTCGGATGCGGTCCCAATATTCGCCCCAGGGCTCGTGCTGGCAATGAAACAGCAGCTGCTTCGGTTGGTTCACACCGATGCAGGAAGCAAGACAAAGGTAGTGCATCAAGTGAAAAGGCTCGGTCTGCGGTTTCAAACCAAAAACGAAGTGAAAGATGTTGGGAACGCGGGCGGCGGTATCTGGCCTGGGCGTTTCGGCAATGGAAACCTTCTGATGACTCATGTCCAGCTCACCGGCACGCGTGGGCCGCGGTTAATCAGCCCGCCGAGCGCAAGCGCTTTCGAAAGTTCCCCCACTCCCACCACCACACCACCCCAGCACTGCTGCGCGAACGCGTGCCCAAACGAGCGCGCCGCGGTGCGCAGCGACTGGCCGATCATCGGCCCCATGCCCCGCGAATCGAAATTCGCGCATTCCCTCACCCACCAGCCGCCCTCACTCCCGCGCGACCACGCCGTCTTGAGCAAGCGCTTCAATTGAATGTCCTCGGGAGTCTTGTAATGCCACACGAGCGCCTCCGGCACAAACGTGACGCAGACTCCCGCCCGGCGCATCCAGTCAATTTCTTCCACCGGCGGCCGGATCGTTTCCTCGAACCTGGTATTTTCAAACACGCCTCGCGGCGCGGCCATATTCCCCAGCACCGGCACGATCTCTCCGCCCAGCCCGTGCGGCGCCGACAGGAATTCCGAATAGTAGCCGCTCACCTCTTCGCGATGCTTCCCCAAGAGCGGCCCTTCCACCGTCAGGCGCATCGGCCCCGTAACCACCGAGTCCCCATTCCCAAGGCCGTTGAGCAGCTTTCGCAACCACCCTTCGGTTACAAAAACATCGTCATCGATGAACACAATGATCGCCCCGCGCGCAATGCTCAGTCCGTCGTTGCGCGCCGCGTTGGCTCCCAAAGGCGAGGGCTGCCGTCGGTAAATCACTTGCCAGCCACTCGCGCGAGAAAAATCTTCAACCACTTCCCGCGCGTCATCTGCGGAACAGTCATCCACCACAATCACTTCCGGCGGCTCCAACCCTCGCACTCCGTCCGGAAGCGCCGCAAGGCACCGCGCGAGTATCTTCGACCGGTTCCGCGTCGCAATGATAATGGATACCGAATCACTCACGCGCACCGTCCCTGGAAAACCAGCGCTACTTTTTCCCGGGGAATCGCCAGGTAATTCCGCGGTTCAGGATAGCCATCCCTTTCCTGGTGCTCGGAAAGCCTTCCGTCCGCGTTAAAATCGAACCAGTCGTACCCGCGCTCCTTCAGGAATGCTATTTTATTTCGCGCCGCGTAGCCCCAGGCTTCCGTCACCCAGTCCAGCACCTCGCAGACAATTACCGGGCGAATCGCCTGCAGCACGCGCTCGGCGCCGCGGAAAGCTTCGAGTTCGCCGCCCTCCACGTCGATCTTGATCAGGTCGATGCGAGGAATATCGTTTTTGCCCACATAGTCGTCGAGCGAGACAGCCTCGACGATGTTTTCGTGCACCGCTTCTTCGACCCGGGGCCTCTTCAGACTGTTCATCATCGTAAAGTCCGAGTCGACGCTATAGAACCTCAAAGGCTCGGTCGCGGAACTCACCGCGTATGGCTCCAGGCATACGCCTTCAACGCCATTCCACTTCATATGGAGCTCAAACCGCTTTCGTTCGCGCACCGACGGCTCGAATGCCACAACCCGGCCGTGCTGCGACACACGCTTCGCCGCTAGCAGCGAATAAAATCCGTGGTGCGCTCCGATATCGAAGAACACCATTCCCGGTTTCAGAAACTCCCAGACAAAACGTACTTCCTCCACGTCGTCGCCCCAATAATCCAAAAGGGACCGGTCCGCATGAAAAGACATCGGAACGTACGACCACCAATAGTGAATCGTATCGGCCGGAGACATTGCGACTCGGGCGCGCACCGGAAGAAAGGGAACCTTCGCGATCGCTTTGTGGGTAAGGAAGCGAAGGGTCGTGCGCTTCTCAGCGACGAGCTTGCTCACAAAACGCGCGATTCGTTCCAGCAACATGTGCCCTACTTTTCGCCCGGCGAGAATTCACCTGCGGCAATCGCCTGGGCTACTTGCAGTTCCGCGGGAATATTCAGAACCCCCGCCCAGCGGTCCTGGGAATGTGCCAGCGGAGGTGTGTCCACCACAAGCTGCGGAACAGCGTGCCACTTTTCCACCAGCTCGCCACCCGTCAAATTGTTGCCACCATTGAACAGGGAGCACATCACGCTGTAGCTGCCGGGACGCAGCGGCAAGGTGGGCATTCGAAGCACCAGCTCATGGCTTCCGGCGCCGAGGTCCATGTTGTCGAAGCCCCAGCCGATCATGATCACGTTCTCGTTGTTCACAATCATGGCGCCGAAGTGCCCCTGCCAGATCGGCTTCGATATTTGTAAATGAAAGTGCAGACTCACTTCGCCAAGTCCATCGCGTAGTACGTTGTTCTCGCCGCATACGGACCACTGGAGAAAATGCGCCTGTTGCCGGTCCCCAGCCAGGTCAGGCCGCAAAGTCGCCGTCTCGTACGCCGCAATCGTTTCCCCGGCCGGTCCGGACTCCCGGATTTGCCCCGCGTCGATCCAGATCACGCGCTCGCAGAGCCTTCGAATCTGGTTCATCTGATGGCTCACGAACACAATCGTCCGCCCGCTGTTGGAAACTTCCTGCATTTTGCCGAGGCACTTCTTCTGGAATTCGATGTCGCCCACCGCAAGCACTTCGTCCACCAGCAGAATCTCGGGTTCCAGATGCGCGGCCACCGCGAAGGCCAGCCGCATCTGCATTCCCGTGCTGAAATGCTTCAGCGGCGTGTCGAGAAAGCGCTCCACCTCGGAGAACGCGACGATCGCGTCGAATCTCGAGTTGATTTCGCTCTTCTTCATCCCCAGCACGGCGCCGCTCAGATAAATATTCTCGCGCCCCGTCAATTCAGGATGAAACCCGGTGCCCACCTCGAGCAAGCTCCCGACGCGCCCCTGAATATCAGCGAATCCGGCAGTCGGCCGCGTGATGCGCGAAAGAAGCTTCAGCAGCGTGGTTTTCCCGGACCCGTTGCGCCCGATCAGCCCCACTACCTCGTCCTGGCGAATATCGAAGGACACATCCCGCAACGCCCACAGAAAATCCGACCCGCCCCTGCGCCCGCCCCGCCGGAACGGAGCCGTCGCCACCCGCGCGAGGATGTCGCGCAATGCGACGTAGCGCTCCCGCTCGCCCACGCGATAGCGTTTCCCCAGCCCTTCAGCGTGAATTACAGCGTCGGCCATTTCTAAAATGACTCGCTCATCGGCATTCGTTCACACCACGTCCGCCACAGTCGTTTCCATATGCTGAAAATACGCCAGCCCACCCAGCAGAATCAGCAGCACCACCGCCGCGGAGACGGCCATCATGCTGCCCGGCGGGCTGCCGTGTCCCGCAAGCGACCACCGAAACCCCTCGATCACGCCCGCTATCGGATTCAGCCCGTAGAGCCAGCGCCACTTTTCCGGCACCAGCGAACTCGGATACGCCACCGGCGAAGCGAACATCCAGAATTGAATGACGAACGGCATCACGTAGCGCACATCCCGATAAATCGCGTTCAGCGCCGAGAGCCACAGTCCCACTCCCAGAGCCGTCAGCACCGCCAGCAGCAGAAACGCCGGAAACCAGATCGCCGCCGCAGTCGGATGAATGCCGTAATAGATCATCAGCGCCACGAACATCAAAAAAGAAACGCCAAAATCCACCAGGCTTGCGAGCACGGCTGCCAGAGGCAGCGCCACCCGCGGAAAATACACCTTCGTAATCACGCGCTGGTTTTCCACGATGGCGTTCGTGGCGTTCTGCAGCGCCGCCGCGAAATACATCCACGGCAGCAGCGCGCTGTAATAAAAAATCGGGTACGGCAGGCCTTCCGAGGGAACATGAGCGAGCTTGCCGAAGAACAAACTGAACACGAGCATAGTAAGGAAGGGCTGCAGCACCGCCCACGCCGCGCCGATGGCCGTCTGTTTGTAGCGGATCTTGATGTCGCGCCACACGATGAAGTAAAGAAGCTCGCGATAATCCCACAATTCGGAAAAAGGCAACTGCCACAAGCCCTGCGACGGAGCAATGCGCAGAACCGCAAGCTTGGACTGCGCCGCTTTGTCCGCGCTCGCTACGCTCATTGTTCGCGTGCTCGTTCCTGGCCGTCCTTCAGTTCGTTCACATCCTGCTCTTCAATCCGATTCATGAGCGCGTTGCGCCCGGTGAAATAGCCTTTCACGATTCCTTCCGCCTGCACCGGCACCACGGCGACCTGGTTATAAGCGGCCGTCCGCCAGGAAATCGGCCCGCGCGCGGGAATCAGATGCGTCCCCCATTGAAAGATCAGCCCCAGATTCCAGATCACCAGAGTTGCCGTCGCCGCGGACGCAAAGACTCGCGAAGGTGCCGCCTGCCATGCACGAGCGACCGAGTCGAAGAAAACCGCCAATCCAATTACAAACAGTGCCGTCAGCGAAACAAAAAACCGGTTGCCAAACGAAGAAATCCCGTCCCAATCCTGATAGCAGCCAACCAGATAAAGGTAGCCGATGAAAACCGCTCCCGAGCACATCGCAAGCTGCCGGTCGTATTTATAAAGGAATGCCATCCCCGCGACGGCCAGCAGCACAATGGGCGTCCAGCTGAAGAGCCCGTGGTCCGCCGAAAAGCACACGCGCAGCAGTGCGGGAGAATTCCAGGCCCAGCTCTCGCGATATCCAAAATTAAAAAAGCTTCCGTAGATGATTTTCTTCGCCAGGAAGGTCGGAGCAAAAGCGATCAGAGTGCTCGCCGCGAATGCGGCATTTTCCCCGAGTAACGCCTTGAAATCTCCCTCGCGCGAAATCCTGGCGCCAGCCGCTCCAACGCCGAGCGATTCCAGCAGCGGCAGCGCGAGCAGCACAACATTCAGGTAGTAAACGTTCATCGCCAGCCCGAACAGTATCCCAAGCAAGGCCCATTGCGGCCATGCGCGCGCCCCCCGCGTGCGCAACCAGTACCAGAAAAAAAGCGCCACCGTAAACGCCGACGGAGCATGGGACCACGAAGGGTTCAGCGTCATGTAAACCGGAAGCGAGGTCCCCAGCCAGATGCCGAGTGTAGCGAGAAAAGCCCAGTGTTCGGGAACGTATGCCCGCGCAATCCGAAAGCCAATCAACAGCGCGACAAATCCGTACAACGCAGTTTCGACCGCCATCGCGGTCCGGTAAGGCGCGGAGTAGCCATCCGCGGGAATCTTTCCTCCCGCGCGGTCGTACAAAAGCACGCTCCCATGTGCCACAATCAGAAGCGGCGCCCACAGAATCGCCGGGCCAACCGAAAAATGATTGTCTAGCTTTCCGGTAGCCGTCCTCTCTTCCGGCAGGATGCGGCCTTCCGCATCCACTCGGCCCATCCGGAAGCTGGCATTCGCCCGCAGCCAGTCCTGCGTGAAATCCAGCCGGTGTTCGATCAGAAGCGATCGCGCAAACGCGTAATATCCCACGCCGTCCCCGCGGACCCACGGATTGATGAGAGGCAGCGTCAGCACGAATAATAAAATGAGAATTTTGTCGTATTTCGTGAACCCTGGCGCGCCGCCGTCTCGCGGCTGCCTCACGGCTTCACTTTGACGGCCGCCGGAATCCCGCCTGCCGCGGCGTCCGCGGGCTTATTTGTTTCCTTGCGCAGAATAGCGATCAATGAAAGCGGCGGCAGCGGGAGTACGGGTTCGAGAAGCCGGAATACCGGCGTCAGCAAATTGAGCATCCGGATTTGACCCAGGTCGAAGGTCTTCTTCCGCAATACGCGTCCATTCAGCCACCAGCCCAGCACGCCGGCCTTGTTGAATTTCAGCACGCGCTCCACGTGAAATCCGGATTGCTCCGCCGCGGTCACCAGCCCCGGCTCTGTGTAGCGCCGCATATGGCCCAGAACGGCGTCCAGCGTCCCGTAAAGTTTCGGCCCGCACGGCACCAGAATAATCGCCCGGCCGCCCTCTTCGAGACTCTGCAGGATGTTCCGCAAAGCCAGCACATCCTCTTCGATGTGCTCCACCACGTTCAGGCACACCACTGTGTCGAAGGATTGTCCCTTGGGGAACGATTCCGGCTCCGTGGCATTTGTGTACGCCACACGCATGTAGGGCCTCGTCGCGCGCAGCGTAACCAAATAATTCAAATAATTCGGATTCACATCGGTTGCCCAATAGATCGCGCGGGGCATCAGGTGTACCGACATATTTCCGGTCCCCGCCCCAATCTCCAAAACACGATCGCCGATATAGGGCCGGATCACATCCGCCATCCAACCCGTAAACCGCGGCGCTCGATTCAATCGTCCGAGAATTTCCCCGCCGAATTCGTCTTCGTTATAAATGCGGTCGGATACCGCATAGCGCGCGATGGCCCACAACGCGCGCGCTCCATCCTTCCAGCCGATTTTCTTGCCTTCGAGGTAGGTGCGTCCCGAATAGCTGATCGGCACCTCGAAAATGCGGCTTCCTCTTTTGGCGAGCTTAATGGCCAGTTCAGGTTCCACGTCGAACGTGGAGCTCTCGAGCGGGATGCTTTTCAGCAGGTCCGCGCGAACCATTTTGTAACACGTTTCCATGTCCGTCAGGTTCAGGTCGCAGACCAGGTCGCATAGAAACGTCAGCAGCTTGTTTCCCAGCGCGTGCCGGAAGAACAGCGTGCGTTTGTAGCCTCCGGACATGAAGCGGGAGCCGAAAACCGCATCGGCGTCCTCGAACAGAAATACCTCCACCATTTTCGGGAGGTCGGCGGGGTGATACTCGAGGTCGGCATCATGGATTACCACCAGCTCCGTATCCACGTGTCCCAATCCCGTCCGGATCGCCGCTCCCTTTCCGCTGTTCTTTTCATGGCGCAGCCAAATCCACGACATTTTCGCGTCGGGCTGCCCCGCCTCCACGGATCTCCGGAATCGCTCGACAGCGGCGGCGGTTCCATCCGACGATCCATCATCCACAACGATCACTTTGATCGCATCCAGCAGGGGGCATTCCCCGAGAACGCGCAGCCTCTCCAGGCTCGCCTCGATCAAATACTGTTCGTTGTAAGCCGGCACGATGACGGAGAGCGTCGTAGCCATCCGTTTCTTGCGGGGGCTGTCAAAGTCCAGGCGAGCGGTCTCTGCCACGTCTCGCGCGGATCGAATCTCGCCGGTAGAACGGCCTGTTGGTGTGGTGCTCATGCTCTATCCAAAAAATCTCTCAACCCAGTTAGCACTCGACGACTGCGTTCGGCAATATCGCCCGATGTTTCAACTCAACCCTAACCAGCAACGCTGCTGCTCCGATCCCCGCCAGCGCCGCGAGCAGCGGATCGATAAACGGCATCCGGTACCGCGTATTCATATTAAACGGCAGGTGCATCGCCGTTACCAGCGTTACGTACAGCAAAAAAATCTGGGCCACCTGCGCGTTTCGGCCGCGCAACTGGAACCAGCCAAAAACCGCCATCCCCAAGATGCCCCAGTAGACGACCACTCCCGCGGACCGCGCGATGCGATCCCGCAAAGGAAACGATCCGGTCCAAAGCAGCTGGTCGGTGCTCAGCCAGAAATAAGATATCTTCCTCATTTCAATCGGAATAAGCCCCCAGCCCATTCTGCGCCACACCCTCTTCGTGGCCGCCCAGCACTGCCGGTCCAGCACCGGTTCCGCAGCCAGTTCGAGCCGGCTCGGGTCATTCGTCTCAATATCGACGGGTGGCACCCAGCCCACCTCCGCGCGCAGCTTGTCCGCATCTCCCGGCAAAGCCCGCGCTTGCGGCACCACCACCCCCTGCAGCGCGTCCATTCCGGAGTGCGTCGAAAATAAGGCCGCCCCGTGGAACACCGTAGAATTACGGATCAGCCACGGTGAAATTACGATTAGCGGAAGGATAATCACGACCAGTGCGCTTCTCCGCCTGGGCAATCCGTCTCTCGAGAGAAATACGACGCAAAGAACCACCACGCCCAGCAGCGCCATGTTGAACCGCGTGAGCGCTCCCAATCCGACAACGCAACCCAGGCCGAGCAATATATTCCACCGGGGCTGCAGCACATACTCCACGATCAGGCAGAGGAAAATCGCTGCCAATAACGTGGCGGGCGCTTCAGTCAAAATCTCGCCGTTCATATCCGCAAGCGTGGGCGCGAACAACCCGAACAAAAGCGCGAACTTCCCTGCCGCGTCGCCAAAGAGCCGCTGGGCCAGAAACGCGGAAAGAAACACCACCGCGAGCCCTTCCAAAAACTGCAGCCAGCGCACCGCCATTATGGCGTGTACGCCAAAAACTTTCAGGAAAGAAGCGAGCAGGAGGGGATAGAGGGGCGCACGCAGCGCAGTCGGCATTCCCGCATACGCGTACCCTTTCCCCTCGATAAGGTTTTGAGCCAGCAGCAGATACGTCGCCGTGTCGCCGCCGCCCCCCCAAGGAGTTCTGGCGGCATTGCCCGGCAAGGCAGCAACCAGTACGCGCAGCAGAAGCCCGGCGCACACCGCTCCCGCGAAAAGATAGGAATGTTCTCCGGCAGTTCGATTTTTGGCGCGAGGAATTCCGATGGAGGGAGATTGGCTTTCGCCGGGCGGGCCTTGCATAGTTCGCTGTTCGGTCGACGTCTTTGCCTCTAGAGAGCGGGCTTCAGCGGCTCTTCTTCCGCCGCTGCGGGCGGCGCTGCGGGCACTGCCGGAAATTTCGCGTGCTTGCCGGAGTCCTCGCCGTATCCGTATCCATACGCATACGGATAGTACCGATACGAATAGTAATAATCCGGAGCGCTCGCATCTACCGCGTTCAGTACGACGCCCAGAAGCCGACATTTGACCGCGGCGAGAAGGTTACGCGTCCGGGTAAAAGCTTCCTTGGGCGTCGCGCCGCTGCGGACCACCAGCAGCACTCCGTCGGTAAGAGCGGACAAAATCACCGCATCGGTAGCCGCCATCACGGGCGGCGAGTCAATCACTATAAACTTGAAGCGGCGCCGCAGTTCCGCGATGGCCTCGCGCATCCGGTGCGAAGAGAGCAAATCGGCGGGGCTAGGCGGCACGGGCCCCGTGGTGAGGGCGGAGAGATTATTGATCGTCGGGTGGGGCGCGATGGCTTCGTCGAGAGTTGCAACGCCCGCAAGATAAGAACTCAGGCCGCCCCCTTCTTTCCCGCCGGTCAGGTTCAACGCGCGGCGGACACCTGGTTTTCGCAGGTCGGAATCCACCAATAGCGTCCGGTCGCCCAACTGCGCCAGAGTCACGCTCAGGTTCACCGCCGCCGTTGTTTTTCCTTCGCGCGGCAAAGCGCTGGTCACCAGGATCACCTGGGGAGGGTGATCGGCCTGCGAAAGCAACAGCGAGGTGCGCAACGCTCGAAAAGCCTCCGAAATCTGCGACTTCGGCTGGATGTAGGACAGCATCTCCACACGCGGACCGGTAGGACTGGGCGCCTCCGGTTGCCGGCCCAGCCTCGCGAGCCTTCCCTGGTAACCGCTCAACCCTGGCTGCGACGGCACAACAGCCAGCGATGGAAGACCCGTCAGCGCCTCCACGTCGTCGGGCGACTTAATCGTGTTGTCCAGATACTCGCGGAATATTGCAAGGCCTATGCCGCCCACGATTCCCAGTAGAAATCCAAGAATGATGTTGCGGGATTTCTGCGGACGCGACGGGCTTGTGGGCGCAAGCGCCGGATCAACCACGCGGATATTGCTCGATCGCAATCCCGCCGTGATCCCCGCCTCTTTCAGCTTTTGCAACAGCCCGTCATAGAGCTGCTTGTTCGCGTCAGCGTCATGCTGAAGGATGTGGTATTGCACCAGCTTCTCTGCCTGGCCGTTGGCCTCGGCCTTTTGCTTGTCGAGGGCCTCTTGCAGCAGCTGCACATGGCTCTGGGACGTGGCGTAATCCTGCCGGATACTGTCCAGCATCGTCCTGCGGCTGGAAGCGAGGCTCGCTTCCACCTCTTTCTGTTGGGCCGCCAGCCGCTGCACCTTCGGAAAGTTGGGGCCATACTGGTTTTCGGCGTCGGCATATTGCGCGTCCAGGTCGGCTTTCCGGCGCAAAATATCCTGAATCACCACATTCTCGCGAACGGCTGGAAGCGCATCGACGTTCCCGGAAGCTGCCATCCGGTAGAGGGCCTCTTTTTCCGACAGCGCCGTCTGGGCGTCGGTCACGGCCCTGCTCAAATCGGCCAATTTCTGCGTGGTAATGTCCTGCTTTTCGTCGATTTGCCATATCTGATTCTCGCGCTCGTAGGCGATGCGCGCATCCTCCGAGCTTTGTACCTTTACGCGCAGTTCTTCGAGCTCGGACGAAAGCCACGTGGACGCCTGGGTCGTAGCGTCATACTTGCTTCTGAAATTCTGCTCGATGTAATTCTGCAGGTGCGCATTCACGATCTGCGCGGTCAGCTTCGGGTCGGCGCCTTCAAAGGTTACTTCCACCAGCTGGCTGTTCGGCACGCGCCTCACTCGAAGCCTGCCAAGAAACGCGCTCAGGATCGCGGGCCGCGGGCTCGCGGATTCTCCGGGAGCGGCCGCAATCTTTGCACCGGGCTCGCCGCCGAATTCCGGATACCTGTCGAGATCGAGCGACTTGATGGTCTGAAACGCCAGCGTTTCGCTTTGGAGAATCTCCACCTGCGTGGCGATGTAATTCTCCATGTCCATGTATTCGTCGTAAGAATTCCCGCCCTGGAAGGGCAGGTTGTTCTGCGATTCCCGGTCCACTTCCACGCGAGCCGACGCTTCGTAGACTGGCTTCATCTTGAACGACGCGATCGTCACCGCGGTCACAACCGTGAGGAGAAACGTTAGAATCAGCCACTGGTGCTTCCGGAGAATGAGGATGTAATCGAGCAGATGCGCTTCGTGCGGCACCTGATCCCAGGGAAGCACGGAGGGCGCGGGCAAGACGGCAAGAGGCTCCGGGGGCTTGCGGTCGCGAATCGCTAATCTCGATACATCTTCCATCAGGTCACGATCCTCAAAGCACCCAATTCGTTTATTGGAGCATGCCGGGGATTCTTAATTCGTTCGGTAAATCGCGGCGCCCGTTCCGATTCCTATCGCCGCCTCGCCCGTTCGGGCGAGAACCTTCTTGCTCGCGCTGTCCGGCACGTAAAGGATATCGTTGGCCCTCATCGCCACATCGTTTGTTTTGCGGTTCTCGATCTGCTTGATGTGCACCGGGATACTGTCCCTTTGCCCGGTCGCGGGGTTATTCCGCATAATCACGGCGTCATTCGCCTTGGCAAAACCCGTTAGTCCGTGGGCCAGGGCAATCGCTTTGAGCACCGTGATCTGCTCGCCATGTGTTTGCAGAACGTATCCACCCGGTTGCGCAATGCCCGCGCCCATCACGTACACGATTCCGGCCTGCGGCACACTCACCACATCTCCCCCATACACCTGGATGTTGAAGGCGGGATTGCCGGACTCGAGCAGGTCCTGCAATCGGATCGTAATCGTCTGTTCGTTCGACGCAGGCGCCGCATCGGTGGCGCTCCCAGGCTTTACCGCGGGCGATTCGGATTCAAGCCGTGCCTTCCGTGTGACCAGAATCACGCTGCCCGCATTCTCGGCCACGCCTCCGGCCTGAGCCAGCAATTCGAGCAAGGTGGTCGGACGGAGTACCTGGTAAACGATCGGATGCCCCACCGCACCCACCACGGAAATCGGCTGGCTGTTCTGTTCCCGCACGAATACCGACACCTGAGGATGGGCGACAAGGCCGTTCGTCACCAAAAGCTGCTGAAACTTGTCTTCCAGTTGGAATGGCGTTAAACCCGCGACTGCAATCTTCCCGGGTAGCAGCGGGTAGCCGATATCGCCGGTGTCGCTAACCCGGACGTCGCGCGAAAGTTCCGGCACGTCAAACACATCGATGTGGATTAAATCTCCCACTCCGATGGGCGTGTCGACAGGCTTCGTTCTCGCAAAAGCCGCCAGTTCCTGAATTTTCTGATTAGTCTGCTGGGAGGTTTGAGTTGCCTGCTGCGCCGATGTTGAAAGACAGCAATACGCAACGAGAAGAAGAACAAGGTTCGGCTTTTTCCAGTCCCAATTCACGCGGACCGTAAAATCCATCGATAAGATAACCCCTCGCAACTATCGCGCAGCGCGAGGGGCGCTGTCAATCGCATGATTTCGGAGGGACTTAAGTATTATCTCCGTGTTTTTAACAATGTGCGATCTAGGTAGTTGATGCTGCTTTCGCCGGTTCGAATCCGTGGAACTACGCACGGTAAAGTACGCATGCCTTTGATTGACGAAACCGCCGATTGCGGCCCGGATCATTCGCCGCTACACTCAACACCTTTGTGACCTGCTAATTCCATGACTCTTAACGAACAAGCCCAGTCCAGAAGCACGCTCCTGCCTGGTTTGTTCTGCTCACCAACCTTCATCGCCTCCTTCGCTTTTGGAGTCCACCTTCTGACGCTCTATTTCATTGGACGTCATGAATCCCTTGCCGGACCATACGGGTACGAGGCCGGGCGCATTGCTGAGTCCATCACCTCGGGCCGCGGATTCAGTTCTCCCCTGGGATCGGTGCAGACGGGCGCTACGGCCTGGCTCTGCCCGATATTTCCGTACCTGATGGCAGCTGTCTTCCGGGTCTGCGGAATCTTCACACTTACATCGCTGTTGGTGATTCAGATTTTGAATTGCGCGTTTGTTTCTCTCACGGTTTTCCCGATCCACGCCATCGCCAGAAGGTGCTTCGGAGCACCCTACCAGAGCCGCTACCAGAACCCATACCAAAACAACGTAGCGTTGCTAGCTTCCTGGCTGTGGGTCTTTCTTCCGTCCGCGCTACACGCGCCAGTGGCAGACATCTGGGACACCTCCCTGACCGGGCTTCTTTTCGCGCTGATCTTCTGGGCCACGCTTGCGATACGCGAGGAGCAGAGCGCGCTTAGATGGGCGTCCTGCGGAGCTCTTTGGGCCGTTGGAGCGCTGACGAATGCTTCGGTGCTCTCAGTCTTCCCGTTTTTTATTGGCTGGCTCGTTTTTAGCAGACCGGAAACTTCCGCTGGCAGGCTTCCGCGCGCCGCTTTATCGGTGTTTGTGCTGGCTCTGCTCTTGACGCCGTGGACCATTCGGAACCACCGCGCTCTCGGTGAATGGATGCCATTGCGCTCGAACTTTGGCGTCGAACTGTGGCTGGGGAACAATCCGGCGGGGAGCGACGTAAACTCCTTTGCACTTCATCCGTTTCAGAACCCGTCGGAAGCTTCCCGATTCAAGAACCTCGGCGAAATCGAATACATGAGGGAAAAGGAATACGAAGCCATCGCGTTCATGCGTGCCAATCCTCGGGCCACCCTGCATTTGATTGCCCGCCGCGTGGCGCTGTATTGGTTTGCCGTCAGCGATCGCCCGCGATTCGACTGGAGCACCGCGCCACGCTATGTAAGACATCTGGTTTTCCCGAACCTGCTGATGATCCTGTTCGCCTGGTTCGGAGCGGGTATGGCCCTTCGCGAGCGCCGACCGGGAGCGATGCTTTTCGTCTTCGCCTTGCTCGTCTTTCCCATCCCGTACTACGTGACGCATGCCCTGGTTCGCTATCTCTTCCCGCTCGACCCAATCCTCGCAATCCTCGGCGTTTACGGCCTCCTATCCGCCCTCCAAAGGACTCAACGCTGGCATGCCTTCCGGCGCCCACGCAATTTACGAAAGGGGAACGGCTTAGCTTGACACTCGCTTAGTCAGGGCGTATTTTTGCACCTCCACGGAACGGGAGGATGCCCCGCGTTCCGCGTTGACGTGGAGGCCTAATGACGACCACCCCGGCGAGTCATTCGGATTCTCGAGTCGATTTGTCTGTCGCCCCAGCCAAGAGGGAAAGCTTCGATCTTCCCGTCCGTCTATTAACTCTCACTCTCGGCGCGCTTTTCTTCGCGACGCTCATTTTCGCTCAGGGACAGGCCACGCCTAAAGTCACCAAGGTGGATCCGTCGTCGGGAAAGGTTAGTGACAGCATTACTGTTTCTGGCGCTGACCTTGGGAAAGATGCGGTAGCGGGCGTATTTCTCTCGGACGACAAGTCGGACTACAAAGCGACGATCGTGAGCCAGGCTGCGGATAAGATCGTGATGAAGGTTCCTCAGGTAAAACCGGGCGGCTACAACCTCTCGATCCAGGTGGGGGGGACCACATTGATCGAGCCGGTCCGTTTCACCGTTCAAGAATAACTCTCCGCTCCGCGGTTTCGAACTGTATTGCGATCGTGAATCCCAAGCTTATTTCCACTTGGATCGGGTATATTGGGGCGGAAAATCCGAATCAAAACGGGAGGCTGTTCAGATGGAGCGGAAAAAAGCGTCCGATTTTCCTCAGGAATTGCTGGATATATTTGACGGCTACGTTCACGGCGACATCGACCGCCGCGCATTCCTCGACGCGGCGAAGAAATACGCCGTCGGCGGGCTGACGGCGACAGCCATCTGGGAAAGCCTCCGCCCCAACTACGCTTTCGGCCAGCAGGTCCCCAAAGACGACCCGCGGATCGAAACCGAATACACCACCATCCAGTCGCTGCAAGGCAACGGAACCGTCAACGGTTACTACGCCCGGCCCGCGAAAGCGTCCGGAAAACTGCCTGGAGTGCTGGTCGTCCACGAAAATCGCGGTCTGAACCCCCACATCGAAGACGTGACCCGCAGGCTCGCAGTGGCGAACTTTCTGGCCTTCGCGCCCGATGGGCTCACTTCGGTCGGCGGCTATCCCGGTGACGAAGAGAAGGCCACCAATATTTTCCGAACGGTGGATGGCAAGAAGATGTTCGAGGATTTTGTAGTTTCTGCCGCGTGGCTGAAGGCCCGGCCGGAATGTACCGGCAAGATCGGTGTCGTCGGTTTCTGTTACGGCGGCACGATGGCGAATTCCCTGGCGGTTCGTCTCCCCTATCTGTCGGCGGTGGTTCCCTTTTATGGCGGCCAGCCCACGGCCGCGGATGCGGCGAAAATCAAGGCGCCGCTGCTGCTTCACTACGCCGCGCTCGACACGCGCTTCACCGGCGGATGGCCCGCGTACGAGGAAACGCTCAAGGCCAACCACGTCACCTATGAAGCGTACATTTACGAGGGAGTGAATCACGGTTTCCATAACGACACCACGCCGCGCTACGACAAAGCCGCAGCAACGCTCGCCTGGCAGCGAACGCTCGACTTCTTGAACAAATACCTGCGCAGCTGAAACATTTTCAACGATCGCTGAAACCTGAGCCGTCGACTTTGATGTTTGGCGATTCTTTCCGGCAGGCTCGCGGAGTCTGCGGTAGACTTCCATTTACTTTCATTCGTTCGAGGACTATCCTCCCGGACATAGGAGATGCATATGGCGCGCAAATATATCGATTGCAGGCATATTCCCAGCGACAAGAATTGCACCGTGGCAATTTCAGGTTCGGAAGAGGAAGTTCTCGATCTCGCGGTGATCCACGCCGTCGTTTCCCACGGGCACGACGACCCGTACGAATTGCGCAAGCAGCTTCGCCCATTGCTGATGGACGCGCCCGATGCCATGAGCGCCACCGCTTAAGCGCAGGCACGCAAAGCTGAACAGACGGATCGGCGTAAGCTTATTCGTACACGCTGGCGGGGGTTGTTTCGACCTTTTTCTGGGGTCGTTGTAGCGTATCTTTCCGCTTCATTACATCCGGCGTTCCTCCCTGCGGGTCGAGCAAATCCACAAGTTGCAGCCGGAGGTTGCCCACGTTGGTGGCATAGGAAAGGCCGACTTCTATGTCGATGACGCCGGCGCGGATCAGCTTCTCGATCTCCGTGTCGAAGCACTGCATGCCGTCGGTATCGCCGTCGCGCATGGCATCGAGAAGAGTCTTGCCTTCCGTCTCGCCGCGTTCCACGTACTCGCGAGTCCGCGTCGTCGATTTCAGTATCTCGAATGCGGCAACGCGGCCGGTGCCATCCCGTCGCGGAATGAGCCTCTGCGACACGATAAAGCGGAAGGCTTTGCCCAGACGATTTCGTACGGCGCCCTGATCTCCCAGAGGAAACGCCCCGATCAAGCGCTCCACCGTTTTCGAGGCGTCGGTTGTGTGCAACGTGGAGAAAACCAGATGGCCGGTCTCAGCGGCTTCGAGCGCCACTTCGATCGTTTCCCGGTCGCGCATTTCGCCCACCAGAATCACCTCGGGCGCCTGCCGCAAGGCGGCCCGCAAGGCGAGGCCGAAATTCAGGGTGTCGCTATGAAGTTCGCGCTGGTGCACGGTGGCTGTCTTGTGCGCGTGAAGGAACTCGATGGGGTCTTCAATGGTGATGATGTGATAGGCGTTCTCCTCGTTGATCTTGTTCAGGATGGCCGCGAGTGTCGATGATTTTCCGCTGCCCGTGGGCCCAGTCACTAGCACGATTCCATTGCGCAGCAGGGTCGTCTCTTTCAATTGCTCGGGCAGGTTCAGGATCGCAAAATCGGGCACCGAGCTAGGAATCACGCGCATCACGATGGCGCAACTGCCGCGCTGGCTGAAAACGTTCACGCGAAAGCGCGCGACCTTGGTCAATCCGTACGAAATGTCGCAGGAGCCTTCTTCCTTCAGCTTCTGCGCAGCTTGCAAATTCCTCCCCATGAGATCTGCCGCGATCTGCGCGGTGTCCGTGGGGGTGAGCATTCCAACCCCTTGAATGTTGACCGGCACAAGCTTTCCGTTCACTTTCACCTGAGGCAACCTGCCGGGAGAAAAGACGAGGTCGCTTGTGTTGGGCGCGCCTTTCAGCATGGTGGCAATCAGGCTGGGAGTGGGCAGCCTTGCCGGAGCAGTCGGCTGCGGAGCGGGCTGAGTCCGAGCCTCTGCCGATGGCAGGGTAGGTTGCGAAATGCTGGGTGTCTGCATGGAACCTCTTCGCCGCCCGGAGGGAAGGACAGGCCGGGAGGAACATTGCGACTAATACCATTATGGTGGAAGCAAGCCCAGGTGCCCGAAGGAACGAAATCCGCTGTTTTCAATCGATCAGCTGCCTCGCCTGAGCGGCATATTTTCAGGATGGTGCGTCCGCCGAGTAAGGAGCTTACTTACTGCGGAGGAAATTGGCGACGGCGGAATTGAAGAGCTGCGGTTGCTCGACGTTGGAGAGGTGCGCGGTATCGAGGCGCAATTCCTTCGCGCCGGGGATTTCGCGAGCCAGAACTTCGCCGTGCCCCGCCCAGGGAAGGGAGGCATCCCGGTCGCTCCCGATCACAAGCGTGGGAACGGCGATTCCGCGGAGCATTTCCCGATGATCCATATCACGGACGGCCGAGCAGCAGGCGGCATAACCCGCTGGGTTTGTGGAGAGGAAGGTCCCGCGGATCGAATTGACGAGCGGATCGTTCTTCGCAATCGTCTCAGGTGAGAAAAAGCGCCCCATCGCCATATCGACGATTACGGGCATCCCGCGATCGAGAACGGCGCGCCGCCGCTCGTCCCAATTCGTTTTCGGCGGTACATAGGGAGAAGTATTTGCCAGCACCAGCCCGGTAAGGCGGTCGGCCGCGTTGGCACCGAGCCATTGTCCGATCATTCCGCCAAGGGAAAGCCCCAGGAAAGAAAACTTCGTTACCTGAAGCGCGTCGGCGAGGGCAAGAACATCGCGCCCCAATCGCTCCATCGTGTATTCCCCCGCGGGCGCATCCGAAGCTCCCAGGCCGCGTGTGTCATATCGCAGAACGCGGAATAGCGGCAGCAGATCCGGTATTTGAAGAGTCCACATTCCGATGTCGGTGCCCAGAGCGTTGGACAAAATCAGAACCGGACTCTGATCGTTCCCCTCGATTTGGTATGACAGGCGCGTACCGTCGATGGTGATCACGGGCATGGCGTTTCCAGTATATATGCGGTGCCGTGATCTAGCCTTCGGTCAGAAACCAAAGCGCCGTTGAAAACTGCGCTCTTTGGCATATACTCCGCCGATGAGCGAACCAAGAACGAGTCAATCCTCCTTCGTCTCGGAGTACCCCATGCTTCTGCCACGCCGATTTCTCGCGGTTGCATTGCTCGCCGCGATTCTGATTCCCGCCTTCGCGAGCGCCGCGAATTCCGGCGGCAAGAGTTACCTGGTCTATATCGGCACGTACACGCACACGGCCAGCAAAGGCATCTACGCCTATCGCTTCACGCCCTCCACGGGAGACAGCGTTCCGCTGGGCGTTGTCGCGGAAACCGCTCACCCGTCCTATTTGATCGTGCATCCCAACCATCGCTTTCTTTACGCCGTGAACGAACACGAAACCGCCACGGAGCCTGGGAACACGATCACCGCCTTCGCGATGGACACGAAAACGGGGAAGCTGACGTTTTTGAACCGCGTCTCATCGAAGGGCGTTGGCCCGTGCCACATTGCCATCGACAAGACCGGGAAAATTCTCGTTGCAGCGAACTTCGGAAGCGGAAGCGTCGCGGCGTTCCCGATCCATAGCGACGGCAAGTTGGGCGAGGCATCCGCCTTCATTCAGCACCAGGGATCGAGCATTGACCCGGAGCGCCAGGCGGGCCCGCACGCTCACTGCGTGGTGTTCTCACCGGATAATCGCTTCGTCATCGTCGCCGACCGTGGCCTCGACAAGGTGTTCGTCTACCGCCTCAACCTCTCAACCGGTTCGCTCGCGCCGAACGATCCGCCTTTTATCGCTCTGCATCCCGGCTGGGGACCGCGCCATCTCGCATTTCATCCCAACGGCAAATATCTGTACGTAGTCAGTGAAATGGGGTCGCGGCTGACCACACTCGATTACAACGCCGCCAATGGCACGTTGAAGGAACTCCAGACTGTTTCGGCGCTGCCGGATGGCTTTACGGGCCGCAATGTCTCCGCGGAAGTCCGGGTGGATAGCGCGGGCAGGTTCGTCTACGGCTCCAATCGCGGCGACAACAGCATCGGCGTATTTGCCATCGACCCAAACACCGGAACGCTCACGCTCGTCGAACACGCTTCCACGCAAGGCAAAACGCCGCGCAACTTCTCACTTGATCCTACCGGGGCCTACCTCTTCGCCGCCAATCAGGATTCCGCGAGCATCGTAATTTTCCGCGTGGATCAAGGCACGGGAAAGTTGACGCCCACGGGAAAGGTTCTCACCGACGCAACCGAACCAACGTGCGTGCTCTTTGTGGCGGCAAGATAAGAGACGAAGCACCTGCGAGGTGGCGGTAGAAGGGAAAAATGGTGGGCCTGGGTAGACTTGAACTACCGACCTCACCCTTATCAGGGGAATCCGTGCTTTAGGTGGCGTTAGGCGGTGCTGATAACACAATGATTTGCAAATTTTGCTTCATGAGATTTTAGGGTATTTTAGCTGTGCTTGATGACAAGTCGATGACAATTTGCACCAAGGTAGGGCATGTCGATAGGCGAACGTGCGAGAACCTCAATGACGATTTGCATCGCAGGCGTGAAGATGGACGCTGAGAGCCTCTTGAAACACGTCACGAAGCCAGACGCCCACGCAAAACAAATCGTCGAGGTTTGGTGCCAATCAACCCTCTGCCATTGCTTCAATAAAAGAAGCGCGTTCACCAAGGCGGTGCATCGGAATCAAAAAGTGCTGAAATCCCCAGACAGAATCAATGCGCTGTTCACGGCAGAGAATCACTGTTTCAGCACTCTCGCAAAACACCGTCAGGAGACTCTCTATTTTGTGGATAAATCCAAGAATACGGGGAGGCTTCGCCAGCAGCACAAAAAAGGTCCTCTCGCCAAGATTGACAAACAACCTAAAGAGCACCGCTTCCTCTCGAAACCCAGGAAAGACTCTCTGCGGAAGTTGTATGATGACGACCAAGTGCCAGAGTTTCACAGGTGTGAATTGCGGAAGCGGGATGGTAAGTACCACGTTGAATTTCCGTCCAAGGGGAAAGGTACATCAGGCTGGCATTGGTCGAAGGGAACCGTAAGGACTACCAAGAAGGGTGTTGACCGCCGTATAAAGTCGGCTTTGGAAAATATTCTTGGAATTCGTGCGGCAAATGCATGACCGGGTTGGAAAAGACCTCCGATGAATGAAGTCGCTGTCTTCCTGCGGGCCAGAGGTTCCAAGGATTAGATTTCGTTGCGTCATCCGAGGTGCGGGCATGCAGATGATTTACTGTCCGAACTGTGGGAAGTTGACTGGATTTAAAAGGTCACTGGGATTCGGCACGTTTTTTATGACTCTGCTCACCTTCGGCCTTTGGTTGCTGGTGATTCCCGCTTATCCCGCACGGTGCATCAATTGTGGTCTGACACGCGGGTCTGCGATCCAAGAGAATATTATCTCTTGGTTCCGCCGTGGCAACACACGCTCCAAAATCATCGCCACTATTGGTGTTCTTATCCTTGCCTTGCTGTTATTCATTGTGCATACACACACGGAACCCACAGCACAAAATCTCATCAGCAACAGTCCCGACGCCTCGAACGGGCCTCCCACAGAGAACCTTTCCACTACTACTACACCTGATAAGCCCCAACCCGGGCATACGGACCACGCGGACCTTCCACCGAATGCCGAAGACCACGAATTGCACCTGCTTCCTAATCTGTTTGGTAGTGGTGCTGTATCAGACGGTAGGACGTACAGCGTCGCACTGATTTCTGCCTACCAGAGCAAAATCCCACCATCCACGGACCTTTTCGTCCAAGGAATCATTGAGGGGCCGCTACCAGAACCATACGCCATCTCTCTGAGGGATGAGCAGGACGAACAGAAAACCCTGATTTGCGGTATGAGTGAAAAAGAGTTTCAAGATGTAACTTTTCTTTATCGTCTGGGCAGTCGCGTTCAAGCGCACGGCGAATATGTGAATACTTCAAATGGAGTTCCAACCCTCCGAAATTGCCAAATTGCCGATGCGACTGATAACGTTGTGCGGCTTGGAACCGTTCCGGCCACAAAGACCGAGCCACAAACGGGAGAACCCATCCAAGGAACACAAGCCCTATCCAGTTCGGAAACGCCCGTACACGGTGACCAGATTTTACCCGATAGTGTTGCTTCCCTCCGCAAGGAGGCCGAGCAGGGCGGTGCCGTTGCGCAATACAATCTCGGCGTTTCGTACGAAAAAGGTCAAGGGGTAGATCAGGATTACGTGCAGGCGGTCTACTGGTACCGCAAGGCAGCGGAGCAAGGCTACGCCAATGCGGAATACAATCTCGGCGGGCTGTGCCGCAATGGCCAAGGCGTGCTACAGGACTATGCGCAGGCTGCTGGTTGGTGGCGCAAGGCAGCGGAGCAAGGCATTGCTAATGCGCAGGACGGCCTCGGCAGTTTGTATTTCCTTGGCCAAGGCGTGGCAAAGGATTACGTGCAAGCCGTCTATTGGTACCGCAAAGCAGCGGAGCAAGGGTATGCCAAGGCGCAATACAATCTCGGCGTCTCATACTACTTCGGTCAAGGGGTAGATCAGGACTACGTGCAGGCGGTCTACTGGTACCGCAAGGCAGCGGAGCAAGGCTACGCCAATGCGGAATATAACCTTGGCGTGTCGTACCAGAAAGGCCAAGGCGTACCGAAAGACGACGCACAGGCAGCGGACTGGTACCGCAAGTCAGCAGAGCAAGGGCATCCCAACGCGCAATAGACCCTGCGTAGCGCGTCATTGCAGTACAGAATGCCCGCAGGACCTATTTCTAGATGGCTCTTGCCGCATCGGGCATGCGGAGAACTTCAAATGAGCGAAGCCAGTCTCATTTGTGTGGGGCAGAATGAACGCATTTCCCGCCGATGCTACTGAAATCTATTGGCTTTTCTGGCTTCTCAAACTCGCGTGCGGAACGGCGTTCGATCCCGTTGATATGGGCAAAGCGACCGTGAGGTAGCTCGGTGTTGGCTGTCAGTGCCGCAACGACTGATTCCAATGCGGCGACACGGGTCGCAAGCGTTGTTTCGGGTTGTTTTGATTCGTTCACGGTTTATCTTCCGAAGATTCCGCTGGACCGAGGCTCTCCCGAAGGTGTCACGGGGTTGTACGGCGTATCGGTCCCGTTACGGCTAAAAGTTTGTACGAAGTGGGTATTCGCATCGACGCCCGCTCCTTGCAAGTTGCTCTTGTACTGCTCGACTGCCTGTCTTACTTCCTCAGCACTAGTAGCGGAACCCATCGCTTCCTGCAATGCTGCGAGTTCGTTGGCTGCCTGCACAGCAACTTCGGGCGGGAACAATATTCCTTTCTGCTTCATGGATTGGTACGCTTGGGCCAGCGCGGCGACTTTATCCGACGCATCCACCAACCCAAGGCTTTGAATCTGGAGCCCGATCATTTCGAGATTTTTGGAATTGCCGGGCCAATCTGCACCCGAAGCGGTAGTCAGGAAGGTTTGAACCGCGTCGCGCCACGACTCGATTTCTTGCTGGGCTTGCGCTTCTTGCACCGTCTGCACAATTTGTTCGAGCGGTGCTCCATGTGACGCCATGTAGTGGGCTATTGCGCCGCTTTGTTCGAGGAACTCCTGCGTGGAAAGTTCGCCGCGCTTGAACTTCAACTCCAAGTCAGTCTGGCGCATGACGCGCACGTCTTGTTCTTCTTGCTCGCGGCGTGCCGGTGCGACTCGCGAAGCGGAAGGCCGCCCTCATCAAGGTTGGACAATATTCCAAGCAGCAGGTAAAGAAAGCGGCAAACGGCTAACGCATCAAGACAGCGGGACTTTCTTCTCGGGGCTCATCGACTTCTGCCCTTCTACTTTTTATGGCTCGGTTCATTACTCGCCGCTAAGTTTCTCCAACCATCTCGCAGTACATTTAACCACTCCTGCGTTCTTTGGTACTTCTGCTGAGATTCTGGGGATGGTGCAGTCATTCGGAGCGATTCGAGGCGTTCGATGGAAATTTTAAGGTTATACCAAAAGTGACTCGGAGATTCCCCTTTTGTCGGAACCAAAGCGAAACCGTCAAAGGACGGCACAGAAGAGTGGAACGGTATTGTTGCGTGATGCTGGATAACTTCCATCCACGGGTTGACTGAACTCAGATTGCAACTGTCGGGTCTCGGGCAAAGTCTTTTCAGGTTCGGGACCGTCCGTAAGGCACTGGGCGCAACCATAACGCCTATCCAGTTTTGTTTCTGCTCCCATTGATACGCCTCAATCAACGCAGGGCCCGCAACAAACACCCCTTCACCCAGGATTGACCGGGAAAACTGGCCGTGCGCGATTGCTCCGCGAATCGGAATGTCAGCATGGAGCAAATTGCATATTAGCCTCGACGTTGCGCGAGCAAGCACAAGAAGCGAATCTCGTGCGGGGTCATCGACTGTCAGCACGATGCTGTCCGAAAAGACCACAGATTTAACGGCCAAGTTCTCCGTAGCATCACTCACTGATTTGCGGTAGCGCTCAATCTGTTTGCCTGTGCGGTCAGAAGCAACCAGAGCCGAGAATCCCAAGACGTCGAGATACGCCAAATAACTCGTAATCATCTTAGTTCCGCTTTTGAAGACTCGCAGAGAGGCCCCCTCGTTTCTGTCATCGTTAGAATACGTGAGGTCAAAGTCGATGACAATTCGATGACAATTTCGGGGCCCAGACGCAACAGCCCCCTTAGAAACCGTCGTTTTATTGGGAAAAATGGTGGGCCTGGGTAGACTTGAACTACCGACCTCACCCTTATCAGGGGTGCGCTCTAGCCACCTGAGCTACAGGCCCAACTACAGCGGTGTATGGCTGCTTTACAACCCGACAAGTTTACGACGGGATGGGAGCATCCGCAACAGCGGATAAGCTTTGCGAGTGTGCCGCTTCGTTGAAGGCACGCCCGTTTTCGTGGCACAGGCACTCCTGCCTGTGCGTTCGAGGGCACACAGCCAAAAGTGGCTGTGCCACCAAAACGCGGCTGGTGTGACGGCATAAACAGCCCGTCAGCCAGAACCTTTTGCCGCTTCTGTAGATTATCTTTTGCCTTCGACGGCGGTGATGCAGGAATCGAGCGTGGCGACTGCGAATTCGGCCTGTTCGTCGTCGATCATCAGGGGTGGGGCGATGCGAATGGTGTTTTCCCCGGCTCCTAAAAGCAGCAGGCCTTTCTGGAAGGCCATCTGAACCAAGCGATTGCGGAGGTCGGGGGCCTTTTCCCTGGAATCCTGATCGTGCACTATTTCGACGCCGACCATCAGGCCACGTCCTCGGACGTCTCCGACGATCCGGTGCCGTTTCCGCCAGTCCGCCGTGTGGCGAATGATGTAAGCGCCCATGCGTTGGGCATTGGCGATATAAACCCGCTCGAGCAGGGTGAGCGTAGCCAGCGATGCGGCAATCGATACCGGATTCCCACCGAACGTGGAGGCGTGTGCGCCCGGTTCCCAGTCCATCACGTCCGCGCGCGCGATCACGGCGCTCAGCGGCATCCCGGAGGCGATTCCCTTTGCGGTGCATAGGATATCCGGTTCGACGCCGGAGCGGTCAATCGCCCACCAGCTCCCGGTGCGCCCCATCCCAGACTGGACCTCGTCGGCAATGAGCAAAATGTCGTGCTCGCGGCACAATCGCTGCAGCCCGAGCAGGAATTCATCTGGCGCAGGGAGGTACCCGCCTTCGCCCTGGATTGGCTCGATAAAGATACCCGCGACATCGCTCGGATCCACAACGCGCCGGAAGAGCTCGTCTTCGATGTAAGCGAGAGCGTCCTCGGAGGCGTGTTCGGGACGGATGCCTCCCGCTCCCCGATATGTATTGGGGTAATGGGCATGGAAAACGCCGGGGACAAGAGACCCGAAGCCCTTGCGCTGGATGGACTTACTGGCTGTCAGGGAGAGGGCGCCCATGGTTCGCCCATGAAAAGAGCCATAAAATGAGATGAACTTCTCGCGCTTCGTATGGTGGCGCGCGAGCTTCATGGCCGCTTCGATTGCTTCTGTTCCCGAGTTGCCAAAGATGACCTTCTTGCGATCCTTGCCGGGGGTGATGGCAACGAGCTTCTCGGCCAGATCGACCATGCCGGGATAGTAGAAGTCCGTACCGGACATGTGGATCAAGTGAGCGGCTTGCTTCTGGATGGCGGCCACGACGTCCGGGTGGCAATGCCCCGTGGCTACCACAGCGATTCCGGCGGCAAAATCGAGAAAGGTGTTGCCGTCGACGTCTTCGACCATCGCTCCACGGCCAACGTTCGCAACTAGTGGATAATCACGGGTATAGGAGGGGGATACGACCTTGTGGTCGCGCTCGATGATCTCCTTCGCCTTGGGACCCGGCAGCTTGGTGACGAGCTGGGGCAGCTTGGACAATGTAGTGGTCGCCGGCATGGCTGCAGTTCCAAGCATCTCATCTTTTAGATGCGGATTTGCCTCTCTGGGAATGCCGCGTGCCGCATCTATAAATCAAATCGAGCGGTTTATGGGGTTGCCGTCCAGGCGAAATCAGTCGAAGCGGTGCTGCCGGAACCGCAAATCGGCACTCACTTATATTTCCAGCGTACGCTGCCATCCTTGGTATCCTCGACAAGGATACCAGAATCCGCAAGTAACTGGCGTATCTCGTCGGAGCGTTTGAAGTCGCGCCGGCGCTTTGCGCCGATGCGCTCTTCCACCAGCGCTTCCACCTGAGCGGAGGTCATCTTCGGCTCGGCCGCCCCGAAGCCGAGCTTGCGGAGCTTCTCGGCATCGTCATCGGCCAATACCGCGAGGATCGCGTCGAACTTTTCCATGGCGGCGAGGACACGCAGGGCGTCCTGCTGGAGGAACGTGCCGGCATCCATGGACGTGTTGACGTCGCGAACGAGTTCAAAAACCGCGGCGGTGGCTATGGCCGTATTCACGTCATCGGCCAGGCCGGCGTCAAAGTCCTTCTCGGCCTGCTCCACGCGCTTGACCATTTCAGGAACCGAGCCCGGAGGGAATTGCGCGGTCTTCAGCCGCACCACAAAATTGCGCAGGCGCTCGATGGAGCTCTCCGCCGCTTTCAACGCGTCTTCAGTGAAATTGAGCTGGCGGCGATAGGGAACGGAGAGCAGCGCGTAGCGGACCGTGGACGGCTTCTGCCCCCGCGCAAAGAGGTCCCGCAGCGTGTAGAAGTTTCCGAGGGATTTGGACATCTTCTGCCCGTCGATGATCAGGTGTTCGGCATGCACCCAGTGACGCACGAAGGGATGACCCGTTGCACCTTCACTTTGTGCGATTTCATTCTCGTGGTGCGGGAACGTGAGGTCCACGCCGCCGGTGTGGATATCGAGCGTCTCGCCCAGGTACTTCATGGCCATGGCGGAGCACTCCACGTGCCAGCCCGGGCGACCGGGGCCGATGCGCGTCTCCCAGAAATGCTCGCCCGGCTTGGGCGCCTTCCATAGGGCAAAATCGCGGGCATCGTCTTTTTCATACTGGTCAACGTCTACGCGCGCCCCGGCCTTCATTCCATGTACATCGATCTTGGAGAGTTTTCCGTACTCCGGAAATCTGGCGATACGGAAATAAATCGAGCCGTCGCTGTTATAGGTCATCCCTTTTTGTTGGAGCTTTTCGATCAGGGTCACCATGTCCTCGATGTGGTCGGTGGCCCGCACCAATTCTTCCGGCGCTTCGATATTGAGGGCCCCCGTATCCTCGAGAAACGCGCGGATGTATTTCTCCGTATATTCACGGATGTCCACTCCCGCGTGGGCCGCGCTCTGGATGATGCGATCGTCCACGTCGGTGACGTTCATGACCTGCAGCACCCGGTAACCCTGCGAATGCAGGAAGCGCCTCAGTACGTCCTGGAATACGAATGTGCGGAAATTACCGATGTGCGCGAAGGCGTACACCGTGGGTCCGCACGTATAAATACGCACTTCGCCCTCGTGGAGCGGTTGCAGGGGCTCGATGCGATTCGTCAGCGTGTTGTGGAGCATTATCGGCGTCATTTTTGGGCTCTATACAAAGGGGTTATTCTATCCGAGCACCCCGTTCCCGGCAAACACTGCGGCAAGATTATCGAATGCCGGCAGGGCAGAGGCGAGGTTACGACCGTACTACTTCAAGAAGCTGGAATAAACGGAAGCCCCGATCTAAATGGGCTATTCGACAATCCTGAATGTGTAGATCTGGCCCTCGGAGCCGGAAGTGGCCTTAACCCGCGTGGTAGGAGTCAGCAGACCGTACTCGCCAACGTTCAGGTTGGGCAGCGTGATCTTGTAAACCCTAGAAGCGACAGCTTCCAGAGTAAAGGCAACGGTATTTTCAGGAGTGGCCCAGGTGTGGGCGCGGTCGCTCGGGATCGTCCGGAATTCGCGGCGGTCGTTTTTTTCCGTGAAATGTAGCAGTTGGAAGTCGGAGGCGGAACTTCCTTTGGGCGTAAGGACGTAAAACGCCATGTCGAGCGGGACCATGTTCAACGGCGGCCATGTGGTGACAAGGTCGCTGTGCGGGCCGCTGACGGACCCCAGCATGGGCCCCCGTTCCAAACCGAGCATCGCCACGCTCCGCAGGCCACCCGGCGAGCGCCACTTCACAGTTTCAGGTTCGGTCGGCACCAGTCGTCCATTCAGCAGCGCAAACACATGCACTTCGTCGTGGCCGGTGGAGGCGGTGGCGGAGATGGCGGCGAGCGCGGCGTCCACACCCATTTCCTTCTTGGCCACTTCGATGGAAAGCATGGACTGGATAAGCGATTGGCTGACGCCCGAGTTCTTCAGGGCCACGACGGCAGTCACGGAAAGATCGAAATCCACATCGTTGGCCTGGATGTAACGCAGGATGGTGGTGTCGTCGAATCCGGCTTTCACCATCTGCAGGATGTCCTGGTCGGTCAATGGGCCGTTCGGCTGATCCACCCCGAGCAGAGGCATAGCGAGCGCCAGGATGGCTAAGAGTGCGCAACATTTTCGTCCAAGTGACAACGTTCTTGCCCCCGGGGCGCAAAACCCCTGTTGAATTACCGGCACAATATTCGCCATCGGTGCTTTCCGTAAACGGCTGTAAAATAGAGGCTTATCGGTCCATTCTCGACGGGATACTTGAAACCGTCGCCATTTGCTGACGCCACGCCTCCGGGCACGTCTGCTTTTGTGAACCGCCGATTGCTCCCGTCCCCCAGATGTTGCAGGTATATCACCAAACCGCCGTTTCAGGCGAGCCGGGATCCGATGGAAACTGCGGCTTCCGGCAGCGGACGCGCCGCTACCAGGGACTGAAGAGCAGCGTCTACTCCCCCTGATTTATGAGGCACGCCGGCCAGTTGAAGTCCCATTTCCACGCCGCTCAGCGTTCCCGCCAGCATCAAATCGTTGAAACTGCCGAGATGTCCGATGCGAAACACTTTGCCTGCAAGTTTGGAGAGCCCCGATCCCAGGGACATATCGAATTGCTCCAGGATGATTTCCCGCAGGCGATCCGCATCGCAACCGTCTGGCATGAAGACAGCCGTAAGGGAACTCGAATATTCCATCGGTTCCTCGCAGACGATCTCCAGCCCCCATGCACGCACCGCCGCTCGCGTAGCCTCCGCGTGGCGCTGGTGGCGTTGGAAAACATTCGGCAAACCTTCCTCGTGCAGCATGTGAAGAGCTTCCTGCAATCCATAGAGGAGATTTGTCGCCGGAGTGTACGGGAAAAAACCGTCGCGGTTTGCCTTCAGCATCTCCTGCCAATCCCAATAGGCTCGCGGGAGCCGCGCCGTCTTGTTCGCGGCCAGGGCCTTTTCGGAAAGGGCATTGAAGCTGATGCCGGGAGGGAGCATGAGTCCCTTCTGTGAGCCGGCAATGGTGACGTCCACTCCCCACTCGTCGTGGCGATAATCGATCGAAGCCAGTGACGAAATCGTATCCACGATCAGGAGTGCCGGATGGCGCGCCCGGTCGATGGCCGCGCGCAGTTCCGCTATGCGGCTGGTCACGCCCGTGGAGGTTTCGTTGTGGACCACCAGCACTGCTTTTAGGTAGTGATTCCGATCGGCACTGAGCCGTGCTTCCGCTTCCGCCGGGTCGGCGCCCCTGCGCCAGTTGCCGGGCACATACTCCACCTGCAGGCCGAATTTCTCTGCGACCTGCCGCCACTGCTGCGAGAAATGTCCGGTTTCGAAGAGCAGCACGCGATCGCCGGGAGAAAGCGTGTTGACGAGTGCCGCTTCCCACGCGCCCGTGCCGGAGCCGGGGTAAATCACCACAGGTCCCCGGGTCTGGAAAATCGGGCTGAGGCCTTCCAGAACTTCCGTGCTCATCTGCGCAAATTCGGCGCTTCGGTGATCGACCACCGGACGATCCATCGCCCGGAGCACACGATCCGGCACGTTGGTGGGGCCGGGTATTTGCAGAAAGTGACGCCCGGTGTGCATGGGGAAAATCCTCTGTTAACTCGTCCGCAGCCGGATCATAACCAGCCCCGGCCACGAAACTCCAGAACTGTTTTCAGGCCGAGGCGTGCTCGGTCTCTTTCAGCTGATCGTAGGCCGGCAGCGTCAGGAACTCGATGAATTTACCGGATTGAATCAGATCGCGAACCAGCTTGGCGGCCTCGGTGTAGCGGCCCGCGCGGAACTGCTCTTCTCCCACCGTTTGCCGGAACTTCGCCAGCTCCTCGTCGATGATCTGGAGGCACAGTTCCGGAGTGATTGCGCGGCCGTCGTTCAAGTGTGCCTTGTGGTGAATCCATTGCCAGAGCTGCGCGCGGCTGATTTCGGCGGTCGCCGCGTCTTCCATCAGGTTAAATAGCGGCACGCAGCCTACGCCGCGCAGCCACGATTCGAGGTAACCGATGCCCACGGCTATATTCTGGCGCAAGCCCGCTTCGGTGATCTCCGCCTTGGGAACGGCGAGCAGGTCCGCGGCCGTGATGTGGACGTCTTCAAGCTTGCGGTCGATTTGATTCGGTTGCGGCATGTACTTGTCGAAGATCTCTTTCGCAATGCCCACGAGGCCGGGGTGCGCCACCCAGGTGCCGTCGTGCCCGTCGGAGGCCTCGCGTTCCTTGTCGGCGCGCACCTGGTCCATCGCGGTCTGATTCAAGGCCGCATCCCGCTTGTTCGGGATGTAGGCGGACATGCCGCCGATCGCATGCACCTCCCGTCGGTGGCAGGTCTTGATCACCAGCTTGCTGTAGGAGCGCAGGAAGTGGCTGGTCATCGTGACGCGGCCACGATCCGGCAGCACGGCAGCGGGATCGTTCGCGAACTTCTTGATGAAGCTGAAAATGTAATCCCAGCGTCCGCAGTTCAGTCCCGAGGAATGTTCGCGCAGTTCGTAGAGAATTTCGTCCATTTCGAAAGTCGCCAGGATGGTCTCCACCAGGACGGTAGCCTTGATGGTCCCGCGCTTGATATCGAGCGCATCCTGCGAATAGAGGAACACATCGTTCCACAGGCGCGCTTCGAGATGGCTCTCGAGTTTCGGCAGATAGAAATAAGGGCCGGTTCCCCTGGCCAGCAGTTCCTTCGCGTTGTGCCAGAAATAGAGTCCGAAATCGAACAGCGAACCCGACATCGCCTGACCATCGACGAGCACATGCTTTTCCGGCAGGTGCCAGCCGCGCGGCCGGACGAGCAGAACGGCAATCTGCGGATTCAGCTGGTAAGCCTTTTTCGTCGTGGGGTCGGTGTAAGTAATCGTGCGCCGCACGGCATCGCGCAGATTGATGTGGCCGTCGATCAGGTTGCTCCACGTCGGTGTGTTCGAGTCTTCGAAATCGGCCATGAAGACGCTCGCGCCGGAATTCAGCGCGTTGATAATCATCTTGCGGTCCACGGGGCCGGTGATTTCCACGCGGCGGTCGAGCAGGTCGGCCGGGAGCGGAGCCACTCTCCAGTCGCCGTTGCGGATTTCAGCCGTCTGCGGCAGAAAATCGGGGCGTTCGCCCGCATCGAGCTTCTTCTGGCGCTCTACTCGCGCAGCCAGCAATTCCCGGCGTCGCGGACCAAAACGCCGCTCGAGCTCGACCACAAATTTCAAGGCCTCCGGCGTAAGGATTTCGTCCGTCTGCTTATCCTGGGCGCCCAATATCTCCACGCCCGGCAATGGTTTTGCCCGTTCACTCACTTGATTACCTCCGAAGTTCTACGCTTCCCGCAGGGTGCAACGGTTACAAAGTTTACCAGCCTAGCCCCTCACCAGCCGCAAAAAATGTACCGCAGCCAAGCTCATGAGATGAGACTGTTGCACGCGAGGTTTCGACGGATTCCATAATGGATTACACTCTCTAAGCTTTGCATCCGCATGCTCCATTGCCGCTCAGTTCCCACGCCAAGCCCGTCGATACCTTCGCGCAAGCTTCCGATCTCGAAGCTGAATTGAAGCGCAGGGTGCGCGGGGAAGTCCGTTTCGATCGTGGCAGCCGCGCTCTCTATGCAACGGACGGTTCCAATTACCGCCAGGTCCCGATTGGACTGGTGGTGCCGCGCGATGCCGGAGATGTGATTGCCGCGGTTGCGGCGTGCAAAAAGTACGGAGCTCCCATTTTGCCGCGCGGCGCCGGGACGAGCCTGGCCGGGCAATGCTGTAACGTCGCGGTGGTGCTCGATTTCACGAAGTACATGAACCAGATCCTCGAAATCGATCCGGATAGGAAATTTGCCAGGGTGCAGCCGGGAGTCGTCCTAGATACGCTGCGGGACCGCGCCGAGAAGCATCAGCTGACTTTTGCCCCCGATCCTTCCACGCATAACCGCTGCTCCGTCGGTGGAATGATCGGCAACAATTCCTGCGGAACGCATTCGTTGCTCGGAGGCAAGACCGTCGACAATGTCGAGGATCTCAGCATCGTGCTCTCCGACGGCACACAAATGACCGTGGGCGCAACGAGCGACGCCGAACTCGCGAGCATCCTTCGCGCAGGAGGTCGGCGCGGCGAAATCTACGCGAAGCTGCGAAATATCCGCGACGCATACGCGCCGGAGATTCGCGAGCGTTTCCCGCAAATCCCACGCCGCGTCTCGGGGTTCAATCTCGACGAACTCCTGCCGGAACGCGGCTTTCACGTGGCGCGCGCGCTGGTCGGAACCGAAGGCACCTGCGCCATCGTCCTTGAAGCGAAAGTGAGGCTGATCCACAGCCCACAGCACCGCAGCCTTGTCGCTCTCGGCTATCGCGACGCGTTCGAAGCCGCCGATCACGTGATGGAAATTCTGGAATTCCAGCCCATCGGTCTCGAAGGCTTCGAAGGAAGCATCATCGACGCTCTCAGGAAAAGGCGCGCGCCCAACCTCGATCTATTGCCTGAGGGCGGCGGGTTCCTCCTGGTCGAATTCGGCGCCGATGACGGGGCCGAAGCCCGGCAGCTTTCCGCGCGCCTGATCGACCGCCTGAAAAAAGTTCCCCATCCGCCTTCGTCGCGGACTTACACGAGCGCTGAAGCGCGAGCGGTTTGGCAGATTCGCGAATCAGGTCCGCGCGCGGCGGCTTTCGCGCCAGGAGCACCGGCCGAGTGGGAAGGTTGGGACGACGCAGCCGTCGCGCCCGAAAAGCTGGGGGGGTATCTGCGCGATATCCGCAAGCTCATGGACGAATACGACTACCAGGGCGCTTTCTACGGGCACTTCGGCCACGGCTGCATCCACATGCGGGTCAGCTTCGATCTCGAAAGCGAGAAAGGCATTCGCAATTACGCCGAGTTCGTTGACCGCGCCGCCGACCTCGTGGTCAGCTACGGCGGCTCGCTCTCCGGAGAACATGGCGACGGGCAATCCCGCGGCGCGCTGCTTCCGAAAATGTTTGGCCCGGAGCTGACCAAGGCTTTTGCCGAGTTCAAAGCCGCCTGGGACCCCGAGAACCGGCTGAATCCGCACAAGGTGGTCGACGCCTATCTGCCCACCGAGAATCTGCGGCTGGGCGCGGATTACAAGCCGCTCGATCCGCATACCCATTTCAAGTTTCCCGAGGACGACGGCTCGTTTGCGAAAGCGTCGCTCCGCTGCCTGGGACTCGGGGCCTGCCGCAAACAGGATGCCGGCACCATGTGCCCCAGCTACATGGTGACGCTCGAGGAGGAGCATTCCACTCGCGGGCGCGCCCACATGCTGTTTGAGATGCTCCAGGGTGAAGTTACGCGCGGCGGCTGGAACGACGAGCACGTCAAGAAGTCGCTCGACTTGTGCCTCTCGTGCAAAGCGTGCAAGTCCGAGTGCCCCGCGAACGTGGACATGGCGACATACAAGGCAGAATTTCTCGCGCATTTTTACGAGAGCCGCCGTCGCCCGCTGCGCGCCTACGCTTTCGGCATGGTGGATAAATGGCTCCGCTTCGCTTCTATCGCGCCCGGGCTCGCAAATTTTGTCAAATGGCGCGCCGGTTCTGAGTCACCTCATGCGCCAGGCGCTGGCCCTTGCGCCCGAGCGCAGGATGCCATTGGTTGCGCCGCAATCGTTCCAGCGCTGGGCGCGCAGGAATCGCGTCCCCGGCGCGGACGAACCAGCACAAGGCGCCCCGTCAGCGCTCGCTAAGAACGGGGATGTAATCCTCTGGGCGGACACCTTCAACAACTATCTCCATCCCGAAACGAGCCGCGCGGCCTGGAAGGTTCTTCAGAGGCCGGGATTCCACGTGCGGGTCCCCCGCCAGCATCTCTGCTGCGGCCGTCCGCTCTACGATTTCGGCATGCTCGACGAAGCGAAGCAGTACCTGCTCCATATCCTGGAAACCTTGCGGGAACCAATCGAGGCGGGCCTGCCCATCGTCGTCCTCGAGCCGAGTTGCGCATCGGTGTTTCGCGACGAGCTCTGCAACCTATTGCCCGGTCACGCGCGCGCCGCGCGCCTGCGCGATCAGGTTTTCCTGCTGAGCGAATTTCTGGAGCATCACGCGCCGGGTTTCGAGCCTCCGCGCCTCTCGCGCAAAGTGCTGCTCCACGGCCACTGCCATCACAAAGCGCTGATGAAAATGAACGACGAGGAATCGCTGCTGCGAAAAATGGGGGTCGAGCTGCAATCGCTCGACTCCGGCTGCTGCGGCATGGCCGGCCCGTTCGGCTTTGAGAAGGAGAAGTACGCGGTTTCGCAGGCGATAGGGGAGCGGGTGCTGCTTCCCGCCGTTCGCCAGGCGCAGCCGGAAACGCTGATCGTCTCCGACGGGTTCAGCTGCCGCGAGCAGATTCTGCAAGCTACCGGCCGCCAAGCCCTGCACTTGGCGGAAGTTTTGCGATTGGCAGCGGCAACCAAGCACAGCGTGCCCGAACCAAGCGCCTCGCCGTCATTCTGAGCGCAGCGAAGAATCCCTCTTGGTTGTAGGTACAGACTAAGAGAGATTCATCGCTCCCAAGACGATTCTTCGCGCACAAGTCGGCGCCCGGGATGACTGCGTGTTGAACGCGAGGCAGCGGTCCGCCGGTTACTTTGCCTGCGAAGAGTGGCTGGCGACCTGCTTCCACGCGCCGCCCATTTTCACGAACGTGTCGGTGGTGAGTATCGTGCGACTCCGGTGTTCGCCCAGCACCATCGCATCGTAGGTGTCCTTGTAAGTCGCCACGGCAGTATCGCCGTACGCGCGCACCTTGAGTTCGGAGATTTTCTCGCTGTTGAACTTGTTGTTTTTCGCGTCGTCCATCATTTTCATCATCGCTTGTTTGGTGAACCATTGCCCACCGCTGTCGCCGCCCGTCCAGTCGCTCGCCAGATACTTCACGTAGAACGCCTTGTCGCCGGCCAGATCGGCCTTCACCGCATCATGTTCGAGCTTGGTGACCGCGGCCACGGCGTCATCGCCGGCGGCCCGCGCAGTGTTGACGAAGCCCATAGCCAGCAGCAGAAACGCCGCCGTCGATACCAGTAGAACTGTCGCTTTGATCTTCATGGGAATCCCCTTTGTGTTTGAATCGCAGAAGTGAACCGGAAGCTGTGTCTCCGGCTGCGGCGAGTCTACACCCGCCGCCATTTGTGCAGCCATTTTATTTTGTAATCGCAGCGTTCTGCAGATTCGCAAATGGCCCAGCGCTTTCTCCACAGCAAAATTGACCCTCTTTGGACGCCCGCCTATACTTGCGTCATAGAAGGGATTTTTTTCGCTGTGCCGAAGGAGTCCGCCATGGAAACAGAACAGCCCGTTATTTTGAGTGCGGTTCGCACGCCCATTGGAAAATTTATGGGAGGGCTGTCGCCTCTCAGCGCGACGGAACTTGGCGCGAAGGTAGTGGCGGAGGTAGTGCGGCGCGCGGGGATCGAGCCGGCGCAGGTGGACGAAGCTATCATGGGCAACGTCGTGCAGGCGGGGCTCGGGCAGAACCCGGCGCGGCAGGCGGCTCTGCGGGGCGGCCTCGCTTCGCGCGTCGCCGCGATGACGATCAACAAAGTGTGCGGGTCCGGCTTGAAAGCCGTGGGGCTTGCCGCGCAAGCTGTGACGCTGGGCGAATCGGAGATTGTGGTCGCGGGCGGCATGGAGTCCATGTCGAATTGCCCGTACCTGCTGAAGGGCGCGCGCACCGGCTATCGCTTCGGCAACCAGGAAATTTTCGATTCTATGATTGTCGACGGCTTGTGGGACGTTTACGAGAACTTCCACATGGGGATGACCGCTGAACTGGTAGCCGAAAAATACAAAATCTTGCGGCAGGAGCAGGACGAGTTCGCGCTCGAAAGCCATCGCAGGGCGGTGCGCGCGATCAAATCCTGCTTCGTCAGCGAGCAGATCGCGCCGGTCGAGATTCCGCAGAAGAAGGGCGATCCAGTCGCTATCAATACGGATGAATCTCCGCGCGAGGATACTTCGCTCGAAGCCCTCGCCCGGCTGAAGCCGGCCTTCAAAAAAGACGGCACGGTAACCGCCGGCAACGCCCCTGGCACCAACGACGGCGCGGCCGCCGTCGTCGTCACCAGCGAACGCAACGCGCAGCGGCTTGGCAAAGCGCCGATGGCGCGCATCGTCGCGCAGGCCGTCAGCGGAGTCGACCCCAAGTGGGTGATGATGGCCCCGGTCGACGCCGTCGAAGCGCTGCTGAAGAAAACCGGCTGGGACCGCGACAAGGACGTCGACCTCTACGAACTGAACGAAGCCTTCGCCGTAGCGGCCATCGCCGTCACGCGCGAGCTGAAGCTCGATCCCGAAAAGGTAAACGTGAATGGAGGCGCCGTCGCGCTCGGCCATCCCATCGGCGCATCCGGTGCGCGCGTCCTGGTCACATTGCTCTACGAACTGCAGCGCCGCAATCTCAAGCGCGGCATCGCAGCTCTTTGCCTCGGCGGCGGCAACGCGGTAGCGCTAGCCATCGAACGCTATTAGACTGCGGAGGATAAGCGAGGGGTCACAACGGCCGCGGTCAGGTTCTCGACGCCTTCACCTCGCGTGCTTCTTTCCGTCGTCTGCTTCCGTTATCATCCAATCGTCCATGCTCTGCCCCAATTGCAAGACGGAATACCGCGATGGTTTCTCGCGGTGCTCTGACTGCGGCGTGCAACTCGTAGAGCAGTTAGCCGCGCCCGTTCGAACGAATCGTCCGCAACCCGCCGACGGCCCGGAGCTCTTGTGGACTGGAACCGAGCTCCCGATTTCCGGCGCGATCACCACAGCTCTCGATAAGGCTGAAATTCCGTACCACACGCGGACGCGGGATGTCGGGCTCCTGCCGGGGCTTTCGCAACCCGTCTACGCAATCTTCATCCCCGCCCGCCATCATGCCGTTGCCCAGCCGGTGCTTGACGACGCCCTCCGCCAGTTCGAAGAAGGGCCGTCGCAATCGGACGAGGATGCCGCGGAAACCGATTCTGCGACCGAGTCACACGAAGAGGACGACCGAACGCCGGACGATATCCCGGAAAATTACGATCCGAACGGGGCCACCGCGGAGGTCTGGTCCGGCGACGCCGCCGATATCAAGAACATGCTGATCGCGAGCCTCCACGAAAACGGCATCGGCTGCGAACTGGCGGGCGAAGACAACTTCACAATCCTCGTGGCGCCGGCCGCAGCGCAGCGCGCCCGCGAAATAGTTCGCGAAGTGATTGAGGCCTCGCCCCCGGAGTAAGCGCCGCACCCGGCCTCGTTTGCCTCCTCTACTTCCTTTACCTCCCAGCGTTCCGCTATCATCGAACTCTCATGCCATCCAACGAAATCAAAATCGTCGGCGTGCTCGGCGCTGGAACCATGGGCAACGGCATCGCGCATGTGTTCGCCCGCTCGGGATACAGCGTGATTCTCCGCGATGTCGAACAGCGTTTTCTCGATCGCGGGCTGGAGACGATCGCCAGGAACCTGGACCGCGAAGTGAAGAAGGGGAAAATCGGCGAAGCGGACAAAGCCGCAGCGCTCGCCCGCATCCGCCCGGCCACGGACGTCCAATCGCTCACCGCGGCGGATTTCGTAGTCGAGGCGGTCCCCGAGCAACTTGATCTGAAAATCCGCGTGCTGAAGGATGCTGACGCGGTGTTGCGGCCCGGCGCGATTCTCGCGAGCAACACGTCCTCGATTTCCATCACGCATCTGGCCGCGCAAACCAGCCGTCCCGAAAATTTCATCGGCATGCACTTCATGAACCCGGTGCCGGTGATGATGCTGGTGGAAGTGATCCGCGGCCTTGCCACGAGCGACGCCACATTTCAATCGACGATGGCGCTTTGCGAAACGCTGCAGAAGACGCCCGTCGCGGTGAACGATTCGCCGGGATTTGTTTCCAACCGCGTCCTGATGCCGATGATCAACGAAGCCGCGTTCGCGGTGATGGAAGGCGTCGCGACGCCCGAAGCCGTCGACGCGGTGATGAAAACGGGCATGAACCATCCGATGGGTCCTCTGGAATTGGCCGACTTCATCGGCCTGGACGTGTGCGTGGACATCCTCGAAGTTTTGTTCAAGGGCTTCGGCGATCCAAAGTACCGCGCGTGCCCCCTGTTGAAGAAATACGTCGCCGCCGGCTGGCTGGGCCGCAAATCCGGCCGCGGCTTCTACAAGTATCCAGGTTAAAACGCGAGCAGTGGCGCGAGTACATGACGCAGGCCGAAACGATAGCCCCGTGCCTGAAACGCGCCGGCCATTCTCGGAGTCATAGGATTTATCGCGCTGGCCAGGAAGGCCCTGTGGCGATAGAATCCCGCTTGATACAGGCCAAAGGGGGTCCCATGCTCTTGCAAACCAGGTTCGCCGCCTTGCTAAGTTTGATGGTTTTCGGCTGCTCTGTGTGCTCCGCCGCCGCGATCACCGGAAATGTGAAAGGCACCGACGGCGCGCCGTTCCAGGGTGCGTTCGTCGAGGCTCAAAACACGAAGACGAGGATCACGACGATTGTGCTTTCCGACAGTCGCGGGCGGTATCGAATCGAAAAGCTGCCCGCGGGCGAATATCGCCTGCTGATACGCGCCGTCGGTTTCACGGCAGATCCCCACACAGGCATGAATCTGACGGCGGACCAGAACGCCTCGTTCGACTTCGCCTTGCAGAAGGGCATGGTGCGCTGGAGCGACATTTCCCAGGCCCAGGGAAAGTTGCTTTTCCCCGCGGCGACGGCAAAGGACCTGATGGTCGACCATTGCTCCATCTGCCATGGATTTGAAACCCGCATGGCCGCGGTAAAGCGCGACGCCGATGGCTGGAAGGATCGCGTCCAATACATGCGTACAGCCATGCATTTCAGCCTGTACGACATCACCGACCAGCAGGCCGACGATATCGCCTCTTATCTGACGAAGCTGTGGGGTCCGGATTCGGTGCTGCCCAAGTCTCCCGCGGATATGCCGGCGTACAAGGACACGGTGCGGACCTTCAGCAGCGACGCGATGAACATCGTGTATGTGGAATACGACATGCCCGGCCCTAGCCGCATGCCCTTCAGCGCCGCCCCGACAAGGACGGCTATCTGTGGATTCCCAACTTCGGAGTGGCGAACAAAATTACGCGGCTCGACCCAAAGACGGGCGAGATGCAGGACTTCCCGGTTCCCAATGTCGGAACCGCTGCGATCCATTCCGCCGTGCCGGCGCCCGATGGCTCCGTGTGGCTGGCGGAGCAGGCCTCGAACAAGCTCGGAAGATGGGATCCCAAAACGCAGCAAATTACGGAGTACCAGGATGAATATCTCCCGGGAAAAGAAGGAATTGCTCTTGGAGGATCGAAGCACACCGTCCGGTTGGATCCGAGCGGAAGGGTATGGGCTAGCGGCACCCCGCTGACCATGTTCGATCCGGAGACGGGGAAATTCACGCGCTTCGCCGTGGAAGGCGGCGCTTACGACGTAAAGCCGGACAAGAACGGCGATGTCTGGTTTACGAATCCTCGCCGGAACAGAATCGGCAAAGTAGACGGAAATACGATGAAGATCACGTTCTGGACGCCCCCTACCGCTGATTCATACCCTCGAAGGATGGAAATCGGCGCAGACGGCATCATTTGGATTGGCGAATTCAACTCGGGCAAGATGGCCCGGTTCGATTCCAAGACGCAAACGTTCAAGGAATATCAGCTGCCGGGCCCAGACCCCACTCCGTATGGGATGGGCATCGATGCCGACGGTTATGTCTGGTACGACTCCCACCGCCAGGACACGATTGGACGCCTCGATCCTAAGAACGGCAATGTGATCGAATATCCGGTTCCGCATTCGGAAATCGCCATGCGGGAATTCTTCTGTGATTCGCAGGGGCGGATGTGGTATGGCACCAATCCAAACAACAAAGTCGGCTATTTCTATCTGGCAAGCAAGAGCACCAGAACAGAATCCGCCAGCAAGTAGTTCGGTAACGGGCTCAGTTATGTACAGAAGATTGGTGGACGTGGCCGGGATCGAACCGGTGGCCCCCTGCTTGCAAAGACGAGAAATAAAATCTATCTCATTGGTTCGCTTGGCTTTGTTCTGTGTCGTAGTACCCAGTTTTGGACCTAGTTCGGCAGCTATTGGACCCAAGTTCGACCCAAGTTTTGCGGGTCATTGAATCTGCTTGCGCGTATTTCCCAGGGTAGCTAAGGTTCTTCGGCTCTATCTCGCTTAGCGTTCTACCGGGTGAGTCCTCGAACATACGTGGTCACACGCTCAGCCAACCTCTCTGCACGCACCTTGAGAAATTCCTCGAACTTACTCACTTCGAGAAGTCCGCCAGCGGGAACAGCCTGTTCGTCCAGTCTCTCTTGCTTGACATTGTGCTCTTTCAAGTACTTTTGAGGGGTTTTGCCACTAAACGACCTGTTCGCCTTCTCGTTGAGCACAGCAATGTTTGCTATAGAATCCACCAAAGTGCTGTCAAACGAATCCTTGACGACTTTACGGGGGAAGATATTGTATTGCTCCCCGCTAAAACTGGACACCTCAGTTAGGTAAGATCAGGGCCTCCCAAAAGGAGGCAACATGGGCAGAAGACCACGCATAGATCGAACCCCCGAAGAGAAGTGGCAGATCGTGCAGGAAGCAATCAAGAGCGGGAACGTCTCCGAGACGTGCCGGCGACATAGCATTTCACCGTCCCTGTTATATCGATGGAGGGACGAAGCGGAGGCGGGGGCAAAGGCAGCGCTTGGGGGGAAGAGCGCTGCGGCGGGCGAAACCGAGAAGGACCAACGCATCCGGCAGTTGGAACGGACGCTCGGACGAAAATCTCTCGAGATTGAAATCCTAAAAAACGTCGTGGGGGAGTGAGCTGCGGTGAGGTTCACTCCCAGGCACGAGAGATGGTGACGCAGGGCTACCAGGCCACGCTGGTGGCGGCGACTTTGGAGTCGAGTTTGTACTACCAGAAGCGCCCGCGAGGCAGTCGAGCTGACCGCACCTACGATGAGCAGATCGTGACGGCGTGCGGGGAGAAGTTGGCATACGGCTATCGGCGCGTCGCGTGGTGGCTTCAACGAAAGAAAGGGCTGCCGGTGAATCGCAAGCGGGTGTTACGGGTGATGCGAGAACGAGGATTACTGGTGCGCTCTCGTCGTCTGCGTGCGCGACGGAAGAAGGAGTGGGGCCGGGTGGAAGCTGCTGAGCCGAATCAGATCTGGCAGTCGGACATGACGAAGATCTGGGCGGGGCCCGCCGTGGGCTGGGCATACCTGGTGTGCGTGATCGACTGCTGCACGCGGGAGATAGTGGGATGGAATCTCTCGCATCGCTGCCGGACCGAAGACGCTCTGACGGCGGTGGAGCAAGCCGTCCTGGAACGGCTGCCCGAGGGCAGCCGCGCGGCCAACGTGACGCTGACAACCGACAACGGGACGCAGTTCACTTCGTCGCGATTCCTGGACACGCTGGGGCAGCTCGGCATCACACACCGGCGTACGGCGTATCATCACCCGGAAGGCAACAGTTACATCGAACGGTTTCATCGCAGCTTGAAAGAAGAGGAAGTCTGGACAGCGGAGTATCGGAGCTTACAAGAAGCGCGAGACGGCATCGCCCGCTGGATCGAGGAGTACAATCACGACCGGCCTCACCACGGAGTCCATAATCGCACTCCTCACGAGGCCTTCTTGGCTTTCGCAGCTGTACTAAAAAACGAGGCCCTGACTGTCTAAATTAGCGGGGAGCAATACACTGTCTTGTTCAATGTTTGTGGCGGATTGAAGAATAATTTTCGAAATCGTCTTTGAGCTCTATCGAAACAAAAACAAAAAAGACTGAACAAAATCTCCACAACGGGAATATTCAGATTGAACGCGGGTAGAGGGAAACCACTACGTCCCTCCGCTTACTGGGTGGGGGAGCGACACCTTTCACGGCTGTTCTTGAATAAATATACGGACCACTGAGATCGCTGGCTTGCGATTTGTTTACTACGGGTGTGCCCAGGCCACCTGGATAAAACGGAGGGGCAATAAGTGCCGACACATCGGAAACCAGAGGCTTCAAGAATCAGGTCAAAACGCGCCGATGCATTAGTGATACGCCAGCTGCGACTTCTGCTGGCCTGCCTTGGGCTGCTCGCTTGTGCCAGTGTGAGCGGTCTGCGCGCACAGACGGCGCAGGCCACGTTGAATGGTCAGGTATTCGATACGCAGCATGCCGCTGTCGCTGACGCTGATGTGACAATCACTAACACTGCCACGGCGACTCAGCGAAAGATGCAAACGTCGCTAGACGGCTCCTTCAGTTTCGGGAGCCTCCCGCCCGCCACCTATATGCTCCACGTTGAACGAAAGGGATTCGCGCCGGTCGATACCGAGAATGTCACCTTGCACACCGCGGACAATGTATCCCTCAGCGTCACTTTGAAGGTCGGTTCGGCTAGCGAGACAGTCACCGTAACCGCGACTCCACTTACCAACGATTCCCCGTCGGTTAGCCTCACCGTGCCGCGAGAATTTGTCGATAACATGCCGTTGAACGGGCGCAGTTTGCAGGATTTGATCCAGCTGGCCCCGGGAGCGGTGAGTGCGAGCGGCACCGGGTTTTATACGATCGACGGACAGCGGATGGATTCCAACTACTACACTGTCGACGGCGTTTCCGTGAATCTAGGTGGCCTGAATAATGATGCAGACATTCGAGGATTTGGCCCTGGCCTAAGCGGAAGCACTCCGGCCCAAACGTCTTCGGGCACTACTCAGAGCATGGTATCGGTTGACGACTTACAGGAATTCACCATTCAAACGTCAGGCTACACCGCGGATTATGGGCGTTATCCGGGCGGCCAGGTGCAATTCGCGACTCGCTCCGGTACCAATGAATACCATGGAACGCTGTTTGAATATTTTCGCAACGAGGCGCTGGATGCCAAAAGTTGGTTCGAAAATTTCTATCAAGAGCCGAAGCCTGCCGAAAGACAGAATGACTTTGGCGGCACTCTTGGCGGCCCGGTGAAAATTCCCAAGCTGTACAACGGTAAAGACAAAACGTTCTTTTTCTTCTCCTACGAAGGATTGCGGCTTGAGCAGCCCACACAGGAAAGCAAGTCTACTCCAACAGCCGCGTTGCGCGCCGCAGCCTCGCCGGCAGTTAGACCTTTTCTGGATAGCCTTCCGCTTCCCAACGGACCGCTCAGCCTCGTTGGTTGCAATCTCGGCACAATGGCGACCCCTATAGCCTGCTCCGGTAAGTTCAATCTGGCTTTCTCGCAACCCAACTCTATCGATAGCATCAGCGCGCGCCTCGATCATGAGTTTGGCGATCGAAACCGCGCATTCCTGCGGTACTCGGATACTCCCAGTAACAGACTCGAGGGAAAGCAAGAGGAGGAGGGATTCAATCACACAAGCCACGTACGCACCTGGACGGCAGGACTTACGTCGAACATCTCGTCATCTCTACTCAATGATTTGCGCTTTAATTATAGCTACGACGGCGAGGGTAACATAACCGTACAGAAATCGGTGAACGGCTCTATTCCGTTCGACCCTTCCTTGCTTATACCGAGCCAATACGCCGGGCTTGGAGCTAGTGGCGAATTTGTGTTTAGTGTCCACGGCAGCACCGTTGCTGGCGAACCAAATGTGGGAGGGGCAAATACGAAGGTACAGACCTTCCAGATCGTAGATGGTATGACGTGGATAAAGGGAAATCACGCTTTGAAATTCGGCGTCGATTGGCGCAGAGTCTCATCTGAGTATGCAAATCAAACCTACGATTCGCTTATCGAATCGACCACTTTGTTGGCAATTGAAGACGGGATCGCCACATCCGCGAGCATATCGTCCCAAACGGCGGGAAAACCTGTTTTCCTGAACCTCTCACTCTACGCTGGGGATCACTGGAAACTGACTCCACGCCTCAGCGTTGACTACGGCTTGCGATGGGAATTCAACCCGCCTCCAGGACCCGTGGACGGCAACTATCCGGTCGCGCTGACGTCCACCGACATTGACACCACATCGCTCAAGGGGCTTGGATCCTCACCGTACCCGGCGTCATATCGCCACTTCGCTCCTCGGGTTGGATTTGCGTGGAATGCGATTCCGTCCACAACGCACCCGGTGACTGTGCGTGGCGGATTTGGAATCTTCTACGACACGGGCCAGCAGATTGCAGCTGAAGGCTACGGGGACTTCAGCTATCCGTTCGAAAACTTCGGAACGGAACTGACCAACGTCCCGCTCCCGCTCACCGCAGCCCAGGCGGCTCCTCCGCCCCCAATTACCAGTCTGTTTCCTGTGCCAGATTTCTCGATATTTAACGTCTCATCTCCCAATCTAACGATGCCCTATACGGAGCAATGGAATCTGAGTGTCGATTACGCATTGAGCGCGAAGAATACTTTCAGCGCGTCTTATATCGGCAATAACGGAAAGAAGCTGCTGTTCACGCAAGAAACGTTTCCGTTAAACAATCCGAACCTTGGAGCCGAGCCGGAACTGAATATTACCAGCAACGCAGCCGAGTCCACTTACCACGCGTTGCAGCTTCAGGACCGGGGAAGGATCACGAACGGACTGGACGTTGTAACTTCTTTTACGTGGGCTCACGCAGAAGACAATTCTTCGACAGACTACGATCTTTTTAGCCAACCTCAATGGGGGAATTCCGACTACGACATTAGACGCAGCTTGGACGTTGCCCTGAACTATCAGATTCCAGTCCATGGAGAAAGCAAGTGGATGAGAGCCCTGACAGGTGGCTGGTTAATCGCGAACCGGTTGTCGGTGGAGAGCGCTTTACCCATTAACATCATTCAAGACCAGGACTTCAGCGGTGAAACAGAGATCAATTACTATCCCGATCTGGCTCCAGGGGTACCGATTTATCTTCACGGTGCGGCCGCCAAAGCAGCATACACAAATCCCAGTATCAACTGCCCGAACTCAATTTCGACACCACCGTGTTTTGGTCAAGGTGCCCCGGGCAATTGGGCATTGAATCCTGCGGCATTCACTCCTGTTGCGCTGGATCCAGTCACCGGATTGCCGGAGCGGCAAGGCAATCTGGGCCGCAACTTCGTGCGTCAGACGCCGTTCTGGGCATTGAACACATCCGTTCAGCGGACCTTCGCTTTCAGAGAGAATCTCCACCTCGATTTCCGCATGGATGCGTTCAATATCCTGAACCACCCGAACCCGACCGATCCAGACACCGACATGGAAGACGGGCCCACGTTCGGCTTTTTGCAGGGATTCGTGACCACGATCGGTACCGGCAACGCGCTATATGCGATGGGCTCGGCTCGTTCGCTGCAACTGAGTCTGAAGCTGCGTTTTTAAGGTAAATCTTTACTGTGGAACTAGAGTCTGGGGATATCTTTGGCTCGTAGCTTAAAGCTCAAGCGAAACGCACTGATCGCAGTGGTGATCGCTTCGGCTTTGGTGTGCGCACCAAATCTCAACGCACGTCAAGCAGCCAAGGGAACGGAGTCGGCTGCACCCGTAGCGACGCCGACTGTCGAGGAGCAGCTAATCGCGCATTTGCCGCCGGACTGGCAGCTGACGGCGCTGCGCTACCACGTGTTCTCGGATTATGACGCGCCTGTGCTCAAAACCCTCGGTGGACTTATTGAAGGCGAAGTCCGCCTCACAGCGCTGCGAAGGCTGGTAAACTCCCCCGGCGCGGAAGAATTTGTCCTCAAGCACTTGGAAGACGAACTCGCAAATCTGCGATCGAGCGGAAATCAGATCCCCCAAACTGCCATGCGAGACGTGTTGATTGGGGTCATTAGGGGGCTGGCCGACTATCCGAACTGGCTAGATAACCCTCTTGCCCTCCCATTTTTGGAAAAAGAAGCGGCTACCGATCCCGACCCGAAAATCTCAGAAGCTGCCGTGGACGCCCTGCATGTGAGGGAAGTCAGGCGATTGCTCGTTTCAGTGGATATGCGCTTGGCCAATGTCAGCTACGACTACAAAAACCACAAACAAGAAGTGGATCGGTTGGAAGCGGAGCAGCAAGAGTTGCTTTATGAAAAGGACAATATCGATATACCCCTGAGCATGCAGACTCCGCCTCCCGTATTCAATGTTCCCACGAAGAGTTCTTCGATTCGGGTGTTAATGATGGGCGATTTTGGAACTAGGGGCGAGGATCAGCACAAAGTAGCCGCCGCTATGATTCAGGAGCATCAGAAAAAGCCGTTCGATTTCGGGCTTACACTTGGCGACAATTTCTATGTGCCGATCACCAGTCCGGACGATCCCAATTTCAAATTCGCGTTCGAAGACCTTTACGGACCGATGGGTATCACCTTTTATCCGTCTTTCGGGAATCACGATTGGGGAGGTGAATATCCAGCGATTGTTCTGGCATATTCCGCGAAGAATCCGCATTGGAATTTCCCCGCGCCTTACTACACGTATACTGCGGGTTCCGTGCAGTTTTTCGTCGTGAACACGGAATTTCAATTTGAGACACCCGACGGACTCTCGGCCGGTGTCTCAGCTCTTCAGCTGCGCTGGCTACAATCGGAATTGGAGAAAAGCAAAGCCACCTGGAAAGTTGTATATGGGCACGTGCCAATTTTCACCAGTTTGTATGTGGACACTGGCCCAATGCAGGACCTACTCGAAGTTCTCAAAGGCCGCGCGGACTTTTACATAGCGGGCCACGTCCACAACCTCGACCAGTTCAAGCCGGTGAGCGGAGTGAATTTTTTCATCATAGGCTCAAGCGGCAGAGGCGAAGTTGAAGTAAATGAGGCCGACCCAAACACAATCTTCGCCAGGGAAGCTTACGGCTTCGGAGTGTTGGAAGCCAATGGCCCCGATTTGACTGTTCGGATTATCGGCGAAGATGACAAAGAAATGCACGTAGCTACCTTCCACAAGTAGCGCGAAATCAAGGAAGCAAGCATTCAGAAGGGAAGCATGAATCCTGGGAGATTATTCTCGGCGCGGACGCTCCTGTTTGCTACGGCGAGTGTCATGCTGTTCGCTCAACAAGGTGCGGCCTGGCAAACCGCTCCGTCGCCCACACCCGTACCAGCGGTTCCATCCAAGCCAGAGGTGGCGTCGGCAGCGGCGCCGACTGCAGCAAAAGCTTCTACGCCGACGGCAGAGGAACAATTGCTTCTGCATCTCCCCGAGGATTGGCGGCCCATCGCGCTTCGCTACCACGTTTTCACCGACTCCTATGCGTCGCTGCTAAAAATTCCCAACGAACGCGAACTCAATGAGGAAGTACGTTTCGAGGCAATGGAAGCTTTACTCAACGACGCAGGAGCGGAGGATTTTGTTGTCGGTCACCTGGACGACTTGATTGCTACTGCCCGCACGCAGGGAGATGAGCACATCGCTGCCGACGCGAAGTCTCTGGGTCGCTTACTTTACGAGGTCGCTTACGGTGACAATTGGCTAAACAGCCCGCTTGCGGTTCCTTTTTTAGAACACGAGGCAGCGGTTGAGCCCGATCCGGACATTTCGCTGGATGCCGTGAAAGCTCTGAATATTCTGGAAGCTAGGCGTGCACAGGCGGCAGTAGATCGCCGCTTATTTTATCTTCCTGATGACGACTACGCGAAAAACAAGAACGAGATAGATCAGCTCGAAGCTGAACAACAGGATTTGCTCTATACGCGAAACGATATCGACCTGCCAAAGTTCATGCGGAATGCGCCGCCGGTATTTCACGTCGCGACGAAAAACGATTCGATTCGAGTGGCGATGATGGGCGATTTCGGCACGCGCGGCGAGGACCAGCACAAGGTCGCGGCGGCCATGGTTCGGGAGCATCAGAAAAAACCATTCGATTTCGGGATCACGCTTGGCGACAACTTCTACGTCGACCTCGCCAGCGTGGACGATCCCAATTGGAAACTCGCGTTCGAAGATTTGTATGCACCCATGGGCATCACTTTCTACCCATCCTTCGGGAATCACGATTGGGGAGGTGAATATCCGGCGATCGTGCTGGCTTATTCTCAGAAGAGTCCGCACTGGAAGTTTCCGGCACCCTACTACACGTACACAGCAGGGCCCGTGCAGTTCTTTGTCTTAAATATTCAATTTGAAGGCCCGTGGCCGTCTGTCTCAGCCCTCCAACTCCGCTGGCTGAGAACCCAACTCGACGAGAGCAAGGCAAAGTGGAAAGTTGTTTACGGACACATCCCGATCTACACGACCGACTTTAGTTTTCCTGACCTGGTCACGGGACTCTTGCCGGTCCTGAAGGGACGGGCGGATGTGTATATTGCAGGCCACATTCACAATCTGGAGCAGCATAAGCCTGTTGATGGCGTGAATCTTTTCATTATTGGTTCCAGCGGGCGCGGGGAAGTGCCCGTTCATGAGGACCCCGAAACGATTTTCGCGAAAGAGGCATATGGTTTCGGAGTGTTGGAAGCCAATGACCATGACTTGACGATTCGGATTATCGGCGAAGACGATAAAGAAATGCACTCTGCTACGTTTCACAAATAGCGCATGACAATTACCCGCCGCGAACTTTTATCGCTGGCCGTCACGAGTGGCGCGTTGTTTCTGGGAAGAGAACATCTCTCAGCGCTGGACGATTCGAATCCCGATCTGAAGCTTCGCATCGCCCCCGCAAAAATAGAAATTGCACCAGGAAGTATTATCGAAACCACGGCCTATAACGGCGGCACCTTGGTGTCGCCAATGCGAATGCGCGAAGGCGTTCCCGTTCACGTCGAAATCACAAACGATACCGATGTGGAAGAGTACGTTCACTGGCACGGCTTCTTGGTTCCGGCAAGTCTTGACGGAACCATGGAGGAGAGGAGCTTTCCCGTCCCCGCTGGCGGAAAGCTCAATTATCTGCTCATCCCGCAACCAGCCGGCGCACGATACGTGCATTCGCACGCAATGGACGGAGCCAGTCCTATGTGTGGTTCCTACGGGACGCCCAGCAGTGGTCTAAAGTGCGGCACTTACAGCGGGCAGTTTGGTTTTGTATATGTCGAGCCTAAGAGCGATCTGGGCCGATACGACCAGGAGATTTTTCTTTCGACTCACGAGTGGGACGGATACCTCACAAATGACGAGTTAGACGAGCAGACCTTCGAAACCCCGGAACAACAGGAGCGAGAACGCCAGGCCAGCAAATTAGAGCCAGACCATTGGGAGGTTGCATACAGATCGGCCTCGATTAACGGCAAAGCACTTGGCCACGGCGAACCGATCCGAGTGAAAGAAGGCCAGCGAGTGCTCTTTCATTTGCTCAACGCAAGCGCCACAAATAATATCCGCATGTCTCTGCCGGGACACAACTTCCGCGTAATTGCCCTCGACGGCAATCCCGTACCGAAACCGACGCTTGTGGACATATTGGAACTCGGTGTGGGCGAACGCGTTGATGCGGTGGTCGAGATGCGAACACCGGGTGTTTGGATATTCGGTTCGAATGACGATGTATTGCGGGATCAAGGCATGGGCGTCATCGTGGAATATGCAGGAAAGCGTGGCGAGCCGGCTTGGAAGGATCCAACCGGTCGTGACTGGGATTACACGCTGTTCTCGAACGGGGAGACTCCTGTAAAGGAAAATATCGCTTTTCCCATGGTGATAGATCAAATCATGCAGACCCCGAAAGGATTTGAGCAGTGGCTGATCAACAGTCATGCCTATGACAAAGGCGATGCTCCAACAGTTCTAACTCGCGGCAAACGATATCGAGTCGCATTTAAAAACAATAGCGACGATTGGCACCCGCTGCATTTCCATCGCAGCCGCTTTGAACTGGTCCGTATGGACGGCAAACTCGCCACGGGTATCAGCAAAGATGTCTTTGTCATAAAACCATTTGGGACTGCCGAGGTCGATTGGGTTCCAACGGAGGCTGGCTTGACCCTATTCCACTGTCATCAGCAGCTCCATATGGACTCGGGCTTCAAGAAGGTATTCAACGTAATTTGAACGCCGTTTATTTGGCCACTGGTTTTCGGCATCGCGAAAAGGAGTTCCTTGAAGAAGAATCGCCTGTTAGCCTGGACCGTCATTTTCACGGCGTATTTGGTAGGTTCTCCGCTGCTGGCCCAGTGCACGGGCCACGCGGAGCTTACCGCCTACGATCGCCAGAAATTTGTGGCTGCGGCGTACAGTCAAGATGCCGAAATCACGTTTGAATATCTGGCGGCACCGGGGTGCTACAAAGAAGTATCTGCGTCTCTCGACAAGCTCGGGGCAAAGGTTGAATACGCCGATGGAAAAGTTGGCTACGCGCTCGTAGTGCTGCCGAAAGATACACTCTTCGACTCGCTCGATATCGCCGGAATCGCTTTCGCAACCGTGCCGAGAATATTCAAGGAAGAGAACTTCATTCCTATCCCGGAACGAAATATAGTACCCGTCCCGCCGTTCGCAATTCCTACCCCTCGCGTGGCAACAACTCTACCGCCCGACGGTCCCTATTTTCCTGCCGACGAGATAGGGCTGACCGATTTGTGGAAAAAGCACCCCGATGCGGATGGGCGCGGCGTGCGGGTGGCCGTTGCAGATGAAGGTTTCGACTTGCTGCATCCCGAGCTGCTGAAGGGACGCGACTCGCGAGGAGTGCTCGTTCCGAAAGTCTCTGATCTCGATATGGTTACCACTCCCGAAACCGACGATGCCTGGGTGGTGTTCGGTCCGCCGACGAAATCGAAAGATGGCTCGATTGATGCCGCCGGTCGCAAATGGAAAGTCCCCGGCGATGGTGAATATCGTTTCGGGGCTTACGATCACAAGATAACGCTGGGATTTGAAGATGATCCGAAAGAACACCCGATTCCAAAAGTCGAGTTAAGCGCAGGAGTGCTTTGGAGCGAAGAGAAAAGGCTCGTTTGGGTTGACACAAATGGAGATGGCGATTTCTCGGGAGATCCAGCGCTGACCGACTATGCCTTGCATCACGATATCGGCTTCTTTGGCTCGCGGGATGGAGCAGATGACAATCGAATTCCGTTTGGCGTGAAGATTGATGCTGAACGCAAAGCAGCCTTTATCTCAATTGGTGGCGAGCACGGCGCATATATCGCCGGGCCACTGGCAGGCAATAAATTAACGGGTGGCCTTTTCGACGGAACTGCTCCTTCCGCCCAGTTGGTTGACGTTCGATTCGGGGAGGAACAACTTTCGGTCCAATTGCGGGCCCTGGCGAGGCCTGACTCTGATGTTGTAAATGACTCCGGGGGGATCGCGCGGGATTTAGACAGCGAAGCGTTTGAACGTCATGTCATGGAACGCGCCCTCGCGGTTTATCTCAAACCGTTCGTCTGCTTTTGCGATCTGGCAAATGCAATTCACGTGGATGATTATCAAAGCCCGGAGATGCTTCGTCGGAACAGGCAGCTACCTCCACCTTACCTCGAAGCTATGAACAGCCAAGTGTGGTTCAACGAAAATGGCCTCGTGAACACGATTCTCGCTCCCTCTGCATCACTCGTAACTGAATCGCGATACGTCCCATTCGATTCGAGGTGGGCGGACGGGAAGCGGCACATGACGCAGGATCTTGTCGAAGCACCCGCGCCCGACGGATACAGCATAGGCTCGAATAATTCGCCCACGATTGTTGTTGTGAGCGGAGTTCTTGCGGATTTGATCAGTGAAGCCCGACGAGAGAACGTGAGATACGACGCCACGCGGCTCACGAATGCCGTATTCATCAGCGCGAAGCAAATTTCTGGACTCGCAGCTGCGGAGCAGGGCCACGGTTTGATCGATGCAACCCGCGCCTGGGATCAATTGGAGAAGATGGCAAAAGCCGACGACCCAAAGAACGCAGCTCTCACGTCATTCACGATCGCTCGCGAGCAGAACGGCGAGCGCGTCGAGGCCTACGGCTTCCATGCTGACTTGCCGTCGCCGGGAAGTACGATCCATGGAGGTCTGTGGCTGACGCGGACTGGGGGCTATGACGGCGCGCGCGCCTACCGTTTGGATCTGCGCGCCGATGATGGGACCTACACGATTCTCGATCGCGACGTGAGCTTTACGCGCGGCGTGCCGAAGAAGATCGAGTTTGCGGCCAAAGTAAATTCTGGTCTTCACGTCGCCTTTCTTCAGCTCATCGACAAAGAAGTAAATGTGGTGATGCTAGAGGTTCCGATTTCCGTTCGCGCTCCAGAAGTGCCGAAGGTTGTCGCACCGGGAGTCGAAAGCTATGAGGCGACCATCCCTCCTCGGCGTGTAAATTACCGATATTTCCGCATTGACGAAGGCGTTCAGGCGATGCGAGCCACAGTAGACATTCCTTGGGGAGGCCCCGATTTCATATCTGCGCGTGGAATGGAATTCGGACCAGGAGGCGAATATCTCAATTTCGACCCAAGCGACAAGATGCCCAGCGGCAAGCCTGCCGACGCCGTCCACAATGTTGGCCCCATGGAGCATTTTGAGGCTCTGACGGCGGATGTGCGTGCAGGGACTGGCTCGGTGTTCTGGGAAAATCGCGGCCGGCCCGAATATGAAACACCGTATGATCCGCCCGCGCCGGACGTGCCGATCACAGGTACATTGACGCTCTCCAAATATGCGGTGGCTTTCGCGTTAGACGGCCAGAATCTGATTGTGACGAATAAACTGGCTGACATCGAGGGGCGAGTGGAATTTTATGACGGCAAACTGAAATCTTTCGAACTCGTGGGCTCTGGAGCGTATGCGTCAGCGGCTCTCGATCAGGACGTTCCTTTAGGTCTCGCTCAGTGGCGCGTGAATGTTTCTTCCGAGTCGCTTGGACCAGTAGCCTCCGACGCATTTCTGCTTAACTGCACGGAGAAAGAGAGGGGGTGCTTCGTTGCTGCCCAACAATCTGTCCGCAAGCAGGGCACAACGCTTGTAGTCGATGGTCCGAAAGAAGGAGATTGGCGGATCATCATTCGCACGCGAGAGGCCACAAATCGAGCGGTCAATTATCATGTGCGTGAGGCCGCCCTTGAGCCTTCGACCACTTCAAATCCTCCGCCCGCTGATAAATATGCAACTGGAAAGAAGTGGTCCGTTCCCGTGCCGGTCAAGCAAAGCGACGTGCAGTATGCTGCCTTTCGCATCTCCGGCACCGCTGGGAATGAAGATGAGAAGGACGGCGTGCGCATCGCCATGACGCCTTTAACTAAGCGTGCACCCTGATTACCTAGCGGAACAGGCGGAGCTTAAGATCAGCGTGAATGCGCTGTTGAGGGTTCGGCGCTCGGCGCATATTGAGGTCTGCGCAGCGCCTTATCCATGGAGGCACATCGAAGAAAATGCCGAGCGAACGGTTCTAAACGCAGGCCTGTCGTTCTTGTGGTTGCGCCCTTTAAAGTCCACGCTAGTCAACGAAAGGAAAAGTCTATATAGTTTCGTTAGCCAATTCCTAACGAAACGATGGCTTTGTAATGGCGACACCGACCAAACCCAACAGCCGCCTCGGGATCTACGTCAGCAAGACCTTCAAGGACGAGTCTTTCCGGGCCTATGTGCCACCGCCGTTGCCACCACACCCGCCGCTGGCCCTCCAGCCGCTCCTGCCCCTCCTTGAGCAAGCAAACCAAGCCCTCGGACGCCTGGACGGGCTCGCGTCCATTTTGCCCGACCCGTCGCTATTCATCTACCTGTACGTTCGCAAGGAAGCCGTGCTCTCTTCGCAGATCGAGGGAACGCAGTCGTCATTTTCTGACCTGATGCTGTTCGAGAGCGCCGAGGCCCCTAGCGTTCCACTGGGAGATGTTCAAGACGTTTCAAATTATGTGGCAGCGATGAATCATGGCCTGAGGAGACTCCGCGAAGATTTCCCGCTGTCTCTCCGTCTGATCCGGGAAATTCACAAGATTCTCTTGTCCAAAGGGCGCGGCAGCGAAAAGCGGCCCGGCGAATTCCGCGAGACACAAAACTGGATTGGCGGCACTCGGCCCGGCAACGCCGCATTTGTTCCGACTCCGCCTGAGCAATTGATGGAATGCATGGGAGCGCTCGAAAAGTTCCTGCATCGCGCGCACGAAGACCTGCCCCTCCTCGTGAAGACGGCCCTCGTGCATGTGCAATTCGAAACCATTCATCCCTTCCTGGACGGAAACGGACGACTGGGCCGCTTGCTGATTACGTTCTTGCTGTGCGTCGCTGGAGCCATCCGCGAGCCGATTCTGTACCTCAGCTTGTATTTCAAAATGAACCGGCAGAAGTATTATGAATTGCTTGACCGCGTCCGCACCCACGGGGATTGGGAGACTTGGATTGAATTCTTTCTAACAGGGGTGAAGGAGACGGCTCAGCAGGCAGCCGATACATCGAGGGAGATACTCACGCTCATCGAAAAAGATCGCCGGAAGATTGAGGCTCTTGGCCGACCCGCTGCGTCAGTTCTGCGCGTCCATCTCTACCTTCAACGCAAGCCGATCCTCACGATCCCAGCGACTGCCGAGCAACTTTCTCTCTCTGCACCGACTGTGGCGAAAGCTTTGCAGCACATGGTGAAGCTCGGCATGGTTCGTGAGACGACCGGCAAACAGCGCCATCGGCTGTTCACGTATCATCGCTATCTGGACATTCTCAACCAGGGTACCGAGCTTCCAAAAGCAGGACGCTGACGGTCGAAATAGCAGAAAACCGAGCTGAACTCGGTTTTCCTTACGGTTTTCCTTTCGGTTTTCCGCCCTCGATTCTGTAACCCTCGACCGGGCTGGTTCATACGATGTCATGGCCGCAAAACCGATACGCGGGCAAGTACGTCAAAAGGGCGGGAGCGACCCCATCTTTTCGCCCGGCCTGCGGCCCGAAAAGCAACACGGGGTCGCTCCCGCCCTTTTTAATTTTGTAATGCTCGACGTACTTGCCCGCGTCCCAAGAAACTTATCACCTCTTAAGGAATCGAGCATTCAATCGGTATGACATTAGAATTGATAGAGTGTTGAGCCCCGACGTTCGACGAATTCTGTGGCCGAAGCATGAAACATTATCCTCTGAAACATTTGCGCCGCATTCCGGCCATTCCTATCAGTGGAAAGACTTTGGCTGGGGTTCCGATCCCCTCAAATATATTTCAAGTGAGGCGGGTATTTTTTATTTGGGGGTTTTTGCCGCCTTCTTGCCCATTAGTATAAGTAGACACCACTTGCGAATACTGGAAGCCGCTCCTCCTCCCACTGTGACCTTCCACGATTTGCCACGCACTTCCCCAATCTGAAAGGAGACCCCCGGATGCCAATTCTTAAAGCACCACTGATACAACCTAAGAACGAAACGATCCAGCTTCGCGTGCCACAAGAGCTGAAGTTCCGGCTTACGCGCTACGCAGAGTTCATTCATGCAAGTACGTCCTACGTCGTAATTGAAATGCTCGAACGTCTCTTTCGGAAGGACGTTGAATTCCAAGAGTACCTTGCAGCGTGCAAACCTCCGGAAGCAGAACAGCACAACAAGGAGACCAAGGAGACGAAGACACAACCGTTGCCCAGCGAAGTCGCGCAGGCCTCGCACAAGTAGCGCCGCAAGTTCCTCGATCCGAAATACCGCAAGAATCTTTTCAGCCTGAACCAAATCTCCGCTTTACCAATCCCCGCAAAAGGAGCCGCAGTCATGAACACGCCATTGAATTCTGAACTCCTCACCGTTCCTCAGGTCGCGGAGTTATTGCAAGTCCCGGTGTCCTGGGTGTACGGACGCTTGCGCAAGCGTTCGTTTGAACGATTACCAGGATACCGCCTCGGGAAATATTGGCGCTTCGACAGAGGGGAAGTGCTGGCTTGGGTAACCCGCCACCAAACGAACCGAGAGGCGGCTTGACATGCCTACTACACTGAGAGGTGACACGGAACAAACCAAGCGGACCATCGAAGGAGGAACGATGGTTCGTAGGCGGTTTCAGCGAGGTTCGCTTTTCAAGCGAGGCAAACGAGAGAAGGTCTGGGTTGCCCGCTGGTGGGAGGATGTCATTAACGCAGACGGAACAATGGGAAGGATGCGGCGGTCATTCGTAATTGGTGCCGTCGCAGAACTAACCACACGCCGTCTCGCAATGCGTGCTCTCTCGGAGCGGCTTCGTTCATTGAATAGCGGAAGTCAGCGGCCACAGGCCATGCGTACATTGAAGGAATTCGTGCAAATGGACTGGGAACCCGTTGTGCTCCCGACACTCAAGCACGCAACACAAATGCATTACAAATATATGCTCCGCGCTCATCTGATTCCTGCTTTTGGTGAACGGCGGCTTCCTGACATTCCGCGTGAAGCGATTCAGACTTTTCTAGCGGCAAAGCTTCGTGACGGGTTTGCGTGGGAGACCGTGCACCATATCCGATGTGCGTTAAGCAAAGTGCTGGGTACGGCGGAGGAATGGGACTACATCTCCGACAATCCAGTACGCAAGACGCGACTCCCGAGGAGGGATTGCAACCCGGAGCGGCCTGTCGTTACGCCCCAGCAAGTACAACGTCTAGTCACAGCTCTTCCCGAGCCCGCCAAATCCATCGCACTGCTCCTGGTGTTGACTGGATTAAGAATTGGTGAGCTTCTTGCGCTTCGGTGGAAGAATGTGGATCTGGACGCGAAGATGCTGCAAGTAACGGAAACCGTTTACGAGGGACACTTCGACAAGCCCAAAACAAGGCGAAGTGTTCGTGCAATTCCATTGTGTCCAGAAGCAGCCTCCAGTCTTTCCACTTTGCGCCAAGGTGTGCTTGAGTCTGAGCAGTTAGTCTTCGCAACAGACTCGGGCCGTCCACTGTGCCGGCGAAACCTTTTACAGCGTCATCTGCGACCGACGTGCAAGAAACTCGGTTTGCCGCGAATAACGTGGCACGCCTTGCGTCATTGCCACGCGACGTTGCTAGACGCTGTGGGAGCACCGCTAGGCACCGTGCAAGCGCTTTTAGGCCACGCTTCGCCGGAAGTCACACGGCAGATTTATCTGCACGCGATTCCGGAAGAGCAACGCAGAGCGGTTGAAAAAGTGGAGAAGCTTCTTATTGGACCCAAATGGACCCAAGTTTCGGTAGTCGCGCAAAGGCCCAATTAGCAACTGATTGAATTTGCAGGTGATGTTGGTGGACGTGAGGGGATTCGAACCCCTGACCCCCTGCTTGCAAAGCAGGTGCTCTCCCAGCTGAGCTACACGCCCACAGCGGAAACTATCTAGGATTCTAGAGCATTTGCCGCCGTTCGAAAACTCCGAAACTCAGTTTGTCGCGAAACACCGGCACGAGCGTACGAGTGATCAAGCTGTTTTTCCCTTCTCGCCGGAACGTCGCGCAAGAGCGCAACCCTGCTCGTCGACTCCATGGCCAACCCCATGATCAAGTACATGGCCAGCCCCTGACCAAGCCGCCTTGACGTTTTTATTTCCCGCGGCCACTATGGAGAATCATTTCGCGGAGCGCGATGCCTGAAGGAAAAGGACTCCTGATCGTTTACACCGGCCCCGGCAAGGGCAAGACGACGTGCGCGTTGGGCACCGCTTTTCGCGCGGTGGGGCAGGGCCTGCGTGTGCTGATGGTGCAGTTCATTAAGGGCTCGTGGCACTACGGCGAACTCGACGCGGCCAAGATGCTCGGCGACGACAAATTCGAAATTCGCCCCATGGGGCGCGGCTTCGTGAAGGTTGGCGGCGCCGACACCGATCCCGAAGACGTTCGTCTCTGCGAACAGGCCTGGGACTTCGGCCGCGAACAGATCTACAGCGAGAAATACGATCTCGTCGTGCTCGACGAAATTAACTACGTCATCAGCTACAAAATGCTTGAACCCGATTCCGTCGTCGAGTCGCTGCAGAAGCGCCCGGAGCGCGTCCACGTGATTTGTACCGGCCGCAACGCGCATCCGAAGCTCGTCGAGGTGGCCGACCTCGTGACGGAAATGCGCGAGGTGAAGCACCCTTACACGAAAGGCATCCTCGCGCAGCGCGGAATCGATTACTAGCCATGGCCTGGTTCAAGCGCGACAAAAAGCCCATCGAGAATCCCACGCCCGTCGATGAGCGGCGCGTTCGCACCGAGGGTCTCTGGATCAAGTGCGGTTCCTGCCGCGCCACCATCTGGAAAAAGGATCTCGAAGCCAACTGGGAAGTTTGCCCCAAGTGCGATTATCACTTCCGCCTCAGCGCGCGGCGGCGCCTCGATCTGCTTTTCGACGACGAGCGCTGGATCGAGCATGACGCGGAGCTTGCTTCGAGCGACCCGCTCCACTTCGCGGATACCAAGCCGTATGCCAGGCGCATCGAGGAAGCCCAGCGCAAGCTGGGCATGAAAGACGCCGTCATCACCGCCGAAGGCAGTGTGAACGGGCGGCAGGCAATTTGCTGTTCGATGGAGTTCGGCTTCATTGGCGGCTCGATGGGCGCTGTGGTGGGAGAAAAAGTCACCCGCGCGATTGAGCGCTCGCTTTCGCAAAAGCAGCCGCTCCTCGTCGTTTCGTGCTCGGGCGGCGCTCGCATGATGGAAGGCGCGGTCAGCCTGATGCAGCTTGCGAAGGTTTCGGCGGCGCTCGCGCGCCTCGACGAGGCGCGGCTTCCTTATATCTCTGTGCTCACCGATCCGACCACCGGCGGCGTCACCGCCAGCTACGCGATGCTCGGCGATTTGAACATTGCCGAGCCTGGCGCGCTGATCGGATTCGCGGGGCCTCGCGTGATCGAACAAACCATTCGCGAGAAGCTGCCCGAAGGGTTTCAGCGCGCGGAATTTCTTCTCGAGCACGGCTTTCTCGATGCCGTCGTGCCGCGCCGCGACCTGAAGCCCTACATATCCCGATCGCTCGACTTTTTCCTCCAGTAGGCGCCATGAACTACGACGAGTCGGTTCACGCGCTGTTGACCCTCGGCCGGGAACTCGGTGCGCCGCGCCAGGCTCGCCTGGAAAAGTTCGGCCTCGAAAGCATCACCACGCTGGCCGGCGATCTTGGCAATCCTCAGCTTGCCGCACCCTGCGCGCATATCGCAGGCACCAACGGTAAGGGTTCGACGGCGGCTATGCTTGAATCGATTCTCCGCGCCGCGGGGCTGCGCACGGGTTTGTATACGTCGCCGCACCTGGAACGCATCAACGAGCGCATCCGCATCGACGGCGAGGATATTTTGGATGCGGACTTCGCCGCTCTGTGGACGCGCGTCAAAGCCTCCATCGAAAAGTTAATGGCTTCCGGCGCGCTCGCCGCGCACCCGAGCTTCTTCGAATGCGTCACCGCGATGGCTTTCCTTGCCTTCGCCGAACATCGCGTCGATTTCGCCGTGTATGAAGTCGGAATGGGGGGCCGCTTCGACGCGACCAACATCGTACAGCCCGAAATCGCGGTGATTACTCCGATCGATTTCGACCACGAAAATTTTCTGGGCCATTCGATCGAGGAGATCGCGGGAGAAAAAGCAGGCATCGTCAAGCCGGGCGCGTGGGTGGTGACCTCGGCCGAACGCCCCGAAGCGCGCGCAGTCATCGCCCGGCGCGGCAAGGAACTCGACGCGCGGCTGTTTGAAGTGGACGATTGGTGGCGGATCGTCCGAATGGAAGATTTGGATGGCCGCTATCGCGTCGAAGTTTCCACGCCTGATTCGGCGGGGCTCCTCGTTGTTGAGCCGCCCCTCCCCGGCCGCTTCCAGATTCGCAATGCCCTTACGGCTGCAACTGCCGCCCGCCTGCTCGTCCGTCGCGGTTTTCGCATCACCGATCAAGCGATCGCGCAGGGAATTGCCGCCACACGATGGCCCGGGCGGCTGGAACGTCTCGCGAGTCGCCCGGCGGTTTATCTTGACGGAACCCATAATCCCGCCGGCGCGCGCGAGTTGCTGAACTTCTGGAAGGAAAATTTCGCCGGACGCCGCATTTTGCTCGTCTATGGCGCGATGCGCGATAAGGCCGTCGACGAGATTGCCGGGACGCTATTCCCGCGCGCCGATACTGTTATCCTCACGCAGCCCCGCCAGCCTCGTGCCGTTTCGGCCTCCCTCCTCGAAGAGATGACTAGCCACCTCGCCGCCGAATTCCACGTCGTAGCCGATCCTTTCGATGCGCTCGAACGAGCTCTCGAGATGGCGCATCCCGAAGACGCCGTATTCGCCACAGGTTCGCTCTATCTTGTAGGAGATTTGCGCGCCTACTGGGCTACGCGCGCGAATCGGCGGAAGGCTCCGGAAACCTCTGCTCCACGCCAGACCTGAGCGGAAGCGCATTTCCATAAAGTGGATATCTCCCGTTCTAATTTTGGAAGCACTCTCGCTCCGTGCTCTCTGCAATGATTTTTCCAATTTGGCAGTTTCCACCCCGCGTGGTTCCGGTTAGCCTCGACCAGGTTGGGAAAACGGCACATTCGTAAACTTTTCACAAAATGGCAGGCAGCCTATCTGGTGGTTTCGCGTCTAAGTAACCGTTCGAGGGGGTGTGATGAGGCGAGATGAGCGGCGGCAGAAGCTTGAATCCTTTGGACGGGGCCCCGCCTTGCTTTCGGCGGCGCTGCGGCCGCTTCCCAAGAAGATGTGGCTCTACCGCCCGGCGCCAGACCGCTGGAGCATCCACGAAATCATTCATCATCTGGCCGACAGCGAAGCAAGCGGTTACGTGCAGTGCCGCACGTTCATCGCGGAGCCCGGCAGCCGCCTCCTTGAGTTGAACGCGGTCCGCTGGACGGATTCGCTTGGCTACTTCCATCAAAGCACCCGTGAAGCGATCGAAATTATCCGCAGGCTCCGCAAAATGACGTACTGTCTCCTCGTCAGCCTCCCTGAGTCGGCATGGTCCTACGCGCTCGAAGACGCGAATAGCGGAGAAATGTTCCTCGAACACTGGCTCGACCGCCAGGAGCGCCACATCCCCCATCACATCGACCAGATCCATCAGAATTACGATCTCTGGCTTAAGGCGAACCCGCCACGAAAAGCCCCGCTCTCACAACCGCGACCCGTTGCAGAGCCGCGCCGCTCCCTGCTTTCGCTCAGCGTGCGGTAACCTCACGATGTCGCGCATCTAAAGAGCGCGCCCGAGTCCCCGTTGCCGGTTTTTCCGCACCGATGTTACGATAGCCATTCATGACCCCTGAAATAAAAGTCAGGCCCCGCGTCGGTGTGCCGTATCGCACTCGTAAAGAAGAGCTTACGGGCGATTTCACCATCATTGAGAAATACGTTACCGCCATCAACCGTGCCGGGGGAGAGCCGGTGGTCATTTCCCTTGGTCGCTCGCGGGCGGAAGTGGACCACATCGCCAAAACTTTGGACGCGATCTTGTTGTCTGGCAGCCCTTCGGACCTGGATCCCTCTCTTTTTCATTCCGAGCGCCACGCCCAAACCGCGCCCGCCGACCCGGACCGGGAGCGGACCGATTTCGCGCTTCTGGAACATGCCTTCGCGCAAAACAAGCCGCTTCTCGCCATTTGCTACGGCATCCAGAGCCTCAATGTATTTCTCGGCGGCACTCTTCTGCAGGACATTCCGAGCGAAGTTGGCACGAAGATCGAGCATGAATGGGACGACGAAAACGGCGCGCCGGAAACCTTCCACCCGATCTGCATCGAGCCGGATTCCCAGTTGGCACAAATAGCCGGTGCGGACGAAGCGCTCGTCAACAGCTCGCATCACCAATCCGTTCTCGAACCGGGCCGCAACCTTCGCGTGGTCGCGCGTTCAGAGGATCAGGTGATCGAAGCGGTGGAATGGACGGGTGGCGGCCCCTGGGTCGTGGGCGTGCAATGGCATCCCGAACGCATTGCCGACAAGGATCCGCTCGCGCGGGATTTGTTTCGCACTCTGATCGCAGCGGCGCGCAAAGCGCCGGTTCAAGCCTAGCGCGAAGCGAACGCGGCTCGGCTGCATGGTGCCAGCCTGCTCCTTTTTTCTGCTGTTGAATCGCCTCAGTCGCTTCGAGAGCAATCATCAGTAATTGTTTTGGGGGGATCCATGATTTCGTTGGCAGGCAAAGCGGCACTCATCACGGGCGGATCGCGCGGTATTGGTGCGGCCACGGTAAAGCTTTTCGCGCAGGCCGGCGCCGATGTCGTCTTCAGCTACCATTCCAACCGCGAAGCCGCCGCCGCTGTGGAGCAGGAAGCGCGCAAGCACGGCACGCGCATCGAATCGTGCAAGTCGGACCCGGGCAAAATGCCCGACGCGAAAAAGCTCGTTGAGTTTGCGCGCGAGCGTCTCGGGCGCGTCGACATTCTGGTCGCCAACGCGGGGATCTGGAATGAGAAGGAAGCGCCCATCGAAAAATTGCGAGAGGAAGACTGGGACGAAATGGTTCGCGTGAACTTAAAGGGCGTGTATTCCGTGATCCACTATGCCGTTCCGCACATGATCGAGCAGCAGGGCGGAAGGATTATCGCCATCAGCTCCACGGCGGGGCAGCGGGGCGAGGCCTTCCACACTCACTACGCTGCCACAAAAGGGGCTATCATTAGCTTCGTCAAAGGCCTTTCGACCGAACTCGCGCGCCACAACATTCTCGTCAATTGCGTGGCGCCCGGATGGGTGGATACAGACATGTCGTCTCCCGTGCTGAAAACAAAACGCGGCGCAAAAGCCGTGACGGCTTCGATCCCCCTGAATCGTATTGCCAACCCCTCGGAAATCGCCGGTCCCATCCTTTTCGCCGCTTCCGATCTGGCAACCTTCGTCACCGGTGAAGTGATCAATGTGAATGGAGGTTCTGTCCTGTGCGGATAACCTGGCGTTCCATTCGGCAGTGTACCCTCTGCTTCGTCGCGATGTCGTCTGTTGCCATGCCGTTCACCACCGCCCGCTCCGCGTCCGCGCAGGAGACGGTGGTGTTGATGCCGGAGGAAAGCGCCGCCAAGGCCAAGCAGTTGCTCCAGCAGGCCGTCGACGCGCTCGGCGGAAACGCCTACCTGAACATGCGCGATATGACGTGCACCGGCCGCGCGAGCCAGTTCGGGCATTCCGGAGAGCTCAATGGCTTTGAGACTTTCATCAATTACGTCGAGCCGCCCACGATGGACCGCACCGAGAACCTACCCCAGCGCAACATTATCGACGTCTACAACGGCGACATGGGCTGGACGCTTGACCGCGGCGGCGTCGCCGAAGCGCCAGTCACCGATCTCGCTCGCTTCCAGGACAACGTCCGCAAGGACCTTTTCAACATCCTGAAAAATCGCGTCCACGAGGACGGCATGATCCTCCGCTACGCCGGCGTGGACATCGTGGACCTGCACGAAGTCGACTGGGTGGAACTGGTGGACGCCAATGACAGCACCATCCGCATCGCCATCGCGAAGGACTCGCACCTGCCCATCCGCAAAACCGTTCAGACCCGCGATCCCAAGACTCGCAATGTTACAGAAGAAATCGAGCTGTTCTCGAATTACCATCCCATCAGTGGGATCGAGACGCCCTTCCAGATCGAGCGCGACCGGAACGGTTTGAAGATCTATCAAATCTTCTTCGATAAGTGCGACTACAACACCGGTCTGCCGGCCTCGATGTTTACCAAGGAATCGCTCGACGAGCGCTGGGAAAAGATCGGCAAGAAGGAAAGAGCCAAGGAAAAGAAGGAAGAAAAAAAGGAAGCGAAAGCTTCCTCATCGTCAAATTAGCTGTTCCCGCGGAAGAAATTGAATCCCCAATCTCCGCGCCGCTCTACGCCTCCCCTGATTTTCTTTTGCGATGTAGTTTCACGGCGGATGTTCGCAGCGTTTCCGGGATGTTTTTATTCGTCGTCAGTTTCACCAGGTCCGTGGAGGTCAGCCGGGGAAACAGGTGCAGGGAAATATCGAGCGGCGTTTTCGGATTATTGATCAGATTTTTCACGACGATGTAGTTTTTCATGAAGTTTCGCAGGCCGGCGATCGTCCGCAGCACTTCCTTGGACAAATTCGTCATCGCGGCAAACCCTTCCACTTCGGAATCGGTCAGTTTCGGCGATTGCAGCACGCTGCGTTGCACCAGCTTGTTGGGGTCGCGGATCAGCATGAGCCGCTCTGTCTTGCCGCCCTTGAGGGCCATGCTGAGCCGCTGGGCCACGCTCATGTGCGCCACCCGCTGCATCAGTGTTTCGCGCTTGGCCGCGTCCGATTCGATTTCGGCGGCGGCCTCTTCGAGATCGGCCACCGAGAGTGCGCCCTTGGTCATTTCGTCGAGGAGCAGCCTCTGTTCCGCGCTGGGCGCCGAGGACCGCAATACTGCCGCCACCAGCGCGGGGTCCTCGCTGAACCGTTCGAGGTTATCGAGCAGCGCCTGGATGCCATGGCTGGTGAGGTCCCCGGCCAGGCGCGTGACGTAAGACGTCGGGCAACCGGCGTTCTTTGCCAGCGCGTCCGCGATTCCCGATCGCGTCCCAAGATTTTCGGCGCAATAGCGAAAGAGCAGGGGGTCGGAGTCCGAGCGCTCCAGAGCCTTGATGAAATAGTCCACCGGCTGCGTCAGCAGCACATTCAGTGCTCGCTCGGCCACCGAAGGGTCCGGATCGGCCGCGAGTATGGCGAGCACTTCGACGCGGTCCTCGGGCGTGAGCGAGACTCCTCCCGAGCACACCGCCATCTTTTTTTCCAGCGTTTCGGGTTTGAAGAGACTTCGCTGCGCTAATGCGGGCGTTGACGCAAGAGTGGACATGGCCGGCCTTCCTGGCGGCCGCGCGCGGGATCGAGCAGCCGCGCGGCCGGAAGACTGATTTTCCCACGCGCTTGCGCGTTGCGTCCGCGGGCGCGCGCGCCGCGTGTCCAATGCTCCACGTTCGCCGGTGCGGGATCGTCCGGCCAAAGATCGCCGGCATCCTTGATGGAAAGCGAATCTTATGGACGCACGCGCGCCGATCCGTCTACCATTTGTGCGTTTTCATCTCACGGAGGAATCCATGGCCAAAGGATACTGGGTCACTTTTTACCGCGAGGCCCCGAAGCCCGACGCACTCGCCGAATACGCCCGACTGGGCACCATCGCTATTCAAGGCGGAGGGGGACGCTTCATTGCGCGCGGCCCTGCCGTGAAGACCTTCGAGAACGGTTTACAGCAGCGATCCGTCGTAATCGAGTTTGAAAGCGTCGAAAAAGCCATCGCCGCCTACCAGAGCCCGGCGTATCAGGAGGCGCTGAAAGCTCTGGGGACCATCGACAGGGAAGTGCGGATTATTGAAGGAGTTTAGGCGGCTAGGCAGGTATTGGCCAGTGCGAACTAGCGGGCCGCAGTTCCGGAGCCCTTCAGGTCTTCCCGGCTAAGCGAGACAGTGCCGCCATGCCGTCCGGTTGCGCCGAAAGGCACGGATTCGCCGTTGAGTTGCAGCTTCGTGGCACTTGGTTCGTTCGAGGTCACTTCAAAGCCGTCACGGGCCTGAAAGCTTTTGGGGTCGTCGGAGTGGAGCCGCCCCTTGAACAACAATTTGCCGTCGCCCATCACGCGAATCACGCTGGTCTTGCTGGTCTCAAGCCTCAGCTTTAGAAATTCCGGCACGGCGGGCGTAGGTGGAACGGTTGCTGCTGCCGGAGCGGGCGAAGGCTCAGGGGTGAGCCCGGCCGCAGGGAGTGTCTGCGTCGCGGCCGGATCGGGAGCGGTATTCGTCGGAATGGCCGGGGGCTGCGGGGCATTCGTAACCGCCACGCTGGCGGGCACTTTTGGACTCGCTGCTGCCGCCGCTGCTATTGCGTCTTCAGCCCGTTTTTGCCGTTTCAGGAAGAGCTTGTGATGGATAAACCACGCAGCTCCAACGATCACCACCAGCAGAGCCGCGATCGCCATGATCGCAGGACGGTAATCCCGCGGCATCGCCCCGCTTGGCTGCGCCATCAGTTTCGCTTGCGATTCGCCGCCGGTTTCCTGCGCGTATTCGGCCACCATCCCGTCTTCGTCGAGCCCCAGAAAGTGCGCCGTTGCGCGCACGAATCCCCGGTTAAAAGCGCCTCCGGGCAATTCGTCCCAGCGTCCGTTCTCGAGGGCTTCCAGAAAGCTTGTTTTGATGCGGGTAGCCGCGGCGATCTCGTCGAGAGACACGCCCCGCAACTCCCGCTCGCGTTTTAGGTGTTCACCGAAAGGTGATGACGACATTCTTCGAACCGGAAACCAAGAAAAAATATAGGCGTCGGCCAGCGGAGTGTCAATCGCCAGGGCAAATTCTTCGGCTATTGTCTCCTAGCCCATTGGTTTTTTGGCACTTTGCTTGCTTTGAGGATTGCGGTGGGTGAAAACGGTTCACTATAATGCCAATGTTGCCAGACAAGCCCACGTACGCAAAGCAATCCTCCCCTCCCGACGCGCTGCGGAGGGCTACGGACGCTAAGCCCTTCTCCGGCACCGAGCGGCGGCGTAACCCCAGCGGCCCTTTCGATTTGCCAGACGGCGGCGAAGTCAGCCTGTTCCACGAGCTAGGTAAGGCGCTCACCTCCTCGCTCCAGCTCGATCAGGTTCTCCGTACCATAATGGAAAAAATCAACGAGGTCCTGCGCCCGGATACCTGGTCGCTGCTGCTGATGGACCTCGACCGCAACGAGCTTTACTTCCAGATCGCCACCGGCAAGGGCTCCGATGCGCTGAAAGATGTTCGTATCAAAGTGGGGCAGGGGCTTGCCGGATGGGTTGCTCAGTCAGGCGAGGCTGTGGTTGTTCCCGACACCACCAAGGATTCGCGCTTCTTCTCGCAGGTCGATGAAAAGACGCGCATGGAAACGCGCTCCATCGTCGCGGTTCCCGTTCGCTTCCGCGAACAATGCCTCGGAGTCATTGAACTTATCAACTGCGTCGGTCCGGAAGGCGTTTTCAGCCAGCGCGATCTGGCCTTGCTCGAGGCTCTGGCGGACTACGCCGCCATCGCCATCGAAAACGCGCGCCACGTCCAGCGCATCCACGAGCTCACCATCACCGACGATTGCACCAGCCTGTACAACGCCCGCCACCTGAATTTCATGCTCGATACGGAGATCTACCGCTCCCATCGCTACGCCTTCGAGTTTTCGCTGATTTTCATCGACCTGGATCATTTCAAGGCCATCAACGACACCTACGGCCACTTGATCGGCTCCAAGCTGCTCTCTGAAATCGGCGAGGCCATCAAAGACAAGTGCCGCATGATCGACCTGGCTTTCCGCTACGGCGGCGATGAATTCGTGATCCTGCTGCCGCAGACCTCCAAGGAAAACGCCCTCGGCGTAGCCCGCCGCTTGCACAAGCTCATCCGCGAAACCGTTTGGCTGAAAGACCCCGGCCTCAACGTCAACATCACTGCCAGCGTCGGCGTCGCCGCTTACCCCAGCGATTCGCGCACCAAGGCCGAACTCCTGCATCTGGCCGACGAAGCCATGTACTTCGTCAAGAACACCACGCGCGACAGCGTCGCCGCGTCAGGAGAAGAAACCGCCCGCAAGCTGGACTCCCGCTGATTCGATTCTTCGTTATGCCTTGGTACCGCAGTCCCCAAAATGGATGGCTAAATCAGGGTTGTCCGGAAGCAGCGGCTAACCCGCTTGACTGTGGGCCCGCGTCTTTGTAATCTCTGCGCCGATGGGTAAGGAGGAATCATCGCTATGAACTTAAAAGTCATAAACAAAAGATATTTATACAGAACCAGGCAACTGGGAATTTCCTGGCTGCTGTTAGCAATCCCCCTGGCGGCGAGTTCCACGCGCATCTATGTCGCGAACACGGCCGGGACCAGCGTTTCCGTGATCGACCCGGCCAAAAGCAAAGTCGTGCAGGAGATCGGAGACATTCAGGTGCCGGAGTCGGTGGCCGTCTCTCCGGACGGAAAGCGCGTCTACATCTCTCAGTGGACCGGCAAGGTTCTCACCGTGGTAGATCGCAAATCGGGAAAGAAAATTAAAGATGTCCCCGTCAGCGGCCACTCGCACGATGTCGCGGCTACCAAAGATGGCAAGTGGGTCTTGGTCTGCAACGCTCAAAATCCCGGCGCGCTGGACATCGTTGACGCTCACACCCTGGAGCTCGCGAAGAGCATCCCAATGAAAACGAAGCAGCACGACGTGGTCGTGACTCCCGATAGCCGGTATGCGATCACCACCGCCGAAGGCCAGCCCGTGATGACGGTGATCGATCTCCAGACCCAGGCAATCGCCTGGGAGCATCAATTCGACATGGGCACGCAGGTGGCGGCCATCGAACCAAACCCCGACGGTTCCGCCCGCCGGGTGTTCGTGCAGCTGAACCGCCTCCGCGGATTTGCCGTGGTCGATTTCGCCACTCACGAAGAAGTGGCCAGAATCACGCTACCGGACGACGAACCGTCCATCAAAACCAGCATGTCGGGCCACGGCATTGCCGTTTCGCCCGACGGCAAATGGCTCTGGAACGCCAGCAAAACCTACGACGCCGTTTTCATCTATTCCCTGCCCGACATCAAACTGGTGGGGCGCGTCCACTTGCCGAAGCTGATGCCGCCGGGGCACGACGCGCTGAGCGGCTCGCCCAACTGGATCACCTTCACTCCGGACAGCAAGAAGGCCTACATCATCAACGCGATGGATAGGTCGGTCTCCGTCGTCGATGTGAAAACGCTGCAGGTAACGGGACGCATTCCCGTCGGGGAAGAGCCCAGCCGGATGACATTGTTCGCGGGGCGCTAGAATCGCACGCTCTGTAATCGCACCCGTATTCGAAAAAGATCGCCGGGAGAAGATTTTGACAGTGCCTCGGCGTCTGACTTTTGCCCCTGGAGGCGATTTGTGAAGCCTGGAATTTTCGCAAAAGAGGTTGCAGCACTCTTTTTGTTGCTGATGGTTGTCTTCAGCGCGGCTCAGCTGGGCGGGGCGCCCGCCAGGCAGGACGCCGCCAAATCTGTACCGCCCCTCGATTACGAGGTTTTCAAAGCGCGCATCGAGCCCATTTTCCTGAAGAACCGCCCGGGCCACTCCCGCTGCTATTCCTGCCACGGATCGGGAAACGGACCTCAGTATCTGGTGCCGCTATCGCCCGGCAGCACCACCTGGGACGAGGAACAATCCCGCCAGGTCTTCGAGAATGTCTCGAAGCTCGTCGATCGCGACAATCCCGCGAACAGCAAGCTGCTGCTTCGCCCGCTCTCGCCGCTCGCAGGCGGCGATCTCGTGTGGGAGCACAGCGGCGGCAGGCAATTCGAATCCAAGGATGACCCAGACTGGCAGGCCATGGCCGCATGGGCCGGCGCGGCAAAGTAGCCTATTTCCAAAGCCTCAAGATCGAATCCATCGCCATCATGCTCGCGAACCGGTAGCCTGCGCCAAGCACCAGATACCACCAATTACGAAGTCCCTGCACGAGCCACTCAGAACGGGTGTGCGGGACGTGCAGTTGCGTCCCGCTTGACCGGGGGCCTTCGAATCTTTATCTTCTTCGGGGGGTAAATCCATGCAACCAGGTGCGTTGAAACGTTTGAGAATCGCGATTCTCGCCGGCGGCCTCTCGGCCTCGCTCGCGGTGGCGGCTTTTGCGCAGTACAGAATGACCGTCAACAAAGACCGGCTGATCAACGCGCAGAATGAACCGCAGAACTGGCTCATGATGAACGGCGATTACGGCGCGCAGCGTTACTCCAAGCTTTCCGAGATCAACCGCGAGAACGTCAAGAACCTCCACATGGTGTGGGCCCTCGCGCTCGGTGGCATGCAGGACATCGGACAGAACGGCCCGGAGAACGAACTGAATCCCCTCATCGACAACGGTTTTATGTACACCTCGGACGGCTGGGGCACCCTTTATAAGATCGACGCCCGCGAAGCCAACCGCGGCCAGTTTGTGTGGGTCACCGATCCTGGCGTAAAGCATCAGGGCAACAACTCCCGCACGCGCGGCGTTGCGCTTTGGGAGGACCTGGTAATCGCCGCTCTTCCCGACGGCCGCGTCATCGGCGTGAAGCAGGACACTGGCGAAATTGCCTGGGACAAGATGCTGGCCACCACCAACGAATTCGGCACGCGCGAGCGCTTTGACTCAGCGCCTTTGGTTGTCGACGACAAGGTCCTCGTCTCAAACGGAGCGGGAGACGCCGGAACGCGCGGCTGGGTCGCGGCTCTCGACGCGCGCACGGGTAAAGAGCTCTGGCGCTGGTACGTGATCCCCAAACCCGGCGATCCGGGCAGCGAAACATGGAAGGATAAGAACAATGCCTGGAAAACCGGCGGCGGTGGCATCTGGCAGACCGGGTCCTACGATCCGGGCACGAGGCTCACGATCTGGGGAACCGGTAACCCGGTTCCGATGTTCGATCCCGAGGGACGCCCCGGCGACAATCTCTACACCGACTCAGCCGTGGCTCTCAACGTCGACACCGGAAAGCTCGCCTGGTATTTCCAATACACGCCCAATGACGGCTGGGACTACGACGAGATCGGCGTCCACATGCTCTACGACACGATCCTCGATGGCCGTCCCCGCAAGGTCGTCGCCCACTTCGGCCGCAACGGGTTCTTCTACACGCTCGATCGCACCAACGGAAAGTTCATCAAGGGCGCTCAGTACGTCAACGATCTGAACTGGACCAAAGGCCTCAATCCGGAAACCGGCAAGCCCATCGACTACGATCCAAAGCTCGACGTGCAAACCTACAATCCCGCGGCGCGGCAGCTTCGCGGTGATCCGGAAAAGCGCACCTGCCCCACCTGGCACGGCGGCGTCGCGCACCAGCCCACCGCATACAACCCCGTCAAGCACATCGCCTACGGCGTGGGGGTGGAAGGTTGCTACTCGCAGAACGGCGCCGCGGTGGCGTTCCTTTCGCCCAACGGCGGCCTCGACAGGAAGAACAGCCAGAAATACACCTACAGCAGCGATCTCTACTACGGCTCGATAACCGCCTTCGACACCATCAGCCACAAGGTCGTCGCAAAAGCCGTGACGCCCATCGAAATTCGATCGGGCGCCACGGACACGGCGGGCGGCCTGGTCTTCACTGCGCTGCAGGATGGCTGGGTCGTGGCATATAACGACGAGACGCTCGAGGAACTCTGGCGGTTCAACGTGGGCACCGCCCTGAAGGGCGCGCCGGTGACCTACGCGATCGGACCCAAGCAGTACGTCGCCGTTCAAGCAAGCGGACGCCACTTGCATCCCGTGAAATACGACAACTTCCAGGATTCCAGCTACCTGTTCGTTTTTGCGCTGAATTGATTTGTCGCCGGGATTTTCAGCGAAGCTGATCCACGCCGAAGATTATTTCGGGAAGTCTTTGCAGGCGTCCGTCTCGGAGCCCCAGAACTCGACGCACTTGGCGTGATCCATGGGGCCTTTTCCCACCACCTTCGCAAACAGAAAGTCGGCGATCAGGTCGATCTCGCGCGGTTGCAGCGTGGCCGGAGGGTCCGGCATCTTCGTTGGGTACGCTTTCAGATCGGCCTTCGTCTTTCCGTAGCAGCGCCCGTCGGTGTAGGCATATTTGTCGAACGCGGGCATTTGCGCGTTGAGCCGCCCGCACTTGATGGTCAGCACAATCCCCGCGCGGCTCAGCTTGGTTTCGCGCAAGTTGGCGCCGCTGGGCATCTGGCTGTCCATGTTGCGTCCGTCGCCCGCCCAACCGTGGCAAGATTGGCAGTTTCCTTTCTGCTGGAAAAGCCTCATGCCTTCCGTAATGTCGGAGGCGTCGGGCGCGTTTTGATCCTGCTTCTGGTCCTGTTCCTGCGCGCGGGCGCTGAATACGATTGCCACGACGCCGGCCAAGATCGCGGCTGCAACGAACGCCATGGAAGCGGAACGCAGCCGCGCGAAATGTTTGCGCCTTTTGGTCGAACTGTAAGTCCAGCTCATGATCATTGCCGCAGTATATATCACCGCGTGACCCTCATAAAAGCGCCTCACCCTCAGGCAGTCGCGTCATTTGCTTTGAAAAACTTGGTGGCGGCCTAGTTAAAGATAAGGCCACCAGTGGCTCACGCCTTAAGTTCCTTCGTCACAGATAAAGGAAGTCTCGGTTGTTTTCCAAATATTTTGTCCCAATGATCTTCAAACTGTTCCTTCGTGTCGGAAATCTGCATGAGCGTTAAATCTGCCGTAAGCTGTCTGTCTAGGTGGGGAATACCAGTATCGACGGTAAGAAGTTGCCACAGTTTCGCGCGTCTGTTGCCATTCTCGTTTTTCGGCAATCTGGCTTTAAGCTCATCCAAAACACCAGGGGGCAGTGCCTCAAAGACATACTTGTTGATGAATTTTCCCATGTAGGGCGAATGCTTGGTCTGGCCGGGCTTGTAATCCCATTCGAGCAACCTATACGTCTCCCGAAAGAATTCATGGGGGAATCTTCGTACCCACGGAGCCAATCCCGGGGCCACGTATAGCTTGATAATGCGGTCAATATCCTGTCGTACTTTGTCGTCCTGATACCCCGTCGCATCATCGACTAGCGCGAGTATTCCGCGCTTTCCGAATCCGTGCGCCAATTCGTCACACTTCTCGACGATATGCCGATACTTTGCGTAGGTCGCACGCCCTTGCTTCACTTCATCCTTAGTCCCACTGGCTAGCTTCTTCATCAAATCGTTCCGCAGGTCCTGATAGACCTTGCAAACGAGCGGAAGAAGTAAGGCATCATATCCAACCGCTCGCTGCCCCCCTTTTAGCCGGAAAAATATGGGGGTAGTCGACAGTCTCAGCTCTTCGGTAATAAAGGGTTTAAGAACCTCCGCACTCAAAAAGAAGGGGAGCCCGTCGACATTGACGGAACCGCCCGTCCCGGCTTTGGGGGTACGTGATCTGCCGATTGCCGTTAGCATCGTTCCTTGGACAATTAGCCTCTTGCCATTGGGCAGTACGGCTGCCATAAGCGTGGCGTCTCCGATATTGAGCGGTCCGTCATGCGTCGCCCTAGGCAAATCCGAACTCCACCGTGCTATTGCCGCGTTCCGGGCAATCTGTTTCCGCTCCTCGACGCTTAACTTTGAAGCTCTCGCTTCACCTCCGAGCGACTGAATGCTCTTTTCTTCCGACATTGTGGTGCCTCCGATGCTTACTGTACACATTGAGCATGCACAGTTCAACTATTTCATGCATGCATGCTACTTTTTTTGACTTTAATGCTTGCTTGGGCTAGAGTTTCCTGGAACGCACGGCCGAAAACGCCGATCGCCTAATGGGGATTTGGAATCACGTCTTGCCGGTAGGTGGGCAATCGCATCTGGCATTTGCGGATCATGTGGGGTCACTCGCAGAATTCGTAAATTGATCTTGTGTGGGCTAAATCTTCGCCACAATTAGATGTATAGGGGTTGCAAAGCATGATAAAATGGAAGGGCTGTAAATGACGAAAGCCCTACTTGGGGAAGTGGGGCTTTCAAAACTTTAACACTAGCGACGGATATTTGGTGCCGACCAACACCATCTTAAGGCGCTCAGGCGTTCTCCGTCAACAATAAAAATAACAATCGAGAGCACACGGTACGGGTGTGTCCCTTATTACCGTCCATTCAGGACAGAAAGGCTGACGGAAAGCGTATGGCATGGTTTAAGTACCCGCAGGTTCTATCCAAAAAGGAAGATGGTGAATTCGACAAACTGTATCCACCAGCAACGCTAACACCTTGGTCCGGAATCTACAGATGCGAGGTCTGTGGCAAGGAAGTAGTTTCTACCCACACCCACCCGCTGCCACCACAGAATCATCACCAGCACCCCAATAGGGAACCAATTCGCTGGCGTTTGATTGTGACGGATGCGGCCTAGGTAATAGAGAGACAACGGCCGAAACGGGCTCCTGTGAGAATCTACCCCATAGGAGCCCCTGGGCCAGATTCAAATGACACCAGTACCCAATCTCATGAATGCTGCCTGCGATCACGCGCCTTGTTTGTGGACGTAGGCGCTAGAACTCAGCGATTTCGAGCGTTTTCCCACCACGACAAACCCGTCATTAAAATTTGCTTCTCCCGTGATAATGTGGCCTCCGAAGCGCGGGAAACGGCACCAAAAAATGAGAAGAAATTCAAAACTTGACTCGACACACTCGGACGAACGGAATCGTCCCTATCTCATAGAAAATAAAGAAAACCGTTCCTCGCCACTCGACACTCTTATCGAGAGGAAGTTGAGGAGCTCGATTGCGTAATCAGGAAGCCGAGCGATACTCGCGAATGGCGGCCCTGGCCGCCGGACTGCTCGTGCTGATCGTCGCCGGGGTGTATCTGCAGCGCGCATACCGCGTCATGCGGCTCCGGCGCGCCTTGCCTTCCACAGTCCCTTCCGAAGTCCAGCAGCAATCAGACAACTTCTCTTACTCGGACGTTGAGCAGGGCCGCACCATCTTCACCGTTCGCGCCTCCCATGCCACTCAGTTCAAGGACCAGAATCGCGCTCTCCTCCAGGACGTCTGGATCACGGTCTACGGCCGCGAAGGGAACCGCAACGATAATATCCACACCCGCCAATGCAGTTACGAACCCGCGTCCGGCGGCATTCGCTGCCAGGGGGAAGTCCAGATCGACATGCAGGGCGCTCCCCAACCCGGAGGCAAGCCCACCGGCCAGCCCATGCAAGTGAAGACGAGCGATCTCACCTTCAATCGCGAAACAGGAGAAGCTGCCACGGTGGCTCCGGTCGAGTTCCGTTTTCCTCAAGGCCACGGCCACGGAGTCGGAGTGAGCTACAGCACGCGAGACTCTACCGTGCGCGTTAACCAATCCGTTGAATTCGATCTGAACGCCTCCGATCGCGCGGGCGGCTTACCGGTGAACGCCGCCGGAACCAGCCTCGAAATCCGCCGCAACGAACACAGCGTCATTCTCGCCGGTCCGGCAACCGTCCGGCAGGGAGATCGCCAGCTATCCGCCGCGAAAATTTCCATTGCTCTCGATGAGAATTATCGCGCGCAGAAAGCCGTGGCCGAAGGCAATCCGGTGATTCGCGGCGGAGACCGCGGCGCCAAATTCAGCCTCGCCGCAAACCAGTTCCAGGCCGCCCTCAACCAGCAGGGCTGGATCGAGAGCATCGTCGCGGAGGGAAACGTGACTGGCGCGCGGCAGACAAGTGCCGGCACCGATCGTTTGTCGGCGGCACGCTTGGAATTCACGATGCTTCCCGAGCACAATCTCGTTCGAGAGATGAACGCGAGCGGCGGCGTCACGGCGGAGTCAAAGCAAGGGGCGGATGCGCGTTCGTTGAAGACGAGCGCCCTCCGTGTCGTGTTTGCAAACGCGCCGGGCAACGCTCGGGCGTCCCAAGCCTCGCCGTCTCAGGCGTCCGTCCCTGCTGCGGCGTCGCAACGGGTCCAAACCATCGAAACCCTCGCACCTGGCACCATCGAATCGAAGACGGGAAACGAAACCATAAACGTCAACGCCAGGAAGTTTGTCGCACAGTTTGATTCGAATGGGCGCTTTGAAAAGTTGCTCGGCCATTCGAGTGTCGATCTCACCCGCCAGGTCCCGGGCGGTGTCCCGCAATCGAGCTCGGCGGCTGAGCTGGTGGCCACCATTGGCCCGGACGGCCAATGGAATACCCTCGACGAAACCGGGAACGTCCGCTTTCAGCAGGCAGATCGACACGCAGTCGCCGCAACCGCCAGAATGTCCCGCGCCACGGGAATGATTACGCTGGAAGGCTCGCCCGTCCTGTCCGATTCGATGAGCCGCACCACGGCCGCTTCGGTAGCGATCAACCAGCAGTCGGGCGAACTCCATGCCGCAGGCGGGGTCGTCTCTACCTATCTCGCTTCTGCCTCCAATGACGCGGTGAATCTTGGCTCCGGCCCCGCCCACATCTCCGCCGACTCGGTTTCGGGCTCCACAACCTCCGGTCACATTGTTTACGAGGGCCACGCCCGCCTATGGCAGGGTGAATCGGTTCTGGAGGCTGCCCGAATTGAGCTGTGGAGGGACGAGAAGAAGATGCAGGCCACCGGCCACGTCGTGGCGATCTTCCCTCAGGCCCCCGGTTCCGGCCCCTCGTTCGCGATGGCCGCGACGAAATCACCATCGCACCCTACCAGCCCGACGCTCTGGCAGATCCACGCCCCCGTCCTCACCTACTGGAGCGACCAGGGCAAAGCCCACTTGGAGGGCGGCGTAACCGCCACCTCCGATCAGGGTTCGCTCGAATCGCGCGCACTGGACGTATTCCTGGCGCCAGCCGAGCCCTCCGGAACGCAGCCCGCCCGTCCCCCGAATCCTCCTGGCGCCTCGTCAGTCCAAACGTCCGGCGCAGGAGGAGGCCAGCAATTGAGCCGCGTCCTGGCCCAGGGCGGTGTGGTCGTGCGCCAGGCAGACCGCCACGGCACCGGTGAGCAGGCCGAATACACCGCCGCCGACCAAAAATTCGTCCTTTCCGGCGGCCAGCCCACTCTCACCAACGCCTCAAATGACACAACCACGGGCCGTTCGTTGACCTTCTTTGTAGCGAGTGATACGATTTTGGTCGATTCGCAAGAAGGCGTGCGCACCATCACGAAGCACCGAGTTGAGAAATGAACCAGCATGTCGAAACTCCAGGCCGCGGAACTGCGGAAGGCTTACCGGGGACGAAAAGTTGTCGATGACGTTAGTCTGGAGATTCGGCAGGGTGAAGTAGTTGGGTTGTTGGGACCGAATGGCGCAGGGAAGACGACGACGTTCTACATTCTGGTCGGTCTCGCCCGCCCCGATTATGGGCGTGTTTTGCTGGATGGCGAGGACATCACCGACCTCCCCATGTATTTGAGGGCTCGCGGTGGCATCAGTTACCTTCCCCAGGAACCTTCGGTCTTTCGCAAAATGACGGTGGAGGAAAACCTCCTCGCGGTGCTCGAGACCCTCTCCTTGACGCCCGAGCAGAGGCGAGAGCGCGCCGAGGAGCTCCTGGCACAGATGGGTCTGGAAGGCGTAAGGTATAGCAGGGCATACGTTCTGTCCGGTGGCGAACGCCGGCGGCTTGAAATTGCCCGTTCGCTCGTACTTTCCCCCTCCTTTGTGCTGCTGGACGAGCCGTTTGCGGGGATTGACCCCCTGACTGTCGTGGACATACAGAAAATTATCGCCGACCTGAGTGCTTCCGGCATCGGCGTTTTGGTCACCGACCACAACGTGCGGGATACCCTTGCGGTCACAAGTCGTGCTTACATCATTACAGGGGGCAAGATCCTTGCCGCCGGAACGCCCGCGGAGCTTTCAGCCAATCCGGACGTTCGCCGCATCTATCTAGGGGAAGGGTTTCGCCTCAACTGAACGCTATGAACTGGCTCGCGCCAAAACTCAATCTCCGGGTCGCCCAGAAGCAGATTCTCACTCCTGGGCTCGTTCAAATGGTCAGCGTGCTGGCCCTGAACCGCCTGGAGCTGCGCGAGATGATCAACCAGGAGATCATGGCGAACCCTGTCCTCGAAGAGGTCGCCGAAGAGGGAACCGCGGCCGAGAGCTACACCGATGAAGCCTTCCTCAAGAAGGAAACGGAAAAACTCCCCGAAACGCCCGCCGCTAACCCGTTTGACGAGTTTGACTTCGGCTCTTTCTTTGGCCAGTACCTCGACACCGGCAGCGAGCGCGTCGCCAGCGGCGAACACGAAGAGATCGAAAAGCCTTCTTTCGACAAGTTCCTCTCCTCCCCCGCCAGCCTCACCGACTATCTGATGTGGCAGCTGAGCGTAAGTATTTCCAGCGAGGAAGTCCGTAAAATTGCTGAGTCGATCATCGGCAACCTGGACGAAAACGGCTATCTCACCGCCACCCTCGACGAAATCGCCCAGGCCGCCGACTATTCCATGGAAGACGTCGAAGAAGCGCTCACCATGGTGCAGGAATTCGATCCCCCTGGAGTTGCCGCCCGCGACCTGCAGGAATGCCTGCTGATCCAGCTCAAGGTCGTCGATCCGCAGAACACCCTGGCGCAGCAGATCATCACCGATCATCTGAAGCTGCTGCAGAACAATCAGATGAAAGAGGTCGCCCGCACTCTCAACCGGCCCATCGAGCTGGTCAAGCGCGCCGTGGACGTGATCAAGCGCCTCGATCCCAAGCCCGGCCTGCGTTACAACAAGACCGAGCCTCGCCTGGTAGAACCCGATGTCCAGTTCCGCAAGGTCGACGGCGAATGGCAGGTTTTCATCAACGACGACGATTTGCCGCAGTTGCGCCTGAGCCCCACCTATCGCCGCCTTCTTGCCCGCGACGCCGCCGACCGCGACGTGCGCTCCTACGTGAAGGAGCGCTTCACCGCCGCCATCCAGCTGATGAAAAATATCGAGCAGCGCAAGCACACCATCGTGCGCGTCTGCAATTCAATCCTTCGCCGGCAGGCCGATTACCTCGACTACGGCCCCGACCATCTGAAGCCCATGATGATCAAGGAAGTCGCCGAGGAGGTCGGTGTACACCCCTCCACCGTCAGCCGCGCCGTAGCGAACAAATACGTCCACACGCCGCAGGGCGTTCTCGAGCTGCGAACCTTTTTCTCCGAATCCGTCAACGGTCCCCAGGGCAGCGAGATGTCTTTGTCCTCCCTCAAGCGCCGCGTCAAGCAGATGATCGAAGAGGAAGACACCGCCCACCCGCTCACCGACGAGCAAATCACCAAGAAACTCAGCGACGAAGGAATCCACGTCACGCGCCGCACCGTGGCCAAGTATCGCGAAGACCTCCGCATCCCCAGCACGCACCGCCGCCGGGTAAAGGTCTAACGGCCGGCCGTGGCGCGACTCGCCCGGAAACGCGATGGGCGCCAGCTCGTGCTGCTCACCGGCTTGTCCGGCTCCGGCAAAGGTTCGATCCTCAATACCTTCGAAGATCTCGGCTTTTATTGCGTGGACAATCTCCCGGTCGCTCTCATCCCCACGTTCAGCGAACTCTATGAAAGCGGCAGCGGAGAAATCGAGCGCGCCGCCTTGCTCGTCGACGCCCGCGAAGGCGAGCAGATCGAAAATCTGCCCAAGATGTACCGCAGGCTCCGCAGCGAACACCCCGTAACGCTGGTGTTCAGCGAAGCCAGCGACGATGCGCTGATCCGCCGCTTCAGCGAGACACGCCGCCCCCACCCCCTCGCGCACGACGGTGCCATCGCGGATGGCATTCACGAAGAGCGCCGCCGCATGGCGCCCATCCGCCGCCTCGCCGACGTGATTATCGACACCACCAAGTTCAACGTGCACGAGCTCCGGCAGTTCATTATCGACCGCTTCCAGAACCCGGGGCGCAATCCGCTGATGATCTCAGTTGTAAGCTTCGGTTTCCGCTACGGCGTTCCCGCGGACGCCGACCTGGTCTTTGACGTCCGCTTCCTTCCCAACCCGCACTTCGTGCAGCGCCTCCGCCCTTTTTCAGGGAAAGACCCGCGCGTCGCGCGCTATATCCGTTCCTTCCCGCAGACGGGCCAATTTCTGCGGCGCATCGAAAGCCTGCTCGCATATTTGATCCCGCACTACATCCGCGAAGGGAAAAGTTATCTCACGGTAGCCCTGGGATGCACCGGCGGGCGTCATCGCTCTGTCGCGCTTTCGGAGGTGATCCGCCACAGCCTGCAGAAGAGGGGATACTCCACGAAAGCTGTCCATCGCGATCTGGATAAAACCACCACGTGATAAGCGGCCTCCCGGCGAAATACCCTTACGAAATCGATATGTTCGGTGTTACAGAGCCACTCAGCCGATGACGCTTTTTATGCCCGTCGCCTTGCAAGATTCGTCATTCCTGCATAGTCTATGCAGATTCGCTTTGTGCACACCGGACCGATGAACGCCAGCCCTGCAACCCAAAAGACGGACGCAACCTCGTCCTCGAAGGATCGTAACGAGGCTCGCCGCCTCCTCGGCTTCCTCATGCCGCACTTCCCGCTGCTGATCGCGGGAGTCGTTCTGATCGCCGTGATGGGCTTAGTCGACTTCTTGGTCGCCTTCGCCATACGCCCCGCGCTCGATATCATTTTGAACCCGCGGTCCACGGTCCAGAAGCTGGAGCTGTTCCGCGTGCCGGGCACCGCGCACGTGGTCTACTTGAACTCGTTCGTTCCGGCGCGCATTCACCACGTCTGGTCGGTGTTTGCCGTCGCCATGGTTCTTCTGTTCCTGGTGAAAGGTCTCGCGGAATATTTCGGCAGCACGCTGATCCAGTACGTCGGCCTCGCCAGCATCACCGACCTGCGGAACCAGGTGTACAGCAAGGTGGTGCAGCAGCCAGTGGGTTTCTTCCAACAGAATCCGGTGGGCCGCGTGATGTCGGCCGTGATCAGCGATATCGAACAGATGCGCGGCGCTTTCTCCGATTGGATGGCCGAGCTCTTCCGTCAGCTGTTCAGCTTCGTTGCGTTCGTGCTCGTTCTCGCCATCATCGATTGGAGAATGGCCCTGGGATCGGCCGTTTTGATCCCCTTGGTTGCGTGGCCGGTGAGCAAGTTTGGCAGGCGCATCCGCAAGTCGTCGGAGCGGAGCCGCTCGCGCTTGGCGGACCTCAGCCAGATCCTCCACGAAACCATCAGCGGGAACCGCGTGGTGAAGGCCTTCGGCATGGAAGGGTTCGAAATACGAAAGTTTCGCGAAGCCGCGCGTAACCTGCTCCGCGAAAATATGCGCTGGGTCCGGGCGCTCGCCGCCACATCTCCTTTGATGGACCTGCTCGGCGCGGTGGTGATCTCGATGATCCTGCTGGCCGCCCGCGGTGAAATCAAGAGCGGCCGCCTCACGCTCGGATTGTTCGGCGCGTTCACCTATGCGCTGTTCAAGGCTTACGAGCCAATCAAGCGCATCGGCACTGTCTACCAGCTCTTCCTGCAGGCCATTGGAATCTCAACCCAGGTGTTTGCGTTCATCGATCTGCCGGAAGAGAACATGGAAGCGCCCGGCGCGAAAGGCGATGCCGCGCTTTGCGAACTCGATCGATTTTGAGGACGCCAGCTTTGCCTACGACGCCGGCCCGCTGATCCTGAAGGGAATCGATCTGCACGTTCCCGCCGGTGACGTTGTCGCGATTGTCGGTTCGAGCGGGGCGGGGAAGACGACCCTCGTGAATCTCCTGCCTCGCTTCTACACCGCCACTTCCGGCGCCATTCGCATCGACGGTGTCGATTTGCGCGATGTCACGCTTCGCTCGCTGCGCGAGCAGATGGCCATCGTCACGCAGGAAACCATCCTGTTCAACGATACGATCTGGAATAACTTGTGTTACGGACAACCGTCGATGCCGGAAGAAAAAGTGATTGCCGCGGCTCAGGCGGCTCTGGCCCACGACTTCATCATGGAAATGCCCAACGGCTATCAGACAATGATCGGTGACCGCGGCCAGCGTCTCTCAGGGGGCCAGCGCCAGCGCCTCGCCATCGCCAGAGCTCTCCTCAAAGACGCGCCGATTCTCATTCTCGACGAAGCCACCTCCGAGCTCGACTCCGAATCCGAAATGCTCGTCCAGAACGCCCTGAATAACCTGATGACCGGCCGCACCGTTTTCGTGATCGCCCACCGGCTTTCGACCATCCGCCGCGCCACCACCATCGCCGTGCTCGATAACGGAACGATTCGCGAGCGCGGTACTCATGAGGAACTTCTCGCTCGTGGCGGCCTCTACGCCCGCCTTTACGATATACAATTCCGCGATGCGGAGCCCGCCTCGCGCGTGGCGGGCCCGCTGTGAGTATGTCTGTGGCAAAGGCCGCTTCCGAACCAGCTATCCAGGCGTCGCACGAGCGCGCCGCTCTGCGTTCGATGACGGGCTACGCGCAGGCGCAAGCCGTCGAAAGTGGCTGGAGTTTGCGCATTTCCATCCGCAGCGTGAACCACCGCTTTCTCGATCTGCATTTGCGAGTGCCCGAGGGCTTCGAACCGCTCGAACCCGGCATTCGCAGGTTGGTTCGCGAACGCGTCCACCGCGGCCACCTGGACGTCACGCTCTATCACGATCTCGCGGGCCCCGCGGCCGTAGGCGTGAACGAAGATGTCGCGGGCGCCTACGTGCAGGCCGTGAACGCGCTGCGCAAGAAATTTGGTATCCAGGCGGAAGCGGACGTTGCCTCGATCCTGCGCCTTCCCGGAGTGATTGGCTCCGCGGCGGCCTCCCTCGACGAACAACTGGAAGGCCTCGAAGTGGTAGTGTCGCGGTGTCTCTCGGAGGCCCTCGACAAGCTGAACCGCATGCGCGAAGCCGAAGCCAGCCATCTGCGCGATGAGATGTCCGGCCGCCTCCGCACGATCGCCGCTCATGCCGCCAGGGTGCAGGAAATTGCCGAGCGCGCCCGTCCGGCGTTTGCCCGGCGTCTCGAACAGCGCTTGCGTGAACTTCTCGGCGAGGCGCAGCTCGATCCCGCCCGCCTGGCCCAGGAAGCGGCGATGGCCGCCGAGCGCAGCGACGTTGCCGAAGAACTCGCGCGCCTGGCGAGCCACGTGAACCAGTTCCAGTCGTTACTCAATGGCTCCGCGGATGTCGGCAAAAAACTCGATTTTCTGCTTCAGGAAATGCAGCGTGAGGCGAACACCCTGCTTTCGAAGACCCCGGGCAATGAAGCCGAGGGACTCGAAATCACGCAACTCGCTCTCGAAATAAAGTCCGAGATTGAAAAACTCCGCGAACAGGTCCAGAACATCGAATGATTTCCCAACCCCTCGTCTTCATCGTTTCCGGCCCCTCGGGCTCCGGGAAGTCCACGCTCGTGCAGAAGCTCTTGCAGCTTCCCGGCACCATGCTATCGGTTTCGGCTACTACCCGGTACCCCCGCAAGACGGAAAGCGACGGCAAGTGGTACAATTTCGTGTCAGAAGCTGAATTCCAGCAGATGATCGAGCGGGGCGAGTTCCTGGAGTACGCGCAGGTCTTTGGCAAAAACTGGTACGGCACGCCGCGCAGATGGCTGGACGAAGCCATGGCGCAGCAGAAAGATCTCGTGCTCGAGATCGATGTGCAAGGCGCGTTGCAGGTGAAAAAGACTCTGCCCGATGCCATCGCCATTTTCGTTCTGGCTCCTTCCCGCGAGGATATTGAGAGGCGCATTCGCGACCGCGGACAGGATTCGGAAGATGAAATTCGGCGGCGGCTCGAGCGCGCGCGGCAGGAAATGCTTACATATTCAAGTTACGATTATGCGGTCATCAATGACGATCTCGATCGGGCGGGCGCGGAAGTGCAGGCCATTGCAATTGCTTCCCGCTGTCGCGTAGCTCAACGGGAACACCGGATTCACGAAATTCTGAAGTCCTTTGGAGGCTGACCTGGACATGACCGTTTTAAGACAGGCACCCGATAGCCAGTTTGCCTATGTCGTCGTTGTTGCGCGCCGTGCCCGGCAGTTGATGATCGGGGGCCGGCCTCTGCTTGAAAACCCGAGGTCCCGCAAGACCTCCCGCATCGCCGAAGAGGAATTGCAGCGCGGGCTCCTTGAATACGAAGTGCCCGATCTGGGTGAAGAAGGCGCAGAGAAGGACGGGAAGCGCCGCAAGTAACCGGCGGCGCTCGCCGCGTAAGGGCATGTCCACCAGAGTTCCGCAATGAAAATAGCCCTCGGAGTCACGGGCGGCGTCGCCGCCTATAAGGCCGCCGAGCTTGTTCGGCGGCTCCAGCAGGAAAAGCTCGACGTGCAGGTGGTGATGACGCGTGGCGCCAGGGAATTCATCGCCCCTCTCACGTTTGCGGCGATCACCGGCAAAAAAGTCATCACCGAAATGTTCGGCGCCGAAGAATCCGGGCCGGCGAACGTGGAAAGCGCCATCGAACACATTGCCGTCGCGCAGCGGATCGACCTTCTTCTCGTGGCGCCTGCCACTGCGGACATCCTTGGTAAATTCGCTCACGGTATCGCCGAGGATTTTCTCGGCACTCTGTATCTCGCCACCAAAGCTCCGGTGGTCGTCGCGCCTGCGATGAACGTGAACATGTGGGAGCATCCCGCGACGCAGGCCAATCTGGCAACCTTGCGCGCGCGTGGCGTCCACGTCGTCGATCCGGACGAGGGCTACCTCGCATGCGGTATGACGGGCGCGGGCCGCCTTGCCGCCACCGAAGCTATAGCCCAAAGAGTCTTCGAGGTCCTAGGGCTGCGCCGTGACCTTGCGGGCAGAACGCTCCTCGTCACCGCCGGTCCCACGCGCGAGGCGCTCGATCCTGTTCGCTTCCTGACGAATCGCTCTTCCGGCAAGATGGGCTACGCCGTGGCCGAAGCCGCCATCCGTCGTGGCGCGCGCGTTATTCTGATCAGCGGGCCTACGGAACTGAAAATCCCCGAAGCGGCCGAGTGGGTCCCGGTGAACACCGCCGAAGAAATGCGAGGCGCCGTTCGCGACCGCGTACCCGAAGCGGACATCGTCATCATGGCCGCGGCGGTCGCCGATTATCGCCCTTCCGCGGCCAGCGCAAGCAAACTCAAGCGCAGCGAAGGTCGCCTCACCCTTGAACTGGAAGCCACCCCCGATATCCTCGCTGAGCTTGGGAGTGAACAAAGCTCGCGAATCCTCGTCGGCTTCGCCGCGGAGACTGGCGACATTGCCGTCAATGCCCGCGCCAAGCTTTCGCGCAAGGGTGCCGACATGATCGTCGCCAATGATGTAACGCAGGAGGGCGCCGGATTCGACACCGACACCAATATCGTCACGCTGTTCCTTCGCGACGGCCATGACATCGCTCTGCCCAAAATGGCGAAGCTCGACGTAGCCAACCGCATCCTCGACCAGGCCCTGCAAATCCGGAAGCAGTAGCTTCTCCGCAAAATTTCCACCGCGTCTCGTGCTAAAGTTTCCTCGGCGAATCAAAAAATCACGGAGGCCCCTTGGATCGATCGAAGCTCGTCCGCATGGAAGCATGGTTCCGTTACAGCGACGAGCTCGGCCTGGGCCCTTATTACCGTGATCGCGTCGCAACCCAGGGCGTCTATAGCGCTCCGGGCCCCGAGTCAGAAGCGCAGCCCGCAATCGCCGAACCGGCTCGTGAATCCGCGCCTCTCGCGATGGCGGCCAGCGCCGGCGCCAGGCGCAGTCCGCTGCTCCCAACTCCGCTCGACACCACCGCGCCAAAGCCCGCAGCCGCCCGCCCGTTGCCCCAGGTTTCCCCGGGGGCCTCGCTCTTCGACGAGCGCATCGAAGGCGATACCCTCGACCTGATCCGCGAAGCCATCGGCGCCAACTGCACGCGCTGCAAGCTCCACAAAGGCCGCACGAAGCTCGTCTACGGCGTTGGAAATCCCAAGGCCGAGTTGGTGTTTGTCGGAGAAGGCCCCGGTCGCGATGAAGACATGCAGGGCGAGCCGTTCGTTGGCCGCGCCGGCAAGCTCCTCACCCAGATGATCGAAGCGATGGGCCTGCGCCGCGAAGACGTCTACATCTGCAACGTCGTCAAATGCCGCCCGCCGGAAAATCGCCTGCCCGAGAAGGACGAAATCGCCACCTGTTCGCCTTTCCTGATGCGCCAGCTCGCCGTCATCAACCCCAAGGTAATTTGCGCCCTCGGCAGCTGTGCCTCGCAAACCCTATTGCAGACGACCGAAGGAATCTCCCGCTTCCGCGGCGAATGGTTTGACTTCAGGGGCTCCAAATTCATAGCCACCTATCATCCCGCCTATCTGCTCCGCAACCCTGGCGCCAAGGGCGAAGTCTGGAAGGACCTGCAGAAGGTGATGGCCGTGCTGGGACTCAAGCCCAAACGCAAATAATCTCCGCAACCCAAGCGATCGTGAAAATTCCCCTCGGACTCATTCTTGGCCTCACCGCCGCCGTTTGCTGGGGACTATCCGACTTCATCGCCCGCTTTGCCTCGCGGCGAATCGGCGCATACCGTGCGCTTTTGTTCATGCAGTTGATCGGTTTCGCCGGCCTCAGCGCATATCTTCTCGCCAGCGGCGGATTTTCTCGCTCCGCCATCTCCGATTGGCATCCCTGGGTACTCGCGTTCTTGGCCGGCAGTCTCAATACAATAGGATCGCTCGCGCTTTACTTCGCGTTTGAAGTCGGAGTCCTCACGGTAGTCGCGCCGATTTCCTCGAGTTATCCGGCAATCACCGTGGTGCTGGCGCTTCTCAGCGGCGAACACATCCGCGCCCTGAACGCCGCCGGCCTGTTCCTCACGCTCGTAGGCCTCCTTTTAGCAGCCACATCTTTTTCTGCGGCTCCAGGCACGTCTGCGTCGTCGCAGACCAACTCTCACAGTTGGCTGTCGAAGGGCGTCGGCTGGGCGATCGTTTCCTTAATCTCGTTCGGGATCATGTTCTGGTTCCTTGGTTTTCACGTGCTGCCGTTTCTAGGTGCCGGCCTATCGGTCTGGGTGATCCGTCTCGCAACTTCCTCCATGCTGCTTCTCGCCGCAGCGCCGGCCCACCAGAGCGTTCGCCTGCCAAGCGGGAACGTCTGGTGGCTTCTGGCGATCATGGGTCTGATGGACACCACCGCCTACACCGCCAATAACGCGGGCCTCCAAAGCGGCCCCGTATCCATCATCACGGTCGTTGCGTCGTTGTACGGCGCCGTGACCGTATTTCTCTCTTCGATATTTCTCCGCGAACGTCTCAAGGCAACACAGTGGGTCGGCGTAGCCCTGATTTTCGCCGGTATCGTACTCGTGAATCTCTAAGCCAATTCCTCGCGGTAATCCGCAGTCAGCGCCCAGTCAGCGGCAACCGATAGTCGCTGTTACACTATTGCGTCCATGTCTCAATTCACGCCTCAACGCTACTGCGAGGTCGCGCTTCCCGTTCCGCTGCGCTCGACTTTTTCCTATGCAGTGCCTTCCGCCCTCAACGGCGAAACGCTCCTGGGGCGCCGCGTAGTCGTGCCGTTCCGCAACCGCCCCATGATTGGCGTGGCTCTCGCCGAATCGGACCAGCCGCCGGATGCCTCTCGCATCAAATCCCGCATAAGAGAAATAGCCGAGGTGATGGACCTCGTTCCAGCCCTCCCGCCCAGGCTTCTCGAACTTGGCCACTGGATCAGCCGCTACTATCTAGCCCCGATCGGCGAAGCCTTCCGCGCGATGCTTCCTCCCGAAATCGAACTTCGCCACGATCGCGAATACGCGCTCACCGACGCCGGTCGCGCCCACCTCGAAGAACTCGCCGCCGCCCCCGCGCTAGCCGATATCGAAAACGCCGAACGCAGCCTCCTGTATCGCTTCGAGAAAAGCGGCGAGCCCCTGACGTCCGCGGCGATAAACCGCATGCCCGGCGGCGAAGAAGCCGCCGAACAACTCGTTCGTCGCGGCTACCTGACGCCGCGGGATGTAGTGCGCCACCGGAAGGCGCGCACGCAAAAAATCGTAGCGTGGAATCCCGCCAACGCCGCCGGCGAATCTTCGGCCAAGCCCGATCCCGCCGAGGAAAAAATCCGTGAAGTGCTCACCGCCACGCGCGGCCCGCTCCCCTTGCACCTGCTCGTGGAAAAGGCCGGCGTCTCTCGTTCGGCAATCCTACGCCTGGAGAAGAAAGGCCGCCTCTTGACGTGGGAAGAAGCGCTCACCACACCCGAAGATTCCTGGGACACCGACTTCACCCCGCCAACCAACGTGCTGAACGCCGAGCAAAGAGAAGCCCTCGGCGAAATCTGGCGCTGGCTCGTGGTGGGCAAATTCGCCGCAGCCCTCCTCCACGGCGTCACCGGCAGCGGCAAGACGGAGGTTTATCTAGGCGCGATCGACGCCGCCCTCTCGCGCGGCAAGACCGCCATCGTGCTCGTTCCAGAGATCGCGCTCACGCTCTGGGTCGGCCGCCTGGTCCGCGCGCGGTTCGGCGAACACGTGGCCGTGTTGCACAGCGCCTTGCCCGATATCGAACGCGCCCGCGAATGGTGGCGCGTGCGGCACGGACACGTCCGCGTCGTAGTAGGCACGCGCTCCGCGATCTTCGCACCCCTCGAAAATCTCGGCCTCATTATCGTCGACGAAGAGCAGGAATCGAGCTACAAGCAGGAAGAAGTCCCCCGCTATCACGGACGCGATACCGCCGTCTATCGCGCGCGTCTCGAAGGAGCCGTCGTGCTCCTTGGCTCCGCCACCCCTTCGCTGGAGACGTTCCACAACGCCCGCGCCGAGAAGTATCGCCTGCTCACGCTGGCCTCGCGCGTCGAGAACCGCCCGCTCGCCGAAGTTCGCATCGTCGATCTGCGCGAGGAATTCCGCCGCGAGCACCGCGCCCCGCCCGTGTCGGAAGCATTGCGAGCCGCCATCGCGCTGCGTCTCGAAGATGGCACGCAAGCGATGGTACTGATCAACCGCCGCGGCTATTCCTGGTCGATGCTCTGCCGCAGTTGCGGCTCGGTGGTGCAGTGCCAGAATTGCAGCATCGCGCTCACCTATCACAAGAGCCGCCAGCGCCTCGAGTGCCACTACTGCGGCTATTCGATCCGCCCTCCGAAGGAATGCCCGAAATGCCACGCGGAATATTTATATTTCGTGGGAGACGGCGCCGAGCGCGTCGACGAATACTTGCGCGAGCAGTTCCCCAAAGCCCGCATCGCCCGCCTCGATCGCGACACGGTCCGCACCAAGCGCGAATACCAGCAAGTCCTCGGCGCCTTCGCAGCAGGCGAAATCGATATCCTAGTCGGCACGCAGATGGTCGCCAAGGGACACGACTTCCAGCGCGTCACGCTGGTGGGTGTAGTGGCTGCGGATCTCGCGCTCGGGCGCCCCGATTTCCGCGCCGCCGAACGCACCTTCCAGCTTGCTCACCCAGGTAGCCGGCCGCGCCGGCAGAGGAGAACTCTCAGGAGAAGTTTTGGTCGAGACGTATTACCCGGAGCACTACGCCATTCAATACGCCGTCCAGCAGGATTACGTCTCGTTCTACGAAAAAGAAGCCCATTTCCGCCGCGTCCTGCACTACCCACCCTTCGCCGCGCTCGCCACCGTCCTGGTGCGCGATCGCAAAGTAGAAAACGCCATCCGCTGGTCGCGCGCCCTCGCGGGCTATTTCGCTCCCTTCGAAGAAAAAGGAGTGAAGGTGCTAGGCCCGGCGGCAGCCCCGCTAGCGCGCCTGCGCAATGAATATCGCTTCCAGCTAGTGCTGAAGTCGCTGCACCGGTCCGCGCTCGCGCAAGCCCTCAGCGGCTGCCTCGATTTCTGCGCCTCGAAAGAAATTCCCGAAACCGCCGTCATCGTGGACGTAGACCCCACAAGCCTTTCGTAGTGGGAGAGGAAAAGCGTTCTTCAGATCCTGACTACCGGCTCAGCGCGGGGGTGGCCGTAAAGCAGGAGAGAAAGATAGCCAGCGCGGCGATCGCCCATAACTTTCGCGACACGTCCAGCTTTTCCCAGTGATCGAGCACGGGCGGATGCCCAAAACGCAGCGTCAGGATCAGCAGCAAGCCGCCCCACATATACCACCCGCTCCAAGCATATCGACCCAGCACCAGCAGAATCAGCGCCACCGCGATCGATATCCGGTGATGCTGTCTGCTCGTCAGGCTGTAGACGATGTGCCCGCCATCGAGCTGCCAGAGCGGCAGCAGATTCAGCGCCGTCGCGAAAAATCCCACCCAGGCCGCGCGCCCCACGGGGCTCAGCAGGAGCCAACTCGGGTTCACGTGCGGGTGAAACAGCATGATGAAGAAACGCATCAGCGGCGGCTGCCCAAAGACGATCTCCGCCGTGTTCTGCACACCCGGAACGATCCGCGACGTCGCGATGGCATATGCCATCGCCGGGGCCGCGAGCAGAAATCCCACCACGGGCCCGGCAATTCCCACGTCAAATAAAGCCTTCCGCGTGGTAATCGGCGAACGAATCCGGATGAACGCTCCAAACGTGCCAAAGAGCGTCGGCGCGGGAATGAAGTAAGGATAGCTCACGTCGATCCCATATATTTTGCAGGCGTAATAGTGGCCGAGTTCGTGCGCCAGCAGAATTCCCATCAGGGTAAAAGAGAAGGGAACGCCCAACAGCAGGAGTTGCGGATGCTCGAAAGGCACCAGCATCGCCGAAAACGGATCGGCCCCGCCGGAGAACGGCTCGCGATTCTGCGCGTACGAAGAGGCAAACTCCGATCCCACCGCCAGCGTCGAAAGAAGCGTCAGCAGGAAGAGCAGCACCGCGAGCCAAAGTCGCTGCGGCTTCGGCTGCGGTGGAAGCGCCTGTTCCCCGAGCGGCCGGAAGTTTACGTCCAGAACCTCGACGGGTGTGGGGCCGTGGCCGTTGCCACCGTATGGGAGGCTGCTCATGCGGATTGGATGCGTCGACGCCCGAAAGCGGTCCTATAGCTCGAAAAATCCCGCGCGGTGTTAAATGTTTTTCGCGCTGCTCGCGTCAGGGTTGCGCAGCCGGTGTCGTGCTTGCCGCCGGAGTGGGAGCCGGAAGCGACTGGAGTTCCTTGCCTGGCTTGAATCGGACCGCTTTGCCCGGCGGGATATTCACCTGTTGCCCGGTACGCGGATTCCGTCCAATTCCCGTTTTGCGCGGCTTCACGTTGAACACGCCGAAGCGCCGAAGCTCGATTCGCTGCCCGCGGCCAAGGGCGTTCTTCATGGTTTCAAAAACGGTCTCGACAGCCTGTTCGGCCTTGGTCCGGGTGATATTCGTCTTCGTTACAATCGCGTTCACGATATCGAGCTTGATCATTGACGCCTCCAGCTAACCGCAACTCCATGCTAGACAGGGGTTTGCAGGTTGTCAAGCGACCCGCGTCCCCTTGCGCGTAACAATTCAGTACTCGAGCGTCCTCAGTACTCGCGCGACCCCCTCAGTACTCGCGCGACCGATGATACGCCCCGCCGCCCATCCCGCCCAAGTCAATCACAACCGCGACAACCAGAATAATCAGGTTGATCCCCACGGTGGGCCGCCCCGTGTTAGCCATCCAAGCGTACGCCAAAGTTGTCAGCGGCAAAAAAAGAAAACCGATGAGCGGCACAAGAAGCCCGTGATAAGCGCGCTGCAAATAATGAGAAAAGAGAAACAGCAACACCAGCGCGATCCGCGGAAACGCCAGAAAAAGAATCAGCAAAAGACAGGGCATAAACCTCTCGACAGGCTAGCAAATTGTTTCGCGTGCCAGCTCCCATCATGCCCGAAAATGCCCGCAAAGGCGTAGCAATCGGCCAGAAGACATCTCATAAATGGAAGTCGTCAGGGCACAGCTTGAACAGGTCGCGGAAAAACTCGAGCCTTTGCGTGCGCCGGGCCCTCCGGTTTTAAGAGCCGGTCCTCTGCCTTTCGCCTTTGCCTTTCGCAGTCGCTTCTCGCCGTCATCCTGAGCCCATACGCGCGAAGCGCGGATGGGTGAGGGACCCGCTTCTTCTTTCCTCCTCCGTTGTTCGCCCGACATCCTGAGGAGCGTAGCGACGAAGTACGATTTTCCATCGCGCGGGTTTCGCGCGATGAATCCCTCTTCATGCGCCAATTCCAGCAACATCGCTGCAACCCGCCAAGTCTTTT
>CAWCQH010000035.1:0-75264 GCA_963797585.1 uncultured Acidobacteriota bacterium
GACTACGTACGTATCCGTAATTCCACTGACATTTGAAAGCGCCACCCTTGCTGGACCGGGGGTGGCGCTTTTTTCTTTACAGACGGCAACTGGCCAGCTTGTTCCTCTTATTCTTTGTGGCACTCGACTGCGGGAAACGTTAGGGTGACTTCCTTGATCGAGGCATCGGACGCGTCGATGGAAATGGGTGCGGCATCGATTCGCGCGGGGATCGTGCAGTCGGGGTTGCGGCCGGGGGCGGCGCGCTGGGGATCGAGATCTTCCCAGGCCGACACTGTGTACTTTCCGGACGCGAACAGGGGGAATTCAAAGAGGTCGTCGGCAATTTTTTGGGCGCCCGGGTTGGCGGTGCCATCATCGGCCTTGGCCATCACCGTTAGGTTACCCGGGGGACGACTGTGTTCCCATTTCACACGCACGCGAAGAGGGCGGGTGGGATAACCGTCGTGGAGTTTGATGTTGGCCTTGAGCAATTGCTGGCCGTCTTTCAGCACGATCGGTTCGCCGCCGTCGGCGTCCTTTGAGGCTGGGTAGAACGAACGCGGGAAGGGCGAATTGGGATCTTTGCGGTTCATGCGATTGTAGACGATGACGTATTCACCCGGCCCGATGTGGTCGAAATCGAAATAGCCCTTGGAACCTTGATAGCCCCACAGGCCGGGACGATTTTCCGCATACTGCCCCGCGCGATAAAGCTCGACCGAGGCAAGCTTGAGCGGCTTTCCGTCCGACCCCAGCACGCTGCCGCGAATGTGGCCCGTGGGGAGGGCGTCCACGTTGTATTCGTAGCACGCGCCGTCAGGAATTTTGAACGGCGGCAGTCCCCCGGTAAGGGTCTTCTGCGTGAAAACCATTCGTGCGGGCAGGCTCGCGGTGAAACTGTATTCGCCGGCATGCACGTGATAGAAGGTGTAGACGCCATCCGGGCCGGTGCTGGTGGAGAAACGGTCGTCGCGCGAACGCAGCTTGAGGGCGACGTTGGAGAGAGGATCGTCGGGATCGTCCGGCGGGGCCAGGAAAGGCGGATCGGCGCGGCGCAGCACGCCGAAAACCGAGGCAACCTGCTGTCCGTTGCGCATGGCTCGCAACTGGGGCAGCAGAGCGCGTCCTTCGATCGAGGGGCGCGTGCCGTTGCAGACGGTGGCGAAGAGCTTGCCTTCGACTTCCTGCTGCGTGAAGACAATGTATTGCTCGCCTTTCTTGAACCGGTAGCCGCAGTCGCCATCGTCGCCACCGGAGAAAACGTCGATCTCGGTCGCCTCCGGGCCGCTGAAGCGGTCATCGATATGGAAATGGTAGCGGGTGACCGGGGTGGCGGGCGGAGGGACGGCCGCGTTTTCTTCGGTACCTCCAGCTGCTGCTGAACCGGCGGGCGGCGCGGCGTTGGCAGATCCCTGGTCCGCAGGAGAAGCGGGCGCGGCGGGCGTGACATTTTCGATGTCTGTGACGGTGCCGAGGAACACCACGTCCCCCTTCTGGAGTCCCTGGCATGCGCCCGGCGAATTTTGCGAGCACGCGCAGGCCTTTGCCTCCGGAGGGCCACCGAGCCAAATGAGAACAGCGATCGAAATTGTTAGAAGGGTTCGACGAGACATCCCGAATATCCTACCTTGCGGAGTGCGGAGAAATCGAGGGCTGAAACGATAAGAACTGGCCAAATCTCGACGCCTCCCTGAAGCCGATTGCAAGCCTGAACGCACCGGATGGTAGTGTCCTAATTCGGTTTTCGATGGGTTTGTTGCAGGGTAAAATCGCAGCTATCCGCCGCACTTGCAGCCCTAGTCGGCGAGCAGTTCGTTCAGTCTCCGCTCCCACTCCAGCTGAAACACAATCTCGTACCTAATCTCCTTCTCTCTCATGGCCGGAACCAGTTCGTTCCACGTCCTGCCCTTCGCATGTTCATTGCAGAGAGCAAACACGGACTGTTTGTACCTCGTGTCTTCGTTCTTCAGATGGCGGCCTTTCGTCTCCAGCACAAAGACCCTGCGATAGTCCTCGGAATTGCCCGCGTCCTGAGTAGTGAATATGAAATCGGCATAAATGCGCGACTTCTGCCAGCCCTGCACGTAGTAGCCGCGGTGGGGAATGTTCCGATACCAAAAGTACAGATTGTGCTGACTGTCCAGAAAGCTGGCCACCTCGCGCTCCAAGGAATTCAACGTATCCGAGACGACGGGATCGAACAGGTTCAATTCGAACTGATTACCGTCGAGCCGCGTCGCCTTCACCGACCCCTTTTGTATCTCGATCTCTCTGGGCGGCCGGTTCATTCCCAGATCGTGGAGGACCACCATAAAGCGCATCCGGTCATCCTTCAGCAGACGATTGAAGACCGCCTGAGCCAAGCGGTCTCGCTCGGCTTCGAGGCGCTTGTGGAGCTCCTCCAGAATGAACACCAGATTGTTGGTAACAATCTTTTCCTTGCCCCGGTACTTCGCTAGCAACTTGCCGAAAACGCGCTCGACGAATTCGTATCCAATCCAGGGATTCGGCACTGTATCCAAGAGGTGCGCCGCGGCATATGCGCCATCAATCCTGAATTCGCGGTCAGTGCCCAAATCCTCCGGGCGCGTGCGCGACAGGTTCTTCAGTTCCTCGGAGAGGCCGGTTCTGATCTCCACATCCTTCCGTTCCTCCAGGCTAAGCTGTAAATCGAACAGCGGCGTTACGTCCGCCTCCTGCCACGGCACTCGCGACAGAATGTCCTCCTCGTAGCTGACCAATCGCCAATCTTTGCCGTCACGAATGACGAAGGCCGGAAGCACCACGTTTGCCGCGGCGGACCTGAAAATCTCCCGCGGCCCAATTCGCTGAGTCGCGGAAGCTTCCAGGTCTTGCTTATCCTGCACCACGCGCCCTTCCATTCCCTGCAGGCCCTCGCGATCAAATCCGCGCCGAATCTCCTCCATCACCTTCGTACGCTGGAAGCAGTACACGTAGCTCTCGTCCAGAGCCGGGACGTTCGTCTTGCGGGCATACGGCTGACGCAAAATGCGGCCCACTAACTGTGTCAGCGCCGTCTTAGAATGAGGATTTGTGAGTATCGCGAGCACATATGCAAACGAGCAATCCCAGCCCTCTTGCAGCGCATGCTTCGTAATGATGTAGCGAATCGGGCAATCTCGGGCAAGCAGCCCGCCGACGTCTTCGCATTCCTTCAGCTCGTCAAGTTCGGCAGATTTCACGGCGATCCAATCCTTGGGCACGCCCTGTCCGATGAGATACTCGCGCACATCCTCCGAGTGAATCAGCTTGCCGTCGCGCTGTTCCTTGCCCGTGCGCTCCACCTGTACCAGGCAAATGGGGCGGATATTGACGTTGGTGTTCGCTTCATAGCCGCGCGCCTTGGCCTCCAGATCGTCCCGCCGCTGCATCGCCGCCCGAATCGTATCTCGCCAGTTGGTGCTGGACTTGTTCACCACGTGCAAGTCCAGCTTGATCATCTCTTCTTGATGGAGTTCGGGGCCGCTAATCTCGACCAGCTTATTCGACTCGCGTGGCGGCGTGGCCGAAAGTTCCACGATCATGCACGGGTTCAAATTCCGCAGCGTATCCTGGGCTTGCTCACTGTAAGCCTTGTGACCCTCGTCCAGAATAATCACCGGCTCCAGCAGGCGAATGGTGTTTCCCAGCGACGTTTTCACCTGTTTGCCCCAAAAGGGGTCGGCCTTCTCGAACGTATCCAGATTCGGCGCACGATCGAGCAGCTTCTCGTGGCCGTCTTTATCTTCCTCGGAGGGGAAAAATGCCTGAAACGCGCCGCTATCGCGGAACATCCGCAGCGCTTCCTTGTTGGCGCGGGATGCCGACGGCAGCATGAGCATCAGCACCACCAGATTCTCCTCCGTATCCTGGGGAGTGAAACCATCCGTCTTCTCGAGAATCAGCGTCCGGCCCGCAGACACAACGTCCAGATGTTGGCGGTAAGGATCGTCGCGATCCTTCAGCCGGAGCAGCGTCTGGCTGTAGATTTGCTGCGTCGGGACAATCCACACCACCAGCCCAGTCTGTCGGCGGCGGTAGATGGTTTGAACCAGATCGATGGTCTTCACGGCCAACAGCGTCTTGCCGCCACCCGTGGGAATTTTCAGGCAAAACGACGGCAAGGGGCGTTGAAGCCCGTCCTTTTTCTTCAGATAGCTGCGGCCCACGCTCGCCTTCTCCCACGCCTTTTCCGCGAAATCGAACAGCCACTCGTCGTCCTCACGAGCTTTGCCCCGCCACACCACGAGCTGATCGAGGTAGCGTTGCACCTGGGTTAGCGTCCGCTCCTGATATTCCTTCAATCTCACGGGTTGCGCTTGGCCGCCTTGTAGATTTCGAATGGCAACTGGCAGAACTCGATGCGGTGCTGGTCCAGATGAATGCTATCGAGATACTTCGTGGGCGCGAACACCAGCCGCTTCTTGCCGCTCCCTTTCGGCAGACTGCGCGCCATGTCCAGCGTCAGAGCTGTGCTCTTTAAGAAGTCCAGGTCGGGTTCATACTGCAGGTACACGTCATACTGGGCGCTTTCGCCGATGAAACCCGTTTTGCGATTGACCCGTCGCGCATCGAAATCTTCGCCGGTGGCCGTATAGAAAATATAGCTCGCTAAGTCCGCGTAAGAGGGCAGCTTCTCAGCCTTGAGTAGCGTCTCCAGTTGCATTGGGTGACCTACCTCGACAAACGTGAACGAGCCGCCTAAACCCTTCTGTAAGACTTCGTCCTTTGATTTAGGCACGCCCTTGATGACACGCCGTAGCCGCTCGCCCGTTAAGACATCGGCAAAATCCTCATCCTCCACCAGCACAAAACGGCGTGAGCCACCGTCGCGCTTATTTTCTGCAAGTACGGCATGTCCGGTCGTTCCCGAGCCAGCAAAGCAGTCAAGAATGATGGAGTCCTTGTCACTAGCAATTTGCAAGATGCGGTGAATCAACCTCGAGGGCTTAGGCGTTATAAAAATGTCGTCGTTTGCTTGCGCTTGGAGAATCTCACTGAGTTCTTGCTTAGAGTTCCTCGTACTGCCAACTTCCTTCCAGGACCAAATAGTCTGAGGAACGACTCCTTCTCGCACCTCCGACAAGAATCGCTTGATCCCCGGCCTGTTATCGCCTGACCCGCCCCACCAGATCCGATTGTCGCGAGCGAGTTCCTCAAATTTCTTCTTGCTAACACGCCAGTAACTCCCTGCTGGCGGCCCGTCGATTACACGACCGCTTGGCGTTGTGATGGCATATCTCCCTTGAGCGTAGAAATTCCGGGCGGCTAGATCGCTAAGTAACCAAGGCCCTCGACTATCGTTATCTTGATTCTTGTATCGCTCAATCATCGCCTCCGTTCGTGGAAGAAGATTCGGCCTCCATCTCTCCTTATTGCGCGCGTAGAGCGCGAGGTATTCGTGATCCTCGCTCAAATGCATGGCCGTATTCTTCGGACTATCCACCTTATGCCAAACGATAGTCGCCACGAAGTTCTCTTCACCGAACACTTCATCCATTAATCCGCGCAGCCAGTGCACTTCGTTGTCGTCAATCGAAACGAAAATAACGCCGTCGTCGGTGAGAAAGTCTCGGAGCAGCTTCAGGCGCGGCATCATCATGCACAACCATTTGTCGTGCCGCGTAAGGTCCTCGCGGTCAACCACTTTGCCCAGCCATTCCTGAATCATCGGCGAGCTGACGTTATCGTTGTAAACCCAGCTTTCATTGCCGGTGTTATAGGGAGGATCGATGTAAATGCATTTCACCTTGCCGTGGTAATAGGGGAGCAGGGCCTTGAGCGCTTTCAGATTATCGCCGTGCACGACGAGGTTGTCGTGCAGACTCACCTTCCCGGTGAGGCTTTTAGACTTCACCGGCTTCAACTCGTGATAAGGCACCAGCAGATGGAAGTTCTGCACGAGTGCCTTGCCTTTGAAATTCAGGGAGGGCATCCGGAGATAATAACACCGCCCGCAGCCTATGGGGCTGCCGCAAATCAGGGCGCTACCCACCCAGACTTCAGGCCAAGCATGGACGACAGTCCGAGCCCTGCCGCTTCTCCGTTTTCCGGGATATTGCTAGTACGCACGGGGAAGATCACCCCGCCGGAGGAAACTGCGCCAATCGGGAGATTGGCGTTCCCGGGATGGATGGCCGAGGGCCCTATTGAAATGGAGCGAATATCCTCGACCAACTAGAACGGGACCGATTCAGAAGGCTGCATGAAGTGCAGCACAGGGCCAGACCGCTCGTGGATTCGATTTCGCAGATTTCGCAGAATTCATGAAACGCGTTCGCTGATTGGGCCGTCTCTCCGCTACTCGGCAACACAAGGGGTAGGCAGTCAAGCCGAACATTCAGTGACCAGGGGGATGATCATGTCGACGGCTCGGTTTAAGGGTGGGCAAAGCCTCGTTCTAAGCTGTGTCTTTACGGTACTGGCGTTATTGCTGCTAGCTCCGCTGGCGTTCAGCCAAACGTCTTCTACGGGGGCATTGACCGGGACTGTCAAGGACTCTTCTGGAGCTGTGGTCCCGAACGCAACGGTCACGGCCAGCAATCTTGGCACCGGTCAATCGCGGACAACTGCCACGAGCGCAGACGGCACTTACAAGTTTGGGTTGCTTACCCCGGGCAATTATCAGTTGAAGTTTGAAGCCGCCGGATTCAACACCACGGAAGTTCCGTCCGTCACGGTCGTTGTGACCGAGACCGCCGTTTTCGATCAAGTGCTGCGAGTGGGCGCTTCGACACAGCAAGTGGAGGTTCGCGGCGAAGACACCGAAGCGGTACAGACCGCCAATTCCACGGTGGGCACGGTGCTCACCTCTGAAACCGTCACCAGCTTGCCTTTGACCTCGCGCAATTACACCACTCTACTGGGGCTTTCCTCGGGAGCCAACGCCGGCGTCTACGACGCGGCCAACATGGGCAAGGGCTCGCAGGAGATTTCGGTGAATGGGTCCACCTCGGATCAGAACGATTATTCGATGGATGGAGCCTCCATCGTAAATATCGGCGCGCGCGGCCTCACCGGGGATTTTGGCGCCAATCCCGGAATTTCCGTCGTCAATCCCGACGCTATTCAAGAATTCAAGATCCAGACATCTCTGTACGACGCCGGTTACGGGCGCAATCCCGGCGCCAACGTGAACGTGGTGACCAAGTCCGGCACGAATCAGTTCCATGGGTCCGCTTTCGAGTTTTTCCGCAACACCGCGCTCAACGCCAACGATTTCTTCCGCAAGCTGAGTCCCGCTCCCAACAATACGAGACAGATATTGAACCAAAACCAGTTTGGGGGCACGTTTGGCGGACCTGTGAAAAAGGATAAGCTGTTCTTTTTTGCTTCCTTTCAGGAAACTCGCCAGAAGAACGGTTTTTCGCAGGCGGGCTACTCCGACCCCACTTTAGTCGGCATTCCCCTGGGTGACCGCTCGAACACCACTGCCTTCCGGGCGGCACTCGGACAGGCGTTTTGCCCCAACGGCAGCGCCGCCGGAACCACCAAGGCCTCGTCTGTGACTCAAGTGCTCTGCAATGGCTCGAACATCAATCCGGTGGCGATCAACATTCTCGAATTAAAGAATCCCGATGGCAGCTATTTCATTCCCAGCTCTTCTACCGGAATAAATCAGAACGTCACTTTCAGCCTTCCGGCCACTTTCCGGGAACATCAGGCGATCGGAAACTTCGATTATGTCGTCAACTCAAAGAATACTTTGTCGGGGCGGTGGTTTTACGCCAACGATCTGACCAATGCCACGATGGGGTGTGGCGCGACCTCGACGGCAATCACCCTCTGTCTACCGGGAGGACCGGGGACGATCAATTTTCCCACCCAGTATATGATCGGAAAGGTGACCACGATTCTGTCCAGCAACGTCGTCAACGAAGCGCGGCTTTCGTTGCAGAGCTACTGGAATCTTCTATCCAACGATATTCCCTTCACCGATACGCAAGTGGGAATCGCTCCAGTAATTCCGTCGATCAATATTTTCGACGGCATGACCGTCACGGGACTGATGCAGTGGGGCGGCGCGACCGCCCTGGGCACGACAAAACACGTTACCCAGTGGGAAGCGGCCGATCAAATCTCCTGGTCGCATGACAAGCACACCGTTCGCGCCGGTTTTGAGTATGAGCGGGACCGGTCGAACGGAATTACCGAGGCGGGAATAGGAATTCTGACTTTTAACACTTTCGAGGACTTCCTTCTGGGACTGCCAGGCTGCTCCCCAAGCCTCACCGCAACCGCCTGCCAAAACAGCGCAGCCGCGGGAATGACCAACGGCTCTTCCACCAGCAACATCTCCAGCTCGGGTACCGCAACGGCGGCTTCGGCTCCCGGCGGTTACCATCACAGCTTTCGGAGCTCCGCGACGAGTGTCTTTGTAGAGGATGATTTTAAGATTTCCAGGAGTCTGACCCTGAACCTCGGGCTGCGTTGGGAGTATTTTGGAAATGTGTCCGATGCCAACGGCCAGAATACGAATATCTGGCCCGGCCTGATCAATGCGGTTCCGGTTCCAGGGCCCACGCCCGCCACCGGGACACTTGCCGGATTCGTCGTGCCCTCCAACTTCAACTTCGCGGCTTACCCTCCGCCGCCCGTGGGAGGTCTCTTCCAGAGCAATCACGAAATCCCGACACAGAATAATCCCTCCCACACCAATTTTGCACCGCGCATCGGATTCGCCTGGAGTCCCTTCGCCAACGACCGGCTGGTGGTGCGCGGCGGGGCCGGCTATTTCTACGATCGTGTAGGCTGGCTGATCACCGTCAGCGGTCCACAAGCGGAGATTCCGTACGCCGTGGTGGTCTCGAAGTCTGGCGCGGCAAACTATTTTTCGAGTCTTGCGCAGCCCTACGACCCGACGCTTACGCTGGGGTGGACGCCGCGCTGGGTCACCATCAATACCACCAATCCCGCGAATCAGACGGGAACGAGTTCGAACCTGAACGAGCAGGTGTTCGATCCCAACTCGAATACTCCGACTACCTATGAGTGGAACCTCAACACCCAATATGAATTTCTGCCTCACTGGGTTCTAGAAGTGGGATACGTTGGGACGCGCGGTATTCATCAGGCCTTCAGCGGGACGGGCACCATTCTTCAAATCAACGGCGCCCAACTCGCGAGCCCTTCCAATCCAGTTAACGGCATCACGATGAATACCGCTGCGAACGCGTCGGTGCGCACGCCCTACCTGGGCTTTGGACCGGGCGGGCTCAGCGATGCCCATTACCTGGGGGACAGCAAATACAACAGCCTGCAAGCGACGGTTCGAAAGCAATTTTCCCATGGCTTCCAGTTGCAAGCTGCGTACACCTTCAGCCGATCCTTTACCACGGTGCCCTACGTTACTATCGCGAACACCAATCCCTTTGTTCTTCCACAATACGGCCTGGACGCCGGATACCGCCCGCAGCGGCTGACGATTAACTATGGCTGGGACCTGCCCTTTGGCAAGCATGAGGGCTTCATGGAGAAGATTGCCAATGGATGGAACCTGGCAGGGGTTACCGTGGTCCAGGACGGCACGCCTCTGACGGTGAGCGACACGCGCGGAGGAACCATCTACGGATTCGGTCCCGGATCGAACATAACCTCTACCGCTGTGTTTGCCGCCGGCATGAGCGCTGCCAACGTGGCTACTCCAGGGGGAGTGGGAGCGCGGCTTGGGGGCACAACCGGTGGCCCGGGTTATTTCAACAAGACCGCCTTCGGCACCACACCGGTGATTGGCAACGGAACCGGGTACGGGGAATAGTGGATATGGGCATTCTTCTTGGGCCAGGCCAGTTTAACTTCGATGCCACTCTGCAGAAGACAACCAAGGTTGGGGGCATCCATGAGGATGCGAGCCTGGTGTTTCGAACAGAATTCTTCAACGTGTTCAATCATCCGCAGTTCAGCAACCCTGGAACCGTCGATGTCTCCAAGACAACGTTCGGGCAGATCACCAGCACGTCGGTGAACCCGCGGCTGATTCAATTTGCCCTGAAGTACGTGTTCTAGCAAGCTGCGGAAAATGCCAAAATCTGATCCTCAGGGGCTAAAGCCCTATTAAATGATTGGACTTTATGTCGGAGCTGAAGCTCCGACCCCCTAAAAATCTAGGTTTTTCCGCGACCTGCTAGGCGACTTCGCGCGGGCTATCCAAGCGGGTAAAGACGCCGGCCGCAGAAAAGACATTGCGAGGCCGGATCTCAGCGATTTTCGAATCGTTATGCTGAAGTTATTCAGTACGCACGGTTGAAGATGAAACCGCCCGAGAGAACTGCGCCAATCGGGAGATTGGCGTTCCCGGGATGCTTGCACTTCAGGGAGGCACTGGATTTCTGGCTTGACAGAATGCGGTGAATGAAGTTTAATCCTTTTTCCAGTTGTTATCCGGTTGCAACTGGGAAGGGATCGTTCGAGGTGATTCGTGGTTCTTGGGGCTTTTGTTGCGACTGAGTCGCAATTAGGAAGATCCAAAAACGACTCGGCGATTACCCGGCCTTCTTTGATGAAGGAACTGGCTGGGCGAGGAGTGCGCATTACTGCCCAGAGGCGTTTGCTTGTGGGCATCATCCAGGATTCCCCTCGCCATCTGGATGCGGCCGCGCTGCTGGAGATCGCCAGGAAACAGGATTCGCGCATTGACCGGGCCACTGTCTATCGAACGATCGCGCTTCTCAAGGATCGCGGCTTGATCGATGAGCTCGATCTTATGCACATCGAGGGCGAGAAGCACTACTACGAGGCCAAAACGAATCGCGATCACTGCCATATGGCTTGCTTCCAGTGCGGCGCCATCATGGAATACACGAGTTCGTCTTTCGAAAAACTGAAAGAAGACATAGCCAAGCAAAGCGGTTTTCAGATTCGGGTGGTGCGGCTGGAAGTGGGAGGGCTTTGCAGATCCTGCCGGAAAGCCGGGGGCTAGGTATTCCACTTTTTTGGCGTTGCAGTTGCGACTGGATCGCAACTGGCAACCTAGCCTCCTTAGCGCGGAATACTTGGGCTTTTTGTCGGAGCTGGAGCTCGGATCCCCTAGGGGAAAAACCAGGCTTTCCCGCGGCAGGCCGGTGAAGCCGAATTGATTTTGACGGGCAAAGAGCGGAGAAGGAAAGAAAAAGCAGGTCCCTCACCCATCCGCGCTTCGCGCGCATGGGCTCAGGATGACACGAAAAGCGACTGCGAACGGCAAAGGCAGAAGCAAAGGCAGAAGCAGAAGCAAATGCCGAAGACCGCCCCCTAGAGCCGAGGTGTCGGGCAGCCGCCAAGGCTTGAGTTTTTCCGCGGCCTTTGAAGCCGTGCCGTGACGAGTTCCATTTATGAGATGGGAAGATGGGGACAAGGCGTGACGCACTTTTTGGGCGCACCAGTTGCGACCGGGTCGCAACTGCAAATCGGGCTCGTTAGCGCGGCACAAGGCTGATTCCTAAATTTGGGGATTTTCAGGACGGTCCCCACGACGAAACCTTTGGCGAGGCGTCGTGGGGACCGTAAATCGACAACCCGATGGGCTGACGACCGTTGCCATTATACGGAAGCCGTCCACGGGATTACAGGAGGACGTACCTGTGGGGGGAACGATGCGGGGCAAGGATTGGAAGCAGGCAGCAAAGGCAAAGCAACAACTTGACAAGCGGTGCGACAAGGGGCGAGACAAGCGATCATGGCCCGTCACGTACAAGTGGGTGGCCATGGGCACGCTGGTGGCTTACACGGCGATTGGCGGCCAGAAAGTCGTGCTGGCGCAGGCATCGAAAAATCCTGCCGGAACGCAAAATACTTCCCCGCAGACGCAGGCGGCCCTACCCACCCGCCGCTTCGACGTTCCCGCAGGTCCGCTGGAAGAGATTTTGCCCGCCTTCGATAGCGCGAGCGGTCTCCACCTGATAATGCCCGACTCGAATGTAGGAAAAATTCAGTCGCCCGGGGTCGCGGGTGAATACACCACCGTGCAGGCACTCGGCCGGCTGCTGGAAGGGACGGGGGTCAGCTATCGTTTCACGGGGGCCGATCTGGTGCAGCTGAATCTGAGTTCGGTGCGGCAATCCGTGACCGTAAATGCGGAGTCGCTTCAACTCGAACAGGTTGCCTCGGCAAAGTATACCGCTCCCCTTCTGGACACGCCGCAATCGGTGAGCGTGGTTCCGCAGCAGATCATGGCCGAGCAAAACACCACCACGCTGCGGGACGCACTCCGCAACGTGGCGGGCATCAGCCTGGCCGCCGGGGAAGGCGGTTCGCAGGGAGACAATTTAACCGTTCGCGGTTTTACCGCGCGCAACGACATTTTTCTCGACGGAATGCGCGACTTCGGCAGCTACTACCGCGATACCTTCAACCTGGAGGAGGTCCAGGTTCTGGAGGGGCCGTCGGCGGTGACGTTCGGCCGCGGCACCACGGGGGGCGTGGTGAACGAGGTCAGCAAGTCTCCCGCGATGGGGCAGTTTGTCCGCGGGAATGCGACTTTCGGCAGCGATCTCACGCGCCGGCTTGCGGTGGACATCAACGAACCGTTGCCGCAGCTTGGCTCGGGAAGCGCTTTCCGCCTGAATGTAATGGGCGACGATAATAAGGTAGCGGATCGCGACGTCGCCGAATATCGGCGTTACGGCTTTGCACCGTCCTTGGCGCTGGGCCTGGACGGTCCAACTCGGGTGTTTCTGAGTTACTTTCACCAGTCCGAGGACGATACCCCCGACTACGGCATACCGTGGCTTTTCAACGGACCGGCGCCGGTTGCCCGCAACAATTATTACGGATTCCCGGACGCCAATTTCCTGCGGACTAACGACGACATCCTCACAGCCAAAGTCGAGCACGACGTCAATTCGGGAGTCACTCTGCGCAACGTTACTCGCTACGCGCACGAGGCGCGCAATGCGCAAATCACCGAACCGCAGGCGCCCGCCGGTATCACGCTGGCAACGCCGCTGAGTTCGATCATGATTACCCGCAACGAAATCAACGTCGATAGCGTCGAGACGATGCTGGACAACCAGACGGACGCGACGTTCAAATTCAATACCGGTTTTCTGAGGCATACGGCTGTTGCGGGCGTCGAGGTTCTGCGTGAAACGTCTGACCCGTCGCGCAATACCATCACCGGCGTGCCGACCACAAGCCTCCTGAGCCCGAACGAAAACCAGCCTTATGCCGGCACTTCGGTCCCCAGCACGCGGGTGCAGGTGACGGCCATGAGTTATGGCGTCTACGCCCTCGACACGATTCAGCTCGGCAGAAAATTCGACCTGGTCGGGGGCGGTCGATGGGACCGCTTCGGAACCGACTACAGCCAGTCCGTGGCTCCGGCGTCGGCGTTCAGCAGAGTGGATCGCATGCCGAGCTGGCGCGGTGCGTTTGTCTATAAGCCCAGGGCGAACGGGAGCATCTACTTCGACGCCGGCAATTCCTTCAACCCCTCGGCGGAGACGCTTTCTCTCACCGCCGCCAATGCCAATACACCTCCTGAAAAGAGCCTGACCTACGAGGTGGGCACAAAGTGGGATTTGGCTTCGGGCAAGTTTTCGGCCAGCGGTTCCTTGTTCCGCACCGACAAGACCAACGCGCGAGAGCCCGATCCGAATAATCCGCTGCAGAATGTTCTGGGAGGCAACCAGCGCGTGGATGGGTTGCAGGTGACGCTCACCGGCCATCTCACGGATCGCTGGCAGCTTCTTTCCAGCTATGCCCTGCTGGACGGCAAGGTGGTCAGCTCCATGTACTATCCGCTCGCGGTGGGCGCGCCGCTTGCGAATGTGCCGCGAAACACGTTCAATTTCTGGTCCACCTACCGGTTTCCCTGGAAGAGATTGGAAGTGGGCGCCGGCGGAAATTTCGTGGATCGCCGGACGGCCAGCAGCACGGTGCCGTATGTGGCGGTGCCGACCGGCTTGGCCTCTCCGAGCACGCTTAATTTGCTGAAGGAAGTTCCCGGATACTGGGTGTTCAACGCGATGGCCAGTTATCCGCTCAACGAGCGGGCCAGCCTCCAGCTGAACCTTAACAATCTGACCAACAAGTATTACTACGATCAGATCCACCCGCAGCACATCGTGCCGGGGGCCGGTTTCACGGCTCTTGCGGGAATCAACTTTCGATTCTGACCCGAGACTCTGACCCGAGACAAGGACACAGCCATGCTTTTACCGATACCGGATGTGCTTACTGCCGAACAGCTGACCCAAGCGCGGCAAATACTCGACCAGGCGGCTTGGATCGACGGCAAGGTGACGGCCGGCCATCAGTCGGCCCGCGCGAAGGACAACATGCAATTGCCCGAGGACTCGCCTGCCGCTCGCCAGCTGGGTGACATGATCCTGGCCGCTCTCGGCCAGAATCCGCTCTTCATTACGGCCGCGCTGCCGCTTCGCGTGTTCCCGCCCCTGTTCAATCGCTACCAGGGCGGCCAGTCCTTCGGCACGCACGTCGATAACGCCATTCGCCAGGTGACCGGAACGCCGCATCGCATTCGCACCGATTTATCGGCCACGCTATTTTTCTCGGGCCCTGATGAATATGACGGCGGCGAATTGATCGTGGAAGATACCTATGGCACGCATAGCGTCAAACTGCCCGCCGGGCACCTGATCCTATATCCCTCGACAAGCCTGCACCACGTGCGAGCGGTGACACGCGGGGCGCGCATCGCTTCGTTCTTCTGGATTCAAAGCATGGTGCGTGACGACGGCGACCGCTCGCTGCTGTTCGACCTCGACATGGCCATTCAGCGAATCAACCGGGACATCTCCGATCATCCGTCCGCGGTGCAACTCACCGGCGTTTATCACAACCTGATGCGGCGCTGGGCCGACGCATAAAGAATCCCGGTTCGTAGAGTCAAACCTACTCTACAGAGACCAAACCGCGCCGCCTAACCCGAAACGCGGGGGAACGGAAACAACTGCGATCTAACAGCGAGAGGCCTGTCCGTGTGGAAATACTTTTTGTAGGCGGCAATCCAATCGGTGGCGATGTCGCGCTGGGCCGTGGGCAGATCGACCCTGCCCGCGCAGACCAGTTCATGGAGGTGTTCTTCGAGGGCATCCTTGACGCGGGCATTCCACGCCCGGGATGTGTAGGGCTGCGGCCATAGATTTTGGATGTCTTCGGTACCGCCCAATCCCGGAGCGATCAGGTAATCGATCTCATAATCCCTGGCGCGAGGAGCCTGGAGTCCGTACTCCTGAAAGATTTCCTGGCGCAGGGATGCCGGAACATCGCGAACGACTTGTTCATGAGCCATCGAGCAGACGTCACCGATGGTAACCACTCGCGCAACGCCTGGCGTGAGGTTGCGGTCCGGAATCGCCCCGGGCTCGATTGCGCTGGCAGCTAAGTTTTCCCCCTGGAGCGGGGAGTGCCGGAGGAGAAGAGCGCCGCTAATCGCAACGAAAACGCATATAGAGATGCAAACCGCAGCCCATGTGGAGGGAGTGAACTGAAAGAAGCGCGTCAATGAAGCAAAGTGGGAACCAGAGCGGGAACCAGCATTGGAAGCGGTTGCCAATTCGGCCATCCGAGCTTTCAAGAGCGCGCGCGGGCCTTCGATGGGCGGCACCTTTGAATCGTGACTCTGGCGGTAAGCTCGGGCAAAATCGGCAATGGTACCCTCGATTTCGGCCATCCGGGCGCGGCAGTGCCAGCAGGCGGCCAGGTGTGCGCGAACGCGCGCGGCGCGGCGCACATCGAGTTCGCCGTCCGCCGCTAGAACCAATTCCTGGTCCGACAGGTGAAAATCTTCGTCTGGCATGGTTACCTCCCATCCGCGCGTATCAAGCGTGCGAGCGATCGCGTCAGCGACATGGATACGGTTCCCAGAGAGATGCCGAGCAGAGCCGCGATTTCCCGGTAGCGCAAGCCCTCCGCGCGCAGGCGGAGGCAGCATCGGTCCTCTTCTGGTAGAGAGTTGAGAACGGCCAGCAGCCGTTGTTGTTTCTGAATGAAGGAGACCTGCTCCTCGGGATTCAGCGACGGGTCCGCTTGCCTTTCCGCAATCGCCCAATCGGATGCCGTGGCGTCTTGCGATCTCCGGTTGGCATAACGCCGCTTCAGGGCGAGATTATGGGCTACACGGAAGAGCCAGCCGCGCAGGTTTTTTCGGGATCTTCCTAGCTGAAGGTGCCGGAAGAGAGAGAGAAACACTTCCTGGGTGATTTCTTCCGCGTCATGCACAGGTATGCCAAACGAAACCACATATCGGAGAAGTGGGTTACGGAATTGCTCGAACAGGCTCATGACCTGGCATTCGACCTCGGTGGGCTGAGCCGAAGCCGCGGGGGTGGCCATGGCCGGGAAAAGCAACTCGCTGATCGAACCTGCCAGAGGAGTCCTCATAGGTCTCGATATATATATTCCATTTCGCTCATTTCTGTTCAAGGTTCTTTCATCATGTCTTGAGTTTCTTAAGAGACCCCAAAAATACTGAACAAAAAGTGGAGGAACGGAATATCCATATTGAATGCCGGCCGAGGCATATCTGTTGCAGAATCATCCAAGGCTGAGGAGCGTTGTGATCGCACATAGCGGCTTTGTTGAAAAGAATTTGAAGTTGGCTTTGGTTTTGTCCGCGGCACTGGCGCTGCTCTGGCCCATGCTTCTGCGCGGCCAAGGTTCCACGGGCGAGATTCGCCTGGCGATTAAAGACCCCTCGGGCGCCGCCATGAAAGCCACCGGCCAGTTGTTGGGACTTAGCAATAGCATCGAGCGCAGTTTTGAGACCGATGGGCAGGGCCTGTACACGGCCGATAGCTTGGCTTACGGCCGCTACCGATTGGAAATTTCGAGGGATGGATTCGCCACGCAGTCTGTGTTGATCGACGTGAAATCCGGGGTGCCCGTTTCGCGCACAGTCACGATGGCTCTCAGGCCCCAAGCTGCTCACGTTGACGTGGTGGCACCCACACCGCTTCCCGGAACCGACATCCCGATCGATGAGGTTCCTTCCCCAGTGCAGACTGCCACCGCGCACGATCTCGAACAGAGCGGCGCACTCGATCTCTCCGATTTGCTGAACCGGCGGCTCGACGGGGTGTACATCAACGAAAATCAGGAGAACCCATTCCAGCCCGATGTGAACTACCGGGGCTACACCGCTTCGCCGCTGCTCGGGACACCCGAAGGTCTCTCGGTCTACATGGACGGAGTCCGGCAAAACCAGCCGTTTGGCGATATCGTGGCCTGGGACTTGATCCCCAAAGTCGCCATATCGGATGTCGCGCTGATGCCAGGATCGAATCCACTGTTCGGCCTCAATACGCTGGGTGGCGCGCTATCTATCGCGACCAAAAACGGCCTGAGTCAGCCGGGGGGCTCCCTAGAGGTAAGCGGCGGCAGCTTCGGACGGCGGGCGGTCGAAGGCGAATATGGGGGTTCAGGCTACAAGGGACTGAACTGGTATGTCGCGGGCAATGTGTTCCACGAGGATGGCTGGCGTGTCGCTTCTCCCTCCGATGTGCGCCAGGGTTTCGCCAAGGTGGGCTGGCAGCGGTCCAATACCGCGATTTTTCTCTCCGGCGCTTACGCTGACAATCAACTGCACGGCAATGGGCTGCAGGACTTCCGGTTTCTTAACGAGAGCTACTCGAGTGTCTACAGCATCCCCGACATCACGTGGAACCGGTCACCCTCTCTCAATCTCAGCCTGCGGCACAGCATTACCAGCAATCTGACGCTGTCCGGGAACGTTTATTTCCGCTACATCCGTGCGGACACCAACAACGGCGACATCAATTCGGAATCGTTCGATGAATCGCTCTACAACCTCTCCTCTGCCGACATCAAGGCACTCACCGCGGCGGGCTATAGTGGATTTCCGACGACCGGAAATTCCACGACTGAGCCGTTTCCCTATTGGCGCTGCATCGCCCAGGGACTGGAAAAAAACGAGCCCATCGAGAAGTGCACAGGAATCAACACCCGCACTTCCACCAAGCAGAATAACTACGGGCTTTCCGGACAGGCGTCCTGGCTCGCGGCGCGCAATCACGTTACGGTGGGCGCCGCCTGGGACCGCAGCAATTTGACCTTCCAGCAGGAATCGCAGTTCGGTTATCTGAATCCTGACCGCATCTCGCTTACCCTGATTAACGCGTTCGCGGACGGCAGTACCAATCAGGACGGCGTTCCCGTCGATACGCGCGTGAATCTCTACGGACTCATCAACACCTTCAGCCTGTACGCGACCGACACGCTCTCGGTGGGCAAATCCCTGGCGTTCACCATTTCCGGCCGTTACAACCATACATCGATAGACAACACCGATCGCCTGCCCTTGGATACGACAGGCGCCCGCGGCTCCCTCAATGGCCAGTATGTTTTTGAGCGTTTCAATCCTGCAGCAGGCGTGATCTACACACCCATCCGCTTCGCGAGCGTCTACTTCAACTATAGCGAGGGCAACCGGGCGCCTACGGCGATCGAACTCGGTTGTGCCGATCCCACCGAACCATGTAATTTGCCAAATGCGCTTGTCAGCGACCCGCCCCTAAGGCAGGTCGTTGCGCGGACGTTTGAGGTGGGTATCCGCGGAGCAGGCGAAGGCAGGCTGCGCTGGAATCTAAATTATTTTCACGAAGAGAACTACCACGATTTGCTGTTCGTCGCGTCCGAACAGACGGGGTTTGGCTATTTCACGAACTTCGGCCAAACACGGCGGCAAGGGGTCGAGGCGGCCCTCAGCGCGCAATTCCACAAATTCACGGCCGGCGGCAATTACACTTTTCTTGACGCTACGTACCAAAGCTCCCAGATCGTCGACGGTGGCAGCAACAGTACTAACGACGGAGGACTGGGACTGGACGGCAACATTACCGTCCAACCGGGAGACCGGATTCCTCAGATCCCCCAGCACATGTTTAAGGCGTTCGTGGATTATCAGCCTGTGGGCAAGCTATCGGTGGATATTGACGTCCGAGCTGTGTCGAGTTCGTATGCGCGCGGGAATGAGAACAATCAGGACCAGCCGGATGGAATTTATTATCTCGGGTCTGGGACTTCTCCGGCGTATGGCGTGGTGGATCTTGGCGGGCACTATCAACTGCACCCGCGGGTACAGCTTTTCCTCCAGATAGACAACCTGTTCAATCACCACTACTACTCGGCCGCGCAGCTCGGGCCTTCGCCCTTCGACAATTCGGGCCATTTTATCGGCCGCCCCTTTCCTGCCGTGAATGGGGATTTTCCGATCCGAACCTCAACCTTCTACGCACCGGGTGCTCCGATCGGCGTCTGGGGCGGAATACGCTTCAAATTCTAACGCCCGCGATCCATATGCCCTGCCCGGCAGGCTGGATGACGCGCGGAAACTCTTCGAAAAGCTTCCGCTCTTGCGCGGAACGCTAACGCGACCTGGGGGGCACGAGGTTGTTGGCGCGGTAGTAGACGACGAGCTGGCCGTAATGTTCGCCGTCATCCTCGATGACGCTCCACCAGAGAGTCGAAACGCGAACGGGGTCGGCTGTGAAGGGCGAGAAAATCGCCTTGTCGAGGCCCGCATCTCCCTGCGCTTTGATCACGGCAGAGCCGGCGGCTACGGCTTCTTTCAGCAATTTGACTACGTCCGCCTTGGACTTATAGACGGCGCGCGAGGGATGCTCGCCGTGAAAATCGGGGCCGGCCTGGGAGCCCTTGACTGCGGTTATCGCCAGAAAATCGTCGTTGGCTATGTGCAGGATTGTTTCGGCGAAGGTGCGCTGATCCTTTTGGACCTTGAAGTCGTACTTGTCATCGGGGAAATCCTGGGCCATCTCGACGAGCTTGCCGCCAATTTCATCCCAGGCGCGCGACACGTCTTCCGAGGGGGGCAGCAACAGGTCGCTGGAATCTTTGGGCGGCTTGGCTGAGGCTTGCGACGCGATGCTCTCGGCGGGGATTGCCGCCGGTGTCGCCAAGAGTGCGAAGAAAGCTAGAACGCTCAAGAAAATGCCTAGGCGCATATGTGATGCTCCTCCGAAATTGCTCGGAAATTATTCACGGCAGAGACTAACACGCGGAAGCGGCGATCAGAAAGGGTGAGGCCGAGCTGCTTCGTTCCGCGGTTGCACGTTCGCCTGCGGCGGTGAACAATCGTTGCATGGAAATCCAAGGATGGGACGAGCGGTATCGGTCAGGAAGGGCGGAGGAGCGGGAGACCGAAGCTAACCCGCTTCTGGTCGAGACCTGTTCGAAGTTGCCTCCTGGCAAGGCCCTGGACCTGGCTTGCGGCTCTGGACGCAATGCCATGTGGCTTGCGCAGCGTGGATGGAGCGTCACTGCGGTGGATGGGGCGCCCACGGCGATTGAGATTGTGCTGCGGCGGGCGTCGGAAGGCGGGGTCGCGGTGGATGCGAGAATTTTCGATCTTGAAAAGTGTGGGTTCGAGATCGGAGAAAACTGCTGGGACCTGATTGCGATGTGCTTCTACCTGCAGACATCACTATTCGAGCCGGCGAAGCGGGGAGTGCGGGCGGGCGGGATTGTGCTGGCGATCGTCCACATCGCAGAACCGGGAGAAGAGCCGACGGACCACCGGCTGCGGCCGGGCGAGCTGCGGCAATATTTTTCAGACTGCGAGATTCTCCACTACTACGAGGGGAAATCGAACGACCCCGCGCACAAGCGGCCAGTGGCGGAAATCGTGGCGAAAACCCATCTCATGAATGCTTCGACCGGCCCTTCTGCCCCCCTCAAGGGTTAAAACCCCTTTGTCCGCGGGGCTTTTTTGGCACGACTGAAAACAGGCTACGGAAAAATGCCGAAATCCGTTCCTCAGGGGCTAAAGCCCGATTGAATGCTTGGACTTTAAGTCGGAGCTGAAGCTCCGACCCCCTAAAACCCCAGGTTTTTCCGCGGCCTGTGAAGCCGTGCCCTGACGAGTTCCATATGTGAGATGGCTTCGAGGCGCGCTTAGCGTGCGGCTGTGAAGATTTTTGGCGGGGCGGAGCTTTTCATCCTCCGCCAGTCGATCCGCCACTGGCCGCGCGGCATTTTCACCCAGGCCAACTGCTTTTCGGGAGTTCCGCGGGCGTGGTGATAGAGCGCGGCGGTTCGCTGATAGAAACCGCGCGTGTGCGGCGAATCGCCGAACCCCAACAGGCGGCAATCGAGGTGATGGCAAAACTCGTGGCAGAGCGTGCTGAAGAATGTGCCGTAGGAAGTTACCTGCTTGCGCACGGCGGTTCGCGTCCAGATGCGGATGAGCCTGGTTTGCGGGTGATAGTCGCCGAACAGCTCCACGGACCAGCCACCTTCCCGAACGCGCAGCGGGCGCGCCGCGAGAACGCGGGCCTCGGGACGCGGAACTCCGTAGAAATCGGCGGCTACGGAGAGGAAGTCGCTGCACGCGTATGAGATAGCTGCGGGCTTGCCGGATTCCATCGCGGATTCGATGGAGCGGGCGCGGGTGACGAGGCGCTCGTCAGCGGGCACGCGGAGGGCGATGCGCTGGTCGCTGCCGAGAAATTCAGTGAGTAACCTGGAGCTGCGTGGCGGAAGATCTGTAACCATTCCAATTTATCTTTAGCCGAAGACGCGCGTTCCTGCAAGTGGGCGCTGAAAACGCGATTTATGAGATGGCTTGATGGCTTCTAATGAAAGTGCGAGATCAGGACGGTGTCGCCGATGCGGCGGCCGCGGGCGTAAATCATCTCGCTTCCGTCCGGCGAGACTGCGAAGGACCAGATCATATCGGAGGAGAAATTGGTGATCTGGCGGGGCGGAGGGGGCGGCTTGCCGGGGCCCACTACCGCTTGGGCCCAGACGTTGCAGACTCCGTGCTTGTCCACTAGAAATAGGAGGGAGCGTCCGTCTTTGGTCCAGGCGAGGCTCTCTCCGGATTGGTGGACCAGGGTCGTTCCGGGAGGCAGGGTGTAAACGCTCTGCACTTCGCCGCTTTGGATGCCTACGATGGCTACCTGTATAGGCTTGTCGGGGCCTGGATCGTAGGAAGCCGCTATCGAGCGGCCGTCGGGCGAGATGACCGGGTATTCGAGATGTTCCTTGCCGATCGGAACCGGTGCGCCACCGTCGATGCCGACTTTCATGACTCGCACCGGGCCCGGCAAGACCGCCTGGTAGACGACAAACTTTCCGTCGGGAGAGCAGCTGGGGCGCTCGTCATCAGGGCCGCTGGTAATCTTCTTCAGATTCACGCCATCCGCGTCGCCGTGCCAGATCGACGCACGGCCTGAGCTATCGATTACCGTCAGAACAAATCCTCCCCCTTTGTCGCAAGCCGCCGGCCACACGGGAGAACCCGAGGTCACTACGTCCTGCAGATCGCCGCCCTTAGGAGAAATGCCAGCGAGGCGCAGAACACCGGACGTGTAATAGGTGTAAAAGATTCTGTTGGCGGTCCATGCCATGCCTGCCAGGCCGTCGGCGCGCCCAACGCCGGAGGTGATCTGGCGGGGCTCCGAGAGACCCGCGCTTCCCGCGGGAGATACCGAGAGGCTCGATGTGAAAGAGAGCTGCGTGGTCGCCAGGGTTACGTCATCTCCGGTGATGCTGGTTCCCGAGTAGTAATTCAAATCGTTGGTGATCCGCAGGGTGTTTCCGGCAGGATAGGTGACCTCCCACAACTGCGCATTAAAGGAAGACTTGCTGTTCGGCAAAGTGAAGACCACGCCGGAACCGTCGCGCAACCAGGTGACCTGGGCGGGATCGGACCACAAAGTCGAGCCCAGCGGCTTTTCCATGCCTGAGTCGACAGAAACAGTTTCCAGAATGTACTCGTCCGGATCGCTGCTGGAGGTTCTCTGCACGGCGATGCGCTTGCCGTCCGGGGACCAACTGGGACCGCCTGAAGAATAGGCAGCGGGAAACGTGAGGGACGCGAGCTTCTGTTCGGCGGAGCCGTCGGAATTGGCGAGCACCAGGGACGACGTCATGTTTTCAGGCGACTGGCGCACAAAGACCAGCCGCTTACCGTCCGGCGAGAAGCTAATAGGGCTATCCACATCGAAGAGGATCTGGCGCGGTGCGCCGCCCAGGGATGGCAACTGATCGAGGGCGGAGTGATCCGCGTTGGGGTCGCGTTCGACGAAATAGACGTAGTTGCCGTCGGGAGAAAACGCGATGCTGGTAATAATTCTGGAAGACGCCGGCACCACCTGCGCCATGCTGGCGGTGGCCAGTTGGCGCACCCAAACGCTCGACGGCCCATTTTCGGAGCGGACGTAGGCCAGCCACTTGCCGTCGCTCGAGATGGCCGGGGTCTGGATATTTCCGCTGGAAGTTACCGGCGTGATCATCATCTTCATGAAGTCGGCTTCCTGTTGATGGCCGTAATGGTTGTGAAGGTGGATACCGAGAAATGCACCGGCGGCCGCCGCCAAGAAGAGGACGACCAGGACGGGAATGATCCACCGGGCGCGCGGCCGGCGAAGGGGAATGGCGGCCGTGTGCGGAAATGCAGGCGAAGAGACCAGGTCTGCCGCTACCGGCGCCGAACCAGAAGACGGATTTGAGCCTGGGGCGGCTGCCGCGGCCGACACTGTTCCGGCGCGCGCTGAGTCGGTATCGCGCTTGAGGCGCTTGAGGTCGGTGCGAAGCTCGGCGGCGGTCTGGTAGCGGAGATCGCGGTTCTTCTCGAGAGATTTGGCGACGATTTCTTCGAATTTGTGGGGAATTCCCGGGTTGAGTGAAGAAGGCACTACCGGCTCCCGGTTCAAAATCGCATCGAAAACCACGGCGGACGTGGCTCCGTCGAAGGCCTGGCGGCCGGTGGCCATTTCATAGAGCACGGCGCCGAGGCTGAACAAATCGGTGCGCGCGTCGAGGTCTTCCCCGCGAGCCTGCTCGGGGGACATGTAGGCGATGGTTCCTAACGTCGAGCCCGGGCTGGTAACCATCAAGTTATCGGTAGTTGGGAGATTCGAGGTGCTGCCGGCTGTCACACCCTCGGCGATGCGCCGCGGGACCGAGTGCTTGGCGAGGCCGAAATCCAGGATTTTTGCCAGATTTCTGGTGGTGATGAAAATATTGGCGGGTTTTATATCGCGATGGACGATGCCGCTCGAGTGCGCGGCGTCGAGCGCGTCGGAAATCTGCGTTCCGAAATCGAGAAGCAGGTCCAGCGAAAGAGGACGCCCCGCCACACGATCCCGCAGCGTCTGGCCCTCCATCAATTCCATGACCAGGAAGGGCTGGCCGTTGTTTTCGCCGATGTCATAGATGACGCAAATGCCGGGATGATTGAGCGAAGACGCGGCCTGGGCCTCGCGCTGAAAGCGTTCCAGCGCCAGGGGATCCTTCAACGAACCTTCGGAGAGAAACTTGAGCGCGACCTGGCGGCCCAGGCGGGTGTCTTCGGCGCGGAACACCTGGCCCATGCCGCCGGCGCCGAGCACTTCCAGGATTCGATAATGGGAGATGGTCTGGCCGATCATTGACGTTGCCAAGGGGCTCTGCTCAATTGACTCTGTCAATATCTTACATGGCGCGCCGGTGCGAGCCGCGTAGAAACCGCATTTGCCGTTGCAATGAAAAAACGGGAAGCGGAACCTCCGCTCCCCGTAAGGCTCTGCCCTCGAGAGCCGGATTTATTGAGCGGCGGCGGACCGCGGCATCACGGTTACGGTGACCGGCTGGTCCAGCTGAAAATCGAGCTTCGTTTCAGAAGGGATCTTCACCTGCTTTCCCCTCGTGGCTCCCTGATAGACGCCGCCCGCTCCCGCTCCCACGCCCGCTCCGATGGCAGCGCCTTTTCCGCCGCCGGCGAGCCCGCCTATGAGCGCGCCCAGGATTGCGCCGCCGCCCACTTTTTCAGCGGTGTTTTTTCCCCGCGAGCTCCCGCTCAAGGAGTAGGTGCTGCTTACCAGAGGATACGAGCGCCCTTGATACTCGATCTTGACCAGTTCGAGATGCAGCTCGCTTTTTCCCGAAACGTGTCCCGCTGAGCTGGCGCTGGTCAGCCGAACGTATACGTCGGCGCCTTTGGGAATGGTGACCTCGTTATCGACGACAATCGGCGCATCCAGCGAGGCATGGAAAATTTCGCCGGTGCGGTTCACCGCCGAATCGACGCCATCGATCATTCGGATTGTCAGGGTGGTGCTTGCCGGAATGACAACCTGGATCGGCTGCGGAGGAGGCGGTGGTGGTGGCACCGGTGCAGGCGCCGGCTGCGGTGCGGGCGTTGGCGGCGGTGCAGCTGCGGGAAGAGGCTGGTCTGGCGGCGGTTGATACTGGTCCGAGGAAGGCGGAGCAGGCGTGTTCCGCGCCGTTTCGGTTTGTTCCCGTTCCCTGAGGTGCTTATTCCTGCGGGCTTTGCGGATGTCGGCTTCCGTCTCTCGCGGAGCCGGAGTTCGCTTTAAAATTGCAGCGGGTGCCGGTGGGGCCTGCGAAACCTGGGCTACCGGCGGCGGTGTCGGCTGAACGACCATCTGGTCGTTCACCTTCGAGACGCCGGCGGTCTGGGTGGCGATCTTGTACGCGTCGTAGCGCGCTGCGTCGGTGGGCACGGTTCCACTTAGGGTGACTTCGCCTTCGCGAGAGGAAACGATCAGACTAGTGTCTTTCAATTGCGGGTCTGAAAACATTTGGGATTTAATGTTGGTTACGACGGCCGTGTCGTCCGGTTTCCTGGCACAGCCGCCTGCGAACACGATCGCGAGAAATGCGAGGCAATACACACACCGCTTACGCATCACGTTTTCTCCCGGACTCACCCGTTTAGCTTTGGAGCCTGCGCGGAATGCGTGCAGAACTCCGCATCACCGTATGTTACTACGATGCGAAGCGGCCACTAAGCGCTGTCTCGGAAAAGCATTGGAGGCAGAAGAGGCAGAGGAGGAACGCTCGCGGTAAGGGCACCGCGAGCGGAAGGCGCTACGCGCCCGGCTTTTCGTCGCGGCCGAAAGCCGCGCCCCCTAGACGGCAAACGAAGGGAGACAGCCTTCGTCGCTGAGATCCCAGGATGACGGGCAGACAACGGAGGAGGCAAGAAGAAGCAGGTCCCTCACCCATCCGCGCTTCGCGCGTATGGGCTCAGGATGACAGCGAAAAGCGACTGCGAGAGGCAAAGACAGAAGACCGACCCTTAAAACCGAAGGGTCGGGCACCCGCAAAAGCTAAAGCAAGATACGCCCCTGATCGAGAGGCACTGGGATGGCGTATCCGGTGCACTTATGAGGAGGCAAAGGAAGCAGGGAAGGAGGCTCGCGGTAACGGCACCGCGAGAGAAAGGCGTTATCGCTCCATTGAGCCGGCGATGATCTGGTTGCCCTGGACGCGGATTTCGATGGCCGTGGGAGGCCGCCAGCCTGGTCCCTTCTGTATTTCGCCGCGGACCAGGCCGCTGGGGGCGTTCCCGTACTGAGTCAGGTCGAAAACGGTTCCGTTACAGGGGTCCGCTACCATGGGGTGGCCAGCGTCGAAGCCATAGGCTGCCTGCAGCTTGCGGAGATCGGTGACGTATTCGAGTTGGCAGCTTCCGAATGGCTCTACCAGCGAAAATCCCCAGAAGTATCCGCCTGGAAGATGCACTACCATTGCGGGAAGGCGCTTCAATGTTACCGGATCGCGGTAGTAGAAGCGGCTGGCGGCCCAGGGCTTTGACAATTGGGCTTTGGTGGCAACCGCGCCGGGACCAACGGGCAGCTTCGGGTCTGCCGTTGGCGATTCGGTGATCGGAGCGGCGGCCTTGGCTGGCTCCGCGATGAGGGCTGGTTTTGCCGGAGGAGCGGACTTTTGCTTTAACCCGAACAAAAGAAAGGTGGTTGTCAGCGCGCCGGCCAGCACAAGCCCTACCAAAAGAAGCTTCAGCTGGGGCGGATTGTCGTTCGATACGCCCGCCGTGAGGGCGACAAAACCGGGAGATACGTACGCTTCTTCCGATTCAACGCTTTCGGGCAGCTTCTCTTCTGGGGCCGACACTCCGGGAATGCGAGGCTGCGCGGGCTTGAACGGGTCGAGGATTTTGTTCTCGGGCATGGGCGCGGAACTATCCAATTAGCTTGGTTCGGGAAACCGCGAAATGCAAGAGACCGGCGCGTTTCTGCTGTTAACTATCTGGGAATCGGGGAGAGATGCTTCATTTTCCTCAAGATAGCACCGCCAAAAGGCATTTCAGCAACAACGGCAAAGGTGTTCAGGAGGCCGGGCCGAGGGAAATGGAGTGGTGGGCGGCGTATTCGTGAAGATTGGCGAGGCTAAGGAGAAGATCCAACATGCGGTCGCGCTCCTCCGGCTTCGGCTCGGACGCCCCTTCCTCGAGGTTCGTTACGATGGTGAGGGCGTCGGCGAGAAGTCTTTCTACTACCTGGGAATCGATGGGGCGGCCTTCTTGGAAACGCTCCATGAGCTGATCGGTGCGGAGAAAGGCCTCGTCGAGGAAATGATCGAGGCACATTTGTTCACCGGCGAGGCTGGGCGGAATCAGGTTGGCACACGGTGTTCGGCGGCAAATTCCGGCGCTGGTGGCGTTCATAATGGCTTACTTCCCCGACAGATAAACCTCAGAGCACGGGAGAGTAGCACATTTTGCTATCACGAAAGTAAACGCTGTGTAAAACGAAAAGGCCCGGGCAATACGCTTCGAACGGTCGGTCTACCCCCTCGGGGGTTAAAACTCCGTCTGTTCACGGGATTTTTTGGCACGGCTGAAGCCGCGACCTTACAAGGTTTCGGGCGCCTTGAGACGAGCAAAATATAAGAGGGATGCTTCGTCGCTGCGCTCCTCGAGCATGACTACTAAAAACACAAGCAAGCGAACAGCCGCGCCGTTGGCGGTTGCGAGCAAGCGAGGAGCAGTCAGAGGGGCACAGGAAAGGCTTGCGAAAAAAGCACCGCGAGCGGTGGGTTTTCCATTTATGAGATGGCTTCTGGGCAACGCTCAGGATTCCACGCCGTGGCACTTCTTGTATTTCTTGCCGGAACCGCAGGGACACGGATCGTTCCGGCCGATCTTCGCGGCGGCGCGGACCGGCTTGGGGGCTTCCGCTTGCGCGGGGCCGGCCTGGAACTGCAATTCCTTCTGCTGCTGTTGCTGGCGGCGCTCGATCTGCTTGGCCTGGTCTTCGGGGCGCGCGGGCTGCATGAGGAACAGGAATCGCACCGCTTCTGTATCGATGCGGTCCATCATGTCTTCAAAGAGCGTGAAGGCTTCCTTCTTGAACTCGACCAGGGGATCTTTCTGGCCGTAGCCGCGGAGGCCAATTCCTTCCTTCAGGTGATCGAGGGTAAGGAGATGGTCTTTCCACTGCGCGTCCACAATGTCGAGAAGGATGTGGCGCTCGAGCCAGCGGAGCATCTGCTCGCCGAAGAGCGTTTCCTTTTCGCTGTAGCGCTCCTTTACTTTTTCGAGGAGCGTGTCGGCCAGCTGATTGTGATTCAGATTCGCGGTGTCGATGTTCGCGGACTTCAGATCGAAGCCGAACTGATTCAGGAGCTCGTTGCCGAGCTGGGTTACGTTCCACTGGTCGGGATGCTGCGTGGCCGGGGCGTAGGTTTCCGCTAGCGAATTGGCGATGGCTTCGGCGCGCTCGAGGACGAATTCCTTCTGGTCGCGGCCTTCGAGGAACGATCTGCGCAGCGAATAGACCGTCTCACGCTGCTTGTTCATCACGTCGTCGTATTCGAGCAGGTGCTTGCGGGCTTCGAAGTTCTGGGCTTCGACGGCCTTCTGCGCGTTTTCGATGCGCTTGCTGATGAGGCGGGATTCGATCGGCACGCCCTCGGTCATGCCCAGGCGGAACATCAGAGCCTTCACGCGCTCGCCGCCGAAGATGCGCAGCAGGTCGTCTTCGAGCGAGAGAAAGAAACGCGAGGAACCGGGATCGCCCTGGCGGCCGGCGCGGCCTCGCAGCTGATTGTCGATGCGGCGGGCTTCGTGGCGTTCGGTGCCGAGGATGTGCAGGCCGCCCATGGCGACGACTTCGTCATGCTCGGCGCGGCATTGCCCGGTGAATTGATCGAGAATCGGCTTCCATTGATCGAGCGGCACCTGGAAAATTTTGCCTTCCTGCTGGAAGAGCACCATGGAGGCGCCATTCCCGCCGTTGAGCTCGGCTACGGCCGTCTGGCTGGACGCGCTGGCCTGCGCGGCCGTCTCCGCGGCATCGGCCTGGCGCCGGAGTTTCGCCGCCGGGAGGAACGCCTATAACTGAAGCTGCGGGCGCGTAGGGCATGGCCAGCTTGTTCTTCATGCAGTATTCGCGCGTCATCGCTTCAGGATTGCCGCCCAGCAGGATGTCGGTTCCGCGGCCCGCCATGTTGGTTGAAACGGTCACGGCACCCTTGCGCCCCGCTTGCGAAATCACTTTCGCTTCGCGCTCGTGCTGCTTCGCGTTCAACACCTGGTGAGGGATGCCAGACTTTTTCAGGAGCTCCGCGATTTTTTCGGACTTCTCGATGGAGATGCTGCCGACCAGCACCGGCTGCCCGCTCTCGTGATATTGCCGGATGCCTCCGGTACGCGTGCCGTCTTCCTGGATGATGCCGTTGACCGCCGCCTCGAACTTTTCGGGTTCCGTGCGGTAGACGACGTCCGAGTATTCCTTGCGGATCAGCGCTTTGTTGGTGGGGATGGCCACTACTTCGAGTTTGTAAATCTTGTCGAATTCGGGGGCTTCGGTTTCGGCCGTCCCGGTCATGCCGGAGAGCTTGGAGTACATGCGGAAGTAATTCTGGAAGGTGATCGTGGCGAGGGTCTGGTTTTCGCGCTCGATCTTGACGCCCTCTTTGGCTTCGACGGCCTGGTGCAGCCCGTCGGACCAGCGGCGTCCCGGCATCTGGCGGCCGGTGAACTCGTCGACGATCACCACACCGCCGTCTTTGATCACGTAGTCGACGTCTTTCTCGTACAGGGTGTGTGCGCGCAGGCCCTGGTAGACGTGGTGAATCATGTCCATGTTGGCCGGGTCGTAGAGGTTGCCCAAATTCAGCAGCCGCTCGCATTTCGAAACGCCCTCTTCGGTGAGCGTCGCGGTGCGCATTTTTTCGTCGAGGGTGAAATCCATCTCCGGGATCAGCTTGGGGATGATCTTGTCGACGCGATAATACTTGTCGGTGGATTCTTCGGCTGGGCCGGAAATGATGAGCGGGGTGCGCGCTTCGTCGATCAGGATCGAGTCCACTTCGTCGACCACGCCGAAATGGTGGCCGCGCTGGACACAATCCTTTAGGTCGTACTTCATGTTGTCGCGCAGATAATCGAAGCCGAATTCGTTGTTCGTGCCGAAAGTGATATCGGCGCCGTAGGCGGCGCGGCGCTGGGCATCGTCCAGATCGTGGACGATCACGCCGACGGTCATTCCCAGGGTCTTGTAGATCGGGCTCATCCATTCGGCGTCGCGACGGGCGAGGTAGTCGTTCACAGTAACGATATGAACGCCTTTGCCCGTGAGCGCGTTGAGATAGGCAGGGAGCGTGGCAACGAGCGTTTTTCCCTCACCCGTCTTCATCTCGGCGATTTTCCCGTGGTGAAGGACGATGCCGCCGATGAGCTGCACGTCGAAGTGCCGCATATTGAGGGTGCGGCGCCCGGCTTCGCGAACCAGGGCGAAGGCCGGCACCAGCGCCGGATCGACCGCGTCGCGAAGCTTCCGTTTGTAATCCGGGTCGTCGCGTTCGAGTCCTTCGAGGCGGCCCTGCACTTCGGCCTTGAGCGCCAGCGTTCGCTCCCCGAGCTGCGCGTCGGAGAGCTGCTTCATCTCCGGCTCCAGGGCGTTGATCTCCACCACAATCGGCTGGATGCGCTTGACGTCGCGCTCGTGCTTGGTGCCGATAAAGCGCGCTACAACGTTATCTATGATCCGTTCGACATCCATTTTGTGTGGTTTCGAGGTCCCTCAGAACCTGTCAGATATCCGTGACGATTGAGATGCGAGGATTTCTCCGTGCGTTGACGCCCGGAACATCCTTCATTGTATCCGCTTGAAGGCTCTGGTGCAAAGCGCCGGGGCTTGGTCACTTGACACCCCGAATTGGGCAAACGAAACTGTGTTGGAACCGCCATCATCCGCGAAAGGAACGATTGGATGCCGCCTGCCTTTATTTGTGAGGGAGTTCGCACGCCGATTGGGCGTTATGGAGGGGCGCTGGCGCAGGTGCGCACGGACGACCTGGCGACGGTTCCTTTGTCTGCGTTGCGGGAGCGCTTTGCCGGGAGCGACTGGGAGTCAATCGACGAGGTGATTCTGGGGTGTGTCAACCAGGCGGGCGAAGACAACCGCAACGTGGCACGCATGGCGTCGCTGCTGGCGGGGATCCCGCACACCGTGCCGGCGGCTACCGTGAACCGGCTGTGCGGGTCCGGGATGGAGGCGGTTTCCGTGGCGGCGCGAGCTATCGGCGCGGGCGAGATTTCGCTCGCGATTGCGGGCGGAGTGGAAAGCATGAGCCGGGGTCCCTTTGTGATTCCGAAGGCGTCGGGGGCGTTTTCGCGCGAGGCGCAAATCTACGATACGACTCTGGGCTGGCGATTCGTCAATCCGCTGATGGAACAGAAGTACGGCACGGATTCGATGGCGGAAACCGCGGAGAATGTCGCCGAGGCTTATGGCATTGAGCGGCGCTGCCAGGACCTGTTCGCGTTGCGCTCCCAGCAGAAAGCGGCGGCGGCTCAGAAGGCAGGTATCTTCGCGGAGGAAATCGTGCCGGTGAACGTGCCGGGGCCAAAGGGGGCTGTAAACGCGGTTGCGGATGACGAGCATATTCGCGCGGACACCACGATCGAGAAACTGGCGAAACTTCCCGCGCCGTTCCGAAAAAACGGGACGGTAACCGCGGGGAATGCTTCGGGCATCAATGACGGGGCGTGCGCGCTCTTCGTCGCTTCGGAAGCCGCGGCGGTGAAGTTTGGATTGACGCCTGTGGCACGGGTGGTGGGAACGGCGACTGCCGGTGTGGAGCCGCGCGTTATGGGTATTGGGCCAATTCCGGCAGTGCGGAAGCTGCTCGGGCGCACCGGGCTCTCGATGGCGGACATTGACTTGTTTGAACTCAACGAGGCTTTCGCCGCCCAGGCGCTCGCGGTGACGCGCACTCTCGGCCTGCCCGACGACAGTGAGAAAGTGAATCCCAATGGCGGGGCGATTGCGCTGGGCCACCCGCTGGGAATGAGTGGTGCGCGATTAGTGCTCACTGCCTCGCGGCAACTCAAGCGGGCGGGCGGACGCTATGCTATCGCTTCGATGTGCATCGGCGTGGGGCAAGGCATCGCGATGCTTCTGGAACGGGTTTAGAGCTGCTTGCGAGATGCTTCGGAAGCGGTACCCTTCCCGATAGTGTTCTTCGCGGCTTTCATGGCCGCCTGACCGGCACAGAATTCCACAATTCTCGCTTCCGACCAGAATCTTTCATCTCCCGGCTCTTGCGAAATAAACGCGCAGTGGCCGCCGTGCCTGGGCGCGAGCAGGGTGATGAAGGGGTTTTCCCGAATGGCGGGATGGTCGAATGCGGCGAAAGGGACTACCGGATCGTCCTGCGCGGTGACGATTAGAGTGGGGCGCCGAATGTGTCCGATGATCCGGTTGGCGCTCGATTGCGCGTAATAATCGGCAGCATCGCGGAAGCCGCAGAAGCGCGCCGTGATGGCTTCGTCGAAGCCGCGGACCGTGCGGATCTGGCTCAACCGGCCTAGCTGGTAGCGATGCGGATACATTTTCGCCTTGTCGCGCATGCGGCGCTTCATCCGGCGGACGAAACGGTGCTCGTAGAAGAAATTCGCGGGTTCCTCGAGGGCTGCCGCGCAGCCGGCTAAGTCCATGGCGGGCGCCACGGCGGCAAATCCCCGCAATTCCGGGGGGGCGGCGTCACCGAATTCTCCGGCCATCTTCAATACCAGGTTCCCTCCCATCGAAAAGCCCGCGGCAAATATTTTACCCAGGCCATCCCGTTCGATGAGTTCGAGAACAACCGTGCGGATGTCACCGCTCAAACCCGAGTGATAAAGGGTTTCGGTGAGGTGTTCGGTGTTGCCGCAATTCCTCTGGTTCAGCCGCACCACATTGAAGCCCGCGAGCCAGGCTTTCTCGGCGGTGCCGAGCATGTAGCCCGACTCGCTCGATCCCTCGAGGCCGTGGAGCAGGACGAGAACCGGGTATTGCTTGGCGTGCGGCTGCCAATGACATTCGCCGCGGATCTTTGTGCCCGGCTCCACGTCGAACTGCCTGGTTACACTGGCAGGCAGCCTTGGAAAGCTGCGCCGCCAGAAGGAACCGGCGATGGTCATCAGGTGGCCGTTGCGCAGATGCCTGGGCGGTATGAAGAAGTTTTTCACCACAATCCATGTTAGGCAGTTCGCGTCGCGCATGCAATTGGCAGCTCAGTCCCAAATGGGGACGATCGTGCCGCATGGCTGCGCAACTTGCTTTGAACATGGGAAGCGCCTAAGATTGCTATTCAATTTCATGTTTCTGAGCTGCTGCCAAAACAACTTTTTCGAGCCCAGCGATTCCGGCTGGGCTTCGGTTTTTACGGATGCGCTGAGGCCAGGGCCGGGCCTCCGAACCGCGTACTGGAGAAATGATGATTGAAGGACCTATTCAGGAGGGATTGACCTTTGACGATGTGCTGCTGCTGCCGGGCAAATCTTCCGTGCTGCCCGCACAGGCGGACACGCGCACCTGCCTCTCCCGCAAGATTTCGCTGAACATACCGATCGTGGCGGCGGCCATGGACACGGTGACAGATTCGCGGCTGGCGATTGCCATCTCACGGCAGGGCGGCATCGGTTTTGTTCATCGCAACATGACCATCGACCGCCAGGCCGAGGAAGTGGACCGGGTGAAACGGTCGGAAAGCGGCATGATCGTCGATCCGGTGACGATTGCGCCGGAAATGACGGTCCGGCAAGCGCTCGATATGATGAATAAGTACAAGGTTTCCGGGGTGCCGGTGACGCGCGGCACGCGGCTTGTGGGAATTCTCACCAACCGCGACCTGCGTTTCGAGCGCAATCTGGATCAGCGTGTCAACGATGTGATGACGAAAGATAACCTGATCACCGTGCCGGTGGGCACCACACTCGACGAAGCCGAGCGCATCCTGCAGACGCACCGCATCGAAAAGCTTCTTGTGGTGGACAAGGATTTCAATCTGAAGGGTTTGATTACCGTCAAAGACATTCAGAAGAAGATCGAGTTCCCGAACGCCACCAAGGACGAACACGGTCGCCTGCGCGTCGGCGCGGCCATCGGAGCGACAGGCGACTTTCTGGAGCGTGCCGCGGAACTCGCGCGCGTGAAGGTGGACGCCGTGGCAATCGATACGGCCCACGGGCACACCTCGCGAGTGATGGATGCCATTCGCCAGGTGAAACAAAAATTTCCGGAACTGGAGTTGCTTGCGGGAAACGTCGCGACAGCTGAGGGCGCGCGGGATTTGATCGCGCTCGGCATCGACGGGCTGAAGGTTGGCATCGGCCCGGGGTCGATCTGCACCACGCGAATTGTTACCGGGGCAGGCGTGCCGCAGATCACGGCCATTCTGGACTGCTACCGCGCCGCGCAAGGTTCGGGAGTGCCGGTGATCGCCGACGGGGGCATAAAATTCTCGGGCGATATTACCAAGGCGATTGCGGCAGGGGCTTCCGCGGTGATGATCGGCGGGCTTTTTGCGGGGACCGAAGAGTCGCCTGGCGAGACCATTCTCTATCAGGGCCGGACATTCAAGTCTTATCGCGGCATGGGATCGCTGGGGGCGATGGAGGCAGGGTCGGCGGACCGCTATGCTCAGGAAGGCGCGGCGCGGGGCAAATCCGTGCCGGAAGGAATTGAAGGCCAGGTTGCTTACAAAGGCCCGTTATCAGGACTCGTCGAACAATTGGTTGGCGGGTTGCGCAGCGGCATGGGTTACTGCGGCGCGGGGACTCTGAAGGAATTGCAGGAGCGCGGCAAATTCATCCGCATCTCGCAGGCGGGACTGCGCGAAAGCCATGTTCACGACGTGATCATCACGCGGGAAGCGCCCAACTACCGGTTGGAATAATTGAGCCCTTCCGAGAGAGACCTACCGCCTCCGAACACGTCGAATTCGCTGGAACCCCAGCGGCAAAGCTGGATCGCGCGCTGGTGGCCCGCGCTCCTGTGGGCCGGGTTGATTTCCTGTTTCTCGACAGGCGCTTTCACGGACGAAAAGACGGGTTCCGTCATCATTCCTATCCTGCACTGGCTTCTGCCGAAAGCCTCGTACCACACACTGCTGCTGCTCCATCACATCATCCGCAAAACGGCCCATTTCGTGGAGTACTTCATTTTTAGCCTTTTAATCCTGAGGGCTATTCGCGCGGGGCGCCACGATACGCGGCTGCGGTGGGCGCTGGCGGCGATCCTGATTGTGGCGGGCTACGCTTCTCTCGATGAATTTCACCAATCCTTCGTTCCGGGGCGAACTCCGGCGGTTTCGGACGTGCTGCTGGATACGTCTGGCGGGACGGCCGCGCAGGCAATTGCCGGGCTGGTGCTTCTGTGGGGGCATGTCCGGGAGCGACAGAAGCGAACTGATCAGGGCGCGTCGGCGTAGAATCGTAAAGCGGGACCGCAAAATAAAAATGGCCTGCCTCGGTTGACTGAAGCAGGCCCTTTTCTTTTGCAAAGCAGTTTTGGAAACGGGCTTAGCAGACTGAGGACAAATGCCAAAACCTGTTCCTGTTGATGTTGAATGCTTGGATTTTATGTCGGAGCTGAAAAGCCTGCGTGCCAACTGGTTACATTGCCGCCCCGCTGCAGAAAAACTCGCGGAAAATACACCGCGAGAGGAAGGCGCTGCGCGCCGCCGGTTGTGTCGGAGCTGAAGCTCCGACCCCCTAAAAACCTGGGTTTTTCCGCAACCTGTTAGGACTTCGCCGCCGCTTCTTTTTCCTCGGGGGCTTCTTCCGCCACGGCCTTCTTCGGTTTCCGTTCCTTCTTCTTCAGCTCGGAGCCGATGAATTCGAGGATGGCGAGTTCCGCTCCGTCCCCGATGCGCCATCCGACGCGGATGATGCGGGTGTAACCGCCTGGACGATCCGCGAAGCGCGGCGCCAGGTCGGAGAAAAGTTTCTTGGTGGCGCCGGTGGTCATGAGAAACGCGGCCGCCTGCCGGCGGGAATGCAGAGAATCGCGCTTGCCGAGCGTGATCATGCGTTCGGCGAGCGGCTTGGCAGCCTTGGCACGAAGCACGGTGGTCTGGATCCGCTCCTTTTCAATCAGGTTGGTGACCAGATTGCGCAGAACGGCCCGGCGATGCGCCGGCTGTTTTCCAAGTTTGAAGCCTGAGTTAAGGTGTCTCATGTTTATCCCGGCCTAGAAAGTGGCGGTCTCCTCGGAAACGGAAGGCGAGGTCTGGCTCGGGAGCGGCGGCCAGATGATGCGGCCGTGCTCATCGAATTTCATGCCTAGACTCAGGCCCATTTTGTGCATGATGTCCTTGATCTCGTTCAGAGACTTGCGCCCGAAGTTCTTGGTCTTGAGCATCTCGGACTCGGTCTTCTGCACCAGTTCGCGCAGGTTCTGAATGTTGGCGTTCTTCAGGCAGTTGTAGGAACGCACCGAGAGTTCGAGTTCTTCCACCGAGCGGTCCAGGAATTCCAGGCGCGGATCGGCGTAGTTCTCGACGGCTTCCTCGGGAAGATCGGGCGTCTCCTCGAAATTGATGAAGATGCTCATGTGATCCTTCACCAGCTTCGAGGCCAGACCGATGGCGTCCTGCGGGGTGATGGCGGCGTTCGTCCAGACCTCGAGTGTGAGCTTTTCGTAATCGGTCATCTGACCGAGACGAGCGGCTTCCACCGCATAGTTGACCTTGCGGACCGGCGAATGGATCGAATCGATCGGAATGTAGCCGATCGGGAGGTCCTCGTCGAAGTTGCGGTCGGCCGAGACGTACCCGCGGCCGTTCTTTACGCGCAGCTCCAACTCGAGCTTTCCGCCTTCGCTCACCGTGGCGATGTAGATGTTCTTGTCGAGCACGGCGATGTTGGCGTCTTCCTCAATCTTCGCGGAGGTGACCGGGCCCGGCGTGTCGACGACCAGCGTGATGGTCTTGGACTGGTCGCTGTTCAGCTTGAGCGGCACCTGTTTGAGGTTCAGGATGATGTCGGTGGCGTCTTCGACAACGCCAGGAATGGGCGAAAATTCGTGCAGCACGCCTTCGATCTTCACGGCCGTGATGGCCGCGCCTTCGATGGAGCTCAACAAGGCGCGCCGCAGGGCGTTTCCTACGGTGGTTCCCCAGCCTCGCTCGAACGGCTGCGCGGAAAACTTTCCGTACTTATCGGTGAGTGTTTCCGGCTCCGCGGCCAAGCGCTTCGGCTTCTGAAATCCCTTCCACATATTTCTATTCCTCCCGGCCCGCCGGCGGCGGACCTCAACGACTATTCAACGTAAGAAACTCGGTTTCAAGAAACTACTTCGAATACAACTCGACGATCAACTGTTCGTTCATCGGAGGCGTCTGCACATCGTCGCGCCGCGGCATAGCCACCACGCGCGCCTTCAGATTCTCGCGGTCGATATCGAGCCACGGAGCGACGCCCTGGCTTTGGGTCAGGTTCTTCGCTTCGAGCACCATGGCGTTCTGATGCATGTTGTCTTTCAGGGTGATTTCGTCCCCCACCTGCACGAGATAGCTCGGGATGTTCACCTTCTGGCCCTTCACGCGAATGTGCCCGTGCAACACCAGCTGGCGAGCCTGGGCGCGCGAGCCGCCAATGCCCATGCGGTAGACCACGTTATCGAGCCGACGCTCGAGAGAAATCACCAGGTTCGAGCCGGTGGGTCCCTTGGTGCGGACGGCCTTCTCGAAATAGGAGCGGAACTGGCGCTCGAGCAGGCCGTAGGTGCGCTTCACCTTCTGCTTTTCGCGCAACTGGATGCCGTAACCGACCATCTTGGGACGGCGCGCCTGGCCATGCTGGCCGGGGACGAAGTTGCGCTTCTCGATGGCGCATTTTTCCGTATAGCACCGGAGGCCCTTCAGGAAGAGTTTCATCCCCTCCCGGCGGCACAGCCGGCAAACCGCTTCACGATGTCTTGCCAAGTGCTTCTCTCCTTTGCATCAACTGCTGCATCAATTGCCGAACGAATTTCAAATCAGACGCGGCGCCTCTTCGGGGGACGGCAGCCGTTATGCGGCACGGGCGTAACGTCCTTGATGGCGTTAATGTGCAAGCCGGACGAGGCGAGCGCGCGGACAGCCGATTCGCGGCCGGCGCCCGGTCCCTTTACCCGAACTTCCACCGATTTCATTCCGTATTGATCGCGCGCCACGCCTGCGGCGGTCATCGCCGCCTGTTGCGCGGCGTAGGGCGTGCCCTTGCGCGATCCCTTGAATCCGACGGAACCGGCAGAGGACCAGCTCACGGCGCGGCCGTCGGGATCGGTGAGCGTGACGATCGTGTTGTTGAACGTCGCCTGGATGCAGACGATGCCGTGCGGAACGATGCGCTTTTCGCGCTTCTTGCGAAATTCCTTCTTCCGCTTGGAAGTTTTTGCGCCTGCTGCCGGAGCAGCGGCTGCGTCCTTCGGTTCTTTTGCCACGCTTTTTCCTCTCCTCGACCGGCGGCTTGCGCCGATCGCCTGTTACTTGCGCGCTGCCGTCTTCTTCTTGGCCGCCACGGCGCCCTTGCGCGGACCCTTGCGCGTGCGAGCGTTGGTGTGCGTCCGCTGGCCGCGCACCGGAAGATTCCGGCGATGGCGCAGCCCGCGATAGCACTGAATTTCGATCAGCCGGCGGACGTTCATCTGCGTCTCCTTGCGGAGATCGCCTTCGACGCGGCCTTCGGACTCGATGGCCGCGCGGAGCCGCGTTGTTTCTTCCTCGGTAAGGTCCTTGATCTTCTTGGTTGGATCCACGTTGGACTTCGCCGCGAGCGAACGCGCGCGCTGCTGCCCGATGCCGTAGATCGCCGTAAGGCCGACCCAGAGCCGCTTGTTGGGCGGCAGATCCACACCTGCTATACGTGCCATTTCGTTTTCTCCCTAACCCTGGCGCTGCCGGTGCTTGGGGTTGTCGCAAATCACGCGCACCACCCCGCGCCGATGAACAATCTTGCACTTCATGCAGATTTTCTTGACCGATGCTCGAACTTTCATCTGACTCCGTCCTTCCGCGCCGCCGCGGTTTGCGGCACTACTTGTACCGGTACACGATCCGCCCGCGCGTCAAATCGTAGGGTGAAAGCTCCACCGCCACGCGGTCGCCCGGCAAAATACGGATGAAATTCTTTCTCATTTTTCCCGAGATGTGCGCGAGCACCTGATGCTTGTTTTCGAGCTCGACGCGAAACATCGCGTTGGGAAGAGGTTCGATCACGGTGGCCATCACTTCGATGGCGTCCTCTTTCCCGCTTCCCTCGCCCGGCTTCTTCTTCTCTGGTTCCGGCCTTCTAGCCATGCGCCCCTTCAAATTCGATCCTGCTCTGCTACCCGCTCCAGGCTTACCAGCACGGCCCGCTCACTTCCCTGGGCCGCGTCAGGATAAACGGCCCGTCGGCGGTTACGGCCACGGTGTGCTCAAAATGGGCCGAATCGCTGCCATCGGCGGTGACCGCCGTCCAGTTATCGTCCAGAACGCGGACGCCCGGACCGCCCGTATTTACCATGGGCTCGATGGCGAGGACCATTCCTTCCTGCAACCGCGGCCCCTGCTTGGGAGTTCCGTAGTTCGGGACTTGCGGATCTTCGTGCATCCGCGTCCCAATGCCGTGCCCTACAAACTCGCGCACCACCGAATAGCCGTTCTTCTCGACCCACTCCTGCACGGCCGCCGAGACATCGCCGAGCCGGTTGCCGGGCCTTACCTGCTCGATGGCGCGATCAAGCGATTCGCGCGTCACGCGGAGCAGCTTTTGACGCTCGGGCGAAATCTTTCCCACCGGCAAGGTGAGCGCAGCATCGCCAAAGTAGCCATCCAGCTCGACTCCGAAGTCCATGGAGAGGATGTCGCCCTCGCGCAGCTTCCGCGACGAGGAAGGAATCCCATGCACGACTTCCTGGTTGATCGAGGTGCAAACCGAACCCGGATAACCCCGGTAACCCTTGAACGCGGGGTGCGCATGCTTTTCCACCGTATACTCTTCGGCGAACTCGTCCAGTTCCTTCGTGGTGATTCCGGGTTTTACCATCTTTCGCATTTCTTCGAGAGCGCCCCAGACGATCAGGCCGGCCTGATGCATCTTCTCGAGTTCCGCCGGTGATTTACAGATGACCATCTCTACTGGCCGCCGCACTCTCGACGATCTGTTCCACGCGATTGCTGACTTCCTCGATACTCGCTTCCCCATCCACGGTTACGAGCACGCCGTGCTGCCGGTAATAATCGGAAACCGGCTTGGTCTGGCGGTCGTAAGCCACCAGCCGCGCTTTCACAACTTCCGGCGCGTCATCCGGCGCGCTGCGTGAGCTTGCCGCCATCCCGGTCGCAAACGCCGGGAACCTTGGGAGGGCGGTCGAAAAGATTGTAAATCTCTCCGCCCACGCTGCAGGTCCACCGCCCGGACAGGCGCCGGATCAGCTTCTCCGGATCCACCCGTATATCCACCACGATGGGCTTTCCGAATCCCAGCCTGGCCAGAATCCCGTCGAGCTGCTCGGATTGCGGCAGCGTTCTGGGAAACCCGTCAAACACGAAACCTTTCGCGGTATCCGGCTGCGCCAGCCGCTCTTCCACCATCTTCAGCACGATGGGGTCGGGAACCAGCTGGCCGCGCTCCATGATCGGCTTGGCCAAGTGACCCGTCGGAGTATCGCGGCTTACGGCGTCGCGAAACATATCTCCGGTCGAAAGATGCGGCACTCCCAGCCGCTTGGCTATAAGCTTTGCCTGGGTGCCTTTACCCGCACCCGGCGGCCCCAGCAAAATCAGCGCATGATTAAAGGGCATTCCCCCCGCCGGCCGACGGCATCAACCGCGGCGACTTCGAACCCGGCGCCCCTTGGCCACAAACCCTTCGTAATTCCGCATCACCAGTTGGGCTTCGAGCTGCTGCACCGTATCCATCGCAACGCCTACGACGATCAGCAGCGACGTGCCCCCGAAATAGAACTGCACGCCCAGCCCGTCCAGCACGAATCTCCACATGTGCTGGTCGAACCAATTGCCCCCGAGCCAGATCGGCAGATGCTGCAGGTGAATGCCGGAGATCAGCCACTCGGGCAGAAGGCAGACGATGGCGAGATACACGCCGCCCACCAGCGTCAGGCGCGACAAGATGCGGTTGATATGCTCCGAAGTGTTTCGGCCGGGGCGAATTCCCGGAATAAAGCCGCCGTATTTCCGCATGTTGTCGGCAAGCTCGGTGGGGTTGAAGATAATCCCCACGTAAAAGAACGCAAAAAAGATGATCAGCGTCACATAGATCAGCGTGTAGAGCGGCTCTCCCCAGCTGATCGACTTCGCGAAGCGGTCAAAGAACGGGCTCTTGTTCTGGAAAATCAAGGCGAGCGTCTGCGGAAACGTCAGCAAGGAGCTCGCAAAGATCGGCGGAATCACGCCGCCGGAATTCACGCGCAAGCGGCAGGTACGTCATCTGGCCGCCCATCACGCGACGCCCCATCACGCGCTTGGCGTACTGCACCGGGATGCGCCGCTGGCCGCCTTCGACGAAAACGATGAAGGCGATAACGCCCGCCATCAGGGCAATCAGCCCCAGCAGCGCGATGGGCGTGAACGACCCCCACTGCTGCGTCTGAGCCTTGTCCCACAGATCGCCGACGGCACGCGGCAATCCGACCACGATTCCGGAAAAGATAATCAGCGACATCCCGTTGCCGATGCCGCGATCGCTGATCTGCTCGCCGAGCCACATGATGAACGCGGAACCGGTGGTCAAAGTGAGCATCGTCACCATGATGAACCGAACGCCCGGGCTGTATACCATGGCCTGGCCCGACAGATTCTGCCGCTGCAAGGTGAGCGCGATGGTAAACGACTGAAAGGCGCTCAGGATGATCGTCAGATAGCGCGTGTATTGCGTGATTTTGCGCCGGCCGAGCTCGCCTTCCTTTTGCAGCCGCTCGAGATAAGGCCACACGACCACGAGCAGCTGGAGAATGATCGATGCCGTTATATACGGCATGATGCCCAAGGCAAAAATCGTCAGCCGGCGGAAGTTTCCGCCGCTGAACAGGTCGATAATCCCGAGAACCGAGCCGCGGCTCTGTTCGAAGAGACGCTGCAGAGAGGTCGGTGTTGATACCCGGGGTCGGGATAAAGGCGCCGAGGCGGTACACCCCCAGCAACGCCAGCGTAAACAGAACACGATTACGCAGCTCCGGCGTGCTGAAAATGTTCCGAAATGCTTCGGCCAGCTTCTTCATTAGATGACTTCGACCTTGCCTCCGGCGCCGGTAATCTTCTCCTGCGCCGACTTGCTGAAGGCATGCGCCCGCACCGTGAGCGCGACCTTCAATTCACCCGTACCCAGAACCTTTACGCCCATGCGCTTTGCGCGCACGATGCCCAGCCCGGTCAGCGATTCCGGGGTAACCGTGTCGCCCGAGGCGAAAACGTTCAGGCTTTCCACGTTGACCACCGCGAACGACTTGGGGAACGGACTCGAGAATCCGCGCTTGGGCAGGCGCCGGTGAAGCGGCATCTGGCCGCCTTCAAACCCCGGACGCCGCGAATAGCCCCGGCGGGATTGCTGCCCCTTGTTGCCCGCGCCGGAGGTCTTGCCCATTTTCGAGCCCATACCACGTCCTACGCGAACCTTCCGGTGACGCGAGCCCCGCGGCGGCTTCAAATTCGATAGTGTCGGTTCCATTCGTCCTGTTCCTGTCAATTTCGCGGTTCTGAACTGCGTGCTAGTTCTGAATTTCGACCAAATGATGCACTTTCGCGATCATGCCGCGTATGGCCGGCGTGTCGGGCTGTTCGATGATCTGTTGCATGCGCCGGAATCCCAGGCCGCGGATAGTCTGGCGCATGTCGCGGGGGCAGCCGATGAAGCTGCGCACCCACTTGATTTTCAAGGTTCCCGAGGTCTTTTTTGCCGGCGTCATGATTGATTCGCGGAGGCTTAGGAAACCGCCGCTTCCTCCGCTCCGCGTCCGCGCGACTCGGCCACCTTCACCGCATCCTTTAGATGCAGCAGCGCATCGAACGTCGCTTTGATGACGTTATGGGGATTCGAGGTGCCGAGCGACTTGGTGAGCACGTTCTGGATTCCGGCAACCTCCATCACGGCGCGCACCGGGCCACCCGCGATTACGCCGGTTCCTTCCGGCGCGGGCTTGAGCAGCACCCGCCCCGAGCCATAGTATCCGACGACCTGGTGGGGGATGCTCGTGCCCTTCAGGTTGAGCTTGACCATGTTCTTCTTGGCCTGCTCGATGGCCTTGCGGATGGCCATGGGGACTTCGCGGGCCTTGCCCATCCCGAAGCCGGCATGGCCGCCCTGATCGCCGACAACCACAAGCGCGGAGAAGCTGAGGTTCTTGCCGCCCTTGACGACCTTCGTGACGCGGTTGATGGATACCACCTGATCCTTCAGGTTCGCCTGGTTGGTGTCGATTATCCGGCGAACGGACAACGTATCTTTGAGCTCTTGTTTCGGCATAGTTGATTAGAAATTCAGGCCCGCCTCACGGGCCGCTTCGGCTACTGCCTGCACGCGGCCGTGGTACTGATAGCCGCCTCGGTCAAACACGACTTTGTCGACGCCCTTGGATTTGGCGCGCTCCGCGACTACCTTGCCGACCACCTTGGACGCGGCGATATTTCCGCCGCCCTTGATCTGCGCCTTTACTTCGGCGTCGAGAGAGCTTGCGGAAACGATGGTGCGGCCGGTCTGGTCGTCAATCACCTGCGCACGAATGTGCTTGCTCGAACGATGCACGCAAAGACGGGGACGCTCCGGCGTGCCGGCCAACGTCTTGCGCATGCGCACATGAATCCGGCGGCGGTGCGCCTCGCGCGATAGTTTTCGAACTGGGGCTGCCACTGTGTTTCTCCTTTTCGGTTACGCCGAGGTCTTCGCGCCCGCTTTGCCGGCCTTCTTCTTGAGCCGCTCGCCGGTGATGCGAATACCCTTCTGTTTGTACGGGTCGGGAGGACGAAGCGCGCGAAGGTTCGCGGCCACCTGCCCTACCTGATTTTTGTTCGCGCCGGAAACCGACATGTGCGTCTGTTTTTCGACGGCGATGACGATCCCTTCCGGGATCGGAAACTCGATGGGGTGCGAATAGCCCAGTGCCAGCACGACGTTCTTGCCTTTCACCTCGGCGCGATAGCCTACTCCGACGATGTCCAAGTCTTTCTTAAAGCCCTGCGTAACGCCGGTGACCGCGTTGGCTACCAATGATCGAGCCAAACCATGGAGCGCGCGTTGGTCTTCGGTGGCCCGTTTGGCGGTCAAGATATTGTCTTTCTGCTCGAAGTGGATTCCGTGCGGCAGCGGCACAGTCATCTTGCCCTTGGGCCCCTGCACTTCGACGGCATCCGGCCTGATTTGCACCTTCACGCCGGATGGAACCGGGATCAGCTTGTTTCCAATTCGCGACATAGCCTGTTCAAACCTCGTTCCCTGAAACTCCTACCAAACCTCGCACAACAATTCGCCGCCCAAGCCTTCCTTGCGGGCGGATTGCCCGGTCATTACGCCCCGCGGGGTGGAGAGAATCGAAATCCCCATGCCGCCTACCACCGGGCGAATGCCGAATTTTCCGACATAGCGCCGCGAGCCGGGCCGCGACACGCGCTGCAGGTCGGTGATCACACTGCGGCGCTCGGGGGTGTAGCGCAGGAAAACGCGGAGCGTCTTCTTGCCCTTTTCGTCGACCACTTTGTAATTCGCGAGATAGCCCTCTTCCTTGAGGATCCGCGCAATTTCCAGCTTCAGCTTGGAAGCGGGCAAATCCACGCGGGGGTGCCGGGCTTTCGCGGCGTTGCGAATGCGCGTCAACAAATCAGCAATGGGATCGGTGGTCATTCCTCTGTCCTTACCAGCTTGCCTTCACTACTCCGGGAATTTCTCCCTTGAGCGCGTGGCCGCGGAAACAAATGCGGCACATTTCAAACTTGCGCAGGAAACCGCGGCCGCGCCCGCAGATCCGGCAACGGCTGCGCCTGCGGACCTTGAACTTCGGCTTCCGCGCCAACTTCGCCATCTGACTGGTTCTGGCCAATTTCTGTCTCCTTAAGCCCGGAAGGGCACGCCGAGCAGCTTGAGCAGCTCGCGCCCTTCTTCGTCGGTCCGAGCCGTCGTGGTAATCGTGATGTTCATGCCCTTGATCTTGTCCACCCGGGTGTAATCGATTTCCGGAAACACCAGCTGGTCGCGCAGCCCGAGAGTGTAATTGCCGCGGCCGTCGAAGGAATTAGGCGGCAGGCCCTTGAAGTCGCGCACGCGCGGAAACACGATGCTCGCGAGGCGGTCGAGAAATTCATACATGCGCTCGCCGCGCAGCGTGACCATGCAGCCGATGGGCATGCCCTTGCGAATCTTGAAATTCGCGATGGACTTCTTGGCGCGCGTGATCACCGGCTTCTGCCCGGCAATCTGCCCCAGTTCCTGCGCCGCCGTGTCCAGAAGCTTCACATTCTGGCTGGCCTCGCCCAGGCCGATATTCACCGTCACCTTCGAGACTCGCGGGACCGCCATGGTGTTCGGGTATCCGAAGCGCTTGGTCAGCGCCGGAACGGCTTCTTTTCGATACTTTTCCTGCAAACGGGTAATCATTCGCTTCTTACCTTGCCTCTTCTAGTGTTCAAAAGTCGTGTTGCAGCGCCGGCAGACGCGGGTCTTGGTGCCATCCGGCAGCGTGGTGTGTCCCGCGCGGGTGTGCTTCCCGCATCCCGGACAGAGCAGCATCACGTTCGAAACGTGAATGGGGCCTTCCTTTTCAAGAATTCCGCCGCGCACGTTCTTCGACGGATTGGCCCGCGTATGCTTCTTGATGATGTTGGCGTGCTCGACGGTAACGCGGCCCTTGGCCGGGTCGACCGTGAGGACTTTCCCGGTCTTGCCCTTCGACCGGCCGGCCATCACCTTCACCATGTCGCCGTGGCGGATTCCCATCGGCGCCGGAGCTTCCTGTACTCTTCTGATCGGCATCGTCGTTTACCACACTTCCGGAGCGAGCGAAATGATCTTGGTGAACTTCTTCTCGCGCAGCTCGCGGGCCACCGGCCCGAAAACGCGCGTTCCCACCGGCTCGCCCGCATCGTTGATAATCACGGCAGCATTGTCGTCAAACCGGATGTAGCTTCCATCCTTGCGGCGCTGCTCTTTCCGCGTCCGCACCACCACCGCCTTCACTACCTTGCCCTTTTTTACCTGGCCGTCGGGCGTGGCTTCTTTTACCGCCGCGGTGATTACGTCGCCCAGTCCGGCCTTCAATCCCGCATCTCCTCCCAATGGAAGGATGCAGGTGATCTGGCGGGCGCCGGAATTGTCGGCCACCGTCAGCCATGTTCGCATCTGAACCATGTTCGTGCTCCCCTAAACTGCTAAGTACGGCTCAGCGTACGCGCGTCGAGCGCGTGACTACCTGCTTGAGCCGCCACCGCTTCAGCTTCGAAAGCGGCCTGGTGGCAACAATTCGCACCGTATCGCCCACGCGCGCTTCCCCGGTTTCGTCGTGCGCGTAGTATTTTTTCCCCGAGCGCACCACACGATGATAGAGCGGGTGCTGCGTCGCGCGGGTGACCTTGACGACGATGGTCTTCTGCATTTTGGCGCTGGTGACTACGCCGACCAATTCCTGCCGGGCGCCGCGCTCCTGGGCCGCCTGCTGCGGCGCCGCTGTTTCATTCGCCATTACTTTTTCCTCAGTTCGGCTTCGCGCCGCAGGGTCTTGACGCGGGCGAAGTCCTTCTTGGCTTCCCGCAGTTTTTTCAGCCCTTCGGTCTGTCCAGTGGAAAGCTGAAAACGCAGGCGGAAAATCTGCTCGCCGAGTTCGCGCTCCTGAATTTCGAGCTCGCCGGGATTCATGTTGCGGTACTTTTCGATTCTTTCCGCTTTCTCCGCCATTACAACTCCTCCGCACGCGTAACGAACTTCGTCCGGATGGGGATCTTGCTGGCCGCGAGCTTCATGGCCTCGGTGGCCGACGCCAGATCGACGCCCGCCATCTCAAACATGATGCGGCCGGGCTTGACCGGCGCCACCCAGCGCTCCGGTGGACCTTTGCCTTTGCCCATACGCGTCTCAGCCGGCTTCTTGGTGAAGGGCTTGTCCGGGAAAATCCGGATCCACAGCTTTCCGCCGCGTTTGATGAAGCGGGTGATGGCGACGCGCGAGGCTTCAATCTGGCGGTCGGTGATCCAGGCCGGCTCGAGAGCCTTCAGCCCGTAATCGCCAAACGCCAGCGCGCCTCCGCGCCACGCTTTTCCGGTGCGGCGCCCGCGCTGCTGCTTGCGGTACTTTACTTTTTTCGGCATCAACATGTCGACTGGCCCGTTCCCTTACGCTTCCGCGCTTGCATTTACGCCGGCGCCGCGCTTGGCGCGAGCCGGGATTTTTTCGCCCTGGTAAATCCAGCACTTCACGCCGATGATTCCGTAGGTGGTATGGGCCTCGGCCAGCCCGTAATCGATGTCCGCGCGGAGGGTCTGCAGCGGCAACCGCCCTTGCAGGTACCACTCCTTGCGGGCGATTTCAGCGCCGTTCAGACGCCCGCCCACGTGCACCTTGATTCCCTTGCAGCCGAAGCGCAGCGCCGAGTCCACTGCTTTGCGCATGGCGCGCCGGAAGGCCACGCGCTTTTCGAGCTGCAGGGCGATCGATTCCGCCACCAGTTGCGCGGCGAGCTCGGGGCGGTGCACTTCCTGGATGTCGATGTGCACTTCGCGGTTGGTGCGCTTCTGCACTTCGTTCTTCAGCTTGTCGATTTCCGAGCCCTTGCGCCCGATGATGATTCCGGGCCGCGCGGTGTAGATCCGCACCACCAGCTTGTTGGCGGCGCGCTCGATATCGATGGAATCGACGCCGGCCGACTTCAGACGATCCTTCAGCTGCTTGCGGAGGATGACGTCTTCGTGCAGCAGGTCGGCATAACCCTTCTTGGCGAACCAGCGCGATTTCCAGCCCTTGTTGTAGCCCAGCCGAAACCCGTACGGATGTGTTTTCTGCCCCAAACTGGCCTCCCGCTCCTACTTCTTCTTCTGCGATTCTTTCGCGCGCTTCTCGATGGCCTTGCGAGCCTTGCGGACCGCACCGCGCACGCCCTTGGACGACTGCTCTTCCGCCGCGACCGCCGCCGCACGGCTGGCGGCCGCCCGCAGGTGCTCGGATACGGCCACTTCGATATGGCTGGTGCGCTTCTGGTAACGGAAGCCGCGGCCCATCGGCGCAGGACGCATGCGCTTCCAGCGCGGACCTTCGTTCACGCAGCAGTGCGTGACGTAGAGCGCATCCACGTCGAGCGAGGCGCCGGAATCGTCCGCCTTGCGCTCGGCATTGGCGATGGCGCTGCGCAGCGTCTTGGCCACGTCCTTGGCGATACGCTTCTTGGTGAACTGCAGCGTCTGTAAAGCTTCTTCCGCGCGCTGGCCGCGGATCAAATCGATCACCAGCCGGGCCTTTTGCGGCGACACGCGCACAAAACGCGCGATTGCCGTGCCTTCAATCTGACCTGTCGTCTCTGTTGTTGCCGTCGCCATCGTTTATGCCTTTTCCTTGCGGTGTTGCGCCGCTATCCCTTGGGAGCGCCGGCTCCGCCGCCCGCAGGCGCTGCCGCAGGTGCAGCACCAGCCGCCCTTTCGAGCGCCGCTTTCACCGCATGACCTTTGAAGCTTCGCGTGGGAGCGAACTCGCCGAGTTTATGCCCCACCATCTGCTCGGTGATATACACGGGGATAAACTTCCGCCCGTTGTGTACCGCGATGGTATGGCCGATCATGTCCGGCAGAATAGTGGACCGCCGCGACCACGTCTTGACGACTTTCTTCTCGTTTCGCGAATTCATCCCTTCGACCTTCACCCGCAGGTGATCGTCGATAAAAGGGCCCTTTTTTAATGAACGCGGCATCTTTCCTCTACTCCTCTATTCCTCTACGCGGCGCAGCTTGATCCATTGCGGCCGGCGCATCTTGCGAAACCCGCGGACCGGACCCGAAACGCGGTGCGAAAGCGGGCAGAACGGGCAAACAAACCGTGTGCCCTGCGCGTTCGGTATCTTGTCCACAATCACCGCCCAGCCGCTGCGGCAGAAACGCAGCAGCACTTGCGGCGCGGGCGCCGACTTCGAACCAACCCTGCCCACCGGCTTGGCCGGCGGCTTTCCCGCCGATTTTAACGGCCTCCGCGAAACCGCTTTGCGCGGACGGACGGTGCGGCGTGTTGCACGTCGAGACGATCGTGTAGCTGCCATCTGACCCTCGATTCCCCCGCCGCGCCGGGGTTCCTGATTTACGACTGCTGCAAACTAAGGTTCGAAACTAGGGCTTCCGCCGCTCCACAATCATCCGGTCGCTCTTGCGCTTTTTGCGCGTCTTGGCGCCCAGGGTTGGAAATCCCCACGGAGTCTGCGGGTGGTTGCCCTTCACGCGGCCTTCACCGCCGCCGTGCGGGTGGTCCACCGGGTTCATTGCCACGCCGCGCACTGTTGGACGCTTTCCGTGCCAACGCGTGCGGCCCGCTTTCCCGTAGGTGACATTTTCATGGTCCACGTTACCGAGCTGCCCGATCGTGGCCATGCAATCGACGCTGAACTTCCGGGTCTCGCCCGAGGGCAGCTTGACCAGGGCGATTTCCCCTTCCTTGCTCAACAGCTGCGCCGCGCCGCCTGCCGCGCGAACCACCTGACCGCCCTTGCCGGGAAACAGTTCCAGGTTGTGAACCATGGTGCCGGGAGGAATGTGCCGGAACTTCATGGCGTTCCCGGGAAGAATGTCCGCGCCTTCGCCGTTCTGCACCGTCATGCCGACTTCCAGGCCCACCGGCTGCAGGATGTAGCGCTTCTCGCCGTCCGCATAGTGCAGCAGCGCGATGCGCGACGAGCGGTTCGGGTCGTATTCGATGGAGGCCACCTTGGCCGGGATGCCGGTTTTGTCCCGGCGGAAGTCGATCGACCGGTAGCGCTTGGCATGGCCGCCGCCGCGATGCCACGACGTGACTTCGCCGTGGGAATTGCGGCCGCCAGTGCGCTTCTTCGATTCCGTCAGGGACTTTTCCGGCGACTGCTTGGTGATCTCGCTCTTATCGAGCATGGTCAGGAAGCGCCGCGCCGGTGTGTACGGTTTAAATGTTTTTAATGGCATTGCTTGCCTCGAGCCTTCCAAAGAACGGAGTCGCCTTCCGAAACCGTCCCGGTTACCGATTCAGCTACAAATTCTCCGCGTATTCGATCATCTTCTCGCCGGGCGCCAGCTTCACGTAGGCCTTCTTCCAATCGCTGCGGAAACCTTCGGCGCGCCCGCGGCGGCGAAACTTGCCATGGTAAATCGCGGTGCGCACGCGGTCCACCTTCACCTTGAAAATCCGCTGTACGGCTTCCTTCACTTCCGTCTTGGTGGCGTCGGCCGCCACTTCGAAAACGACGGTGTGCTGTGTTTCCTTTACGGCCAAGCCCTTTTCGGTGATGATCGGCCGCCGGATTATTTCGTAAAGCCTCGTCGCCATAACCTATTCCTTTTTCGCCTTGGGCTTGACCTTCGGCTTCTCTTTCGCTGCCGCTTTCGCCGGAGCCGCCTTCTTGGCGGCCTTAGGCGCTGCCTGCGGCTTGGCCTTCATGGGCGCCGCCTTTTCCTTGGCGGGCTCGCTCGCTTCAGCCTTCACGCGCGGAGCGGGCTCAATCTGAATCGGAGCTTCGGACTCGGTCTTGACCGCGGATAGCGCGCGGCTCAGCCGCACAGCCGCTTCCCGGGAAAGCATCAGACGGTCGTGCCGCAGCAAGTCGTACGGCTCCAGGTGCGTCGAAGCTACCAGGGTGACGCCTTCCAGATTCCTGCTGGCCCGCTCGAGGTTCACGTCCGAGGTATTCGAGACGAGCAGAATCGTCTTGGTGCCATCGAGCTTGTCGAGCGACTGCCGAAACGCCTTGGTCTTGTGCGATTCCAGGGCCCAGCCGTCGACGATCGTCAACTTCTGCTGGGCGACTTTGGCCGACAGCGCCGAACGCAGCGCGCCCAGCACCATCTTTTTCGGGAGCGCATATTCGTAGCTGCGCGGCACCGGGCCGTGCACCGTGCCGCCATGGCGCCACAACGGCGACCGGATCGATCCGACGCGCGCGCGGCCGGTTCCCTTCTGCTTCCAGAGCTTCTTGCCGGAGCCGCTGACTTCGCTCTTGTCTTTCGTCTTGTGCGTGCCGGCGCGCTCGCCCGCGAGGTAATGCCGAACCGCTTCGTGCAGCAGGTGCTCGTTCACCCTCGCGCCAAACACATCGTCGGCCAAATCCACCTGACCGACTGTCTTGCCATCCAGGTTTTTCACGTCCACAACTGGCATCGTCGTCTCTCGCCGTTTCCTAAGCTACTTCTTGGCCTTGCGAATAAAGATATAGCTGCCCGCCGGACCGGCCACCGAACCGCGCACCAGCAGCAGATTTTCGTCGGTGTCAATCTTCACCACGCGGAGATTCTTGGTGGTCTTGCGTTCGTTGCCCATATGACCCGGAAAATGCTGGCCCTTCCACACGCGCGACGGAAAAGAGCTGGCGCCGATTCCGCCGGGAGCGCGGTGGTGCATCGAGCCGTGCGACGCGTCGCCGCCGCGATAGTGCCAGCGCTTCACGCCGCCCTGAAATCCCTTACCCTTGCTTACGCCGGTTACGTCCACGAGCTCGCCGACCTGAAAACCATCCACGAGCACGCGATCGCCAGCCTTGGTTTCATCTTTTGAGTCGTTAGTGCGCAGCTCGCCGACGTAGCGCATCGGCGCGACGTTGGCCTTCTTGAAATGGCCCGTCAGCGCCTTGTTCACGCGCTGGGGCTTGATGAATTCCACCAGGCCCAGCTGAACGGCGTCGTAGCCGTCTTTGTCCTTCGTGCGGCGCTGCACCACCACGCACGGGCCGGCCTGCAGCACCGTGCACGGAACGGCCGTGCCGTCTTCGGCGAAGACCTGCGTCATTCCCAGCTTGATTCCGAGTATTCCGTTGACCGCCATCGCTCGCTCTTTCCTTCGTGTTACTTAGTCGCGTGTTACTTGGTCGCGTGTTCCCGCCCGAAAGCCTTGATCTCGACATCGACGCCCGGCGGCAGGTCGAGCTTCATCAGCGCGTCGACCGTATCCGGCGTCGGCTCCAGAATATCGATGAGCCGCTTGTGCGTGCGCATCTCAAACTGTTCGCGCGATTTCTTGTCCACGTGCGGCGAGCGCAACACCGTCCACCGGTTGATGACCGTGGGCAGAGGAATCGGCCCGGCCACTTCGGCTCCGGTGCGCTTGGCCGTGTCGACAATTTCCCGCGTCGACTGATCGAGAATGCGGTGATCGTACGCCTTCAAACGAATGCGAATTTTTTCCCCGTTGGCCATGTTTACTCGACGATCTCCGCGACGGCTCCGGCGCCCACGGTGTGGCCGCCTTCGCGAATCGCAAACCGCAATCCCTTCTCGAGCGCTACCGGCGTGATCAGCGTGATCTCCGCCGACACGTTGTCTCCCGGCATCACCATTTCCACGCCCGCCGGCAGCTTCACGTCTCCGGTCACGTCCGTCGTGCGGAAGTAGAATTGCGGCCGGTAGCCCGTGAAGAACGGCGTATGCCGCCCGCCTTCTTCCTTCGTCAACACGTACGCTTCGGCTTTGAACTTCGTGTGCGGCAGGATCGAACCCGGCTTCGACAGCACCTGCCCGCGCTCCACTTCATCCTTTTCCGTGCCGCGCAGCAGCAGCCCAACGTTGTCTCCCGCCATGCCCTCATCGAGCAGCTTGCGGAACATTTCCACGCCCGTCACCGTCTTCTTCGTCGTGGGACGGAAGCCTACAATCTCGACTTCCTCGCCCACCTTCACCTTGCCGCGCTCGATTCGCCCCGTCACCACCGTGCCGCGGCCCGAGATCGAGAAAATGTCCTCGATGGGCATCGCGAACGGCTTGTCGATGTCTCGCGGCGGCAGCGGGATGTGCTTGTCGACTGCCTCCATCAACTCCAGCACCGACTTCTCCCACTTCTCATCGCCTTCAAGCGCCTTCAGCGCCGATCCGCGAACCACCGGAATCGTGTCGCCTGGAAACTGGTACATCTTGAGCAGCTCGCGCACTTCCAGCTCGACCAGCTCGAGCAGCTCGGGGTCGTCCACCATGTCGCACTTGTTCAGGAACACCACAATCGCCGGCACGCCTACCTGCCGCGCCAGCAGAATGTGCTCCCGCGTCTGCGGCATCGGGCCGTCGGTCGCGGCGACCACCAGGATCGCTCCGTCCATCTGCGCCGCGCCCGTGATCATATTCTTCACGTAGTCGGCGTGGCCCGGGCAGTCGATGTGCGCGTAGTGCCGGTTGGCCGTCTCGTATTCGACGTGCGAAACCGCAATCGTGATTCCGCGCTCGCGCTCTTCCGGCGCGTTGTCGATCGAATCGAACGCCCGGAACGATACCTTCGGGTTGTTCTTCGACAAAACCTTGGTGATCGCCGCCGTCAACGTCGTCTTGCCGTGGTCGATGTGCCCAATCGTTCCCACGTTCAAGTGCGGCTTAACTCGCTCGAATTTCTCCTTCGCCATATCTTTCCGCTCCGTTCTCTATCTAAGCTTCTTATTCAATAAATTCGGGCCCGCTACCTCTTTGCTTTTGCGCCGGTCTTGCCGCTAATGATTTCTTCCGCGATATTGGTGGGCGCCTGCTGGTAGTGCGCGAAGTGCATGGTAAAACTGCCGCGTCCCTGGGTCTTGCTGCGAATGTCAGTGGCATAACCGAACATTTCAGACAAAGGAACGAGCACGTTGATGATCTCGGTGCCGCCGCGCGACTCGCGCCCCTGCATCTGGCCGCGCCGTGAGTTCAGGTCCGCGATCACGGGGCCCATGTAGTCCTCGGGAACCACTACTTCCACCTTCATGATCGGTTCGAGAAGCTTCGGGCTGGCTTTGCGGCAGGCTTCCTTGAAGGCGATCGAGCCGGCAATTTTGAAGGCCATTTCCGAGCTGTCTACTTCGTGGTAGCTGCCGTCGATGACCGTGACCGCCAGATCGACCATGACGTAACCCGCGAGCACACCCGTTTCCATCGCTTCTTTCACGCCGTTTTCAATGGGAGCGATGTACTCTCTCGGGATGGCGCCGCCAAAAACCTTGTCGATGAACAGGAGGCGGTGGTCCTTGTCATAGCGCCACTTGCCGCCCTTGCCCGCCACTTTCTGCGCGACCTCGTCCAGCTCGTCGACCGACATTTCATGCATGTCGCCCGCGCCGGAGTTCGGCAGCGGCTGCACGGTGAGCTTCACATGGCCGTACTGACCGCGGCCACCGGTCTGCTTGATATAGCGTTCTTCGCCTTCGGCGAGCTTTAAAATTGTTTCGCGATAGGCGACTTGCGGGCGGCCGACATTGGCCTGCACGCTGAACTCGCGCATCATGCGGTCCACGATAATTTCCAGGTGCAGCTCGCCCATTCCGGAAATCAGTGTCTGGCCCGTCTCGACATCGGTATGCACGCGGAAGGTGGGGTCTTCCTGGGCCAGCTTGGCGAGCGCCGTGCCCATTTTTTCCTGGTCCGCTTTGGTCTTCGGCTCGATCGCCACCGAAATCACGGGCGCCGGAAAGTCGATCGCCTCAAGCACGATGGGCTTGTCCTCGTCCGAAAGCGTGTCGCCGGTGGTCACATTCTTCAAGCCCACGCAGGCGGCAATATCGCCCGCTTCCACGGAGTCGATTTCTTCCCGCTTATTGGCATGCATGCGCAGCAGACGGCCAATGCGCTCACGGGTTTTCTTGGTCGAGTTATACACGTTCTGCCCAGCCTTCAGCAGTCCGGAATACACGCGGATGTAGGTCACATGGCCGACGTACGGGTCGGTCATAATCTTGAACGCGAGGGCCGCAAAGGGCTGATCGTCCGCCGAGCGCCGCAACTCCGGCTCTTCGGTGTCCGGATCCATGCCTTCGATCGGGGGAATATCGAGCGGCGAGGGCAGATAATCGATCACCGCATCGAGCAGCGGCTGAACGCCCTTGTTTTTAAAGGCCGACCCGGCCACGACCGGCACGAGCTTCAAGGCAATCGTCGAACGACGCAGCGACGCCCGCAACTCCGCAGGCTCGAGTTTGTGCTGGTCCAAATATTTGGTGAGGATGGCGTCATCGTGCTCGGCGATGTATTCGACGACCTTATCGCGATGCTCTTTGTAGAAATCCGCGGTAAGCGCCGAGGCCTTCACGGCGGTCTCCAGCTCCGGATGCGTCTTCAGGTATTCGGCGTCCCACAACTTTTCCAGCGGCAGCGTCTCGTATTCCGCGCCCAGCGTTTCGCTCTTCCAGATGATGGCGCGCTCTTCGATGAAATCGATCACACCGATAAAATTATCTTCGCGCCCGATCGGATATTGGATCGGTACGGGATGCCCGGAAAGGCGCTGGCGCATGGTCTTGATCGAATGGTCGAAATCGGCGCCGATGCGGTCCATCTTGTTGATGAAAGCGATGCGCGGAACGCGATACTTGTCCGCCTGGCGCCACACCGTTTCGGTCTGCGGCTGCACGCCCGCGACGGCGTCAAAGACCGCGACAGCGCCATCGAGCACGCGCAGAGAACGCTCGACTTCCACGGTAAAATCGACGTGGCCGGGAGTATCAATAATATTGATGCGGTGCTTGGTGCCGAACCGGTTCCAGGAGGCCGTGGTGGCGGCGGAGGTGATGGTGATTCCGCGCTCGCGCTCCTGCTCCATCCAGTCCATGGTGGCGGTGCCTTCGTGCACTTCGCCGATCTTGTAAGTCACACCCGTATAGAAAAGGATGCGCTCGGTGCAGGTGGTCTTACCAGCATCGATGTGCGCCATGATCCCGATGTTGCGGATGTGCTCGAGTTGTATCTGTCGTGCCATTTGAAATATTCGTCCGGGCTACCAGCGATAATGCGCGAAAGCCTTGTTGGCCTCCGCCATGCGGTGCACGTCTTCCCTCTTCTTTACTGCCCCTCCGCGGCCATTCGCCGCGTCCATAATCTCTTCGGCCAGCTTGTCGGTCATCGACTTACCCGAGCGCGTCCGCGCGTTCAAAACGAGCCAATGAATCGCGAGCGATTGACGGCGGTAGGGATTTACTTCGACGGGCACCTGATAGTTTGCGCCGCCGACGCGCCGCGTCTTCACTTCCAGTATCGGCTTGCAGTTGTCGACGGCTTTCTTGAACAGCTTGAACGCATCGTCGTTGGTCTTGGCCGCGACGTGGTCCATCGCTTTATAGAAAATCACCTGGGCGGTCGAGCGCTTGCCGTCATACATCATGCTCGAAATGAACTTCTGCACCAGGTCGCTGTTATAGACCGGATCGCCCGCAATCTTTCTTCGAAGAACCCAACCTTTACGAGGCATCTGTCAGATCTCCTACTTCTGTGCGGCTTTGGGCCGCTTGGCGCCGTATTTCGAGCGCCCCTGCTTGCGATTTTCAACGCCTGCGGCATCCAGCGTTCCGCGGATCACGTGGTAGCGAACGCCCGGCAGGTCCTTCACGCGGCCGCCGCGCACCAGGACGATCGAGTGCTCCTGCAGATTGTGACCAATTCCGGGAATGTAGGTGGTCACTTCAGCGCTGTTGGTCAGCCGGGCGCGCGCTACTTTTCGCAGCGCGGAGTTCGGCTTTTTCGGCGTCTGGGTGTACACGCGAACGCACACGCCGCGCTTTTCAGGACATCCTTCGAGCGCCGGCGATTTTGTCTTGACCCGGATTTTTTCCCGGCCGTTCCGCACCAGTTGTGAAAACGTCGGCACGCCTTCCCCCTTGCCTCTCAAAACCCTGCATCACCAGTTTGTGTACGCGTGGAGATTCGACCCGCGCAGTACTCTGCGGGTGCATGAACAGAAAGGCCGCCAAACCTTGAGGAACTACAAGGTGCTCCGTGCGGACGCTTCACCCCGAGGAGTGAACTGCATCTGCTCAAATACGGAGGAGGCATTCACGGCTTTGCGGGGCTGGCGCCCCATTTCGGCCGCTCTTTCAGGTCCCGTTCCGTTCCACGTTGTTCCGGGACCGAAAGACTTCCCTTCACCACACCAGGCCCGAAGGCCTTTAGACAACCGCGCAAGTATAGGAAAAACAACAACTCATGTCAACTCGATTCCTCTGTGGAAATCGAGGAGGCTATTTTGCGCGGGTTGTCGGGCTCGCCAACTGCCGGATTTGGGCTTCAAACGCGTGCTTTGATTTAGACGAGGACCGACGCTAAAAGAGAGGTCGGCTACCCTTTGAGACCTACTATCAGCTACCACTGTAGTTGTACTGCTCTGCGGACCGTAAGTATATTTCTGTCATGGTTTTACTTGTGGCGAGGGCTGCGAGGCCCGATGACCGCGAACAATCCCCGCTTACCGGTCGGGTCGCTTACAACTAGCTGCGCCATGATTGTTGATTGCTAACTATCACCGCCGCCGATTCTTTACGGCTGCCTGAATTCAGGCCTAGACTGAGGGCGCCTTTTCAACAGGGAGCATCCGTGAATTTCTTCTGGATACCGCGTCTATGCATCCTGACGCTGCTGGTTCTGCCGTCGGCGGCTGCGCAGCAGGTAGCTGAAACCCGACCCCAGACTGCGGGAACCTCGCGATCCGGGGCGGTAATCACCGGGAAGTATTCCACCGAGCCATACGTAATCGAGAAGTATACGACCGCTTTGCGCTTCGAGAACGACGGTACCGCTGAGCGCACCGTCACTGCGCGCATCCGCATCCAGAACGACGCGGCAGCCAAGCAGTTCAGCGAGCTGTCGTTCGCTTTTGACGCGAACGCGGAAGAATTCAAGGTCGCGTTCGCGCGCGTCCGCAAATCAGACGGGTCGGTAGTCGATGTGGACCCGCACTCCATCACCGAAGAGATGTCGCCCGCAGTCCGCGATGCACCGGCCTTCGCCAATGCGAAGGAGAAGCACATCGCCGTGCCGATGTTGCAGTCCGGCGACACGCTCGAATACGAAACCGCTACTCGCGTGACACATCCTGCCGCGCCCGGCCAATTCTGGGCGCAGCACGCTTTCATCAAAGATGCGATCACTCTCGATGAACGCGTCGAGATCAGCGTGCCGCGGGGCCGCAGCGTGAATGTCCGCTCGCCGGGGTTCCTCTACGCGACCGACGAGACGACCGACAGGACACACACAATCTATCGCTGGAAGCATATGAATACAGCGATCCCGCCGGATAGCGGCGAGGGCGCATCGACCTCGCAACTGAGAAAAATCCCGCAGCCTGACATTCAACTCACCAGCTTCGCGAATTGGAGTGAAGTGTCCCGCTGGTACGCCACGCTCGCGCGCAACTCCACCGACACGACGCCCGAACTCCGCGCGAAGGCCGCGGAGTTGATCGAGGGGCACTCGGGCGAGATCGACAAGGCCCAGGTGATTTACGATTATGTTGCAAGGAACATTCGTTACGTCGACCTGCCTCTTGGAGCAGTCGGCTTTGCGCCGCACACACCCTCCGAAGTTTTTAAGAATCAATACGGCGATGCACAAGATAAGAACGCCTTGCTCGCAGCCATGCTCCAGGCAGCCGGGATTCCCGCAAACGCGGCGCTGATCCCACAATCGCAAAAGCTCGACGTTTCCACGCCATCTCCCTCGCAATTGGATCACGTGATTACAGCCGCAGCGTTAGGCGGGGGAATCGTCTGGATGGATTCGACACCCGAGGTCGCGCCGTTTCGCTTTTTGCCTCCTTCGTTGCGCCACAAGCCGACGTTGCTTGTCTCAGCAGACGGAGCCGGGAAAATTGTCGAGACTCCCGCCGACCCGCCGTTCCCATCCACACAGCAAGTAGACGTGGAGAGCCACGTGAGCGATCTGGGCAAGCTGACGGCTCACGTCCACTATCAAATGCGCGGCGACAACGAATTCGTCCTGCGGCTCGCCTTCCGCCGCACGCCACCGGCACAGTGGAAGGACCTCGGTCAAACGCTTCTTACCCTCGATGGCCTGCATGGCGAGGTCACGCTGGCAAAATCAAGCGACCCTCTCGATACACGAGGGCCCTTCGAGGTCAATCTCGAATATACGCAATCAAATTTCCTGGACTGGGCGAGCAGCCGGTCCAGAGTGGGGCTGCCTCTGCTTTCGATAGGGATGCCCGATGCGCCCAAAAACGCCGCTCTCCCGCTCACGCTGGGAAGCCCGCTGCGCGTGGTCACCCACCTCTCGCTGTCTTTCCCACCGGGATATGCCGTATACGCTCCGGTGGGGATTGCCATTACGCGCGATTACGCCACGTTCCAATCGAGCTATCGATGGAAAGACAGCACCTTGACCGCCGACCGTTCGCTGGATTTTAAAATGCGCGAACTTCCTGCCCCGGGACTGGGCGATTACCTGGCTTTCACACACGGCGTGGAGGCCGATCAAACGCAGCCTTTGATTGTGGCGAACGATGCCCCAAGCCCACGCGCGGTTCCCCCGGAAGCCGGCGCAAATGAACTCTTCGAGGCCGGGAGCTCCGCGCTGGCCGCGGGCAACGCTCCATCCGCGATCCCGTTGTTCGAGCGCGCGGTCGTGCTGGATCCCTCGCATCCGGAGGCATGGAACAATCTCGGCCTGGCACATCTGCGCGTGGCGCATTTCGCTGAGGCCATGGCCGCGTTTGAAAAGCAACTCCAGATAAATCCTGCCGACGCGCACGCTCATAACTACCTGGGGCTTGCCTTCGAGCAGCAGCAGAAATACGACGAAGCCGCGGAAGCCTTCCGCAGGCAAATTGAGATCGATCCGCTCGACCCCATCGCCCATAGCGCGCTGGGCACGATCCTTCTCGCCCAGCACCGCTATTCCGAAGCGGCTCCCGAGCTCGACAAGGCGACGGTGTTAACGCCGGACAAAGCGGAGCTCCAGATCGGCCTCGGAGAGGCTTACATCAACCTGGGCCAGAACGACAAAGCAGCCGAGGCCTTCGGCCGGGCCGTGGCCATTTCTCCTACCCCGGCCATTTGGAACAATGCCGCCTTCCATCTGGCAGACCACAAGGTGAATCTCGCTACCGCGCAGAAATACGCCGAATCGGCGCTATCGGCCGCGGCCGCCGATCTCTCCAAACTCGATTTGCAGCACATGACCGCCGCGCAGATTCGAGAATTCGTAAGCATCGGAAACTACTGGGACACGCTGGGCTGGATTTATTTTCAGAAGGGCGATCTCGACGCGGCAGACCGCTACATCCGCGCCGCCTGGCTCCTGGAACAGCACGGCGAGATCGCCGATCACCTCGCGCAAATTTACGAAAAACGCGGGAATAAAGAGGAAGCCATCCGTGCCTGCGCCATCGGCCTCGCCGCCGCTCATCCAAGCCCCGACACACGCGCGCGCCTCACGCTGCTTCTCGGCGGGAACTCCCAAATCGACGATCTCGTCAGCCAGGCCAAGCCAAAACTGACCAGACTCCGAACGCTCGCCGCCGGAAAGCTTCTGAATGAAAACGCACAGGCGGACTTCGCCGTGCTTCTTTCCCCGGGGAGGACGGCTCCGCATACTCCCCAAGTGGAATCGGTGCGGTTCCTGGGGGGAAGCGAAAAGTTGCGCGCGGCCGGGGAACACCTGCGGGCTCTGAATTACGGTCCACTTTTCCCCGAGGCATCGCCCATCAAATTAGTCCGACGCGGCACTCTTTCCTGTTCCGCCGCAACGGACGAGTGCAGTTTCATCCTGCTCGCTCCGGATGCGATGGCGTCGAGCAATTGACGCTCTTCTCTGCGGAGCTTAGCATCGGCGGGATATCGTCAAATCACTTCGCGCACACTTGATCCAGGCCGGAAAATACCAGCTAGTGGGTCAGTTCGATGATCCAGCTGGCGACGTTGGATTGGCTGGGACGGACCAAAGCTCGCGGGAAATTCACCGCGAGCGGATGGCGCTGCGCGCCATGTGTATATGTCGGAGCTGAAGCTCCGACCCCCTAAAAAACCTTGCCCTGAATGCAATCTTTGCTTCCCGACAGGAGGCGAAATCGTGACGCGTTGCGTGAGGCTGCTCGAATTGGGACACGGGGAGGGATCCTTCGTCGCTGCGCTCCTCAGGATGACTGCGAAAGGCGAGGGCGGCAGTCGAAAAGCAAAAAGCGAGGGGCCAGTTGCCACACAGGCTCTGAAGCTCCGACCCTCTAAGAACCCTTGCCGGGCTCGATTTTTGCTGCTTCGGTCTGGGAGCGAAGACCCACCCTTGGACACCGCAAGGGTGGGGCACCCGAAAAAACAGGCGGGCGATAGAGCGGCAGCGGATATACATACGTGAGGTGAATCGCAAGAAGTTCAAACTGAACCAGTGCCGAATACCGGCAGTTGCAGCGTGACGGGACTTACTTCAATTCGAGGAGTTCTTTTTCCTTCAGCGCGGAGAGATCTTCGATCTTTCTCGTTTCCGAATGCGTGAGCTTCTCGAGTTCGTCCAGCGAGCGCTTCTTGTCATCTTCGCTGATTTTCTTTTCTTTTTCGAGTTTCTCGACCGCCTCTTTCAAATCACGGCGGATATTCCGCACGGCCGTGCGGTGATTCTCAAGAACCTTGTGGATATGCTTGACCATGTCCTTACGCCGGTCTTCGGTAAGCGTGGGGATCGGCACACGCACCACCTTGCCGTCGTTGGTGGGATTCAGGCCTAGGTCGGAGGTGCGAATCGCCTTGTCGATCAGGGGCACGGCGCCGGGATCCCAGGGCGACACCACGATGGTCGAGGGGTCGGGAACATTCAGCGTCCCCAGCTGGTTGATGGGCATGGGTGTGCCGTGATAGTCCACGCGAATGTGATCGAGCACCGCGACATTCGCGCGCCCCGTGCGGACTCCTGAAAGCTCCTTGCGGAAGTCCTCCACCGCCTTTTCCATCCGGATCTTCGCCTGCACCAGAGCATCCTTGCTGGTGGCAACTGTGCTCATCGAAATGTAGCCTCCGCTTGGGGCGTCACGCCGCGGTCACCGTGGAGCCGACTCTGTCTCCCAGCACTACGCGCTTCAGATTTCCCTGCACGCCCATATCGAAGACGACGATGGGCATCTTGTTGTCCATGCAAAGAGAGATAGCCGTCGAATCCATCACCGACAAGCCCTTTTGAAGAACATCCAGATAGGTGATCTGCTCGAATTTCTTGGCGCTGGCCACCTTTTCCGGATCGGCGTCGTAGATGCCATCCACGCGGGTAGCTTTCAGAATCACGTCGGCCTTGATCTCCATGGCGCGCAACGCGGCCGCCGTATCTGTCGAAAAATAGGGGTTGCCGGTGCCCGCCGCGAAGATGACCACGCGCCCTTTTTCCAGGTGGCGGGCCGCGCGCCGGCGAATGAAAGGTTCGGCAACCTGGTGCATCTCGATGGCGCTCAAAAGCCGCGTGGTGCAGCCGGCCTTTTCAAGTGCGTCCTGCAGCGCGAGTCCGTTGATGACCGTCGCGAGCATGCCCATGTAATCGCCGGTGGCGCGATCGATGGAAAGCTCTCTTTGCCGGGTCCCGCGAAAGATGTTGCCGCCGCCAACCATCAGCGCAATCTGTACGCCGAGGTCCTGTACGCCCTTCACCTCATGCGCGATGCCCTGAATCGTGCTGGCGTGGATGCCAAAAGCGTCCGGACCCGAGAGCGATTCGCCGGAAAGCTTCACCACGATTCGCCGGTATACAGGGCCGGATCGCTTTGCGGCGCTGCGCTTTGCGTTCCCGCGCTTCAAAGTTGCGGCTGATGTCATTGGAGGTGTATTCGAATCCTGTCCGCGGAGATTCCCGTGCCGTTCGCGGAATTGTTCAGCGGGTACTTCCTGAATGCGCCAGACGATACCGAACGGCGCCGGGCATTACGCCCAGCGAATTTTCGCACAAGATCAGAAGGGGTGCCAGCCAAGAAAAAAGATTGCGGCTACTGATTCGAGGCTTCCGTGCCTTCGGAGGCCGAGGCTCCGCCGTCCATCTCTCCGACCTTGAACCGGGCAAAACGCCGAATGGCGATGTTTTCGCCCAGCTTGGCAATGGCCTGGTCGACGAGTTCCTTCACCGTGGTGCCTTCATCCTTGATAAAGTGCTGTTCGTAGAGGCAGTTTTCTTCGTAGAATTTTTCCATCTTGCCGTTGACGATCTTTTCGATCACGGCGTCGGGCTTGCCGGTGGCTTTGGCCTGCGCGCGATAGATGTCGCGTTCGCGGTCGAGGGTTTCCTGCGTGACTTCCTCGCGGCGCAGAAATCGCGGATCGAGCGCGGCGATATGCATCGAAACGTCATGGCAGAGCCGCTGAAAATCTTCGGTGCGAGCCACGAAATCGCTCTCGCAGTTGATCTCGGCCAGCACTCCGATCTTGCCGCCCGCGTGAATGTAACACCCCACGAGGCCTTCCGAAGTAGCCCGCTGCGCCTTTTTCTGCGCGGCTGCCTGCCCTTTTTTGCGCAGGATGTTGATGGCCTGCTCGACGTCGCCGTTAGCTTCCAGCAGCGCATCGCGGCAAGCGGTAAAACCCGCGCCGGTGCGGTCCCGCAGATCCTTTACCTGCTGCGCCGATACATTCTTCCCAGTCTCAGTTGCCATGAATGCACTCAATATCCTTTTCGATGAATTCGGGCCTGACTTCGCCGGCCGGATGCGGAGAACCCGTGCGACAGTCCAGTAGCAAACCGTTCGAGGTGTCTTACGCTTTCGAACTTGTTGTTTGCGGACTTTCCTCGTTCTCAGTCACAACGGGCACTTCTTCGGGAAGAGTGGCACCCTCGCCCTCGACGAAGTCGCCTTCCTGCTTCTCGTAGACTTCGTAGGCGCTGGTATCCACGTAATCGACGCTCTCTTCGCCGCCCGCCTCGCCGACTTTCTGATCGGCAATCTGCGCCTGCTCGAAGGACTGGCGGCCCACGATCACCGCATCGGAAATCTTCGAGGTGAACAACCGGATGGCCCGCAGCGCGTCGTCGTTGCCGGGAATGACCCAGTCGACCAGGTTGGGATCGCAATTCGTGTCGACGATGGCCACCACCGGAATTCCCATGCGCCGCGCTTCGCGGACGGCAATCACTTCGGAATTGGGGTCGATCACGAACATCACGTCGGGAGGAGTGGACATGTTCTCGACGCCGGCAAAATTCTGCTGGAGGTGCTTCAATTCGCGCTCAAGCCGCGCGCCTTCCTTCTTCGAAAACTGCGCCATGCGGCCGTCTTCCACCATGGCCTTCAGCAACTTCAGCCGCTTGATCGATTTCTGGAGAGTGACCCAGTTGGTGAGCGTGCCGCCAAGCCAGCGGTGATTCACATAGAACATTCCGCAGCGCTGGGCCTCTTCGGTGATGGCTTCCTGCGCCTGGCGCTTGGTGCCGAGGAACAGGACGACCTTGCCTTGCGCGGCCTGCTCGGACACGTAGCGCGCCGCATCGCGGAACATCTTCAGCGTCTTCTGCAGGTCGATGATGTGAATGCCATTGCGCTCGCCGAAAATATATTCCTTCATTTTCGGATTCCAGCGCCGGGTCTGGTGGCCGAAGTGAACGCCGGCCTCCAGTAGTTCCTTCATTGTAATTTCGACTCCCAATGTGTCTCCTCTCTTTGAAAGGGGCGCTTGAATCGCCTTGCGGCGACAGCGTCCTTTTTTGCCGGCCTCTTGCCGGCCGTGATTTATCCCCGGCGAACCGGGGTCTTGCACCTCAAAAGAACCGATTACCGCTTGCTGAACTGGAAGCGACGACGAGCGCCCTTCTGCCCGTACTTCTTCCGTTCCTTCATGCGCGAATCGCGCGTGAGGAAACCGTTCTTTCGCAACCCGGGACGCAGATCCGGATTCAGGCGGGACAGCGCGCGGGAAAGACCCATGCGCACGGCTCCGGCCTGCCCGCCGACCCCGCCGCCCTTCACCTGGGCGCGCACTTCCACCTGGTCGTGCATCTGGGTGAACTTCAGCGGCTCGATGGCCGAGGTGTGCCACGCCACATTGCGAAAATAATCGTCAACCGGCCGGCCATTGACGGTGAATCCCGCCGGCCCCGGCTTGATGTAAACGCGCGCCACCGATTCCCGGCGGCGGCCCGTGCCGTAGAATTGCTTCACGACGCCCGGTGCATTTGTAGATGAACTCAACTTTCCTCCTGCTTCCGTCGATTCTTAAATCCCGAATCCTGGGAATTCTTTCCCCGCATGGCGGACTTCTCCGCCAGAAAAAACCGTTTTCTCAGCGTAAACGCTCCACGCGTTTACAGTGCGAGGGGCTGGGGGTTCTGTCCGGCGTGGCGGGCAAGCGCTTCACTTCCGGCATAGACACGCAGCTTCTTCGCGCGACGCGCCCGGAGCTTGTTCTTAGGCAGCATCCCCAGCACGGCTTCGCGCACAACTTCTTCCGGCCGCTTTTGCAGCAGCGCCCGAATCGGAACTTCCTTTAATCCACCCGGCCAGCCGCTGTGGTGGCGGTACATCTTCTGGTCGATTTTGTTTCCGGTAAGCCGGATGGTCTCGGCATTGATCACGATCACGTGGTCGCCGCAATCGAGCGACGGCGTATAGCTGGGCTTGTCCTTGCCGATCAAAAGACGGGCGACACGCGTCGCCAGCCGCCCGAGCACCTGCCCCTTCGCATCCACCACGAACCAGTTCTTCCCTACGGTCAGCGCTTCGGCCTCCCGGCCCTTGGGAACATACGTCCGCATCTGTGCAGTCACACCTTTCAGTCTAGAGACAAACGCCAAGTGTATTCTACAGCCAATCCCCTGTCAACGAATCATCGCAGCGCAAATTTTAGAAAGAGGGGCTTGCGGGGTCTACCGGGCAAAACTCAAGCGAAGCGGTGGCGGGCCCCCTACGGGCGACCCGCTCACGCAGAAAATCCGAGGGCTAGGAAACTGTGGTAGATGCAGGCGCAGTGGTGCGAGCAGCCGACTTCGCATACGACGACGAAGACTTGTCGTGGCTGTCGCTGGCATCGCCGGACTTATCGATCTCGATCGAGCCCTTGAAGTACGCGCCGTCCTCGATCATGATCCGGGCGGTCGTCAAATCTCCCACCACCGACCCATCCTTCTTGATCTCGATACGGTCGCGCGCGCGGAGGTTTCCCTTCACGTTGCCGTAAACCACCACCTCGCGGGCGATGATATCGGCGGTGACCTTCGCGCTGGCTCCCATCGTCAGCTTGCGATCTTCCAGCTGGACCAACCCCTCGACGCTGCCGTCAATGTGCAGATCCTCGTTACCGGTAATTTCACCCTTGACGTGCAGGCTTCCGCCCAACCGCGCGGTACCGCCGCTCGTCGTCGAGGGATACGTCGAATCCAAAGGTGCCATTGTCTTAGCCTCCCCAGAAAATGATGGTGCACTTGCGATTGGTGGTGCCGTCGTGCCAGGCTGTTGCGGAAGCGGTTGCCTGGCGGGAGATTCGTTCTTCTTATCTCCTCCCCACATTTACCCTCCTTGGGACCCAAAAGCCGTCGAAACAGACAAAAGAATATGGACCGGGGCTATCAATCTAGCCCGCTGCCTTTCCGCTGCCAAACTCAAAATGGTACAGCTGTGTCCCGATAGGCAACGCTAGTCTCGCAGGCTCAGGTCTTACTCCGGCTGGGGGTTGAAGGCTAGCATACTGCGAAAGCGGCCCGCAACCGCGGAACATGAGTGCCTTTTTCGACTTGTGCCGAGCCGGCTGGCTCGCCATCCGGTCTATGAGCGACTAGACTGGCTTTGCATGGCGGACCGGGGAGAATTTCCCTTTTCGCCCATTGCTTCCTTCTCTTTGCAAGGCGGCCGGGCTCTCGATGGATATTCTCAAGAACCTTTTCGAACAACATTTCCGCGCACCCGTCAGGAGAGTACAGGCGCTGCAGGGCCAACTGGGCGGGTCGGGACGCCAGCTCATCCGGCTGACCAGCGGAGAAATCAGCGCGATCGGCGTTCTGTATGGCGTGCGCGAGGAAAATGCCGCTTTCCTTGAATTTTCGAGGCATTTTCGAGCGCACGGATTGCCCGTGCCGGAAATCTATGCCGAGGATCTGAGCCAAGGGGCTTATCTCGAGGAAGATCTGGGCGACACAACCCTTTTTGAATTTCTCTCGAATAACCGGTCCGCGGGCACGATCGGGCCCCAGGTGATCGAAGCCTATCGCAAGGTGGTAGCCGTACTGCCGCGCTTTCAGATCGAAGCCGGACGCGATCTGAATTACAAGGTTTGCTACCCGCGCGCCGTGTTCGACGGACAGTCCATCGAATGGGACCTCAATTATTTCAAATATTATTTCCTTCGGCTGGCGGGAATCCCTTTCCACGAACAATCGCTCGAAGACGATTTCAGCCGACTGACCACGTTTCTGCTGAGCGCCGATCTCGACTACTTTCTCTACCGGGACTTCCAATCGCGCAACATCATGATGCGCGACGGCGATCCCTTTTTCCTGGATTACCAGGGGGGACGCAAGGGCGCGCTTCAGTACGACATCGCGTCTCTTCTGTACGACGCCAAAGCCGATCTTCCGCCGGATTTGCGCCAGGAATTGCTCGATCTATATATCGCGCGCCTGGGCGATTTCCTGGCGATACCCCGGGAAGCGTTTATGCGCCACTACTACGCCTACGTTTACGTGCGCATCATGCAGGCGCTGGGCGCTTACGGGTTTCGCGGCTTTTACGAGCGTAAATCCCACTTCCTGCAGAGCGTGCCGTTCGCCCTGAACAATGTGCGCTGGCTGCTCCAGCACACCGAACTCCCTATCGCGCTGCCGGCGCTGATGAGCGCGTTCGAGTACATGGTGGCTTCGGAGAAATTGGAGACACTCACTTCCCGCCAGGAAAAAATTGTGGTGCGAGTTTTCAGTTTTTCCTACCGCCGGGGAATCCCCAAGGACGAAACCGGGCATGGCGGCGGGTTTGTCTTCGATGCGCGCAGCGGACCGAATCCGGGGCGCGAGGAGAAATTCAAGCCGCTCACGGGCAAAGACGCTCCGGTGATCGAATACCTCAACCAGCAGGAAAGCGCGCATCAGTTCCTGTCCAGCGTACTGTCGCTGGTGGATGCGAGCGTGAGCGCTTATCAGCGCCGGGGTTTCGACAGCCTGACGGTATCGTTCGGGTGCACGGGGGGCCAGCATCGCTCGGTGTATTTCGCGGAGGAACTGGCGAAGCGACTGCGGGGCCGGAGCGGCGTGGAGGTGGTGGTGCGCCACCTGGAGCTGGAGAATATGAACCGATGAAGGCGATGATTCTGGCCGCCGGCCTCGGCACGCGGCTGCGACCGCTCACGGACGATCGTCCCAAGGCGCTGGTGGAGGTTGGCGGGCGCACGATGCTGGAGATCACGCTGGCGCGATTGCGCGCTTGCGATGTCCGCGAGGTGATCATTAACGTGCATCACTTTGCAGATATGGTAGCCGACTACCTGAAGGCGAAGAGGAATTTTGGGATGCGCATCGAAATTTCGCGCGAAGAGGCGCTGCTCGACACCGGCGGAGGCCTGAAGAAGGCCGCCCATTTTTTCCTGGAAAGCTCCGCGGATATCGAGCGGCCGTTTCTCTTGCACAATGTGGACGTGGTTAGCACCATCGATCTTCAGCGCATGGTTCAGTTTCACGAGCACAATGGCGCCCTGGCGACGCTAGCCGTACAGGAGCGCGAGACGTCACGGTATCTGCTGTTCGACGAACAGCTTCAGCTCTGCGGACGCCGGTCAGGTCCAGATCAAGACGAAGAAATCGTTCGAGCCTCCGGCCAGGATGAAAGTGCTGCGCAACCGAAAGAGGCTCTTGCGTTTACCGGTATACATGTCATTTCTCCACGGCTTTTGGGAATGATGATGGAAGAAGGGGCTTTCTCCATCATCACTTCCTATCTACGGCTGGCAGCTCGCGGAGAGAAGCTTCTGGCGTTTCGCGCCGATGGCTATTATTGGCGCGATCTCGGCAGGCCGGAAAATGTGCGGCAAGCGGAGCAGGATCTGGAGCAAAAAATTCTTCCGTGACACTGCGGCAGGCGCATGCAATGGACGGGCTGGACCGCTTTTTTCGGGAAACGCGCCCGATCGCAATTCTTCTCCGAGGGCATGCTAAACTTTTACGGTAAGTCCACCGCGCTCCATGCCTGATCATTTCTCAAGGACCTCCGACTCCGAGGCTCCCATCGAGGGTTGGTCCACCCGGCTGCTGATTCTTGCGCTGATCGGAATCCTGTTTCTCACCTTGTTTCCATTCAGGCTTACGGCTCACGCGAAGCTTTCTTCCATCAGTTCTCCCTTCCTGCTGGGCGGCTGGGGTAAGAACGCCGGGGGGCTTAACGTCTATCTAAACGTGCTGCTATTCATGCCCTTTGGCTTTGCGATCGGAGAAAAGCTGAGAGAAAAAGGAAAATCCTGGACGAGGACACTGATTGTGGCCCTGGCTTCCGGCGCGCTGCTTTCCTACGGGATCGAATTCGTTCAGTTATACATTCCGATGCGCGATTCTGGATGGGAGGATGTGGTAACGAACACGTCCGGGTCCGTTGTGGGCTTCGTCCTTTTCGAACTGTGCGGGACGACGCTGGTGCAGCTGCTATCGGCGGGCGAATCAGCTCTAGGAAGGCTGGTGAAGTGGCCACGTACGGCTTTCACGCTTTCGGTTTATTTTGGGCTGTGGCTTGCGATTTCGGTTCCGCTCCAGATGCAGACACGGCTGAGCAACTGGAATTCCGATTCGCTGCTTGTGGTGGGCAACGATTCTCCGGGACACGTTTCCACGGCCTGGAAGGGGCAACTGTTCAGGCTCCAGTTATGGGACCGGCCGATCCAAGCTGAAGTCGCGCGGCAGTTGGCAAGTGGCGCGACTCCCGACGAGGTGCGCGCGACCCCGCTTGCGGACTACGATTTTGCGAAACGCGCGGAACTTGCGGAGCTCCCGGACCAAAGAGATCTTCTTCCGCCGCTTTCCTTGATCAATGCTCCGCCGATGGCCGGTGATCCACCCTATGTGACGCTGGATGGCAGGTCCTGGCTGATTTCAAAGCAGCCTGTTTTCAATCTGGTGGAATCCCTTAAGAAGACAAACCAGTTTGCGGTTCGTGTGTTGTGCAAACCATTAGAGGCGGAAGGATCGGACGGGCGGCTCATCGGCATTTGGGAGCGATCCGGCCCGCTGGAGCTGAGAATCCGTCAAGAAAACGCCGACTTGATTATTTATTTGCGCAATCCGATCTCGGCAAGCGGGTCCGACCTGGTGTGGCGTATTCCCGGCGTATTCAAGCCAACCAAACGCGCGACATTCTTCTTTCATACGACGGTTCGAACGCTTCGCTCTACCTCGAAGGCAAACCGGCTGCCCGCACTTATCGTCTGGGGCCCGGTGCGGCTCTGGCCCATCACCTTCGCATGGTGAGAACGGGCGAACTTAACGGCTATAGTTATATCTATTATTTTCTTATCTTCTTTCCGGGTGGAATTCTGATCGGGATTTCCGCGAAGAGTGTCGCGCGAGGCAATCGAACAGCTTTGTTTTGGGGGGCGCTCACCTTTTTTCTGCTGCCCGCCTTCCTGCTCGAATACGTTCTGGTCTCGGTGAGTGGGCGAGCGGTATCGCCGGCTTACTTGCTGCTCTCCGTACTTCTGCTAGCGGGAGGGAGCTTGTGGATTCATCTGGACCGGTCTCCCTCGGCGCCAAGGATATCGCTCTAATTGCCAGCGCGTTTCCTACGAGGGTGAGCGGGCTCCCTTCCCGGTTGACCTGACAGCGATTCGTACCTATATTTCTCCCACCAGAGGGAGCCTAAGATCGGGTCGGGAATGATGCCCAAACTGCCACATTTTCGATCCGTCACGTGTCTCGTTACCGCCCTCGCGTTTCTATTCCTAGTCGATGGTGCCAACGCTCAATCTCAGCGGAAGCTGCCTGCCCGCCGCCTGGTTACGCAGGCGATTGACGAGAGTGCGACGGTTCGGCTACCGGGTAACACGCGTCCTGAAGCCAATCCGGCCAACGATCGCGGCATCGTATCGGATTCACTTCCCATGGAACACATGCAACTCCAGCTGCAACTTCCGGCTGAAAAGCAGCAGGAACTTGATCAGTTCATTTCCGATCTTCACAATCCTGCGTCTCCGAATTTCCACAAATGGCTCACGCCCGAGCAATTCAAACAGGAATTCAGCCCGGCGCCGGAGGACATTGCCGCGATCACCAGCTGGCTGCAGTCCCGCGGCTTTGCCGTCAACGTAATCTATCCGAGGTCGATCGATTTTTCCGGGACAGCAAGGCAGGTTCGAGACGCCTTCAAGACCGAGATTCATACTATCGAGTCGAACGGAGAGAGGCACATCGCCAATATCAGCGATCCGCAGATTCCAGCCGCGCTTGTGCCGGTGGTGGCGGGGGTCGTGTCGATGAACGACTTCACGCCGCATCCACTGCACCGGCGGCGGATCGACGACACTGTAGGCAACGGGAATTATGTGATCGTACCTGCGGACCTGGCTACGGTGTACAACTTCAGTCCGGTTTTTGCGAAGGGGATTTCCGGGCAGGGCCAGACGATCGTCGTGGTGGAGGACACTGACGTATATAGCACGGCCGATTGGAGCACCTTCAGAAGTGTGCTGGGGCTATCCGGCTATGCCTCCGGATCTTTCACGCAGGCTCACCCGGCCCCACCGAGCGGAACCAACAACTGCAGCGACCCGGGGGCGAACGCCGATGACGCCGAGGCCATTCTCGACGCGGAATGGGCGAGCGCCGGCGCGCCGAGCGCGGCGATCGAACTGGTCTCGTGCATGGACACAGCGACCTTTGGCGGATTTATCGCGTTACAGAACCTGCTGAATGCGAGCGGGACACCGCCGGGCATCGTAAGCATCAGCTATGGCGAGTCCGAGGCGGTGCTTGGCGCGGCAAATAATGTGTACATAAATGCGCTGTACGAACAGGCGGTGGCCGAAGGGGTGTCTGTTTTCGTTTCTTCGGGCGATCAAGGCGGGGCCAGCTCCGACGGCGGCGCCAGGGACGCGACGCACGGGGTCTCGATCAGCGGCTTCACCTCGACGCCGTATAACGTTTCGGTGGGAGGCACGGATTTTGGCGACACCTACGCGGGTGCCAACAGCACGTATTGGAATTCCGCCAATACGGCTACCTACGGCTCTGCAAAATCCTACATTCCCGAAATTCCCTGGAATGATTCCTGTGCAGGCGGACTGCTGAGTACCTATCTCACGTACCTGACCAGCTACGGCTCCGGCGGCTTTTGCAACAGCTCCACCGGCGAGAGTTATTATCTGAATACAGTTGCCGGCAGCGGCGGGCCGAGCGGCTGCGCCACCGGAAACAGTGCGAACGGAGTTGTCAGCGGGAGCTGCGCGGGATATGCCAAGCCGAGCTGGCAATCCGTCTTTGGCAATCCGAGTGACGGCGTGCGTGACATCCCCGATGTATCACTCTTTGCGGCCAACGGGATATGGGGACACTACTACGTGGTTTGTTACTCCGACACTGCGAATGGCGGCGTGGGATGTGCGGGTAATCCGAATACCTGGAACGGTTTCGGCGGAACGTCGGTTTCCTCACCCATCATGGCTTCGGTCCAGGCGCTGATCAATCAAACTGTTGGAAGCAATGCGGGCAATCCGAATCCAACGTACTACTCGTTGGCAGCGGCGGAGTACGGCTCGGCTGGAAACACGTCCTGTAACTCGACGCTCGGCAATGAGGTCGCCGGTTCATGCGTCTTTTACGACATCACCCAAGGCGATATGGACGTGGTCTGCAAGGGCAGTCATAACTGCTACTTGCCGTCAGGGACATACGGGGTGTTGTCCAAGTCAAACTCATCGTATCAGCTTGCTTTTGGGACCACCGCTGGCTGGGACTTCGCAACGGGAATCGGAAGCATTAACGTCGCGAACCTGGTGAACGTGTGGCCGAGGTCATCGACGGCGTCGGTGCCAAACGTGGTCGGTGATACGCAAGCGGCGGCCACGACGGCAATCACGGGCGCCGGGCTCGTAGTGGGCACGGTGACAACAGCATCGAGCGGGACGGTGCCCTCTGGTGATGTCATCAGCGAGGCTCCAATTGCGGGCACTTCGGTGACCTCGGGATCGGCGGTCAATCTGGTGGTCTCGACTGGTCCGCCCCCTGTGTTGGTGCCGAACGTGGTCGGTGCTACGCAGGCGGCGGCCACGACGGCAATCACAGGCGTCGGGCTCACGGTAGGCACGGTGACGACAGCATCGAGCACTACCGTGCCCTCTGGTGATGTCATCAGCGAGGCTCCAGTTGCGGGGACTTCGGTGGCTTCGGGATCGGCGGTGACGCTGGTCGTGTCGTCCGGTCCAGGAGGGGTGGTTTGCCCCTGCACGATTTGGAGCAGCAGTGCTGTTCCCACAGTCGTCGATTCCGGCGCAGGTCCAGGTGTGGAGCTGGGCGTGAAATTCACCTCCAGCAGTAATGGGACAATTACAGGCGTTCGATTTTATAAGAGTGCCGCCAACACAGGAACGCACGTGGGGAACCTGTGGTCGAGCGTCGGCGCTTTGCTGGCTACAGCTACCTTCTCCAACGAAACAAGCTCGGGCTGGCAGCAGGTGAACTTTTCACCTCCGGTGACCATTACAGCCGGTACTGTGTATGTGGCCTCCTATTACGCCAGCGTGAGCCACTTCAGCATCGATTCGAACGCTTTTGCTACAGCCGGAGTGAACAACCCTCCCCTGCAGGCCCTGGCAAGCGGCGCGAGCGGAGGCAACGGCGTCTACATGTACGGCAGCACGAGCGCCTTCCCCAGCAACACCTACAACGCCTCAAACTACTGGGTGGATATCGTGTTTGCGCAGACAGCATCATCCCCACTCGCGTCCATCGCTGTGACGCCGGCCAATCCGACCGTGAATGTTGGGGCGACGCAGCAGTTCACCGCAACCGGGACCTACCAGAACAGCAGCACGGCGAACATCACCAGCCAGGTCACATGGAATTCATCGAACACAGCGGTTGCCACTATCAACAGCGCTGGCCTGGCGACAGGTCAGGCGGCGGGAAATTCCAATGTCACGGCTGCTTTGAACGGAATCACGAGCAACAGCGCGGGCCTCACGGTGCAAACACCGCCGCCCCCGGCGTGCCCTTGCACGATCTGGAGCAGCAGTGCGGTTCCCACAGTCGTCGATTCCGGGGCGGGCGCAGGCGTGGAGCTGGGCGTGAAGTTCACCTCCAGCGGCAATGGGACGATTACCGGCGTTCGATTCTATAAGAGCGCGGCCAACACCGGGACGCACGTGGGCAACCTGTGGTCGAGCACCGGCGTTCTGCTGGCCAACGCTACCTTCTCCAACGAAACAAGCTCGGGCTGGCAGCAGGTGAACTTCTCATCTCCGGTGACCATTACAGCCGGTACCGTGTATGTGGCCTCCTATTACACCAGCGTGAGTCACTTCAGCATCGATTCAAACGCTTTTGCGACAGCCGGAGTGAGCAACCCTCCCCTGCAGGCCTTGGAAAACGGGGTGAGTGGAGGCAATGGCGTTTACATGTACGGCAGCACGAGCGCCTTCCCCAGCAACACCTACAACGCCTCAAACTACTGGGTGGATATCGTGTTCGCGCAGACAGCATCATCCCCACTCGCGTCCATCGCTGTGACGCCGACCAATCCGACCGTGAATGTCGGGGCGACGCAGCAGTTCGCCGCAATCGGCACCTACCAGGACAACAGCACAGCGAACATCACCAGCCAGGTCACGTGGAATTCGTCGAACACAACGGTTGCCACCATCAACAGCGCTGGCCTGGCGACAGGTCAAGCGGCGGGAAATTCCAATGTTACGGCTGCTCTGAACGGCATCACGAGCAACAGCGCCGGCCTGACGGTGCAAGCACCGCCGCCTCCGGCGTGTCCCTGCACGATCTGGAGCAGCAGTGCTGTTCCCTCCGTCGTCGATTCCGGGGCGGGCGCAGGCGTGGAGCTGGGCGTGAAGTTCACCTCCAGCACCAATGGGACGATTACAGGGGTTCGATTCTATAAAAGCGCGGCCAACACCGGAACGCACGTGGGCAACCTGTGGTCGAGCACCGGCACTCTGCTGGCTAACGCTACCTTCTCCAACGAGACGAGCTCGGGCTGGCAGCAGGTGAACTTTTCATCTCCGGTGACGATCACAGCCGGTACCGTGTATGTGGCCTCCTATTACACCGGCGTGAGCCACTTCAGCATCGATTTGAATGCTTTTGCGAGCGCCGGAGTGAGCAACCCTCCCTTGCAGGCCTTGGAAAACGGGGTGAGCGGAGGCAATGGCGTTTACATGTACGGCGGCACGAGCGCCTTCCCCAGCAACACCTATAGCGCCTCGAACTACTGGGTGGATGTCGTGCTGGCACTCCAGTAGTAAGTAATGATCAGCGTCCTTTAGCTGCAACAACCACAGCACATTGAAA
>CAWCQH010000036.1:0-21773 GCA_963797585.1 uncultured Acidobacteriota bacterium
TTACGGCCTTTTATGCTGGGAGGTGTCGCATCGCAACTCCTCTTAGTTGGGTATATCTGCCTCGACGAGCTTGGCCAGAAGAATGAGCGATTCCTGCCAGCCGAGGTAGCACGCTTCCGGCGGAATCACAGCCGGCACCCCTTCCTGCACGATGTGCAACTCGGTTCCGCACGAAACCTTCTTCAAGGTGACCGTTACCTGAATATCTCCCGGCATGTGCGGGTCGTCGAATTTGTCGGTGTAGCGAATGCGCTCGTACGGCACCAATTCGAGATATTCACCGCCGAAGGAGTGGACGCTCCCGGTGGTGAAATTCGTGAACGACATTTTGTAAGATGCCGCCCACCCGGGCATCTAAATGATGAACCTTGCCCGTGAAGCCGTTCGGCGGAAGCCATTTCGCTTTGGCGTCGGCATCGAGAAACGCGCGATAAATTTTCTCGGGACTCGCACGGAGCACACGGTGAAGCCGGATCGTATTAGTCGCCATGATCGATTTCCTCTCCTGTCATCGTGCGTCTCCGCGCTAGCGGCGCCGCCATGCGACCGTTGCTTTTAGCTCCTCGAAAGCATTGAACGCGATCGGGCAGATAGCAATGTTGTCAAGCACGCCGTACAGCCGGGATGTGAAATCCGGTTGTTCGAAATGAGGAAACGACCTGCAAACTTCCGGTCTGGTTTCGTAAATGGAACACAGCTTTCCGTTGAGCATCGGGCAAGGCGGGTTGACCCGGCCTTCTGACATAAATTTGCGCTCGAATGCTTCTATCGACTGGCCCAGCGTTTGTGCAATGGTGTGAAGCTCATTTTTCTCGAATTCGACGTGCATTGACCGGCAGCAATTTCCGCATTGCGTGCAATCGATGAGTGCGAAGTATTTCCGGCTCAAGTCCTTGACGAGGTCATCGATGCCATCCGGATCGTGGTACTTCAGCCAGCACCGGAAATCCCAGTTTTCGTCGTCGCGATCCTCTGCGAGCTTTCGGATCGTTGCCAGATCGATCTCAAGTTTGGGAGCCGCGACCTGCTTCTTTCGCAGTTTCATACCGGCCTCAAGTCGTGGACCTGCTTAACGGTCGACATAATAACCCGGGCGACGCGAATGCAAATCTATCGCTTCAAAATCCGTAGAGTCTGGCCGGGTTCTCCACCAGGATCAGTTTGAGCTGAGCCGCGTTGGCGGTCCATGTGGGCAGCCGATTGAGGTCGCGCCCATCGTCCACTTGAGCGAGCGGCGTGATTTCCGTAACTTTCTTCCCGGGTTCCCGCGCGACATGCGGCCAATTGGAGCCCCATGTGACTCTCTCGGGATTGGCTGCAATCAGCGGCTTGGCGATGGGCGTGTAATTCAGGTCGTTATACGGCCCCGCGATGTTGACGTATGTCTTGCCGCCCTGGAGCATACCCTGCAGCGTTTTGAAGCCCTGCGGATCGACGGCGGAAAGCGTCAGCACGCCCAGATCGAATGAAACCGGTGCGTCGGACGCAGCCACATCCTCTCGCAGGGCTTCCACCTCCCGCCAGTCCGCCGCGACGACCTCCAGATGCCACTTGCGTCCCTTGATTCGCTCGGCGGCAGCCCGGAAGCTCTTCCGCACAATCTCCGGGTCAAAGGTCTTCAAAGCTTCGAAGTGGATCCGTACTCCCCGGATTCCGCCGCGGTGCATTTCATCGAGGTCCGCGCTGGAAGTGGCGTCGCTGAGCACGGCGATGCCGCGCGCGCTGGGCCCGATCTGCCTGATCGCATCGAGCGTGCACGCATTGTCCGCGCCGTAGACGGTCGACTGCACCACCACCACGCGATCGATGTGCAGGGTCCGATGCAGCGTGCGCAACTCCGCGACCGATGCCATTTCAGGCGTGTAAACGCGCGATGCCGCATACGGAAATCGCCGCCCGTCTCCGATGATATGTACATGGCAGTCGCACGCATTCGCAGGCACGTCGAAATCGACCGGCGTCTTCGGCTGCGCGGCGCTGCCAAAAACAGTCTTGACCGGCCCGGCGAGTGCTGCGATTGCGGCGATTCCCACCCCTGCCAGAAGTTCTCGTCTTGATTGCATAAACCCTCCCGAAGCGTACCGCCATCCTACACCTTTTGCAGGTCCCTGTGCCGGAGTCGATTAGAGGAGGTTCTCGCGCGATTCCCGGGCGAACGCGGTCCGTTCGCCATGGAAAACCGCCGAATAGGCGGGGTGAGGTAGCCTATGCCGTAGGTTTTGCGGGCGCCCGACCCTCGCGTTTTTTGAGGGTCGGAAGGCGACGCGTTGATTCAGCGAAGGCACGCGAGGCTTTCATCCGCGATTCGTCTTACCCCGGCGGCCACGCGAAATACTCTTCCCCCAGCGCGACGCTCATCATTCCCTCGGCGGGCAGCACGTCGAGCGGCAAGCCGCCTTTCCATAGCGCGACGCTGAGCAGCAATTCGCGCCTCCCGTGCAAATCGAAGAGCTCGCGCGCGAAACCTACTTCGAGAATCCTGCCGTAGGCGGCGGATACCACTGTCTCCGGGTGCAGCAGGCACAGCCCGGCATGCTCGAAAATGCAGCCTGCGAGCGCACCGTTCTCGATGCGCAGCGTGATCCGCGTCTCGCGCGAATCCCACATCGTCAGGCGGATCTGGAACGACGGCATCTCCTTCACCACTTCTGGAATCGGGTCGACGCGCAGATAAAAATGCGAGTCGCTGAATCCGTAGTACAAATCGCCCAGTACGTACGCGCGCCCGTGCATGGCGCTTTGCCGGCGGTCGGTGGCATAGAGACCCGCGCCCAGCCATTCGAAATAATTGCTCTCGCGGCCGTCCACTTTCACGTTCAGGTAGGCCATGGGAGGCTCGCGCCGCGCGCGGTCAGGAGCGCGCTTGATCGGGCGCGCCAGCGCATCCGGCACGTGTTCGCCAAGTGCGCGATAGATTTCGGTAAGATGCTTTCGATACAAGGCGTCGAACTCCGCGTCGTTCGCCGACGCGTGTTCCGGACCATACCACCAGTTCCAATCGCTTCCCTCGGCCGCCAGCACCGACTCATACGCCCGCTTGCGCTGCGCTTCCCATTCCGGCGAAAGCGGACTCTCCGATTCGTGCCGCTCCACCGCCCGCCGGTACGCGTCGCGCGCCTCGCGCAGTAAATTCCACGCCACCACGTCCTCGGCGTCGCCGATCCACACATCGAAGTTCGCGCTGATCCACGACGCCGGAAAGATGCTCTCGATCTTCGGCTGCTCGGCGACCTCCTCCATGGCTTCACTGCCGGTCAGGGCGCGAATGTCCGGGTCATTCCCGATGGACTCATAGAATCTGCGCAAAAACTCGCGCCCGTTCCCCGCATAGTATTCCCAGGCGTTCTCTCCGTCCAGTATCAGGCTGACCGTCGCGGTCTGTCCGTACGTCTCGCGTTCCCCGATCGCCCGAATCCGGCGGTGCAAATCCTGCGCGGCGGCTTCGGCTCCCATGCGGCTGTACACGAAGCCTACGAGATCGGAAAGATAGTGGTCGCGAAAGAAGCCGCTCATCTGTCTCCCGCCGCGCTGCAATCGCCAGGGACGGTACAGATGACAGCCATTCTCGGGATAACCGCCCGCGTCGCGCCAGAAGCCGATGTTGCGTGTGCGCCCCAGCACGCCTTCGTCGGTGGCAAACCACTTGAACCCGAGCTCCATCGCGATATCGAGCGCTTGATCGGACACCGAACCCTCGGAAGGCCACAGCCCGGCGGGAGGCGCGCCGAATATGCGTTCGTGAAATTGGCGCGAGCGCGAAAGGTGCTCGCGCGCATCCTCGGGATACCGGAACGCGGGGCTCGGCAGTGGCGTATGCGGATTCGACACGCGCGCGATATCCGTGTCGCAGAGCAGCGGAAGAATCGGATGGTAATAGGGCGTGGTGGAAATCTCGATCTGCCCGCGCGCCGCCGCGTTGCGATATTCCGGCAGCACGGCGGAAAGCAGTTCGTGCTGCTTTCCCATCAGCGAGCGCTTGTCCTCCTCGCTGAACCCCGTGCCTTTTTCGGATAGCTCCCGCACCACGGGATCGTTCGCGAGATATTCCTCGTCCATCCACGCAAGCTGCGAGAGCAGCTGCAAATCGCGCCATTCGCGCAGGCTGAAGTGCGAAACGCACGCCTCCGGCCCGGCCGCGCGCACCTGCGCCTGCAAATCGACGAACCGCGGCCAGCGGTTGATCAGGCTTTCGTTCACCTGGAACGCGCGTTCGAGCGCCTTGCGCTTCTGATCGGGCGTCAGCGAGTCGGCGGGCGCGAACGCAATCTCGAACCATTCTTCCTTGAACCGCCCACTCGCGTATTCCTCGATCTGCTCCGCCAGCAGCGGCACGAAATTGAACGTCGCGTGCACCCTGGGAAATTCCCCGAGCACGCGCACCATTCCCCAGTAATCCTTCAGCGCGTGCAAGCGCGTCCACGGCAGCATGTACTGCCCCGTTGCCGGGTCGCGATACTGCGGCTGGTGCATATGCCACAGAATTACCAGGTTGATTCTCACCGGCCCTCGCCTTCCGAAACGCTCGTCCTCGCGAAATGTACGCGCCCTCGCAGCGTGGTAATATGACGGCGCGCTATTATGCGCCTCCTCGATCGATACATAGGCCGCGAAGTAGCCTCACACGCCGTTCTGGGACTCGCCGTCTTCACGTTCGTGTTCTTCGTGCCGCAGCTGGTGCGCCTCATGGAACTGGTCGTGCGCCACTCGGGCGGCTTCGGCACGGTGATCCTTCTGTTTCTCTGCACGCTTCCTCCCGTGCTGATCTTCACAATTCCCATGGCGGTTCTGGTCGGCGTACTCATAGGCCTCGGCCGGCTCTCGTCGGACAGCGAAATCGTTGCACTGCACGCCTCCGGCGTCAGCCTGCGCCGCCTGCTTTTGCCGATCGGATTTGTTGCGCTTGTGAGCGCGCTGGCGGCGCTGGTGATTACCTTCTGGCTGAGCCCCGCGTCTCTGCGGACGCTCCGGCGCCTCGAGATGAAGATCCTCGCTTCACAGGCTTCCTTCGCCGTGCAGCCGCGGGTTTTCGATGAGCGCTTTCCGCATTTCGTATTATACGTGCAAGACGCCAGCGCCGAAGCCACACAGTGGCAGGGAGTCTTCCTCGCCTCCACCGGCGGCACGAATGGCGTCGCCGTCACCGTGGCGAAAGACGCGCGCGTACTTAGCGAAGACGAGGGCAATCGCATCGAGCTGCATCTCGGACCCGGCAGCACTCATCAGTACGATCCGCGCTCCCCCGATCGTTACAACGTCACCACCTTCGGCGAGAATGACCTCGCCGTCGATGTTTCCGGCACCATCACATCGGCGCGCAACAACAGCTTGACCGTGTCCGAACAGAGCACCTCCGCTCTTCTCGCGAACCTCGGCCCCGGTTGGCGCGACGCGCGCGTCGAACTCAACAATCGCATCGCCTTTCCCGTCGCGTGCATTGTGTTCGCGCTGCTGGGTGTCCCGCTCGGTGTGCGTCCCCGGCGCGGCGGACGTGCGGCGGGCTTGATCCTCACGCTGATCCTGATCGGCGCGTACTACTTTCTGTGGATCGCGGGCGACCACTGGGCGCGGCAAGGAAAAGTTCCGCCGTGGGCGGGAATCTGGGCCGCAAATATCGTTGCGGTAGCGGTCGGCCTCTACCTCTTCCGCCGGATTGAAACCGTGCGTAAGCCAAATTCCCTGCTCGCATGGATCGAGACCTACCGCCTCCGGCTGCGCCGAAGGTCGGCTGCGGCGTCAGTCGAGGCTGCGGCCGCGTCTGCAGCAAGTGCGTCCGCCACGGCCATGTCGAACGGCTTAGTAGCAAACGGCGCTGCTGCTCCGGCCGGCTCAACACCGTTTCCCCTGCGCTCCACGCGAACCGCCAGCGCCGTAAGTTTCCCGATGATGTTCGATATCTATCTCCTGCGCCAGTTCGGATATTTTTTCTCCGTACTGCTGGCCGGTTTCATTCTGATCTTCGATGCCTTCACGCTTTTTGACCTTCTCGGCGACATCTCGAAGAATCACCCGCCCCCGATCGTCGTGTTTAATTATTTCGTGTACCTGATTCCGCTGATGCTCTATCAGCTCGCGCCGCTGGCAACGCTGGTCGCCTGCCTGGTGACGCTCGCGGCCCTCGCCAAGAACAACGAGGTAATCGCCTTCAAGGCCAGCGGCGTCAGCCTCTACCGCCTGATCTTTCCCCTCGCGCTTGCCGGCCTGCTTCTCGCGGGCGGAATGTTCCTTCTCGATTACACCTTTCTTCCCTACGCCAACCAGCGGCAGGACGCGCTCCGCAACCAGATCAAAGGACGCCCCGCGCAAACCTACTTCCAGCCCGCGCGCCAGTGGATCTTTGGCGAGAACGACAAAATCTACAATTACGAACTCTTTGATTCCGACCGCCAGCTCTTCGGCGGCCTGAATATTTTCGAGCTGAACCCCGCCACTTTTGCCGTCACCAGGCGCGTCTACGCGGCCCGCGCCGCGTGGGAACCGAGCGAAAACACCTGGGTACTCACCGGCGGCTGGATTCGCGAATTCGATTCCGCGGGCAACGTCACCCGCTACTTCCCTTTCAAGGCCTACTCGCTGCCGGAACTCACCGAGCCTCCCAGCTATTTCCGCCGCGAGGTGCGCCAGTATTACCAGATGAATTGGCGCCAGCTGGGCCAGTACATCGCCAGTCTGCGTCAAGCGGGCTTCGATACCGCGCGCCTCGCGGTGCAATGGCAGAAAAAGTTTGCCTTCCCGTTGATCGCCGCCATCATAATCCTACTGAGCGCGCCCTTCGGATTGCTGGTTGGCACGCGCGGGGCGATCGGCGGCGTGGCCCTCGCGGTCGGCATCGGCATCGTCTACTGGGCCACTGCGGCGCTGTTTGAAGCGATGGGCTCGATCGGGCAACTGCCGCCTCTGCTGGCGGCGTGGTCGCCTGACGCGATCTTCGGATTCCTCGCCGTGTATTTCTTTTTGCGAATGCCCACGTAGCATTGGCTTGGCGTGCCTTTTGTAACGCACGACAAAGGCCTCGCGTCGAATTAACCTTGGGAACTAACCTTGGTGGGAAATAGAGCCCTGGCCATTTGAATTTTGGGTTCTTTTTACGTAGTCTGCTTCCCTTGTGAACCTTGTGAATAGCGTGAACGCTGTAACCAGAGGGAGATCCGCGATGAAGAAAAATACCCTACTCCGAAGTGGCCTGCTTTTCCTTTGTGGCGCGCTCGCCGGCGGCGTTATTGTTTCCCGTTGGAAGCCCGCCACGGTCGCCGCGGCCCCGCAGCAGGACGCGGCCAAGCCCGCGCCCGACCTTGCCTCAATGCAGGCTGAAATCGACCATCTCAAGGAAGTTGTGCCGTCGCAATCCCACGCCATGACCGACGTCGGCTTCCAGTTCGCGAATCTCTGGTTCGCCGGCCAGAAAAAAAACTGGCCCCTCGCCGACTTCTACCTGAACGAAGCGCGCCAGCACATCCAGTGGACCATCCGCATCCGCCCCATCCGCAAAGACGCCGACGGCAATCCCGTAAACCTCAAGGGCCTCTTCGCCGGGATCGACAACAGCGCCATCGCCGATCTGCGCGACGCCATTACAAAGAAAGACAGCGCCCAGTTCGTAGTCGGCTACAAAGAAACGCTCGCCGGCTGCTACGGCTGCCACAAAGCCTCCGGCAAGCCATACCTGAAGCCGCAAATCCCGAAGGTACCACCGCAGCCGCTCATGAATTTCGACCCGGCAGCCACCTGGCCGGAGTAGCGCGGTGTCGTGGTTTTGCGGGTGTCCCACCCTCGAGGTTTTACAAGGGTGGGTCTGCATCAGCGCCGGATCTGATCGGACCAGCGCTATCATCGCCCCTTAATCGCGTGTCATCCTGAACGAAGTGAAGGATCTGCTTTTTCTTTTCCGGGTGCCCCACCCTTCGGTTTTTAAGGGTGGGTCTTTCTTTCGATTCTGGCCGCGCCTTTGTTTTTCGTGGTCATCCTGAGGAGCGCAGCGACGAAGGATCCCTCTTCAATCGGCGCACCGCTCATCGCCAGGCCCAATCGATTCCGCCTTGACACTCCGCAACCCGTAGCCTATGTTTTTCAGTTAACGGCAGCTTGCAAGCAGAACTCCCCGCGATTCACAGCGTAGCGTCCCGTAACCTGGATGTGGGGAACATTCTCGAAGCGCGTCAGCAACCTGCGCCAAGCAGCATTTTCGAAGATTTTACGGAGCAAACAAACCATGCCCAACGTCACCAACATCGTTGAACTTCTGAACGTGGCGCCCGCGGAAAATACCGCCATGATCCTGCCGGAAACCGGCATCCGCATCACCTACCAAGGCCTCCGCGAGCAGGTGATGACCATGGCCGACGCTCTCGCTGCCGCCGGCATCGGACGCGGCGACCGCGTCGCCACCTGCATGCCCAATGGCCTGCCCGCCATCGTAACGTTTCTCGCCGCCACCATCGCCGGCACCGCCGCTCCGCTAAATCCACTCTACCGCCACGACGAATTCGTCTTTTATCTCGAAGACACCGCCGCGAAGCTCCTTCTCTGCCCTCCCGACGGCGCAGACGACGCCCGCGCCGCTGCCAAAGATCGCAACGTCCCCGTTTATTCAGTAGAAATGGACGAGCAGGGATTAGTGCGGCTCGTCGGCACCCCGAGTAACGGCCAGAAAGCGCAAATGCCCGGCCCCGACGACATCGCGCTGGTTCTCCACACCAGCGGCAGCACGGGGCGTCCCAAGCGAGTCCCCATCCGGCACGGGAACGTGGGTGCCTCGGCGCAGAACATCCAGAAAACCTATGCGCTTACTCCGAACGACGTGACCATGTGCGTGATGCCGCTGTTCCACGTACATGGATTGGTAGCCTCGGTGCTGTCGACGCTCCTCTCCGGCGGCGCCGTCGTAGTGCCCACCAAGTTCAGCCCGCTTTCCTTCTGGCGCTTCGTGCGCGATTCACACGCAACCTGGTACTCGGCCGTTCCTACCATTCACCAGCTGCTGCTCACACGCGCGGGCGGCAACAAGCCCGACGGCGCGGAGAACCTGCGCTTCATCCGGTCATGCAGCGCCGCTCTGCCTCCCGAAATGATGGAAAAGATGGAGCAGACATTCGGCGCGCCGGTGCTCGAAGCGTACGGCATGACAGAGGCGACTCATCAGATGTGCTCAAATCCCCAGCCGCCATCGGCGAGGAAAGAAGGCTCGGTGGGGCCGGGAACCGGCGTTCAGGTGGGCATCATGGACGACGCCGGCAATCTCCTTCCCCAGGGACAGCGCGGCGAAGTCGTCATCAAGGGCCCGAACGTCGTGAAGGAATACGAAAACAATCCCGAAGCCAACGCGAAATCTTTCACCAACGGCTGGTTCCGCACTGGCGACCAGGGCTATCTCGATGCGGACAACTATCTCGTCCTGACCGGCCGGATCAAGGAGCTCATCGTCCGCGGCGGGGAAAAAATCTCCCCGCGCGAAATTGACGAAGTACTGCTCGCGCATCCGTCGGTGGCCGAGGCGGTCGCCTTCGGAGTCCCGCATGCCACCTGGGGTGAGGAAGTGGCGGCAGCGGTTGTCCTGTCCACTCCCGAAAAAGAATCCGTAATCCTCGCCCACTGCAAGGAAAAGCTCGCCGATTTCAAATGCCCGAAGACGGTCTACATCGTCGAAAAAATTCCGCGCACCGCAACCGGCAAGATTCAGCGGGGCGCCGTGGCCGCTTCGATCGTGGGTGCGAAAGTTTGAGATACCTGGTCGCGGGCGCCGGAGCCATCGGCGCGTACGTGGGCGCGTGCATGTCGCGCGCGGGCGAGGATGTCACACTATTCGCGCGCGGTCCGCATCTGCGTGCGATGCAGCAGCACGGCGTCCGCGTGGTCAGCGCCGAAGGTGACTTTGAGGCGCGCCCTAAAATCGTCGAGCGCCTCGAAGACGCAGGCGTCGTCGATGTGATTTTTCTTGGAGTGAAGGCGCATAGCCTTCCGCAGCTCGTCCCGCACCTGAAGCCTCTTTTCCACCAGGACACCACGCTGGTCAGCATGGAGAACGGCATCCCCTGGTGGTATTTCCAGCTGGGCGCCGATGCATTCCCAGGCCTTCAACTCGAGCGCGTCGATCCGGGCGGCGTGATTGGCCAGGCGATCGAACCGCGCCGCGTGCTCGGCTCTCTCGTGTATCTCGCCACCGAAATCGCCGAGCCCGGCGTCATTCGCCACATCGAGGGCAACCGCATTTCGCTCGGCGAGCCGGACGGCAGCAAATCCGAGCGCAGCCGCATCGTTTCCGCGGCGCTGACCAAAGCCGGATTCAAAAGCCCGGTAACCACCCGCATCCGCAGCGAAATCTGGGTGAAGATTCTCGGCAATGTCGCCTTCAATCCGCTCAGCGCGCTCACCCGCGCGACGCTCGCGCAGATGGTTCAGGATCCCGGCGTAGTCGCGCTCGTTCGCAGCATCATGGCCGAGGTAGAAGCCGTCGCGGCAAAGCTAAATATCGAGATGCCCATCTCCATAGACAAGCGCATCGCCGGCGCCGAAAAGGTGGGCGAGCACAAGACCTCCATGCTGCAAGACCTCGAAGCGGGCCGTCCCCTGGAACTCGAAGCCGTAGTAGGCGCAGTGCTCGAACTTGCCGAGAAGGTCGGCGTCCCGATGCCCAACACCCAGGCCGTCTATGCGTGCACGAAACTGCTGGCGCGGAATTCCGCCAAAAAGAGTTAGGGCACCGGCGTACCGTGCGTGGTTTTGGGCCGGCTACGATGACTGGATTCCCTCGGAAAGCGGCCCGAAACCGCCTTGACTTGCGCTGCTAATTGAGTAAGTATCCGGGGCGTTTGGCGCGGCGATGCGTTAAAATCAGCCAGAAATTACGCGGACGGGGACCCTCTCGATGTCTTCAGTGCTTCCGGCAGATCGTTCCAACGAATCTCTGCGGGATTCAGGCGCGAGCGCCCCCGCTTCTCCTTCCGGTTTCTGGACCAATCCCTGGATACAGCTCTTCGCGGGCGTTGTCTGCATGGCAATGGTGGCGAACCTCCAGTATGGCTGGACGATCTTCGTTAACCCCATCGACGCCAAATTTCACTGGGGCAAAGTCGCCATCCAGTACACCTTCACGCTGTTCGTGCTTTTCGAAACCTGGCTAGTTCCGGTGGAAGCCTATCTCGCCGACCGCTACGGCCCGCGCCTGGTAGTAATGGCCGGCGGCATCCTGATCGCCGCCGCGTGGATCATGTACGCCCACGCCAACACGCTGACGATGCTCTATACCGGAGGCGCCGTCGGCGGAATCGGCACCGGCCTCGTCTACGGAACCTGCGTGGGAAACGCGGTGAAATGGTTCCAGGATAGGCGCGGCCTCGCAGCGGGCCTGACCGCCGCGGGTTTCGGCGCCGGCGCCGCCATCACCGTGGTACCCCTCACGCGCTCGCTCGCCGCGCATGGCTACGAGGCCACGCTCGTCCATTTTGCGCTGCTGCAAGGCATTGTCGTTCTCATCGCGGCCATGGTTCTCGTAAAGCCGCCCAAAGGTGCCGCGCTCCGGCGCCTGAATCCGCGTCTCGTTCAAACCAAGGTCGATCTCGGCCCAGGCCAGATGCTGGCCAGCCCGATTTTCTGGGTGATGTATGTCGCGTTCATTCTGGTCGGATCGAGCGGCCTGATGGCCGCCGCGCAGCTCGCCCCCATCGCGAATACATTTGGAATCGCAAAAAGCTCGGTCACTCTTTTCGGCTTCACGGGTCCCGCTCTGCTATTTGCCCTCTCGCTCAACAACTTATTCAACGGTCTGGGCCGCCCGATCTTCGGCTCGCTTTCGGATTACATCGGGCGCGAGTACACCATGTTCATCACCTTCATCGGCGGCGCGCTGGCAATGCTGGCGCTGAGCAAATACGGCCATAACCCCGCGCTGTTCGTGATTCTCGCGGCTCTCATTTTCCTGTCCTGGGGCGACATTTACAGCATCTTCCCCGCGCTGACTTCCGACCAGTTTGGCCGCCGCTTCGCCTCCACCAACTACGGCTTCCTCTACACGGCCAAGGGTTGCGCGGCATTGTTCGTACCGATCGGCGGCTACATCGCCGCCCGTACAGGAAACTGGACCGCCACTCTCGAGCTTGCCGCCGCCGCGAACATCATCGCCGCCCTGCTGCTGGTCTTCGTGGTACGCCCCCTCCGGATACGCGAGTTGCGTCAACGGGAAGCCAGCCCCGCAGTGGCCGCGGCGCCCGCGGACTAACATCCGCTCGCCGAATCATGATCCGGGTATCCAGCAAATCGCAGCCCCAACTTCCGTAAGGAGACACATCGCGTGACCGACGCCGTTCATTCGCCGGACCTGGAAGCAGAGTGGAGCTCGAATCCCCGTTGGGAGGGCGTCACGCGCCCCTATAAAGCGGCCGACGTCGAAAAGCTGCGCGGCTCGGTCCGCATCGAGCACACCCTAGCCCGCCTCGGCGCGGAACGCCTGTGGAAACTGCTTCACGAAGAGCCTCAAGTGCTGGCGTTGGGCGCCGTAACCGGCAATCAAGCCGTGCAGCAGGTGAAAGCGGGATTGCAGGCCGTCTACGTAAGCGGCTGGCAAGTGGCGGCCGACGCGAACGACGCTGGCCAGGTATATCCCGATCAAAGCCTCTATCCCGCGGACAGCGTCCCGCGTCTGGTGCGCTCGATCAACCAGGCCCTCGTGCGCGCCGACCAGATCCATCACGCCGAAGGCGACAATGCCACGCATTGGTTTGCTCCGCTAATCGCCGACGCTGAAGCCGGCTTTGGCGGCAACCTGAATGCCTTCGAGTTGATGAAGGCGATGATCGAAGCCGGCGCCGCCTGCGTCCATTTCGAAGACCAGGTTTCCTCGCTCAAGAAAGTAGGACGCCTCGGCGGCAACGTCCTAGCGCCCGCAAACGATGCGATTCAAAAACTCGTAGCCGCCCGCCTCGCCTCCGACGTTCTCGGCATCCCCACGCTGCTAATGGCTCGCACTGATGCCATCAGCTCCTATCTCCTAACCAGCGACATCGATCCACGCGACCGCGAATTCCTCACCACCAAGCGCACCAGTGAAGGATTCATCCGCGTCCGCGGTGGCGTAAAGATGGCCATTGCCCGCGCCCTGGCCTACGCCCCCTACGCCGATATCCTCTGGACGGAAACCAACAAGTTCGACATGGCCGAAGCCAGGGAATTCGCCGAAGGCGTCCTCGCGCAATTCCCCAAGAAGCTGGTCGCCTACAATTTCGCGCCGTCGTTCAACTGGAAGAAGGAGTTGGACGAAGCCAAGCTCTCCGGCCTGCACCGCGAACTAGCAGCGATGGGCTACAAATTCCAGTTCATCACCATAGCGGGCTTCCACGCGCTCAACATGTCCATGTTCGACCTCGCGCGCAATTACAAGGAAACCGGCGTAGCCGCCTACAGCCGCCTGCAGGACGAAGAATTGCGCAGCGAGGAGCAAAACGGCTACGAGGGCGCAAAGCATCAGCGCTTCGTAGGCACCGGCTACTTCGACGCGATCCAGCAGATCGTCACGTCCGTAGCGCCGCCCACGCCAGCACCGGCGCCCGCAGCAGCACCCGAAGCGCCCGCCCAGCCGTCCTAGGGCGATGCCTGTTTGGCATTAGCCGTTGCCGTTGCCGTTGCCGTTGCCGTTGCCGTTGCCCTTGCCCTTGCCCTTGCCTCTGCCCTCGCCGTTGCCCTTGCTGTTAAGCTGTCATTCTGAGGAGCGCAGCGACGAAGTACGGTTCTCCATCGATCGCTTTTCGAGCGATGAATCTCTCTTTGTTTCGCGCCAGGACCGACGCGTGACACGCCCGGCTCGCATTTGCCGTTGCCGTTGCCTTTTGCCGTTGTCTTCGCCTTTCGCTGTCATCCTGAGGAGCGCAGCGACGAAGGATCTGCTTTTCCGACCCACAAGCAAGTCATTCCATTACCCCGCTCAGTAAGCTAAAATTCAGATCGACCTGGGACGCACCTTGACCGGCAACGAAATCCGCAAAACATTCCTGAGATTCTTCGAAGAGCGCGGCCACCGCGTCGTGCGCAGCTCCTCGCTCGTCCCGGCAAACGACCCCACCCTGCTTTTCACCAACGCCGGCATGAACCAGTTCAAGGACGTCTTCCTCGGCCTCGAACAGCGCGACTACAAGCGCGCCACCACCTGCCAGAAATGCGTCCGCGCCGGCGGCAAGCACAACGACCTCGAAAACGTGGGCTTCACCAACCGTCACCACACCTTCTTCGAAATGCTTGGCAATTTCTCCTTCGGCGACTATTTCAAAAAGGACGCCATCGCCTTCGCCTGGGAACTCATCACCTCGCCCCAGTGGTTCGCCATCCCCCTCGACAAGCTCTACTTCACCGTCTTCGGCGGCGCCGAAATCGCCAAAGGCCAGAAACTTGAAAGCGACCAGGAAGCCGTCGCCCTCTGGACGAAAATCGGCGCGCCCAAAAATCGCGTAATCGAAATCCCCGGCCTCAAGGAAAATTTCTGGGCCATGGGCGACACCGGCCCCTGCGGCCCCTGCAGCGAAATCCACTACGACATGGGCCCCACAGCCTCCGATCAGGGCCACCCCGATTGCCAATTCCCGTGCGACTGCGGACGCTACGTCGAAATCTGGAATTTAGTCTTCATGCAGTTCAATCGCGACGCGTCCGGCAAGCTCAATCCCCTGCCCAAGCCCTCGGTGGACACCGGCGCCGGCCTAGAACGCTTCGCCGCAGTACTCCAGGGCAAAATCAGCAATTTCGACACGGACCTTTTTCAGCCGCTTATCCAAGAAGCCGCCCGCCTCGCAAGTGCAGACGCGAGCGATTCCAAAATTCAGCCCTCCTTGCGCATCATCGCCGATCACTCCCGCGCCGCCACGTTTCTCATCTCCGACGGCGTGATTCCCTCGAATGACGGCCGTGGCTACGTTCTGCGCAAGATCATCCGCCGTGCCCTCCGCCACGCGCACATGCTCGACGCGCCGTCCCCATTCCTTTCGGCAATGTCCGCCGCCGTCCGCGCCGAAATGAAGGAAGCCTATCCCGAACTCGAAGAAACAGCCGTTCGTGTGAACCGAGTTTTGGATGAGGAAGAGCGGCGATTTTCTCGAACTGTCGAAATAGGCATGAAAAAGTTAGATGAAGATATTTTGCCTCTTAGACAGTACAAAACCCGAGTAGTAGAACTTGAGCTTGCGAAACAAAATGGCGTTCAGATTCCAGACTACGAAACTGAGTTCGCAAGAGCCCGTGGAAGAGCGACCTATCCGGGAGCAAAGGCATTCCGACTCTACGACACTTATGGTCTGCCGCGCGATTTCATCGAGGATGTCGCGCGGGACGCGCATGTTTATGTCGATTGGCCCGGCTTCGACGCCGCAATGCAGGAACAGCGCACGCGCGCAAAGGCTTCCTGGAAAGGCGCTAACAAGGAGGTCGCGAAGCCGGTTTACGCAAAGCTGGCCGACACATTCAAAACGGAGCCCGACTTCTACTTCGGCACCAAAGTAACCGACTGCCTGATCGAAGCCATCGTCACCAAGGATGGCCAGGTCAACGAAATCAAGGCGGGCACCGACGCTGAAATCGTCCTCGACCGCACATCCATCTACTCCGAATCCGGCGGCCAGGTCGCCGACGTCGGCGGCTTCTACGATAATTCCGGCTCGCTCGAAGTAGCGGAAGTGCGCGGCGCGTATTACCCGGTAAGCCGCCTGGTCGCGCATCGCATCGTGGCAAAAGAGGATCTGCACGTGGGCGACCGCGTTTCCACCGTCGCCGACCCGTATCGCCGCGCGCGCAACATGCGCAATCACACCGCAACGCACCTGATGCACGCGGCCCTGCGCAACATCCTCGGCACGCACGTCAAGCAGGCCGGCTCGCTCGTCGCGCCCGACCACCTGCGCTTCGATTTCTCCCACTTCGCCGCCGTCGACGCGAGCGAGCTCGCCGAAATCGAGCAGCAGGTCAACGAAGAAATCCTGCGCAATCTCAAGGTCACCACGGACATCACCAATATCGACGATGCCCTCGCCTCCGGCGCCCTGGCATTCTTCGGCGACAAATACCCCGAGGCCAACGTCCGCGTCGTCACCATACCCGACCTGACCGCGCCCCGCGGTTTCTACTCCAAAGAACTCTGCGGCGGCACGCACGTCCATCGCACCGGCGAAATCGGCGTCTTCAAGATCGTCTCCGAGCAGTCCACCGCGGCAGGAGTCCGCCGGATCGAGGCCATCACCGGCGACCGCGCCCTGGCCGAATACCAGAAAGCCCTTACCACCCTCCGGGGCGCCGCCTCCCTGCTGAACACCTCGGAAGACGACCTCCCCGCCGCCATCGAGCGCCAACTGGATCAAATCAAGCAGCTCGAAAAGCAGCTCGAAGGCCTGAAACGCAAAGCCGCCGGCTCCCAGGCCCAGGGTCTGCTGGACGACATCCGCGAAGTAAAGGGTGTGCGGGTGATCGCGGCGAAAGTCGACAATGCCGACCGCGACGCCCTCCGCCAGATGGTCGATTCGCTCCGCCAGAAGTTGGGCTCGGGAGTGGTCGTCCTCGCCTCCGCCGAGGACGGCAAAGTGGCTCTAATCACAGCAGTTACGAAAGACCTCATCCCCAGGCTCCACGCCGGCAAAATCGTCCAGGAACTCGCCAAAATGGTAGGCGGTTCCGGGGGCGGCAGACCCGATTTGGCGGAGGCTGGCGGAAAAGACACATCCGCCATAGAAAGTACCCTCGGTAACGTTTACCCCCTCTTAGAACGGTTGTTATAATCCGGCTCGCCAGAAACGCTGCCGGGAAACTCTTCTTTCCCAGGCACTTGTCGCTGTTTGCATAAACCTGTCGTTCGTTCGGGAGTGTAGCGTTCTGCCTACCCCCATGCCCCTTATATACAGCAACCGGAGGGTCTTCGTGGCGTTCGCGCTGCTGGCCGTGGCTTTTGTTTTCGCGAGACCGGCCAGCGGCCAGATCGCATCCTACGTAAACGAGCGAGGAAAGCTCGTCTTCGTCAATGGAGATTCCCCGCAAGCCCGTCACGGGAGTACTATAAGTAGTCCCGTGGCGGCAAAGGCATCGCCCGTGAATTCCATGCCGCAGCCCGGCACGAAGTCGAACGAGTTCGCCGCAGCTTCGCCCGGTTCGGTCGAATCGAGCGCTGTTTCGGCGCGTGCGTTTGTTTCGAATCCGAGCGACTCGCGCCTCGATCGCATCGTGCAGGAAGCGGCGCAGCGGCACAGTCTCGATCCGGCGCTGGTCAAAGCCGTCATCACCACGGAGTCGGGATGGAACACGCGGGCTATATCGCAAAAGGGAGCGGTGGGATTGATGCAGCTTATCCCTTCCACCGCGCAACGGTTCGGCGTAGGCAATCCTTTTGACCCGGCCCAGAATGTCGAGGGAGGCACCACGTACCTGAAAACGCTGCTTGATCGTTACAACGGCGATTTAACGAAGTCGCTCGCGGCCTATAACGCCGGCGAGCGTGCCGTGGATCTGAGCGGCGGCGTTCCGGCCTACCGCGAAACGCAGCAGTACGTGCAAAAGGTAACCAGCGCTTACTTCCGGCCCGGCTCGGGTCGCACTTCCACGCTCTGGAGCCCTCCCAGGCCCACAGTGCGGCGGGATGTCGACGCGAATGGCCGGGTAGTCTTCACGAACGAATGAACACAAGCCATCTGCCTACGCGAAAGCGCGCGAGCTTTCTCACTGGCTCTTTTCTATGGGCTGTTCTGGGTCTCGCGCTGGCCTTCCCGGCCTTCCTCGCCCCTGCGGTTCGCGCCGACTCGAAAGCGGATTCCCAGAAGCAGTTCGAGCGCGCGTTCAAAATGCGCACGATGCTCGAAGGCTATCTCGAGAGGGATCGCGGCGAGTCTGACTACAAGCAAACGGTTCTCGCGTACCGCAAGGTCTACCTGATCACGCCCACCGCTCCCGACGCCACGCAGGCGCTGATATCCGAGGCCGAACTTTACGAGGCCATGGGCCGCCTCTTCGATCCGAAATATTTTCAGGAAGCCATCCTCCGCTACAATTTTCTGCTCAAGCAATACCCCGGCACGCGCTTTCGCGCCGATACCCTGTTCGCCATCGGCAAGATTCAAAAAGACGATCTGAAGAAGCCGGACGACGCGCAGGAAACCTTCAAACAGTTCCTCAAGCGCTATCCGCGTGCGGACAAAGCCGCCGACGCACAACAGGTCCTGAAGGAAATCGCCGACGCCCGCCAGCCCGAGCCCAAACCGGAGCCGAAACCTGACTCAAAGCAAGCCGCGGCCGCGGCAACCGCGCAGAACCGCTCGGCCCAGTCTGAAACTCAGCAGAAAACAGCTTCCAAGGACTCCGGCGCGCGCGCGGCTGACGCGGCAACTGCGGTCGGCTCTAAAGCCCAAGTCAAGGCCGACATCAAGACCGACGTCAAGGCCGACGTCGCTGCTGCTTCCAAACCCGATGCGAAGCCGCAATCTACCGCCGACGCGCAGGACGGCAGCAACACAAAGAAGCGCAAGAGCGACCAGCAGATCGAGAATGTCAGCGCTGGACAGCCCGATTTGAAAGGCCAGGCCGTCGAGCCGCGCTTGGGCAACCGGAGATCGGATGTCACTCGCGTCCAGACCTGGAACTCGCCCGGTTCCACGCGGGTTATCGTCACCCTGAATGACACGATCAAGTACGAGTCCGCCCGCATCGCGTCTCCCGACCGCATCTATTTCAACCTCTACAAAGCGAACGTGGGCGCGAAGCTTTCCCGCCAGGAACTGGAAGTAAACGACGGGCTCCTGGAATCGGTGCGCGTAGCGCAAAACAAGCCGGACGTGGTGCGCCTCGTCCTCAATGTAAACGGCGAAAAGGATTATTCGGCGTTCCTGCTCGCAAATCCCTACCGCCTGGTCATCGACATTCATTCGCGCGCCGTGAACACCGCGAAATCTTCGCCTGCGTTGGCGGAGCCTCCCATCTCCCCTGCGTCGACTGCGTCTGTATCTGGCTCTTCGGCCGTTCCTCCGCCGATGCCTGCGGTTACGGCGCCGTCGCTGGCCGCGACGGTTCCCGCTCCCGCGCCGGTCGCTCCAAAAGCTACCGAGAAAAAGCCCGAGACAAAATCCGAGAAGAAATCCGTTGCGAGTGCGATTGCGCCAGGCCCCGAGTCGAAGCCCGCCAACGTGACTGCCGAAGAGCCGCCAACCAAGGCTTCCGTTCCCGCACACGCGCCCGCGCCAGTTGACGACACGCCCGCCAAGGTGGCGGAAAAAACCGTGCTCCCGCTTTCCAAGAAAGCCGGAAAGATGTCGGCGCTGCTGGAACCGCCTCTTGAGCCGAAGCCCACCCGCGACGGCCAGCGCTCTCTGACGCGCGCCCTGGGGCTCAAAATCAACCGCATCGTGATCGACGCGGGCCACGGCGGCCACGACACCGGCACCATCGGTCCTCACGGCCTGATGGAAAAGGATCTTTGCCTCGACGTGGCACAGCGCCTCGGCTCCTTGATCGAACAGAAACTGCCCGGCGCCGATGTGGTCTACACGCGCAACGACGACACGTTTGTTCCGCTCGAGGAACGCACCGCCATCGCCAACCGCGCCCAGGCCGACCTGTTCATTTCCATCCACGCGAATTCCAGCCACGACGGATCGGCGCGCGGCGTCGAAACGTACTACTTGAATTTCGCCACGACGGAAGAGTCGATGGAAGTGGCCTCGCGCGAGAACGCGCTCTCGCAGGAATCCCTGCACGACCTGCAGGACATCATCAAGAAAATCGCCCGCAACGACAAGATCGAGGAATCCAAAGAACTCGCCAGCGACATCCAGGACTCGCTTACTCAGCGCCTCCAGGTCGTCAGCCACAGCGAACGAAATCGCGGCGTGAAGAAGGCGCCTTTCGTGGTGCTGATCGGCGCGAACATGCCCTCGATCCTTTCGGAAATTTCCTTCGTGTCGAATCCCGCCGACGAAAAGCTGCTCCGCAAAACGGACCAGCGCCAGCGCATCGCCGACGGCCTGTTCCGCGGTGTCAGCTCGTATCTGGAAAGCCTCAACAGCCTCTCGAACAACAAGCAGAAACTCCTTTCCGCCAATCCCGCCGACCCCGGAACAGTGGCGTCAAACGGGAACCCCAAGTAGAATTCGGGCATCTAAAGAAGAGCCGGAAAAAGAGTCAGGAAGGGTGGCCTTGCGGCGGCGACTTTGGTATGTTCCGCATCTCGCGCGTCCGGATTTTTTGATTTTTTTGGGTGCGGAGACCGCGTATTTAGGACGCCCGAATTACTTGAAGTTTGAATTGGATGGGAGCGTTATGGTCCGTAATTTTACTACGTGGTGCGCGGCCGCGTTTTTTGTGCTGACGGCGGCGTCTGCATCCGCGCAAACCGTTCTGCCCAAGTCATTTGCGGATTGGACGGCGGCTTCGGCGGGAAGTTTTTCGCCTGCACAGAGCGGTGCAAATGGTACGGAGGCGCGGGCTGCGCAGGAATACGACTTTGTCTCCGGCGAACATGACACTTATACGCACGCGGGTACGCAGAAGCCGAACCAGCCCTCCGAAGCGCTCAATGTGACGCTCTACAAGATGACCGACCCGAGCGGCGCGTACGGCGAATATTCCTTTCTGCGCACGCCGGACATGCCGCGCGCCGACCTGGCCGATCATTCGTCGATTTCCTCCGGGCGGGCGCTGGTGCTTGAAGGCAACACCGTCCTCGATATCCGCGGCAGCAACCTCCCGAAGCAGGAAGCGGCGCTGAAGGCGCTGGCCGCCGCCGTCGGCAAGAACGCGCAGCAGGGCCCGCTGCCCTGGATCGAGAATCGCCTGCCCACCGACGAACTGGTCCCGCGCTCCGACCATTACATCCTGGGCCCGGTGGCGCTCAACCGCTTTTTTCCGCTGGGCGAGGACGACTGGCTGGGCTTCTCGCACGGCGCCGAGGCCGAGACGGCGCAGTACCAGCTCGGCGGCAAGACCGTCACGCTGCTGCTGGCCGACTTCCCCACTCCGCAGATCGCCGCCGACGAGCTTGCGCGCCTCGGGCAGAAATTCAACGTCAACGGCTCGAACGCCGGCACAGGCTCGCCGCTTTTTGCCAAGCGTACGGTGACGATGCTCGGAATCGTGATGAGCGCATCAGCAAGGCGGAACGGCTCAGTTGCTGGGCGGCATCGGTCCGGTACGCAGGTCACCTGGAACAAGCCGACGTACAGTTCAACGAACCCACCATCGAGATGATGATCGTGGGAACATCATCGGCACGGGAATGATCTACGGCTTTACGCTGATACCCGGGATCGCTTTTCACGGGTTCCGGCTGGTGATGAAGCGGGCGCTGCCGGATCGGGTGTTCGACCGCAGCAGCCAGATCAGGTGCTGCAGCTGGGGCTCTCCAGTAAGATCATCAACGCAGAGGACTTCTACCAGCCGGACGGAATGCCCACGCCCGATATCACGGTAGACAAACACCGGGCCCGGGTGGCCCTGCGCATATTTCGTTGAAATATAAAGACTTACGTGGCTGCCACATTTCGGCATTCGCGCTTGACTTCATTTAAGTCGTTCCACTAGACTGCGTTCGAGGAAAGGGTTCTTCGGCCTACCGCGCATGGCCGGAAACTTTCTCCCCTCGAAGGCCCGCTCACGCGGGCCTTCTGCTTTTTGGTGCCCTCCCAGCGCGCTTTCCAAGGTTGGCAGCAATTCGGCGGATTCGTAGTAAGGTAGTGGGGTTCCCAACGGATGCACCCGTAGCTCAATTGGATAGAGCGCTTGGCTTCGAACCAAGATGTTGGGGGTTCAAGTCCCTCCGGGTGCGCCACTTTTCTTTG
>CAWCQH010000037.1:0-124258 GCA_963797585.1 uncultured Acidobacteriota bacterium
TAAGGGGTCGGAGCTTCAGAGTCCGTGTGGCAACGCCGGTTAAAAAAAGTAGGCCACATTTCTTGCACTTCTCCGCAAGGCGAGGTCTTGGTCTAGCCTTTGCGGGTGCCCGACCCTTCGGTTCTAAGGGTCGGTCTTCACGCAAGTTGCAATGTGCGGGCTGCTGCATCCATGCGCGAAACGGACATCTCTGTCGCGGCTTTTTAGGGGGTCGGAGCTTCAGCTCCGACATAAACCCACGGCGCGCAACGCCTTCCTCTCGCGGTGCCTTTACCGCGAGCCTTCCTCCTCAACCTCCTCTGCCTCCCAGCTAATACGGCAGCGCCCGGTTGGTGACCTTGCGCCCGATCGCAGCCGTCTTCTCGTCATACCCGATCATCAGCCCGCTCTTGATGCCTGCGGCGATCCCTTCCTCCGTCCGCCCGCTATTCCAGCTCTCGCCGATTCCCAGCCAGTAGAGGTGTTGCGTTTTCGCGAAGGCAAAAATAGTGCTCTCGACCTCCCTAAGGCTATCGTCGCCATGTTTGAATCCGTAAGAAAGGGACATGTCGCCCGGCCCGCCTTCGCCGAATCCGATCCCCGGCACTTTCAGGATCTCTTCCCGGTTCGCATACCCATACTTGTCTTCGATCTTCACGCCGAGCAGGATTTCCCCATCGGGATTGAGCGGCCACACATCCGCTTTCTCCATGTATTCCTGCGTCGAAATCCCCCAGATCTTTGCGGCCTCGGATCCTCCATGCGCCCCCCGGCGCCCTTCCTGCAGTCCATTCTGTCCCACGCCCTGCATCCGGTTGGGATACCGCACCGCCTCCACCAGCGCCCGCACCGCGCCCGCCGTGGTCGCATGGCACAGCAGGATTCCGTGGACTCCCGTAGCCAGCACCTGCTCCACCATCCACGCGTTCGCCCGCATCGTCACTTCGTCGGTGCCCCGCACCGGCAGGTTCACGATCACCGCCGGCGTCCGGTGGCCGGTGCGCGTAGGCCCGCCCGCGGCCAGCCCTTGCATGTAAACCTTCAGTCCCGCAATGTCGTAAGGCGCCGCCTCCATGTCGTAGCTGATGTAGTCCGCCCAGGTTTGCGCGTCCTGCTTCCCCTGCTCGAACGTGCCCACCGTCCCCGAATGCGACCCGGTGTAATAGATAGGCTGCCCCTCGGCCAGCAGTTCAATCGCCCGATTGATCCGCTTCGGCTTAGGCGCCGGAGCCGCATCCTGAGCCACGGTGGCAGCCCCCGCCACCAGCAGCCAAGCACACGCCATCGCAAGCGCCAGCGTCCTATATATGTTTTTCATCATTTCATCTCCATCGAGTGCGAAGTAATCCAAGCGGAGTGGAACGGTATCACACCGAAAAGCGCGGCGTTACAGGTTTTTTGGAGTACTGCGCTGCCGTCCGCTGGCTTAAACGGGGGCACAATCATATGATTGTGCGGCGACGTTCTAAGCTTGCCTGCGGGCTCTCGTCAGCATCGACGTCGGAGGAAGAATGGGACTAAGGGAGTTTCTCTCGAGGCTAGGTTTCACGGAAAACCCGTTTCAATTTACGAACGCAGACGAGGAGGAACATCTCCAATCTTACTTCGTGCCACCGCCGTATTTTCATTCCGTTTGGGGCGATCCCCAATCGCCGAAATCCCAAGTGATTTTCGCCCCGCGCGGTGGTGGTAAGACCGCACAGAGGAGGATGATTGAATACCGTGCCGAGAGCGCGAATGTTTTCGTCATTACGTATGATCGATTCGAAAAGCTCGGGGGCGCTGATCTCACCGCCTTGAGCCTCGACTATCATTTGCGCAATATTATCGAAATTGCCCTTCTCGGATTTCTCCTTGAATATCACGAGCGGGGAATCCATGCACCGTCGTTCACCAGGATTGAGCGCGAACAAATTGATAAGCTCTCCCATTATTACTTATCGAATATCTCCAGATTTGAAGCCCTCGAAGCGTTAGCTTCGCTAAAAACTCTATCAGCTAAGGCTAAGCAATTCCTTCGAGAGTGGTCGGGACCTATAAGCTCGATCTTCAATGCCGCTCTTACAGCAAAGGGTATTCCTCACCCAAAGATCGAACTGGCCCCCGGGCAAAATACAGACGCCCTCAACGGCCCCTTAAAGTCGCACTTACAGGTCGTGCGCGATTTAATCCTGAGCATTGGATTCGAATCAATCTATATTCTGGTTGATAAGGTTGACGAGACATCAGAGACTGGCAACAATGCCGTCGCATCGTTCAATTTGGTGAAGCCGTTGGTGCGCGACCTGGAATTACTGCAGCTGAAGAATATTGGATTCAAGTTTTTCCTTTGGGACATGCTGTTGCCTCGTTACCAAGAGTATGCCCGCCCTGATCGACTTGAACAATTTGAACTGTCTTGGAATGAATCCGATCTGAACAAAATGCTCAGTAGGCGTTTGGGTGCATTCAGCAATGGTGAAGTGCTGGATTTGAGCAGCTTAACGAATGCAGAACTTGCGAAGCCCTTGCATTTTCTCGCAGTGACATTCGCCGCCGGTTCTCCACGCGACATGATCCGGATCTGCCAGGAGATCCTTGCCGAACAACTGCAGATTAATCCGGATTCGACAGCCATAGAAATTGACGCGATTGTGCAGGGAATTTCCAAGTTCTGCATTCGGCGTGCGCAGGAACTTTTATCTCCTCAAGTCTATAGGGAGCTCGTGAAAGTCGGCCGTCTAGATTTCACTGCGACGTACGTTGCAAATGAAGTATTTAAATTCGACGTAAATTCAGCCCGCAACAAAATTCGACAATGGAGCGAAGCTGGCGCAGTCGAAAAAGTCGGCGAGCTCGATTCTGGCGGCCATCCTATCTATCACTACGCAGTGCGGGACATCAGAGTTGCCAAGGCCATTGCTTCGCAACTGCATTTGTGGGATTTCTTAGGAAAGAAGCTGCGAAGCTGCAATCGTTGCAAAGCTATTATGCTTCGCGACTGGGACATCCTACTGGCCCCAACGCAGACATGTCACAGCTGTGGAATGGAGTGGTCAACAGAGCTTCTTCAAGCCAAACAGAAATAAAACTACCGCTTTTGCCACAGTAAAATTCTCACAACCGCAACCTTTCAACTGTTCGAATTTACAGCCTCACACCCAATAAGGGCTTTTGCCCCCCACCGGAGGAACGAGCCCCCGTCTCACACCTTTTCATCGGGAGCGTTTGTGGTCACGGCTATACATCAGGCGGGAAACTTCTTAATTCGGTCGGCGGAAGGGAATTGGCTCGGCATTCTTCTGCTTCGGGCCATACTGCTTCAGCCGGGCGCGCGCCTGATCCGCCCACGGCCCGCTCGGCGCATAGCGCAGGTAGAGCGCCCATTGCTCGCGCGCCAGGCGCCGCTCGTTCTTTCTTTCGTACGCAAGCGCGAGGTTGAAGTGTACGTCCGCGTGCGCCGGCATGGCCTTGGCCGCGCGGCGAAGGTGGCGGATCGCATCCTCAAACTCACCCTGTTCTTCGAGCACGCAGCCGAGGTTATACCGCGAAATGCCGTTGAGCGGATCGAGCTGCACGGCCGCAAAAAACGCCTCCCGCGCCTCTTCGATTCGCCCCATCTGGTAGAGCGCCACACCCTTGTTGATGTGCGCGTCAATCCAATCCGGTGCGAGCTCAAGGGCGCGCTCGTAGTTCTCGACGGCCAGCGGCAGCGATTCCGGCTTCGCCTCGCAATTCATCGCCGCCTCAAAAAGCTGCTCCGGCGTCGGCCCGGTCATCGGACGCAGTTTCAAGCGGCTGCGACCCGCCATCGTCGAAAAGAAACGCCCATTGCTGCCTCATGGGATTAAAGGGACGCGTCTCACCCGGCGGAATTACCAGCACATCGCGGCCCTGTTCGAGGAATCGAAGCTCCTGCAGGGGAAGCGGGTAGCCGCCGCGAAACTGCTGCTCGATCATCCGGACCGCTCGCCGCACCCGCAGCGCGGGAATGTGATTCTCCGTAAGCCGCTTGATGCTCCGCAGCGCCACCAGGTCGCCAAAGCTATAAAAACGCTCGCCCCAGCGCGCCTGCGGACGCACCAGTTGCAGCCTTTCCCAGTAGCGCAGGCGCCGCGCATCCAGCCCCAGGATGCGGCCAACCTCTCGCCGCGTATACCTCTGCGTCAAAGCGTGTCTACCCCCCGCCAAAAGAAAAAGAATTCGCCGTTACGCACAAGATTATGCACTGACTGTCAATCGTGCGGTACGTGAGTTTCGCGTAAGGATTTCCAAACCTGTGGATATCTACCCTCCACCCTCCACCGCGAACCGTGCCCAAACGCCGATAACCAGAAGATGACACCCGGTTGCGCCCCGCCCCCGCCTTGCTAGACTTTTTACAGGCCCCATGGCCCCTAACGAAGAATCAGTCCGCTCGCTCGAAGGCACAGAACGCCTCTACCTGGAGCGCCAGGTCACCCTGGGGCGCGTGATCCTGGTCGCGCTGTCCCTGGTGACGTTGCTCGAAACCTCGGGCGAGTCAGTGCGCACGGCGTCGGTAGCATTTCTCGCGGTCTACTTGCTCGTAGCCCTGGGAGCCGCACTAGCGGATCGTTTCCTGAGCGAAAGCCGCTTCCGCATCCCCATCGTTGTCGACTTCCTGGCGCTGGCCGCGTTTCTCTATCTAACGCCCTCGGTCTCGGCCTTCTGGTTCCTGTTCCTTTTCGCGGTTTTCGCCCAGGCGAACCGCGGCAACACCCGCGCCATGCTCGCGCTGGTCTTCACGGCCACTGCCGGGATCATCTTCCGCGTGGCGTTAGCCGATCCGTTTCGCTGGCAAAGTGTCTGGCATTGGCTGGCAGTGGGCTTGGGCACGATCGTCTCTGGACTCGGCATGGGATTTCTCGGCGCCCGCGAACGCGACCACCTGAAGCGCCAGCAACTCCTTGAAAAAATCACGAGCCAGCTGCAATTTGACCGCGGCCTCACCGAATCCGTCCGCCAGGCTCTCGGCGAGCTCACCACCGCCTTCGAATGCGAACAGGCCTGCCTGGCCGTCCGCGACGACGAAATTGAGCGCCTCTTCGTCTGGAGAGTTTCCAGAAAAGACGCCGAGCCCCGCGCCCCCGAGGTCCTCTCCCTCTCGCGCTGCGACACCTTCCTGATCGACGCTCTCGAAGTCTCCCTCGGCTGGACTTTCAATGACAGCGGCGGAGAAGGTTTTGGCTGGGACCGCCGCACCGGCCGCCGTTTTCGCACCGTCCCTCCGCCGCCCGACTCCACCCGCGACGAATTCGCCGCCACATCTCTAATCGCCGCGACGCTCGATAGCGGAGGCCGTCCCTCCGGCAGGATTCTCCTGTTGAATCCCTATGGTCCGTCCGGCACGTCCGAGCCGCGCCGGAGCTTTTCCGCAGCCGATCTCCGCTGGCTCGAGCAGATCGTGCGTCATCTGGGGCCCCCGCTCGACAACGTGTTTCTCATGCGCAATCTCCGCACCCACGCCGTCGAATCCGAGCGCAGCCGCATTTCCCGCGATCTGCATGATGGCATCCTGCAGACGCTGCTCAGCCTGATCATCCAGCTCGACGTTCTCCGCAGCAAAGTCGTCCAGGACCCTCAGAAGGCCCGCGACGAAATCGGCAACCTGCAGAGGATCGTCCAGCAGGAGAGCGAGGAGCTCCGCCGCATGGTCACCGGCATGCGCCCGGTGCGCGTCGAGAGCGCCGACATGCGCGAACTCATGCAGGGCTTCGCCGAACGCTTCCGCAGCGAATACGGTTTGGCCGTCGATTTGTTCATCGAAGATCGCCACCGGCCCCTTCCAGACCGCCTTTGCCGCGAGCTTTTCCAGATATATCGTGAGTCACTACACAACATAAAAAAGCATGCGAATGCGAGCCACGTCGTGGTAAAACTAACGCAGGACGAGTCGAAGGTCTTTCTCGTCGTCGACGACAATGGCCGGGGGTTTAGCTTCTCTGGGCGTTATTCGAGCGAGGAACTCGACCGGCTGCGTCTCGGGCCAATTTCCATCAAAGAACGCACGCGGGGAGTGGGTGGCACGCTCACGGTTGAATCGAATCCTGGGCATGGGGCGCGTCTGACGATCGATATCCCCTTGAATTAATCGTGTTGAACTGTTCCATATTGAACTGACAATGACGAAATCCAAACCTGTAACTCGCATCCTCGTAGCGGACGACCACGCGATCTTCCGCGACGGCCTCCGCAAGCTGCTAGAAGGCGCTGACGACGTGCAGATCGTCGGCGAAGCCTGCAACGGCGTCGAATGCACCAAGATGCTGGCCAAGCTCAAGCCGGATATTTTACTTCTAGACCTGCGCATGCCTGAAAAAGACGGCCTCGGCGTGCTCGAAGAAGTGAATTTTGACACATTGGGCACCCGCGTAATCGTCCTCACCGCCGCCGAAGATGATCGCGACGTCGTGCGCGCCATGCGCCTCGGCGCCCGCGGCGTAGTCCTGAAGCAGTCCGCCAGCGACCTCCTGCTCAAAAGTATTCGCAAGGTAGCCGACGGCGAAATCTGGCTCGACAACCGCATGACCTCCGAGGTGATTGACGCCTTCAAAAAATCGGCCGAAGCCGGATCGCGCCGCGAAAAGCCCTTGCTCAGCGACCGCGAAAAGGAAATCGTTCAGCTCGTGGCGCAGGGCTTCCGCAACCGCGAAATCGGCGAAAAGCTCTTCATCAGCGAGCAAACCGTAAAGAATCACCTCCACAATATTTTCGACAAGCTGGGCGTCTCCGACCGCCTCGAACTGGCCCTCTACGCCATCCACCACCGCCTCATCGACCAGGCCTAGTCATCTCATTTCCGATAGCGAATCTTCGTAGTCGCAGCACCGCCGCAGGACAAAGTCTCCGCACACGTTTCGATTGCGGTATTCTGTTTTGGAGCGCAAATGGCAGCGGATTCCATCGGCGGGGTTGTCGGCGAGCAGGATGCTCAAGCAGCTTTTTGGAGGAAGCCTGTCTCGGCAAACCGCCCACGCGAGCTCGTCCTGATTATCTGCTTCGTCCTGCTGTTGCTGATGTTTTCGGTCACCGCGTTGGTCTCCCGCCTCTCCCACAGGAAGATTCACACTCTCGCCGACCAATGGTATGCGGAGGGCGACGCCGCTTTCCACGCGGGCGACGCCAAAACAGCGATCGTCGACTATCGCACCGCGCTGGTTTACTCGCCCAATAACAGCATGTTCCAGCTGCATTTGGCGCAGGCGCTGGTCTCGGCCGCACGCTTCGAAGAAGCTCGCTCGTATCTGATCAACCTTCTCGCCGAATCTCCCGGCAGCGGCGAGATCAATCTCGAATTGGCCAGAATTTCCGCCCGCCAGCGCGCCTGGCTCGATGCGGTCCGCTATTACCACAGCGCCATTTATGGCGTCTGGGACGCCGATCCGCTGGTGCAGCGTTGGAATGTGCGCAAGGAGCTGTGCCAGTTCCTGCTGGACCGCGGTGATGCGGTCGACGCCCAGCCGGAAGTCCTCGCCCTGGCCCAGGAGGTGCCGTCCGGCGACCTTCAGCGCCAAAGAGAAGCCGCCGCCCTCCTCCTTCGCACAGGATTATGGACGCGCGCCCTGCAGGATTTTCAGGCCATTCTGAAGCAGTCCCGGGGCGATCAGGATGCGCTCGAGGGCGCCGCCATTGCCTCCTACCAACTCAATAAATACGCGCAGTCTCTCGACTATTTCGAAAAATTGCACCGCGGCACGGCGTTAGACCAGAATGCGGAGGGCATGCTCCAGACCTCCCGCCAGGTCGAAATGGCCGATCCCTTTCGAAGGGGACTTTCCACCAGCGAAAGAGCGGCGCGCGCCGCTGCGGCGCTCGCCCAGGCAACGTCGCGCGTCAGCGATTGTTCCCAGCAACACGGGGAAGCGATCTCGCAAACGCGGCCAGCCACGGACATGCAGACGCTCTATGCCACGGCCCAAACTATGAATAAAGATTGGACCGAGGCGAGCCTCGCGCGCCATCCCGACCGCATCGACGCCGCAATGTCTCTCGCCTTCCAGATGGAAGACGCTGCCGCCCAGCAATGCGGCGAGCCGCAGAATGGAACCGACCGCATTCTCTGGCTGCTGGATCGCAGCCGTGAAGGCGCGGCCCAATGAGCGATCCGGTCAGCCAGATTGCCCAACCGCCGCAGATTCCCCAGGCTGAAATCACTCCCGTTGCGTCTGAACCGGCCTCGCCGCTTGGCCGCATCCGCTCCCTCTGGCGCTTCTGGACTCGCGAGATATTCACGGGCAGCGAAGATCGCCTCTTCCTCTTCCTGGCAATTCTCATCGGTGTATTTTCGGGCCTGGCGGTAGTCTGCTTCCGCGTCGCAATTGAATGGACGCAATTCGCCGTCCTCGGTTCTACCCTCGCGCCCACCGTTCCCCGGGTCTTTCTCGCGCCCGCAATTGCGGGCCTGGGTATCGCGGTCCTCGTTATGAAGGTTTTCCCGCAGTCGCGCGGAAGCGGCGTGAATCAGACCAAGGCTGCCGTCTACGTGCTCAACGGCTATATTTCGTTCAAGACGGTCATCGGAAAATTCATCGTCTGCGCCCTGGCCATCGGCAGCGGCCAGTCGCTCGGGCCCGAAGATCCCTCACTACAGATCGGCGCCGGGATCGCCTCCGCGATCGGCCGGTCCCTGAAGCTTTCGCAGAAAAAGATTCGCCTGATCGCGCCCGTGGGCGCCGCGGCGGGCCTCGCTGCGGCTTTCAACGCGCCGATTTCAGCGGTAGTGTTCGTCATTGAGGAAGTGATCGGCACATGGAGCGCGGGCGTGCTGGGCGCGATCGTCCTCGCCGCCGTTTCGAGCGTGGTCACAATGCGCTATTTCCTGGGCCCTGAATCGCTCTTCCGTGTGCCGCCCATCCAGATCGCGCATCCGGCGGAATTCATCGCCTATGCCGTGCTCGGTCTTGCCGGCGGAGCCATTTCTCTCATTTTCTTGAAGTGGATCGCCTACGCGCGCCCGCGCATTCAGAAGCTGCCGCGATGGTCCAAATACCTGCAGCCTGCCGCGGCCGGTTTGCTGATCGGTTTGATCGGAATCCGCCTGCCGCAGGTGATGGGTGCGGGCTACTCGGTGATTGACGAAGCGCTCCACGGCCAGTTCGCCTGGCACCTTCTTTTGCTACTCGCCGTCGTGAAACTGCTCACCACTGGCATCTCCTTCCTGAGCGGGACGCCCGGCGGCATGTTCGCCCCCGCCCTTTTTATCGGCGCCATGCTGGGCGGTTCGGTGGGCGCCATGGAGCATCATTTCTTTCCGCGTCTCACGGTGACCATCGGCACCTTTGCCCTGGTGGGCATGGGCACGTTCTTCGCGGGCTTTCTGCGCGTGCCGATCACCTCGATTTTCATGGTGATCGAGCTATCGGGCAACTACTCGGCGGCTCTGCCCGTGATGGTATCGAGCCTGATCGCGTACTTCATCTCCCGCCGATTCCAGGCTGTCCCATTGTTTGACATGCTCACCCGCCAGGATGGCTTGATCCTCCCCTCGATCGAAGAGCGTCGCGAGCAGGTCGCGCTCGTTGTCGAAGACGCGATGCAGGCCGAGACGTCGATCGTGGCCGCGCCGGCCGATACCCTGGCTGTGCTGGCCGCCCGCCTGGGCCAAAGCGCGCAGGATCCGATTCTTCTCCGCGCTCGCGTCGGCGAATGGCGTCTGCTCGATCCTGCCGAAGTCCGCCGCCTTGCCGCGGACCCATTGAACACCCACACCGCCGGAGACATTCCCTCCAAGGGGCCCCTCCCCATGATTTTTCCCGACGAAGCCCTAGAAGAAGTGCTCCGCTGGGCGGGGGATTGGCCGGTCCTTCCGGTCGTGAACCGCGGCGATCTCGGCAAGCTCGAAGGTGTCCTGGCTCTCGCCGATATCCTTCACGCTTTCCGCAAAGCCTCCGCCGAATAGCCCGATCTCCGGGGATCAATCCCCTAAGTAGCTGTAAATATAGCTTTTATCTACCGACCGCCCTCTAGTAGTACCTCCAGAAAGCTCTAGTACTTTCCGGCTACAGAGTCCTATGGAATTGGCTCCTTTGCACTATAGGGTCGGGCGGTGCCGGAGCCTACTCTGAACGGGCTGTTAAGAGGCAGGTGCACTGTGGCACTAAAAGAGCGACGCACATCGCGGCGGTTCCTCATGCGTCTCCCGCTGACCGTCCGCTGGACGGACGAAACAGTGGTGGGAGAAGCCGCCACCGAGTCGCGGGAAGTAAGTTCTCGAGGCCTGTATTTCCATTTGCCGAAAGGGCTAAAGAGCGGTTCCCCGGTTGAAATCGTGATGACCCTTCCTCACGAGCTCACCCAAGCGGGGCCGGTTCGCGTCCGCTGTCTGGGACGCGTTCTCCGAAGCAGCCCGGAATATTCCGGCGAAGTGGGAGTAGCAGCAGCCATCGAACGCTACGAGTTTATGCGGAACAGCGAAAGCGCCGCATAGCAAGTTCTTACCCAACCCCTGCGGAGATGGGTGAGAAGAGGCCGGGCGGTCACGGGTCCCTCAGCCGGTGCCGCCCGGCTATTTATTTGCGCAGTTTCTCCAGGTGAGCCAGCCGAACTCCGAGTTCGGCCGCTCACAAAACCCCACCGTCGTTTTAAGCCTTTGCCTTTAATTGTCATCCTGAGCCCATACGCGCAAAGCGCGGATGGGTGAGGGACCTGCTTCTTCTTCAGCTGTCAGGCATCCCCGCCTGTCAAAGCTTCCGCAGGTGAGGGCGTCGCCCCCTGGAAACGCCAATCCCCCGATTGGCGGTTTGTGTCTCACCTTCACGCCGTGGTCCGCTGTGCCTTGCGCATTCACCCTGGTCGCAGAGAAGTACGGCGCGCGTACAAAGCCTGGTCCGAGATATGTGCTCGCCCCTGCTTGTTATTACCACAGCAACTTCAATCCGAACTGGATCTGCCGCGAACTGGTCGAAGTGGATGTGATCACGCCGGCGGTGGGCGATGGGCCTCCCGTAGCCGCCGTATACACCACCGGATTCGGCGTATTGAGGTTGGTGTGATTGAGAATATTGAAGAACTCCGCCCGGAACTGCAAATTCACCCGCTCCGTAAACAGAATCTTCTTGGTAAGAGAGAAGTCCGTCTGAGCCGATCCCAGCCCTTGCAGCACGTTGCGCCCAACATTCCCGTAAGTCCCGGGAGTCGGCTGGATAAACGCAGCCGGGTTGAAATAGCGGCTGGGCCCTCCGAGGATCACCGGTCCGCTGAAAGCCGGGTTCCACGAAGGACGCACCGGGTTGCGCGTGTCGCCGTCATTCGACGGGTTGTAGGAAAGCTGTGGCGTGAACGGCAATCCCGACTGCACCGTCTCGATCCCGCTGATCTGCCAATCCGCGATAAAGCGATTGACCCATTCGTTGGAGCCCTTGCCCCGTCCGAAGGGCAGTTCGTACGTGGCATTGATCACCGCCGAGTGCCGTGTGTCAAACGAAGCCCGGCCGTAGTCCGCCCGCAGATTGAGAGGATTGGAGGCAAACGCCGGAGAGTTGGTCGCCACGCTGGTATTCATGCTGTCGCCGTCATCGAGCGACTTCGAGAACGTGTAGGCTCCCCGGAATTGCAGTCCGTGACTCAATCGCTGATTCACATCCACCTCGAGCCCGTTGTAGAAGCTGATGCCCTGCGAGACCCAGCTCGTCGTGTTCCACAACGCCGGATTCGCCAGGCCGGTGCTTGTCGGTGTGACCACCTGTGTGGGGTAAGGATACGGAGCGCTCGGCAGGTTCTGGTCGACCGAGAGCAATTCGTGATAACCGTGCGAGCCGGTGTAGCCCACGCTCAGCGTCGTGTTCGGCGCAATTTCCTGCTCGATCTTCAGCGAGTAGGTTTCCACTGTCGGCGTCTTTACGTTCGGATCCACGCCGCTCGGGACCACCGAGTTGTTGAACCCCAGAGTCGTGTAATTGCTTGTCGGGCTGATGCTCGCAAACGTCAGGTTGTGGCCCGTAACGCCCTTGGCCGCGAAGACCGTGTTGTAAGGCGGATTCTGATCCAACCGGTAGCTCAGGTTGTCGATCAACGCGTAGTACAAGCCGAAGCCGGCCCGAACCACGGTCTTCTTCAGCCCGAAGGGCGACCACGCAATTCCGATACGTGGCGCCGGAAGGAACGTCGCATTATTGGACGCGAGGGCCGAACCCCCGACAACCGGCTGTGTTTGGATCACTCCGTTTACGAAAGTATAGTTGGACGCTTGGCCATGCGCTTCATTCCAACCGTTGGTGAATTCGCCGCGAAACCCGAGCCGCAGTTCGAGGCTGGGCTTCAGCTTTATCGCGTCTTCCGCATAAACCGCCCCTTCGAGCGAACGCCAGTTGAGCGGGGTATACGACGGTGCATAAGTGTAGGTGCTCACAGTCCCGGCGAGAAACGTCTGCAGGCTGGTGAACGAAGCCTGTCCATATTGATCCTGAACCAGGGTGTCGTTTGCCTGCACGTCCTCGAACCACACGCCTGCATTCAGCAGGTGCTTTCCGCGAGTGACCGTCACTTGATCCACGGCGGTGAAAAGGTTGCGGGCTGCCGACAAATTGCTGCCCGCGTTGGTGCCTCCGTTGCTGATTTGCGAAGCGCCATTGAGCGTGGTGCCCCCGCCGACGACGAGAGCGCCCACCGGTTGCCCCGCGCGGATCCAGCCCGGCAGGTTAATCCCGGGCGTTCCGCTGTTGAAATAGAATCCGCCGCGGGAAAAGCCCAACGTCGCGCGATTGAGGAAGGTGGGAGAGAAGACGTGCGTTTCGTTGATGCTCGCGACCTGTTCCCGCAGGAAGATGTCGACGAAGGTGAACGGATTGTTGGTGGGTGAATGGCCCTGGCTGTCGTCGATCGTGTAAACCACCCCCAGCGAATCCTGGTCCGAGAAGTTCTGGTCGAATCGAACGCTTCCGAAATCCTCCCGGATGTGCTGGATCGGATTGCTGAACGCCTCGGCAATGCCGCTCTGTCCGCCGGTGGAAGTCAGAAGCTCCGGTCCATTGGCGACCGGCCACAAAGCCAGCAATGGCTTGATGCTGGCCACGGCAGCGGCGCGCGACGTGTTATCCGGCACCAGCGTCAGATCGCTCAACCCCAGCTTCTGGCGGAATCCTTCATAGTTGCCGAACAGGAAAGTTTTGTCTTTCTTGATCGGACCGCCCAGCGATCCCCCGAACACATTGCGCTCGAACGGCGGAATGTTCCCGAAGTCAAAGTAGTTTCTCGCGTCGAGCGCGCTGTTCCGGAGAAATTCGTAGACGTTCCCGTGCAACTGGTTCGTTCCCGACGCCGTCACGATATTCACCTGCGCTCCCGGCCGCTTCCCATACTCCGCGCCGTACGTATTGCTCACCACCGAGAATTCCCGCACCGCATCCACTCCCAGTAGCTGCCCGCTCACGCCGCCCGGTGTTGTATTGATTTCCGAGGCGCTCGTGAATTCCACTCCATTCAGAATGTAAAGATTGTCCTGCGGCCGGTGGCCCGAAGCCGCGAACATGTTGCCCACCACCGAATTCGACGTTCCGATCCCCCCGGCGCGCTGCGATGTGTAGTTCACTACGCCGGGATTGAGCGTCAGCAATTGGTCGTAGCTCCGCCCGTTCAACGGCAACTCCTTCACCTGCCGCTCGTTTACCAGCCCCGAGACATCCTCGGTCGTCACGGCAACAAGATCCGGGCGTTCCGTGACGGTCACACTCTGCTGCAGTTGGCTCAGGCTCAGCGCAAGATCCACTTGCACGCGCTCCCCAACCACCAGCGTAATGCCCGTCCTCGTCTGCGATTGGAAACCGCTCTTTTCGACGCTAACTCCGTAAGTCCCAACGGTCAGCAGCAGCGCGTCATAGTGGCCGTCGGCGTCGCTCACGAGATTGCGTACCGCGCCGGTGTCCTGGTTCTCGACTTTCACCGTGGCCGCCGGCACGGCTGCTCCTGTTCCATCGGTAACCACTCCCCAGATGGAAGCCTCCCCCTGCGCGTAACTGATGCGTGCCGCGAGCGCCATCCCTGCGAGCGCTGTCACAATTGCAAAAACGATCAGGCCGGATTTCCGGTGCCTGGACAATCTGCGATTCCCTGAACCTTTCATTTCCCACCCCTTTTGAGTTTGAACTTGCGCACCGTGAACGGTTGCGGCTCTGCCGAATCTTCCTGGCTTGGGTTTTGAATGAGCGGCGGAACATCCGTGCCGCAAAGTCGCCGGACTAAAAAATGAGGGTCAACAACAACAGAAGCAGGAGGTGTTGCAGAGAGCGCTGAAAGGAGAAAACGGCGAAGCGGAGGCAAAGAAAATCTCAATGGCCCCGCGCCAGCGTGTCGCCGCGCGGCCAACGGTAAACCGGATGCTGTTACTCTGACTACTCATTGCTGCCACCTGAATCCTTTCGAAAGTATTCGAACGCTCACGCCAATCAGGGCTTTCATCGGTTATGAGCTGGATTTACGCCGCTACAGGACTAGCTTCTGACGCGGGAAATCGCTACTGAATGGAGGGACAACAACAACAGGACAGATCGCTCTGCCGCGATGAGGAAACCAACGAATTGAAGTGAATTTGCATATCTAGCGTGAATCGCTAACTACGGTGAATACCTTACAGGCATTGCCCCAGCCTGTCAATTCGTAAAATGCGATGTGTTTGTTGGACGTCCTTGCAGCCGCCCAATCCGTCTCAGTCGAATTCACCCCGCGGATTGATGGCCAGCACAATCATAGGGTTCGCAGCCGGTGGCTGCGCAGACGAACGCCGCGTCGAAGGCCTCCGCCGTCGCATGGCTCGCGCACGGGCGCGCATGGGCGCCGGAGACGTCACCACTTCCTCGATTACGGGCGTCGCAGGAGCAGTCGCAACCAGCGCAATCTTGTTGTCGACGTAATCCGCCGTGTAATGCTCCGAGCAGCGCGCGCAAAGCCAAGCGTGTTCCACCGCATGGTGTTTCCCTGGCGAGCAAGCGGCCTCCGCTTCCGTCCGTCGGAAGCGGAAGAACGTGCCTTCGCGGAAGCTAGCGAAACTTTCCTGGCACTCGGGGTTCGCGCATCGTGGGAACATAAAAGCCTTCCGGACGAAAGTCACTGCATCGGGCAATTGCGAGATTATCGACACCTGTCCAACCGGTCCAACTCTTTGTTTCTATCGGCGTCATCCGCGTTTCTATTAGTACTTATTCTTTTCGCGCAACGCCATAGAACTTTCGTCAGATTGTCATCCACGCACCATACATAGCACTCGAAACATGTGATGAAAGTCACTACTCTCCCCTCCCGGAAGCGCCGAAAGTTTAAAAGCGGACCGATTCTCCTGCCAGGTTTGATGCACCGGGCAACCAGAGGTGTCAACCTATTCTCAACTTTTTGGTTCACCCGCATTGGAAAATCGAATGGAGGCTAACCCGCCTATGGGTCTATCCTTACCGGATGGCTCACACCGAACCGGCGCTAGTTCCCGCACAAGCGGGATGGCTAGAGCGCGTCTTTCACCTCACCGAGAATCGCACCACCATTTCCCGAGAGCTTCTCGGGGGACTCACCACCTTCATGGCTATGGCGTATGTAGTGGTAGTAAACCCGCGCATCCTGGGTGAGGCGGGCATGCCGGTCGAAGGCGTCCTTTTCGCGACGTGCCTTTCCGCCGCCATCTCTACGCTGATCATGGGCCTCTGGGCCAACTACCCCATAGCGCTAGCCCCGGGCATGTCCCTCAACGCCTACTTCACCTACTCCATAGTCCTGGGGCGCGGCGTCCCCTGGCAGACCGCCCTCGGCGTGGTGTTCCTGTCTGGCTGCCTCTTCCTGGTTCTCACGCTGACCAACATCCGCGAGCACATCGTCAACGACATTCCCGACTGCCTCAAGCACGGCACCGCCGCCGGCATCGGCTTCTTCATAGCCTTCATCGGGATGCGCAACGCCAAGATCATCGTAGCCAATCCCGCCACCTTCGTTGGCATAGGCAAGATCGCCGATCCACAGGTTCTCCTGGCAGCCTTCGGCCTGATCCTCATAGCGATACTGATGTCCCGCCGCGTGATAGGCGCCATCCTGATAGGGATAGTAGTAATCGCCTTGGCCGGCATCCCGCTGCATCTGGCCACCTGGCCGTCGCACCTGTTTTCGCTCCCGCATCCCGGCGGCACGTTACTGAAGTTCGATTTTCGCTCAGCGGCAAAGCTAGGCCTGGGCGAACTAATCTTCGTCTTCTTCTTCGTAGATCTCTTCGACAACGTAGGCACCCTGGTAGGCGTCTGCGAACAAGGCGGTTTCCTTCGCGACGGCAAATTCCCCCGCGCCAGCCGCGCCCTCCTCGCCGACGCCTTCGGCACCATCGCCGGCGCGCTAACCGGCACCTCCACGGTAACCAGCTACATCGAAAGCGCCGCAGGAGTTGCCTCGGGCGCGCGCACCGGCCTCGGAAACCTTCTGATAGCCGGCCTCTTCCTGGCAGCCATGTTCTGCGCCCCGCTGGTAGCCGCCATCCCCACCTACGCTACCGCCCCCGCTCTAATCCTGGTAGGCGCGCTTATGTGCGCATCCCTCGCCAAAATCCGCTGGGACGATTTCAGCGACGCCTTCCCGGCCTTCATCACCCTGGTAGCCACGCCCCTAACCTTCAGCATCGCCACCGGCCTAAGCCTGGGCCTGCTCTCGTTCACCTTCCTGAAAATAGGCGTAGGCCGCCGCCGCGAAATCAGCCCCCTGATCTGGGTCCTGACAATCCTCTTCGTCCTCCGCTACGCCTTCCTGGGCAGAGAATAGCCGTTGCTTTTTCGTTTTTAGTGTCATCCTGAGCCCATACGCGCGAAGCGCGGATGGGTGAGGGACCTGCTTTTTCTTTTTCGGGTGCCCGACCCTTCGAAGTGTAAGGGTCGGGCTTTTGACATGGTCTTTCGCTGTCGTCGTTGTTGTTGCTTGTCCCCGTCATCCTCAGGAGCGCAGCGACGAAGAACGCTTCTCCATCGCTCGCTTTTCGAGCGATGAATCTCTCTTGGTTTTCCACTCCTTTCCCTCTATCTCTCCTCCTCCCTCAGAATCCATCCGGCCTGGTTATTTCCAGCACAAACCTAAACGTGTCGCCCTCCACCAGCTTTTGACACAACCGGCTCAGCGCCTGCTGCTGCGAGTAGTTGAGCGCGCCCATCTGTGCCCGCACCATCTTCGCGTACAACGGAGACACCTTGGCGATGAGCCTCCGCCCCTCCGGCGTCAGATGGACCCTCAGTTTGCGCCGGTCGTTTGCCTGGGTCCGCAGCACGATCCATCCGCGCTTCACGCAATTGCCCGCCACCACCGTCGCGTTGCTCTGCGTGCACAGAATCCTCTCGGCAATTTCAGTCAGCGTCGCCGGGCCGGCGTAGAACAGCGCCTCCAGCAGGTCATACTGCGTCGACGTCAGCTGAAATCCCCGCAGTTGCTTTTCGTGCAATACCGTCAGCTTCGCAACGGCGCACCGCAGGTCCCTGTAAGCGTTCACCGCCCGCTGCGTCCGTTTCAAAGTCCTGGGCCCAGCCATAATCCCTCCCCGCCCGCATCCCCAGCGACGCATCGCCCACCGGTCCGCACAGCCGCCGAGGCAACCTGCGTAAAAGCCGCCTTTTTCCCCGTCCGTAAAACCACGGCCAAGGAATGCAGTTCCAAGTATTAAAATACTTCAAACTGTAACCAATTTCAGTCCACGACAATTCCTTTCGCGTCGAGTTTCTACCTTGCGGCAGCCCTCATAGCTTTTGGCGGTAACTGTGCTTCAAGGGCGGGGTTTTGCGGTTTTTCGGGTGCCCGACCCTTCGAAGTGTACGGGTCGGTCTTTGCTCGAGCACGCCTCTCGCCGTCATCCTGAGCAGCGCAGCGACGAAGGATTTCTGTTCGTTCGCGCTCCACCGCGCAAGGCGGCATCCCCGCTGTCGTGCCGCGGCCGGACAGTCCGTGGCCCCAGCTTCCAATGTGCCGTGGGTTCCGGAAACAATAAGGTTAAGGAATAGAGTTAGAAAGACTCAGGCGAACAAGAAGGGGCGAACGGAATGGCGTAAGCGCTCGAGCTCTGCGGCATTGTGTCCCAGCAGATTATGCCCCCATGTCGCGTCGGTTCCCTCGCGGCAATCACTCGCCATCTTGGAACCGATGGTTTCGTAGGGGCCCAGGACGCCCTTGAGAGCTTCCGGTTCGGTTAAAGCGCCGAGAATGAATACTCGATCAGCTAAATGGAGGGGAATTCTCGCTTTCGCGTAAGGTAGCCTGTTGTTGTAGTCGCCATCGAAGTCAATCAGTAGGACTAGAAATCGGTCGGCAAAAAGATTCATCCCATTCAGCTGATCTGAAATGAGATGGTCCAAAACCTCCCTCCAACCACCAACAGGTGGGAGCACCTGTATCCTCGTTAGAAGCGATTGATCCAAGCCCAAGACGAACCCGTTAGCCAATCGTCCGTTAGCATCGTCTTCCGGGAGGACCAAAACGTGCGGGCGATACTTGTTGACGCTCACGGCTCAAGATCGCCACGGATTAGCGCGTTCACAAGATCACCATTGACTTGCATTTCGTTCAGCGGGCGGATGACTGTGGGTTCAAGATGATTTTTCCTATGCAGGAAAAGTGTGTTCTCTTCGGAAAAACGACGAATTGCCTCAGGATTATGTGAGGTTGCGATGAACTGGCCACCAGATTGAAAAGCCTTGCGAAGGGCCAACACAAAATGCCCAACCTCTTTTAATGCAAGATAATTGTCGGGCTCATCCCAAAGACAAAGTAGTGGGCCATAGGCTTGTTTCGCGGCAAGCACGAGTGCGCATACCATGAAACATTTCTCACCGTCCGACAGATCCTCGAAAGGAAGCGTCACGCTCCCCAGTTCATTAGAGAATTGCACCCTCAGGCTTCGAGAGTCCTTGCCAATCACCGGGTTCTGAATGTCCGTCAGATCGGGCATTACCTGCTTCAAGTACTCGTCGATCCTTGTATAGGCAGATGGTCTTTGAGCGAGTATTCCCGAAAACCAAGCCGCAAAGTCAGTAACTTGAGGATTGGGCTGGAGCGTTTCTTGGTCTGAATCTCCCTGGATCAAGCTGGGCATCGGACGAAGAATGAGGATGCGGGCGAGCCACTCCTTGAAAATAAACAACGGATCGCTTGTCGACTGCTGTTGAATTATAGGCAGGGCTACCAAGTGCCAGTCGATGCGGAAACTAGCCTCGGTCTCCAACCCTGCCCTGGCGAGGCGCACATGCGCCAATTCCCTCGTATAAACGGCCATTCCGCCAACCGCCAACCTCTCTTCAAGTACACGAAGTTCCTTGAAACCTACCGGAAACTCAAAAGCAACTACGTAATCGTAGATATTGGATTCCAATTCGACTTGGATTTCAAATCGCACTGGAATGTCTGTGCGTCCGCGAGTTAAATCCTTCGGCTTGAGCAGTTCACCTACCCGATTCGTGCCTCGCGCGATTCTCTGCAGAATTTCAAGCGCACGACCGACAGTTGTCTTGCCCGTGCCGTTGTCTCCGATTAGCAAAACAGACGATCGACCGGAGATGGGTAATTCGAAATTCTCCAGGCACCGGAAGTTATTGACGTAGAGCCGACGTATCACGACCAAATGATACACGCTTTATTGGCTCTCCCGAGCCCATAATTCCAGTTTCTACAGGTGGTTACGTCATCGTTACCTCGGGAGAGGGACAAGTGTCCGTGCTTAAGGCTCGGCAACGAGTGTAGCAATCGGGGAAGAATTCCCGGGGAAGCAAAACGTTTCCCTAGGACTGACGCTCCTGCTTCGAGGATATCTTCAGTCACGGAGAGGCAATTCTGATCCCGTGCCCCCAACAAAAGCGCCGCGGAAAAAATCCCGCGGCGCCTCGATTTTCCAGCCTCAAGCTTCCAGCGTCTAGCCTCTAGGACGCCTCTAGCGTCTAGTAAATATCATACTGCTCCCAATGCAGCGTAGGATCCGCCTGGATGATGATGCTCTTCTTGGTCCAGTGCTCGAGCTCCTCCATCAGCGAAGCCTCCCGCGTCTTGAGCGCCTTGGAAATTTCCGGATGCACGCGCAACGTCAGGCTCCCGCTCGATATCTGCGGAGCCATCTTCCGCGCTTCCGTCTGAATTTCGTAGCACAGCGTGGGAATCGACTTCACCATGCCCGACCCGGTGCAATACGGGCACGGCTGGCACAGCGTGCGTTCCAGCGCCTGCTTGGTGCGCTTGCGCGTAATCGCGATCAGCCCAAACTCGTTGAAGCGCAGCATCTTCGAAGGCGCGCGGTCCGCCCGCAGGGCGTCCTCGAGCGCCGCCATCACCTTTTCGCGGTTGCGCCGCTCCTCCATGTCGATGAAGTCGATGATGATGATCCCGCCCAGGTCGCGCAGCCGCATCTGCCGCACGATTTCCTTCACCGCTTCCAGGTTCGTGCGCACGATCGTGTCTTCCAGGCGGTTCGAGCCCTTGCCCACGAACTTGCCCGTATTCACGTCGATCGCCACCAGCGCTTCGGTATGGTTGATGACGATGTATCCGCCCGACTTCAGCCACACCTTCGGCCGCAGCCCCTTGTCGATTTCCTGCTGGATGCCGAATTCCTCGAAGACCGGCGTTTCCTTGGTGTAGAGCTTCACCCGGTTCACCAGCTCCGGCTGGAAGCGGCTCATGAAGTCGACCACCTTGGTGTATTCCTCTTCGGAGTCCACCCAGACGGCCGTGTACTCGTTGCTCAGGTAATCCCGCAGGATGCGCTCCACCAGGTTCAGATCGCGGTGAAGAATCGACGGAGCCTTGCGCTGCTCGGAACGCGCCTTGATCTCTCCCCACGTGCGCGTTAGGAACTCCACGTCCGTGCGAACCTCTTCCGGTGCCGCGCTGGCTGCCGCCGTGCGGACGATGAACCCGCCGCCCGCGCTGCCCTTGGCGTCGTTCACGAGATGCCGCAATCGCGCGCGGTCTTCCGCCGAGGCGATCTTCCGCGAAACCCCGGTGTGGTCGAGCGTCGGCATGTACACCAGGAAGCGCCCCGGCAGAGCGACGTGGCTGGTGATGCGCGCGCCCTTCTTGCCGAGCGGTTCCTTCGCGATCTGGACGATGATTTCCTGTCCCTGCTTCAGCATGTCCGCGATCAGCTGCGGACGCCGCGCCTGCTGCGGGCGATGTCCCCCTTGCGAGTGCCCGTGACTGTGTCCGTGGCTCTCCGACCCTGCTGCGGACGCCGTCCGCGATCGTCGCGACGGCCTCGATCGCGCCCGCCCCGGCGGGGATGTTGCATGCGCGCCCGGAAATCGTTGCGGACGCGCGCGTTGAATGGCTGTTGTGGCGGGGCACCGGATCCGGGTTCACCGGCAGCAGGCATGGCGCCCTCCGCCGCGAGATGTTCCCCCTCCATCAATAATTCGGGATGCTCCTCGCCCGCCGCAAGAGATTCCGCCGCCTGCGCGGCAAGTTCCTCGGCTTCGGCCTCTTCTTCGGTCTCATCCAGAGCGCCCGCGACTGCTTCTTCCACCTCTTCATCCAGAGTTTCATCTGCTGCGTGTTCACCAGGAACATTTGTCGATTCGAGGGCCGCGTCGGAAACCGCAAAATCTCGCCGCTGCGCTTCCCGCGCCTCTTCCTCGATCTGCGCTTCGGCGACGTGCTCCGCGAGGGTCGCTGCTTCGTCTTCGCTTAACTCCGAGGTGACGTGCGTTTCGTCCGATGCTTCGGCCTCGTGGATGAATTTGGCCTGCTCGTCCTCTTCATCGATTTTCGTCTGCTCCGCCGGCTGAACGTGGGCTACGTGCTCAGTCGCCGTGTTTTCATACATGTGCAGCGTCTTCTCGACAGGTTCCTCATGCGCATGAACTTCAGCGGCCGCGACCGGGGCCGCGAAGGTGGGCGCGAAGTTTTCCGGTGCCTTTTCAGCAACAGGTTCCTGCCGCTTCCATTTCGACAGCGACTCCCCGGGCAACGGTTCGAGCCCGCTCCCGTAGGCTGGCATAGCCGATGACGATGATGGTGACGACGATGGTGCGGGCGACGACGGGCGATATTCCTCGCGCGGCCGAAACGCAGGAGGTGGCGCCGTCGGTTCGCGAACGGGCTCCGGCTCCGGAACAAACTCAGCTGCTGCCGGTGGCGCTAAGGAGGAATTCGTTTCTTCAACGGCAGGCGCGGCCGATGCAGAAAAATCGGCAGGCGCGGACCCGGCAGGCTTCTCGCGATACTTCGCGAGCGATTCTCCCGGCAAAATGATCGAAACGTGCCCCTCGGCCGGCGCTCCCTCGACGGGCGTTTCTTCGGGGCCGTGCGGCGAAGCATACTTGGAGGACGGCAGATCGCGGCCATGACCGAAGCGGTTACCCCCGCCTCCGCCACCGCGGCCCCCTCGCCGATTGAATCGTCCGCCACGCCCGCCACCGCCCCCGCCAGGTGCGCCGGGTCCGCGGCGTCCAAAATCGCGGTTGCCCCGGTTCCGCCCTTCGTAGCGCGGACGATCCTGCGGCGGAGCGTTGTGAACGGGTGGAGCTATCGGTCGCGCCGGTGGCGGGGCAAAGGCTTGCGGTTCGCCGCCGTGGTCGCTTTCACCTGCTGCGTCCTCGTGGCTTGGTTCCGAGCCGAAAGCGGACGGCGTCTTTTCGACGTCGGCAGGCTCCATCGCGGGCGCGGAAGGATTCTCCGCCACGAACACGTTCCCGCCCTGCGCTTCCATCTTCTCGACCTTATCCACCACCGTGGTGACGATGTGGTCGAGTTCCTCGGTTTCTTCCAGGAAGTCCGTGACGTACAGGAAGGCGTCGCTATCGAGGCCGATTTCCACGAAGGCCGACTGCATGCCTGGCAGCACGCGTGTCACACGGCCTTTGTAAATGCTTCCGACTAAAGCGAATTCTTTTTGACGCTCAACGTAATACTCACAAAGCTGTCCTTCTTCCATAATGGCGACCCGTGTTTCGTGGGGGTTCGCCGATATCACCATTTCCTTCGACATTTGTGTGAAGCTCCTCACGGCGCATCGGACGGCGGCGGTACACACGCGCGCGCGCACGGGGGCCGGCGTGGCTCAACAGATTGCTTTGCGTCTGCCACGAACGGCCATCCACGAAAAAGGTGTCGCGTAGCTGATTTGCGCTGCTCAAACCGATGCGTCCCTCATTCTGAACTGAATCCCGGCCCGGGTGTCCCGTGGCGGGAGCACTGCTGATCTTTTTACTGACTCTCGTTCCTTGCTTTTAAAATCTCTGCTGCCTTGCACTGGCTCAGTTGACAAACCGCCGCATGCGGACGTTCATCACCAAGCCCAAAGCCATGTAAACAAATGCTGTTGCCGACCCTCCGTAGCTCATCAGCGGCAGGGGAATGCCGGTGACCGGCATGTATCCGATCACCATCGAAGCGTTCACCAGGACGTGAAATCCCAGGATCGCGGTTACTCCCATCACCACATACATCCCTGCACGGTCTTTTGCCTTCTGCGCGTTATCCACCAGCCGCAGAATTAACCCAAGATACAACAACAGGACCACGCATACACCAATAAATCCTTGTTCTTCTGCCAGCGCGGCCAGGATGAAGTCCGAATACCGTACTGGTACGAACCCCAGCTGGTTCTGACTGCCCTTGCCAAACCCTTTGCCCCAGAAACCGCCTGAGCCGACCGCAATTTCCGACTGCAGAATCTGGTAACCGGCCCCTCGCGGGTTTTCTTCCGGGTGCAGGAACGTTGTTATCCGCTGCTGCTGGTAGGGCTTCAGGTGCGTCCGCATGTGCCACCCAACGGGCAGCAGAAGCGCGATCAGGACCAAAGCCACCGCCTGGTGCTTCCATTCGATCCCAGCCAGAAAGGCCCCGACAACAGCCACCGGCACCAGCACCATCGCCGTTCCCAAATCGGGCTGGATCAGAATCAATAGTACAGGTATCCCGGTGACGATTCCAACCTTGAAGATATCCTGCAGCGTCAGCCGGTCCGTCCTCACGTCCGTGAAGAACCGCGCCAACACCACAATTATAATCAACTTCATCAATTCCGATACTTGTAAGTTCACCCCCCCACCCAGCGCCACCCACCTCTTCGCGCCGAAGCGGGAGTGGCCGATTACCAGGACTACCAACAACGTGGCTAGGCCGAAGAGGTAGAGGGCGGGGGCCTGGTCCATCAGGGTGTGGTAATCGATGCGGGAAATCAGGAACATGCCGACCAGGCCGATGCCGATCCACATCAGCTGCTTCCACTGCATGCCGGCCATGGCGCTGGCGTGGGTGGACGAATACACCTCCAGCACGCCGAGCGTGCTGATGGCCCCGATGATGCCGAACAGCGGCCAGTCCCAATCCTGTGTACTCGGACGATCCTTCATGGGTGCGGTGTTTCCTCGGTGCCGGCCAGGGGCGGCGTGGCGGCAGATGCTTCCACGTGTTCGGCGGGGCCGGTGGGTGTCGGCGGGGCCGTCGTGGCCTGCTGCTGCAAATGGGCGTTTTTCTTGTCGTAGAACGCTTTCACGATGTCTCGCACCACCGGGCCGGCCGTCGAGCCGCCGTGCAGATCGGTATCCTGCACCACGGCGGCGACCACGATTTCCGGGTTGCGCCGCGGGGCATAGCCCACAAACCAGCCGTTGGTGTTCTTTCCTTTTTTACCCATCTTCGCGCCGGCTTCGTAGCTCATCAACTGCGCCGTTCCGGACTTGCCGGAGAAATCGACGTTCTGAAGGCGCAGGGAGTATCCCGTGCCGCCGCCTTCGTTGATCACTCCGTACATTCCCTGAGTCACTGTCTCCACGGCGTCGTCGGAGAGGGGGAAATGGCCCACCTTCGTGGTGACGAGATTCTTCAGCAGGTGCGGCTGGACGAGGGTGCCGCCGCTGGCGACTGTCGCGATCATGCGGGCGAGCTGGATAGGCGTCACCGTCACCGAGCCCTGGCCAATCGAAACGGAGATCGTCTCGCCGGCATACCATTTGTGGTGGTAGACGCGCTGCACCCACTCTTCGGAGGGAACCAGGCCGGGCTGCTCGCTGGGCAGGTCAACGCCAGTCGGGCGCCCCAGGCCCAGTCCCACGGCGTAATCGTGAATGCGATCGATCCCCAGCGTCTTGCCGATGGTGTAGAAAAAGACGTCGCAGGAGGCGACGATGGCGCGGTGAACGTCCACCGAACCGTGCCCGGCCGGGCGCCAGCAGTGAAACACGCGTCCGTAGAATTCCGCATGGCCGGGGCAGTAGGCCTGGAAGTTCGCGGGAATCACCTTCGAATCGAGCATCGCCGTGGCCATCACAATTTTGAACACCGAACCCGGCGCAAGCTGCGCCTGGATCGCGCGGTTCAGCAGCGGCGTTTCGGGGTCGGTGTTGAGCTTGGCCCATTCCGAGGCGGGAATGCGCACCGCGAAATCGTTGGGATCGAAGGTGGGCCGGCTGATCATCACCAGCACTTCGCCGGTGCGCCCGTCGAGCGCGACCACGGCGCCGGCCTTGTCGGCCATGTCGGCTTCGGCGATGGCCTGCAGGTCGTAATCGATAGTCAGCTGAATGGGCTTGCCGGGAATGGCCTCGACGTTGTCGAGCGTGCGCATGGCTTTGCCGACGCTGTTGACGACGACGCGGCGCATGCCGTCGGTGCCTTCGAGCTGGTCGTTGTATTCGCGCTCGAGGCCGGCTTTGCCGACGATGTCGCCGGGGCGGTAGTGGCCGTCGCTCTGTTCGAGCTGCTGCGCCGACACTTCGCCGACGTAGCCGATGGTGTTGGCGAGCATCTGGCCGTGCTGGTAGCGGCGGCGCTGGACCATCATCAGCTCGAGCACAGGAAGATCGGCGCGGTGCGATTCCACGAACGCAATGTCGGCTTCGGTCGCGGCCGGCTTTATAACAATGGGCACAAATTTCGGCTCGAAGCGCGCGTTTTCAAGCTGCTGCGTCAGGTCTTCCCTGGCGATTCCCAAGCCTTCTTCGACGGCGGCGAGGCTTTTTTGCAGCGCCTTGGGATCGTCGCGGAGAAGAAGGATGCTGAAGGAAGGATAGCTATCGACCAGCACGCGGCCTTCGCGGTCGAGCAGGGCTCCGCGCGGGGCGATGATGGGGATGTAGCGGATCTGATTGCGTTCGGCGAGATCGGAAAAATGGCCGGACTGGATGACCTGCAGCTTCCAGAATCCCACCAGCAGCAGGACGATGAACACTACCGAAACATAAGAAAAAAGCGCCAGCCTCCCTTGCGGGATTTTCTGGTCGTTAACGCTCCACGGTGCCAACGGAACTCCTGCACAGGCCTGGGAAACAGCTCGATTCCCGGTGCGCGCCCCTATCCGAATCCTTGAGGGATTGGAAGAATTAAGCTACCACCCGGGTGGTCCCCCCGCAAGGCAGCGATGCCCATTTGGTCAACCCGGGAGGAATTTGGCGACTGAGAAGCTAAGTTATTCTGGAGCCTCAAGCCATTTCATTTGGGGGTCGGGCAATGTTACGCCCAGGCAAAAACGCATGGCGCTCAGTAGTTTTCGCGTGCCGTGAGCTGAGCCGTCAACCACGTTCATTTGTCGCTGCGTGTATGCTAAAGCCGTGCGGAAAAGACCTGTGGACTCCGCTATCGTTCGTTCCCAATAGGCCACAAAAAATGGCGCAACAATTTCCCGATAAATGGAGGGACAGGATCTGAAGAATCCTTCGAGATTCTGGGCTATCGAAACTTGCACCCATAGAGACCGTGCGACCGGAGCTCTGTCCATCGCTCCTATACACAAAACACAGCTGCGGACATATTCGTGATCCCGCGCCGCTCGACATCCGTCATTCCACAACAACCGCCAATCGGTTTCATCGATCAGGGCCCTTCTGGTCTCAGCCACGAAATTCTCTGGCTGGAGACCCTCCGGGATCACGGATTCGATCACCTCAAGCGACGCAGCGATGACGGCAGTCGGTCTGCCGCCAAAGTGAAGAAGGGCGAGACGGATTGCAATGGGAACAATCGGTACGACAAGCAAGGCCGATTTTGGGCTTCGCGATGCTGAGTCAACCCAAGCCTCGGCACGGGAGATTGCTTCGGTCGCATTGATTTCCGTCGACGCTTTTGCTGTGGCGATAAGTCCGCCAACATTCGTGGCGATCATTATGTTTGCGAGCTGAGCGGCGCGAGCGAAGTCATCCGAGAGCAGCGCGGCGGGTATCGCGTGCCAACTAGAAGAGCGGACTACATCAGATGCCGCAGGAATCTCTTTTGCGAATTCGATTGCCTTCCATGTCCATGCAGCCGCCTTTGAGACATCCCTGACGCCGTCGGCAAACATAGCCAAGCGGATGCAAATATAAGCGGTTTGCTCATCGCGATAGCCCGTGTGCGCCTGATCGTTGCTGGAGAGAAATAGGCCTTGTTTCGGTTCGGCGTGCCCATCCTGCGGGTGCCCATTGTGCGCAACACCACTAAAATAAGCGATAACCGCGAAGAGCCGGGCAAACTGTCCCTTCCAGTTGTCCGCCGTACTTCGTATAGCCAGAAGGCGATCCGTGGCCTCTTCAAAGGCCTTAAACGATCGGCGGCCCTCGCCGGCGTTCCACAAAGCTATGCCATCCTCCGCTAGCGTTTCTATAGCAATCGGCTCCACTAACTTCGCGTCACGAGAAAGCCTCACAGCCTCTGCGGTAAATTCTTCTGCCTTATGGGGTGCGTCGGAGCCATAAAGCGCGGCCAAATTGATCAGAACATTCCGGCGCACTACGCTTCGCTGATATGCATTACAGTTGAGTGCACGTTCTAGCCATGTTGTAGCCTCTTGCCGTCTGCCCGCATAAGAGAGTTGGAGGCCAGTGACTTCAAGGATAAGGAAATGGCAGTCGTCGTAATCATTGCGGGCGAGAGCCGATTGGCTTAGCGCGAGTGCAACGTCGAGCTCGTTTTCCCATTCGGCCAGGATCATAATCCTTGTTCGCATCGCGGCGGCTTCGAGCAGTGGGAAGTCAACGGCACGGGCGGTTGCCTCGATCTCCTCCAGCTTTTTCTTTACAGGGATCCAGTCGCGCTCCGATTCCGGCTTCTGATAGACGCGCATCCACACGCCATCGCAGAGAATCGTGATGTTGTCTTCCATCAGTTCGCCGCCCTTGAGAGCTCTAATCTGTTCCGGTGTGTACTGAGAAAGGGTGGCGAGCCAGGAATCGACGTCAGCGTCGGATTTGCAGTTGTTGGCGGATATCCAGAGGATCTGTTCTAGCGGATGGCTGCCGAGTTGCGGCAGCCTCGAGCCGTCAGGCAGGCGAGCGTCCGCAAAGGTATTAAGTGCGAGTAAGAGATATTTATTGGCAAGAACGGGCTGCTGCCAGACAAGGTGGATTGCCAATCCACTAGCAGCGATGGCTATGCCCCAGCCCGTCCGGCCAGCATCGGCGATCAACGCGTCGAGTGCGTCGAGCGCCGGAGCGACGTCGCTCCCTTGCTTGGCGAGGAAAGTCGCCTGTGTGGCGCGCAGGCTAATCTGCAGATTTATATCGACATTTGCTAGAAACTGGTGGGACGCCCACATGCGAGAGAAACCGAAATCGTCTTCGAGCGGCCCGTCGAGTTCAATGAAGGCTACGAGGGTTTGAATTACGACCATGATAGCAAAGGCTGCATCCTGAGCCATCGTCAGATGATTTACGCAGGCGAATGCCTCAATCGGCTCAAGGACTTTGCGAGCGAGAATGCGCAGCGCCAGCACGTAGTGCACGCCTTTGCGCGTTTGGGGGTCCAAAGAGTCGGCGAGAGCCGACGTTATCAGCGGCGAGCGAAGATAACTTCCATTGCTGATCTTCTGCAACCATACACCCGACGAGCGTTGCACCTTCTCCCCTGGTAAAGGAATCGCCTTAGGAACGCGGGCAACACTTGCGACGTCTTCCATCGTAAAGGGTCCCACCGCCAGACTCATGCGCAGAAGCAACTCTCGCTCTCCGGAATCCGGGACCGTAATCTGGAGCAGACTGTTGGCATCAAGACGATGCGCTGACGCAAATTCGCCACCGCAAAGCGCCTCGAATTCCGCCGTGGTCAATTTCCAATTTGCGTTGGCTAGATAGCGTATCGCGGCCATGACCAACGTGGGCAGGCCCTCCGACACGGTCACCAGCAACTGGCAAGTTCCCTTCGTGCAAAGTTTTTGCGGAGCGTGAGCTGAATAGAGAAGCTCTGCGACATCAGAAACAGTGAAGCGAGGAATATTGGAATGGATCTTGCCGAGCGCCTGCTCAGTGGTCGCTGGCAACGAAAAGTAGCTCGAAATAAAGAGGTAGGCATCCACGCTTCTTATGTTTCGCGCAAGTCTTTCAATGCGTGCCGCGAGCTGACCACCGGGAACAACACGTGGCAAATCATCAACGACTATAAGCCTGCCTCTGAACCGCTCCGCTGCGGCGTCATAGCTTTCCCGGAACGGAAGATTTCCAACTTGTCCGTCAACCGACCGAATCAGCGAATCGAGAAGAACGCAGGCCTGCGCTTCGGTTGCTTGGCGGGGTATGTTCAACCAATGGACGGGACGTTTAGCTTTTCCGACTAAGAGGATAAGGAGCTGTGTCTTACCGGAACCGGGCTCGGCCACCAACGCTACGATTCCGTTGGTTTGTGCGCGGCTGAGCAACACATGGACAAGTTTTTCCCGCGCCGCACACGGATTTACGAGATCAGGTGGACCAGTTGACAGGGAGACCGCGCTCAATGCGAAGTCTGGCTCGAAGGCCACGGTCTTGCCTATTAGTCCAACCGATTGTTTGAGAGCAGTCAGATCTTTTCCATGATCAGCCACGGCGGTTTCCACCGCTACGATACGCATCGTCATTTGCTCGAGCTCATTTCTAACAAGTTGCAGGACCGCAAGGTCAGACTCTGTAACCGCTGGTGTCCGAAGCTCGGCAACAAGCGCTTCCATGGTCAGGTGCTTTTTCCCTGACTGACACAGAAGCCTAAATACAAACGCAAAAAGATGCTCGTAAGCCTGACTCGCGTCCTCTGGACGCATCCTCCGAGCACTGTCTGTCAACACAGCGATAATTTGTGCCTCGTTTTGCGAATAGTCTCCGTGCTCCATGCCCCATTCAAATCCCAAAACGACGTCACTTAGGTCGTTATCGGAAGCAAGGACCTGCTGCAGGGCCTGCCAAGGACCTCGGGATATCTTTTGTGGGCGTTCGTACGATCTGAGGAGATGGCGCAGGGCGCCGATTGCTTCCAGTCGGTCCGATTCGTCGTACCGGCCGCGACGTAGCGCCATCCAAGTTTCGATCCCTGATTCAGGACGATTCCAACCCTGTTCAACACCACTTTTGGCGGTTGTGATGTATCGAAATCTGAGCTTCGAGCCGGGATTCGCGGCTCGATGACTGCAATAGTTTGATAGCGCATCCAGAGCCTCTTCGCTTTTCAGCGTCAAAGACCTTCCACTCCGTGTTTTGATCTGTTCGAGCAGGCGTGTCTCAGCGGCAATGTTGCTTTGCACGGTGTCAACGTCCTCGCCGCACTCGAGTTCGAGATGCTCGCCCTCCTGCAGCTCCAGCCAGCGAAGGATCGTGACATTCACTTGGAAGACAAAGCCAGTGATCGTGGGACTAGCATCACGGCGCGGGTTCGTGACAAATGCCATGAGGGGCAAGTTTATCTTCTCTGGTAAGTATTGAGAACGCAAAATGGGCGCGATTACCGAGTCCCCCACGGCGCTCTGGCCCGTTTAATCCGGATCGGGGAAACCGCAACGAACGAAGGGGGTAGTTCTCGCGGCGAGCATAATCGGGGCAAAAGACAGACAGCGAAGGCTCGCGGGAAAGGCGCCGCGAGAGGTAGGCGCTGCGCGCCGGAGTTTGTGTCGTGGCTGAAGGCCACGACCTATAGGGCGACCTACGGAGGGTGTTTTGGTTGCGGCGCGGTTAAGAGTGGGGAGAACAGAAGAAGCAGGTCCCTCACCCATCCGCGCTTTGCGCGTATGGGCTCAGGATGACAGCGAAAGGCGAAGGCAGGGTGTCGAGTGCAGGGTGTCGAGTGCAGGGTCCATTTGGTGGATGTCCTGATACAATCTGGGGCGCCCGATATGCGCGACATGCCCAGGATTCCTGCTATGCGTGACACGAGATTGAACGCTTGGCACTCCGTGCCGAGACGCGCTATCGTCGCGCCCCACTGGCGCGGCTCGTTTGGCTTGGGGCAACCATGAGCGCGCATCGTAACCACGACGACCGGCTGGCGGAGCTGCGCAAGCGGAATGAGGAAGCGGAGGCTGGGGGCGGGGCTGAACGCTACGCGCGGCAACGCAAGGAAGGGAAGCTTGGCGCGCGGGAACGGATCGAACTGCTGGTTGACGAAGGCACGTTCGAGGAGCTGGACAAATTTGTGCGGCACCAGTCGCACGATTTCGGTCTTGACGCGCAGCGGCCCGCGGGGGACGGCTTCATCACCGGGTACGGGCGGATCGACGGGCGGCTGGTCTACGTGTTCGCGCAGGATTTTACCGTGTTTGGCGGGTCGCTTTCGCAGGCCAACGCTTCGAAGATCACGAAAATTATGGATTTGGCGATGCGCAACGGCGCTCCGGTGATCGGGCTCAACGATTCGGGCGGGGCGCGGATTCAGGAGGGCGTTGCGTCGCTTGCGGGCTATGCGGATATTTTTCTGCGCAACACTTTGGCTAGCGGGGTGATCCCGCAGATCAGCGCGATTCTGGGGCCTTGCGCGGGCGGGGCTGTCTATTCGCCGGCGATCACGGATTTCGTTTTCATGACGCGCGAGACTTCGTACATGTTTGTCACCGGGCCGGACGTGATCAAGACCGTTACGCACGAGGAAGTGACCATGCAGGACCTCGGCGGCGCGATGACGCACAACACGAAAAGCGGCGTCGCGCATTTTGTGGCCGCCGGGGACGCGGAATGCCTCGCGATGATCCGCGAGCTGGTGAGCTACATCCCGTCGAACAATCTGGACGATCCGCCGCGCCGCGCTTCGAGCGATCCGTGGGACCGCGCGAACCTGGCGCTAAACGCGCTGGTGCCGGAAGACCCGCAGCAGCCCTACGACATGCTTGACGTGATTCGCGGGATCGTCGACGAGGGCGGATTTTTTGAAGTGCACGAGCACTTCGCGAAAAATATCGTGGTGGGGTTCGCGCGGATGGAGGGCCGGCCGGTGGGAATCGTGGCGAACCAGCCGGCGTTTCTGGCGGGCGTGCTGGATATCAATGCGTCGGTGAAGGGGGCGCGCTTCGTGCGCTTCTGCGACGCGTTCAATATTCCGCTGATCACGTTCGAGGATGTTCCGGGATTTCTGCCCGGAACGCAGCAGGAATGGGGCGGGATCATCAAGCACGGCGCGAAGCTGCTTTTTGCGTTCGCGGAAGCTACCGTGCCGAAAATTACCGTGATTACCCGGAAGGCTTACGGCGGGGCTTACTGCGTGATGTCGTCGAAGCATATTCGCACGGACATTAATTATGCTTGGCCTACCGCGGAGATTGCGGTGATGGGGCCGGAGGGGGCGGTGAACATCGTTTACCGGCGGGAACTCGATCGCGCCACGGAGGCTGAGCGCGAAAAGCTGCGCCGCGAGAAGATCGACGACTTTCGCGAGCGCTTCGCCAATCCTTATGTGGCCGCGGAGCGGGGCTATGTGGATGCGGTGATCGAGCCGTCGCAAACGCGGGCGAAGCTGATTGCGGCGCTGCGTTCGCTGGAGAACAAGCGGGATACGAATCCGCGGAAAAAACACGGGAATATTCCGCTGTGAGGCTGGCTGGGCGTCTGTGCCGTAAAAAGTAAGGTACTGGAACTGGAATTCGTACAGGATTTCGAGTAGGATGCGGTCGGTTTAATCCCAGCTATACAACCCAGGGGAGATTCCGTAACCATAATGGCTAAGACTGTGAAGACGAAAACCGTTCTGGAAATGCTCGACAGCCTTATTGAACAACACCACCTGCTCAAACATCCTTTTTATCGCGCCTGGACCGAAGGCAGCCTGCCGAAGGAATCGCTGCAAGTGTATGCGGCGCAGTATTATCAGCACGTGCGCGCGTTCCCCGAGAATCTGAAGCAGCTTTCGGCGCGCAGCACCGGCAAGCTTACGCAGTTGATCGACGAAAATGTCGCCGAGGAGCTTAATCCGGCGGCGCCGCACCCAGTGCTCTGGCGGCAGTTTGCCGAGTCGCTGGAGGTGAGTGAGGATTCGCTCGATAACGCGCGGCCCTTTCCGGGGATCGCTGCGCTACTGGACACCTACGAGGAAGTTGTCTCGCAAGGGACGATGGCGCAGGCGGTTGCGTGCTTCTACGCTTACGAGGCGCAGGTTCCGGAAATCGCCACGCAGAAGATCAATGGTCTGCGGCGCTTCTACGGGATCACCGAACCGCGGGCGCTGGAGTATTTTGCGGTGCACGAAGAGGCGGATGTGCGCCACCGGGCCGCTTGGCGGAACTGGCTTGCGAATGAGAAGGATGCCGATTCGTTTGGCGTTCTTTGTGCCGCGGAGCGGAGCTTAAAGGCGCTCTGGGGCGCTCTTGACGCTGTGTATCCGCACGCCTGCGCCGCGCGAAATTAACGAACTGATCTGACGGGCGCGGATTTGGCGGGCTTGGATCGAAAGCTGATTGAGTGCTGCTTGCGTGGTTTCTTTGCAGCTACTTCGCGGCGGCCGCGCGCTGCAGGGTTTTTACTCCTGCGGGCCCGGCGACTATCACCTGCGACGCAATTCCCAGAAAAAGCCCGTGTTCTACGGCGCCTATAACGTGGTCCAGGTGATGCGCGGTTTCTTTGGGATTCTGCAGGATGCCGAAATCGCAGTCGATGATGTAATTCCCGTTGTCGGTGATCATCGGATCGCCGCTTGCTGCCAGCCTCTGCGATGTTTTTGCGCCTAGCTTCTTCAGTCTGCTATCCGTCACCTGCCAGCCGAATTGCACCGCTTCTACCGGCACGGTCTGTTTGCCGAGATGCTCGACCAGCTTGGTCTCGTCCGCGATGACCACCATGCGTTTGCTGGCCGCGGCTACGATCTTTTCTCTTAGCAATGCTCCGCCGTGGCCCTTTATTAGGAATAGTGTGCCCAGCTCGACTTCGTCGGCGCCGTCGACGGTGAGATCGAGCTCGGTATGCTCGGCGAATGTCGTTAGCGGAATGTTGAGGGACCGGGCTAGGTCCGCGGTGTGCTTTGACGTCGGAATACCGGAGACGCGCAGGCCTTCCTGACGGACGCGGCGGCCCAATGCAGCGACGAAAAGCGCTGCTGTGGTGCCCGTTCCCAGGCCGAGCACCATCCCGTTTTCGACGAGCCTGGCGGCAGCTTCCGCCGCGGCTTCCTTCCACGATTGTTGTTGCGCCGAATCCATTTGCCGACGATCTCCCTGATATTCCGCGGGGCCATCATAGCCCGCTTGATCGCGGCTTGCCAACTCCTGAAGGCGCCGAATTCAGGACCGGGCTGAGGGTCGATCTGCTACCATTTTCGGCGGGCGAGTCGAGGCGGCTACGAAATGTTCCGGAAGATCCTCATAGCGAATCGCGGCGAGATTGCCGTGCGCATCCTGCGGGCTTGCCGCGAACTCGATGTGCCGGCGGCGGTGGTGTATAGCGACGCGGACCGCGCGTCTCTTCACGTTCGACTTGCCGATGAGGCCTACCGATTGGGGCCGGCGCCTTCTCGCGAGAGCTATCTCGCTATCGACAAGATTCTGGACGCGGCGCGCGCGGCGGGGTGCGATGCGGTGCATCCCGGTTATGGCTTTCTTGCGGAAAACTACGAGTTTGCCCGGGCGTGCGCGGCTGCGGGAATTACCTTTATTGGTCCTTCTCCGGAGGCGATGGCGCAACTGGGATCGAAAACCGCGGCGCGCCACCTCGCGAAGCAAGCGGGCGTTCCAACGGTTCCGGGCGCGCTCGATCCCATCCCAAATCTGAAGCTTGCCGGCGCGATTGCAAAGGAAACCGGCTTTCCGATCGTGTTGAAAGCGGTGGCGGGCGGTGGCGGCAAAGGGATGCGGCTGGTCGAGCGCGAAGCGGAACTTGCCGGCGCTTGGCGCGACGCCACATCCGAGGCGGAGAATGCTTTTGGCGACGGGCGGCTATACCTCGAGAAGTATTTGTCGCGCCCGCGGCATATCGAGATCCAGGTGCTCGGGGATCATCATGGCCGCATGGTGTATCTTGGCGAGCGGGAATGCTCGGTGCAGCGGAGGTATCAGAAAGTGATCGAGGAGGCGCCTTCGCCGGTGATGTCCGACGATTTGCGGCGCGCGATGGGCGAGGCGGCAGTGAAGCTGGCGCGGGCGGGCGGATACACGAACGCGGGCACGGTGGAATTCCTGGTGGACGCGGACCGGCAATTTTATTTTCTCGAGATGAACACGCGGCTGCAGGTAGAGCATCCGGTGACCGAAATGGTTACTTCGCTCGATCTGGTGAAATGGCAGATTCGCATCGCGGCCGGAGAAAAATTGCCGTTCGAGCAGGGCTATATCGCCATTCGCGGGCATGCCATCGAGTGCCGCATTTACGCCGAAGACCCCGACAACAATTTCTTCCCGTCGCCGGGGAAAATTCTGGATTGCCGGGTTCCTTCTGGCCCTGGGGTGCGCATGGACGACGGAGTCTACGCCGGTTGGACCGTGCCGAACGAATACGATCCGCTGCTGGGCAAGCTGATTGTATGGGGCGGGGACCGCGCGGAGGCCATTGCGCGGCTGCGGCGGGCGCTCGGCGAATACTACGCTACGGGAATCAAGACCAATATTTCGCTGTTCCGGCGGATTCTGGATTCGCGCGATTTCCAGGCGGGGGAGATCTACACGCGGTGGCTCGACGATTTTCTCCAGCGGCCTCCTTTGACGAAAACCCCAGTCGAGGATTCGCGAGCCGCAATCGCAGAGGATGCGGCAATTGTGGCTGTGGCACTGTGGCAAATTTCACGGGCTCGCACCTCGCCTGCTGCGGGCGCAGATGCCGCTGCCCCTGCGTCGCTCTGGAAGCGCGAGGGGCGACGCGAACAGGTGAGCCGGGAGCCGGAGCGCTCATGAAGCGGCCGGGATCGCGTGAAGCGAACGCGCTATGAAACTGGACATCGAATTCGACGGGAAGATGCGAGCGGTGGAGTTGACCAGCGCTGGTTCGGGCGGGCGGTGGCGCTGCGTCGTCGATGGGCGTGAGGTCATGGCGGATGCCGCCGAGATCAACCCCGGAGTATTTTCCATTCTGATTGGCGGCGCGGCTTTTGAAGCGCGCGTGGAGCGATTTGCCGGCAAGCTGCGCGTGCATGTCCACGTAAAAGAATATGTTGCGGCGGTACACGATCCTCGCCAGTGGAGGCGCGGCGATGGGGCGGCGATCGAATCGCAAGGGCGCCAGCAGGTGATTGCGCCGATGCCGGGGAAAATCGTGCGGGTTCTGGTGAAGCCGGGGGAAGAGGTTGAAACCGGGCAGGGAATAGTGGTGGTAGAAGCAATGAAAATGCAGAACTCGGTGCGGTCGCCCAGGAGCGGCACGGTGGAACGCGTGCTTGTGGCGGAAGGCCAAGCAGTGAACGCGGGCGAGGTGCTCGCCATCATCGCATGATCAGCAGTCCGGGCTAGAGCCTATGTCCCCTATCTGGTAGTGGGTCAGTTTCCGGTTGGCGTTACTCCGAAGTTTGCAGGCCCGAGAGGAAGGACGAGATGGTGGCAGTTGAGGTGAAAGCCCTTGCGCAAATACAAGCGGTGGGCGTCGTGGCGAGTGTATCCAGTATCAAGGTGAACTGCATTGCATTGGCTATCGAGAGCGTGCTGAACGAGCCAGTCAAGTAGCTGGCCCGCGTAGCCGCGACCCTTTTCCGTCGGCGCGGTCACGAGATCATCTATATAAAGAATTGTGCCCCAGGCGAGAAACTCGGCGAAACGGAATCCGGCTGCGCTCTTCACAGAACCCTCACGTCGGAGCGCTAAGATTTGGAAGCCTTGCATCTGTTGGCGACGAACCTGTGCGAGAAATTGTTCGCGGTCGAGATGTGGGCGCAACACCTCAAACAGAGGAAAGCAATCGACAAGTTTGTTGTCGGAATGAACCAGAAATATTTCTGAAGTCATATTTGTTACAGGCTACTAAAACTCAGCCGATTCTCAACAGCCATATTGGTTCGATTTGTGCCACTTGTCCGGTTGTTTTTTTCTTTGCATGGTGCGTATATTCGAAAAATCACAATGAAATGGCTTGCACGAGTCACCCTAGATGGCTCATACGTTAGCCTGGAACCATTGTCTCAGAATCACCATGACGATCTCGTTGACGCCGTAAAGGATGGTGAATTATGGAACCTTTGGTACACCCTGGTCCCGGCGCCGGATGGGATGCGCGCCGAGATTGATCGCCGGCTCGACCTGCAAGAACAACGCACCATGTTGCCCTTTGCGGTGATTGCCAAAGAGAGCGGCAAGGCTGTGGGAATGACGACCTATATGAATGCGGATTCCGCCAACCGGCGTGTCGAGATCGGTTCGACGTGGTACAGGACGGGCGTGCAGCGCACCCGCGTTAACTCGGAGTGCAAGCTACTGCTGCTTACGCATGCATTCGAGTCCTTGGATTGTATAGCTGTGGAGTTCCGAACTCACTTCTTTAACCAGCAAAGCAGGCGTGCGATTGAACGGTTGGGCGCGAAGCTTGATGGAATGCTCCGTAACCACCAAATCGCACCGAACGGCACGCTCCGCGACACTTGCGTCTACAGCATTATTGCAAGTGAATGGCCTACGGTAAGAACGCACCTACGCTTGCTTCTTAACGCCTGATGGTATTCCTCGTGATTTGGAATATGCGGAGCAACAGCCATCCCTACTTACTGGCGGCGGGCGGTTACTGGGAATTGAGCGCGAAGAGGGATCCTTCGCCGCTGCGCTCCTCAGGATGACGGACAAACGGCGGAGAAGGAAAGAAGAAGCAGGTCCCTCACCCATCCGCGCTTCGCGCGTATGGGCTCAGGATGACAGCGAAAAGCGACTGCGAAAGGCAAAAGCGAAAGGCAAAAGGTAAAGGCAGAGGTAACGGCAGAAGACCGACCCTTAAAACCGAAGGGTCGGGCACCCGTAAAGGCTCGAGGTTTCCGCGGCCTGTGAAGCGGTGGTGCGTTAAGCGGGCGTTGCGTTCTTTTTCTGACGGGATCGCTCAACTTTGGTCCAGAGAAACATCACTGGCCATGCGAACACGAACGCATCCATCAGACCTGCGAGCACAAACCATGTCATCGGCCAGTCGGAGTGGGCACCCTCTGGAAAGACAATCGCAGCCAGCAACATTCCGGGCAGAAGCAACGCTCCGACGCTGTTCAATCCTGGCACGCTAGCAACTACGCCCAAACCGATTGTAAGCACCAGAGCGGCGAGGTAAGACCACGCATAGCTGCGAAGTTTCAAATGCATGTCGCGCAGACTAGCACAAGAGCAATAAAGGCGTATCCAAACTCCCGTGTGGTGGGATTACCGGCCATTTCAAGTGAAACTCACTGGACGATAATGGCGTCAATCATGGATGGAAGAAGCTGGGCCGCGCTTGAGCCCTGTGGGGCTGTGTTGCGAAGCGAATGCCTGCGCGGCGTTATCGTTTTCGGTTGTCATGCGAGCGGATGTATACTGCCGACCGAGAGGGTTTGGCTACTTTTCATGGCAAAGGAGCGCCCATGAGTTCTGAGTTATCTGCTCGAAGACGATTCTTAAAGGACAGCGCCGCATTGGTCGGTCTGTCCGCGGGAGTAATACCTGCCGCTGCTGCCCAGATGGCGCATTCTGCGGCGCCCGCCACAACTGCGGCCTCCAAGGACGCAGAATCCAAAGACACCGCGTGCAAAGATCCCAACGATTTGATCGCCTATGGCGAGCGCTCCCCTTACGTGAAATCGATCCGCGTCCCCGTGTCGGACAGAATGTCTCCCGATATGTTCGGGATGACCTTTCACATAGCGGCGCCGCTGCAGGATTCCGTGGGAATGATCACGGCCTCCTCGCTCCATTATGTGTCCACCCATCGCGGCTCCTATCTTCCGGACATCAATCCAGCGGAACATCGCCTGATGATTCACGGCATGGTGGACCGGCCGCTGATTTTTACGGTGGACGAAATAAAGCGCTTTCCGTTTGTGACCCGCCCTCATTTCCTGGAGTGCAGCGGAAATCATGCCAAAGCCACGGATAAAACCGTGCAGCAAAGCCACGGGCTGACCAGTTGCTCCGAATGGACCGGCGTGCCCCTTTCTCTGTTGCTCAAAGAAGCCGGCGTCCAGAATGGTGCGTCCTTCTTCATCGCGGAAGGGGCGGAGACCGTAAAAGGCGCGGTCAGCCTTCCCATCGCAAAAGCCATGGACGATTGTCTGGTGTGCTACGCGCAAAACGGCGAGCCCGTGCGTCCCCAGCAGGGTTTCCCGCTCCGATTGATCGTGCCGGGTTTTGAAGGGATGGTTAACGTGAAGTGGTTGCGGCGAATCAAACTGGTCGAAAAGAACTACATGACCTACAACGATTACGGACATCTTGCCTCCGATCCAAAAGTCGCTGCATTGAATCACCAGATTGGGCCGAAATCGATCATTACTTTCCCTTCCGGTGAACAAAAGCTGCCCGGCCCCGGATTCTATGAAATCACCGGCTTGGCGTGGTCGGGAGCGGGTGCGGTTCGAACCGTGGACATCTCGGTCGACGGTGGGCAGAGCTGGAAACCCGCCGAGCTTCGCACCCCGGCATATCCCATGGCGCATACCCGCTTTGCCTTGCCCTGGAAGTGGGACGGGACGGAGACCGTGATCATGTCGCGCTGCACAGACGAAGTGGGAACCGTGCAACCCACGCGGGCCGAGATCGCGAAATACTGGAATGTGCCAAATGACGCGCAGCTCCAGATAAAGGGCCTGGACAATAGTATTTTCCCCTGGAGAGTGGCCAGCGATGGGACCGTTCACAATGGACTCGCGTAAGCTGTTCCTGCTGCTGTTCGTGCTGTTGATGATTCTGGGCTTGAGCCAGATCAGCAAGGCACAATCGCCCACCTATGGTGTAGGCAGAACTCCCACTCCCGAGGAAGTCAGCAAGTGGGATATCACCATCGGCCCCGATGGACAGGCGCTCCCGCCAGGACACGGCACCGCCGCGGAAGGCGCCGGAGTCTTTGTTCGCAGGGCCTGCTTTGGGTGTCACGGAGAAACAGGTTCAGGGGGCCCCGCTCCTACTTTGATTCGGGGCGATGGGAAGACCAAGCCCCAAAATCCCTGCCTGTCGCCCTGCGTGAACGATGCGAACCTGATGGCCTTCCACTCCCCGTATGCCACCACCATTTGGGATTACATCAACCGCGCCATGCCACTCACGAAGCAGGGCATATTAAAACCCAATGAGGTCTACGCTCTGACCGCCTTTATCCTCTTCAAGAATGGCATTATCAAAGAGGACGAGGTTATGGACGAACACACTCTGCCGAAAGTGCAAATGCCGAACCGCGATCATTTCGCCCTGGCCCCGGAATGGAAGCATGGAGCACCGAGGCTTGAGGGTTACCCCTGATCGTTACTTCTGATCGTTACTCCTGATCGTTACCCGTGATCACTGGTCAAGTACGAGTGTCACGACACAGTTCGTCGTCACACGGGACTAGTTGGGGAGTTTGCCGGCGGATTCGAGGACCTGGCGCGCCATGTAATTCGTTACGTGGGCTTCGTTGCGGAGCTCGGTCATGTAGGCGGAGCGGAGCAATTGTTCCTTGCGGTTGCGCAGCATGTCGCGAATGCCCTGCTGCACCTGCGGATCGGACAATTCGCGCTGGCCGGCCGCTTCTTTGCCGATTAGCTTCAGGATACGATAGCCGCCGCCCTTTACGGGGATGGGCGGAGTGGATTCGCCGGGTTTCATTGACAGAACAGTTTTCTTGAGGACAGGGTCGGACTGGTTCAGCGCGGACTCGGGAATGAAGCCGAGATCGCCGCCGGTGGCGGCGCTGGTGTCTTCGGAGTAGTCCATGGCAAGCTGCGAAAAATCGGCGCCGGCGTTGAGCTTCTGCTGGAGGATGCCGGCCTTCTGGCGCGCTTCGGTTTCGTTGGTGGCTTTGTCGTTCTTCCGGTTGTGCACCGAAGCATCCGGATGCGGCGTGACCACGATCTGGGCGATGCGGTACTGGGGTTCGGCTACGTTGAATTGCGCGCGATTCTGATTGTAGAAATTGTTGACGTCCTGGTCGGTAATGGAAATCTTGGCGAGAATTTCGCGGTTCAGGAGCTTTTCGATGGAAACCTGGCGGCGAATCTCGCTCTTCAGATCGTCGACGGTGAGCCCGGTGTCGTGGAGCTTCTTCTGAAACTCTTCTTCGGTGTAGGGGCTCTTCGATTCGGTGAATTTATCTTCGACTTCGGCGTCGGTGGCGACTAGATTCATCTTGGAGGCGCGCTCGAGCAGTATTTCGCTGTTCACCAGCTCGTCTAGAATGCTCAGTTTTAGGGAGAGCGATTCTTCCTGGGAGGGATTGGGCGCGTCGGCGTTGACGCGCGAGCGATAGGCCTTCTCGACATCCGCCTGCATCACCTGCTTGCCGTTGACGACGGCCCAGACATCGGGGCCGGGGGCGAGCTCCTTCTGGCACGACGCCGCGAGCAGGCAGGCGGCCATCGCCGCCATGGCAACAAATCTCCGCTTCAATCGGAACTCCTTCCGAAGAAGACCGATATTAAGCGGCCTTCGTTACGCGACCGGAGCGGATGCAGGAAGTACAAACGCGGATTTGCTTTCGCGCGCCGTTGACCACGGCCCGTACACGACGGAGATTGGGATTCCAGCGGCGACGGGTGACGTTGTGGGCGTGGCTGATGGTGTTCCCGTAGCTGGGCTTCTTACCGCAAAGTTCACAAGCAAGTGCCATCTGACGTACTCCAGACTATAGAATTTTCGGATATCGTAAGCGCTTATGTTATCAGAGAAAGGCCGGGGCAGAAAGCGATATGACGGTCATATGGGTGGACCTTGGCCCTTTGGCCGCGACTTGTTTCCCTGCGATGAACTATAATGTGCCGTCCGATTACTACAGGGAATTACCGATATGCTTACGATCCGGGCTGCCACGATTGCCGATGTGCCGCTGCTGAATACGCTGGTGCATGAGCTGGCGGAATATGACCGCGTCAGCCATGAGGCGGTGGTGAGCGAAGAGGACCTGGCCCGGGATGGGTTTGGGTCTCATCCGAAATTTCGCGCGGTGCTTGCGGAATGGGATGGGGAGGCGGCGGGCTACGTGCTGTTTTTTGAGTTTTATTCTACGTTTCAGGGGCGCGCCGGGCTGTTTCTGGACGATATTTTTGTGCGCCCCGCGTTCCGGCACCGGGGAATCGGGAGCTCCTTGCTCGACCACGTGGCGGGGCTCGCGTGGAACGAGAAATATTTCTGCCTGCGATGGGAAGTCCTGGATTGGAATAAGCCCGCCATTGAGTTCTACCGGAGCATCGGCGCGGTGTTCCTCGACGAATGGAAGTCAGCCTGCCTTATTGGCGACGCGCTGGAAACCGCCGCGGGGAAAGCCGCTCAAAGCCCTTCCAAATCGAAGTAGAGCGGGAGGATGGCGTTCCGCGCCGATTACCTCAGCGTCTTCTTCCGGGTGAGTCGGTTTGAGGGAAGGAAGTCCCGCAGAATGTGTCGATTTGCCTGCCTGCATACCCTAAGACAGGTGACCATCTGGAGAATTTTAAGTATAGGTTCCCGGCGCGTTTATGGGTATGATGGCCCCGAGATTAGGAGCTTTCGGTGACTAAGTACCGGGCATGCCCTGATTGCGGAAGCGGGCGTATAACGCGGTCCCACCAGCGCGGCCTGCTCGAACGCTACGTATGGCCCGTATTTCGGTTGCGACCGTACAGGTGCCGGGACTGCTATATGCGCTTTCTCGGAGCCGCAAGCCTTTCGCAGGCCCCTTCCAAAACCGCCTACCACCAGCCCCACGGTCTTTAACGCTTTTTCTTACAGTTAGTTATGAGCGCTTCGTAGAACTGCCCCTTGGCTTCCTCAGTAGGATATTCACCATGGCTTGCGCTGCAGCGGTGAGCGGGCGGTCCCGGCGATAGATCAGGTAGAGGCGCCGCTGGATGCGCATCTGCTTCATGGGCAATTCCCGCAGGATTCCTTGCGCGATCTCCGGGCCGACACACATTCTGGGCACGATCGCGACACCCTTTTTCATCTCGACGAAGAGTTTGATGCTCTCGATGGTGGGCATCTCGATTTCCATGTGCAGGGGAACGTGGTGGCGGGCGAAAAGCTGGACGACGCGCTGGCGGTGCGGGGACTCGACGATATGCCCGATGAAGGTTTCCTCGCCGAGATCGGCGATATCGACTTCGCGGCGTTTCGCCAGACGATGGCCCGGCCACACTACGACGGTGAGGTTGTCGCGGTAGAACTCGACGGCCGACAGCTCGGTTTCTTCGGGGATGTAGGAGATGACGCCGATGTCAAGGTGATGGCTGAGGACTTCGCGGGGAACGTCGCGCGAGAACACCCGGTGGACGCGGATGTGAATGCCCTTGTGGATCTCGCGGTATCGCGCGAGTGCGGGAAGAAGCGCGTGAATCGAGCTTTCGTTGACGCCTAGGGAAACCTGGCCGCGCTGGAGGCCGCGCAGTTCGCGCATGGATTTGCGGATTTCTTCGCGGAGATTCAGCATGCGGTCGGCGTATTCGAGCAGCAGCGCGCCGGCATCGGTGAGAGTGCGGGCGCCGGAACCGCGGACGAACAGCGGCTGCCCGACCCACTCTTCGAGTTTGCGGATGGAGATGCTGATGGCCGGCTGGGTCCGAAACAGCTTTTCCGCGGCGCGCGAAAAGCTTTTTTCGCGAACGACGGTCTGAAACACCTGCAGCGATGCGAGATCCACGAAAGCTCCTCTCGGAATGGACCGATGCCTGTATAAGAGGGATTTATCCCCCGTGCAACAATTATAAATTAGACTCTATATGGATTCGGGGGTCTACTGGTATTGTTGCAAGGAGCCCTTATGGACAGGATCCACATCTTCGATACGACGCTGCGCGACGGCGAGCAATCTCCCGGTTTTTCGATGAACCGCGAGGAAAAGCTCCGGCTTGCGCGGAAAATCGAAGAGCTTGGCGTGGATGTGGTCGAGGCGGGCTTTCCGATTGCATCGCCAGGGGACCTGGAAGCTGTGCGGGCGGTGGCTTCCGAACTGAAGGAATGCCGCGTGGCGGCTCTGGCGCGCGCTCGCCAGGATGACGTGGATGCGGCGTTGCGAGGCCTGGAACCGGCGGCCAAGCCCCGGCTCCATCTTTTTCTCGCGACCTCGGATTTGCACCTGAAGCACAAGCTGCGGATTTCTCGCGAGGAAGCGCTCGCGCAGATCGTGAAGATGGTTAGCTTTGGCGCGGCCCATTGCGAAAATGTGGAGTTTTCTGCCGAGGATGCGAGCCGCTCGGAGATCGACTTCCTGTGCGAAGTTGCGCTGGCGGCGGCGAAGCGCGGGGGCGAACGTTATCAACCTGCCCGATACGGTGGGTTATTCGACGCCCGAGGAGTACGGCGAGATTTTCCGCCGGGTCCGCGCGCATCTGGCTGCATATCCGAATGTGGAGTTGAGCGCGCATTGCCACAATGACCTGGGCCTGGCGGTGGCGAACTCGCTCGCGGCGATCGCCGGCGGGGCGCGGCAGGTGGAATGCACGATCAATGGGATTGGGGAGCGCGCGGGAAACGCGTCGCTCGAGGAAATCGCCGTGGCGCTGCACGTGCGGCAGAGCCGCTTTGGCGCAACCACCGGCATCGTGCTCGAAAATATCTATCCCACGAGCCGACTGCTTTCTTCGATTACCGGCGTGCCGGTACCGCCGAACAAAGCGGTAGTAGGCGCGAACGCGTTCGCGCACGAAGCGGGAATTCACCAGGACGGAATCCTGAAGAATCCGCTGACCTACGAAATCATCCTTCCCGAAAAAGTGGGCGTGCCGGCGCGGCGGCTCGTGCTGGGGAAGCACTCCGGACGAAATGCGCTGCGCTCCCGCCTGGACGAACTCGGCTATCAAACCACCGACGCGGAACTGGCCGCCTGCTATACAATGGCGATTGCGATGGCGGACGCGGAAAAGGAAGTTACCGACCGCGACCTGCTTTCGATCATTCACCAGGTACGGCGCAACCACGCGAACGCAGCCAATCCCGTGGCTGCGAACTGAATTCAAACTGAATTTCAAACCAGGAAATTGGGAACCTTGCGATGACCGAATTGCGGAAGACGATAGCGGTGTTGCCGGGCGATGGAATCGGGCCGGAGGTGACGCGCGCCGCCGTCCAGATCCTCGGGGATTGCGCGACTACTTTCAATCACAAGTTTGAATTTCGCGAGCTTCCTTTTGGCGGAGACGCGATCGACCGCTGCGGTTCGCCGCTTCCGGCGGAAACGCTGGCCGGATGCCGCTCGGCGGACGCAATTCTTTTGGGCGCGATCGGCGGGCCGAAATGGGAGTCGCTGCCGCTGGGGACGCGTCCCGAGGCCGGGCTGCTTGGGTTGCGGCAGGAACTGGGGCTCTATATCAATCTGCGGCCCACGCGGCTGCGGCCGTCGCTGCGCGGGATATCGCCGCTGCGGCCGGAGCGACTGGTGGATTGCGATTTCGAGATGGTGCGCGAGCTGGCCGGGGACGTTTATTTCGGCGAGCATAAGATCGAGGGCGAAAAGGGCAAGGCGCGCGCGCGGGACATGGCGAATTACAGCGTCCCGGAAATCGAACGGGTGGCGCGGTATGCGTTCGAACGCGCTTCGAAACGCAGCCGCAGGCTGACCAGCGTCGACAAGGCGAACGTTCTGGCGACTTCGACGCTGTGGCGAAAGACCGTTAGCGGCCTGGCGAAGGACTACCCCGACGTCAAGCTTGAGCATATGTACGTGGATAACGCGGCGATGCAGATTGTGCTGCGGCCGGCGCAGTTCGACGTGATCCTCACGTCGAACCTTTTCGGGGATATCCTGAGCGATGAAGCGGCGGCCTTGGCGGGGTCGATTGGGCTGATTCCCTCGATGAGCCGCGGCGAGCCGAACAAGCCGGCGCTTTACGAGCCGATTCATGGCTCGGCGCCCACGCTCGCGGGGAAGGATGCTGCGTGTCCTCTTGGCGCGATTTTGTCGGCGACGATGATGCTGCGGGAATCGTTTGGATTGGAAATCGAGGCGCAGTGGATCGAGACGGCGGTGGATCGGGCGCTCGATCATGGATACCGGACGTCCGATATCGCGGAGCCCGGTGGGCGCGCGGTGCGCAGCTCGGAGCTTACCGAACAGATTCGCAGCGAGCTGCACGACGTGCTGGTGCATCACGAGCGCTACGGCTGGGGCGTTTAGGCTTCGGGATTTTCTTCAGAGCTTCTTCAGGTTTTCTTCAGGTCTTTTTCAACACGAGGCAGCCCGCGATCATGTCGTGAAGGGCCTGCCGCTTCTCCGTAAAACCCGCCATGATGTAGCCGATGAAAAACGGGATGAGTCCGGTGATGATTTTCGAGAAGAACCGGCCCGTGGCGCGGGCGAAGCTTACGCGGCGGCCTTGCAGGTCGGTGACGAATAGCCCCAGCACGATTTTTCCCAGCGTGCCCTGGCGGGCCGATGATTCCATCAGGGCGAAGTAGAGCCACGACGCCACGATGGTCAAGGGTATCAGGATGAAGAGAATGCCCAGCGCGGCTGCGGGAAACGGAAAAGGGCCATGCCACGTGTATGTGGTGTCGTAGCCGGGGTCGTAGATGACGTTGCTAGCGCTATACATGCCCGGATGAAAGCCTCGTAAGAAGCGGCCCCCAAACGTGAGGAGGCATATCGCGAAAATCGCGCCGAATACGACCGTAAGAATGGCGCTGTCGATCAGGTAAGCCACGACGCGCAGCCAGAAACCTGCATAGGGCGCCATCAGCGCGGGATTGACGGCGGGGTGCGGCGAGATGTAACTGCCGATTGGCGGCGCGGGGATGGGGGGAGGCGCTACTGCAACGGACGATTCCAGGCCCGTGGCGGCGGGCGGCATTGCGTCTGCCGCACTGGGTGCGGGCGCGGCAATCGCGTTTCCGCAAGTCCGGCAGAAGGCGGCGCCTTCCGGGAGGGCGTTGCCACATTTCGTGCAGTACATGCCTTCGCTCCTTGGCGATGCGCGCGGCGCGCCGATCCTAAAGCTTTCGCGTGACCAGGCAGCCGGCCAGCATATCGTGCAGGGCCTGCTTTCGCGCCGTGAAGCCCGCCATGACAAAACCGATCAGGAACGTCATGGACGAAATAATTTTCGCAAAGAAACGCCCCGAGGCGCGAGCAAAAGAAATCCGGTTACCTGCCAGATCGACCACGCTGAGGCCGAGGGCCTTTTTGCCGAGAGTGGCCCGCCAGGGAGAGCTTTCCAGCACGGCAAAATAAACCCAGTTGCCCATCAGAAAGAGAAGCATGAGGGCGGTTACCTGAGGGCTGGTGTTGGTGAACATGAACCACGGGTCGTCGGCGGGGATGCCTCCGGGCTTCCCCATCAGCGGACGCAGAAGGATGTTGCCGAGCACGGCGCCAAGCAGAATATTGTCGATCAGATAGGCGGCCAGGCGAAGCCAGAATCCTGCATAGGCAATGCGAGCCTGAGCGGGGCGCGCCCAGGGCGCCGGAGCAGCGTCGTCGTGCGAAGCCGCGGGTGATGTGGCGAGCGGCTGGCCACACGAGCCGCAGAATCCCGCGTCATCCGGCGTGAAGATCCCGCACTTGGGACAAGTCAAATCGGCCCCCTGTAGGCTACGAGCAGCAGCTATGGTCGCTCGGATGCTACTGGAGATAAAAGCGGGAGGTCAATCGTGGATTTCCGGGGCTAGAATTCCGCTGAAGTCGGCCTTCTCATCCCACCTGAGCGACGCGGTTACCGAGAGTGAAGACGTGAAGCATTACTTCAAAATACGGTGATCCGACTGCCATCCAAGTGGAACCTACAACCAGTCCCAAGTTTTTCGTTAGAGGGAGACATTCGCCTGTACTGCTCTCTTGTCACATTCCAATGCGCCGATCTCCCGCGCTTGAAGTTCTCGAAGCCTGGAACCGCGATTACGCGAGCGACTGGAATCGGAGTCCCGTAAACTTGGAGCGACTTTGGAACGAAAATGTTAGTCCACGGAAATTTTCGACTCTCATTCGCCTTATGCACCTTCTGAATCTCGGCTTCCGCTGTTATTGCTTGAAGAGAATTGTCGTACAGAAGCAGTTTTCGGCCCGTGCCATCGAGCTTTTCGTACTTACGGGGCGTGTTCCAGCGATTCCATTCGCCGTTTCTCATCTCCTTGATGTACTGACCTGGGTAGACCTTGGAGGTTTCGCCAAACGAAATCTTCTGAATGATGCCCGCAAAGTCCTGCTCAAATATTCGGTCGTGAATCTCATCCAAGAATTGCATCACGAGCCGGAAAAACGCTGTACCCCTGGAACGCGCAACGGCACGTTTAAGATGGTCGTGGACTAGCTTCCATTCCAAATGCGCAACCCTACGGTCCTTATCCTTGGAGCAGAACGACTTGATGCACTTGCTGGCTAGGAATCCCTTGATGTAGCTGCTGCTGCCGTCGTCCGGAGTCAGGAGTACGAGCACCTTGCGACCCTGCGGCGCGCGCTCCAGCCACTTGAGGTGGCGCTTCACTTGGTCCTCATCCAGGTCACCGGACTTGATCTTCGTCTCGAACCGAATGCAGGAGCCGAGCCCGCACAACTCAGCGTCCGCATGTCCGTCGTAACCGGAAAGCACGCGAAATTTTCTAATCTCGCCCCGCGGCTCAAGGGCGATCAAATCTCTAAGAAACGATGTCGCCGGCAGTGGCCCTCCAAATCGCCAAGATAATTCCAAGAGGGCTACGAGGCCGTTGGTGAAACGGTTTTCCTCGCTTTGGTAAGGCGTGAAGATACTGACGGTATTCCGAGAAATTAGTTTCTGCAAAGCCTGCCACTCAGATTCTTTAACAGGAAACGGATTCCTGCCACGCGGCATCTTCAAAACGCTCAAATCACTGAGGGTCGGATGCTTTCTTAGTTCGCGCTTGAAGACGGGCTGCCCGATCAAGGGCTTATATCTGATGTCCACGCGCCATCTATTGTGTTTCTTATACGGTTTGTTCGCGAGCAAACCGAACGCGTAAATGCCCGCCTCATGACCGCTCTGCCAAAGAATCACTTTGTCACCCCTGCGCAACTTGCCGCGAAACTGCTTCACATACCAGAAATCTCCCTCGCCAAGACGCAACGGGATCTCTTCGACAAGCTTGTACTGATCGGGGTTAGCCGCGAAAAGCCAGAATTGCCGCACGGATTCTGCTCCTGTTCTTCATTCAAATGGAATCAGGCGTCGCCATCATACGCCCAGCGCCCAGTGACATCCAATGCCTGAGTAACGCGCTAATCGGAAAAGCGAAGCATCACTTCAAATATCCAGGGTTTGCCACGAGCCCATAAGGTTGCATACTTTTGGCGCGCTCCCCTCTTAACCCGTCAGACGATTGCAGCGGAACGCGCTGTTGCTTACACTCGTTTGTCGAGGCGGTAACGGAGGAGAACTTATGCGCATTTCATTCAGGAATGCAATTCGGGCGGCCGGGATCATCGCGTTTTCGGCTGGTCTTTTTGCGAGCGGTTACGCGGCGGGTCAAAACCGGTTCGGGCAGCCGAAAACCATCATTCATGTGGTCGAGATCAAGTGGAACCCGGGAGTTTCGGCCGCGGACAAGCAGCGCGTGCTGGCGGGCGTCAAGGAGATGGCGGCGAAAATTCCGGGGATCAAGAACGTGTGGCTCCAGGCCGACCGGCTCGAGCCGCGCGACTTCAATGCGGCGTATGCGATCGAATTCCAGAGCCGCGCCGCCGCCGACGCGTATGCCGAAAGCAAGCTCCACGAAGCCTGGGACGCGGCCTACGTGCCGTTGCGCTACGCGAGTGTTTCGATCCAGGTTACGAATCCGTAAGCGGCGGCCTTTTCAGCCAGAACCTCTCTACCTATCTCATAAATGTTCGACTGGACGGTTTGCCCACCTCAGGGGCTAAAATCCTTTTGTCCGCAGGCTTTTTGGGCACGGCTGAAGCCGCATTGATTTTTCAGGCATTTTCGGCACGGATGAATCCGTGCCCTGACGAAAAACCGACGTCGCCACACACACGGCGTCGCCCCTTGCGTAAGAGACTCGCGAACCTCAAACCCCTTACGGCGACATCTCACCACAACATGCCGCCTCTACTTAAATACACGAGAGCTCCTTCGTCGCTGGGTTCGTCAGGATGACGGGCAAAGAACGGAGAAGGAAAGAAAAAGGAAAGAAAAAGCAGGTCCCTCACCCATCCGCGCTTCGCGCGTATGGTCTCAGGATGACACGAAAAGCGACTGCGAAAGGCAAAGGCAGAAGCAAAGGACGAAGACCGACCCTTAAAACCGAAGGGTCGGGCACCCGCAAAGGCTTGCGCTTTTCCGTGGCCTGTAAAGCCGTGCCCTGACGAATTCCATTTATGAGATGACTTATAGCCGAGGACTCAAACCTTCCCGCGACCGATCCGAATGATCCTGTTAACCTGACTGTCGCCATGGCGACGAATGCGAAGGAGAACGCGCCGGTAGCTCGCGCGGAGGAGGGCACTGCGATTTCCGAGGCGGATTTTCGCGGGAAGCTGCGCTTGCCCATTCGGGATGCTCTGATCGATGCTTTGATCTATGGGCTGGCGATTTTTTCGAGCGCGTTCCTGCTGTTTCAGGTGCAGCCGCTAATTACCAAGATCATTCTTCCGTGGTTTGGAGGCGTGGCGGCGGTGTGGACGGTGTGCCTGGTTTTCTTTCAGGTGGTGCTGCTGCTGGGATATTTGTACGCGCATTTGCTGACTTCTCGCGTCCAACCCGCGATGCAGGGGCGAGTTCACGCGGCACTTCTTGCCGTGAGCCTGCTGGCACTGCCCATTCTTCCTCGGGCTTCGTTTAAGCCGACCGGACCGGAGGCGCCGGCGTGGCACATTCTCGTGCTGCTGGCGGCGACGGTGGGGCTGCCTTATCTGGTGCTTTCGTCGGCCAGCCCTTTGCTTCAGGCGTGGTACGCGCGAGGACGGGCAGAGGCGTTGCCTTACCGGTTTTACGCGCTATCGAATGCGGGGTCGATGCTGGGGCTGCTCACCTATCCGGTGCTTGTGGAGCCGAGGCTGACTAGCACGCATCAGGCTGCCGGGTGGTCCGTGGCTTACGCGGCGGTTGTGGTGCTTTGCGGCGCTTTGGCGCTTTGGTTCCGTGGGCCGGTGGCAGCGGAGAAGTTACGTCTCGATCCAGCGCAAGGCCCGGGCTGGAAAATTCAGGCGTTGTGGATGGCTCTGGCTGCCTGCGGTTCCGCATTGCTGCTCTCGGTGACCAACCACATCTCGCAAAATATCGCGTCGGTGCCGTTTCTTTGGGTGATCCCGCTGAGCCTGTACCTTTCGACGTTTATTCTGTGCTTCGATCGAAGAAACTGGTACCGGCGCGGCATTTTTTTGCGACTGCTGGGGATCGCGCTGGGAGGCATGGCGTATGCGCTCGATCCCTCGTTTGCCGTGCTGCCGATGAAGGTGTTGATTCCCGTTTATTGCGCGGGGTTGTGGGTCTGCTGCATGTTCTGCCACGGGGAATTGGCGCGGCTGAAGCCCCCGCCGGCACAGCTGACTTCGTTCTACCTGATGATTTCTCTCGGAGGGGCGACGGGAGCCGTGCTGGTGGCGCTGGTGGCGCCCCATGTGTTTTCCGGGTATTACGAGGTGCAGTGCTCGCTCGGGGCGTGCGCGGTTCTCGTGCTTGTCGTGCAGTACCGCGATCCTAACGGCGTGTTTGACCGGAAGCGGTGGCAACCGGCGGGACTCTTGCTGGCGGGATTGGTGATTGCGCTTCTCGTGAGCCTGGTCATGACGGTCCGCGAGCAGCGGCAAGAGTCGCGGCTGGCGGAGCGGAATTTTTATGGCGTTCTGCGCGTGATCGATCATGACGGCGCTACCATGGGCGATGAAACCAGCGGCGGCTCCGCGCCTGCCCCGCCAGTCGGGCGCAAGGCAAATATCCCGCTGTACCTCAATCCTTATCAAACTTCTTATCGCCGATTGCTGAACGGGACGATCGATCACGGGTTGCAATTTCTGTCGCCGGGACTGCGCAGGAAGGCGACGACCTACTACTCTACGAACTCGGGCGTCGGGATCGCGCTTAACGCCATCGCTCCGCGAGGGGCATTGCGCGTGGGAGTTGTCGGGCTGGGCGCGGGCACGCTGGCGGTGTACGGCAGGCCTGGCGACACATATACCTTTTATGAGATCAATCCGCTCGACGTGCGAATCGCGCAGGAGGAATTTAGTTTTTTGCGCGACTCGCAGGCGCGCACCGAGATCGTGCTCGGGGACGCGCGCCTCTCGCTTGAGCGCGAGAAGCCGCGGGGCTACGACGCGCTGGTGGTCGATGCGTTTTCGAGCGACTCGATTCCGGTGCACCTGCTGACGCGCGAGGCCTTCGATCTGTATTTCAGGCACCTGAAGCCCGACGGCGTGCTGGCCATTCATGTTTCCAACCAATATCTGAATCTGAACCCGGTGGTGGCGGCTGCTGCTGCGGCGCTGCACTTGGAGGCGGTGCTCATCAATAACAGCGACAACCATGCGCAGGGCGTGTATGCGGCGTCCTGGATCGTGCTTGGGAACCCGAGCGGATTTTACGGGCGGCAGAAGATCGAAGCGGCCGGTGCTATGGTGCCTGGTGCGAGCGGCCTGCGACTGTGGACGGACAACTACAGCAGCCTCTTCGGAATCCTTAAGTAGGCAGGCCGGGGCTGTTGCGCAAGGAAACACGCCCGAAGCCTGCGCCTTCATTTGAGCGGGGGCGATCTATAATTCTGGGCTAAGGCGCGCGAGACGATGCAGGCAGCGATTGAAAAATTCATGGGTTATCTGCGCTACGAGCGCAACGCCTCTCCGGCGACGATTGCGCATTACCGCATCGATCTCGAGCAGTTTCGCGACTTTCTCACGCCGCCGGGCGAGTCCACGCTGGCGCTCGATCAGGTGGACCACAAGATCATCCGCGAATTCGTCAGCTCGCTCTACGACCGGCGGCTGGAGAAATCGTCTATCGCGCGGAAACTGGCGGCGATGCGCAGCTTTTTCAAATTGTGCGTGCGCGAGGGCATCACCAAACAGAATCCGGCGCGGCTGGTGAGCACGCCGAAGCTTCCCAAACGCGTGCCGCACGTGCTTACCGCGGAGGAGTTGAACGGTTTTCTCGACGCAATGGCGACCGGCTCCCTTTCGCCGAAGGGGAAGGGCAAACGGAAGTCGACGCCGCAATTGGAATTGGACGCCAAGCTGATCCTGAAGCGAGACCGGGCGATTCTGGAGATGCTTTATGGTTCCGGGCTGCGCGTGAGCGAACTCGTGGGGCTGAGCCTTGGCAATATCGATAAGGCCGGGCAGATGGTCCGCGTGCTTGGCAAAGGGCGCAAGGAGCGCGTGGTGCCGTTTGGCGCCAAGGCGCAGGCGGCTCTGGAGGCTTACTGGCCCGTGCGCGCAGAGATTCTTGCGCACCCGCGGATGAAATACGATCCGGAAGCGGTGTTTGTAAATTACCGGGGCGGCCGGCTGACGGATCGGTCGGTGCACGTGCTGGTGGGGAAGTATGCGCGATTGTGCAACATCGACTGGAAGCTGCATCCGCACTCGCTGAGGCATGCCTTCGCCACGCATCTGCTGGCCGACGGCGCAGACCTGCGGGCGATTCAGGACCTGCTGGGGCATGTGTCGCTTTCCACGACGCAGCGTTACACGCAGGCGAGCATTCATCAGCTGATGGCGGTGTACGACAAGGCGCATCCGCACGCTTAGCACGGCTACGCCAGAATTGCGCGCTGTTTTCCTCGCGCGAAAAGTTCAGGAAATTTCGTTTACCGCGAAAACATCGAAAAGTTACGTGGTTTCAGTTCTTGCCGTGGGAATTCAGGTCGCGCGAGAGAATCAGCTTCAAAGTTATTTTGGAAGATCCGCTGGTCAAGCCGAATCCGATACCGGCTTCCACATTCACGATCTCGCTGGTGTGGTCGAAGACTGCATACAGCTGGTGATACTGCTCGTTCACCTTGATAGAAATCTCGCAGCGGGCCGATATCGTCATATTCCTCAGCGGCCAGCGCCCATTTGGGCGAAAGGTTATAGGCAAGCCGCGATGCCGGCGCGAAATCAAGGCTTCTGAAGCCGCCCTTCCATGAGTTGTCGAGAATCGGGTTGATGATGATGTCCCACGGGTGCAGGTGCCAGCCGATGATGGGCCGGATTTCGGAGGTGAAGCGGTCCGGGTCCCAGTGTTTCGCATTGTAGCTGAATTCGAAATTCGCCCCGTAAAAGAACTTTCGGTCCGCCGCATGCGGCCTGACGAAGAGCAGGCGTATCTTTCCGCCGTTGATGGTGGCACCGCGATCCTTGGAGATGCTGTAGAGGGGCAGATACAGCCCCGCCTCGAACCAGGGAGTCACGCCGTACGCCCACTCGGTGACGCCATTGAAAGACTTGTCGGGTATGAGACCGCCGGGGAAGGCAGGCGAGGTGAGTCCGTCGGGCGTGAAGTTGTTGTGCCAGGTGAGATTGAAGATGCCTACCTCCGCGATGGATGCGTCATACACCTGGATTTCATCGGTTTGCGCGAACGATACGGTGGATGCTGCCAGTGCAATGGCGATCAGCACAAGGGCGCGCACGCCGAGCCTTCGAAGTAAGCTCATTTTGGTTTTCGATGACGTTCGGAACTGCCGGTTATGAGACGAGAGGCATTCGGGGCGGTTACCTTCAATTTCTTTGGAGGTTCGTTTGAACGGTGGACTCACGCGGAGGCTAGACGTTCAGAGTGAGAGACGTTTCGGGAATGAAACCGTCGGAACGCCCGGTGCGCGCGGGAGCGGCAGGGATCGGCATTTTTGTGCGGTCGATGGGATTGTAAAGCGTGTCGCGCTCGACCGGCACACAGCCGGCGGCGCGAATGAGGCGTTCGAGCTCCGCGCGCGTGAGACCTTCGGGAGTGGTGGCGCCGGCGTCGTGGTAGATCTTTTCCTCGACGACCGTGCCGTCCAGATCGTTCGCGCCGAAGCGCAGCGCGATCTGGGCGATTCGCGGAGTCAGCATGATCCAGTAGGCTTTGATGTGTTCGAAATTGTCGAGCATCAGGCGCGAGACGGCGATCATCTTCAGGTCGTCGAAGGCGGTGGGCTTCGGCAGATGCGCCAGGGCGGTGTTCGCCGGATGAAACTCGAGCGGGATGAACGCTACGAAGCCGTGGGTCTGGTCCTGCGACTCGCGGAGCTGAATCAGGTGGTCCACGCGCTCATCGAGAGTTTCCACGTGACCGAAAAGCATCGTGGCGTTCGAGCGCAGCCCCACTTCATGCGCGGTGCGGGCGATCTGGAGCCACATGCGTCCGCTCACCTTGTGATCGCAAATAATTCTGCGCACGCGCGGATGGAAGACCTCGGCTCCGCCGCCGGGAAGCGATCCCACGCCGGCTTCTTTCATCTTTAGCAGCGTGTCGCGAATGGAAAGCTTGGAGAGGCGCGCGTAGTAGTGCACCTCGACCATCGTAAAGGCCTTCAAATGCACCTGGGGGAAGCGAGCCCGGAGACCGCGGATCAGATCGAGATAATAGTTGAACGGAAGATCGGGATGCAGGCCGCCTACGATGTGGAATTCGGTGGCGCCCTCGGCTACGCCTTCCGCGGCGCGCGCCCAGATTTCATCGAGAGCGAATGTGTAGGCGCCCGGCGAGTCCGGCGAGCGTCCAAAGGCGCACAGCTTGCAGTGCGCTACGCAGACGTTGGTCGGATTAATATGCCGGTTGATGTTGAAATAGCAGACTTTGCCGTGGCGCTTCTCGCGGACGTGATTGGCGAGCCAGCCAACCGCCAGCAAATCGTGCGATTGAAAGAGGGCGAGGCCGTCTTCGGCGTTGAGGCGTTCACCGGCGAGAACCTTCTGTGCGATCGGCTCAAGCCGCGTGTCGGAAATTTGGAGACTGGTCATTGTCGATAGAAACTTCCCAGGGCGCGGAATTTCCCGCTAAACCTCTGGTTACGCAAGACTAAGGCCGCATCGCAACGACAGCAGCGCCCCAGAAAAGCAAGAACAATAGACTAATATAGCCATTCACGGTGAAAAACGCAGCATTCATTTTGCTGAGGTCGTTGGGCTTCAGGAGCGAATGCTCGTAGGCCAGGAGCGCCGCGACCACGCCGATTCCGACCCAGGCGGGCCACGCGAGATGAAAGCTCCAGGCGAGCCACACAAGAAGGATGACCATCACCACGTGCATCCCACGCGCAATTTCGAGAGCCCTCGAGATTCCAAGTTTCCTGGGGATGGAAAATAAGCCCGCAGCCTTGTCGAATTCGACGTCCTGGCAGGCATACAAGACATCGAAACCGCCGACCCAGAGCGTGACGGCCGCGCAGAGAATCAGCATGTGCCAATCGAGCGACCCGCGGATGGCGATCCAGGCAGCTGCGGGAGAAATGCCCAGGCAAAAGCCGAGCACAAAGTGCGACCAGGCCATGAAGCGCTTCGTGAAGGAATAGAAGAAAAGGATTGCGAGCGCGAGCGGCGAGAGTTTCAGCGCAAGAGGATTCAACTGCCACGCCGCCAGAACCAGCACCGCCGAAGAAACGGCGGTGAACATCCATGCGAAGCCGACGGAAAGTTCTCCGGCAGGGAGTGCGCGATTCGCGGTGCGCGGGTTGCGGCGGTCATATTCGATGTCGGCGAGGCGGTTCAGCGTCATGGCGGCGGAGCGCGCGCCTACCATTGCCACGACGATCCAGAGGATCTGGCGCACGGTTGGCAATGCTCCGCCGGCGCGGGCGGCAAGTAGCGCGCCCACCAGCGCGAACGGAAGGGCAAATACCGAGTGCTCGAACTTGATCATCTCGAGCACGGTGCGGATTCGGCCTTTCGTCATGTGAAGAATTGCTCTCCGTACTTACTCTTTACTCTCGCGTTTATTTCTCTGGCTTGCCTGGCGGACCGCCCTGCCAGTGATACTGCTTTTCTTGAGGCAGTCCCAGTCTGCGCCAGGACGCGGCAGACAAATTGTTCGACTAGGTCGTCGACCCTCTTTGGCTCGTAGTAAAAAGCGGGCATCGCTGGCATCACGGTCGCGCCGGCATCGTGGACTCGGAGCATGTTTTCGAGATGCACGCGGTTTAGCGGCGTCTCGCGCAGGCACAGGACGAGCGGGCGGCGCTCCTTCAGGCAGACATCGGCGGCGCGCGTCAGCAGGTCCCCGGCAATCCCCGAGGCGATAGAGCCGAGCGTTCCGGCGGAGCAGGGAATCACGACCATGCCGTCGACGAGGGCGCTTCCGGAGGCGATGCTCGCGCCGATGTCCTTGTTCGGCAGATATTCGATTTTTTCGGCCTCGGAACCGACGAGGAGAGAGGGCAGCTTTTTCGCGTCCGATGCGACGATGCCCAGCTCCATGGCGAGCAGCCGCATGCCCGCTTCGGTGGCAACAAGGAACACGCGCTGGACGCGCGGGTCCGAATCCAGCAATCGCAGAATGGTCTGCGCATACACGGCACCGCTGGCGCCTGTGATTCCTACCGTGATTACGTGGCTTTGCGTGGTCTCCATCAGGTGTTTAGCTGCCGCGAAACGCCGATGGCGATGCTAAAGGCGAGAATAAAAGTGAAGGCGAATTCGGCCAGGGAAAAGCCGGTCGCGGGTGTGATCAATCTCAAAAATATAGCCTGGACAATGGCAACGCTTAAGGCCAGGCTGGCCGCATTCAGATACGTTGCCTTTTGTCTTTGTTCTTTGACGAGAGCCATCGTTCATTTCTCAACGGCAGATTATTGAAAAGTGGTTCCGGGACTTGGACTCGAACCAAGATTTTAGGCTCCAAAGGCCCACGTGCTACCAATTGCACCATCCCGGAAGGGCCAAGAAAGTGTAGCAGACAACCCGCGGATTTTGTTCCATGCGCGCGCGAATTCCCATGCGCGCGTTTGCTGCTGCGACGTCAATTTGTTAGGCTTCATAAACGGCGAAATGCGGAGAGGTGTCCGAGCGGTTTAAGGAGCACGCTTGGAAAGCGTGTGTTGGGGAAACTCAACCGTGGGTTCGAATCCCACCCTCTCCGCCAACCATTCAAACTACAGGACTTCCCGCGCTTGTAGAGAATCGGGATAATACAGGAAATCATTCGAAGCGATCAAGACTCCTCCGGCTCGGGGAGTTTCGCACGCGAGCGGAACGCGAACAACATCAGAACTGTGCCCAGGTATGCCAGGAACAGATAGGGGAGCTTCCCGTACACGCCCTCCTGAACGGGATACAGATTCGAGAGCAAGACGGCGATCATGGACGCAAACGCAAGCCACGGCAGTGTCATCGTCGCTAAAGTGGTTTCTCCGTGCCGCTCGCGCAGATAACCGGGAAGCGCGTAACACACGATGGCGTAGCTGACCGTGAATCCGTAGGTTCCCAGCGCGCCAAACCAACCGTACACATCCAGTCCACTCGCGCCTATGGCAGCAAGAACGATGACAGGAAGAAAGATGGCGAGTCCCGTGGCGATGACCGCCGCCGTCGGCGTTCCGTAGCGCGGGTGGGTGGTCTTCATGGAAGCGTGCGCCAGGCCCTTGTGCGCTAGCATCAACAGCAAGCGCGCCGCCCCCGTGATGCATGCCAGGATTCCCGCGAACAAGGCGAACAGCGCCCCCACATCTATTACGAATCCCAGAGCTGGAATGCCGCCGATGCCGGCCAATACGTGCATGGGCAGATTTGCCGTTCCCAGATCCTGTCCGGCCATGCGCATTCCGAGAACCTGCACGTAAGCGCAAACGGTGAAAAAAACACCGCAAAAAATCGCGGTTTGTATAACCGCGCGCGGAATTGACCTCAGCGGATTGCGCGCCTCGGCGCCCATGGTAGTCGCGCCGTCAAAACCCGCAAAACTGTACATCGCCAGCACCAACCCCTGGCGGAAGCCGCCAGCCGTCGTGCCGTGCAGATGCAGTTGATCCGGGTCGCCATGGAAGCCATGACGCCACAGCACCAGCGCCAATACGCCGCAAACCAGGGAGACTGAAGTCGCTTCGATTACCAGCATGACGCGGGCAGAAATTTTGACGTTGCGACAGGCTAGCCAGACGGGAACGCCAGTGACAATCGCAGCCAGGAGCAACACCGGGACCTCGCGGCCACCTGCGTTTCGCAGCAACACATTGCTGTAGTAATAGAACCCGCCGATGGCACTGGCGCTTCCCCCCAGGTACGCCAGGAGCAGACTCCATCCCGTGACCGTTGCCAGCCACGGCGGCAAGATCATGTCCGCATAGGAATACAGTGATCCGGGCGAAGCACAGTAGCGCGCAAATCGACTGATGCACCACGCCACCAGAAGCGTTCCGCCGGTAGCAAACACGTAAGCCAACCAAATGGCATTCCCCGCCAGCGTGAATGCAAGGGGAACGGTGAAGAAAGGGGTAAGCGTTGGACAAACGGCGGAGATGGATTGTGCCAAGGTCTCGACGGGGGATAGGGTTTCCTTCCGCAAACCATAACTGTCCCCGTTAACTTTTAGGGATTCGCCGAAAGCCATTTTCCCGCCCCCAGTGGATACCCGACGATGAGTATCGTTTACAAAGCTCGTGTCTGTGATCGCTCTCGCCTGGTGGGGGGCACCAGTGTAGGGCCAACAACGGCATTGTCCGGTCCCCTTCGTAAAAAATAAAATCAAAAAAACCGATTTTCCCCATTCAAAAAATCGGCTTCCACTTCTGCGCAAGCGCGCTATCCTCTGAGCAAACTTCAGTTGGGCCTTTTCGAGGGGCTGCAGCCGGCCTCGGTTTTCGCCCTTGACTCAAAATTCCCTTGAGAGGACGAAACATGTCGAAAAAAAAGAATGGCCTTCCTGTCGTTGATGTTTCGGGTTTAACTTCAAGCAGCCTGGTTGAGCGGACGGCTGTCGCTACGGAAATGGGGCGAGCTTGTCGCGAAATTGGCTTCTTCTATGTGAGCGACCATGGGATTCCAGAGGCTATGTGCGATGGGGTGTTTTCCGCCTCGCGAGAATTTTTTTCGTTGCCACTGGAAAGCAAGAAACGGTTGTCCTGTACGCTCTCGCCTTACAGGGACCGCGGCTATTTCGCGATGGAAGACGAGCGCCTGAACGTGGATTCAGGTCTGCCGGACTTTAAGGAGGCATTCGACATTGCGCTCGAACTGAGTGCCGATGATCCGGAGGTGCTTGCGGGCAAGCCGTATCGAGGAGTGAATCCATGGCCCTCGATTCCGGGTTGGCGCGAGACGATGCTTTCCTACTATAACGCATGCTGGGCACTGGGCCTCCGGATTCACCGCGGGTTTGCACTAGACCTGGGCATCGAGGAAAACTTCTTTGACGACAAGCTCAATGCTCCGTTGGCGGTATTGCGCGTGCTGCATTACCCCTCGCGGCCGATGACGCCAGATCGTGCTCCGGACAGCGGAGCGGGAACTCACACGGACTACGGCAATCTTACGATCCTTGCGACGGACACAGTTGGGGGACTACAAGTTCGGGCGAGAAGCGGCGACTGGATCGATGTGCCAAAGATACCCGGGACTTTCATCTGTAATATCAGCGATTGCCTGATGCGATGGACGAACGATGTCTACGTGTCGACGCCACACCGGGTCGCGATTCCGGTGCAAGACCGGTACTCGGTGGCGTTTTTTCTCGATCCCAATCCGGAAGCCCGCGTCGAAGTGCTGCAAAGTTGTGTTCCGTCGGGAACGAATCCGAAGTACCAGCCAATAGGCGCCCTCGACTATTGGCGTTACCGGCTCACGGGGTCATCTCCTGGGGTTTAACTTCAAGTAGCTGCGTAATGGGACCGCTGCCGCTGTGGAATGGGGGCGCACGATTGTCGCGAGGCGTGCCCCCAACAGCGATCTGGAACGCACGAGGGCCATGACAATATTACGATCCTCACCGCGGATGTAGCTGCGTGTCTTCAAGTTAAGGCGAGAAGCAGCGGCTGGGTGCGAAAGATACCCGGAACATTGCCTGTAATATCTGAGAGTTGCCTGAGGTCGTAGCCAACGATGTCTGCGTCTCGACGCCACATCAGTGGTTTTTAAAATCGTCACTATGCTTAGGTTTTATATATTCTTTATCTGACGTAACTCCCGCGTTTCACGGTGCAACCGTTCAGGCTAGCAATGGCAGCCTCTGCCGCAAATAGAAAATCAAAAAAATCGATTCTTCGTATCCAAACAATCGTCTTCCAATTCCGCGCAAGCGCGTTACTGTAGCACGAAACGGATGTCGGGCCTTTTTCGGCGGGCCGTACCTGGCCCGGGTTTTCGCCCTTAAGGAAAATTCTTGCAAAAGGACGAACCATGCCGAAAAAGGTTTTCATTTTTCTTGCCGCAGTACTCTTCTATTTATCCTTACCAATGGCCCCCGGCGCATCCGCGCAGCAAACGCTGGGCGGAATCACCGGAACGGTGACGGACGCTTCGGGGGCTGTCGTCCCGGGCGCAACGGTCACGATCGTCGGCGACCAGACCAAACTCACGCGCACGCTTCAGACCAACGAGGCCGGCCGCTACGATTTCGTCAACCTGCCGATCGGAAACTACACGATCACGTTCACTCTCGCCGGCTTTCAAACGTTGAATATTCCGTCGATTCAGGTGCAGGCCAATCGCACCGCCACCGTCGACGCCGGCTTGAAGATCGGCCACTTGGGCGAGTCGATCACAGTCGAGGAAACGCCGCTCCTCAACGACGTCGACACTACCAACGGCTATGTGATGGATAAATCCGAGCTCGATGCTATTCCGTTGCCCACGGGATCTTTTACCGGTTACGTGATGCTTTCTCCAGGCGTGAATGAGGAACTCCCCGCGGGGACGGGAGCAAACGCGGGCCTGGGCAATCAGCCGGTTTGGGCCAATGGCCAGCGCGACACCAGCAATACGTTCCTCTTGAATGGCGTGGACGCCAAAAATTTATTTAACGGCAAGACTACCAGCCAGGTCACATCCTTGAGAGTTGTGAATGAAACCGGTGTGGCCACATCTTCCGCCCTGAGCGCCCTTCCGGTTCAGAGCAGCGCATCGGTGTATCTGGCCGTCGGGGAGTCGATCCCCACGCCTGCGCCCGAGTCCGTTCAGGAAGTTCGCGTGAACACCTCGATGTATGACGCGCAGCAAGGATCGACGAGCGGAGCGCAAATCGACATCAGCACCGGCTCCGGCACGAATGCCATTCATGGGCAGGCGTACGTTCATCGCGGAACGAACTGGCTGAACGCCGACCCTTTTTTCTTTAATGCCGATCCAAATATTCCGCAGAATGAAAAAAATCCCAGCTTGCATCGCTATTCCGCGGGTGGGACGTTTGGCGTGCCGATTATAAAAAATAAGCTGTTCTTCTACGGAAGCTATCAGCACACGCACGCCTCGGACGAAGAGATCGGAATCTCCAGGCCCACCGTCCCGCCCGGCCTCACCAACGATCGCTCCGCGACAGCGCTCGCGGCGGTTGGGAACAATAACAACCTATCGTTTCTTGGATTGGGAGATGGCACTGTGAATCCCACGGTCGGACTCGCGCCGGGGGATATCAATCCGATCGCCTACACTTTTTTGAATTACAAATTCCCCAACGGGCAATATTTGATTCCCTCGGCAAATCCGAACGCACTCGCGTTGAACACTACAAACCCGGCACTGATTGAAGCGTTTCCCGAGGATGCGGAAATTCCAGGTACGGCCTACTTCATTGCCGACCAGGCCGTTTCCGACCTGGACTGGAACCCGAACTCGACTCACTCGTTTTCAGCGAAATATTATTACCAGCATGATCCGACCACCGCTCCGTATGGCTATTCGTCCGTCGCGGGTTTTGCCCAGCATCTCGACGCGGGCAGCCAGGTGATTTCCCTCAGCCACGCGCAAGTTGTGCGCCCTAATTTGAGCATCACGGAAACCTTCGGGTTCATTCGCGAAAAGGCTTACTCCACCATTGGTCAACCATTTACACCGGCTCAGTTCGGCAGCGACTGCCAGGCGTTGACCCACTTTGACGCCGCCGACTGCACGATCAACACGTTCGGCTCCAATATTTTCCCCGGTATCACCATTTCTTATCCGGGCAATGTCCTGCCTTCCTATCAGCCTCTGTTAAATATCGGCGCCGGCGCGTTGTCTCTGGCGGCACTTACCGGTGTTTTCCAGAACCGCTTTAATCCCTCCGCGAACGCGATCTGGACGATTGGGAAGCACACGATTACGTTCGGCGGAAGCTTCGCGTATACGCAGCTCAACACGCGCGATCGAAGAAACGAATTGGGTGTGATCGAAGCGGAGTCCATCAACCAGTTTCTGCAGGGCGAACTGACCAACGGCTACCTGAATACCGCGACACAGTACCTGAGCGGAGATCCCAATCGCCACTGGCGCGCGAACGAAACCGGCGAATACATTCAAGACAAATTTCAGATGAGCTCGAACCTCTCGATTACGGCGGGTCTGCGCTTCGATTGGGACGGCGGGTTGACAGAGAAAAACGGAAAACTGTTCAACTTTGACCCCAGCGCCTATTCCTATAATCCGTCGACTGACACGATTACATCGGACGGTTTGATCGTCGCCGGAAACAACGCTCATGGTACCCCCGGAGTGAGCAATTCGACCTTGACCGGGCGGCAGTGGGGTTTTGCGCCGCGGATTGGCGTGGCATGGAGCCCGAAGAAGTTCAATAACAAGCTCGTGGTCCGCGCGGGATGGGGCATGTACTACGATCGAGGCGAGCTGTACGCATACCTCTCCCAGCCGGCGGCCGCGACCGTCGCACCTGGCGGTCCGTTCGGCGTTAATCAGCAACTGCCGTTCGTGAACGGCCAGTTCTGCCCGGCTCCATTCCCGGGCATCTACCAAACGTGCAGCACGACACTTTCGAATCCTTGGGGCCCGACACTGGCGCCCCCTCCAAACGGCAATCCGGACACGATTACTCAGCCAACCACGGTCAACGGTAACCTCGTCCCTCCGGCCCTCCCGAATGCAGGCGGGATAGAAAATGGCGATCTGCCATTTTATTTGGCAGGTTACGAGCGCAATAACAAGCTGCCGTACACCATGAACTCGTCGTTCGACATACAGTGGCAGCCGCGAAACGACCTCCTCATTGATATCGGCGCGGTCGACGCCCTGGGCCGGCATGAAGTTATCCCCATCCCGTTCAATCAGGCGAGAATCGCTACGCCTGCCAACCCGCTGTGCGGACCCGCGTCCGTCTGCCCGAATCCGTCCGCGTCACCCTATGCCCAGTCCTACACGTACGGATACACAGTTCAGACGGCCACCGGGTGCGGATTCTTAGGTTGCACACTGAATTTGCCCAATGGGCAGCCAATGCAGTACAACACCGATGGCGGCAACGTCGACGAGCGCGCTCCCTACATCGGATATTCCGCGGATTCAGAGTTGTATTCCGCGGCGGGCATCTCGGCTTACAACGCCCTCCAAGTCCATGTGGAAAAGCGACTGAGCCACGGGCTGCAGGCTGGCTTCTCCTATACCTACTCGAAATCGTTGGATGAGCAGAGCGCGCTCGGACTCTATTTCAACGGGAATAATCCTCTGAACCTGCGCAGCGCCTACGGGCCCTCAGACTTCGATCGCACACACGTTTTCAACATCGATTACCACTACGAACTGCCGGCAGTTTTCGGTGCGGACTCCGAGAAGGGCAAGATCCTCAACGGCTGGGCCGTTCAAGGTCTGGTCACGCTGCAGAGCGGACAACCTTACTCCGTGGGTGACTATTCAGGCGCCGTTGGAAGCGTTTACTACAGCCTTGACGATGGGATCACCAATCCCCTCGCTCCCTTGGCTCCTGGCTGTACGGCGAAGAGCGCGGTGACCGGGGCCATCGGATACAATGTTAACCAGCCGGCCTTGAACGCAGCCTGTTTTACCGTGCCGTTGCTTCTGCCATGCAATGTCGCCAATGCCCAGCAAGTGGATGGAAAGTTCCCGTGTTCCGCGATTCCACCGGGAGACATCTTTGAGACCAACTTCGCCACCAGCGATCTGCGCAACATTTTCCGCCAGTCCTGGCAGAAGCGCGGAGACCTATCGATCGTCAAGATGACCACGCTGACGGAACGCTTCAAACTGAAATACACCCTCGATATATTCAATGTGACGAACCATCCGAGCTTCGATATCCCGATCAATAACATCGACCAGAACCTGGCTTTTAATCCATTCCCGGTGGCTCAAGCGCCTTATGGGAACAGCACGACACCGACCCTTGCCTCGGGTTGCTCTGGCTCCAACCCTCAAAACGGCTTTTATTACTGCCCCACTGGCCTCGGTCAGGTGGTGAAGACGATCGGCAGTTCGAGACAAATCCAGATGTCGCTCAGCCTGCTGTTCTAAGTTGAAAAAGGCGTCATCGCTGAAACTATAATCAAAAGAACTTGTCCGAATGAAGCAAGGGCAAGGAGACGAGTGAGCGGCGGCGCCGATAACCAGCACGATGGAATCTTCAGCTACGCTTTTTTCGAAAAGCGAGTTCCGGCGGATCATCCGTTGCGGCCTGTCCGCACAAAGGCGGATGACACGCACATCCTTCCAATTCGAATATCGTTTCTGACCCGCAAATGAAGCCGGCTAAATTTAAGTACATTCGCCCGGAAACTGTTGAGCACGCGGTTGATCTGCTCGGCGGCGAGGACGCGGGCGTGAGAATTCTTGCGGGTGGACAAAGTTTAGTTCCGGCCTTGAGCGCCAGAACCGTAAAAGCATCTATGCTGCTCGATATCATGCATTGTCCCGGGTTAAATGATATTTCGCAAAAGCCTGGCGCTATGGCGATCGGCGCCGCATGCCGGCAATCTCGAATTGAAAGAGATTCCGCAATTCTTCAAAACATTCCTCTGCTCTCCGAAGCACTTGGCTGGGTGGCAATGCCGCAAGTTCGCAGTCGCGGCACGGTGGTCGGATGTTTAGCGCAAGCCAATGCGGGGGGAGAGGTTCCGGTAGTGGCCTTGGCTTTGGATGCTGAGTTTAATCTTCTGTTGCACGGTGGGATAAAGCAGAGGATGCCAGCACGGGAAGTTTATGCGATAGAGGCGGGCACCCGCTTACCTTTGCAAAGTTTGATCACATCGGCTTCCTTTCGTACGCGTGCCGTGGGCGAAGGCTGGGGGTTCAGCGAAGTACAATTGCGCCAAGGCCACTTCGCGCTAGTATGCTGTGCCGCCACGATGATCGTGGATGAGAATGGCCTTATCGAGTCGGCGAAAATCGCGCTTGGAGGGCTCACGGCAAATCCCTATCGCGCGGACCAAGCGGAAAAGGCGTTGATTGGGGAATTAGCGAATGACGATTTAATCCTCCGCGATGCGGCGCAAATTGCGGCAACGGAGCGGCCATGGCCTGCGCGCACGGATTTGCATGCGACTGCCGATTTTCGATCTAAAACCGCAGTTCCCGCCGTTGCACGTGCCTTGAGGGATGCACGCCTGCGCTGCTCACGGCGTAAAGGAACTTCCTATGAGCACGCTTAATTCAAAGCCCGGAATGGAAATACTCGATGATTCCAGCGAATCGCACACAACTCTGAGTGTCACGGTAAACGGGAAAAAAGTAACTACTTCCGTCATCGACCGTCTCCTGTTGAGCGATTTCCTGCGCGATCGTCTGGGCCTCACGGCTTTGAAAGTCGCCTGCGGAGAGGGGGCGTGTGGAGCTTGCACGGTCCTGATTGACGGGGACCCCGCGCGCGCTTGCACTTTGCTGGCGGTCCAAACCGACGGAGCGGAAATCCTCACGCTCGAAGGATTAAACGCTCCCGAGGGACTGAATCACGCGCAGCAAATGTTCCAGCAGCAACACGCATTGCAGTGCGGATATTGCACCCCGGGATGGCTCATGACGGTGTACAGCATGATCAAGCGTTCCATCCATCCGGATTCACCTGAAGTTGCTCAGTACCTCAGCGGCCACATTTGCCGGTGCACTGGATATAAAAACATTCGGTCGGCAGTTTGCCGCGCTCTAGGCACGGAGATTGAGAAATCAGTGAGCAAAGAAGAATGACGGAAAAGGCGCTGGACCTTGCAGCTCCGCCGAAACCCCACGGATTCATGGGCGAAGCCGTATTGCGTGCGGAGGATCAGGAATTGTTGCAAGGACGTGGAGGATTTCTCGCCGATCTTCCGCAACCGGATGCTGTAGAAATTTGCGTGCTTCGATCTACAGAGGCGCATGCGCTGGTGCGCGCCATTCGGAAAGATCTCGCGCTGACAGTTCCCGGCGTCATTGCTGTTCTTTCCGCGGACGACTTGGAGTTCGTCGATGACAAACTTCCTTGTGTGGACATGATTCCTGGAACGCTGGATGTGCGCCAGCGCGTCATCGCCTGCGATCGCGTCCGTTATGTGGGGCAGCCTGTGGCGCTGGTTGTTGCCGTCAACCGATATATCGCGGAAGATGCAGCCGCTCTCGTGAAAATTGAATACGAATCATTGCGGCCGGTGACCGATCACATGGCCGCAATGAATCCCGGTGCCGCGTTACTCTATCCAGAGCTTGGCACAAACATTGTCTACCAGGTCACGCAATGCGACGGCAACGCTGAGTTTGCTGCGGGCGCTGACGATCTGGTGATTCGCAAGCGATTTGAATTTCACAGGCAGACGGCCGTTCCGCTTGAAACACGCGGCGTTACCGCAAAGCTAATTGACAATGGGGCGAGGCTGCATGTGGAAAGCTGCACGCAGTTGCCTCAAGTGCTGCGCTCCGTCCTAGCCGCCGCATTTGGACTTGGCCTCGCAAGCGTTCGCGTGACTGCACCGCGCCTCGGCGGTGGTTTCGGATGTAAAGAAATGGTCTACCCCGAAGAAATTCTTGTCGCGGCCGTGGCGCGAAAACTTAAACGTCCCGTTCGCTGGCTGGAAGACCGGCGGGAACATTTTGCCTCTACGACGCAGGCGCGCGAAGAAACAGTCGATGCGGAAGCGGTTGTCGCCCGGGACGGAATATTTGTCGGGCTCCGCGTCACTGGATACGCAAATATCGGCGCTGCATTTGGGTATGTGGGCAACACGCCAATCACCGCCATGGGAGCGATGGTGCGCGGGCCATACCGCGTTCCCAACCTCGATGCGCGTGCGTGTTCCGTGGTGACGAATAAGACGCCCTTAAATGTTTTGCGCGGCGCGGGTGCGCCGCAGGCCGCGCTGGTCATGGAGCGGCTGCTGGATGAGGCGGCGCGCATTCTAAAAATGGATCGCGCGGAAATTCGCAGGCGCAACCTGATTCAGCCGAATGAATTGCCGCTCGATCGCGGTCGAACAGGTTTTGCGAATTCGTATCACGTGATTTATGACGAAGGCGATTACCCGCGATGTCTCGAAGCTGGATTAAAACTCTCCGAGTACGAGCATTTTGAGATCGATCGTAAAGCGGCTGCCGCGCATGGAAAATTGCTGGGACTGGGCATCGCGATGTACGTGGAAATTACGGCCGTCGGCCCTTACGAAACGGCACGCATCACTTTGCAACCCGACGGAACAGTGCTTTTGTTCAGTTCGATCATGCCCGTCGGACAAGGTTCAGAGACGACGCAGCGGCAACTCGTGGCTGAGGAACTGGGCGTTTCAATGGAGCAAGTGGCCATTCGGCAGGGCGACACAGATGAAGTGCCGGACGCGGTAGGAACTTTCGCCAGCAGGGGCGCGGCGATTGGCGGGGCCGCCGGGCGCATGGCCGCGCGTGAGTTGGTGAAAAACATTTTAGAATTGTTTACTGCAATTCTGAAATGCGATTCATCCAGGGTGCAATGGAAAAACGGCGGGATGTTAATCGCGGGAGCCGAGGATGAATGTATTCCCCTGTCGGCAATTCCCTCGCGGTTGGCATTGCTGCAAGGGAAAAAGGATACGGAAGAAATCGAAGCCAGGTTTCGGCTCGAGGTTCCGAAGCCTTCCTATTCTTACGCAACCCACATTGCCGTGGTTGAAATCGATCCGGAAACCGGCGCTATAACAATTCCGCGCTATACGGTTGCGCATGACTGCGGAAAGATTGTGAATCCTCTTCTCGTCGAAGGACAAATTGTCGGCGGAGTTGTGCAGGGAATCGGCGCCGTACTGCGCGAACGAATCGTTTACGATTCCGACGGGCAGCCCCAAACGCGCGCCATGATGGATTACGTTTTGCCCGGTGCGTGCGACGCGCCCGGGGACTTCCGGCTTTGGCACATGGAAACGCCGACAAGCCTAAATCCTTTCGGAATGCGCGGAGTCGGAGAGGGAGGAACCATCGGAGCGCATGCGGCAATGGCAAATGCCGTGGCCGATGCGCTGCGAGATTATGAGATTGAGGTAAATGAGTCGGGCCCATTCAATCCCACCTGGGTCATGGAAGCTTTGAACAAATCCAGGCGCTCATGCATCTGAAAATCGCTGATCGTGAATCGTGGTTCGGCCGCTGGCCCAGGGAGTTTTACGTTGTGGGCGGCGCGCCTTTGCGGACGGCGGCCAAGCCGTACGCGTCCTCCAAATGCTGATCCGGTTTTTCTTTTAAGTATCGTGCAAAAAGCGCGACTCCCTCGGGATCTTCCAGAATTTCAACTTTCACGCCCTTCTTGCTGATCAAATCTTCTGTACCCGAGAAATTTGTAACGTCGCCGACAACCAGGCGGCTAAATTGCCTTCTGTAAATGAGCGCCGCGCAAATGTCGCAAGGGCTCAGGGAAGTAAACATTGTGGTCTGACTGAAATCTCGCCGACCGGCATCGCGTGCCGCCGAAGTTTCTCCGTGATTGTAAGGGTGATTTTCCTGGACGAGGGTGTTGTGCCCCTTGCCCACAATTTTACGCGTTTTGTTGTCGATGATCACACCGCCGATTGGGCATCCGCCCTCGTCATATCCCTTTTCTGCCAGCAGAAAGGCGAGGCGCATATAATCTTTGTCTGTCAGCTTCGCAAAAAATCCATCGTCAACGATTTTAGAAAGGCTTTTGGTCGGAAGATGCGCAATGGTGTTTAAAACCTCCGGTGTGACCGGAGTATCTTTAGTGATGAATGTTTTCATGTAAGATCCTTTGTACGCGCAAACTCTTGCGCTATAGGAAATAGGAACACCGTTATTTTATTTCTGTAGACTGGCTTGCGGGAATCAAAATCCGATCATCGCAAGTCCTCCTGCATTGCAGCTTGCTCTCGCGAGCGAAAAACAGAAAGCAAGACAACGGCAATCAAATAAGCGAAGAAAACATAGGGCAGTTTGCCATATACGTCGTGCGTTACCGGATAGAGATTTGCGACAAGCGCGTACACCATCGCGGCGCATGCGATGTACGGAATCGTTTTGGTCGCAGGGTTGCTCACTCCGTGGTGAGCGCGCAGATAACCAGGAAGGGCAAAACACACTAAGCCATAACTGACCACAAATCCATATACGGCCATCATTCCCAGCCAGCCATAGACGTCCACTCCGCTCGTTCCCCGCGAGGCGAGGAACGCTACTGGAAGAAATGCCACGAGACCTGTGACGATTACCGCCCCGGTTGGCGTTTCGTTTCGCGCATGGGTTCTACGAAACGACGCGTGCGTCAATCCGTTGTGCGACATTTGCAGCAGCACGCGTGCGGCGGCCGTGATGCCCGCCAAACTTCCAGCGAACAGACTCACCAGCGCTCCAAGGTCAATCAAAAAGCCCAGCGCCGGAAATCCGCCCACGCTCGCCAGAACGTGCATGGGGACATTGGATGCCCCCAGATCTTTTCCGCTCATGCCGAAACCTAAGACCTCCGTGTAAGCGCAAATGGTAAAAAATATTCCGCCCAGAACAGCGGTGAGAATCACAGCCCGAGGAATCGCCTTTAGAGGATTGCGAGCCTCGGATCCCAACACTGTCGCGCCCTCGAATCCGACGAAGCTATATAAGGCGAGAACTAATCCTTGTCGAAAACCGCTGCCGGTTACGCCGCGAAGATGAACCTGATTCGAATCGCCGTGCAGGCCATGATGAAATAAGACCAGAGCCATCACCGCGACAACGGCACTTACGGAAACCCCTTCCATTACCAGCATGGCTCGGGCGGAGAGTTTTACGTCGCGCCAGGCAATCCAGATAAAGGGTACGGTATAAAGCGTCGCTAACATCAAAACGGAGATCTCATGGCCCGTGCTATTCAGAATCATCACGTTCGCATAATAGTAAAAAGCGCCGATATTGCTGGCAGTTCCCATGACATACGCCAGCAACAAACTCCACGCAGCGACAGCCCCGAGCCAAGGCGGAAGAATCATCGCGGCATACGAATAAAGGGACCCAGGTGAGGACGAGTATCGTGCGAACCGGCTGATGCACCACGCAACCAGTAGAATTCCGCACGTCCCCAATATGTAAACGAGCCATGTGCCGTTTCCCGTGAGAGTGAATACCAGCGGAACGGTGACGAACGGAGTGAGCGTCGGGCATGCGCCGGAAATAGATTGCGCCAAGGTTTCCATTGGCGACAGGGAAGCGGTGCGTAAGCCGAAGCCGGCGGGTTTCGGAGTTGCATCGATTCCTTTTGCGACAAGAGCAGGCACAGCAGGGCCGGATTCATCAGATTGCCGAAGGATGGTTGGCTGGAATAAATGAGGCTCAACGCTGCCGGGTGGACAACCCCTTTTGTTCGCCGTCATTGTGACCCTTCCGCCTGAGCGCTTCGCGCGGGAACGCTCAACAGTTAATTGTAGTGCTTAGATTCGCGCTTGCAGCGGATGGCGCTACAATGTCGGATCAATGACGCCATAATGCAGCTTCAAGACTCGAAATAACAATCGAAATAATGAATCCACGACATCGAAACAAAAAGCTTCAGATTCGATGAGCGCGCGAGTAGCCTCTACCAAACAGGTCCAGGGAACGGGAGCCGCGCGACCGTTCTTGGATTTGCCCTCCGCTACGCCCTTCCGGCTCCGCAGGGCTGCGCTCCGGGCAAATCCAAAAACAACAACACACAACAAACCGTTCACTCAAAAAGGGGACATTTCTAGTGTGGTTTGACATCCCGCTCGCCGGATTCCAGATTTCTGAAAAGCGGGTGCAGCGCAAGCGCGGCGAGCAGATACACCTGGAACTGGACAAGTTCAATCTCACCCAGGCTGCCGATTTGACGCAATCTAACGTGGGCGTACGGCCGGGCAACATCCTTGTTCCCGTAAGCACGCACTACGCGCTCTATCCCCTGGAAGCGGTCTTGCGGCGAGCGAAACGCGGTACGGCGGAAATTGTAGTACTGCACGTGCGAATGCTGCGCCGCGCCGCTCTTGGTGAATACGACTTGGAGGCGGACCAGCTTTTCAGCACAATCGAGCAGTTATTGTTCACGAAAGTGCTGGCGGCCGTGGAGAAGGAAGGCAAGCCCGTCCGGCTTGCGGTGGTCGCCGCGAACGACCTTTGGGAAGGCATTCTGCGCAGGGCGGAAATCTGCAATCAGGTACGATCGTCGCGGGAAACTCCTCAAGAATGGCGATCATTGAGCAAGCCCGCGAAATCGGCACCGCGCGGGAAGAATCCCCGAGCCGCGCCCGCGAGTGACCCTCGGTGTGCTTACCCCGACGGGCCACGAGGAGATTTTCTATCTTGGCCCGCACGCCCCGCGCCTGACCCCCAAGGAGATCGATCTTCTGCACAACGTGTGGCTTGAGTCCAGTGACAGGCTCCCAGCCGAGGAGCTTCATCTGAAGAAGGTCTTCGCAAACTCCAATTCAGGTTAAGAATTTGACAAGCGGAGAACAGATGTTTCATGCTCGCGCGGATTCGTTAATGCCGAGGCCGGTTATATTCGAGATCAGCAAATCGAGTTTGCGATCGAGTTCCGATGCGGCAGATGCGAGCTCCGGATTGCCGTCGATCAGCATCAGCGTCGACGGGCGCACGTAATGCACCGTCGATCCGGGACCGGATTCATGGTCTACGAGAAGAATTTCGACTGGCGCGAAGAGTCCCGCCGAGATGTCGTGGCGCATCAGCGTAATCGCAATAAGAGGGTTGCCCAGGATCACGCGAAGCACCCGGCGATTTAGTCCGTAACGCGAAATCCAGGCGCCGTGGTCAAACTCCGCGAAAGTCATGAAGCCGCTGGGGCCAACAAAGCGTTGGGTGACGTCTTTGTGGAAGTCCTCGGACGAGGAAGCCGTTTCAGCGATGGCGGCGATCTCGCCTATCGTGGTGCGACCCGTTTGCTCGTGAAGCCGGCGAACAACTTCTTCGAATTCACGGTCGGATTCCACCTGGATACGCAGACCTTTGAAGTCGTGACTCATTAATTGTGCGGGCATAACTTCCTCCCCAATGCAACATTCGTCCGCAAAAGTTGCGGCCGGTCTTTTCTACGGCTCAAAATTCGCTATCGCGCGCGCGCCGCCTTGGCTGGCTCCTGCACTTCTTCCGGATCGATTTTCAAAATCTTATGCGCTGCTGTCTTTTTGTCTTTCATACTGCGTCTCCTTTACCAGCGACGCGAAATCAGCCACTATGACCTAAACTATAAGATGAAATCTCCTGCTTGTAGTTTCAGCTGAGTTATTCAGCGGGGATCGTAAGGTATTCGTTATTTGCGAGGACTACGTGCACAGGTTATTCGTGGCGAGGCTGCGCTTTCACTTGCGGGGGCGCCCGCGCTTCTGCGCGCCCCAGCGCTTTACCGCTCCTTGCCTGGCATGAAGCTGCATTTGCTTTTCGACTCCGTCCGCTTCCCCGTACTTGTGCATGGGCGCGCTGGAAGCCTCCCGGAAATGCAACGGATCCCTCAGGTTCTGGAGGGCTCTATAGTAGTAGAGCGCCACGGGCCTTTTTCCGCGGAACCTCATGCTTCTTAGAAAATTAATTTCATCCGGAGTGGCGCCCGCCTTCAGCGCTTCATTTTCGAGGAACTCGCGGAATCCCGGCTCTTCTCCGGCAGGCAGCTCGCTTTCGGTCTCAACGAACGCAAACTTTTTTGGATTTCCCGGAGCGAGTCTCTTGTTCAATACGATTTCAATCCCGAACGTCGCGAGGTCGATGTCCCAGGAGTCAATGAGGGGATCGAGAAAGGAGACGCAATTCTCGACGGAGATGTTGAAAATATCCGTATCGAGAAATTCGAGGATGGTCACGCGCATTTCCTCGTAAGTCCGGCCGCTCATGCGGGCCACCAAGTGCAGCCAGTTATCGCTGTCCAATTCTTCCTTGGCGATTCTCTTGGCCACGTCCAGAAGCTTCTGCGTGACGAGGCGTTCCAGTTCGCCGAACGGCTGCGTTTCGAAGATCGCGCGCACCTCTTTCTGTTTTTCGGGCGCGCACTTGCGCAGGATCAGTTCCCGCACTCCTTTAAATAAAGGAGAGGGCGAGTCAACAAAGCTCTTCCTGATTTCATCCTTTCGCTGCTGCCCGGCGAGGTCCGAGAGCCTTCCCTCCGGCAGTTTCAGGAATTTCTCCATCTTGCCGTAGATGTCGGTCCGGTCCGGGGCGGGGGGCAATTTCTTGCCCGATAACAACTGCGACACGTAGGAGTCCGTGACTCCTGCAATGCGAGCTAACTCCTTTTGTTCCAGTCCCAGCTCGCCCAATCGTTGTTTGATCACCCGAGGGATATCCACTGAAGACGGCTCCTGTAGTTTACAAAGAGTGGTTAACTAAGAGTATGTTTGCACAATTCCACTTGACACGGCAAGTTAATTAACTGAGTATGGTTAACGACCAAGGGATGTTTTGGCACGCCTTGACGGTCGGCAGTTATGTGGTTCCCCCTTCGCCATCCGTACCTGAGAGGACCCAGTGTTCGCACGCCAAGTGTCCATGCACCTGAAGCCCAATAGCGTCGCCGAACTGACGCAAAGGCTCGAGAAGGAAGTAATTCCCATGCTCCGGAAGCTAAAGGGCTTCCACGATGAAATCACCTTCGTGAATCATCGCGGCACGGAGGCGCTCGCCATCAGTCTGTGGGACCATGCGGAAAGCGCCGAGGTTTACAGCCGCAGCATCTACCCGGCGATTGTAAAGATTCTTTCCGGAGTGATAGAAGGAACGCCGGCCGTCGATACATTCGATGTGATCAACTCCACCTTTCACAAGATCGCGCACGTCGTGTCCGTCTAAAGAAGAGCTGCCAGGCAACTGAAAGCAAAAAAGGCAACGCGGATATATCCGCTTGCAGCAACGCCGAAGAAAGGAAGGACGAAAGCAATGACCGCGAACGCAACGAACGTAACGCCACTGCACGACCGAATTCTCGTAACGAGGCTCGAAGCAAAAGAGGCGGGAAAGTCCGGAATTATCATTCCAGACTCAGCTAAAGAGAAACCGCAGGAAGGCGAAGTGGTGGCGGTTGGCCTCGGGAAGATTGAGAAGGGAACCCGCATCCCGATTGACGTGAAAGTGGGTGACCGCATCCTGTTTGGCAAGTACACCGGAAACGAAATCACGGTCGATGACCGCGAATACCTGATCCTGCGCGAAGAGGAAATTCTCGCGAAATTTGGACCCGTGGCGAAAGCCGCCGGCGGCAAGAAGTAAATTCTCCGGTTCGCAACGCGAGCCGGACGTTCGTCTGCAATGCACCCGGGGAGGGTGGAATCCTATGGCAAAGCAAATTGTAACCGGATCGAGTTCACGGCAGGCCATCTTGCGCGGCGTCAATATTCTGGCCGACGCGGTGAAAATCACGTTGGGGCCCAAGGGCCGCAACGCAGTGATTGAGAAAAAGTTCGGCGCGCCGATCATCACCAAAGACGGCGTAACGGTCGCCAAGGAAATCGACCTGCCCGATCCGCTCGAAAACATGGGCGCGCAGATGGTGAAGGAAGTCGCCTCGAAGACCTCCGACGTTGCCGGCGACGGTACCACCACCGCCACATTATTAGCGCAGGCCATTTTCCGTGAAGGTGTAAGAACATTGGCTGCCGGCGCGAATCCCATGGCGCTCAAGCGCGGCATCGAGAAGGCTGTGGAAGTTGCCGTGGGGGAGATCAAGAAGCTCCACAAGGACGTCAAGGGCGACATGATCACGCAGGTCGGCACGATCAGCGCCAACAACGACAAGCAGATCGGCACCATCATCGCCGAAGCCATGAAAAAAGTGGGCAAGGATGGCGTCATCACCGTCGAAGAATCGAAGACGATGGAGACCAACCTCGAAGTCGTGGAAGGAATGCAGTTCGACCGCGGCTACCTCTCGCCCTACTTCGTCACCAATCCCGACCGCATGGAGTGCGTGCTCGAGGACGTTTTCGTCCTGATCAACGAGAAGAAGGTCAGCTCGCTGCGCGATATTCTCCCGCTGCTCGAGCAAACCACCAAGGTGAACAAGCCGCTCTTGATTATCGCCGAAGATATCGAGGGCGAAGCGCTGGCCACCCTCGTGGTGAACAAACTGCGCGGCACGCTGCACTGCGTCGCGGTAAAGGCTCCCGGTTTCGGCGATCGCCGCAAGGCCATGCTGGAAGACATCGCGATTCTCACCGGCGGCAAGGCCATCACCGAAGATCTCGGCACCAAGCTTGAAAACGTGAAGCTCGAAGACCTGGGCCGCGCCAAGAAGATCATCATCGACAAGGACAAGACAACGATCATCGAGGGCGCCGGCAAGTCCGGCGAAATCGAGGGACGCATCAAGCAGATGCGCGTTCAGATCGAGGACGCCAGCTCCGACTACGACAAGGAAAAGCTCCAGGAGCGTCTTGCCAAGCTGGTCGGCGGCGTGGCGGTCATCAAAGTCGGCGCTGCCACAGAGACCGAACTGAAGGAGAAGAAGGCCCGCGTCGAAGACGCCATGCACGCGACTCGCGCAGCCGTGGAAGAGGGCATCGTACCCGGCGGCGGCGTCGCGCTGCTCCGCTGCATTCCCGCTCTCGACAAGCTGAAGCTCGAAGATGACGAAGCCACCGGCGTCGCCATCGTGAAACGAGCCCTTGAAGAGCCCACGCGCCAGATTGCCCAGAATGCCGGGCAGGAAGGCGCGATTATCGTGGGCCGCGTCCGCGATTCAAAGGATGAGAACTTTGGCTACAACGCGGAAACCGGCGAGTTCGGCGACTTGATCAAGGCGGGCGTCATCGACCCGGCCAAGGTCACTCGTCTCGCGCTGCAGAATGCCGCCTCGATCGTCGCGCTCATGCTGACGACCGAAGTCCTGATCGCCGACATCAAGGAAGAGGAAGAAGCAGTCGGCGCAGGCGCAGGCCACGGCGGCGGTGGCGGCATGGGCGGAATGTACTGATCTGCATGAACGAGCGCCCCAGATCAAGTTCGTACGAACGCACCGGGAGAATTTCCATCGAATACGCCTACTCAGAGAATCGCAGGATATTGCTGGCACGAATGGACAAAGCTTTCGGCGACTATTCACAGGAAGCCGAAAAGCTGAGCGTGCTGCTCGCGGCGACAACGGACCCGTCGAGCTGGAGTTCGTATCACGACCTGTTGAAGCAGCGGACGGCCGAAGTAGTGGCCTACGAGCAATATTGCAGGCTTAAAGAAGAGCTGTTCACGCATATCCAGCCGCCGAAAGCTCAGGAGCGGCGCGAGTCGAGCGTCAGCTAGCCGCGCTTTGCGTCGCCGTGGCGCCTTGCTCGCAAGAGAATATATGAAACGGGACGGATGGAAACGGGCAACGCCGGCGGGTAAGCAAGTCACCTACACTTGCCAGCAACGGACGCCTCTATCGGTGGACATAACCGCACAGGTCGAAGGAACGGAGCGGTTTCATGTGCAGCTCGACGTACCGTTGCCCATCACTCGCGAACAAGTGGAAACGCGGTTTGCTCAGGATTTGCGGGAGGACTCATGACGTTCGCGGTTCGAATCGCTCCTCACGGATTTGACTCAGCGGTAGCTAGCTACTTGCAAGTAGTGACCGCTAATACACAAAGGAGGCATTTATGACGGTGCAACAGCAATACGATAGCCTGGATAGCAAACAGAGACGCGAACTCCTGCTGAAGGTGGGCGAAACGTCCGAAGCGGCGCTGATCCTGGGCCAGCGCGATTATGTCGCACTGGGCGGTTGGGTGAAGACGCGGCTCAAGAAACACTGGAACCGGAACAGGCCCTAGTAGTTTCAGTTGAATTCACAAAAGGCGGCAGGTCACTCGCGCGATGATACGATTAGCGGAGACAGCCAAGCCTTGCTACTGGAGAGGGGCGAGGAATAAAGAGCTGATAACAAAGGAGCAACACGGGGAAACGCATCCAGGAAGCGCTGAAGGAATGGAATAGCTTACTTCTTGCGCAACGCTCGAATCACTACCACGGCACCCGCAAGTAAAGTCAGCGCAGATGCACCGGATGAGGGGTCAATTTCGGGAACTGAGGCCCACAAGGAACTCGGGGCTCCAACAATCAACAACGCCACCACCGCAAGAGCCGCCAACGCCGCCTTCACAAAATTGTACATATACCCTCCTGCTCCCCCAAACTCTATGGAGAAAAAGGACAAAGCACAACTACCCAAATGGCTTAGCCCTGGCGCTGCTGCTTGCCAATCCTCTCCGCCGTATCAAACATCTTGCGTACCGTATCCAAATCATTCGGACTGACCTTCATGGCAGGGATGCGGCGCCGGGTGATTTTCTCCAGTTCCAAAAGTGCATCGAGCAACGCGAAAGAATCCATTATGCCGCTTGAAACCAGCGGAGTATCCAGGTCAATGATGTTGTTGGGGTCGCGTATCACCTTGGTCCTGAGAAATTCGATCATCCGTGAAGCTTGTTCCGCATCCATTCTATTTCCCTCGGGTTCGCAAGCGGTGTATCCAGCTCTCGTTCTCGGCTGTCACGGGAACGACTTTTTGCGCCGAAGAGACGACGATTTCCTTTCCGTCAGACGAGCGGCATACCCGGTAGTCAAAACAGGCAATCAACCGGGAGCTTAACTCTGCTATTTGTGCGTTTATCGTAATATGCAACCGGTCGCTCGATTCGGCATTCCCGAAATATCCGATTCTCCGCCGGTAGGTAGACCGCCCATCCACCATCGCTTCCGGCATGCCAACCTCCTGGAGGACCTTGCGCTCAGCACTGTCCAGAAAACAGATGAAGTTGGCAAAGTAGACCAAACCTGCTCCATTCATGTCCCGGTCGGGGTCAAGGTGATAAGCGACTGTGCTGCTGGCCGACAGGAGGGGATCACCCTCCGTATGGGGAAGGAAGGTTCCCGTTTTCCTGGCCGCCCGGCAAAGATCGAGGGAATCAGGGGGAGACTCCAATTCCGGGATTGCGTCGAAGCATACATTCGCGGCAGGCGCCATTGCTAACTTGGAGGGGCCAGCCATCTGATGTATGAACACGTTGCTGGCGCGAATTGAAAATGGTCCGCCATCGGCCATCTCGTAGCGGCCGTCGATATAGACACGGCCGTAATGGGTAAGATCCGAGTGGAAATTCAACGTTTCATTTTCGGTATAGAAGCTCAGAGGCCGCTCGGGTGAAAGTTCCAGCTCGACGAAATAAAAGGTCGCGTATAAGCGATTCTGTTCCTCGTCGCGGATTTCAGCGCTCTTTCTGTCCCCCGCTCGCTCGATCGCTAGCCAGCGATCATGGCCAATGATTTTGAATAGAGAGCTCTCGTTAAGATTGTGCCGGCCAAGATGAGGCATGCCAAGCTCAACGGAAAGTTCCGAATTCATTGTCTCTCCACGATCGCGCTGTGATGATACAACAGGCTCCCGATACCGGATGGGACCATTCGCCTTCCGTTCGAGTTAGCGGCGAGGTTGATTCGTGGAAGTAATGGCACTGTCCTCCGGCCGCCGGGAAAAGATCCAAGGTGTTAAACCGGCGGTCAGGTCCTGCGCCATGAGTGCGGCCCCATCCGTTGTGAAATGCACGAAATCGGCAAAATATTCGGGGCGGTGTGGAATATCGTTCGCGATATCGATCAGGCGTATATTTTCGCGGCTGGCGGTTTCCCGGATCACCTGATTCATTCGCTCTTCCATATCGACAAATCCATCTTCTTTCAGCATCGGATAAAATTTGCGCCAGGCTGTCAGCAGATCACGGTCACTGGGGGAGAGAGTAGCGCCGAAAACGGTGGCATGGGTCGCAAGAATCGGTTCGACGTCGCGGTCACGCAAACTATGAACCAGAATCGTCAGGTCCCCGCGAAACTGCTCGACGTATTTTTCCGGCAGTCTGTCCATTACGGGCGCGCCAGCTGAGTCACGGTCGATTTCCCGTTTCCGAAGGCCGGTTTGGATTCTCTCCGGCAGGGAGCTCTTCAATACGTTCCGTATGCGCTCTGCCACCCGCATTTCAGAAAGGATTGTGCCCAGTTTATCGAAGCGCCCGGAGCTGGCAGGGCCCCCTGTTCCGTTCACAGGCGGAATGTAGTTTGCGATCGCGGGATAAATCAACGCATATGACGGATGAGTTTGCTGAACCACTTGCGGCACGTGGCGGATTGCTGTTCGGATGGTCTCTCCTGGATAGGCCGCGTTGACGACCTGAAACATCGGTTCGCCGGCGAGTTTGTTCAAGTCCTGCTCGAGCTGTCGAGGGTACTCATAGCCTGGGGTTTCATAGAGGCCAAACGTTTCGGAGGAGCCGAAACACACGATGCGAACCGTTCCTGACCGGAGTTCCGGTCCGCGGTATCCCAGGCTGTTCAGCTGCCAGCGCTCGTACCGGGCGGCCGGCTTGCCCCATTTGCCGGCCTGATCGGTGACGTAGAGAGCCTGGTCGTTGTAGGGACCCCAGAAAGGAGCCCCGTAATTGAGAGAGTCGTCTATACGCGCGGCGATCTCAAGCGCCGACACTGCGATCAGCGCGCAAAGAATGCAGCGGAATATGAGAAGGGCTCGTCTCATTAGAATTGGAAATAGATGAACGCCTGGGTCTGTGCCGTGTGCAAAATTCCTATGTAAACGGCGATCGAATACAAGGCCACGCGGGCTTCCGGCGGAAGGACGAAAGCGTTAAATCCTTCCGGAATCCATGCCGCTAGCTTCACGATTAGCAGGTAGCCTGCGAATAGAAGAAGAACCAAATAATAGAGACTGCGTGGCAACGTGAGGGACAGATACGTCGGCAGCATTCCAATCGCATGAATCATTGCCGTGGCTTGCGGCAGGCTATCCGACCGAAACAGGATCCAACCGAGACACACCAAAGTGATGGTGGCGAGCCACGAAAGAAAAGTCGGGAATACACCGCTCCAATCCCATTGGAGCCGCCGGGCCAGCCCTTGCCATTGCCGGTGCAAGACCAGCAGAACGCCCTGATAAAGGCCCCAAAGGGCCAACAGCGCCGTCCCTTTGTGCCACAGGCCAAATACGAGCATGGAAAGTACCAAAGCGCTGTTACGCCAGGCGGTGGAACGTTTCAGCATCGCAAGCGGGAGGAACAGGTAATCACGAATCCAGGATGAAAGCGACATATGCCAGCGGGTCCAGAATTCCGACACTGTGGTTGCCAGATAGGGGTGATCAAAATTCTCCGCGAGTTCCCATCCAAAAAGCCGGGCGGCTCCTATCACCACGTGAGAGTACCCGGCAAAATTGAAGAACAGCTCCAAACCATAACCGAACGCCAGGCACCAGACGTCCGCGCCACTCAAACTGCCCGTAGGAAGCTGGAAGGCATGATCCAATCCCTGTTCCGGGTGCACGCCGTTTGCCAGCATTGACCCCAGGCCTATCATGCACAAGCCCATGCAAATCCGGTCCATTCCCCGGCTCACGTTTCGAAGAGTCGGGTTGCTGGTGCTGCGGAACTGCGGCAATAGCCGCTGCAGGCGGCAAATCGGTCCCGAGAGGACCGTAGGCCAGAAGGCCATATACAGTAAGAATTCCGTGAACGAAGGCTCCAACGCATCTGCACGGTAGGTGTCAAACAGATAGCTGAGAGCTTGAAATGTCCAGAAGGAAACGCCAATTGGCTGGACGATACGGGCGAGGGCTGGAGCCAATTGGCTGTCCTTCAACACCGGGAGCAATTCGGGAATATATTTGAAAGTGCAGAGCAGCATCATGTTGGCGAGGATCCCGGACCACAACCTGCCGGGGGTTTGCCGTGCCCGCAACAATCGCCCGAAACAATAGTTCATTACGGAAGAACCGAAAAGCAGCGCCAGAAAACCGATGCCCCAGGTTGCATAGAGCAAGTAACTGGCAGCCAACACAAGCAACTGACGCGATCGAGCCGCTTTGAATTGGCGGAAAAGGAGCCACAAAAAGGGAATCGTTACAACGTATATCAGGATGTGGCTGGTCATGCGATAAGACGCTCTTGGTATTTGTGAGCTACTCGACTGGCACCCGGAGAGAAAACGCTATCAGCTGTCAGTTGGATTGCGCGAGCGCACGATGGGCTTGTTCCGCATCGCTGCCGGGAAGATTCAGCCTCAGGGCCGCTTGAAGCTGGTCTTTGCCCTTTAGATGTTGTCCGGCGGCCACGAGGGCCATTCCCAGGTGATAATGAAAATCTGGGGAGTTCGGGGATTTTTGAACACATTCCTGTAGAAGCGGTATGGCGCCGGCGTAGTTGCCCTTCTTGTAGAGGACCCACGCGAGGGTGTCGGTAATGGCCGGCAGGTCCGGCATGAGGGACTTGGCCTTTTGGGCCATTCCCAGAGCAACGTCAAGGTCTTTGCCTTCCTGCGCGTCCGCCCAAGCCATGTTTGCATTGGCGATCGCGGCATTCGGATCCGCCTGAAGAACCTTCGTATAATATTTTCGAGCGGTCTCTAAATCGCCTTTGTCGAGATACAGGTTCCCGATCATTGTGGCGAGGGATGCAAGCTTGGGTTGTAAGTCCATAGCCGTTTGGTAGCGGGCAATGGCCAAGTCCAGCTGACCCTGGGCCTGGTAGACCTTGCCGAGCTGCAAGTAGGCTTCGACGTTCTTAGGGTCTATTCGAATAGCTTGTTCGAGCTCAGCCTGAGCAGAACTGTAATTCTTTAAATCTGTATTCAAGCCTCCCAACAAGACATAACCGTAAGGGTTGGCAGGGTTGGCGCTTACATATTGCTGCACCCGTGAAAGTGCCTCACTGGCTTCGTTTCGGGAGATCAAAAAGAGCGCCCATCGCCCCAAAATGGCGGTGTTACGCGGATCGATCTGAAACGCGGCCTCAAATTCCTTTTGAGCCTCCGCGAATTTCTTTTGCGCGGCAAACGCTTCAGCCATGCTCAGATGAACGGTGGCATCGTTCGGAGCGAGTCGCTGGGCTATAACCAGCTGTTCCATCTCCTGCTGATATTGTCCCTGATGTGAAAGCGCTTCGGCGAGCAGCAGGCGATTGGCCGGGTCGGAGGGTTGCTCGTCGACCAGCTGCTGGGCGTAATTCCGCGCATTGGAAGGGTTCGATTGGGCCAAATTGATTCGGACCAGCGATTGTAGAACGACGGGTAATCCAGGAGACAGCTTCAACGCATCCTGCAAGGTGTTATTCGCCTGGGCTACTTCGCCATTCTGCCAGTACGCCATGGCCAGGAAATAGCGGGCCTGAGCGGAATCGGCGGCGTCGGCAGCCACTCTCTGAAGTTCGATGATCGCGTTCGAAAATTTTCCTTCAGCCAGGAGCAACCGGCCATGGTAGACCCGAACCATAACATCTTTGGGGGCGAGAGCCATCAGATCCTGATCCAGATCGGCCGCCAGCTTTGTCTGGTTCGTCTGCAGGTAAAGATCCTGCATGTGCTTCTTGATTTCAAGGTCCTTTGGCGAGCTTGCGAGTCCCCGCTTATACTGCGCGAGAGCCTGATCGAAGTTGTTGCGTTTAGCGTAGAAGTCCCCGGCGGCAATCGCGGCGTCTACTGAACCGGGGAGCTGTTTGCGCAATTGCTCGAGCACGGACTCCGCGCCGGTTATCCCATTCTGGCTGTCCATAATCGAAGCCAATTCGATGTATGGCTCCACCGCTTCGGGGTTTTTGTCGACCGACGTTTGCAAGATTTGCTGCGCGTCCGCGCCTCGCCCCTCCATTCGATAGAAGCCGGCTAAGGCGATGTAGGCCTGCGTGGCCTTCGGATCGAGCGCCAGCGATTTCTTGAAATATCGTTCGGCATCAGCCGGCCGTTGCAGCTTCGATTCAATCACCGCCATACTCAAATAGGTGCTGGAGTCGTTCGGCAGCAGATCGGTCGCCTTCAGAAATGCCGCGAGGGCTTCCTCGTACTTCTGCTCGCCTAGCAGCGAACTCCCGAGCAGTTGGTAGGCGCCCACATTCTTTGGGTCGCGGCTGACGATAAAAGTAGCTTCGTTTTTCGCAAGAGAATATTGCTTGGCTGCGAGATAGAGCCTTCCTCGATCGAGGCGCGCGTCAATGCGGCTGGGATCGAGCTCGATCGCCTTATCGAGAGATGCATATGCGGCGCCCCAGTTCTTCTGAGCCAAGTCGACGCGAGCCAGCTGGTAGTAAGCGTCGACGAAGCGCGGGTCGAGCCGCAACGCGTTGCGAAATTCAATCGCCGCGTCCCCATATTGGTCTTTCGCCATGTAATTCTGCCCGGCGGCGAAATACTTGCCTTTGGCCTTTTGGGGATCCCGACCGCATGAGACTGAGAGGAGAATTATGAAGGCGAGCGAGACTCGGACGGCGACCACTGTTCGTTGACATGGGACGGTGCGTGAGTGGTGTGGCATGTGGATGCTAAAGCCCAAAAGAGCTGAAGAACAACTCAAATCGCAGGATGGGAGCTTCAGGTCAGCGGCTTGGAGCCGGGTCCGTCAGGATGAACCAACGGACCACGGCACCTTCCGCTCAGCAATTACAGCTGGAATGCCTTTCGTTTGCGTAAGACGAAAGCCAAGCCCAGCAAACCCGTGCCAAAAAGAAGCAAGGTCGACAACTCAGGAGTAGTCGGGGCATCGAACCCTATGGCCAAGGAACCAGAGGTGATCGTAATGACGCCATTGGTCCCGACGGTGATCGTCATTATATCGCTGGGACTTGTCCCCGCGTTGCAGATTTCTCCCGAAACGCAGGGTACCGTCGCACCATTGCAACCTGGAGCGGAAGCACTGCCGCCGTTGTTCTTGACCCCGAAATAGCTCGAGCAACTGTCGAAGACATACGTTCCCGCCTGCAGCACCCCGCCTGAGATTATGGAACCGGGAGTCGACAGAGCGGCGTCAGGCCCATAGAGCTGGACATCAAAGACCGAACCCGAGCTGCCCACGCTAACTCCTGGGTTCCCGCCCGTGTCGAATACAACAGATTCGCTGCTTCCCGCGCTGGTTACTGCCCCATTGAAATAGGCGATTCCATCGCCTCCGGAATTGGTGAGGGTGGTTCCACCGGGTCCCAGCGTATTGTCGGGGGGAGCCGTTGGATCGCTACTTGGGCCGATGTAGTAAACCGTCGTGGTAAACGAAACTTGGGTGGCGTTGGCTGTGCGGGCTACTCCGAGGAAAAGTAAAGCCGCTAGAGCCGAGACCCTCACCGCAATGATCAGGCTTTTCTTCATCTGACTCTCACCTCTTTTTTGTAAGAAGAATCTTGGCCGAAACGCGGAAGCTACCTGCCCGCTGGAACGAGATAGTGGTCTTTCGAAAGGAACCTTACAAGTCCCCATATAGATAGACCGCAAAGGAGTAGTTCGTTTGTGCTAGGTCATATGGTGTTTTCATGTGCGCGTTCCGACGGTCCGCCTGAAATCAGTAGAAAAGTTACCCTTACTTAGGTATGAGTTCATCCAAGCTCGGAAAAAGGAGCTGTGCGAAAGCCGAGAGTCGCGCCTGTGCTTTCGCTTCCCCGTCGGCCAAAGGTGTGACCAAACGAACGAGAGCGCCGTCCGTTCGATTGCGAGCGATGGCATCCGCCATCATCCACATCTTTCCCAGGTATTCGTTGGCGATCACCCGGCCGCGTCCCTGGTACCAATAAAAAACGAGTTGCTTATCCTGTTCTTTCTCGATCACATATCTGTTTACCGCCAGATTTTGTCCTTCTGAAATTGGAATCGTCGCGTATCCTTCTTGAATCGGGTCCCAACCCGATCCTGGCAGGCAATTTTTAGGCGAGTGAATCGTGTCTCCGGTTTTCTGGCTGGCGTAGTAGCCCACATAGAGATAAACGGGGGCGCCGCCGTTCTCAGAATAAGCCCGGTTTGTGTAGTCACTTACACCGACTGCCTGCACAACTTGATCTTCGAGGGGGTGTTCACTCCCCGTCCAGTCCCCCAGTATGTAGGGCAGCGTGTGAAGCGGCTGGCGAGGAACGATCGGTTCGCCATGGCTTACCGAATGCAGCAGGAAATAGGCCCCCAGCAGGATGGCCGCCGTTATCCATTGATGACTCGACCTCCGCACGTCAGGCATTCGCGGTCCCCTCATTTTTTGTGTCAACGTGCCGGAGTATCCAGTGGCAAAGGAACATCAGAAGCAGAGAGGTCAGGAAGATTACCCAACTGGAGAATTCGTGCAGGAATCCCTCCGCTGCTTTCGGGCCAAAGTGATGAGCCATTACACCGGCTCCCGTGATGCGCAGCGCATTGCTGACGATAGCGCTTGGAACCATCAATACCACGAGCAGAACGCGCACCCAGCGCCTGCGCTCGAGAAGGTAGCCGTAGGCGACCGCCAGGGCAATCAAAGTGAGCAGAGACCGGATGCCGCTGCATGCTTCCACTACTTCGAGGGAATAATTGGAAAATGTCAGGATGTTCCCATCACGCAACACAGGGATCTGAACCAGCTCAAGGCAAGATGTAGCCAGGCGCGATGCGAGCAGCTGCAACGGGAAAGTGATCTGATTGTAGACGATCACCGGAATAGGAATCATCAACGAGAGATAGCCCAGCGGAAAGGACACAGCGCGGAGTACTTCCCATCCGGTGCAAAAGAGAATCATCCCCGCGAGGAGTACAACCAGAGAGAATCTGCTGATGAACAACTCAGCTCCCAATGAACCGAGGAGTAGCAGCGCTACTGCTGCTCCCATTACAGGCAATCCCAAGTTGCTCGGCTTTCGCTGTTTCGCCAGCCAAATTGGGCGCTCTCTCCAGAGGACGTAGACCGACAACAAAGGGATAAAAAAACCGTGCCCGTATTCCGGGTCAGTCCACCATTGCACAGACAATTGCTTCAGTATGGGTGCGTACAACAGCAATACGAGGCCTGACAGAATGGACGTCCACGCAATCCAGCCCGGAACTTTCCAGGAGTTCCCGATGATGCGGTGCGTCGTCGATAGAGAATTCGCTGGAATCACTCTTAACACTTTTACCGGCCTGGCTTCGGTTCGCGAGAACATTCGCCGCTAATGATGGCGTAGGTAATTGTTATAGATAGCCTTACACGCATCTGTCGCTAAGTACGATGCAGACCGTTCTCAGGATAGTGATCTTCAATTCGGGAACGGTACAACCACCCAGATAGGCCTACTCAATGGGGGTAGCTCAAAAGAAGTAGTCCATATGGATTAGTTCTTTGATGTTGTGTCTCCTGCACAAATTTTAAGAATATTCAATGAGGGCGAGCCAAAACACGGACGACAGCGCCGCAAAGCACTTCCGAAGGCATCTTTTGAAACTGCGCGTCAAGTGCGAACCCGGATTTCAATCGCTCAATCGCACGATCGTCCACGGATTCTTCCCAGCGCAGGATCTCGAAACCGCACGCCTCAAATAATGAGCGGTACTCACGGCACCGCAGCCGGTTGTGATAGGCGAACTGATTGCCGGCATATCGATTCCACGTTTTTTCGGAAAATTGGAGAAAATTGATCGAGTCGATGCTGCGGTCATCGTGGGAGAAATGATCGGATGGATCGATATGATGCAAAACGACTCCACGCGGCGAGAGGATCCTCCGGGCTTCCCGCAGAATATCCTCCAGCGCTCTTGGCGGGACATGCTCGAATACTGTATAGGACGTATGAATGTCGATGCTGCCCGCTTTTAGCCCGGTCTTCGACGCATCTGCCGGAGCGTGGTATTCGATGGACGTGAGTTCAAGCAGTTCCGCCTCGTGACGGACAGTGGACAGAGCTTGCAGGCGTGAACCGAGGCCCGGGGAGGCGATTGGAGCAACGACACTCTCTGTAAGAGCCGGGTGCGAACATACGAGGGCGGTCCACCTTCGAACAAGTTTGAATTTTAGGTACCGATGCAGATCGAACGTATCGATCGCGCCGCACCCGGCCAGGTAAAAGCCTAAAGGCATGTCCAGGCGGCGGCCGGTCCCGACTTCAAGAATGCGGGCTCCTTCGATATTCACGCCGGCATCGCTAAGCCATGACGCCAGGCTCGCCATTTCTTCGAGCATTCGTGTCGGGGGAGCAACGTGCCGGAGACTTCCGAAAGTGCGTTGCAGGCCATAGTAGACAGTTTCCGATCCCCATGGCAAAACGCTGCATCCTCTCTGAATAGCGGATTTTAGTTTCCACTTCATCAGACTGCACTCGACACGAACATCGATCTGTTTACCCGGGGGACTTCGAGGACTTTCGGCAGAGGGTATACGTGATCCCTAACATGAGCCGTGGCTTCTCAGCTTCAGCGCCTCTGTGATAGGCGGTTTGCTCCTCGAAGAAGAACGTCCCTTTTCTCCCCAACACCGTTTTAATGCGGTTGCCGTATTTTCGTTCGGCGACATCGTCGTCGAGGTATACCTTCATCAGGTCCGCAAACGTCTTTCTTTTGTGTGTCCCCTCGATGACCATATGGGCGCCGTGCTCCTGGTCCGGCACATCGGTCAGATAAACGAAGAGAATCAGGGATTTGCAGTCGGGGACGTCAAAGTGAAACGTACTTATATGCCCTTTAGGTGTTAAGCCGTCCTGCGCCTTCGAGCCGGGCACCGACCACCACACGCTGGAGGCGCGCACGATCGGTTCCGCTCCAAAGTAGTTCCTCGCGATATCCTGGAATTTTGGGTCATACGCAATTTGCTTCACCACATCCCACTTCTCGTGCGGGTTGTCGACCGCGAAGTGTCTCACCGGGCCGCATAGCTCCGCCACACGATTCACATGGTCCTCGGGCAGCGTTCCACAGATGGCGAGCCCGGCGCGCTCGAGTGTGCCGGCAATTTGGGCTGCATCCAGGTGCGGAACCAGGGCCGAACTCATCTCAGGCGCCTGCGGATTCGAGCTGAAGCGTTGGTGATAACGCACCAACAGCGGTCTCCAGGGGCCGGCGAGTGCGGTAAATCGTATGCTCCGTGCGATCTTATACAGCCACGGCCGGCCATAAAGAACGACCCTGATCCGGGAGTAAAGCCCGCCCGAGGATCCGGTGTAGGTACTTGGCTCTATCGCTTTATTTGACACCGTAGTGGATGCTCGATCGGTGGAGGTTGCTTACTTCAATGCCCCAATGGCAATGTTCATTCACGGCCGACCGGTTCGGCATTGCGTGATGATTGCTGTCTCAACTGTCTTTGTTTGAGGTGCCGTAAGAGTTCAGAATCTCGCGGAATGTCTGGATGGTAGATTTCGTCTATTAGTCATCGGACGGCGATTCATTGAACGGTAGCCGTCAATCCCATCGGCGGAGCCGGTTTCTGAGAAGAACCGCTATTGGATGCGCTGGCTGTCTCTGCGTTCAAGGCACTCCAATCCCATACGCCAATATCTTTTCCATCTGTACCGGCGGAGTGATAAGGGCTCGAAGCCAGAAGCTGATAATTTCCGCTTGAAAAGTTTGTAAACTGCGCGCCCGCGGTGGTGTTCCAGAAAACTCCGCTGGGCCACGCCACACCATCACTGTTGCCACTAGGGGTCAACATGACAATATCGTTGAAAAGCGCCCCCGGAACGAATGCGTTCAGAGTAGCCGTCCCCGGCGCCGCACCGGTGCCAATGATCCCGTACTGAGCGTGGTTACCCAGATTGTTTGTGAATTGGTAGTTCGGGATTGTTCCGGTTCCCGCGATGGTCACCATCGTCTGGTCTGAGAAAGTCGTGTTGTGGTCGACGGTGATGTTGTTCTCGGTTGTCATCGTCGCGCTGTTGGCCACCGATAGAAACATAAAAGCCTGGCCGCCGCCGCCCCAGTTTGCCGAGCTGATGTCCGCTAAAACGTTATTTTGAATCAGTACGCGGTTGGTCGGCAGGCTGACATTGATATTGTCCGAAGTAGAGGAATTGATACCGCTGGACGCGTGCTGGATCAGGTTATGAGTGATGGTGACATCCTGAACTACGCACCAGTTGCAATGCCCATTTTGATTGCGCGGAGTTAACAGGATCGCAAAGCCCGTCTGGGCGTCGGCCCAGCTATATTCCATCACGTTGCCGTCTACCAACACTCGCTGGGCGTTCTTGAACTCCAGCAGATTCTTGACATCGAGACCGGCTCCGGCCCAGGAGGTGTAGTTCTTCCAGAGGTGATTACCTACGATCGTGATGTCCGAAGGAACCAGGTTCGCGATTCCAGGATCGACGCCGCCAAACGCCAGGTTCTCGGCGGCCGCGGATAGAAAGTTATTCTGAATCAGAAAGGGTCCCGGGCCGTTCCATCCAAGGATCGCCTGCGAATCGTACCCGGGTTGGTGGAACTCGCTGAAGTAGCTGTCAACCACCGCGCCATAGGCAACGTTGAGGCTAAGCCCGCGGCGCACCGATGCCGTTATGTCGGCGTGGACGTAACACCGATCTACGATGACATAGCTGGGAAGCTGCGATTGCGATGTGGCACCGACGTCGGTTTCGATCAGCGCGTATTGCATCATGCCAACTGTTGTCGTCACTTCAAGACCGATAAGGCGCCAATTATGAGCACTGGCCAGAAACTGAATGGCGGGCTGACCGGGAGTATTTGAGAGAATCGTGGCCATGTTTGACACGCTTGACGGACCTACGCGCGTCCCGGAGGGTAGTTGCGAAACCTGGCTCGACTCGATAATGATCCAACCGGCACACGATTTGTTCGGCAGAGTAAAATTGCCGGTGTAGGTCGATCCAGCGGCCAGCACAATCGTGTCACCACAGGCGGCGCTATTCAGGGTGCTCTGGAAGGTCGCTGCGTCGCTCGGTGCGACACTCCACAGCTTGCCGCTCTGCGTGGGCAGGCTCAGGTCCACCACGGATTGTGGAGGGGTTGGCAGCACCGGCTTTTGCGCGTAACTTGGCACTGTCGCCAAAAGGAAAGAACCGATCAGGGCTGGAAACATATTCATTTTGTGCACCTTGCAAAGGTTAAGCGTGAGGGCCTTCGAATTCTTATCGGTCGAGATTGCTTCACGCTTTATCTTTGCAAAGCTTACGGCTTGGGTATCCCAAATACTACTGGTGTAAGGTTCAGTTAAGGGACAGGTCAAACCTCCGAGCAAATGGTTTGAAATACTGTATCTGTATGATTAAATGACGGTTATTCAGAAAGGCCTCTATCTGAGGCCAACCTTCCCAAGGAGTCTCTCTGTGGCTATCATCGGTGGCCGCCTCGCGAGTCTGATTCTTGATCGCTATGAGTGGCATGACCTCAAAGCCGGTGAGGACTACCGGGCGGCGGGCAAGATAGAGAAACTGTTCGGTTCCACCTTCTGGGATCAGATCCAGGGCAAGAGCGTCCTGGACTTTGGGTGCGGTCAAGGTGCGGAAGCCATCGCCATCGCACAACATGGTGCCGCGGACGTGGTCGGCCTCGAGATACAGGAGGGCCACCTCGCCGTTGCGAGGGAGCATCAGGCGAGGCTTGGTCTGCGCAATTGCAGATTTACGGATCGTTTTGATTCTCAAGTGGACCTCATCCTATCCATCGATTCTTTTGAACATTTCGATCGACCGGGCCTGATATTGGCGGAGATGGCCCGCCTGCTGAAGCCCGGCGGAAGGGTGATCGTATCTTTCGGATATCCCTGGTATCACCCGAAAGGAGGCCACTTTCCGCTGTTTCCATGGGCGCATGTGTTCTTGACCGAGAAAGCCCTGATGAAGTGGCGCTCCAAATATAAGACCGACGGAGCAAAACGATTCGGAGAAGTCGCCGGGGGCCTGAATCAAATGAGCGTTGGAAAATTCGAACGGCTGGTAGCGGCGAGCCCGCTCCGGTTCGAACATTTTGAGTGTGTGCCAATTCGCGCAACCCGATCGTTGCATTGCCGGCTTACGAGAGAGCTTCTCACATCGGTTGTTCGCTGCACTTTGGTCCATCGTGTCGATTAAGAATTGCTCGATCACGGCTGAAAACCCGCCACTCGCCTCTTGGCGAGCAGGAGCTTATGCCATAGATGAACGGCGAAATGGGTGGCCCGTGGGAAGAGCTCCAAGCCAAGAACGGCTGACCTCAATTTTTTGCTATGAAAGAACTCATTTGCTTTGGTAAACGATTCCCGTGCCTGATAAAAATTCCCGTCGGAAAGCTGCTTTTTACCGAATTCCAGATCACGGCGCGCCCGCACGTAATCGAGTTGCTCCTGGACGACTCGGCGAACTGCGCCATCTATGCCCTCCGTTCTTATAACCTTTTCGTAGATTGTTTGCAGGCGGTTCATCACGGCTATGGGATCCCGGGTGAAGCCTTCGCGCCGCAGGCGGTATCGCCCTAGGACCTTCGTTTGGTAGCCGAAGCGGGCGCCGTGGTGCGCGAGACGAAGCCAAAGGTCGTAGTCTTCGCAACCCCGCAAGGATTCATCGAACAGCCCGACCTCCATTGCCAGGCTCTTCCGCACAATCGTGCACGACATAATGAGGTTGCTGTCGGATTGAACCAGGCTCTTCAGCGCGACCGGACCCCGCGAAGGGTATATCTGCATGTACGTCTTTCCCGAGAATGCCGGGTCTCCAAAATACGAGGCATCGCAATACACTACGTCGAGGTAGGGATTCCGCGCGAAAAAGTCCATTTGAGAAGCCAGATATTCCGGCAGCCAGCAATCGTCGCTGTCAAGAAAGGCCAGGTATTCGCCTCGCGCGTGATGGATTCCGTTGTTGCGGGCCCTCGATCCACCCCCATTCTGTTGAGTGATATACACTATGCGATCTCGAAAAGGGGCAATCGCTTTCTCCAGGTCCGGACTGTCGGGAGAGCCGTCGTTTATAACGATCAATTCATAGTCGCGATAGGTTTGTTCAAGAGCCGAGGCCAAAGTCTCGGCGATATATGGGGCGGTATTGTAGGCGGGAATGATCACGCTTACCACCGGGACGCCCGCGGGATTTGAATCTCTGGACGGCAATGAGGATATTTCCATCAAAGCTTACGGTTTGGCCGCTCGCAGGCCTCGGATCAAGCCCACAAAGGTTTGGAATCGCTCCCGGTGTATCAGCATTAGAGCGGATACGTAGGTCACACTCCCTGCAACGATCTCCGCCGCCAGACAAAAGGGAAGAGGCCATTTCGAACCGGTCGTTATTTTCACCGTCTCGACTACCACGGCCATCAGCAGGGAACAATTGAGGGCCGGCCAGAGCGAAGAGAAGTATTCCCGGCTCGTCATATCGATCGTGCGGAAAACACGCCAAAAAATGGGCAACTGTAACAGGGGATAGATCACCACCCAGACCCCTGCGATGCCTACCGTGCCCCACCGGCTTCCCAGATAAAACGATATTGGAAGCACGACGAGAGCCGCCACGTTCATCCACATGCCAAAACGCGTTCCTTTGGTAACGTTTAGCACCGGAGCCAGCAAGACGACATTGGAACGAATGAACGCATGAATCGCGAGCAGCCCTAAAGGCAGGACGACTCCGTCCCATTTTCGGCCCAGGGCGACATAGACAAAATCGTGAGCGATCAAGGCGGTACCAAGCGTCGCCGGGCAGATTAACAGCGACAGTCCTTCGGTAATGGTTCTCAGATATCGCCGTACGGCCGCAAGGTCGGACTGCACCGCGGAAAACAGCGAAGGGGTAAGCCGGTTGACTACGACCGTAAGCTTGTCGAGTGGAACGTGGGCGAGCGTCCAGGCAATCGTATAAGCCCCCAGGGGAGCCGCGCCCAGCACCCGTCCCGCGATAAGGAAATCGGAGGTATCGTAGAGATACCAGCTCAAATTCCCCACGATAATGTCCCGGCTATAGCGAAGAGGCTCACGAAGGCTGGAGGGCCTCGGCCACGCGAAGGATTGGCGCCTGTAGAGGAGGGTCAGTGCCATCGAAGCGATGCTCGACGAAAGAATGCCCACAGCCAGCGCCCAATATCTATAGCCCAGGAACGCGAGAGTGAGGCTGGTGATCCCCTGCGCGATCGCTTGAAAACCGTCGATCATCGCAATGAGTTTGAACTTCATGTCCTTTGCGAGAAGAGAATAAGGAATCGTCCGAAAAGCGGAGGTCAGGAAAGCCATGCTGATCACGACGACAACGGCGGGGAGCCCGGGCGCTTTGAAGAAACGCCCCACCGGGTGTGCTGCCGCAACCGATATGGCGAAACTCACCAAACCCAATAACACGGAGAGGGTATTGAGTTGTGATATCTGGTCGTTGTTCAAATCTCGCAGAGCGATAATCGCCGTGGCGATGCCGAATTCGGCGAAAAGGGTCGCCAATCCGATATAGACCATAGCCATTCCGAACAGGCCGTAATCCGAGGGAGCGAGCAGGCGGGCAACGACAAGCGTAATCGCCCACGTGACAATCTGGCTCAGCCACTTTGCCGATGCCGTCCAGGCCACTCCCGTCACAAATGTCTTATCGAGATCCCCCGGATGCACGGAGACCGGCTCGGGAGACCCAGGCCGCATCGCGTCCGGCAGAGTCGTGTGACCGGCAACGCCGGCGGCGTCGTGCGCCCGCGGCGAAGCGAGAATCGAGGTCTCAAGTTCGACGGGAACAGGTCCGAGCGACTGCGGCGTGATTGGGCTGGTATCAGACATTTGCGGCAGCATGCGTCCGACTGACGGAAAAAGGGTCCGCCAAAGGATCGGGATCCCCGTCAAAAAAGATGCGGTTCCACAGCTCGAAATTCAGCAGACGCCAGATCTGATCGGTGGCATCTACGCGCCCCGCGCGATGGGCATTCAGCAGATCGCGCACGTAATCAGGTTTCAGAGTCCCCCGTGCCGATAATCTTCCATCCGTCAGGACACTGGCGACGCGTTCGAATAGCTGGCAGCGAAGCCAGGTGCGGATGGGCGTGGGAAATCCCTTCTTGGAACCATGGAGTACCTCGCGAGGCAGACGATCCTCCATGGCGCGCCGAAGTATGTACTTGCCCGTGAAACGCCTTAGCTTCATATGCGAGGGAATCCGAATGCCAAACTCCACCATCTTGTGGTCGAGAAACGGAACGCGACTCTCCACCGATGCCGCCATGCTCATTTGGTCCTGCTTCATCAGCAATTCCGGCAGATACGTCTTGATGTCGAGATACAGCAATCGCGTCAGTAAATCAGCGCTTTGCTGGGTGGAACGAAAGACGTCCATCGAGGTCTCGTACGCGCTGATCTCTCTAAGCTCACTCGCGACTTGCGGCGTAAAGATCTGCGGCTGCACGTCTTCAGGGAATACAGAATAAAAGTTGTCGAAATATATATTCTCGAACGCCGACGGGTGGTGCAGAAACGAGTGTCGCAGTTTCCGGCGAAACGGCTGATGCGCTCCTCGATCATCAAGATAGTTCCGAACCATCCGCCGCGCCGCTGGCGGCACCCATTTTTCGTAGTACGGGCCCCAGCGCATATTGAAAACGCTGGCTGGGTATTTCATATACCCCGCGAACAGTTCGTCGGCGCCTTCGCCGCTCAACACGACTTTCACGCTTTCTCCAGCGAGCCTGGAAACAAAATGGAGCGCCACGCTCGACGGCCACACAATGGGCTCGTCCTCGTGCCAGATCAGCCTCGGCAGGCTGTCCATGAAATCCTGCGGGCCCAGAACGATCTCGCTGTGGTCGGTTCCGATGTGTTCGGCCACGCGGCGCGCAACTGGCAGCTCGCTAAAGGTGTGTTCAAGATAGCCAACGGAGAACGTCTTTACGCGGTCGCGCATCAGATCGGCGGTCACCGCGGCTATCGAGGACGAATCCAGTCCCCCGCTCAGAAATACTCCCAGGGGAACGTCACTCATTAAGCGCATTTTTACTGATTCGGTAAAAAGTTCCCGGAATTGCGCGATGTACTCTGCTTCGCTCTCCTCTGCTTCGTCCGGTTTGATATTCAAGTCCCAATATCGTTCGACAACGGGCTCCGCGCCCGGTTTATCGAGGGCCAGGCTCAAGCGGTAGCCTGGCAGGAGCCGGGAAATACCCTCAAACATCGTGTCCCTCGCCGAAAGATAACCAAGAGCGAAAAACTCTGGCAGGGCTCTGCGGTTCATCTGGGCGCGCACCCACGGCAATTCAAAAAGAGCCTTCATTTCGGAGGCGAACGCGAACCGGCCGTCGCGGAGCGTGTAGTAGAACGGTTTAATTCCCAGCCGGTCCCGGGCGCAAAACAGGCGCTTCTTCCTCCCGTCCCAGATGGCGAAGGCGAACATCCCGCGGAGGTGCTCCACGCAGTCCGGGCCATATTGTTCGTAGAGGTGAACGATGGTTTCTGTGTCGCTGCGAGTGGAATATCGATGCCCGCGCGCTTCGAGATCGGAGCGAAGCGCGGCGTGATTGTAGATCTCACCGTTGAACACGATCCATATGGTTCCGTCTTCATTCGACATGGGCTGGTGTCCACCGCTCAGATCCACGATGCTCAGGCGCCGGAACCCGAGAGCGACCGGCGGGTGAACGTAATAGCCGGCTTCGTCAGGCCCTCGATGGGTGAGAGTCCTGGCCATCGCCTCCACGTCCTCACGAGACGCACGGCCGTATCCGCCCCGGTCCACGATTCCGCAAATGCCGCACATGTGTCTTAGCTTCCTTCTCGGACTTCGACACCCTGGTGAGTGCTTTTAAAACCGACTTGCCGGCCGTTCAGCACAACCGATCTGACGTTCGCGGCTGCGATCGTGAAAGGCTTCACGGGGTTCATTCGGACGCGAATTAGTTCGGCTTCCCGGTCGATGTCAATTTCTTTGACTTTTCCGGCTCCGCGGTAGAGGAATTTCGACTGCCGATTGAGCCACGAGCCGTCCAACAGAGTCAGCCGCGTGATCTGGCCGTTTCGATCCTGCCGAAAAAACGCAAAGCCCGCATCCGTGGCCAAGTCATCATTTGTGTGCTCTTCCCCGTCGTCGCTCGATACGAAAAAGTCCGCGGATTCGCTCGTCTCAACGGTCCACGCCCCCGGCTCATCGGAAAGTGGACGAAATCGCAATCCCTCAGGCGCGCCTGGCCACAAGAGCCACGGGAACCGGGTTGGAGTCGAACAAGTGATTTTGCCCACTAAGACTGGGGATGGGTCGCGGTGGCCGTAGTTATGTGAATACCAGCCCTGAATAGGCTGACGGCACCCCTCAATGGCCTCCAAAGAGACCCGCGGATCCGACGCAGCCAGAAAATGATTGCTGCTGCTTTTCGCCCAGCAGCAGTGGCTATCGTCGATGTTCAAACGAATATTCGGGGCGAAATGGAAAAGAAATTCCAACGAATGCGTGCCGGCGCCATCGAGATCATCCAGCAGGAACCAATAGTGAGGTTTGACAAATACGACCCGCCGTCTATGCCGCAGGGGTTCAGCCAACTGTTGGTAGCCGTCGTGACTGGCGCTCGCATAATCCAGGTTGTGGAATGTGGCCCACCGCTCCAGTTTTGACGAACACAAGCTGCGCCACTTGAAGACATCGCCTGTTTCCGATTGCTCCTGGCCGTCGACCACGAGCGTATTGTGGGCGCGTGTCGAACGGAAAAAATCGCGCCACTCCGGCGACGATGTGTACGTGTATGTTCCCGGGTCGATGAGCCATTTCGTGCCTTGCCCTGAACAAACCACGCTCAATGCATCCGCATGGCCGTGGGCGGATCCGCCCATTCCTTGCGGACCCGCATCGAAAGCCAGCATATTTGCCGCCTCGCTCCAGTCGCTCCGCATCACGATGGCGCCGCTCCCGTCGAAGGCTTTGGATGGCTCGCCCGGGCGTTTTGGCTTCAATTCGTTAAAACAAACGGCGGCGTCTGGGCCCAGCAGCCACAGGCTCTCTTCGTAGAGTCTTCCGGCGCGATCCCGGAAATCCTTCCGCCCAAAATAAACGGCCGCAGTCGACAAGGTACTGCGATGGTCGCAGGGATCATGGAAGCCGAAAGGCAGCAATCGTCCCCCGTCTGCATCTCCGGTCATCGGGTGCGTGCCATCCGGCCATGCCGTGTAAACCATGAATTCGACCATTTTTTCAAGCCGGGCGCGGTATTCATCCGGAAACGGACAGTCATTCCGTTCCGCGAGGATGGCAGCGCAGAGAAAGAAGTCGGTGGCGTAACGGTGGTAGCAGGTGGATTGCTCGGAATGCGATCCGTCTGCCCGGACTTGCCGGGCCATTTCCTCCACGAGAATTGTTCTGCCGGTTCTGCGATAAGAGTTGGAAGAGCGCAATTCGGGAAAGAGCAACCCAATCGCGAATAAGGCAAAACCTTCGCCGAGCAGATGAGTGTTGGGAGAAAAATAAGTGGACAGATACGTAGAGATGAAATCAGCGTGCAACGCGAGCGCTTGAGTCATCTCGCCCAGGCGTTTTCCCGTCGCCGCGGGACTGCCGGCAAGCAGGTGGATCATCCAGATCCACGACCAGGTGCGGAAAGCCAATTCCAGGCTGCTGGCCCAGTTGATGCCGCGAAGATAAGGGTTGGCGCGCTGCCAGTCCTCGAATTGCGCGAAAGCTTCCTCGGCATAACGGTTATCGCCGGTCAGGCGATAGGCGGTCGCCAAAATAACAAGGTGCTGGTGCCTGTTTGGTTCCCAGACGATCTTGCTGTCACCGACGATGGCAAAGTCGAGATATGGGATGCGACTCCAGTGATCCAGGCCGGATTCAATTTCGTGAGCGGTGTCCTTTCGCCACGGAATGCGAGGTCCGCAGGCGAACTCGGGATAAGCGAACACCTTCATGAAATGTTCGCACAACCGATTTGCTTCGCGTGCAATGGCATACACCCGGGCGCCGAACAACTTTCTATAGATTCGGGCGATCTCCTCACGATCCGCGGTCGCGTAGAATACCGGTCTGCCGCCAGAGAAAAGATAATCCGGTAGGAGCGCCTCGGCAGTTGCGGCGTCCGCTTGAAGTGCCGCTCGTAGATACGGATCGCCGACTGCCAGGATGTTCCAGGAACTGCGCCAGTCGGAAGTGTCTTTCCCGGATCCCTTTCGGGTCAGGGCCAGCCTCTCCCGTACGATGTGCATGGCTTGCAGCAGGCGATGCTGGATCTCGGGCGAGTCCATTTGCATCAGGCGCCGAAGCTTGTGCGAGGCAATCAATGCCTTTCCCGTTTGCGCGTGACCCGGAAATTCAGTTCCATGCCCCTATTTCCACCCGACCTTGCCAATCCCTTTCATGGATCGATACGCGCCCCACAGATAGGCCACATTGACGAAGCAAAAATAATACGGAAGACGCAGCACGTGCGGTCGGAGGTCCCACTGAAGTCCGACCAACGCGAGAGCGTAGAAGGCCAGTTGGCTTAAACCGAACAGCCGATACGCGTGCATTGGCAGCAGCAAAGCGTTCGATACGATGAGAGAAAGCATGAAGAACGGCACCGCCGTTCGGGCAGCCTTATGAGATAGAAAAAAGAACAAGGGAAGAATACGCGGCGGCACTAAAAGGCCCTTGATCTCCTTCAACTGTTGCAGGTTTCCGGCCATAATTCTTACCCGCCGCTGGAACCCCACCATCTTGGAGGCTTCCTCAAACGCGATAGCTCGTGGTTCGTACACCACCCGGTTTCCGTTTGCCATGATTCGAAGAGGTATTACGTAGTCATCGTTGATCGTTTCTGGCGAAGGGTAAGGGTATAGGCTTTTGCGAACCGCGAGAATCTGACCGTGGCCGCCCAGGACGGAACTCAGGGCGGACTCCTGAGACTTCAGAAACGTCTCGTATTTCCAATAGAAACCTTCCTGCTTTCCCAATAGCCCGCTGGCGCTTTTCACGATGCGGTACATACCGCTGACAGCGCCCACCTCCGAGTCTGAAAAATTGGACACGATCTCCCGGAGCGAGTCGGAGGCCAGCATCGCGGAAGCATCCGATAAGAGAACGATTTCTCCACGCGCGGCTCGCACCGCATCGTTCAGAACAGCCATCTTTCCGCGGTTTTGCGCAAAGGGAAGCACGCGAAACTGCTGCCCATCGCACGATTCCTGGGCCACTCGGACCGTGTCGTCGGTCGAGCCGTCGCAAGCGATCAGGACCTCCAGCCGGTCCGCCGGATAGTCAAGCCGGGCGGCATTGTTAATTTTTGCCGCAATTACACCGGCTTCGTTGTAAGCAGGGACGATTAAAGTCACCGCAGGTTCGCACCCGATTTTGTTCACAGGCCGGAAGATGAAAAGACGCAGGGTCAAAAGCGCCAGAGGGTAACCCACATAAGCGTATAAAATCATCAAGCCGGACACATAAAATATCGCTTCCATCAGTTGGTGGGCCGCAGAAGACTTTGTACAATCACGCCATGAATATTGTCTGGGTTAAGGCCGGGGGCTTGCTCCCTGTCAATACTGGTGGCAGGAGTCGAAGTTATTCTCTCTTGAGGTGGCTGGCCCAGCGACATTCCGTTTCTATTTTTACCTTTTATGCTGCACAGCAAGACGATCCGCATCCGGCTCTGAGGGAACCGTTCGCGCGTGTCGAGTCTCTCTCTCTCGACCTGCCTGCAAAGGGCAGTCTTTCGGACTACTGGATCTACGGGCGCAGCGTGCTGGCAATGCAATCCTATGCGCTCACGAAGTTCTATCGGAGAAGCGTGGCAAACAGGCTCCGGTCCTTCCTGGAGGCTCCCTGCGACGTGATTGTCTGCGATTTTCTCTTTTCCGCCCCAGTGATCCCCTGGGACACGCCTTGCCCCAAGGTGTTCTTCACTCACAACGTGGAAGCTGTGATCTGGAAGCGGCACTTCCACATAGCGAAAAACCCGCTTTGGAAAGCGGTTTGCTGGCGTGAGTGGAAACTTACGGCCCGGGCGGAACGCAAATATCTGCACGAGGCCGACAGCGTGTTGGCGGTTTCGGAAGCCGACCGGAACACTTTTGCGGAATGGATCGACCCCCGCAAAATCTCGGTGATCCCGACAGGTGTTGACACTGAGTATTTTCATCCGTCCCCGGCGAAAGAATGCCGCGATTGTCTGGTATTTACGGGATCGATGGATTGGCTGGCGAATGAAGACGCCATGGTTTACTTTGTGAATGAAATCCTGCCTTTAATACGCCATCAGATACCGGACGTGTCGCTATGGATTGTCGGCCGCTCGCCGACGCGCCCGGTACAGGAGCTGTCTTCGCAGCATAAGAATGTCCACGTCACCGGCACGGTCGAAGATGTCCGCCCTTACATTGCTAAGGCTGAGGTCTATGTCGTTCCGATTCGCGCTGGAAGCGGAACCAGGTTGAAAATCTTTGAAGCGATGGCGATGGCGAAGCCCGTAGTTTCCACTTCGATCGGTGCGGAAGGGCTTCCGGTCTCTCACGGGAAAGACATTCTGTTGGCGGATTCCCGGGAAGACTTCGCGGAGGCCGTAGTCGCTCTCCTGGCAGATGCCAATTATCGAGAAGCTTTGGGCCTGGCCGCCCGCAACCTGGTCGCGTCCAAACACAGCTGGTCGAGCGTCGGTTCGGTCTTCGAGGAGAGCTTAAGGAGTTCGATTCACAGACCGGATAGGCGCTAAGGATATTTAAGGGTTCGCCCTCTCTTGGACTCTCTTCTCGGATTCTGCCATCCGGGAGAACTTGGTTTGGCCCGCTCCGGAATGCCCCCTGTTTCCAGGTTGTGCGATTTGCCGGCCTCTCATCAGCAGCGAAACCTCCGTTTCAATGCTTGCTCGGATCTCAGGTGGCTTCGTTTGCAGGCGGAACTTTTTGATGTCGGAAAGAACGGTCAAGAGCTTGAGTTTCAGGTCGGCAGCGCTGCCTGGTTGGTAGGTCATTACGGAACAGGGGCGCGTGCCGTTGTTGGCCGCGACGACCGGAACACCGAGCGTTAACGCTTCAATCACCGATGCGCACAGTCCGTCCCGAACCGCGGTTCGTATGAAGAGATCGGACGAACGCAGGGTGGCAAGAAACTCGGCGTGCGGCAGATTGCCGGTGATCAGCACGCTCGATTCAATTCCGAACCGGCGCATCTGCTCCTTCGCTTCCCGCGGCGTTTCGGCGGGGCCGCAAATCACCAGGCCGGCTTTCGGGTAGTCGCGGCGAAGCCCGGAAAAAGCCTCGAAAAGAGCCTCCATCGTAAACTCGGGACGGAACAGTGCATAGCAGCACAATCGTGGTTCATGCATACGAAGGAAACTCGCCACCGCGGGAGGAGCAGGTATTGGATTCTTCTCGGCCGCATAGTCCACCGAGAAAATAGCGTGGATTTTGTCTGCGCTGATCCCGTACCCAAGAATGGCTTGTCTCACCTGTTCGGAGTTGCAAATGATTTCGCCGCTGGCCCTGAACAGCAGGCGAAATGCGTGGAACCAGAATCCTCGCGAACGGGGAAAAAAGATTTGCTCATGGCCGGCGTGGAACATCAGCACCGCGGGCTTCCCGGTAACCCTCCCCAGCAGGACCGCCGCCAGCGCGAGTGCGTAGCCCTTCCAGGAGTCGCCGTTGACATGCGGCTGGAACCGGAATCCGCCCATACGGTGAGTTGCAAGTTTCACCGCGTAGTCGAAGGCGTTGCCGACGGGAATGCAGCCGGGTTTGGGAACATCCCGTCCGGGGCCGATGTCCAGGACGCGGGCATCCACGCCGCGTTGCATCAGCGCATGGTGGACGGCTTCCGTGTGGATCGACCAACCGCACGCCGGCGGAGGGTAATTACCGATCTGCAAGATTCGGGCAGCCGGACGATGCGCACGAAGTGTGCTGCTATAAAGCGTTCGCAACTCTTCCCTCATGCGCGTGCCGCTGAATTCGCGCTCAACCCGTGCCCGCCCCGCCCGGCCCATCGCGAGGCGCTGTTCGGGGTCGCGCAGCAGTGTGAGAAGTTTCTCCGCCATTGCTTCGGGATCCCGAACCGGAACCAGGTAGCCCGTCTCGCCATCCCGCACAAGCTCTTGTGTGCCACCGGCTCGTGTCGCCACGACTGGCCGGCCCATCGCCATCGCTTCCAGCACAGCGTTGGGCATGCTCTCGGTTACCGACGAGAGGACCGCGATATCCAGGCTGGCCAGCAGATTTTCGACATGCGATTGATCCCCCAGAAATAATGCGCTGCCCGAGAGGCCCAGCTCTGCCGAGAGCCGTTCGAGAGCCTGCCGCTCGCTGCCGTCTCCAATCACAAGAAATCTCGCTTCTGGAATCTGTTTACTGACGTGAGCGGCCGCGCGGAGAAATGTACCCACATCTTTCTCAGGGCGCAGCATAGCAAGTAGGCCGATGAGAGGGGCACTGTCGCCGAGTCCCAGATTCCTTCGAACCTCGGTGGAAGGGATGGACGGCCGGAAAAGGTCGAGATCGATGCTGTTGGGAATGAATACCACGCGCCCTGGCTCGCGAGGGGCTTCGGCAAAGGAGGCCTCGGAGTTGGCCACAATGCGGGTTGCCAGCCCGTACGCAATCCCAATAGCCCTCCGCTGCAAGGGGTTCCGCAAATCGCGGAGTTCGCCGCGCGCCGCCAGGAGCACCGGAACGCCGGCCATTCGCGCCGCAGGAAGGGCAAAAAGTTCGGAGTAAAAATCGAACGCGTGAAGGATAGCGAAGTGATTGCGTCGCAGAAATCTCACCAGCTGCCAGAATCTTCGCGCCGTGTGGAAACCAAAAAGCGACCCAATGGGGAACTCGACAATAGGCATTCCCTGGGAGCAAACCTCATCGAGGAAAGCTCCCCGTTTATGCAAGCAACCGATAACCAGTTCATATTCTCCCCGGTCGAGCTGCCGCAATACATGCAGAAACTGTCGCTCATTGCCGCCGCGAGAAAAGGTATCGATAAAGAGCATGACCCGTGGCTTGCCGGCTGCCGGTTCATTGTGCCGGGCCGTTGATTCGGAGGCCCGAATCTCTTGAAAAGTCATTTACCAGCAGATCCCTTCATAATTGCGATTGCCCGCCGGTCGATTGGCCCGGTTTAGATTGACGAGATCGACGATCGGTTGGTCGGCGCGAAGAAGGCCGCGGAGTTCAGCCGCGCTGACGGCTTTGGTTCCAATGAGCACTGCGTCAGCCCATTCCACAACTTCTTCCACCGTCGCATACATAAGAGATCCGATATGGGGTATGACGTCCTCGATGTATTGACGGTTGGAACCAACCAGCCGGCCAAGCGACACGTCCCGATCCCATACCCGAATCTGAAGACCTTCACCGATGAGCCGTTTGATGAGTTGCACAAGAGGGCTCTCCCGCAAGTCATCGGTGCCCGCCTTGAAGCTCAGGCCGAGGACACCCAATTTACGGATGTTGAGACCCAGCACGGCCTCCGCTGCGCGGTCCAGGTGGCAAACATTGCTGGGCAGGATTCCTTCGAGCAAAGGAAGAGACAAATCGAATTCTTTAGCCCGGCAGGTCAGCGCGCGAATGTCTTTGGGCAGGCAAGACCCGCCAAAAGCGAAGCCGGGCGACAGGTACGCGGGCGATATATTGAGCTGCGTGTCCGAGGTAAGCATGCCGATCACGGCTTCTGTATCGGCCCCGAAAGCTTTGCAAAGCGTCCCCAATTCGTTGGCGAAATCGATCTTCAGGGCGTGGAATGCGTTGCACGCATATTTCGCCATTTCAGCGGCTCGCAGCGAAGTCTCAAATCGCGGTCCGGAGAAGCCTTCATAAATATCGCGCAGCGGGGCTAGATCGAATGGATCGGCTGCGCCGAAGACAGTGAGCGCCGGTTGGAAAAAATCGGCGACGGCCGTTCCTTCCCGAATGAATTCCGGATTACAGCACATGGAGAAGTGTTCTCCGGCACGCTTGCCGCTGGCCGCCTCTATCGTTGAGATGACCAGCGACTCGGTGGTGCCTGGAAGCACGGTGCTCCGCAGCACGACACAATGAAATTCATCTTTATCGCGCAGTGCCTCGCCGATTTCGCGGCAAACACGCTCAACATGCGCGAGATCGAGCTTGCCATTGCGCAGGCTCGGCGTCCCTACGCAGATCAGCGACATTTCTGAATTCGCCACGGCAGACACGGGGTCTGTCGTAGCGTGGAGGCGGCAGCTCCGGCGCCCTGTGGCTACCAGTTCCTCCAAATCCGCCTCCACGATGGGGCTATGCCCCGATTCCATCTTCTCGACCTTCGACGGATTCATATCTACGCCGAGAATCTGGTGACCCTTATGCGCCAGGCACGCCGCTGTTACCGAACCTACGTACCCGAGTCCAAACACGCTTATTTTTCTTTTCATTCAGATCCCAAAATGATTGAGCGCAACTCAACTCCCAGAACTGCTTCCTGTACGGGATGGCAGAACCCGTCCTCAGGGTACGGGCCGGGGTCTAATTCGATTTGGTCAACGGCAATTTTCAGAAATCACTCGAAGGCAAAGAGTTTGCCGGGCTATCCCATCGCGTAAGCTTTGTCTTCTTCAGGCGCGGGTATGACCGATGCGGCCTTCTCCTGACAGGAAACCGAGTTCTTGACGATCCAAGCCAGCGCTGTTGTATATGCAATCAGGAAGTAAGGGAACAACTCATAGGAAGTGCTGATGAAGAACGCTCCAACTATGTATCCTGCCAGGCTGGCATGGAGCGCCTGACCCATCAGAAGGAGGCCTTTCTTTCCTCGCGCCAATCTCTTGATGACTTGCACATTCTTGAAGCCCCGCCACAAAATCAGCACATAGAGGATAAATGCCGGCAGCCCTCCTTCTGAGCTCATCTCGGTGAAGGAGTTGTGCGTGACGTGCCAGTAGCCGGATATCGTCTCAAAGTTGCCGGGACCAACCCCGAAGATGGGATGCTCCATGGTCACTTCGATGCTGCGCCAGAAAAGGTGCCGGCGCTGTTCAGCGGAGGTGTATGCGGACGCGTTACTTTCACTCTGGCTACTGAACGTGCTTTGCAGCCGACCCGCCAACGTTCCGCTCGCAAAATGCCAGGAGATCCCGCCGACCAGCGCCGCGATCAGCAGGAGATACCGGCGGCGTCCTTGAATCGATAATTCCCACAGACACACCGCCGTCGCGGCGATGAGGGAAACGAATCCGCCCCGGGAGCCGGTGAGAAAAACCCCGTAGACCATCACCAGCATCGCTAAGGCCCACATCACCTTGCGCAGAATACCTTGGCTTAGAAACAAGAGCGCGAGACACAGCGGCAGAGAAGTGACAATGACGAGCGCCAGGCTGTTGGGATCGGCATAGTCGCCGCCGAGTACCCCATTCAACCTCTTATACTGCATGTGCCCATTCCATATCGAGACAGCCGCGACTGCCAAAATCGACGCGGCCTGGATAAAGATAAGCCTGCGCAGGAGCTTCAGCGTATTTACAACCGAGACGATTAAGACAACGATGATCACCACTTTGGCGAAGTCCAGGGACTTCAGTAAGGCGCCGCCCGGCCACACGGGAGACATCGGAACGGTGATAAACAATTGGCCTCCCAGCAGAATCAAATAAACGGCCTCTCGTGGCAGCGGCCAGCGGACCTCCCGGAAGGCGAACAGAAAAGCGAGCAAAGCCAGAGTCCCGGCGATCTTGGCGAGGGGAAACACAGAAAGGCCGGGAATCCAGTCCTCGGGCCGGGCAAAGGACACCACAAAAAATGCTGCCAAGCCAAAATGAACTCCCGTAAGGCGACCCAGTTTCCGTCGGCGTAGTCGAGCCATCGTTATTCCGGGAGTGCAGGTTCGTAAAGAATCGCCCTTGCCCTTCCATGATCCCCGCCTTCCTGACTTCCACGGCAGCGATTCCAGCGGGACTCTAACAACGTCACCTGCCACGTCCCCAAAGAATCGTCTTGATCGTTTGGAAAAAGACCAGGAAATCCAGTCCTGGGGACATATTCTTGATGTAGAAGAGGTCGTAGCGCAGCTTTTCCTTGGAAGCTTCCAGGGAGCTGCCATATTCATATCGAACCTGAGCCCAGCCGGTTATTCCAGGCCGAACCGTGTGCCGCAAGTAATAGTAGGGAATTTCCTGATCGAGCCAGTTTACGAATTCAGGCCGCTCCGGACGCGGACCCACAAGGCTCATATCGCCTTTCATGACATTCCAGAGCTGCGGAATTTCATCCAGCCGTGAAATTCGAAGGAACCGCCCAACAGGGGTGATTCTTGGATCGTCATCGCCCGCCCACGTCGGGCCCGTATCCGCTTCCGCATCCTCGCGCATCGTCCGAAACTTGTAGCAATCAAAGACGACTCCGCCACACCCCGTGCGCCGTTGCTTATAAAATACCGGGCCCGAAGACGTCAGCTTGATTGCCAAGGCAATCAGCGGAAGCAGAGGGAGGCTCACGATCAGGCCGATGCCGGAAATCAGCAGCGACGCGATTCGCTTGTAAGCGAGGAGAAACCCGGAAACACGAAAGCCTGGCGAAAACAGGAGCCAGCCCAGCCGCAACGATTCGATGGGGACCTTGCCCGTAATGGCTTCGTAGAGGTCAGCCCCGTCTTGAATGCGCACACCGTGACTTTTCAAAGTAAGAAGCGGACCTACCGGCAGTTTTCCCCGGCGGTCGCTCATCGCTACCACCACTCGATTCGCGCGCTGCAGTTCGACAGCACGCGAAAGGTCTTCGCTAATCGCCGCTAATCGATGATCCGGCAAAGAGCTCCCGGGCTGGCCATTTGGCTCCCGTCCTCCCTCGGATGCTGACACCACGTGGCTCACAACGCATAAACCAAGCTCGGGGCGAGACTCCAGTTCATGCAGCAGGGGTTTGATCAGCGGCCCTTCTCCGAACAACACCACCCGTTCGGCAAAGCGGGGCTGGGCATTCATTACCAGAAAAAGCCGTCGCCAAAGAAACAGGATCACGGCAACAAGCAGGAAACCGATTGCCAGAATCTCGCGGCCCAATTCGAGAGGGGGGTAAGCGTAATATAGAACGGCCAGTAGAATGCACACCGCCCCAAGCACTTGGACCAACCGGATGAAAACCTCCCGCCGGTTTCGCAAAATCGATGAGTCGTAGAGATCGAAGTAGTACATGCAGGTGATGGTAGAGGCCGATATCACCAGAATCTTGACGTATCCTTGTTCGTAGCCGAGCATCACGGCCGCATTAGTGCTGCCCAGCCGCGCCACTGCCGCCCCCATGAAGGCGAGCGCGATCAGGCACGCTTCCGAGACTCCCAGAAAAACCGTGCGGGACGGAAAATAGGCGTTGAAGAACCGGATCAATAGTTATTCCTGCGCTATGGTCAGACTTTGCGTTCCTTGCCGCGTTCGACTCCGTAGTAGTGATCCGCGTAATCGGCGCGTGCCGACTCCGTGACTTCGTTGAGTACGATTCCGAGCAGCTTGGGATTGTCCAGGCTCTTGAGCCCTTTCGAGAGGGCCCGGATGGACGCAACGCCCTCTCGAACGACAAGAAGGGTCCCATCCAGCAATTGCGACCAAAGGTTCGCGTCGGCAATCGGCAGCATCGGCGTGGAATCCACGATGATCCAATCGAATAATCCCACCAATCGGGAGAATGCTTCTGCAAATCGCTCGGACTGAAGAATGTGCGAGGGCTGTTCGTCGCTTACCCCGGCGCTGAGAAACCATAGCGGCATGTCGTCCAGCCTGTATATGCATCGCATGATCTGTTCTTCCTGCCCGGACCACCACTTGTTGAGACCTCGCAATTCCGTCAGCCCGAACAACGATGCCAGGGCCGGCCTGTGCAAATCTCCTTCCAACAGCAGAACCTTCGATCGCGAGCACTTTGCGAACGTTACCGCCAGATTCGCGGCAACCAGGCTCTTGCCTTCCATGCTGAGCCCGCTTGTCACCTGCAGGGACTTTATCTCTTTCTGGCGGCGCAGATTTTCAAGTCGCGTAGCCAGAGCGCGGAACTTTTCTGCACCGAGGCCGTGGGGTTCCGTAAGCGCAACCAAACGGGAGGCTCCCGAAACCTTTGTTTTCAGCACGCAAGCGTCTGCGAATTCAAGCTGCCCTACCAGGACGCTGCCCAGCAATTGATCGGGTTGAGGTGCCGCCGGGCGCGCCGTTTCCGCTGACCTCTGATCCTTCTCCATCTGGCGCAGGGCGTCGTAAACCCGGCTCATTGGGCGTCCAGTCCTGACTCCAGGTTTTTCAAGTCGAGCGTCTTTTGGGTTTCGCGATTCGCTGAGGTGCAGTCGGCTGAAGCGATATCGAACGCTTCCCGCCCTGGTGGCGGCGCTGAATGAACGCCAGCCAGGCGCAGATCCTTCGCAACTTCGCCCACAATATCCCCCGTGATCTGTTTGGTCTGCCTGCCGTAGCCTGAGATCAGGGAATTCTCACAAAGGTTGTTGACGATGCGGGGAATCCCCATCGAGAATTCATGGACCGCTTTGATCGCATCCTCTGAAAAAATGGAAACATCTCGGTGATTGCCGCCGGACAGTTCAAGCCTCCGGTGAATGTAACCTCGGATCTCGTCAAGCCCCAGAGCCTCCAATTGGCAGCGCAAGCCGATGCGCTGCTTGAGTTGGCGGAGTTCCGGCGAATCGAGCTTGCGGTCCAGCTCCGGTTGTCCCACCAAAACGATTTGCAGAAGTTTGTTCTGCGAGGTCTCGAGGTTCGTCAGGAGGCGGATTTCCTCCAGGAGCTCCCAGCTGAGCAAGTGTGCTTCATCCACGATGAGAGCCGTTGTGGCGCCCCGTTTTGAACGAACCATAAGATAATTGTTCAAATACGACAGTATGTCGCTTTTCTTCTGCCCTGCTAAAGGCAGGCGCAGATCGCTCATGAGGTAGGCGAGAAACTCCTGCACCGAAAGTAAGGGGTTGTAAACAAAAGCTGACGCCACATCGTTTGTATTAAGAAGATCGAGCAAGCACCTCAATAGCAGTGTTTTCCCGGTGCCCACCTCGCCGCTTACCACAACAAACCCTTTTCTCTTCAATACCCCGTAACTCAGAGTCGCCAGGGCTTCGTTATGTCTTTTTGTCGGGTAGAAAAAATAGGGATCGGGACTCAGCTCAAAAGGATTTCGCGTCAGTCCGTAAAAGGTCTTGTACATCCTTTAGCCTTTGTAAAACGCGTAAATGTTCCCAGCCACGATTAGAGCAAACATTGCCACTGCCGTGCCGATCTCCGCGAACGTCACTAGAACTCGATGGCGGTTCTCTCCGGGGCTGCCCAGGTGGGGGATGCCCACCAATACGGGAGCGGTGACGATCCCTTCAAGGTCTTTTTCCTGGTGGACTCGCTCGTCGAGCATTTCTAGAAAAGCGGCCAATCCGATTCCAACGCCGATTCCCAGCGCGAACCCTATCAGGCTCAGCCGGAAATGGTTTGGCGACGAAGGTTTCGCCGGGGAACTGGGCGGATCGATGATGCGGAACTGTTCCCCTTGCTGGCGCTGTTCGAGACTTGTTGCCAGCTGTGATTGGTTCTGTTTCTGGAGGAGTGAGTTGTAGTTTGCTTTGGATTCTTCGTATCCCCGGGAAATGTCTGCAAGTTCCTGTTCGGTCTCCGGGGTTAAATTAAGGCGGCTTCGATAGGTGGCGATCTGTCCTTCGATGTCTTTCGAGTGGTGTTCATAGTTGGCGATTTCAAGCTGGTTGGCCTTTAGTTCGCTCCGGATTTGCATCACCGGTGTGGAAGACTCGTAGGGGATCTCCGCAACATTGGCAGTACCGGCAGCGCTTGTGTCCGTAGCTGTTTTGTTCTGGGACGCAATTTCTGCCTCCGCATCTTTCTTCAGCTTCTCCGTTTGTTGAATCCGTTCCTTCAGAGAGACAATGTCGGGATGGCTCTCCGTGTAGCGGGAACGCGCGTCTGCAAGCCGCGAACGCAGATCGAAGAGTTCTTTGTCAAGCTCTTGAGGAGATGTAGTCGGCGAGTCCGCGCTTCCCAGATTGGCATGCATCGTCTGATATTGCTGCAGCAGCGATTCCAGATAGAGGTTCTGCTGCTTGGCGCCGTCCAGCGCTCGCTGGTTGTTATCGAGCTGTGTTTGAAGCCCCGTCAGGATTTGAACGTTGCTCTCCAGCTGGCTCGGTAGATCTCCGAAATGGCTGGCCTTGAACGCGCGCACTTTCGCTTCCTGCGTTTCCAGCTCCGTCCGCGCATTGGATAGCTGATTTTCGAGAAAAGCGGTTGTGCTCTCCGATTGCTGCTGCTGGGACTTCAGATTCTCATCGATAAAAAGCGAGGTGAGTTCACTGTTCACCTCTTGCGCGAGCTCGGCCGTTCCAGCCGAGTAATCGATCCTGAAGGCCGTGAGTTCGCCAGGATGGCCCGGTGATTCGACGAGTTCGATATTGATATCGGCTCGCATTTGCTCAACGGGATCTCCGGAGTACAAGAGCTTGCCAAGACCGCGGTGATGCGAATACAGGCCGAAGCGGTCGATCGTTGCCTGCAGGCGCGTGCGGCTCAGAATTTGCTGGGTCATGCTCTGCAATCGGTCTTGCAGGCTGACGGTCACGTTCGGTACCACGTATTGCTCCGGTACCCTCGGCTGCTCAACCAGTATCAGAGCCTCCGAACGATACGTGTTGGGCACGAGCCAGCTGATAGCCCACACCGCCGCCCAGCAAAGAAACAAAGGGATAAAGACCCACCGCCGCCGCCGCAGTGCAATCGCCCAATAATCGTCGAAACTTCGTGAGACTTCTTCTTCCATTTCATCTGGCATTTCTGGTCTCTGCCTCGCAACCACGCGCGGATTGCCGAACACGCCTGCTCTTAAGTCCCGGCTCCTGATCCCTAATATTCAAAAGGAGGCGGCCTATCAGGGGTGACTCTCGGAGTTCAGATGTGAGATGAAGACTTTTCCTGCGATTCCCGACCGGGTCGAAACCCCCATCTTCACCATGATCAGGCGCAGAAAAGCCTTCACGGTATTGGGGCTGATTCCCATCTTCAAGGCGATTTCCTTGCTCGTCAGTCCTTGCAGAATATATTGGGAGACCTCCTGCTCGCGCAGTGTGAGATTGAATCTTTCCGAAAGTTGTGCCAGGGAAAGCGATCTGGCGGAAGGCCGTTCCAGCAGTACCGCAATCGACAGCGGAGCGGTCTCCCCGGCCACCGTACTTACTGGAAACGAACGGCAGCGATAGACTCTTTTGCCCGACTGGAAATTGCTGACCAGTGCCGGCCCACGGGACGAGTTCGTCGGCAACAGCATGGAACGTATTCGGCCGGCGACATTCGCGGCCACGCTTTCCTTGGTCTCGAACTGTTGGGGATAGGTGAGAATCTGGGCCGCGGCTGGATTGATAAAGATCGGGCTCATCGACGAATCCAGCAGCAGAAACCCCTCCGATGATGCAGCTAGTGCTGTTGCTGTCCTTTGCATGCCGTGTCCTTATCTTCTCGGGAATTCTTGCTGGACGATTCGTGTGTGGGCCGAACCGAAGAACTTAAAAATCGGGGCGCATCCGGTAAATCGAACTCCGGTATAACCGGTGTCGCGTCGCTGAAGACCGCGCAAAACACCGGCCGGGCGCCGGCTAGCCCTGACGTTTCGTTTGGAGCTGATGTGGCCAAGCTGACGCTTCTTCAGTCACAGGACCTGAAGCGGCAATCAAGAGGAAAGGCAAAACTAAAACCGCTTAAAATTGACAACAATCGCGACCAATAGTAGTGTCGCGACGAGAGACTGTTGCATATAATTAGTTCCTTTGGCAAGCAATAAAGAGATTCTACTAAATAGTTACAGTACGGTACCGCTAGTACGCTCAGTACTTCTGTCGGTAATTGAACTTATAAAGAAAACCGACCGGCCAGGGCCTGAATGGACGATGCAGCTTTTGAAGTTGTGACCCCGCCCGCTATATCCACGCGGTTGCTTGGGCATCAGGGTCAGGAAAGCCACGTACTCCCGGAAAATCTACGGACGGGCCTTGAACTGGTTCGCCTCCCGGCCCTCGATGGTTTCCGCGCGATTGCCGCATTCTTGGTCGTCTTTTATCACATGGGGTACGAGAAAGTTCCCGGGGGGCTAGGAGTTCTCATATTTTTTGCTCTGAGCGGCTTCCTTATCACATGGCTACTGCTCAAAGAAAACGAAGCTACTGGGGGCATTTCTCTCCGGCATTTTTACGCGCGCCGAAGCTTGAGGATTTTTCCGGCTTTTTACGCGTATTGGTTGCTCTATGTGGGGCTCGCGGTCTCTTTCCACAGGAGAGTTATCTGGAGCCAGGCCATTGCTGCGCTGTTTTATGTGAGTAATTATCTCCAGGCGATTCATAGGACCCCGTCTACCCCCTTGAGTGATACTTGGTCGCTCGCGGTTGAAGAACAGTTTTATTTGTTATGGGCTCCGCTGTTCTTTTTGCTTCGCAAGAGCATCCGTCGACAGGTATGGGTCCTCCTGGGATTGATTGTTCTCATATGCATCCATAGAGAGCTGCTGCAGTTCGTGTTCGGTGTCTGGGAAGGCTACATTTATATGGCATTCGACACCAGAGCTGATCAACTGTTGGTGGGGTGCCTGCTGGCGGTTGTGCTGAAGGCGGGGTATTTCGAACGCTTCTGGCAAGTGATTTGCAGCCACCCTGCGCTGAGCGTAATCACCGCCTCCCTTTTATCCGTTTCCGTTGCCCTTCAGATTCATTTCGGGCCTGCGTATCGGGATTCCGTCGCTTTTGTCGTAGATCCCGTTCTGGTTGCAATGCTGATTGTCCAGGCAATCGCTTTTCGCGACACGCTCCCCTGGCGCTTTTTGCAGGTTCGCTGGGTTCGCTATCTCGGCCGAATCTCCTATTCCATTTATATCTATCAGCAGATAGTGCTTTACTCCGTTTCAAAACGACTGGCAAGCCTTCCGGCTTCGATCAGACCGGTGCTAACGGTATTGGTCCTGATCCTCTTTGCAAGCGCATCATACTTTCTGATAGAGAAGCCTTTCCTCGGCCTAAAGAGACGCTTCCGGGATGTTCCCGGCGCTCCAGCTTGAGACCGGTTTGTCCGCGCAATCTGCGGCAGATTAGTTCAGTCCAGCAGAATCGCCTTGCGCAGTTCGGCAACCGTCCCCGTGCGTGGACCGTGCAGCGGGACGATCTGGCCCACATCCAACTTCAACCGCACAATGTTCCGATACAGGTTGACCATATACGGGTTCACGAAGTCCGGCGTGGGAGCGGTGACAGCCTCCGTGTTCCACGCATCCACCTGGACCAAAATCTTCTCCGCCGGCAAGTAGACCATCAAAACAGCGTCGTTATGCGCGGTGCCCATCTGCTGGTAAATCTCGACGCTTCGCCTAGCGTCCTTGAGCACGAGCTTTCCGTCAGTGACCGGTTCAAAATTCGGCTTCTTTTGGGATTGTTCGAGTCTGTCCGGGTTCAGCGTATGAGGCTGGCTCCATGCCTGCTCGTAGAATTCCTGGTTCACGGGCAAAGTTACGATCGTGGCTTCTTCATCCACGTACGTCCGGAGGCCGCCCGCATGGTCGAAATGCGCGTGCGTATTGATGAGGTATTTGATCGGTTTATTGGGGATCGTCTCTTTGATCTTCCCGATTACGGCGAGCGACCGCGCCTCGTCCAGCGGTGCGTCGACGACCACGATGTTGCCCGCCTGTTCGATCGCGACACTGTGCCACTGCCCGCCCCCGATCCAATACACCCCGTCGGCCAGCTTGTCTGCCGTCACTTTCACCGGCGCCACCATAGCGGCGCGCATGCCTTCGGGCACCGGGATGATCACCTCGGGGTTCGCTTTCACGGACGATATTGTGATGTTCAACCGCGGTTTCCCGCCCTGCGTGCGCACGATATGACCAGGGAACCTGACGCCGTCGAAGTCGCGGTAGTCGGTGAACGAAGCTTCGCAAAGCATGTCGCCCAGCACGGGGCTGTCGATCCAGGTATGGACGTTCTGGACTTCGTTCCTCGCGTTGATCTTTCCGGCGAACTTGTGTTTGCCCATCAGGAAGGTCACTTCCGAGCCGCCGTCGGAAGTAGGCGTGGATGTGGGGTGGTTGGCTTCGGCAGCTTTGAGAAAGCCATGGGGAGTCGCCCATATCTCCATCGCGCGTTCCTCCACATTCTTCGGCTCTGGGATGCTGGCCACGGGCAAGCCGGTTGCAGGTCCGCCGGGCGACCCGGCGATCCAGGAAACGTCTCCGACCACATACTCGTCGGCCCGGTGTTTCTGCGGAACAGCGCGGAAACGGGTTGGATCGGGCGTCTCGACTGCTAACATCTGCACCCGCTTGGCGGCGCCGGCGTAGTCAATCGTCGCGGTGTAGCTGCTCACGTCGTATTCGGGAGGCGGAAGATCCGGATTGGGCTCCTGCCCGAACAGATACCATTTCCCCGATCCCGAGTACTCGATCGAGTTGATGCGGTTGGCCCCCAGGGCCTCGATTGCCGCGTCCAGTGTGCCGGATTGTTTGCCGGCGGCTGCCAGACTTGCGGCAGCAGCCACCAGGATTGCCAGAGTCGCCCATCTGCGCATCGAATTTCTCCAGGAAAGAAGTGAATGTCTGCACTACGAACATCCCGCGGGTGGAACATCACTTCGCGAGAGGGTCAGGCCGCACCTGAAAGTGCGCCAGCTGGCTCGGCAGCTTCTTGCCACCATCGGTGACCTGCGTGCCCCGTGACTCATTGGCGGCCCACACGCCGCGCCCCTTCCAACCCGCCTTGGCGTCGTCAATGCGGCCGTCAAAAAAACGGGAGAAGAATCCTTTCGTATAAGGAATCGTCATTCGGACCCAGTGCTCCGTATTCTGCTGAAAAGCGATCAGCGAATCGGAGTTGGATCCGGCCACGATGACCGTGTTTTCACCCAGGCCCAGCGTATTGTACGTGTCCACCCACAAAAAGTAGTTGTAGTCCGACTTCACCGTCGGGTCTGACTTGAACGCGGGCCCGGGTATCGGAAACAAAGTCCATCCCTCCGGGCATTCCTTGCGCGACGCCGATGCTTCGCTCGCCGCGACTCTGCACTTCCGCCGGTCAAAACTGGCCAGAAACCCCTCGCTGGTCAGTCCTGTCCACACGACGCCTTTACTGTCGATGCCGATTCCCCTCGAGTGGGATCCTCCCACCCCGGGACGTTTGGGATCGTAGGGCGCTTCGTAAACCTCCGTCTGGCAGGTAGCCGGCGGATTTGCGCCCCGTACCATGCGGATAAGTCTTCCCGGCCTCGTCTGTACGTCCGAATACCACACGCTCCCGTCTGCAAAGTTATATGCCCCGCCGTAAGCTCCGGGCTTCTCCACGTCCGCAGCGGCCGGGCACCAGCCCTGGGATTTCTCGGCGTCGTGGGTTTCCTCCCACAGCCGGGTATTGAGCCAGCCGATGCCGCCGGGATTTTGCCCCACGGCGAAGTACAAGGTCTCGTCCTTATCGTCGGAAAACATCAACCGCATGGTTCGAACGCAAAGATCGACAAACTGGAACGTTCGCGTTTTCGTGTCGTAGATGCCCAGACCCTTTCCGCCGGCCTCCCGCGGGGAATTTTTGGCGAAAGGATTGTTCGAAACGGCCTTGCAGTAGTCGGCGTTATCCACTCGGGCATCCAGGCTGAACCAGATGCGGCCCTGGCCGTCCATCGTTATCTCCGACTCGGTGGGCAACGGGATGACCGCGCTTCTTGTGTTCTTCACCGGATCGACCGCGACAAGTTCTCCCGCCCACCAGTCGGTCACGTACACCGGGCCGTAGGCGTTTTCCGAAGGATTCCTCCTGTCGGTGCTGATGGGGGCATGAACGAACGCCGGCACCCTCAAATCCCACACCGTCACCACCACGTTGCGCTCGATTCCCTGGGGACGGGGCGGCACAGGCGGAAGCTCGCCGTTCGCAATTCGGTCGCCCCAGTCCGCATACATTGCGAGGCCCGCGTCGTGCCCGATGGGATTCAGTGTGGCCATCGTGGTCCGGTCCACCAGTCCGGAAGAGAGCGCGCTCTCCCAGGCTTGTCTGCTAGTTGGGAATGTTCCCAGGCTTGCCGGAAGCTCGCGCGTTGATTTGGTTCCCATCTGATGGCAAGTCCAGCATCCCTTGAATCGATAGAGCCACTCGGCTTGGGTCTCAATCACACCTGCCCCGGCCGCGTTTGTCGCGCCGGCTGCTGGCGAAGGCCTCGCAACGGTCATCGGGAAAGCGCTTTTGGTCGGGATATTCAACAAGGAGGCCCAGTAGTCGGCAGGATAGTAGTCCGCCGCCGCACGCACGTTCGGAGCGATCACGGCGGTCAGGTCCATTGTGCGTCCCGGCATCGAGGTTACCGGTTCGGAACTCACCAGGCCGTAACCCTAGCACCCAAATCTTGTAGCGTAGCTTTCGGGAGATCGGGAATCAGGTATTGGCCGTGGTCGTTCGTGACCACGATCTTGCGGAAAGTCGTTCTCAGGTCTGCCGTTTCCGCAATCACCCAAACACCCGCTTCGGGTCCCTGAGAGCTGGTGACGACCCCGCCGATGCCATTGGTCGGCACCGCAACGCCGCTCGTGCCGGAGCGAGCCGCCGCCGTGTTATCCCCCGTCCGCGCCTCGGTGCGAGCGATGGCCAAGGCTCCCAGAAAACAGCAGATCGCCAATGCTGATAGTTGTTTCATCCGTGTTATTCCTCTCGCGTTCGCACCACGCTAGCCGGCCGATCACTATAAACCTATCACCACGGGCAGACCAACATTCGGTCACTCAGCGAGACTGAGTTTAGCGCCACGTTATCTGCTGGAGACCGCAACGGTTGCGCGGACTCTCGGTCTAGGATAGAACCTTCCGCAGCACTTACACGGGGGCGCGATCATGCCGAGACAGGCTTGGGCAAGACTCCTTCTACTTCTGTTTTTCCTGGCCGGAACTGCATGGTCCCAGGATAAAGATGATAAGAACGTTGACGCGAAGGCTGCCGCGAAAGTTTCCGTGGATGCGAACGTCGCGATTCGGAATGCCGAAAAGGCAATGGGTGACGTGAAGTCGATCCGTTATTCCGGCACTGGGACGTGGGGCGTCCTGGGCATGAATTGGAATCCCACCTCGCCGTGGCATACAACAGACGTTTCCAGCTATATCCGAACGATCGACTATCCCAGCGCCTCCTCTGCAGAAGAAGTAACGCGCGCGCAGCAGAATCCGCCAATGCTCGGCGGTGAAGCCCCATTTGTGGACGAGATAAAGGAAGGCCTCCGAGTAAGCGGGCAGTATGCGTGGGACCAGCCAGTGTACGCGCACCCAACCCCTCCCCCGGACGTGGTCCACCCAGCCCCGGCGGATGCCGATGAACGGTCGCTGAAAATCTGGCTAACTCCGCACGGTTTCCTAAAAGCTGCCGCCGCGAATCATGCAACGGCCCAGGCCGGCGAGGATGCAGGTGAGAAGGTCACGATTGTCACCTTCATCAAGGGGAATCACAAAGTCGTTGGAACGATCGACCGCCGAAATTTGGTAATCAAGGTAGAAACCTGGGTGGCCAATCCCGTTCTCGGCGACATGCCCGTCGAGGCAGCCTACACCGATTACAAAGATTTCAGCGGCGTAAAGTTCCCCACGCATATCGTCGAGAAACAGGGCGGCCTCGCGACGCTCGATCTCAACGTAACGAACGTACAAGCGAACGTTGAGAATGCCGCTCTCCAGGTGCCCGAAAAGGTCTTACAAGCAAGCATTCCTCCGCAGCGGGTGACGTCGGAAAAGATGGCCGACGGCGTCTGGTTCCTGCGCGGCGGCGCCAATAGCGTGCTCGTCGAGTTCAACGATTTTGTAGCCGTAGTGGATGCTCCCCTGAGCGAGGCGCGTTCCATAGCGGTGATTGCCGAAGTAAAGAAACTCGTGCCGGATAAGCCGATCAAGTATGTGGTCAACACGCACCACCACTTCGATCATTCCGGAGGCCTCCGCACCTACGTGGCCGAAGGAGCCACCGTGATCACGCATGAAGGCAACAAAGCCTTCTACGAATGGGCCTGGAAGCAGCCCCGCACGCTGGAACCGGACACGCTAGCGGAAAATCCCAAGGAAGCCGCGTTCATCACGTACAAGAATAAATACGTGCTGTCCGACGGATCCCGCTCTCTCGAAGTGCACCTCGACCAGGGCGACAATCACGACGAGTTTCTTTCGTTCGCCTACCTTCCGAAGGAGAAGATTCTCATCGAGGCGGACGATTTCTCCGATCGTTATGCAACGAAGATGTCGCTCGGACTCTGGAACAATCTCTACGGAAACCTGCAACGTTTGAATCTGGATGTGGTCACGATTGCTCCGCTCCATGGCCCCATCACGCCGATGTCGGAGTGGCTGAAGATGCTTCGCGAAGGCACCGAAGGCGAAAAGCCGCCGCCCGATTTCGACAAGCCGGTTGCTCCATGATCTGGCCCGTGCGTTGGTTAGGTCAAAACTCGCGCCCTATGCCCGAGCGCCTCTCCGCCGTTGCCGTTGCGGGTGCCCCACCCTTTGGTTTGTAAGGGTGGGTCTTCGCCCGGGTCTTTATCCGGCGCCCTTCTTACAATCGCGCGACACCCGTCGCACACGGAAGTTGCATCAGGCGGAAACGCGAGTTAGCATTCAGGTCATATTATCTGTCGTCGTGGAGCTCTTAAAAAATGAGGCAAAATGATGATGAAGACGATCATGAAAACGACCATGAGGACATCGCTGCGTAATCTTTTCTGGTGCTTCCTGGCCGTTCCGTTCCTGGCCGTGAGCCTGTTCGGCGCTGACGCCACACTCCGCGGCGTCGTCACCGATGCAGCGGGGAAACCCGTGCGAGGAGCGGTAGTCAAAGCGACCCTCGGGCCCAAGAGCATCAGCCGCTTCACGCAGAACGACGGCCGGTACGAAATTCCAGTGGCGGCGGGCACCTATCAGATGTCCGTGGACGCCTACGGCTACGGCGTGAAGTTTCAGACCAAAGACACCGCCCAGCCGGGTGACACCAACTTCAGCCTCACTCCGAAATGGGACGTAACGCGCCTGACCGGAGCGGACATCACGCCGCTGATTCCCACCGATGCGCAAGGGAATCTTCTCCGCGCCGTATGCCTCGAATGCCACGATTTCAGCGTAGTGATCCATCGGCGCGGAATGACCTCCGCCGAATGGCAGAGCTTCCTTCCCGACATGCCTGGCGGCAGGCGCGCCCGGCGCAACTACAGCCCGGAGGAGTCAGCGGCCCTCGGCGCGGCCCTCGAAAAATATTTCGGGCCCGAAGCCAAGTATTTTGGACCCGAAGCGGAGCCGCCCACGCAGGAGCAGATCGCCCACCCCGCGGTTGCGCCGGCCGTATTGAAGGCCACCTACCGCGAGTATTCGATTCCGACGGGCGTGGAGGCCGTCCCGCACACGGTTTTCCTCGACCGCGACTCGAAGACCGTGTGGTTCAGCGAAATTGGACAACGTGCGAATAAGGTCGCGCGATTCGATGTCGCCACCGAAACCTTCCAGGAGTTTCCCTCTCCGGTGGAAAAATCCGATCCTCACAGCGGCGTCGTCGGAAGAGATGGACGCGCCTGGTTCACCCTGACGACGCCCGGTCTTAAGATTGTTTCGGTCGATCCCGAAACGAACAAAATCAAGCTCTACACGAATCCCGAAGATAAGGGCGCCAGCCACACGATGATCATGGACAAGGATGGCAACCTCTGGATCTCCGGTCACGGCACAACTTCCGGTTCCGCCCAGGTGTGGTCTTTCAATGTGACGACCGAGCAGTTCAAGGCCTACAAGATTCCCAGCCCGGCGGAATATCCGCAGGACTCAAAAGGCAGATGGGAAGACTTTTCCGAAAGCAAGTTTGTTAAGTACGGCACCTACCATTTCGGATTCGACTCGAAAGGCATTCTCTGGACCAGCACTCTCGAAGCCGGCATAATTTCCCGGCTCGATCCGGCGACAGGCGAAACCAAACAGTATTTCCCGCCGGGCGTCCCGGGAATACGCGGCATGGCCGTCGACGCGCACGATAACATCTGGTTCTCGGATTTTTACAACCATCGCCTGGGCATGCTGGATCAGAAAACGGGAACTTTTAAGATGTACCAGCCGCCCACTCGCGGTGTCGGCGCCTACGGTATCGTTGTCGATCCCAAGACCGGTTACATCTGGTATGGAGACCAGATCGGAAACTACATCACCCGCTTCGATCCGGCCACCGAACAGTTCGCCGAGTATCCCATTCCCACGCGCGGCGCGATCCCTCGCTTCATCGATCTCGATAAGGACGGTCGCATCTGGTTTGGCGAGTGGTGGACTGGCAAGATTGGCGTGCTCGACCCCGAAGGCGGCGCCAAGTCATTAGCTTCGCGCTAGGGCCATCTCATAAATGGAACTCGTCAGGGCACGGCTTTACGGGTCGCGGAAAAACCTGGGTTTTTAGGGGGTCGGAGCTTCAGCTCCGACATTAAGTCCAAGCATTCAACGGGGCTTTAGCCCCTGAGGAACAGATTTTGGTATTTTTCCGCAGCCTGCTAGACAGTTCAACAAGATTCCCGCTTGCGTTGGTGTCTTAGTCCGGGATGACAAAACCTTCCCAACCCGCGCTGTGCCAGCTGATTCATCGAACCGAGAGCGAGAGATGAATCTGCGCGCCGCGTCTCGATCCATCCCCGCTGTCCTCGTGCTCCTTCTTCTGGGTCCGTTGACTCAGCGCGCCTCGGCTCAATTGGATTTGGCCGGCCAGTGGACCGTGTTGCAGCAGGAGGACCAACCGGAGCGCGCATCCGGCCCGGAGATCGGCGACTACACGGGAATACCGGTCAATGACGCGGACCGCTTGCGGGCCGACTCGTGGGACGCACAGATGTCCGACGTGATCGAGCATCAGTGCGAACAGCACCCGGCGGACTACGGCGCCACCAACCTGCGCATCTATTCGGACGCCGATCCTCTCACCTTGGCAATCACCGCCTGGCACACCGTCATGCAGCACAATACCGCGGAGCGGACCATTTACATGGATGGCCGGCCGCATCCACCCGAGTACGCGCCCTACATGCGGCAGGGTTTTTCCACCGGCGAGTGGGTAGCGGACATGCTCAAGGTGACCATGACCAACCTCAAAGAGGGCTACCTCCGAAAGAATGGTCTCGCGCGCAGCGATAAAGCGATCGTGACGGAATACTACGTGCGGCACCATCAGTACCTCATCGTGGCCCGCATCGTGGACGATCCGGTGTATCTCACCGAGCCATTCGTTCGAAGTTACAACTGGGTCTTGAATGAGAACATGCACCTCGCGCCGAACTACTGCATCCCGAGTGAGCTGGTCTCTCGCCCGAAGGGCTGGGTGCCGCATCATTTGCCCGGAACAAATCAATACCTCACGGAATTTGCAGCGCGCTGGAGAGTGCCGGTAGAAGCGACGCGAGGCGGAGCGGAGGAGATGTACCCCGAATATCAGCAAAAATTGGCGACCATGCCTGAGCCACCTACCTACGCAGAGTACAAACAGGCATTGGAAAAGAACTCCTCTTCGCCCGCTCCGTCGGACACGAAATAAATGATGACAACGAATAAGGTTCGCGCCTGCGCCTTCAGCACCTCGAGCCTATTCATCTTATTGATGGGAGCCGCGAGCATTCTTTCCGCACAGGAGGGGAGCTCCCTCCTGCAATCTCAGATCGGCGCCGCACGTGATCCGAATGGCAGCGCGATCCGCGTACTGCCTGTGCGAGGCAGGGTCTACATGCTCGTCGGTGCGGGCGGGAACATCACCGTGCAGGTCGGCGATGAAAATTTGTTCGTAGTAGACACAGGCTCTCCGCAGATGAGCGCCGAGGTGCTGGCAGCGATTCGGACCATCTCGAGCAAGCCGATCCTTTTCATTGCCGATACCAGCGCGGACGAGGACCACGTCGGCGGGAATGCGAGCGATCTCGAAAGCAGGCTGGGCCCTCCCCGACGAGAACGGCGTCGCCAGCCGACCTGGGACTTTCCCTTCCATCCGGGGCAACGGTCATCGCCCATCTCAATGTGCTGAACAGAATGAGCGCTGCAACCGGCAAAGAAGCCCCGGCGCCATCAGTCGCGTGGCCCGGCTTCACCTACGAAACGGTTGATTTGAAGCTCTACAACAGCGAGCCCGTCATTATCCATCACCTGCCTGCCGCGCACACCGACGGCGACAGCATCGTTTTTTTCCGCGGCTCGGACGTCGTAAGCACCGGCGAACTCTTCACCCCCACGCATTACCCGGTGATCGATGTGGAGAAGGGCGGAACCGTTCAGGGCACTATCGACGCATTGAACGACATCATCGACCTCCTGGTTCCCAGGGAATACGAGGAAGGCGGAACATACGTGATCCCAGGGCCACGGGCGCGTATGCGATCGGAGCGAAGTCTCGAACTACCGCGACATGGTGACGATTATTCGCGATCGCATTCAGGCCATGCTGAAAAAGGGGATGACGCTCGATCAAGTGAAAGCGGCGAAGCCCACACTTGATTACGACGGAATCTATGGTGTCGATACCGGCCCGTGGACAACCACCATGTTTATCGAGACCGTCTATCGGGAACTGAGCAAGGGAAACAGCACACAAGGCAGCAGTCGATGACGCGCGACTTTGTTTTCCCCAAATACGTGGCGCGGCGTCTCGTGATTGCAGCACTCTTGCTACTCGTCATTGGCGGGTCGAGCAGGATGGGAACTGCGTCTGGCCAGCAGCAAAAGGTCCAGGAACAAAAGAGCCAAGCGCCGCAAACTCCGAAAGAAGAAGCTTTGATCGATCTCACGGGCTATTGGGTCTCCATCGTGGATGAAGACTGGCGCTGGCGAATGCTGACGCCCCAAAAAGGCGACTATGCGAGCGTCCCGCTCAACGCCGAGGGCAAACGCGTGGCGGACATTTGGGATCCCGCGAAAGACGAGCGTGAAGGCAATCAGTGCCGGGCCTATGGCGCCGCCGCAATCATGCGCATGCCCGAGCGTTTGCATATAGCGTGGGCCAATGACAACACCTTGCGAATCGCCACGGATGCCGGGATGCAGTCCCGGCTATTCCATTTCGACGGTTCGAAATGGCGGGGCGGGGTCCCGCAATGGCAGGGAGATTCCATCGCCACCTGGGAAAAGATGTCTCAAAGAAAGTACACCGTGACTCTGGGAGGGCCCGTTCCCGGGAAAGGCGGGACGCTGAAAGTAGTGACCACGCACATGCGGCCCGGATATCTGCGCAAGAACGGTGTGCCCTACAGCGGGAATGCAGTTCTCACCGAATACTACGATCGCTTCGACTATAAGGGCGATTCGTATCTCATGGTGACCTCAATCGTCGATGATCCCGAATATCTCACGACCGCCTTCGTCACCAGCGGGCAATTCAAGCGCGAGCCAGATGCCTCCAAGTGGAGTCCCTCCCCATGCCGCCCTCTATGGCCGCGGCCACCTGTCGGAGTCGTTACTCAGTGAGCGGTTTAGTGGTTGGGGT
>CAWCQH010000038.1:0-19400 GCA_963797585.1 uncultured Acidobacteriota bacterium
CCCGGTAGCTCAATGGTAGAGCATTCGGCTGTTAACCGAAGGGTTGCTAGTTCGAATCTAGCCCGGGGAGCCAATCTTTCTTCGCTCAGTGCTCCAGGCGGTCACCGCGCGCGGCTTCGGTCATCCTCGGCCAAAGAGGGCGGCATGGGGGAGGATTCCATTTGGATGCATCCGGTTCTCGTTTGAATTGTCCGCTGGTGATGAATCTGTTCGCTCAGGTACTCCGGGTCGTCCACTACGGAAGTTACGATAAGAAACGAATCGCCATTCAAATCGAACCGGTTGTAATATTCGGTCATTGTACCGCGTTCCCGCTATACGGCACTCCATTTTTACGCAGATACCCCGGCTTCAAGTGCATGGTGACGACATGCAGAGCGCCGCCTTTTCCCGCGATCGCCGATCCAAAACGTCCGTTTTGAATTTGCTCTTTCCAATTCGCAACGGAATGGCCTTGCCATTGCGGCATTCCGCCTTTCCATTTCGAGCCGTCAAAATGGAACAGGCGAGTCTGCATTCCGGCATCCGTGTCCATCTCGAAGCGTATTGTCGTTGGCCCAGGTGATATGAAGGCGTTCCGGGATGCGCATGATGTTGCAGCCGCGCCGTACGCGCGGCACTGATTTCCCTCGCGCTCGTCCTTCTCGGGATCCCACAGGTCGGCGACTCGACGGCCTTCCTTCTTCAACGGGACGCTCGCGTAGTCCCCCTTGGCCGGTGTCATCATTCGCCATCGCCAGTCCTCGTTCACGATCGACACCCAATAGCCCGTCAGATCGATCAAGGATTCAGCCTTCGCGTTCGGTGTTCCCGCATTTCGGCTGCTGCCGATTTCGTCGGGAATTATTGTCTGGGCAGAGAGATTGCCTGCTGCAGCAACGATGGCAACGAGTAGCGCTGCTGCAACGGCAAGCCGGCGCATGTTGCGGTTCTGTAAAATTTGGCGAGCCATCATCGGCCTCCGCCCGCTTTTTGCTCGTTTTGAGATTTGCTTTTGTTGCTGAGTTCCCGATAGATGGCTTCAACGAACATGTCGCTTGTCCAAGGGCCCGTCGTGGAACCATATAATCCGTCGTAGTCCAGCGTGGGTTTTGTGGCCTTCACTCGCTCCAACGTCATTCCCTGCTTTATGTAGTATTGGATACGGCCTCGAATGATCGTTACCATGTCGCGGTAGTCGACCACATCGTGCCTGTCACCGACGCGCCCGTGGCCGGGAATCACGTAGGTTCCGCCTTCTTCATTTGCTCTGGGTTGCAGGAACTCGATAATTTGATTTAATGCCGCTACAACTCCGTCGATGCTGCCGCCCGGTTCCGCTCTGATCACCGGATAACCCTCTAAATTGAGAATATCGCCGGTGCTCACGACATCTGACTTGCGGAAGAGAACGTAGCTATCGCCGTCGGTGTGCGCATTCGGGGGATGATAAATCCACACGCCTTCATCGTTGTAGAGTCTCCAATATCTGGTTTCGTAGGTATCCGTAGGCCAAAGAGCGGAGGGCACCGGCGGCTCCTTGCCGCTTGGTGCGCTCATCCTTTCGAGGACGTTGTAGTGTGCAATGATGGACGATCCCGGCGCCATTTGGTATCTGGCTTCCCCTTGCTTCTGCAGAGGGTTCCTGGAAGTGTTCGGAAGCGCCCACCCCGCCTGTGCCAGGTTCTCGTTGCCGCCGGTGTGATCGGCATCGGCACTCGTATTGACGATAAAAAGGATGTGGCGGTCCGTCACGCTGCGGATTGCCGCCAATACTTCGTCGCTCTTCTGGGGCAAACCGGAGTCGACGGCTATGGCTACGTCACTGCCTACTTGCAGAGTAATGTTCGCGCCGGCGCCGGAGATCATGTACACGTTTCCCTGCACAGGAAGTATCTCGACTTTCTCCTGGCTCCCCTGCTGACTGCGCTCGTCCGCTTGCTGGCCGGCATTCGGAGTCTGCTGCGCATAGGCAAGAGACCCGGCGTCCACAAGCGCTAGAACGCCGAGCGCGAGCACAGCCTGGAAAGCTCTCCGCACAATCCAATGGTTCCAACTCATTGTTTGTTCTCTTTGTGCTCGGGAAGCTTGGGCGGTGCGGGCAATCGCGCCAGCTTTTCCTGGTACTCGGGATATATGGTTTCCGCACTGCCGCGGGCTGCCTCTACGGGCACTCCCCATCGAGAGGCATATTCCGTCAGAAAATTATTTTTACCGGGCAAGTGGTAGGCGACATAACCCTCCGGATGCTCCACGGCGACGCTGGGAAGGCAATAATGCGCTATAAGCCGTCCAGTGGGGGCCCGCACGAAATTTGCGTTCCGTATGAAGGGCTCGGTTAGATAGACGGGGTCTTCGACATCGGTGATGAGCGTCATGAAATCTCCGTGCGGTATAAAATATTGAATGAAGGTGGCCTTTTCGCTTCTCGGAAGGCCATTTCGCCGCAGAAACGCTTCCTTCATATGGGTTACGGTCACCCGTAGCATGTCGCCCTCCCATTGCCCGGTGGAGAACCCTTCCCAGGTATGAGGCGCGCTCGCGGGGGGATGAGGGCGGCCATCCATGTAGATCGTTCGCTTTTCGTGCATGTAGTCCAGTTGCACTTCCCACGCCGCGACTGCCTCGGTGAAGGGAACCGGGTCCTGGCGGAACATCAGGCCGAACGGCGCATAGGTCGCGCCGTGCGGGTCGCACTCGTGTTCGATCATCTCCAGCTTTTGTGCGTCCCAGGTGTCCGCCCTCATGCGGGCGGCATCGTTGATGGGCATCTCGGTGTAGTCCCCGATTTCCGGCCCGGGAAATAAATCAGGCTCATCCTCGGTGAGCGTCTCTCCCCATTTCCCGGACAAATCCACTTGAGCGAGCGCAGGACGGCTGGTCAGCCCTGAAGAAAGCAATAGCAGCGATGCCAGAATGGTGAACCGATAGGCATCCGACATGCAAAATCCTCCCCACGGGCGTTTGTCGCCCGGAACTCAGGTTGGGCTATAGCTGACTCCGATTAGCCGTGTCAACAGCTATCGTATATGTACCGTTTGACGTCGATAGGAATTCGCTCAAAGGGGCTCCCTACAGCTGGTAAGGGTTCGTTAGGGACCCGTTCAACGGAGGGGGCGAGAAGTAGTAATATAGGCTGGGGCAGGGGGCGGCATACCACAGGGCAAGGCTTTGGGGGCGACTGCCTCCAGGAATCCGCGTCGCTCTCCCGCTAATAAGCTATGAATCTTTCCACGCCTTTCATCCATCGGCCGGTGGCCACCACGTTGTTGACGGTGGCGATCGCTCTCGCCGGGATTATTGCTTTTCTTCTGCTGCCGGTGGCAGCGCTGCCCCAGATCGATTATCCGACCATCGCCGTGCAGGCGAGCTTGCCGGGCGCGAGCCCGGAAATCATGGCTTCTTCGGTGGCCACGCCGCTCGAACGCCAATTCGGCCGCATTGCCGGCGTTTCGGAAATGACTTCGTCCAGTTATCTGGGCAGTACCGCCATCACCTTGCAATTCGACTTGAACCGCAACATCGATGGCGCCGCGCGGGACGTGCAGGCCGCCATCAACGCCGCGCGCAGCTACCTGCCGGCCACCCTGCCGAACAATCCCACGTACGAGAAAGTGAACCCGGCCGACCAGGCGATTTTTGTGATCGTTCTCACGTCCAAAATCTACGATCGCGGGCGCCTTTATGACGCCGGCTCGACGATCATGCAGCAAAAACTCTCTCAGATTCAGGGGGTGGGGCAGGTCTTCATCGGAGGGAGTTCGCTTCCGGCGGTTCGCGTGGATATCAATCCGACGCAATTGAACAGCTACGGGCTTGGCCTGCAGGACGTCAAGAACATGCTGAGCCAGCAGAATTCCAATGTGCCGAAAGGCCAGATCTGGGACGGAACAAAAACAGCGGACATTCTGGCCAACGACCAACTCCTCAAGGCCGACTACTACAGGCCGCTGATCGTCGGTTACCACAACGGCGCCGCCATCAAATTGTCCGACATCGCCGACGTTCAGGACTCGGTCGAGAACATTCGAGCCGCCGCGTTTTTCAACGGCGAACCGTGCATCATGGTGCAGGTCTTCCGGCAGCCCAACGCCAACATCATGGAAACCAACGAGCGGATCCGCCAGGCGCTTCCGTCGCTGATCGCTTCGATTCCCGCTGGAATGGATGTCGGGATCATGTTCGACCGGACGAGGATCATCCGGCCGGGCGTGCGGGAAGCTGAACGGTCGCTGCTTATTTCCATAAGCCTCGTGATTCTGGTGGTGTTTGTGTTTTTGCGGAGCCCCCGCGCCACGCTGATTCCGAGCGTCGCGGTTCCCGTTTCTCTGCTCGGCACGTTCGGCGTGATGTATCTGTTCGGCTTCAGCATCGATAACATTTCGCTGATGGCGCTCACGATCTGCACGGGATTTGTGGTGGATGACGCGATTGTGGTGATCGAGAACATCAGCCGGCACTTCGAGCAGGGAATGAGTCCGCTGGAAGCCGCGTTGCATGGGGCGAAGGAAATCGGCTTCACCGTTCTTTCCATGACGCTGTCGCTGGTGGCCGTCTTCATTCCGATTCTCATGATGGCGGGGATTGTCGGCCGGCTTTTCCGCGAGTTTGCCATCACGCTTTCGGTGGCGATTCTGGTTTCTCTGCTTATTTCGCTCACGATGACGCCGATGATGTGTTCGCGCATCCTGAAGCGGGAACGCGCTGAGAGTCACGGGCGAATTTATCGCCTCAACGAGAGGATCTTCGCTTCCATCGTGCGCGTTTACGATCGCGGTCTGACATGGGTGCTGAGGCATGAAGCGTTCACGCTCGGCATTTTGCTGATAACTATCGCCGTGAACATCTATCTTTTTGCGATTGTGCCGAAAGGTTTTTTCCCGCTGGGCGACACCGGAAGTCTCAGGGGCGGCATTCGCGCTTCGCAGGATACTTCTTTTCAGGCCATGCAGGACATTGCCTCCCGGTTCTCCCATATCCTCAAGTCCGATCCGGCGGTGCAAACAAATGTTGTCTTCACGGGCGGCAACACGCCGATCAACACCGGGCAGATTATCGTGACTTTGAAGCCATACGAACAACGGGGCTTGAGCGCCAGCGAGGTGATCGATCGCCTGCGCCCAAAGGTGAACAGCGTGCCGGGAGCGCGCGCCGTGATGTACGCCGTTCAGAATTTAAAAATTGGCGCGAGGACATCGAGCGGACAGTATCAATACACGCTTCGCTCCGATAGCGTGGACGACCTGGTGCAATGGGGGCCGGTTCTCTTTGACCGGATGAAGAAACTCCCCGAGCTCACCGATGTGGATACCGACCAGCAGAATAGCGGTCTGGAAGCGCGGCTCGTCTACGATCGCCCCACGGCCGCCCGGCTGGGAATCACAACGCAATTGATGGATTCGACTCTTTACAGCGCCTTCGGGCAATCCCAGGTTTCGACGATGTACACGCCGCTGAACCAGTATCACGTGGTGATGGAAGTAGCGCCGCGGTTCTGGCAGGACCCGCATGGGCTGGACTACGTTTACATTCGTACCGCGTCCGGCAAGGTAGTTCCGCTCAGCGCGGTGGCCCATTTTGAAAAAAGAATTGCGCCGCTGGCTGTGAACCACGACGGGCAGTTCCCGGCGGTGACCATTTCGTTCAATCTGGCTCCCGGAATACATCTGAGCGATGCCGACCGGGTGATCAGCCAGACGGAGCAGGATATCGGCATGCCGTCCTCGATTCGGGGCATGTATTCGGGGCAGCTGCAGGCTTTCGAGGATTCGATTTCGACCCAACCGCTGTTGATCGTCACGGCCCTGCTGACGGTCTATATCGTGCTGGGAATGCTCTATGAGAGCTACATTCATCCGATAACGATTCTTTCCACTTTGCCCTCGGCGGGCGTGGGGGCGGTGCTGGCGCTGATGCTTTTCCACAGGGATCTCGACGTGATCGCGCTGGTGGGAATCATCCTGCTAATTGGACTGGTGAAGAAAAACGCGATCCTGATGATCGACTTCGCTTTAGCGACACAGCGAAGCGGACACCGGGACGCCAAGAGCGCCATTCATGAGGCGTGTCTTTTGCGCTTTCGTCCTATATTGATGACGACGATGGCAGCCCTGCTGGGGGCTCTGCCTCTGGCCCTGGCCAAGGGAGTGGGTTCGGAGTTGCGGGTTCCGCTGGGAATCACGATCATCGGCGGATTGCTTTTCAGCCAGATGCTGACACTTTTTACGACTCCCGTCGTCTACCTTTATATGGACCGCTTCGGCGTGTGGTGGCAGCAGCGGAAACGTTCCGGCCATTTGCAGGTGACCCCGCAGAGTGCGGACTGAGGCTTCTGCTTTTATGCCTCCCCGTGGAACAAACGCGGACCGGATTCGCATCGGCGTCGATTTGGGCGGCACGAAGATCGAAGCGCTTGCGATCGATCAAGAAGGGATGGAACTCTGCCGCCATCGTGTGGCCACCCCACGCTTCGATTATGAGGGAACCGTGGGAGCCGTCGCCGAAGAAGTGCGGCGGATCGAGAATGAAACGCGCTGCACCGGCACGGTCGGAGTTGCCATACCGGGAACCATTTCTCTGCAAACCGGCTTGGTGAAAAATGCCAACTCCACCTGGATGAATGGAAAGCCCTTCCAGCGGGACCTTGCACAGGCGCTGGACCGCGAGGTGCGGATCGCGAACGACGCAAACTGCCTCGCGGTTTCGGAGGCGACGGACGGGGCGGCCGCTGGGAAGCACGTGGTCTTCGCCGTGATTCTTGGCACCGGCTGTGGCGGGGGCATTTCCCTCGATGGACGCGTTCACAGCGGGATGAACGGCGTTGCCGGAGAATGGGGCCACAACCCGCTCCCCTGGCCTCGAGCCGATGAATACCCGGGCACTCACTGTTACTGCGGGAAGAATGGCTGCATTGAAACATGGATCTCCGGGCCTGGCCTCGAAGCTGATTACAAGCGCGCGACCAATACGGCTTTGAGCGGTATGGAGATCGTTGCACGAAGCCTAGCAGGGGAGGCGTCCGCGCTGGCCGCTCTCGACCGGCATCAGGATCGGCTGGCGCGCTCGTTGGCCCACGTGATCAATCTGCTCGATCCGGACGTCATCGTGCTGGGTGGCGGCTTGTCGAAGATCGAAAGTCTCTATCGGAATCTCGCGTCGAAAGCGCAGGATTACGTTTTTGGCAAGGAAGCGGGCGCCGACATTCTTCCGGCCAAGCATGGAGATTCCAGCGGAGTCCGCGGCGCCGCGTGGCTCTGGCCTCTCGGCGAAGACGGTCAATAAAGACACTCAAGCCTGCTTTTGTTTCAGCGCTACAGAAATCCGGCGGAACTTCCGGCGGCGTCTTGCGGTACATTCGATAGTTCATTCATTCCCGACGAACGGAGATTTGCGATGAGCTTGATTTTTGCCGATGGCTGGCTGATCACCATGAACCCGCAGCGCGACGTGCTCGAAAACGCCAGCGTGTGCGTCGAGAAAGACCGTATCGTGGCGGTGAGCACGCGCCAGGATTTGCAGCGGCGCTTCCCCGGCGCGGAAATCGTGGATTGCACGGGCCGCATCGTGATGCCGGGAATGGTGAACACACACACGCACCTTTTTCAAACGCTGATGAAGGGCCTTGGCGACGACAAAGTGCTAAAGCAGTGGTTCACCTGCATGACGGCACCGAGCGGCGTGCATTTGACGCCTGAGGATGCGCATGCGGCCGCGCTCCACGGCTGTGTGGAATCCATCCGCTCCGGCGTTACAACGCTGGTGGATTTCATGTACGTGCACACGCGCCCCGGCATGATCAAGTCCGTGGTCGATGCGTACGACCAAACCGGGATGCGCGGATTTGTCTGCCGCGGATTCGTGTCGTTGGGCGAGGAGTATGGGATTCCGCGCGAGCTGATCGAAGACCCCGAACACGCCGTAGGCGACGCTCGCGAGCAGATGCAGCGCTACAACAAGCCTGGCGGGCGCGTGCAGGTGGGCGTGGCGCCCAATATGATCTGGGCGGTGGACGAGAAGGGCTATCGATTGACGCGGAAGCTTGCCGACGAGCAGCACGCCCTGATCACAACGCATATTGCCGAAACCACGTTCGAGCTGCAGACCGCCGCCACCCGTTACGGGCAAACCGACACCGAGTTCCTCAGCGAGATCGGCTTTCTCGGCCCCGACGTTCTCGCGGCCCACTGCGTTCACTGCAAACAGCACGACATCCGGATCCTGCTGCACCACAACACGAAGGTCGCGCACAATCCGTGCAGCAATATGTACCTGGCCTCGGGGAATCCGCCGATTCCAGAAATGCTGCTTGCCGGCGTCACGGTTGGCCTTGCATCCGATGGCCCCGCCAGCAGCAACAATCACAGCCTGTTTCAGGCGATGAAGTTCGCGGCGCTCATGCAAAAAGGGTTTCATCAGGACGCGACGATCATCACTGCGGAAAAAGTTCTCGAGATGGCGACCATCGACGGCGCCCGCGCCGTGGGCCTGGAGGCGGAGATCGGTTCGATCGAGCCCGGGAAAAAGGCGGACATCATCGTGCTGGATTTCAATAACGCGTTCATGACGCCGATCCACCACCCGGTATCCGCGATCGTCTACTCGGCGCTGGGGCATGAGGTGACGACCGTGATGATTGACGGCCGCTTTGTGATGCGCGACGGCGTGGTGACCGGGGTCAACGAAGCATCCGTGAGGCAGCAGGCGCAAATCGCCGCCGACGGCCTCGCGCGCCGGTCGGGTTCCGACAAGTTCAAAAAGCGGCCGTGGCGATCGATGACTATCTAGCGGCGTGACTTCCGGCTGATGCCCTCATCCTTTAATCCTTCACACTCTCATACAAGGAAAAAGGCGGGCCGAAGCCCGCCCCTTCTTCTCTCTTGTTACAGCCGCAAACTATTAATTGATTTCAATCGCTTCGGTGCGGCCGCCAAACTCTACTTCGGTGACCTTGGTTCCATCGGTAAGGATCTCCGAACTCTGGGGCTTGGACTTCAGAGTCGTCCAGTGCCCCGGAACCGTTGCAATCACCTTGTTCTTTTGCAGCACCTGCAACTCCGGCTTTCCTTCTTCTGCTTTCAACTGGTACTGGCCGGGTTGAATCTGCGTGGTTCCAATCATGACCGGCTGCGTGGGACTCCAATCCGTCGAATAATTATGGGCCGCCCAGAGCGGAAAAGCGGCGACCGAGAGTGCCAAAGCAATGAGAGATTTCTTCGAGTGAAAGCGCAAGGGCCGATGTCTCCTGTGGTTGGATTCAGGTGAATTCCCGGAAAGATTGAGCCGAGTTCCCTGTGGTGAATAACGCGCCATTCGTGAGGCAGCGCGTTACTCATTATTTGGACCGCGCAACCCCCTGCGCAGGTTTCAGGAATCTGCGTCTGTTTTTCTTACTTGTGAATGTGATCAGTCATGAATAGCGCGTTACTTCGGGCGTGCGATGAGCCACAATCTCTTGTGGCCATTGCCCGCCACGCACGGCCGGATTCGTCGTTTTGTAACATTCGCTGCGTAGATTGCCCTGCATGAAAATATCGGCCCATTTTTTCATCGCATCCGTCCTTCTAACTTGCGGTGCAACTGCGGGTCCCGCGTGGGCCGCCGCTGCCGGGGAGGCACGAACGCCCCCGGACGCAAGCGTACTCAGCGCGCCCGGCCCGACCTTCATCGTTCCCGATTCGCAGCTTCCCAAGGAATTCTCGATCATTGTCTACGGCGACATGCGCTTCACCGATCCCTCGAACACCAAAGTAGCGAATCCGCGGGCGCGGCAGCTCCTGGTGGACAAAGTTGCGTCCGAGCATCCCGACGCCCTGGAATTAACTGGCGACGTTCCCTACGCCGGAAAGAATCCGGCGGACTACGACGAATTCAAGGCGGAAACAGCCTCGTGGAGGGCAGCGAACCTCCGAGTCTATCCGGCGCTCGGGAATCACGAGCTCGTCGGAGATCCCGAGTCCTTAAAAAACTGGTGGGCCGTATTTCCCGAACTCAACAAACGGCGCTGGTATTCGGTTGAGCTGGGAAAGCGCGTCTATCTCATAAATCTCGACAGCAATTCCGATTTGATGGCAGACAGCCCGCAGATGCTCTGGTTGCGGGATCAGATTGGTCATCTGCCCAAGCCGGTGGAGTTCGTCTTCATCCTGCTGCACCACCCGCCCGTTGCCGACAAGCAGACGCTTACCGAGGTGGATCACAATCCCCGGCCCAACGAAATTGCCCTGCGCGATTACCTGTCCAAGACTGCGCCGCAGTCCCGCGCGCAATTCCTTGTTGCCTCGGGCCACATCCACAACTACGAGCGGCTGAGCCTGGACGGAGTCACTTACCTGGTTTCAGGGGGAGGAGGCGCGCATCCCTATCAGGTGGAGAGGGGCCCGGCGGACCAATACCAGACAACCGATCCCATTAATTTCCACTACATCCTGTTTCACCTCAACGACAAACAGCTCGAGGCCACGATGTACCGGCTCGCCGATCCGGACGCGCAGACGCCGGAATGGCAGCAGAGAGACCACTTCGTCATCACATCGCAACGCTAAAAATTAGGATTCCAAAACTGGGGTGAATGAACTTCAAATAATCGTGACATAAGGTCATACTTGGCACCCGCGGACGCTGGCGACGGCGGCAATGACCGAGGGAAAAGGAGAAACGAAATGATACCGATGTGTCAGGCAATGCTAGTGGAGATTCAGCAGGAAGCCGCGACCACCAGGCGCGTACTCGAACGAGTCCCCGAAAATAAGCTGGCTTGGAGACCCCACCAGAAGTCGATGACGCTGGGGCAGCTTGCACTGCACACGGCGCAGGTGCCCGGCGCCATCGCAAAAATCTCGGAGCCCGATGAGTTCGACGCTTCGCAGGCGAACTTCGGCCCCAAGCAGCCGGAAAGCCTGGGAGAAATCTTTGCGGCGCACGATGCAAGCGTTCGGGGCGCCGAAGATTGCCTGAAGGCGCTGACGCAGGAGAAAGCGAACGCGACCTGGCGGCTGAAAATGGGAACGAAGGAAGTTCTCGCCATCCCGCGCGCGGCGCTGCTTCGCTCGATCATGCTGAATCACTGGTACCACCACCGCGGCCAGCTCTCCGTGTACCTGCGGTTGCTGGATGTTCCGCTGCCGTCGATTTACGGCCCAAGCGCGGACGAAAATCCGTTCGGTTAATTTCGCAGGGGGATGGGATCGAGCCGGGGATCCAGTCGAGTTTCCCGATCGGTCAGCTGCGGTCGCCCGACTGTTTCGCCAGCCGACCCAGAAACTCCTGTACTTCCGCGCGAAGGGCGAAATTGCGAGGGGCGATCGCCAGCACCAGGGCGTCTGCCCATTCAAGATCCTGCGCGCGCGGCGCGACGTATCCCTTGTGTATTCCGTCCTGGGGCTCCGCGCTTCCCAGAAAGCGCAGCCGGATGTCGCATTTCGCCTGGACCGCTCCCAGGGCAAGATCCAGTGCGAGTTTCTCGCCGTCCGTATCCTCTGAGTGGAAGATTACGAGGACGTTCATCAGCGGCAGCTATCCGGTGGCATGCATCTCACTTTCATAACTCGTGCTCGATATCGACAATATATGATAGGAAGGCTTCGATAGGATCGGATTTAACAGTGTGCGGGAGGGCGGCGTGATTACGATTCGCAGAAGTGAGGAGAGGGGCCACGCGAAGCATGGGTGGCTCGATTCGCGTCATACGTTTTCGTTTGCCGATTACCACGATCCTGCGCACATGGGATTTCGCAGCCTGCGCGTCATCAACGAAGATCGCGTCTCACCGGGCAGAGGTTTTGGCGCGCACGCCCATCGCGATATGGAAATCCTCAGTTATGTTTTGGAGGGCACGCTTTCGCACAAAGACAGCATGGGGCACGAGGAACGGCTGAATCCGGATGAGATTCAAAAGATGTCCGCAGGCAGCGGCATCGTTCACAGTGAGTTCAATGGATCGGCAACCGAACCCGTTCATTTTCTCCAGATATGGATCGAACCCAAATCGGACGGTGGCGCGCCCGCATACGAACAGCTGCGCTTGGATACTGCGGCGAAGCGCGACAAGCTCCTGCTCTTAGCCGGACCGGACCGTGTCGCCGGGGCAACCCAGATTAATCAGGACGCCCGGGTCTTTGTAACCGAGGTTTCGCCCGGCCACACGGTTTCACACGACTTGCAGAAGAACCGGCATGCATGGGTTCAGGTTGTGCGAGGGGCGGTCAAAGTAAACGGCGCCAGCCTAGCGACCGGCGATGCAGCAGCTCTCAGCAAGGAAGAGAAACTGACCATCACGGGTGAAGGCTCGCAGCCAAGCGAACTCTTGATCTTTGACCTGAACTAGGCGAAGCACGCGACCCTGAATTCTACACCCCGGTTCGGCGCAGCCAACGCGCGGGCAAAGGGACGCGCCGGAATGATCTGGTCGCAATCCGGCGATCTTATGTATTAAAATACCCGCCAATTAGCCGATCGTTGTCTGAAGGAGTTCCTATGGTCACCATCACCGTCAACGGTGTCCGGCGCGAGATTCAGGCGCCCGGCGACACCCCGCTGCTTTATGTTCTAAGAAACGATCTGGAGCTGACCGGCCCGCAGTTCGGCTGCGGCCTGTCTCAGTGCGGGGCTTGTTCGGTCCTGCTCGACGGCAAAGAAATCCGCTCGTGCTCGACGCCTGTCTCGGAAGTAGCGGGGAAGGAGGTCACGACGCTTGAGGGCCTCCCCGCGAGGTGGGCTAAGCAGAAGGGCCTGTCGCAGGCGGAAACCGAAAAGACCCTCCACCCCATTCAACAAGCCTGGATCGCGGAACAGACGCCTTTGTGCGGCTTCTGCCAGAGCGGCATGATGATCAAGGCGACCGAGCTGCTCGAAAGCAACGCAACGCCCACCGTCGAGGAGATCAAGCAGGCTTTTACGACGTCGGGACCGTCCGCTCATCTTTGCCGCTGTGGAAGTTATACCGCCATCATCGAAGCCGTGCAGCGCGCCTCCACGGCGATGGCGAAAGCGAGGTAAGCGATGGCTATCTCCAACGAAAAACCGGCCGACGTTTTTGGGGCCACGCTGACGCGCCGCGGATTCGTCAAAGCGGGCGGCGCACTGTTTGTCGGCATCAGCGTAGCTGGGGCAGGCATCTTGACGAAGGGCGCCCAAGCTGCCACCGGTAACACGAACTCACTTGACCCGACGCTACCCTCTTCCTGGATCGAGATTCATCCCGACAACACGATCCTGATTCGCACGGGCAAGAGCGATTTCGGCCAGAGCACAACCTTCACCGCGTACCGCCAGATTGTGGCCGAAGAACTGAATGCGCCGTTCGAGGCCATCACCACAGTCGTGACGGGCGACACCAACAGCACGCCGGACGGCAGCGGCGCCTTCGACTTTCTCGGCAGAGGAATGCCGAACATCCGCAAAGCCGCGGCCTACACACATCAGGCGCTGCTCGATCTGGCGTCGCAGCGGCTCGGCGTCCCCAAGAGCGAGCTTTCCGTCAAGGACGGCATCGTTTCCGGCGGCGGCAAGAAGATTTCCTACGGCGATCTGGTGAAGGATCAGCAGCTGAATCTCACCATCCCGGTGAGCGGAACGCTCACCGACATTCGCGGGCTGACCATCGAAGGCAATCCGCCGATGAAGCCGGTCAGCCAGTACACGATTATCGGAAAGTCCTTTCGCAACACAATCACTGCTTCCAAAGTCGCCGCTCGCGAGACCTGGGCTACCGATGTGCGCCTTCCCGGGATGCTGCACGCGCGCATGGTGCATCCGAAAACGCTGGGTTCGACCCTCGTGTCCGCCGGCGAATTGGATAAGACCCGATTTCCAAACGCGCAGGTTGTCGTCAAGGGCAACCTGGTGGGCGTCGTGGCGCCCACGGAGTGGGAAGCCATCCGCGCCGCCCAGCAGGTGGCGAGCGCCACTAAGTGGACGGATTGGAAAGGCCTGCCCGGCAGCGCAAACCTGCACCGCTACTTGAAAGATAGCGCCGACTGGAAATCCGCGCCGGTGTCCAAGGGCGATAAGAACCGCGGCGACGTGGCGCCCGCGATGGCGGCGGCCAGCAAGAAGCTCACGGCCACTTATGAGTTTTCCTACCTGAAGCACGCGCCGATCGGGCCGGCCATGGCTGTGGCCGATGTTCGAGCCGACGGCGAGGTGCACATCTACGCGCACAACCAGAATCCCCAGGCGCTGCGCGGGGAAATTGCGACGATGCTGGGTATTTCCACCGCTCGCGTGGTGGTGCACGCGTTACCCGGGCCCGGCCACTACGGCCGGTCCAACGGCGGAAACGCAGGCGCGGAAGATGAAGCGGTCATTCTGTCGCAAGCCGTGGGCCGGCCGGTCCGCGTGCAGTGGATGCGGCCCGACGACCTGCAATGGTCCACGCAGTCGCCGGCGGCCGTCGCGGATGTCGCAGATCGGACTCGACGACAAAGGCAAAATGGTTGCGTATCAGGTGGACCATTACATGCCCGCGCCCCAGGACGACCGGCCCATTGGCGCGGTGATCGCGGGACTGCCGACGATGCCCGCACCCGAGCCGCACGCGCCGCCTGCCAACATCACCGCCTCCACGGGTAACCGCCTTTCCGATCCGTGGGTCTACGACGGCGTACCGCGGCTGGCGGAATTCGGCCACGGCACTTTCCAGGTTGGCCAGCAAGCTTCGCCGCTCACCGTCGGGCTCCGCGATCACAGCATGCGCACGCCGGGCCAATTCCAGCAGAATTTCCCGCGCGAGTTGGCCATGAGTGAAGCGGCCGCGCTCGCTGGTGTCGACGCCATCCAATTCCGCATCGACCACGCCACCGAAGAGCGCCTCATCCGGGTGCTCAAAACCGTCCGCGACGCGTCCGGGTGGGAAACGCGCCCGTCGCCGCAGGCGCGTCCAGTCTCGACTGGCGATTCGCCGGTGCGCGGCCGCGGCGTCTCGGCCATGTTCCGTTCGGCCACTTACTGGGCGTGCGTTTGCGAGATCGCCGTCACTCCGAGCACGGGAGCAATCGTGGTGGAGAAGTACACGATCGCCGTCGATCCCGGCATTGTCGTAAACCCGATGCAGATGAAGCGCCAGGTGGAAGGCGGAGCGGTGATGGGCATCTGCCACGCACTGCTGGAAGAGGCCACCTTCGACGAAAGCGGAATCACGAATCGTGACTGGCGCACGTATCCGATCCTGAAGATGGCGGACATTCCGGAGATCAAAGTCGTGCTGCTCCACCGGCCGGAAGTCGGCAGCTATGGCGGCGGGTCGGAGGCGGCCAACGCCCTCGCTGCGCCCGCGATTGCCGCGGCGCTCTTCGATGCCACCGGGAAGATCATGCGGCGCCTGCCGCTAAAGCCTGCTTACGTGCAAGCGGCTCTCAAAGCGTGAGGGACAATCGCCTCCCAGTGCGGACTCCAACTGTCCCGGCCTATCGGCAGGCACGTAAGAGTGCGGCCATGGCACTTGCGTTCCTCGCTGTTGTCGTAATCCCAGGCAGGGCGTCATGGGGCCAGACCCAAGCCGAAGCAAAGAACATGAACCTCGTCGGCTCCAACGACTTGCAGGGCCGCAGCGCCTATCAGCCGACGATCGAGAAGCAAGGCGACCGGTACATCGCCTACATCGGCCACCACGGGGGAAAAGCCATGAATCCCCTGTCGGGCCGCGAGGAACCGAACGGAACCTCCATTCTCGACGTCACCGATCCAGCCCAGCCCAAGTATCTCGCGCACATTCCCGGCGAGCCCGCCGATCCCCACGCCACGGGAGAATCCGGCGGCGCGCAGATGGCGCGCGTATGCACCGGCCTGCCCCACGCGGACGCGAGCAAATTCTATCTGCTGCGCAGCTTTGGCGACTCCGCGCATGAAATTTGGGACGTGACCGACCCATCCAAGCCCAGCCGCGTCACCGTGATCGTTGGCCACCTTCACGACACGCACAAGAACTGGTGGGAGTGCGATACCGGCATCGCGTATCTCGTTTCCGGACTGCCCGGGTGGCGCACCCGGCGCATGATGCAAATTTATGACTTGAGCGATCCCGAGCATCCCGTGTTCATCCGGAATTTTGGTCTGCCCGGGCAGCAACCGGGAACGACCGGGCCGGTCCCCAGCGATATGCACGGCGCTATCTCCACTGGATCGAAAAGCAACCGGCTGTATGTGGCTTATGGAACCACCAAGAACGGCGTGCTGCAGATTCTCGACCGCAAGAAGCTTTTGACCGGCCCCCAAGAGCCCACCGACGCGAACTTGAGGTATCCGCAAGTCGCGCGCGTGAATCTTCCGCCGGACGTGGGAGCGCACACGTCGTTTCCCATCCTGGGCGTGACGCTTCCCGAGTTCGCGGATCACAAAACGGGAAATGTGCGCGACTTTGTCGCGGTGGTTGGCGAAGCGCTCGACAACGAATGCCAGCAGCCGCGGCAGATGGTGCGCTTTTTCGACATCACCACCGAAACGATACCCGTGGGAATTTCCACCTGGACCGTCCCGGAAACGAGCGAGAATTTCTGCGCCCACGGCGGGCGTTTTGGGACACACTCATCCAACGAAAATATGACGCCGATCTACTACAAGCGCGTGCTCTTCCTGGCGCACTTCAATGCCGGCGTGCGCGCCCTCGACGTGCGCGACCCGTTCCATCCCACCGAAATCGCTTATTATATTCCCGCAATCACCGATAAAACGGACAAGCGCTGCGTCGGAACCGGCGCGGACCAGCATTGCAAAGTAGCAATCCAAACCAACAACGTGGACGTGGACGACCGCGGCTACATTTACGGCGTCGACCGCGCGAACACCGGCATGGTCATCCTGGAGCTTTCCGGCGAAGCAAGATCCGTGGCGAATCTCCCTTAGAAACCGGGGGGATCGGCCGAGTGAACTCTCACAACGAGAAAAAAGCGAAGAGAGATCCTTCGTCGTTGCGTTCCTCAGGATGACAATAAAAGACAATTACAACCGCAACGGCAAAGACGACGGCGACGGCACCGCAGCGGCACTGCAACAGGCGGCGCAGCGACTCGCGTTTATTCTCCGTTTAAGGTTTCGTCTCCGCTGTCTGAGTCCGTATGGGCAACGTCTCCGCAGATATGGTCGCTGCATCCTCCGGCAGAAGGAGTCTCTCCCGCACAAGCCGGCCGGCTGCTTGTTTTCGTTTGGCGGTAAAGTCCTCCTGACTCTTGTAGCGCTCTTCCAGGGAGAGCCGGGAGTCATGATTCGCGAGGCGCTCCTTCCGAGTGCCCGCAAACGGAATGTAACTTCCGTAGAGGGCGCATAGGTCGCCCTCCGCGAAGCCTTGTGCGCGGGTGTTACGCCCGGAGTAAGTTCCGGTGGGAGCGGCGATCTCGGGAGGCTCAATGCCTCCTATCGGATTGCCGTCGGCGTTGGTGCGTTCGACGAAGATGGGATACTCAGGCCCGGAGGCAGTGGGAGGCTGGTGGCTATAGTCGAGCGGCCAAATTCTATTGATATTCGGGCTGAAGGGAACTCCGGGTATATCGGGCCATAGCTTCGCGGCCTCAGCCATGGTTACGAGGGTGCCATCTTTCAAGTTCGGGTAGCGGCTGGGAGGAGGCTCTACACCTTCGGTAACCCACTGGTCGAGGGCGAGAAACAGCGCCCGCGCGTAGTATCGGTACGGCAGTTGGTTTTTGAGTTCCTTGCAGACGCCGCGTTCCGGCGTTCCCAGAGTCGACCCTACAATGTCATTGGACTCATGCGGAACGCCCGGTATATAAACGCGAACGTTGTCCGGGATGGGGACCGCTTTCCCGCTCGGACTGGTAACGACGAGCGACGCGCGGCCCTGCCACATTTCCGTATCGGTATCGAGGTGGAAGATCTTCGGGCAGGAATGCGACTTCGTGCACTTCACGAGTATTCCGTCGGTCTTGCCGCTGGAGGGATCCGTGGTTGCCGCGTAGGTGAAAGGAAAGTCGGCTCCCTGAAACAGATGGTCCTCATGCTGCCGCGTAAACCGGCCGGGTTGCGCAAATTCGGCGTTGGTAAATGTCTTGCGTGAGCCGGAAACGAGGGCGAACATGCCGTCAAACACAATGCGGCCCGAGTCATCGATATTGAAATCCTGATACACCATGTCCTTTAACAACCGCCCGCTTTGGGAAACGCCGAGGCCGAGCACCGCTTTGTACGGTGTCGCGGGATGCACGGGATTCGGCTGTCCGGCAGAGTCCGTCTCCGCATAGCGGAGAAACAACACGAAATCGCGAATGGAGGCGAAGGCGATGCCTTCCACAACGGCGCCCGTTGCGGGATAAATGAACTCGTAAAGGGCCTCGGTGTCCATCCCGGGAGGAGTCGTAATGCGCAAGTGCCGTGGATCGGCGTAGCTCCAACTCGAAGCCGCCACTGGGGTCCGCGGATCACCCTCCCGCTCACGGACGGTCAGAGTTGCCGCAGAAGGATCCGTGTTGGCCGCCGGATATGTGAGGGCCACCGTGAACACGGGAGTCGGAGGAACGGTCGTGAGCTCCTCTCGCGTTACAGCGGTAATCGGTTTTCCGTCACGCATGGCGATGGGGAACTTGGCTTTCAGGAGTCCCGGCTTGGAAGTCTCCGCGGAATCCTCGGCTTCCCAGGCGCTCCAGGCCACGGTATACCCACGTTTCATCAGGAGCGCCGTGGCCGGATCGGTAACCGCGGCGGGCGGCGTGGAGTGATTTTCGCTGAGATTCATGTCCGAAAGCGCCTTCTCATGGCCGCGATTCAGCACGTCATAAACAAGCCGCCCGTTGCCCTTGTTGATGTCGACCGGCTTCAGAATGGTGATATCCATGCTGTATTCCACATGGCCGCGGCCATTCACGGGAGCGTACTGGAGATTAACGATTCCCGCGTTCATGGCCGCCTTCGGATCGAGCTCGCCGTACGCGGTTCCCGTAAGGAACTCATAGGGGCCGGTGCTTCCAAACGAAGCTCCGCCAAAAGCCGCCTGGCGCTTGGCGATCACGATTTTCGTAATACCTACGCCGCCAGCGGGCTTCCCCTGGCCGTTCGCGCACGGAAGCGCCAGTATCCAGCCAATGCAAAGAAGCAAAAACGTCCTCTTCATGCCACACGCTCCCAGATCTGTTTTCGGTGAAGCCTTCCAGTGGGTCGACAAGCCGTTACTAAATCTCAATAGCATCGCGGCCCCTACCCTTGGCCATCTTCTGTCCATTATGTGGCGCCGATTATATCGCGTTGTCCAGAACTGTGGCGCCATAGTGCTTTTCGCCGCGGGGCGTTTTGTGGCAGAGCGCAGACGATTCGAAATCTCGGGACCCTTAAAGGGACATCGCGAACCCTGGGCAGAGAATTTTCACGGAATTTCGAGGCCTGATCTCTCCGGAAGGACCAGAGCGCGGGTTAGGCAGGTCCGCGAGAAATGGGCCGAAGGAAAGTTCTTCAGCCAAATGCTTTCTATTGTCTGGATATTTGTT
>CAWCQH010000039.1:0-17457 GCA_963797585.1 uncultured Acidobacteriota bacterium
GGACCAGCCATCTTCGCTACCCGCGTTGACTAAAACCTGACGGCAGATGTTGGAACCACAATAGAAGCAGAAAGCTTATAGCGGTGATTCAGCGGGGGCCGGGCTGGGTGTTAGGCGATTTTGCGGCCTGCTCTGACTCATGCCTTTGCACCGTATCCAGCACAGCCGCGCTGATAGCTTCCAGAAATTCTTCGCGCGTAAGCTTCCGCCAGCCGACGGCAAATCTGTCTTCGCTTTGTGTTGTCGATGGGCTGCTGGATTCGGTGAGCGGCGTAGATGCCTGCTGCATATGGGAGGTTTTTACGTCCAACCGGCCCGCTGTGTCAAGCGCACCCGTCGTAGCAGTTCGAAACAGATAACAAGCCTCCGTTCTCCCTTCGGACAGAAGCCTCCCAGAAACTTTACGACTCTGAAGAATGCGGAGCGTTCTGTCGTGTTGTCTTAATAATCATCTTGCGCGATACTTTGCCCGGAATCTTCCACCACCAAAGGGCGTCGTAACGTTCGCAACCGGTTGACGCCGGCGTTCGTTCAATCGCTTAAGGAGAACTTATGAAGCTCACACTGCCGATCGCGTTGTCCGCAGCGCTGTTGGTGTGCGCGATACCCCGCTTGTGGCAACCCGTCTCCGGGCACGCCGCGCCGATGGACACGCCGCATATTGGCGAGGGCGGTTTGCCGCAGTTCCAGATGGACCCAAGTTGGCCCAGGCTGCCATCGAAGTGGCGGATGGGATTTGGCTCCGCCGTCGCCATCGACGATAAAGACCACGTCTGGGTTTTGAGCCGCCCGCGCGCCCTCGCGCATCCGCGCTCGACGGCGCCCGATCTCACATCCACGCCCGCGCCGCCGGTGATCGAGTTCGACAATGACGGCAACTTCATCCAGGGCTGGGGCGGAGAAAGCGGCCCCGGATATCAATGGCCGTCGAACGAGCACAGCATCAATGTCGACTACAAAGGCTTCGTCTGGATTATCGGCAACGCCGACGGCAAGGAAAACAATCCTGCGAATCTGCCCAACGACAACCAGATTCTCAAGTTCACCAAAGACGGCAAGTTCGTGATGGCCATCGGAAAAAGCGGCCAGACCGGGAGCAATGCAACGGAGGTGCTCCGCGGCGCCACGGGCCTGCGAGTCTATCCCAAGACGAACGAACTCTTCGTCACCGATGGCTATGGCAACAGCCGCGTGATGGTGTACGACGCCGACACCGGCGCCTTCAAGCGGATGTTTGGCGCCTATGGCAACAAGCCGCTCGATATGGACGCCCGCCCAGCAGTCCCACCGGCTCCGCCGAACGAATTTTGCCCGGTGGTATGCGGCATCTGGCCCGCGCTCCAGCAATTCGCGGTGCCGCACGACGTGATCATCTCGGACGACGGCCTCGTATACATCTCTGATCGCGGCAACAAGCGCGTTCAGGTGTTCACCGTCGGGGGAAAATTCCTGGCGGAGCAGTATGTCGGCCTCGACAGCAAGTTCCCCTTGCAGGCAAGGTCGGCCGCCTTTTCCCCGGACCAGCGTTTTCTCTACGTCGGAGGAACTCCGGTGACCTACATCCTGAACCGCAAAACGCTTGAGGTGCTGGGGTCCTTCGACATCGGCGCCGCCCAAGCGCATCCGCCCGGGCACCAGATCGCGTCCGACCACAAGGGCAACATCTACGAGGTCCAGGCCGAATTGACGGGCCCGGATGGAAAAACCCCTGCCTCGGGCGCTTATAAGTTTGTGTTCAAAGGCTATTCACCGCGGACCACGTGTCCGCCGTGTGAATCCACCAGAAGTGCGATCGAGTAGGGAGAACAAGCGGTTTCCGATTCAGCAGCTGTAGCGAAATATCCAGAAATTTATCGTCAGTATGGGAGGATTTGATGCGCAGATGGGGAATTCTTATGCTCGTTCTGGCGGCAGCAGCCGCGACGGCAAGTCGTGCGGCCGATCAGCAGTCGGGAACGCTCGACGCTGCGATTGCGGCGCTCGGTGCCGATCACATCAATTCGATCGAATACACAGGTTCGGGCAAGTGGTATCAGTTCGGGCAGGAGCCCGATCCGGACCTTCCGCCCCCGGAATTTGACGTGAGCAGCTACATCGCGACGATCGATTACCCCCGGGCCACCAAACGCGTACAGCTGGTGAGCAAGCAGACCGTCGATCCGGGCCGCCTTCGCCCTCCCCCGCACCAAACGCGAGCAGACGAGTATGTGGTCGGAGACATCTCCTGGATTACGGGGCGTCCGGGTGGTCCCGCAACGGGCTTGCCTGTGACCAGCATCCCGGAGCCGAAAAACGTGGAAGAAAGGGCGATGGAGATCTGGGCGACCCCGCAGGGCTTTTTGAAGGCGGCGGAGGCGAACCACGCCACGTCCGCGCGCACGAGCGACGGCGGATCGGAAGTGACTTTCCTGATGGGCAAGCACAAGTTCGTCGGAAAGATCAACGCGCAGAACGAAGTTCAGAAGGTGTACTACTGGATCGACAATCCGGTGCTGGGCGACATGTTGTGTGAAGCCGTCTTCGGCGCCTATCGCGACTTCGGCGGCGTATCGTTTCCCGGTCATATTACCCGCACACAGGGCGGGAAGCTGCGGCTGGACCTAACGGTCTCCTCCGTAAAAGCCAATCCCGAAGTGCTCCTCCCGGTTCCCGAAGGCCTGCGTGCCGCGATGACCGCTCCGGTTAAGGTGGCCGTCGATAAACTGGCCGACGGCGTCTACTGGATCAAGGGAGGGCAGTGGCACAGCGTCTCGGTCGAACAGGGAGACCACATCGTGGTCGTCGACGCTCCGCTTGACGAAGAGCGTTCCCTCGCTGTGATTGCGAAAACGAAGGAACTCATCCCCAACAAGCCGATCACCTACGTCGTCAACACCCATTCGCATTTCGACCACGCCGGCGGCCTGCGAACTTATGTGGACGAAGGCGCCACGATCGTGACCCTTCCGGCAAACCAGGCTTTCTATGAACGCGCGTGGAGGGGGCGGCACACGCTGAACCCGGACCGGCTCGAGCTGTCGAAAAAGACGCCCAAGTTCGAGACGATCCTGAATGGCAAAGCCGTGCTCGCCGACGCCAAGCACCCCATCGAGATCTACGAGCAGATCGGCATGGGACACCACGATGCCATCGTGATGGCGTACCTGCCGAAAGAGAAGTTTCTGATCCAGGCCGATGCGTGGAACACCGAAGCGATCACCGCGCCCTATCTGGACACGATCGGTCTCGATTTCGTGAATCCTTACATCCAGAACATGTACGACAACATCCTGCGGCTCAAGCTGGATGTCGCGCAGATCGTTCCGCTGCACGGGCCGCGCACCACGACGATGGCGGAATTGCACAAGGTGCTGCTGCTGGATTGACCGCGTTTACGTTGCGTTAGCTGGCAATTCGAAAATCGAGGGGATGCACCGGGCGGCCGCTTCGCCCGGTGCCGCGTCGTTCGTTCGATCACTTCGCGGCGATAAAAACGATGCAGCTTGGCTCCGGCGCGTCTTTCATCACTTTTCCCGTGGGCGTCAGCTTGCCGGTTTGCTGATCCACCGAAAATACCGTGATGTTGCCGGAATTCTCGTTCCCCACAAACACGTACGCGCCCGTGGGATCGAAGGTAAAGGTGCGCGGCGTTTGTCCGCCGGACGCAATGTGCTGGACCGGCGTGAGCGTGCCGGTGGCGGGGTCGACGGCAAACACGTCGATGCTGCCGTCCACGTGCATCGATTTCAACTGCGCGTCGATGCCGCGGCTGGAGGCGTAAACAAACCTCCCTGTGCGATCCACTCGAACCTCGGAGCCCTCGGCCTTGGAGCCTGCCGGCGTGAACGGCAGCGTCTGAAGCTCTTTCAGCGTGCCGGTCGCGGCGTCGTAAGCGGCGGTGGTGAGCTGCATGGAGCCGCTGATCATGTACACATATTTGCCGCTCGGAGAGAACGCGAGGTGGCGGGTTCTCCATCCTTCCGCCGATGTGGTAAAGGGTTCGCCGTTCTGCTCGAGCTTCCCCGTCGCGATGTCGATGCGATAGACAAACACTTTTCCGAGGCCGATATTGCAGGCCAGAAGGAAACGGTTGTCGGGCGAAAACATCACGCAGTGGTTGTGCGGATCGGTCGGGCTCAAGCCGTTCTCGTCCGGGGGAACCGGAGGACCCGCGGCGTGGCCGTGATGCTCGATATAGTCCGCTACTTCGCCCAATTGGCCGTCGGAATGAATCGGAATCGTGGCGATGCTCCCGTTGCCGAAGTTTGCCACCGCCAGCATTTTGCCGGTCTTGTCGATCGCGAGATGCGCGGGCCCAACGCCCTTGGTCGAAACTTTATTCAAGAACGTGAGTTTGCCGGTTTTCGTATCCATCGCGTACGCAGAAACGGTGTTTCCCGGATCGCCCTTCACGGGGTGTTCGTCGGTGGCGTAGAGAAAGCGGTGGTTCGGGCTCTCGGTTATCCACGACGGATTGTGCGCCTCCTGGATCAGGCCGAGCGGCGTAATGTCGCCGGTCTTCGGCGAGAAGCGGTAACCGTAAATGCCTTTGCTCTCGCTGCGCGTGTAGGTTCCGATGTAGACGAAATAGCCCTTGCCACCGGAACCCGCGCGGCTTCCTGTGAACGGAACCAGCAGGGATGCAACGAATGCCAGGATCGCGAGCCCACGCCGCAGCTTGCTGTTCATTGCGGTGAATCGTGAAAATGTCGTCTTCCGGTTGAATTCGCTCATCGGCGGAGTATACCTCTCGTGTCAAGACGTTGAGTCCGAAAGGAACGCCACGCCGGGAAATCCTGCAGCCCGAAGTGTCGCCCGACACCGCATGGAGACCATCTGAAGATGCGCAATTTCCGATTGACACGGAGGTTTCCGATGGAGTATCACCTCGTGCAAGTTATCGGTGGCTCATAGGCTGTTTCTCCTTCGCATCTCGCCCCCCGGTGCGAAACAGGGCTGGGTCGAGATTCGAGTGCTGAAAGAGCCGACCTTTACGTGGGAGGGGTGCATGACCAGAACTACTTCCGTTGTTCGTTGCGCGTGCGTTTTTGCTGTTGTTTTTTCCTTGGCTTTCCTCTCAATCCTGACGGCTCCCGGGCTTCACGCCCAGACAGCCTCGACGGGCGCCATCAAGGGTACCGTTACCGATTCCTCGGGCGCCGTGGTTCCGAACGCGACAGTCACCGTCACGGATAATGAGACCGGCGCCGTTCGCACGGTCACTTCAGGAGGAGACGGCGCTTTTATCGCTACGGTTCTGCCGCTGGGGACTTACCGGCTCCGCGTGCAGGCTGCCGGATTCAAGCCTTTGGAAGTTCCCTCCATCGTGGTGAACGTGACGGAGACGGCGGCTTTTAACCCGGTTCTCGAAGTCGGCGGCCAGACTCAGGAAGTCACCGTAGAGGCTTCGGCGGAGGCGGTTCAGACAACGAATGCGACGATGGGAACTGTGGTTTCGAGCAACACCGCGACGGCGATTCCGCTGACGACTCGCAACTTCACCAATCTTTTGGGCCTTTCCGCCGGAGCGAACACTTCCGTGTTCAACGCCACCCAGCTTGGAAAAGGCACCACGGACATTGCCGTGAACGGCGCCAGCCTCGGCCAAAACGGCACCTCCATGGACGGCGTGTCGGTTTCAAACACCACGACCAGCGGACTTTTGTCCGATACCGGCAAAGCCCCCAGCATCGGCCTGGTGAACCCGGACGCGATTCAGGAATTCAAGATCCAAACTTCGTTGTTTGACGCGGGTTATGGGCGCAATGTGGGCGCCAACACAAACGTCGTGACCAAGTCCGGCACCAACAATTTCCACGGAGACGCGTTTGAGTTCTTCCGCAACACCGTTCTCGACGCCAACGAATTTTTCCGCAAAGAAAATACTCAGGTGCTCAACGGCGTGCAGCAAAACAGCCGTCAGGTGCTCAACCAGAACCAATTCGGAGGGGTATTCGGCGGCCCAATCAAGAAGGACAAGCTTTTCTTCTTCGGTTCTTTCCAGGAACTCTCGCAGAAGAATGGCTTGGCGGCCCAGGGCGCCTCGGTTCCCTTTGAGCTTCCCATTTTCCCGGGCGGGGACCGTTCGAACACGGCCGCCCTCCAGCAGTCGCTGGCCCAGTACTTTGCCCCGACTGGGATCGATGGCGGTACCTCCAAAGCAGGAGGCGTGCAAATTAACGCGACCGGATCGAACATTAATCCGATAGCCATCGCGCTGCTGCAAAAGAAGAATCCGGATGGCTCCTACTATATTCCGAGCGGCCCATCGATTACGTCGGTGGGGGGCCAGACAGTGGGCACAAAAGTCGTCTTGACCAACCCGGCCCGATTTACGGAGCACCAGTACCTCGGCAATGGAGACTACGTAATCAACGGCAAAAACACGTTCTCGGTACGTTATTTTTACGCCAATGATCCCGCCCAGATTTCCTATTTGTGCGGCATTAACGGCGGCACGAACTATGGGATTTGCTACGACCAGAATACCGGCATCAGCAGCATCAGCAACCACTACGCCGTTCTCAAGCTGACGTCGATTCTGACCAACAACCTCGTGAATGAACTGCGCTGGTCGCTCCAGCGGGATACAGCTGCCACGCACGCGACAAACACGTACACGAACGAACAGTTCGGCATCAATTCCATTTCGCCGTATGAAAAAGATCTCGACCAAATCACCGTGACTGGGCTCTTTACCACAGGAACAGCTGGCGGTCTTCCGCAATATCAAGCGGTTACCAACGGGGAGCTTGCCGACGACATCTCCTGGACACATGGAAAGCAAACGCTCCGGTTTGGAGCCGAAGGGGAGCGCGACTACTGGAACTGGAACCCGGCATTTCTTTCCGTGGGAGCACTAACGTTCCCCAGATTTCAGGACTTCCTGCTGGGTCTGCCCGGTTGTTCGCCTGCCCAGATAACGGCGGGCTGCACCACTGCAAACCCCATGGGTACGACCGGCACCGCCGTGCCTAACCTCTCCAGCACGGGGGCTTACCAGGCCACCGCCCCCCCAGGCGGTCTGAATCATCACCTCCGCAACTCGTACGCGAATGCCTATGTCCAAGACGACATCAAGCTTACCTCCTCACTAACCGTGAACCTCGGAGTCCGTTGGGAGTATGACGCCCTGTTTCACGACAAGTACGGGCTCAGCACTAACATTTGGCCAAGCCTGATCAATACGGTGCCGATACCCGGACCCACGGCCGCTCAGGGTACCCTGGCCGGATTTACGGTACCTTCCAACTTCCCGCTTTCGACGTATCCTCCACCGGTGGGTGGTCTCTTCCAACTCAACCGGCAGGGTTACACGCAGGGCGGTACGCCCATTACGAATTTCGCCCCGCGCGTTTCATTTGCCTGGTCGCCGCTAGCGAACAAGCGCTTGGTCGTGCGCAGCGGATTTGGCACCTTCTACGACCGCGCGGCTGCGACGATTTATATCGGCGGAATCAATCAAGCTGCGCCTTACGCCACTCCGGTTTTCCAACAGGTGGCTCAGTATTTCTCCTCGTTTGCAACGCCTTACCTCCCCCCGCCGACGCCCTGGGCACCCCGGTATATTGCCTTCGGTCCTTCCGGGCCCACAGCCACATCGGCCTTGTCGGATACATCCATCCTCCCGAATTACTACAAGACACCGCGCGTGTATCAGTGGAATATGACAGTGCAATACGAATTCGTGCATGACTGGACACTCGAACTGGGCTACGTCGGATCACGCGGCATACACCAGGAAGGCATCCCTGGGTTTACGGGCCAGCAGGGTAACGAGGCCCAGTTGGCCGGCAATCCCCTGGGTACCAACAGAGTTTACGCCCCGGGCCTCGACTGCAGTTCTGCCGGTGCTGGCGCCTCCTGCGTCACGACAAACACCGTCGCAAATGCGGCCGAACGTGTCCCCTACCTCGGCTTTAGTCCGGCCGGCATCCTGGAGTTTGCAACCGATACCGACACCAAGTACAACAGCCTCCAAGCAACGCTGCGCAAGCAGTTCTCGCACGGCTTCCAGATGCAGGCGGCATACACGTGGAGCAAGGCTTCGGGCACGGAGTGGCTCTATAACGACCCGGATGTTTCCAAATACGGGCCAAACCCCGCCTACCGTCCGCAGCGGCTTGCGATCAGCTATGTGTGGAACCTGCCGGGTGTCTCCAAGGAAGGCGTGATCGGAAAAGTGGTCAATGGCTGGGCCGTATCTGGAGTGACGGTCGCTCAGGACGGTTTCCCGTTGACTCCCTACGACGATCGGGGCGGTACCATCTTCGGTCTTGGTGGCGGCAGCCCGGTGGAATCCACACCGACGTATGCGGCGGGAATGGGGCCGGCGAATATTCCCACCTCTGGCGGTGTGGAACAGCGGCTGGGCGGTGCCAACGGCGGACCTGGTTACTTCAATAAAGCGGCATTCACCGCGCCCCCGACGAATATCGGCGCTATCAATGGTGTGGGAGGCGGAACCGGGTGGGGCAATGCGGGACTGGGGCTTCTTCTTGGTCCAGGCCAGTTCAACTGGGATGTTTCGCTATCGAAGACCACCAAAGTGGGAGGCATACGCGAAGGAGCCACGCTGCAATTCCGGGCGGAATTCTTCAACGCCTTCAATCACGCTCAGTTCAATGCACCGGGGATCGGGACGAACAGCCTTTCCACGGGTGCGGGAGTCGACGTGAACAACGCAACCTTCGGGCAGATCACGTCCACATCCGTGAATCCGCGCCTGGTCCAGTTCGGGCTGAAGTACATATTCTAAGGAATGGGCTGAGAGGCGAGGTGAATTGAGCCGCGCGCCTTTCAGAAGTCGAGAATAAAAAATGAGGGCTCTCCGCGATCCGAAGCTGGATCAGGAGAGCCCTCATTTTTTGGATTTGTCTCTTTCTTGGATTTAGCTTTGCGTTGAGCCGGCGAACGAGTCGATGGCCATTCCGTTGCCGCCTCGGTCGCAGCCGCCAGCCAAAGCGCCTCAGACCTACGACTTCTTGGCGGCTTCCTGCTCCAGCCGATACTTCTCCTTCGCAGCCTTGAGCAGCGTATCGAACCAATCGAGAACCTCCTTGCGGCTCTGCACGAACGGATTGGGCTCCCCCGGCTTTCGCAATTTGAGCTTGGCCTCCGTCACAAATACATCATTCAGCTGCGGGTGATCCGGCAGGAGCACGTGAACGTTGGGCAGTTTTCGCATTCTCTCCATGCCCTCGATGTAAGTTTTGGTCCACTCCGCCGGGAAATTGAAGCCGGTTCCGCCCAGGGTGAGCGCCTCGTAGGGCTTCCCATGATCGTACACGGTGTATTCCATGCTCAGGCAGCCCGTGGTGTTGGCCGGAGTCTGATGCAGATGAATGGTCGTATTGCCCAGCGTGACATCGTCGCCTTCCTTGTACACCAGGTCCGGAGGAATCGTTTCATAGGGATGCGTTGCCGGCGGCTTTTCGTAGACGTCCCAGTCTCCCGCAGCCATTCCCACGCGCGCGCCCGTTGCCGCTTTCAGCTTTTTTACTCCTGCGCTGTGGTCCGAATGTCCGTGGGTAATCAGAATGTACTTGATGTCGCTGGGATCGAAACCCAGCTTCCGGATGTTGCCCAGTTCCGTTTCCACGGTGTAGTCATAGCCGGAGTCGATGAGGATCAGTCCCTTGTCGGTTTTGAGGAGATACATGCTGACCGACTGCGGTCCCACGTAATAGACATTGTCGAAGATCTGAAAGGGCTCTTTAGCCTGCGCTTCCGCCATGGAGGGAAGCCTCGCGCCCTTATCGGCCCAGGGCAAAAGATAGTCGTAGTCGACGGCCTTTTTGGGCTGTGCCTCCTGCGCCACGGCGGAGATCGCAAACACGCCGATTCCGCCGCATAAACCGACGACGCAGGCAATCCTGCGAAACTTATTCATGGATCAAGCCTCCTTTGCTCCGCAGCCCCCGCGGGCCTTGGGCTCGCGAAATCTACTGAACGGTTTCACCACTGTCAAGCTGCACTCCTCCGGCCTGCATTCCTGCGGAAGAAGAAAGGCTACCGGGCAAGCGGATCGGGCCGGATCTGGAAATGCGCAATGGAGGTCTTATTGCCCTTTCCCCCTTCGAGATGCCAGATCACTTTTTCCTCATTTCCCGTCCACAATCCCCGGCCCTTCCACCCGGCTTTCGGATCGTCGATGCGGAAATCCACATTGCGCGTATAGAAGTCGAGCGGATACGGCACGCGCATGGTGACGAACTTCCCGGTCTCCGGCAGAAACGCGATCAGCGAATCGGAGCCGTTGGAGTTTATAATCGGGACGTTCTTGCCCAGGCCGAGACCGTTAAAGCGGTCGAGCCAGTTGTGATAGAAATAGTCCGCCGGAATATCGGTTCCCTTGAACTTCGGCCCCGGCACGGGGTAAAGCGTCCAACCCTCGGGGCAATGCTGGCCCGTCGCGGTAGGGCCGTTCAGCGGGCCTTTGCATTTTCGCCGGTCGAAGCTGGCGAGATCGTTGCTGCCGCTCAGCGCCGCCCACACCAGGCCATTGGTGTCGACAGCGATTCCCAGCGTGAGAAACGCCTCCACGCCAGGCCGTTTGGGATTGTCGAACGGCGGCTCGTAGACTTCCGTCTTGCAGGTTGCCGGAGGATTGTTCCCGATTTCATATCGCATGATTTTTCCGGGCTCCATCTGCCCCTGCTCACCCTCAGCCGACCACAAACTCCCGTCCACCGGATTGAAAGCGAATCCGTAGCCGTTGGCTCCGTCAACAGCACGGTCCAGCTTCGGGTCGATCGGCTCGTCCGGCTTCGTATACGCGCCGGTTTTCCCGTCGCCGTTGTAATCGATTACCGCGGGGCACCAGCCCATGGATTTCTGCACGTCGTGCGTCTCGTCCCAGATGCGCGTACGAACCCAGCCGACGCCGCCCATTCTTGGAGGCACCGCCGCCGTGTCGTTGTAGTAGACGGTTTCATCTTTATCGTTGCCGAACGCCAGATGCCCGGGTGTCAGGCACACGTCGAGCAAGTCAAATTTGCCCGTCTTCGGATCGTAATTTTCCAGCCGCCGTGGAAGCACGCCCTCCGGCATCGGGAAATTCTCCGCAAACGGGTTCCCGGACCCTTTCTTGCAATACTCGGAGAGGTGCGGCGGGCTCCCTGCATGAAACCAAATCCGGCCTTTGCTATCCATATGCGGCATGCCGATCGGGTTGGGATCGGTCCAAATCACCTGATTGCCCCAGTAAGGCGACGGAGTCGATACGGTCTGGGGATCGTGCGGCAGCATGAGCTTTCGCTCGTTTTCATCGCGGAACGGATTACTCGCCAGCCGGGCGACCGTGTTGTCCTTCGGATTCAAAGCCCAAATCTCGGCCGACATCCAGTCGAGGGTATAGAGCGGCCCGTAGGCATTGGCGCTGGTGTTCCAGTCGTTGGTGCCGATGACGTCATGAATAAATGACTTGTCCGTGTCGATTTCCCACAAAGTCACGACCACGTTGCGCTCGACGCCCTGCGGCCGCGGCGGCACTGGCGGCAGCTCACCGGCCGCAATCCGGCTGCTCCAATCCGCGAACATCGCCAGACCGCGATCGTGCCCGAATCGGTTGACCTCCCGGATCATATCCCCGCCCTCCTGTCCGGACATGAGTCGCCGCTGCCAGGCGAGAGCGGGTGAATCGAACGTTCCGAGACCTGGCTCAAGTTCGCGCGTCGCCTTGTTGCCCACTTGATGGCAGTAGGTGCAGCGCCGCTTCAGGTAAAAGAGGAATTGGGCCTGCGAGGGAATGTCCGGATTCTTCGAGGGGAAAGCGCTCTTGGGCGGAATCTTCAGCAGCGAAAACCAGTAATCCGCCGGGTAATATTGCGCCGCCGCCCGGGGATCGGGTGCAATTACGGCGGTCAGAGCGAGGGTCTTCCCCGGCGTGGCTTCCACAGGCTTTGAATCCACCAGGCCATAGCCCCGCACCCAGACCCTGTAGGTTGCTTGGGGCAGTTCCGGCAACAGGTAACGTCCTGCATCGTCGGTGACCACGATCTTGCGAAACTTCGTCGGCAGGCCCGTGGTCTCCGCAATCACCCATACGCCGGCTTCGGGTCCTTTCGGGCTGGTTACCGCGCCGCCGATGTCGTCTGCGTCCACTGACACGCCTTTCGCCTGAGCCTGGGCTGGCGGAACCCCTCCCTGCAGGCGCGAGCTCGTCCACGGGATCATCAAAGCCAGAGCCACGCCCAATGTCAGCAACGCGATTGCGTGTCGCACCGAATTTCTCTTCACAATCATCCCCTTTGATGTTTGAGGTTCTGTCACGGACAATTCACGATCAGGCGCTTAGATGCCATCCTTACCCGAACTTGAGCTGGCTATATCGCAGTTCATCTTCAGCTGTCAAGAAAAGAGGATTCTCGCCTCGCAGCAACATGGTGACGCATTTGACAAGGCAACGCGGATAATGATACTTGTCGCCGCCGGGAATAGCGGGAAATTCCCGGACATTTCAAGTAGAGTTATCCGTCAGGAGAATACCGGTGCCGAGTGCCAATCGGCTCAAATTTTTAGCGTCCCTTTTGCTGCTTCGCGTGGCATTCGCAAGCCAAACTTCGTTCGCCCAGGTCGATTTAGCCGGCGAATGGACGCAGAAATGGCACGAGGACGCAGTCGAGCGGGACGCCGGCCCGGAGATCGGCGACTACACCGGGATGCCCATCAATGACGCGGCGCGCATGCGTGCCGACGCGTGGGACGCGCAAAAACTGGAGATGGTCGAGCACCTGTGCGACCCTCACCCGGCGGATTACGCGCCGCGCGGGCCGGCAGACATGCTCCTCTGGTCCGTTACGGACCCATTCACGCAGGACGTAGTTGCTTGGCACCTCGAGTGGCGGTACATGCTTTCCCAACGAACCATCTACATGGACGGCCGCCCGCACCCTTCCGCAAATGCCCAGCAGACCTGGCAGGGTTTTTCCACCGGGGAATGGGAAGGGGACATGCTGAAGGTAACCACCACCCATCTGAAAGAGGGATGGCTTCGCCGGAACGGCCTCACGCGCAGCGAAAAAGGCACACTCACCGAATATTTCATTCGCCACGGCGACTTCTTCACCCTTGTAACGGATGTCGAAGACCCGGTCTATATGACCGAGCCGCTCGTCCGCACCTCGAACTGGATTCTGAGCCCCCATGGAAAGTTCCACGCGAATTACTGCATTCCCAGCGATGAGGTGAATCACCCCGAAGGCTACGTGGCTCATCACTTGCCCGGGGAGAACCCGTTCCTGACCGAGTTTTCGTCCCGCTGGGGCATCCCGGTTGAGGCGGCTCGGGGAGGCGCGGAGCAGATGTATCCCGAGTATCAGGAGAAGCTGGCGAAAATGCCGGCGCCGCCCAAGCTCCCCGAGCACAACCAACCGAAGCAATGAACATCGAACCTCGATCTGGTGCTGGCGCTTTGCGGGTAACCCTTGCGCTCGCCGCGATTTTATTTTTGGGAACCGGTCGTGCTTCCTCCCGGCAGAATCAGAGTTCCGATCGCAGTCAGGACGACAAACAACACGCCCAGCAAGTCGGGAAGGGAAAAGTCGAACTGCTGCACGTCCAGAAGAACGTCTACATGATTGCCGGGGCAGGCGCGAATATCACGGTCCAGGTCGGGGATCAATTTGTGATCGTCGTGGACGCGGGGCTTCCGCAGATGAGCGACCAGGTTCTCGCGGCGATCCGCAGCTTAACCGACAAGCACATTTTTCTCATTATCGATACCAGCGCCGATGAGGATCACATCGGCGGCAACGAGAATCTGTCAAAGGCAGGCTGGGCCCTGCCCACTTCAGCTCAGAGTCCCGTTCAAAAACGAGTCCAAAACGATCTGGAATTGCCGTCCGGAGCGTCGATTATCGCGCACCTGAACGTGCTCGACAGGATGAGCGCGCCCACCGGCCAGAAGCCGCCGTTTCCGTCGGCCCTTTGGCCCACGGATACCTATGAAGGCAGATACTGGCGGTTTTACAACGGCGAAGGCGTCTTCCTCTACCATCCCGCGAACGCGCATACCGACGGAGACAGCTACGTCCTGTTCCGAAGCTCAGACGTTGTCAGCACCGGCGATATTCTGAACCTGGCGAGCTACCCGATGATCAAGGCCGACCGGGGCGGCAGCATCAACGGCGTGATCGCTACCCTGAATCAAATCATCGAAATTATGGAACCGAGGGAAAACGAAGAAGGCGGGACGCTCGTGATTCCCGGGCACGGGCACATCTCCGACAGGCACGATGTGGTGAACTACCGCGACATGGTCACCATCATTCGCGATCGCATCCAGCACGATATAAAAAAGGGAATGACGCTCGAGCAAGTAAAGGCGGCGAAGCCGACGCTCGACTATGACGGGCTTTACGGTGCGACCAGCGGTCCGTGGACAACCGACATGTTCATCGAGGCTATTTACCGGGAGCTCAGCCAGAGCAAGAGCTGAGAAAGAACCACCGCTAAACCCACTCGCCGGCGCGCATCACGGGCTCAGAATTTCCCGCCGCGCTGATTCCATCGACATCCACGCGATTCGACCCAATCATCCAGTCGACATGAATCAGACTGCTATTTGCGCCGCGCGCAGCCAGCTGCTCCTTTGTAAGGCCTTCGGCATCTTTCAGACACGTGCTGTAAGCCTGCCCGAGGGCAATGTGAGAGGCGGCGTTCTCGTCGAAAAGTGTGTTCATGAAGAGCAATCCACTCGACGCAATCGGAGACGAGTGCGGCACCAACGCCACTTCACCGAGCCGCCGCGCTCCTTCGTCTGTCTCGATCATGCGCTGCAATACCTGGTTGCCGCGCGCGGCATGGGCCTCCACGATCTTTCCTCCCTCAAACCGCACAGAAATCTCTTCGATCATGGTGCCCTGATACGACAGAGGCTTGGTGCTCGTTACTCGGCCTTCCACCCGATCCTTGTGCGGCGTGGTGAAAACCTCTTCTGTCGGCATGTTAGGAATGCAGTACAGCCCGTTTCGCGCGGTGGTGCCTCCGCCCAGCCAGAGGTGGCCGTCGGCCAAACCGGCGCGAAGATCCGTGCCGGGTCCCCGGAAGTGCAACGCCGCATACCTCTTCTCGTTCAGCCGGTTCGCGCGAGCGTGCAACGTCGCGTCGTGCGATTTCCACGCGGCCACCGGATCCGGCAGGTCGGCGCGTGACGCGGCAAAGATGGCCTCCCAAAGCCGGGCCAGCGCTTTGTCTTGCGGCAGACCCGGGAATACGGTCGCGGCCCACTCAGGAGTAGCACAGGCCACGATGGTCCAGTTGATCTGGTGGTTCGCGATCAGCTCCAGTGCCGGGCGATAGGCCTTCGACGTGGCGCGATTCACACGGCTCACTTTTTCGGGATCCTCGCGCGAAAGCAGCGAAGGATCGTTGCCGGTGATCGCGAGCCGCGCCGCGCCACTCCGGAATGCCTGCGCCATGCCTTCATATAACCAGGCGGGAGCGGCGTCGAAGCTGGCATCCGGGGCGTGATGAAAGCGAAGGAGCGCCGACTTCTCGTCGGAAAACAACGTCGTCACGAGGGAGGCGCCCGCTTTGTAAGCATGCTCGGTGATGCGCCTCGCCAGCGGCGCGCCGTCCAGCGTGGCCGTCATCACCAGTTCCTGGCCCGGCGCAAGTCCCAGCCCGGCATGCACTGCAATTTCAGCCAGGCGGTCCAGATTGCGTTCGAATTCAGGTGTCTGAGCAGACTGTCCTTCGCTAAACGCAGTGGTCGAGGTCATGAAAATCTCCAATCGGCTGGGCAGAAGCGTTCTGCTGGTTTCCTATCTTTGCAATTCGTCGGCGAGCTTTTCCGCCCCATATAGCTTGCGCAGCGCTTCGATCATGGCTGCGCTATCGACGGCTACCGCGCGATTCTGGGCCCCGTCGTAGACAAAATCTCCCGCCAGCGACTCGATGTTGCCGTCGAAGATCAGCCCCACGAGCTCCCCATTGCGATTGATGACCGGCGAGCCGGAGTTTCCTCCGATAATGTCGACGGTCGCAACGAAGTCGATGGGCGTGGAGAGATCGAGCTTCGACCGCCCTTCCACATAGCGCTGCGGCAGATTGAAAGGTGGCTGATCGTCAAAGCTCGCCGAGCGGTCATAGAGCCCGTAGTAGGTGGTCTTGTACGGAGCTTTCGTGCCGTTCATCGGATAGCCGGTCGCCGTCCCGTAGGAAAGCCGCAGAGTGAATGTGGCATCGGGGTACGCGTCTTTGCCGTAAACGAGAAAGCGGGCCTTCCCGAGCTTTTCTCCGGCGGATGTCTCGACGCTTTTCACTTCTTCGTCGTTCTGCTTCATCATCGCGCGTAGGACAGGGTCGAGGCGCCTCGCCAACAGGATGAGTGGATCCGTGGACGCGGTGATGGCTGCTTCGCCACCCTCGAGCAACTGGCGGCGCACAGCCGGATCCGCCAGCTTGCTCCGGCCGATGTACGCTCGCGCGGCATCGAGGGGCGACTTGCCATCCAGAGCCGCTTTCACCCACGCGTCGTTTGGCCCGAGTTCGTCGAGAGCCTCCTGGAAGCTGCCCGCCATCCGCGCCGTTTCCATGTCGAGATATACCGGCGCGGGCGACACCACGCTGAACCGCAGCGATTCGAGCTGAGAATCATGATAGCCCGGCAACCGCTCGCCATCCGGCTTCTGCACCTCGGCAGCATATTGCACCAGCGAGAGTGCCGAGCCGAACAGGGGGCTGTCGGTCCGCCGGAAAAGGTCCTTGGGAAACAATTGGCCATCCTTTTTCGTGGCGCCTTCGATCACCGCCCAGGCCCCGCCATACTCCTTCTGCCACTCAGGATTGGCCGCGACCTTCGCGCGAAATTCCTTTTCGTCGTTCACCTTTTTGCTGAAGGTGGCCGGGTCAAGTAGTCCTTGCAGGCGTCCCTCGAAGGCCTTCAGCGAATTCTCGAGGTAAAAGACCTGCGTCTCCGCCTCGCGAGCCTGCTCCGTCCCCTGCGCTCCAAACTCTTTCAGCACGGCAACGCGGTGCCGCAGGAGTTTCAGCACGTTGGGCTCTATGACGTCGCGCTCGAGGGTCAGCTGCGCAACGGTGTCCTCGCGCTGTGTTGATCCCGGATTCCCGGACACGAACACGAGCTCGTTTTCCGCTGGTCCCTTCGCATTCCACTTCAAATAGTTCTCCGTGTGGAGAGGCTTGCCGTTTTCATAAACCCGGAACAGCGCCATATCAAGGTCGTAGCGAGGGTACGTGAAATTATCCGGGTCGCCGCCAAAAATGCCACCTGCTCTTCGGGGGCAAAAACGATCCGCACGTCGGTGTACTTCTTATAGCGATAGAGCCAGTATTCCCCGCCCTTGTAGAGGGAAATCACGTCCGATCGCAAGCCGGTGGCCTGGAGGCTTTCGCTTTCGATCGCCGCGATGGCGGCCTGCCTAGCCTTCAGCGCAGGCTCATCCGCCATTCCCGGCTTCGCCGCCGCCTGCACGCGCGCGGTAACATTTTCCATCGAGACCAGAACGTTGA
>CAWCQH010000040.1:0-11015 GCA_963797585.1 uncultured Acidobacteriota bacterium
GAGGTCGTTACTCGGTAGAATGCTCCCACGCAATCCATCATTGTTTCTCGGCTACCCGGTCGCAGGTAGCCCGATTTCTCAGGAGAAAGAGATGCGGAACATGCGCTCAAAAATAGCGGCCATTGCGATTGCCATCGGTTTTCTCCTTCCCTTCTTCGTCTTGAAGGGCCAGGGAATTGCCGATTTGCGCCAGCCCTCCGGAAAAGAATGGCTGACGGTCGGCGGCGACTGGAGCAACTCCCGTTTCTCGACGCTCGATCAGATCAACCCGGCCAATGTGAAAGATTTGAAGGGCGCCTGGGTCACCCATCTCGGTTCCGGCCTCGGCAGCAAGTACTCCCTCGAAAACACGCCCATCGTAAAAGACGGCGTCATGTACGTCACCACCGGCAACGACGACGTTTTCGCCCTCGACGCAAAAACCGGCTCCCTGATCTGGGAGCACCTCTCCGGCATCGATCAGAACATCTCCACCGTTTGCTGCGGCTGGGACAATCGAGGCGTCGCCGTAGGCGACGGAAAAGTCTTCCTGGGCTATCTCGACGGCACCTTCGTCGCCCTCGAAGCCGAGACCGGCAAACTGTTGTGGCAGACCCGCATCGGCAAGTGGCAGGACGGCTACACCATCACCTCCGCGCCCCTTTACTATAAAGGTGTGATTTACACCGGCGTCTCCGGCGGAGACATGGGCGCGCGCGGCAAAGTCACAGCCCTCGACGGAAATACCGGTAAGGAACTCTGGCATTTTTGGACCGCTGCCGGTCCCGGCGAACTCGGAGGCGAAACCTGGCCGCCGCCGGCCGACGACTCTGCCGTCTCGCAGGATCCCAGCACACTGAAAGACAAGCATCAGGATCGCCATGGCGGTGCGAGTGTCTGGCAGACGCCCGCTGTCGATCCAGAACTCGGCCTCCTCTACTTCAGCACCGGCAATCCCGTGTTCGGCGACTCGGGCCATCGGCCCGGCAACAATTTATTCAGCGCCTCCATCATGGCGCTTCACCTGGATGGCACCTATGCCTGGCATTACCAGGTGGTTCATCACGACATGTGGGACTTCGATTGTCCCAGCCCGGTGATCCTCTTCGATCAGGTCTACGGCGGCGTAAACCGCAAGGGCATAGCCGAGGCTTGCAAGACCGGCTGGATCTACATGCTCGACCGCACCAACGGAAAGCCGCTCATTGGCATCGACGAAAAACCGGTGGAGCAGGATCCCCGTGTCGCCTCGTCTCCCACGCAGCCGATCCCCCGCGGAGATGCCCTGATGCCGCAGTGTCCGCAGCCGCTGGGCGGCTGGGTAACCAAGTGCATTTTCGCCGCTGTATATGATCAGCCCGTCTTGATTTCGCCGGGAGGAAACGGCGGCGTGAATTGGGCGCCCATGGCCTACAGTCCGCGAACCGGCTACTTCTACGCCACCGCTTCCGACCGTCCAAGAGGAGCGATTGGCGCCGGCCTGGCCGTGGCGCCGCCGATAGGCGCGCGCTTCTCCGGCACCTTCACCGCTGTCGATTCGCGCACCAACAAAATTGTCTGGCAGAAGAAGATGCCTTACTCCGTCGGCCAGGGCAGCGGGGCCATGGCCACCGCCAGCGGCCTGGTTTTCCACGGCGATCCGGACGGAAATCTTCAGGCCTACAACGACAAAACCGGCGAATTGCTCTGGCAATGGCAGACTGGCGCAGGCGCGGACGCCCCCGCGATCACCTACGAAATCGACGGAATGCAATACATAGCCATCGCTGCCGGCGGGGTTTCCACGCAGACCACCTCCGCCAACGGAGACATGATCTGGGCGTTTTCGCTGAAAGGCTCGCCGGGCAACAGGCTGCATCCCTTCGCCGCCCCGCCGCCCCCGCAGTCGGTCGTCGAAGTCACCGGCCCGATCGTCAAGACCAACGCCGTGACGCTGATCGATTATTCCTTCACGCCCAACCGAATCACCGTCCCCACGGGCACAAAGGTGATCTTCACCAATACCGGCAAGCAATTTCACAACGCCGCTTCGTCCGACGATGGCGGCTGGGACACCGGAATGCTCGGCTCGGGAAAATCCTCGGCGGTAACCTTCAACCGGCCCGGAACATATTCCTATGCCTGTCTCCCGCATTCCTTCATGATCGGTCAGATTATCGTGACGGGCGCGGCCGTCGAATCCGCCCCTCCCATCGTGGTGGAGAAGAATGTTACGCCAGTCGCAAGCCCGGTGCAGTCGATGCCCGACATGCCGAATATGCCCATGCCGGCGAACAACCCGCACTGAGCCTGATTAAGCGATCGAGGAGAAAACAAATGCCAAACGATTCACATCGTCGCGCCGCGGAGTTTCACGATCTCGCCGCTCACGCACACCGTGTAGCCGCGGCCCATCACGAGAAAGAAGATCACCTGAGCGCCCACGAACATTCCCGGCAGGCCATGGAGCATTCCGCCAAGGCTTACGAGGCGGCCCAGGAAGCCTTCCGGCAATCGGAAAGCTTCCAGAAGAAGAAATAGGCGCTCGCCGCGTGCTCCAGATAAACGCCGCGAGCCTCTTAAGTCTCGCGCGTCGTGGCACACGCGTTCGACTTCTCCCCTTGCCGTTTTTCGCTTCGTGCTAAGCTTCCCCAGAATCGGAGGAAGCGATGACGAAAACGCAGAACCGCATCGGTCGGCATCTCCTATGGCTGATGCCCGGCATTTTGATATTCGCACTGGCATCCGGCACATCGGCCCGCCAAAAAAAGAAAAGCGGGATCGATGAGAACGCTTCCGCCCAGGGTCTGCCCGCTCTCCCCACCTCCACCTCCGAGCAGATCGACCACGCCATCGGCGAAATGCTCGGCGCGTTCCAGGTGGGCAACGTCGAAGCGATGCACAAGTATTATGCCGACAACGCAACCTTCGTCAGCGGCAGCTACGAGCCGCCCGTGGTCGGCTGGAATAATTACGTGGCGCTTTACCAGAAGCAGAAAGCTGCTTTCCAGGGAATGCAGCTGATTCGCCGAAACACCTCCATCTTCGTCCACGGGGACATTTCCTGGACTTCCTACCAGTGGCAGTTCGACGGAATGTACAGCGGCCGGCCGTTCACCGCGCGCGGGCAAACCACGCTGGTCCTAAACAAAGTGGGAGAAAACTGGGTGATCGTCCACAATCACACGTCGGAGATATGCCCGGGCCAAGCGGCCAGCGCCCCACCACCGCAGCAACAGCCTCAGCAGCAGCTTCCGCAATAGCCTCTGACGCACACTTCAACACCACACACATGAACACCGCACGCCTGAACAATGTGGCGCCGGGGAAGCCCCTGGTGCATGTCCGCCGCCGCTAAAAGCTCTGGAAACCTTGCCAGAGCCACAGCCCCGCAACGCCTACCAGCAGCACGCTCGACATCACGATCAAAGCCACGATCGGCTTGCTCAGGGCTTCGATGCGCGACACCAGTGCGCGCTGCTCGTTAGCCATCGACTGGGCCGCCGAGTCGAGGAATATCTGATCCTCTTCGCGGTTCTCCAGCATGCTGCGGTAAATCAGCACCAGGATGAGAATCGCGGTCACAACTCCCCAGGCAACAAACAGAGGAAACAACGCAGCGTGAAGCGCTTCCATGGCCACCTCCACTACCCGCAAGCCGCTAGAAGACTGCTCGATTTTCGGCCCGTGCGGGCCCGGTTGGTCTAATGGGCGGGATTATAGCACTCGGGAAATGCAGGTCAATCGTTCTGGCTGTCGTCGGGGAAAGGGATGCCCCAGAAGTTCCGGTTGGGATGCAGGATCTCTACGCCCAGCTCAAACAAGCCGTCCGGCTTCGGCGCACTCACGCGGACCACGCGAAATTCCCGCGATTCCCGCGACACGCCATGTTCCACTTCGATACGCGATCCCAGAACGGGAGAAAACGGGATGCACAGCAGTGCCCCACTCCGGCTCACCGAAGTGGCTTCGGTAGCCGCGTCGAGGCGCTGCCCCGGCGCGTCCTGCAATCGCACGCTCACAGGAATGCGGGCCATCACGCGGCTGGAACGCCGGCGCTCGATCATTGCGCGCGCAGATGCCATAAGGTGCCCTCCCGCTCCCTGGTACTCCAGGACCCAACTCTGAGCCTCAACTCTAGGTCCCGCCACGCCGGTGGTCAACCCTTCTTCTCTCCGGTGTGTGCTTCGTTGACAAAGTATCGGCCCGGCGGCAATATGGTTGAGCCTCGGTTCGCAACCGGTCATTGCCCAAGTGGCGGAATTGGCAGACGCGCTAGCTTCAGGAGCTAGTTCTCGCAAGGGAGTGGAGGTTCGAGTCCTCTCTTGGGCACCAAATTTCTTCCTTTTATATTCGTGACGCCAATCACTCGCGATTGCTCATGGCACATCACGTGCTTCTCTGAAAACCAGATGTTGTAGCAACGTGAAAATGTCACCCTAACGGCAACGTAAAAATGTCACCCTCCCGCCAAGGTTGGAATGATCGAGCCGGGTATCGCGATAGTAGAGCGAGACGCGGCCATTGAGAGCCTGATGGATCTGGACTTTGGCTCCGGCGAAACTGAAGCGGCGGGGCTGGGGATGAATTTGCAGCCGGCGGCCGTCCCATTGCACAACGTTATCGTTGCTGACGATGCGTTCATGAGTGAAGCAACAGATGCGTTCGAGGTTTTCCGGAGCCGGGCGCCAGGCCATCGCTGCGTCGCGGGGAGTGCGCGCGAAGCGGCGGTTGTAGTCGGCGACGAAGCGAGCCAGGACGCGGTTGGCCGAGTCCAGATCGTGGGCTTGGGCCAAGCGGAGTTCACTGGTGAGGCGATCCTGAAGCACGCCCCAAAGGCGTTCGATGCGCCCTTTGGCCTGCGGGGTCTGGGCGGCGATGAAGGTGATGCCGAGTTGTTGGAGCGCGCGACCGAACTGCGTGGGCTGGCGCTGGCCGGCGAGCTGTTCGTCGAGCGACCAGTGATCGTCGTTGCGGGTGAAGACGCCGCTGCGATCGCCATAGAAGGCGACCGGGACGCCGTAGCGGCGCAAGAGGCTTTGGAGTAGGCGGAAATAGCCCTGGGAGGTTTCCGAGGGGAAGAACCGAGCGGCAAGGATTTTGCCGGAAGCGTCATCCTGCATACCCAGAGCGGTGAGCAGCGGACCGCGCCCTTCCAGCCAGTCGTGGGGGGAGCCGTCGAGTTGCACCAGCTGCCCTTCGCGGGCCGAGCGCAGACGGCGCTGGCGATGAGCAGGAGGCCGGCGTTTGCGGGGTGAGCCGATGCCGCCGGTGCGGAGCAGCCGTCGCAAGGTTTCCCGGCTCAGAGAGAAGCCTTCTTTTTCGACGAGCTTCTCTTGGAGATGATGATCGTTGAAGCCGGCGTAGCGCGTGCGCGCCAGTTCCAGGGCGCGTTGGCGTACGGCTTGCGGCGTGCGCCGGGGACTGGGGCGGCCGCGGCTGACGTGTGCCAGAGCCGCTGCGCTGCCTAGCCGATAGCGCGATTTGAGCCGTTTGACATGCCGCGGCGATAGGTCGAGCAGCTCCGCGGCTCTGGCACACGTCAGGTTTCCTTGCACACATTGTGAAATGACGGTCACTCGCTGCAATTCCTTCTGATTCAACGTGAATGTCTCCTGTCTCATGGGGTGACATTTTCACGTTGCCGTTAAGGGGTGACAGAATTATGGAGCTAAGACACTTCTCTGAAAACCAGATGGACACGTCAACTATGTTTTGCGATACTTTTTCGTTCGAGCGGTTCCATTGGCCCTCACGCAAAGGGCCGCATCAACACCAAATCAGGTCCAGGATCGAATTGAAATGAAAGCAATGTACCGTTGGATCGTTTGTGCAGGGATCATTCTGGCGGCTGGGTTTGCGGCTTCGAGCCTGCTGTCGCGCGACAACGCCGCGGCGCAAGCCCAGGCTGCGCCGGCCCAAAAAGGAAATCCCGCGGCGTCCCAGGAAGCCCTCGTAGCCCGCGGCCAGTATCTGGTGGACAACGTCGGCATGTGCTCCGAATGCCACACCTCGCGCGACGCCAACAACAATCTCGACAACTCGAAATACCTGCAAGGCGCCCCCACCTGGATCATGCCCGTCCACAACATGACCAACTGGGCGTGGCGCGCTCCCGCCATCGCCGGCCTCGAAGGCTTCACCGACGCCCAGGCGGAAACAGTCCTCGAAAAGGGCGTCGGCCCCAACGGCATCGCCATCCACCCGCCCATGCACATCTACCACATGAATCACGCGGACGCGCAGGCGGTCGTAGCCTATCTGCGCTCGCTGCCCAGCAACTACACCCAGCCATAAACTCGGCCCGAATCGCGAAGCTCCGCCCCTCACAGTCTGTTCAAGCCGCCGCTCCTGCCGATTCCGCTATAATCGCGCCGAATGGAAAAGCGGCTAACAGCGGCTCTCAACTGGCTGTTCGGCCCTGAACCCATCGGCGACCAGCGCCCGGGACACCTCTGGCCGCGCTGGATTTTCCTGCGAGCCCTCGGCCTGATTTATTTCTCCGCGTTCTATTCCCTCCTGTTTCAAATCAGAGGACTCAACGGTCCCAATGGAATTTTGCCCGCGGCAGACTACCTGCAAGCCGCCGCCGCAGTCCTCCACAGCCGCAGATTCTGGTTCGTACCCAGCCTCTTCTGGCTGGGATCGAGCGACCGCGCGCTCATGCTCGTGTGCTGGCTGGGTCTCCTGGCATCCCTCCTCCTGGTCTTCAACCTGTGGCCGCGCGGAATGCTCGTAATCTCCTTCGCCTGCTTCGTCTCTTTCGTAAGCACCGCGCAGGATTTTTCCAGCTACCAGTCCGACGGCATGTTGCTCGAAGCCGGTTTCATCTCCCTCTTCTTCGCCCCGCCCGGTCTGTGGCCGGGGCTCGCGCGCGCCCATCCGCCTTCCCGCGCCAGCCTCTTCCTCCTGCGCTGGGAATGGTTCCGCATTTATTTCGAGTCGGGCGTAGTGAAACTAGCCAGCGGCGACCAGTCCTGGCGCCACCTCACCGCCATGGACGACTATTACCAGAACGGCCCGCTGCCCAGCTGGATCGGCTGGTACGTGCAGCAATTCCCTCATTGGTTTCACGCCGGCGCCGTGCTCTTCACTTTCGCGGCCGAACTCGTCCTGTGCTGGCTCGTATTTCTGCCCCGCCGCGTCCGCATCGCGGCTTTCTGCATCCTCACTCCCTTTCAAATCGGCATTATCCTCACCGCCAACTACGCGTTCCTGAATTACATCGTGCTCTCGCTCGGCTTCCTCCTTCTCGATGACCGCTTCGTCTCGGCAATTCTTCCAGCGACTCTCCGCCGCCTCATCGAGAAGCGTGAGGCCGATCCCCTCCAAACCGCGAAACTCGACAACGACGACCCGCGAACGCGATGGAGTCTCGCTCTCAGACCCTTTCGCATACTGGTCGCCGCAATATGTCTCGGCACAGTCTTCTACATAACAAGCCTCCAGCTCGCCCAGATGTTTTTCCGTAACAGGCTCCCGCTCTCCGAGTGGCCCGAACGCACCCTCGACCCATTCCGCATCGCCAACCAGTACGGATTGTTCGCCGTAATGACGCACGCCCGCTACGAAATCGAATTTCAAGGCTCGCGCGACGGAAAAACGTGGCTCCCCTACCCGTTCCGCTACAAGCCGCAGGACCTCCGCAAGCCACCCGGGATCTACGCGCCCTATCAGCCGCGCTTCGACTGGAATCTCTGGTTCGCCTCGCTGGGCACCTGGCAGGACTATCGCTTCGTCCTCTGGACCGAAGAGCGCCTCCTCCAGAACCAGCCGGACGTGCTCGAACTCTTCGCCGGCAATCCCTTCGACGCCACGCCCCCAAAGGAAGTCCGCACCGTCATCTATCAATACTGGTTCACCGACCGGCAAACGAAACGAGCGAACGGAACGTGGTGGCGCCGCGAAGAACTCGGCGAATACGCGCCGCCTCTTTCGCGCGACGCGGACGGCAAGGTCGTGATCCTCAATGCCCCCATCGCCTCTCCGCCCCCGCCGTGACGAACCGCCTGAACCAATTCAGTTTTTGCTACCCAGCCGGAAATCCGTTAGCCTGAGACCGCACACAAGCACACTCTCATGAGACGCCAGCACACCGTAGCAGATCAGGAACCACGCCCGTTGGAAGTCAGCCGCGAAGAAGTTCTCGCGCACCTCTCAGCTCAGCCGCACCCCGCCACGATTCGCCAAATCGCTCACGCCATGGAGCTGAAGCATCGCGGCCGCCGATATCTCCCGCGAATCATCCAGCAGCTGAAAAAAGCCGGAGACATAGAAGAAATTCACGGAGGCCGCTACCGCCTCACCGGCTCAAAACAATCCTCGCGACCCGCAAAAGAACGCCCGTCGCCGGTGCAGCAGGAAGAGCGCGCTGCGTCGGGCAGCCCCAAGCGATCCGCCGACCCGAACCTGATCGCCGGCCGCATGGTCACGCATCGCGATGGCTACGGCTTCGTCGTGCCCGACAAGCCGATTCCAGGCGTTGAAGGCGATCTCTTCATCGGCCGCGACGGCATCGGCGACGCCATGCACGGCGACAAAGTCCTCGCCCGCATCGCCCGCCGCCGCAACGACGGCCGTGCCGAAGGACGCATCGTCCAGGTCGTCGAGCGCGAACATCCCACGCTCGTCGGCCTGTTTCGCTACGGCGCGCACAGCAATCAAGTGCTCCCCTACGACACGCGCATCCACCACGAAGTCCTCATCCCGCCGGGAGACGAACTCAGCCCCGATCTCCGCCAGAAGCTGCGCGACGCATCCGGCGCCGATCCATCGACCAATCGACGCGTCCGCCTCGCAGAGCTCGACGGCGCCGTAGTCAATGTGGAAATTACGCGCTACCCGAAAGGCGGCCTCGCGCCCACGGGCCGCGTCCTGGAAATTCTAGGCCGGCCCGGCGAAATCGGCGTCGATGTCGAAATCATCATCCGCAAGCATCACCTGCCTCATGAATTTCCCGAGGATGCCGTCGCCGAAGCCAAGGCCGCTCCGCAGACCGTAACCGAAGCCGATCTCGACGGCCGGCGCGATTTTAGAAATCTTCCCATCGTTACGATCGACGGCGAAACCGCGCGCGACTTCGACGACGCCGTCCACGTAGCCCCGCTCCCCAACGGTCACTACGAACTTCAGGTTCATATCGCCGACGTAGCGCATTACGTCCGCCGCGCCTCGCCCCTCGATCAGGAAGCCCGTCTGCGCGGCAACTCCGTCTATTTCCCGAACCGCGCCATCCCCATGCTCCCCGAAGAGCTATCCAACGGCATCTGCTCGCTCAATCCAAAAGTCGACCGCCTCGTCATGAGCGTAGTCATGGAAATGGACGCGTCCGGCAAGATGGTCCGCTCGGAATTCACCCCCGGCGTAATCCGCTCGGTCGAGCGCATGACCTATACCAACGTCCACAAGGTGCTCGAAGGCGATCCGGAAATGACGCAGCGCTACGAGCCCCTGGTCGGCGCGTTCCGACGCATGAAGGAATTGGCGCTCCTGCTGAACAAGCGGCGCGGCGAACGCGGCTCCATTGACTTCGATCTTCCCGAGCCGATCATCGAGTTTGACGAACAAGGCCGCATGCAGGGCGTCACCCGCAGCGTGCGCAACATTGCCCACCGCCTCATCGAGGAGTTCATGCTCGCCGCGAACGAAGCGGTCGCGCAATATCTTGAAAAGCGCGGCATCGCCTCGCTGCACCGCGTCCACGAAAAGCCCGACCCCAAAAAGGTGCTCGAATTCGAAGAACTCGCCCACGCCTTCGGCTATTCCCTAGGCGTGGACGATCTCGCCGAGCGCCGCATCGCGGTAAAGCACGGCCAGGTACAGGCCGCCGCGCGGGCCGGACGCAAAGGCCGCGGCCGCACGCGCCCCATGACGGTCTCACTGCCGCCTGAACAAATCGACATTCTCCCGCAGCACTACCAGCGGCTCACCGAAAAAATCGCCGGAAAGCCCGAAGAGCGCATCCTTTCCTACCTGATGCTGCGTTCGTTGAAGCAGGCGCGTTACGCCGCCGATGCACTGGGGCACTTCGCTCTCGCCGTCCAGGAGTACACCCATTTCACGTCTCCCATCCGCCGCTATCCCGACCTCATCGTGCACGGCATCCTAAAATGGGCGCTCGAGAATCCCACGGCGCAGGCCCCCCGCGCCATAGTCGTGAAAGCCGGCAAAGAGGAATTCGTGCCGATGCTCGGCCCCTACCGCCGCGCCGAACTCGAAAGCATCGCCTCGGAAAGCTCGGAAGCGGAGCGCCGCGCGGACGCCGCCGAGCGCGAACTCGTCCAGTGGAAGACCGCCCAGTTCATGGAAAGCCATCTCGGCGAGGAATATGACGCGCTGATCGTCTCCGTGCAGAAGTTCGGTTTCTTCGTCGAACTCGTCGATATTTTCGTGGAAGGCCTCGTCGGCATCGACAGGCTGGAGGAGTTTACCGGGCAGCAATGCCTCTATCGCGACCGCGATCACGCCATCGTCTGCGAGCATCACCGCCGCTCGCGCGCCTCGAGCCCCCGGCGCATCTACAGCATCGGCGATCGCATCCGCGTTCGCGCCGAGCGTATCGACCCGCAGCGCCATCGCGTCGAATTCTCGCCCGTTTGATTCGCCTGTGATCTAGACATTACAATGGCGATTACGAAACCAGGACCGAAAAGCTATGAAAGGGAAAACGAGTATTTCGCACGATGAATCGATGATTCGGCGAATCCGTCAGGACCCGCAGTTTGCCGCAGAGTATCTTCGCGCGGCTCTGGACGACACCGATGAGCCGCGCGTTCTTCTTCTTGCGCTTCGCCACGTGGCGCAGGCACGCGGCATCGCGAAAGTCGCAAAAGCCGCGGGCATCGAGCGAGAGAGCTTGTATCCTGCGTTGTCCGTCAAGGGGAATCCGCGCCTCTCCACGTTGTACGCCGTCGCCAAAGCTGTAGGTTTGAAGCTCACGCTTGAGGCTGCTTAAAACAAGTAAACATTACTGGAGGCTTGAATGGCACCGACCGTTGGACTGATTGGCCTCGGCTTGATGGGCAAGCCGATGGGGCGAAACCTGCTGAAAGCAGGCT
>CAWCQH010000041.1:0-34410 GCA_963797585.1 uncultured Acidobacteriota bacterium
CACTTCTCTGAAAACCAGATGGACACGCCAACGCTGTTTTGCGATACTTTTTCGTTCCGGTGCCATTCGTCCTCACGCGAAGGGCCGCATCAAAACAAATCAGGTGCTAGGATAGAACTGAAATGAAAGCAATTTATCGGTGGAGCGTTTGTGCGGGGATTATTCTAGCCGCTGGGTTTGCGATGCTGAGCCTGCTATCAGGCGACAGCTCCGCCGCACAGACGCAAGCGGCACCGGCTCAAAAAGGGGCAGCGGCCTCGCAGGAAACGCTCGTGGCGCGTGGGCAATACCTGGTGGATAACGTCGGCATGTGCTCGGAATGCCACACCTCGCGCGACGCGAACAATAACCTCGATAACTCAAAATACCTGCAGGGTGCCACCACCTGGATCATGCCCGTCCACAATATGACCAACTGGGCCTGGCGGGCTCCCGCAATTGCCGGACTCGAAGGGTTTACCGACGCACAAGCGGAAACGGTGTTGGAAAAGGGCGTGGGCCCTAACGGTATCGCCATCCATCCTCCGATGCACATCTATCACATGAACCATGCGGACGCCCAGGCGATTGTCGCTTATCTGCGTTCTTTGCCAAGCAATTACACCCAGCAATATTTTCGCTTGATCGCAAATCTCCGCCCCTCGAAGTTGTCCAAGGGCCCGTCCTGCCGATTCCGCTATAATCGCGCCCAATGGAAAAGCGGTTAACAGCGGTCGTCAACTGGCTGTTCGGCTCTGAACCCATCGACAACCGGCGCCCCGGACATCTGTGGCCGCGTTGGATTTTCCTGCGCGCCTTCGGCTTGATTTATTTTTCCGCGTTCTATTCCCTCCTGTTTCAAATCAAAGGACTCAACGGACCGAACGGGATCCTACCCGCGGCGGACTACCTGCAAGCCGCCGCCGCGGTGCTGCACGGCCGCGATTTTGGTCTGTACCCACCTTATTCTGGCTCGGGTCCAGCGATCGTGCGCTGATGCTGGTGTGCTGGCTGGGCCCTGCGTCCCTGCTTTTGGTCTTGAATCTGTGGCCGCGCGGCATGCTGGTATTTCTTCGTCTGCTTCCTTTCTTTTGTGAGCACCGCGCAGGATTTTTCCAGTTACCAGTCCGATGGCATGTTGCTCGAAGCCGGATTCATTGCACTGTTTTTCGCCCCGCCCGGTTTTTGGCCGGGGCTTGCGCGCGCCCATCCGCCCTCCCGCGCGAGCCTCTTCCTGTTGCGATGGGAATGGTTCCGGATTTATTTCGAATCGGGCGTCGTGAAGATCGCGAGCGGCGACCTTTCCTGGCGCCACTTCACGGCGATGGACGATTACTACCAGAATGGCCCGCTCCCCACATGGATCGGCTGGTACGTGCAGCAATTTCCGCACTGGTTTCACGCCGGAGCCGTATTCCTCACGTTTTCGGTTGAACTGGCCCTGGTCTGGATGGTTTCCTGCCGCGCCGTTCCGCATCGCGTGCTTTCTGCATCCTCACGCCCTTCCAGTCGCGATCATCCTCACCGCCAACTATGCGTTCCTGAATTATCTTGTGCTCTCGCTCGGCTTCTTGCTGCTGGACGACCGCTTCGAATGGATCCTTCCGCGGCGCATCCGGGATTTTATCGGAAGCGAGAGGCCGATTCCCCGGCCTCGCGACTCCGGAATCGACGCGCGAGATGTTCGCAGGCGCTTCACTCCGGTCCGCATGACGATCGCAGGGGTATGTCTCGGACGGTCTTCTACTTAACAAGCCGCAGCTCGCTCTGATGTTTTTCCTGCCCGGCTTCCTCTCCGAGAGGCCCGAAGACCCTCGACCCATTCCGCATCGCAAACCAGTACGGATTGTTCGCCGTAATGACGCACCAACGCTACGAAATCGAATTTCAGGGCTCGAAGACGGAAGAACTGGCACCCCTATCCCTTCCGCTACAAGCCGCAGGCCCTCCGAAGCCACCCGGGATTTACGCGCCCTATCAGCCGCGTTCGAATGGAATCTCTGGTTCGCATCGCTCGGCGAGTGGCAGGAATATCGGTTCGTCCTGTGGACGGAAGAACGGCTCCTCAAAAACCAGCCGGACGTGCTCGAACTTTTCGCCAACAATCCTTTCGACGCCACGCCCCCAAAGGAAGTCCGCACCGTCATCTATCAATACTGGTTCACCGACCGGCAAACGAAACGAGCGAACGGAACGTGGTGGCGCCGCGAAGAACTCGGCGAATACGCGCCGCCTCTTTCGCGCGACGCGGACGGCAAGGTCGTGATCCTCAATGCCCCCATCGCCTCTCCGCCCCCGCCGTGACGAACCGCCTGAACCAATTCAGTTTTTGCTACCCAGCCGGAAATCCGTTAGCCTGAGACCGCACACAAGCACACTCTCATGAGACGCCAGCACACCGTAGCAGATCAGGAACCACGCCCGTTGGAAGTCAGCCGCGAAGAGGTTCTCGCGCACCTCTCAGCTCAGCCGCACCCCGCCACGATTCGCCAAATCGCTCACGCCATGGAGCTGAAGCATCGCGGCCGCCGATATCTCCCGCGAATCATCCAGCAGCTGAAAAAAGCCGGAGACATAGAAGAAATTCACGGAGGCCGCTACCGCCTCACCGGCTCAAAACAATCCTCGCGACCCGCAAAAGAACGCCCGTCGCCGGTGCAGCAGGAAGAGCGCGCTGCGTCGGGCAGCCCCAAGCGATCCGCCGACCCGAACCTGATCGCCGGCCGCATGGTCACGCATCGCGATGGCTACGGCTTCGTCGTGCCCGACAAGCCGATTCCAGGCGTTGAAGGCGATCTCTTCATCGGCCGCGACGGCATCGGCGACGCCATGCACGGCGACAAAGTCCTCGCCCGCATCGCCCGCCGCCGCAACGACGGCCGTGCCGAAGGACGCATCGTCCAGGTCGTCGAGCGCGAACATCCCACGCTCGTCGGCCTGTTTCGCTACGGCGCGCACAGCAATCAAGTGCTCCCCTACGACACGCGCATCCACCACGAAGTCCTCATCCCGCCGGGAGACGAACTCAGCCCCGATCTCCGCCAGAAGCTGCGCGACGCATCCGGCGCCGATCCATCGACCAATCGACGCGTCCGCCTCGCAGAGCTCGACGGCGCCGTAGTCAATGTGGAAATTACGCGCTACCCGAAAGGCGGCCTCGCGCCCACGGGCCGCGTCCTGGAAATTCTAGGCCGGCCCGGCGAAATCGGCGTCGATGTCGAAATCATCATCCGCAAGCATCACCTGCCTCATGAATTTCCCGAGGATGCCGTCGCCGAAGCCAAGGCCGCTCCGCAGACCGTAACCGAAGCCGATCTCGACGGCCGGCGCGATTTTAGAAATCTTCCCATCGTTACGATCGACGGCGAAACCGCGCGCGACTTCGACGACGCCGTCCACGTAGCCCCGCTCCCCAACGGTCACTACGAACTTCAGGTTCATATCGCCGACGTAGCGCATTACGTCCGCCGCGCCTCGCCCCTCGATCAGGAAGCCCGTCTGCGCGGCAACTCCGTCTATTTCCCGAACCGCGCCATCCCCATGCTCCCCGAAGAGCTATCCAACGGCATCTGCTCGCTCAATCCAAAAGTCGACCGCCTCGTCATGAGCGTAGTCATGGAAATGGACGCGTCCGGCAAGATGGTCCGCTCGGAATTCACCCCCGGCGTAATCCGCTCGGTCGAGCGCATGACCTATACCAACGTCCACAAGGTGCTCGAAGGCGATCCGGAAATGACGCAGCGCTACGAGCCCCTGGTCGGCGCGTTCCGACGCATGAAGGAATTGGCGCTCCTGCTGAACAAGCGGCGCGGCGAACGCGGCTCCATTGACTTCGATCTTCCCGAGCCGATCATCGAGTTTGACGAACAAGGCCGCATGCAGGGCGTCACCCGCAGCGTGCGCAACATTGCCCACCGCCTCATCGAGGAGTTCATGCTCGCCGCGAACGAAGCGGTCGCGCAATATCTTGAAAAGCGCGGCATCGCCTCGCTGCACCGCGTCCACGAAAAGCCCGACCCCAAAAAGGTGCTCGAATTCGAAGAACTCGCCCACGCCTTCGGCTATTCCCTAGGCGTGGACGATCTCGCCGAGCGCCGCATCGCGGTAAAGCACGGCCAGGTACAGGCCGCCGCGCGGGCCGGACGCAAAGGCCGCGGCCGCACGCGCCCCATGACGGTCTCACTGCCGCCTGAACAAATCGACATTCTCCCGCAGCACTACCAGCGGCTCACCGAAAAAATCGCCGGAAAGCCCGAAGAGCGCATCCTTTCCTACCTGATGCTGCGTTCGTTGAAGCAGGCGCGTTACGCCGCCGATGCACTGGGGCACTTCGCTCTCGCCGTCCAGGAGTACACCCATTTCACGTCTCCCATCCGCCGCTATCCCGACCTCATCGTGCACGGCATCCTAAAATGGGCGCTCGAGAATCCCACGGCGCAGGCCCCCCGCGCCATAGTCGTGAAAGCCGGCAAAGAGGAATTCGTGCCGATGCTCGGCCCCTACCGCCGCGCCGAACTCGAAAGCATCGCCTCGGAAAGCTCGGAAGCGGAGCGCCGCGCGGACGCCGCCGAGCGCGAACTCGTCCAGTGGAAGACCGCCCAGTTCATGGAAAGCCATCTCGGCGAGGAATATGACGCGCTGATCGTCTCCGTGCAGAAGTTCGGTTTCTTCGTCGAACTCGTCGATATTTTCGTGGAAGGCCTCGTCGGCATCGACAGGCTGGAGGAGTTTACCGGGCAGCAATGCCTCTATCGCGACCGCGATCACGCCATCGTCTGCGAGCATCACCGCCGCTCGCGCGCCTCGAGCCCCCGGCGCATCTACAGCATCGGCGATCGCATCCGCGTTCGCGCCGAGCGTATCGACCCGCAGCGCCATCGCGTCGAATTCTCGCCCGTTTGATTCGCCTGTGATCTAGACATTACAATGGCGATTACGAAACCAGGACCGAAAAGCTATGAAAGGGAAAACGAGTATTTCGCACGATGAATCGATGATTCGGCGAATCCGTCAGGACCCGCAGTTTGCCGCAGAGTATCTTCGCGCGGCTCTGGACGACACCGATGAGCCGCGCGTTCTTCTTCTTGCGCTTCGCCACGTGGCGCAGGCACGCGGCATCGCGAAAGTCGCAAAAGCCGCGGGCATCGAGCGAGAGAGCTTGTATCGTGCGTTGTCCGCCAAGGGGAATCCGCGCCTCTCCACGTTGTACGCCGTCGCCAAAGCTGTAGGTTTGAAGCTCACGCTTGAGGCTGCTTAAAACAAGTAAACATTACTGGAGGCTTGAATGGCACCGACCGTTGGACTGATTGGCCTCGGCTTGATGGGCAAGCCGATGGGGCGAAACCTGCTGAAAGCAGGCTTCCCGCTAGTAGTCTGGAATCGCACTCCATCCAAAGGGGGCGATCTAGTTTGCGAAGGCGCGAAGCTCGCCGCGAATCCGCGCGAGGTAGGCGCCCAGGCGGATGTGCTGGTAACGATTGTCAGCGATCCCCCGGCTCTGGAAGAGGTTGTCTTTGGACCCCACGGCGCGCTAGAAGGCCTGCGTCGCGGCAGCACCTTCATCGACTCCAGCACGATCTCGCCGGACCTCGCGCGGCGCGAAGCTGCCGCCTGCGCCGAACGCGGCGTAGATTTCCTCGACGCCCCCGTCACCGGCGGGACCTGGGGCGCCGAAAAGGGCGAACTCGTCTTCATGATCGGCGGCAAAGCCGAAGTGTACGAGCGCGTGAAGCCCGTTTTCGAAGCGATGGGCAAACGCTTTTTCCTGCTCGGCCCAAGCGGCGCGGGCCAAACCGTAAAGCTCGCAATGAACCTGATCCTGGCTCTCGAAGTACAGGCGCTGTCGGAAGCGATGGCGCTAGTCCGTTCCGCCGGAATCAAAGGAGAGCGCCTGAGCGAGGTCCTGCAATCCAGCATGGGCCGCTCCGCCCTGCTCGACGTGAAAGCGCCCCTCATCCTCAAAAATGAATACCCAGCCAGTTTCCCTCTGCGCCTAATGCACAAGGATATCCGGCTGGCTCTCGAACTAGCGCGCCAAGCGGGAATTGAACTGCCGGCAGGTGCCGCCGCATTCGCAACGTACAGCGCCGTCAAGGACGCGTCGAAAGACGACCCTGATTACGCAGCGGTAGCAAGATTCTGGCAAAAGTCTTAATCGAGGATTTCCAAAGGTTGCCGCGAGACAGGTCCGCTCTACATCCGCGAACGCGTCGCCCGCACATAATCGCGCAGCGCCGAAACGTTCGGTCCATAAGCGCCCACGCGGCCCGCGTCCACCGGCAAACCGAGCATCTCAGCCTGCTCGATGCTCAGGCCAGCATCATCCAGTTCAGCCAGGCTATAACCCTCGGCGGGAGTCAGCCGGTTGCGCAAGGATCGATGTACCGGCCGCGGCGGACGGTTCATCTGCCCGCGCCTCTTTACGATATGGAAGAAATCATCCCAGTCTCGCCGGTTCCACATGGGCTCCTCCGCGTTCAGTGCTCGCGCTCAGTGCTTTGGATGCGACACGAGCTCGTTGGGTAGCATGAATATTTCGGCCAGCTGTGAATCCCCAGGCCGTGGCAAATTCTAACCCTCGTACCTGTGGATTGTCGCCTCCCAATCCTGCATGTATCCATAGAGTTATCGCACGTTACGAACGCGCCAGCCCGAAGCGGGTACTGTGCCCTATAGCCGTTCTGATCTGACCGAAAAATCGCGGCGCCGCCTGCGCATCACGCTGCCCGATAGGCCCCGATATACCCTGATATACTCTATCGGCGTTACAGCATCATTTGATCGCCAATAAAATTCCATGAGTACCCCGGTCATCGTCGTCCATTACCACGAGCTGTGGCTGAAAGGCCGCAACCGCCGATTTTTTCTCGGCAAGCTTTTCACCGCCCTGCGCCACTCTCTTCAGGGAATTCCCGTGCAAAGAATTGAGCAGCCCGGCGATCGTTTCCTGGTCAGGTTGCGCGAAGGGGCGTCCGTGGAGGAGGCCGTAGCGCGCGTCGAGCGCGTTCTAGGCGTCGCATATTACGCCGTGGCCCGCCCCGTAGAACGCAGCATGGAAGCCGTCTGCCAAGCCGCCTGGGAGGAAATCGATCCGTTACGTTTCAGCAACTTTGCGGTGCGGGTGAAGCGCAGCGATAAGACATTCCCCCACGGCACCATGGAAATGGAAGCCGCCATCGGCCGCTTCCTGCTCGACCGGCTCCGCGCACAAGGCCGCACCCCGAAAGTGCAGTTGACCGATCCCGAGATCACCTGCCACGTAGAAGTCACTCCGGGCCCGCTGCTCGTCTACGCCAGAAAAATTCCCGGCCCCGGCGGATTGCCCGCCAACACCGCCGGCCGCATCGCCTGCCTGCTCTCGGGCGGCTACGATTCTGCTATCGCCGCCTACCACATGATGAAGCGCGGCGCGCACCTCAGCTTCATTCACTTTTACGGCACGGGCGCAAGGCCGGGCGAATCGTCCCTGCACGTAGCGAGCGGCCTGGTGAAGCAACTGGTCCGCTATCAATTCCGCGCCAAGCTATATCGCGTTCCGTTTGAAGAAATCCAGCGCGAGATCGTACGCTACGCACCCGAGGAGAGCCGCATCCTGCTCTATCGCAGAATGATGCTGCGAATCAGCCAAGTGCTAGCCGGCCGCGACCACGCCCTCGCCCTGCTGACCGGAGACAGTCTCGGCCAGGTAGCCTCGCAAACCCTCCGGAACCTGGTCGCGGTAGACGCCGCCGCCCGCATCCCCGTATTTCGGCCACTCATCGGCGCCGACAAAATGGACATCCTCGCCACCGCCCACAAGATCGGCACCTACGAAATTTCCTCCGAGCCGTTTCACGATTGCTGCCCCGTCTTCATGCCCCGCAAACCCTCCCTGTACGCCAGCCCCAAGGATCTAGACGAAGCCGAAAGCAAACTCAACGTGACGGACCTGATCCGGCAAGGCCTGCGGGGAACAACCATCGAGAGTTTTGTCTACAACGGGTCAAACGTGGACGTCAGCGAACCCAAGCCGCTGGTCCCAGCCAATAAACAGCAAACAGCCATAGCGTAGAAATCACGCCACCGAGTGGAAGTGCCTGCTGAGCCGTAGCTGTGGCCTATGCCGTAGCCTATGCGGTTGGTTTGCGGTTGCCTTTGCCGTCGCCTTTCGTCGTCATCCTGAGGAGCGCAGCGACGAGGGATCTGCTTTTATCTCTGCGGTGCCCGACCCTTCGGTGTCAAGGGTCGGGCACCGCCAGTCGAAAATTGCTTGATTCCAGTGAATACCTTAACGGTCTCGCCCGTATCCGCCGCCACCACCGCCGCCCCCTCGTCCTCCACGACCACCACCGCCGCCGCCACCATGCCCGCCGCGTCCGCCGCCTCCACCACCGCCGTGGCCGCCATATCCTCCGCGTCCGCCCCCGCCGCCTCCGCTGCCCTCACGCTGCGGCCTCGCTTCGTTCACCACCAGCGCTCGTCCGAGAAAGTCCTTGCCGTTCAAAGCCGCGATCGCCTTTTCCGCTTCCGCGTCGTCGCCTACTTCCGCGAAACCGAACCCGCGAGGCTGCCCCGTAAATCGATCGCGAAGCAGCGTGAGCGAATCCGGCTGCACCCCGATTTCCGAAAATAGCGCTTGCACCTGATCTTCCGTAGCCTTGAACGACAAATTCCCCACGTAGAGTTTCTTCACTGTCGTGCTCCTTGTGCCCCCCGTCAAACGAAGGGCCACGCGAGGCTGAAGAAGCAGGATCTCGGCCGCTAGCCGCCGGCGTGGTGCCGACTCTCCGGTCTGAAGCGAGCGCTCCAGCAACTCAGCAGCATCTTGCTGCAAACCGCCCTCGCCAGTCAACCGCCGCCTCCCGCGCTGCCCCGCGTCCACCGAATCGCCCGGCGATGCGAATGCCGCTCTGAAATGATAGGATTTGCCCCGACTCGAAAGCCTGGAGGAAGCCGATGCAGGGGCTGATGATGGATTTCCCTCTAACTCTCACCGCCATTCTCGAGCGTGCCGGCAGAATTTTTCGCGATGTAGAAATCGTATCGCGCCGCCCCGACCGTTCGCTCTTCCGGACCACGTATCGCGACATGTACCTGCGGGCGCGAAAGCTGGCCCGCGCGCTCGAACTCGCTGACCTGAAGCCGGGCGATCGGGTAGCCACTCTCCTGTGGAACCATTCGGCGCATGTGGAGTGCTACTTCGGCATTCCGGCAGCTGGCGGTGTGACCCACACCCTGAATTGCCGCCTCCATCCGGACGAACTCGCCTACATTGCCAATCACGCCCGCGACCGCTTCCTGATCGTCGACGATGCCTTGCTGCCCGCCTATGAATCGATCCGCGCAAAAGTCCCCTTCGAGCGCGTACTTTGCGTTCCCTTCTGTGGCGCAGCGCTTCCGGACGGTGCCGCCCTCGGTTTCGAGAGCTACGAATCCTTTCTCTCGGACACGGATAACGAATTCGCCTACCCCGACATCGACGAAAACCAGGCCGCCGCCTTGTGCTTTACCTCCGGCACCACCGGCAAGCCCAAAGGCGTCTTGTATTCGCACCGCTCATTGGTGCTGCACAGTTTTGTGGCGTGCCTTTCCGACGGCTTCGCCGTGAGCAACTCCGATTCGATTCTACTGGCATCGTCGATGTTCCATGCGAACGGCTGGGGAGTCCCGTTCGCCGCGGCAATGATGGGCGCCAAACTCGTGCTGCCGGGCCCGCATCTCGATCCCGAAAGCCTGCTCGATTTGATCGAACGCGAAAAGGTCTCGTTGGCCATTGGCGTTCCCACCGTCTGGCTCGGCCTTCTCGCCGCCATCGAGAAGAATCCCGCCCGGTGGAAGCCCTCGCGCTCTTTGCGCATCATGTGCGGCGGCGCGGCGGTGCCGGAATCCTTGCTCCGCGGCTTGGATCGTTTCGGAATTCGCCTCACCCACCTCTGGGGCATGACCGAGACTTCTCCGATCGCCACCCTCGGCATCGTCAAATCGACCATGACAAATCTCACGGAAGACGAAAAATACAAACAGCGCGCCAAGCAGGGAATCCCGCCGCCCTTCGTGGAGTCGCGCGTGATGCGCTCGTCCGGTGAAGCTCTCTGGGATGGCGTCACGCCGGGAGAACTCGAAGTGCGCGGCCCGTGGATTGCCGGTGATTACTTCGAAGCCCCTGCGGCCCGCGATCGCTGGTCGCACGACGGGTGGTTCCGCACGGGAGACGTCGCCACCATCGATCCGGAGGGCTACATCAAGCTTGTGGACCGCAGCAAGGACCTGATCAAGTCCGGAGGCGAATGGATCAGCTCCGTCGATCTCGAAAACGCGCTGATGTGCCATCCCTCGGTGCGCGAGGCGGCCGTGATTGGCGTCCCTCATCCGAAATGGCAGGAGCGGCCGCTGGCTGTTGTGGTACGGAAAGAGGGATTGGACGTAAGCGCCGAGGAGTTGCGCGCTTTTTTGGCGGCGCGCTTTGCAAAATGGCAATTGCCGGATGCTTTTGTGTTCGCCGGAGAGATTCCCCGCACTTCGGTGGGAAAGTTCCTAAAGCTCAAGCTCCGCGAGCAGTACGCGGATTGGAAATGGGAGCCGTCTTAGCGCAACCCGAAATTCTCAGGTGCGGTAGCTGGCGTTGATGTGAATGTATTCCTTCGTGAAGTCGCAGGTCCATATCCGCGCCTTTCCCTCGCCCGAATGCAGATCGACGACGATCGGCACGAATTTCTCCAGCATCTTCTCGTGCGTCACGATCTCGTCGAACGGGTACTCCCGCCCGCCGCGGCAAACCTCGATGCCCGCCAGCCATATATCCGCGCGCTCGAAATTGAACTTCACCCCGGAGCGCCCCGCGGCTGCCAGAATGCGCCCCCAGTTCGGGTCCGCGCCGGCAACCGCCGTCTTTACCAGCGGCGAATTCGCAATCGTGCGCGCCACTTGGTCCGCGGCCCGGTCCGACGGCGCCCCGCGCACCTCAATCTCGATCACCCGTTGCGCGCCTTCCCCGTCCGCCACAATCGCCAGCGCCAGCGATTTGCATACCGCATGCAGCGCCTCGAAGAATTTCTCGTAATTCGCGCCCCCGGTGATCGAGCGCGCGCCTGACTCGCCATTGGCCAGCAGCGCCACGGTGTCGTTAGTCGAAGTATCGCCATCCACGGTAATCGAGTTGAAGGTGGGACCAACCGCCGCCTTCAGCACCCGCGACAGCACCGGCGCGGGAATCGCCGCATCCGTCGCGATAAACCCGAACATCGTAGCCATATTCGGATGGATCATCCCGGAGCCCTTCGCGCACCCAGCGATGCGCACCTGCTTCCCTCCGATGCGAATTCTTTCGGTAGCCCACTTGGGCACCGTATCCGTAGTCATGATCGAACGCGCAAACTGTTCGAACGCAGCCACGTCGCTCTTCCGCGAACGAACCAGTTCCGGCACGGAAACCAGAATCTTATCCACCTGCAGCGGCGCCCCGATCACGCCCGTCGAGCACACCAGCAGCTGCGAAGGATCGACGCGCCCGAGTTCCTGCGCCAGCCTTTCCGCCGTAGCCACCGACGCCGCATAGCCCTCCGGGCCCGAGCAGCAGTTCGCGTTCCCCGAATTCACGATGATCCCGCAGATTTTCTGCCGCGATTTCTGCATGTGCGCGCGGCACAGCACCACCGGCGCGGCCGCCACCTGGTTGGAGGTAAATACAGCGGCCGCCGATGCCGGCACTTCGCTCAAAAGTAGCCCGAGATCGAGCTTCGTTTTTTTCAGCCCGCAGTGCATGGCGGCGAAGCTGAAGCCCCGGGGCAATTCTCCGGCGGTAAGCGGTGCCTTCACAGACTCTCCTCAAGTTTCGCAAGCCGGGCCTTGTAATCCTGCAGAGCGGCGCGCACGGCCCCCGGAGCCGTTCCGCCCGTAATCGAACGCCGCGCCAGCGCCGCCTCCACTGTCAGCACCGTCGCCACATCGCCGCCAAACACCGGCGAAAATTCCCTCAGCCGCGCCAGCGGTATTTCGCGGATCGATTTCCCGTCCTGTTCCGCCGCGCGCAACACTTTTCCCACAATTTCATGCGCCTCGCGGAACGGAACCCCGCAGCCCACCAGGTAATCCGCCAGTTCCGTCGCCACAAGCCCCGGATCCTGCGCCGCCGCGCAAAGGTCGGCCTCACGGAAGCGCGTAGCGGCCAGCGTAGCGCCGGCGATTTTCACCATGGCCAGCGCCTGGTCGTGCGCCGCGAAAAGCGCTTCCTTATCCTCCTGCAAATCCCGCTGGTAGCTCGAGGGCAGTCCCTTGGTCGTCGTGAACAGCGCAAAAAGCGCGCCGTAAATCCGCCCCGTTTTGCCGCGGATCAATTCCCACGCATCAGGATTCTTCTTCTGCGGCATCAGACTGCTGCCGGTGGAATATTCGTCAGGCAGATCGAGAAACCCGAACTCCGGCGAAGCGAACAGGATCATGTCCTCGGAAAGCCGCGAAAGGTGCATCGCCAGCGCCGAAAGCGCGAACAGATATTCCAGCGCAAAGTCGCGATCGCTCACCGCGTCCAGGCTGTTCGGCGTGATGCGGCTGAACCCCAGATCGTTTGCTAGCGCCTTCCGGTCGATCGGAAAAGCCGTCCCCGCCAGCGCCCCCGAACCCAGCGGGCACGAATCCGCGCGCTCGGACGCCGACGCAAACCGCTCCACGTCCCGCTGATACGCCTCTCCGTGCGCGAGCAGCCAATGCGAAAGCAGCAGAGGCTGCGCGTGCTGCAGGTGCGTAGTCCCCGCCATTGGAACGCGCAGGTTTTTCTCCGCCTGTGTCGCAAACGCGCGCCCCAGAAACGCGATCGCCCCGCGCATCTCCCGCGCCGCGCCGCGCACATACATGCGGAATTCCGTCGCCACCATCTCGTTGCGGCTGCGCCCCGTATGCAGCTTCGCCCCAAGCGGACCCAGCTTTTCGATCAGCGCGGTCTCGGCAAAATGGTGAACGTCTTCGGCCGTCGAACTATCGAGCCAAGCGGTATCCGTCGCCGCCCGCCGCTCGATTTCGTCAAGCGCCGTAACGATCTTCTGGCTCTCCTCGGCCGTGAGTATCCCCGCAGCCGCAATCGCTCGCGCCCACGCCCGATCGAGCGCAAGCTCCTGCGGAAGCATCCTGCGGTCGAAGTGCCAGGAGCGTTCGAATTCGTAAAACGACGCGTCGGGGCCGCGGTCGAACCGCCCGCCCCACATTTTCTGCCCGCCCGGATCGGTCTTCTCAGTCATTTATTTATGAAGTCGCTGGATTCAGCCGTGTTGGCCGGTCACTTCACCTGCAGCCTCAAGCGGCACAGTGATGGGAAGCGCGAACAGGTTGATAAATCCCTCGGCGTCCTTGGGGTTGTACCCGGTCATCGTGAAGCTCGCGAGACCCGCCCGGTACAGCGAATACGGCGATTTCCGCGATGCCACGGTCACATTGCCCCGGCGCAGCGTCAGCCCCACTGACCCGGTCACGCGCTTCTGCGAGCTGGCGAAAAATCCGTCGAGCGCCTCCCGCAGCGGCGTAAACCACATCCCGTAATAGACCATCTCCGCGTAGCGCAGCGAGAGAATCTGCTGGTAGTGCGCGGTTTCGCGGTCGAGAGCCAGCGACTCGAGTTCGCGATGCGCCAGCACCAGCAGCGTTCCCCCCGGAGTTTCATAAGCCCCGCGCGACTTGATGCCCACCAGCCGGTTCTCCACCAGCTCCATCCGCCCCACGCCATTCGCGGCGGCAATTTCGTTGAGTTCTTCGATCAACGCCAGCGGCTTGAGCTTCCTGCCGTTCACCGAGACGGGAATCCCTTCCTCGAATCCGATCTCCACAGTAGTCGGCTTGTCCGGCGCGCTCTCCGGCGCGACGATCCACTGCCACATCGCCTCGTCGGGAGCGTTCGCCGGGTCTTCCAGCACACCGCCTTCGTGGCTCAGGTGCCAGACGTTGCGATCGCGGCTGTAGATGTTTTTCTTGCTCTGCTCCACCGGCACGTTGTGCGCCTGCGCATAAGCGATCGCCTCCTCGCGCGACACGATATTCCACTCCCGCCACGGAGCGATGATCGCCAGCTCCGGCCCCAGCGCCTTCGCCGCAAGCTCGAAGCGCACCTGGTCGTTCCCTTTCCCGGTGCACCCGTGCGCCAGCGCGTCCGCTCCCATCTTGTGCGCCAGCTCCACCTGCCGCTTAGCCAGAATCGGCCGCGCAAACGATGTGCCCAGCAAATATTTGTGCTCGTAGACCGCCCCCGCCCGCAGTGTCGGCCACACATACTCGGTGATGAATTCCTCGCGCAGGTCCTCGATATGCGCCGAGCTCGCCCCTGTCGCCAGCGCCTTCTTCTTCGCCGCTTCCAGGTCTTCCTTCTGCCCGAGGTCGCCGATCATGGCGATCACCTCGCAGCCGCCGTAATTCTCCTTCAGCCACGGAATAATGATGGAGGTGTCCAGTCCTCCGGAATATGCCAGCACAACTTTCTTCGCCAATTCGTTCTCCTTAGGATTTAAGTAAGCAGAGTGTGCAGAACCGCCTTCTGAACGTGCAGGCGATTTTCCGCTTGATCGTATACGACGGAGCGAGGGGAATCGATCACTCCCGCGCTCACTTCCAGGCCGCGATGCGCCGGCAGGCAGTGCATGAAAATCGCGTCGGGCGCGGCCTGCGAGAAGAGTTCTTCGTTCACTTCATAACCTTCGAAGTCCGCGGCCCGCTTGGCCGATTCGTCCTCCTGGCCCATGCTGGCCCACACATCCGTGTAGACGGCCTGCACGCCGGCCACCGCCTCCTCCGGCGAGCGCAGGATCTCGATCTTTCCCCGCGTCTCGCGCGCCACGCGTTTCGCTTCGGCCACAATCGCCGCATCGGGTTCATACCCCGCGGGCGTCGCCACCCGCACGTGCGCCCCCACGCGCGCCCCGATCGTAAGCAGCGAGTGGCACATATTGTTCCCGTCGCCGATGTAGGCCAGCTTGCATCCGAGCAGGTTGCCGAAGCGCTCCTCGAGCGTGAAGAAATCCGCCAGCGCCTGGCATGGATGATATTTGTCCGAAAGCGCATTGATCACCGGGATGCTCGCGTTCTTCGCGAAATCCTCCAGCGATTCCTGCGCGAACACCCGCGCCACGATCCCGTGTACCCAGCGCTCCAGATTCTTCGCGATGTCGCGCACGCATTCCCGCTCCCCAAGGTGCGTAAGCGTATGGTCCAGAAACACCGCCGTGCCGCCGAGGCTCGCCACGCCGACCTCGAAGGTCACCCGCGTCCGCAGCGACGGCTTCTCGAAAATCAGCGCCAGAAACTTCCCCGCCAGCGCCGTGCGGTACCGCTCCGGCCGGCCCTTGATGTCCGCCGCCAGCTGGAAAAACTCGCGCAGCTGCGCCGGGCTCCACTCGGTCCCGGTCAGCAAATCGTTCGACAAAGATAGCGATACGTTCAGAGCTGTCATGTGAATTTACCTCGCGGCAGCCGAAGCCAGCGATGTACCGTGGCTTGCCGCATGGGTGGGATGCGCGGCGGTACGAGCCTTTGCCGCGGATTTCTGCGCTGTCGCCAGCACCGCTTCGAGCTTGCGGAGAAACTCCTTAACATCCGCTCGCCGGATAATGAAGGGCGGCAGCAGTCGCAGGATATGGTCGTGCGTGCAATTGATCAGCAGGCTCCGTTGCAGCGCTTCCTGCACGAACTCCGCGCCGTCGATCGAAAGGTCGATCCCGAGGATCAATCCTTCGCCGCGAACCTCGCGAATGAAATCGAAACGCGTCGCGAGTTTTTCGAGGCCCGCGCGAAGCTCCACGCCACGCGCCCGCACGTTGGCGAGAAGATCGTCCTCTTCCACGATAGTCAGAAACTCGAGAGCCGCCGCGCAGACCAGCGGGCCGCCGCCAAAAGTCGAACCGTGCATCCCCGGCGTGAAAGCCGAAGCGAATTGCTCGTTGGCTATGAACGCGCCGAGCGGCAACCCGCCCGCAAGCGGCTTGGCAACGGTCACCACATCGGGCATCGCGCCTTCGCCAAATCTCTGGTACGCAAAATAGCGGCCCGTGCGTCCCAGGCCAGACTGTATTTCATCCGCGATCAGCGCCGCATCGTACTTCGTCGCCAGCTCGCGCGCCCGCTTCCAGAAAGCCTCGCTGATCGGAAATATCCCGCCCTCGCCCTGGATCGGCTCGATAACGATCGCGCAAACCGAAGCGTCAAATTTGCTTTCCAGGTCTGCCACATCGTTCACACGCACAAATTCTACTCCCTGCACCAGCGGCTCGAACGGCGCCCGATACTTCGGCGTGTACGTGATCGAGAGCGCCCCAAAAGTGCGCCCGTGAAACGAATTCTCGAGAGCGAGGATGCGCGTTTTCGGAGCGCCGCCCGCTTCCGTCTTCGCGTGAGCGTAAGCTCGCGCCAGCTTCAGCGCGCCTTCCATCGCCTCCGCCCCGCTGTTGCTGAAAAACACGCGGTCGAGCCCCGACCATTCCGCTAGCTTGCGCGCAAGCGGCCCTTGGTAGGGGTTGTGAAAAAGATTCGAGATGTGCGTGGCGCGCCCGGCCTCCCGCCGAATCACGCGAACCATCCGCGGATGCGCGTACCCCAGCGCGTTCACCGCAATCCCCGCCAGAAAATCCAGATAAGCTCGCCCCTGCGAATCGTACAAACGGCACCCGCGCCCGTGCGTGAACACCACCGGCGGCCGCCGGTAGGTGTTCATCAGGTAGCGTGTGCTGTCGGCGACGATCTTCGCCGGCGAGCTCCGCTTCGCGACCCTGGATTTCTTCTTCGGCATGTCAGTCCGCGGCGCCATGCGCCGTCCGCGCCTTGCTTCGCGTCTGGATGGTAGGAAACACCCGCGTTCCCGCCGAACGCGACGATCCGCTGATCGCGTTCAGCAGCGCGCGGCGCTGCGTGCCTCCCACGATGCGCACTTCCGCGACGCCGCCCGCCAGCGCGCGCTTGGCGGCTTCCAGCTTCAGAATCATGCCGCCGGAAACCTTATGTTGGCGGATCAGGTCTTCCACGTCGGTCCCTTTCACCGCGCGCAGCACCTTATCGCCGTCGAGCACTCCGGCCACATCGGTCAAAAAGATCAGCCGGTCGGCCTCGACGAATTCCGCGGCCGCCGCAGCCATATGGTCGGCGTTGATATTGTAAAGTTCGCCGTCCGCCCCCAGTCCCATGCACGAACCCACCGGGACCAGCCCAGCCCGCCACAGCGAATTAATAAATTCCACGTTGACCTCGGTGAGGTATCCGACAAATCCCAGTCCGCCTTCGCGCTCATCCACCTGCATAGGCTCGGCGAGAAAGCAGGCCGCATCCGACGCGCCAATGCCCACCGCGGGCTGCCCCGCCAGCGAGATGGCCCCCGCGAGCTTCTTGTTCAGCAGGCCCGCGAACACCATGATCGCCGCATCGCGCGTTTCGCGGTCGGTCACGCGCAAGCCGTTCTTGAAGCGGCTGGTGATGCCCATGCGCGCCAGGGTCGCGGTAAAGATCTTCCCGCCGCCGTGGATCACCAGAACCTCATGGCCCGCGCGCGCCACCTCGGCGATCTGGCGGGCGATCGCCTGCACATGCTCTTCTTTTTCGAGTAGCGCCCCTGCGATTTTCACCACAAGTCTCATAGCAACCCCGCCGTTTCGGGATATCCACGCATCCCGTTCAGATTTTGCACCGCTTGTCCCGCCGCGCCCTTGCCCAGATTGTCCAGGCACGCCACCACGATCAACCGCTCGCCTGCCGCATCGAGCGCGAAACCGATGTCGCAAAAATTCGTGTGCGTCACGTGCTGCAGCTCCGGCAATCCACCGTCGCGCAACACCCGCACCATCGGGCGCCCGGCATAGAACTTTGCGAACAGCGCTTCCACATCCTCCGCCTTCCGCGCGCCCTTCAGCCGCACGTACAGCGTCGAAAGAATTCCCCGGTCCACCGGCAGCAGGTGCGTCGTAAAAACAAAATCCCCCAGCCGCAATCCCAGGTGATCGGACACTTCCGGCGTGTGCCGGTGCTTGAACAGGTTGTACGCGCGAAAGTTCTCATTCACCTCGACAAAATGCGTCTCGCGCTTCGGCTCTTTGCCCGCCCCGGTCACGCCCGATTTGCAGTCGCAGACGATTCCATGCGCCATGTCGATCCAGCCCGCTTCCACCAGCGGCTTGAGCCCCAGAATTACCGATGTCGGGTAGCAGCCCGGATTCGCCACGATCCGCGCCTTCGGAAGCTCCGCCTCGTAAAGCTCCGGCAGCCCGTAAACCGCTTCGGCCAGCGTCGCGGCATCCGGCGCCGGCAATTTGTACCAATGCGCAAAAGTTTCCGGATCGCGAAAACGGTACGCCCCGCTCAAATCCACGATGCGCAGCGCCGGATTCGCCTTCAGCAGCTCCGGAACCAGCTCCAGCGAAGCCTCGTGCGGAGTAGAAAGAAACACCACCTCCGCCCCGCTGCCAGCGACAGCCTCCGTAGATAGCGGCTTGCAAGGCGCCTCGCCCCACCCCCGCAGCTGCGGATAAAGCTCCGTAAGGCAGCGCACGTTCGCGCGACCCTCCCGCAAAAAAAATGTAGGCGTGCTAACGTTCGGATGCCGCAGCAACAGCCGCGCCAGCTCGTATCCCGCATAGCCCGTAGCCCCGACGACGGCCACCTTCGCCTGCTCGTTCATCGAAGCATGTCCTCGATCCGCTTCTGAATCGTCTTGCAGGCGTTCCGCGACGTAGTAATCAGCAGGACGGTGTCGTCCCCCGCCAAAGTCCCCGCCACTTCCTTCCAGTGCTCGCCGTCAACGGCCGCCGCCAGCGGCTGCGCCCCGCTAGGCGGAGTCTTCAGCACCAGCATGTTCTGCGCAGGACGTATATCCAGCAAAAAATCCTTTAGCGCCCGCGTTAGCGCCGGAAGCGGCGAAGCCTCCTCAGTGGCCGCCGACAGCGGGCGATACCCCTCCACGGTTTTCACCAGCCGCAGCTCCCGCAAATCCCGCGAAAGCGTAGCCTGCGTCACCCGAACGCCCAGATGCCCCAGCTGCCGCCGCAGCTCGTCCTGGCTCGCCACCGGCTGCCCCGAGAGCAGCTTCAGAATCTGCCCCTGCCGAAATCGTTTCTGTACCGCCATGGAATCCCACGCCTCAATGCGTGATTATGCATCCGTCTGCATAATCATACAGCCCAGGACACACGTGTCAAGCAATTGTGCACAGCCAACACATTTTTTAAGTTTCCACCTGGCGGCCCACAAAAGTGTCGAGCGTGGGCCGGCCCCGCCGTAGCCTTTGCGGGTGCCCGACCCTTCGGTTGTAAGGGTCGGTCTGAGCCATTTCATTTATTCCGCTATCTCGACCAGCAAGCGTTCCGTTACAATCACCGCGACAGGGATGAGCGGTGGAGATCGCTTCGACATTGCTCTTCGGCAGATCGTAGGGAAACAGCCGACATACGATACGCTGACTGGCAGGGCCGTGCCGAACTGTCTAGGCCAGAGTATCGGCGGGGAGGAAATCGGCAACATGCCAAGGGAAGATCAAGTGATGCTGCCTAATCCCCCAACTGGGGAGCATGTCGAATTAGCCGAAGCACAAATTGTCGAGCAGTCGAAACGAATCGAGTTCTACCTGACCGAGTATTCCGTCGAATTGCTGGCCAATAAGATGGAGACCGGGGAATTTACGATCCCTCCGTATCAGCGCGAAGACACATGGGAGCACGCCAGAAAGTCGCGATTTATTGAATCGCTGCTCATGGGTCTTCCAATCCCTTTTCTGTTTTTCTGGGAAAATCCTGCCACGGGCAAACTAGAAATTGTGGACGGCTCGCAACGTCTCCGCACAATACAGCAGTTTGTGCTGAAGGACTTGGTCATAGGCGAACTTGACGAACTGACGCACTTGGAGGGGCTGAAGTTTAGCGATCTCCCGGAATCTCGGCAGCGCAAGATCAAGAATCGCTCTATCCGTGGAATTGTGCTCAATGAGCACGCTGACGAACAAGCGCGGTTCGATTTGTTTGACCGGATCAATACCGGAAGCAAGGTGGCGAACAAAGCCGAAGTGCGTCGAGGCGCGCTAGTCGGGCCATTCCTTGATCTCGTCATCGAATTATCTCAAGACGATCTTTTCTCGCAACTCGCACCAGTGACCGAGGCCAGAAATCGAACCCGCGAGGGAGAGGAGTTGGTAACTCGATTTTTTGCATACGGGGACGGATTGGATGGCTACCACGATAAGGTTTCGCCATTTCTGTTCGCCTATGCAAAGAAAATGAACGAGGCATTTATTGCCGACCCTTTATTGATCGAGCAGTATCGACACCGATTCACGGATACGATGGCGTTTATATCGAGAGTATTCCCGTACGGGTTTCGAAAGACCGAGACCGCAACAGTGACCCCGCGAGTTCGCTTTGAAGCTCTGGCCGTCGGTAGTTACCTAGCGCTGAAAGAACGACCGGAACTGGCGCAACAAGAGGTCGCGGTTGCAGATTGGTTGAACAGCAGGGCTTTCAGCAGGGTTACGGGTTCCGATGGCGCGAACGTTATAGGAAAGTTGAGAGATCGGTTGCACTTCGTGCGAGACAAATTGCTTGGCGTGTAGGTATGGATCAACTGACACAAATTTTTGAGGAGCGCTTGCAGGAGATCGAAGCATATCTCGATCTCTTGGAGGCCCTGGAGCGACAGGTGCGGGAAGGCCCTCCGAGGATCGGTGGCGCCGCGATCACAACTCAGCAACAAAAAATTCTCTACTCTTCTGTATACCTACAGCTTTACAACCTAGTCGAGGCGACTGTCACTTGGTGCGTGGATGCCGTTGTTGCTGCCGCCGCTGACAAAGGTCGCTGGCGTCCCGCTGATCTCGTTGAGAGCTTACGCCGTGAGTGGGTTCGTTCAACAGCTCGGACACATCTTGAATTAACCCAAGATCATAGATTGGAGGCCGCCGTCGTATTGTGCGAGCACCTCGTTCAAGCGCTTCCGCTCGTAGACTGGTCTGTAGACGGAGGGCGCAGGGGAAACTGGGCCGATGACGAAATCAGGAATATCACAACTCGGCTTGGGTGCGAACTCCACATCAGCAACGACGTATACAAGGGAATAAAGCGCCCGATCCGAGAAGACAAGGGATCGCTCGTATTGGTAAGGTATCTCCGAAACAAATTGGCGCATGGCACTCTGTCGTTTACTGAGTGCGGCGATGGCGTTACTGTCGTTGACCTCAGAGACCTCAAGGAGCGGACGGCGCTTTATCTTAGAGAAGTCGTTGCAGCGTTTCGCTCCTATATCGATGGCTATGAATTTCTTATTCCCGCGAGGCGACCGTGATCTCCTGCGTGGATGTCTTCTGCGGCGTTGGTGGTTTGACTCACGGCCTTGCGCGTGGAGGGATTCAGGTTGTTGCCGGGATCGACGTCGATCCAGAATGCCGTTACCCCTATGAAACAAACAATGATGCTAGTTTTCTCGAACTAGACATTCGAGAGGTTTCTGGCCGCCAACTGCGCTCCCTTTGGGGTACGGGTCGCTACACCTTACTGGCGGGTTGTGCGCCTTGCCAGCCCTTCTCGACTTATGGACGCCGTAAGGGGAAGCGATCCAGTAATAAACAAAAATGGGGCTTAGTTGCGGAGTTCGGGCGACTCATTAAGGAGTCAACCCCGGACTTTGTCACCATGGAAAACGTCCCGCAACTTGTAGATCATGGTGTCTTCGCTGAGTTCGTCTCATCAATGAGAAATTACAAAGTATGGTGGCAAGTCATTGATTGCGCCAGGTATAGCGTTCCACAGAATAGAAAACGCCTCGTATTGCTTGCCTCTCGTCTAGGCCCCATCCGCATGGTCGATCCTGCCGCGCTTATTGATGAGAAGTCGAATGAGGCAACGGTCAGAAGCGCGATATATGGATTGAAGTCTCTACGGGCGGGGCAATTCGATCCTGGTGACGCGCTCCATTCGGCGTGCCGCTTGAGCAAGCTCAATCTAAGACGCATCAGAGCTTCTAGTCCCGGAGGAACTTGGCGGGACTGGCACCCGGATCTCGTGGCCAAGTGTCACAAAAAAATTACGGGCGAAACCTATCCCAGCGTGTACGGGCGCATGGAATGGGATGCCCCCGCGCCGACCGTCACGACTCAGAGTTTTGGTTACGGTAATGGCCGCTTTGGGCATCCTGAGCAGGATCGCGCCATCACTCTCCGGGAGGCGGCTATACTCCAGACGTTTCCTGCGTCCTATCGGTTTATTCCTGACGGACGCAAAGTCTGCTATAGCGTGCTCGGAAGGCTAATCGGCAATGCCGTCCCCGTTCGGATTGGAGAAACGGTCGCTCAGAGTTTTTTCAGCCATCTGTCCGATGTATCCTGAACGCCCATGAGCAAACGACCCAAACCAATCGTGCTGACCGTCCTCGACGGCTGGGGCTATCGCGCCGAAACCAAAGGCAACGCCATAGCCCTCGCCCGCAAACCCAACTACGACCGCCTCCTCAAGGATTTTCCCAACACGCTGATTCAAACCTCCGGCCCGTACGTCGGTCTGCCCGAAGGGCAAATGGGCAATAGCGAAGTGGGCCACCTCAATATCGGCGCCGGCCGCATCGTCCAGATGGACATCACCCGCGTCGACCAGCTCATCGCCAGCGGCGAATTCTTCCGCCAGCCGCTGCTCCTTGACGCCATGGAACGCGCCCGCGGCCGCCAGTTGCACCTGATCGGACTGCTGAGCGACGGCGGTGTCCACTCGCACATCGAGCATCTCTTCCAGCTCCTCCGCATGGCCCGCGAAAACCAGGTAAAGAAAGTCTTCGTGCACTGCTTCATGGACGGCCGCGACACCCCTCCCAATAGCGGCATCGACTTCCTCCGCCAGCTCGAGCAGAAAATGCGCGAGTACGGCGTCGGCCAGATCGCCAGCGTCAGCGGCCGCTACTACGCCATGGACCGCGACAATCGCTGGGAACGCATCGAACAGGCCTATCGCGCCATGGTGCACGGCGACACCGCCGCCAGATTCACCGACCCTATCGCCGCCGTCCGCGCCAGCTACGAAAAAGGCGTCACCGACGAATTCATCGTCCCCGCGACAATCACCACCGAAGCCGCCCCCGGCGCTCCAGCCGTGCCCCGCGGCGTGATCCGCAGCGACGATGCCGTCGTTTTCTTCAATTTCCGCGCCGATCGCGCCCGCCAGATCACCAAAGCCCTCGCCGAGCCGGGCTTCGACAAGTTCGCCGATCCCGCACGCCCGCAGAATCTCGCCTACGTCGCCATGACGCAGTACGAAAAAACCTGGCCATGGCTGCGCTATCTCCTCGCCCCCGAAAAGCTCGAGCACATCCTCGCCAACGTCTTCGCCGAGCGCGAATTCAAAAATCTTCGCGTAGCCGAAACCGAGAAATACGCCCACGTCACCTATTTTTTCAACGGCGGCGTGGAAAAACCCTTTCCCGGCGAAGAACGCGCCCTCGTTCCCTCGCCCAAAGTTCCCACCTACGACCTGAAACCCGAAATGTCCGCGGCCGGTATCGCCGACACCGTCATCCACGCCATCGAAAAAGGCGATTTCGACGCCATCATCATGAACTTCGCTAACGCCGACATGGTCGGCCACTCCGGCCAGCTCGAAGCCACCATCAAAGCCGTCGAAACCGTCGACGCGTGTCTCGGCAGAATTTTCCAGTGCCTGCGCCCGCGCGGCGGCGCCTGGATCATCACCGCCGATCACGGCAACGCGGAAACCATGATCGACCCCGTCACCGGCGGCCCGCACACCTACCACACCACGAATCCGGTCCCCTTCATCCTCATCACCGAGGACGGCCACGCCCAACTGAAACCCGGTGGCTCCCTCCGCGACATTTCCCCCACGCTTCTCGGTGTTCTGGATCTCCCCGAACCCGGCGAAATGACCGGCCGCGATCTGCGCATCACGAGAAAATGACATGGCGGAACGCGCGCCCAGAAGCCCATCGGAAACAAAGCTCCTCATCTGCGTCAACAATCCCGCGCCGCTGTGGAATCCCCCACCCGACGCCGCCGAACGCATGCGCGCCCGATTCCCGCAGCTCCGTATCGTCTACCTCCCCGATTTCACGGGTTTAGAGCGTGAACTCCCCGACACCAACATCTTTATGGGCCACGCGCTCAATGCGGCCCGCCTCGCGCTAGCCCCGAAGCTTCAGTGGATCCAGGCCGTCTCCGCCGGCGTAGCGCAATTCATGTATCCCGAATTGCGCGAAAGCGGAGTGATTCTCACCAACGCCAGCAGCGTCCACTGCGTCCCCATCGCCCAGCACATCCTCGGCATGATCGTCGCGCTGGCCAGGCGCTTCCCGGATTGCCTGCGTTACCAGCGCCAGCACATCTGGGCGCTCAACGAATTGTGGAACGCTCCGGTAAAGCCGCGGGAATTGCGCGATCAGGTTTTGCTTTTCGTAGGCTTCGGCGCCATCGGCCGCGAAACCGCCCGAGTCGTGCAGCCTCTCGGAATGCGAGTCTGGGCGCTAACGCATTCAGGCCGCGCCCCCTCCGGCGAAGCCGAGCGCGTCTTCCAGACGTCGCAACTCCACGAAGCATTGCCGCAAGCCGATTTCGTGGTAGTAGCCGCCCCAGCCACGCCGCAAACGCAGAACATGTTCGGCGAGCGCGAATTCGCGCTAATGAAGCCCTCGGCCTACCTGATCAACGTAGCCCGCGGCTCGCTAATCGATGAATCTGCCCTGGTCTCCGCGCTCGAGCGAAACGTATTCGCGGGCGCCGCCCTGGATGTCACCGCGAAGGAACCCCTCCCGCCCGAAAGCCCGCTATGGAACATGAACAACGTCTTCATAACTCCCCACGTAAGCGGCACAACCGAAAACACCTGGGATCGCGAAGAGGAACTAATGGCAGAAAATCTAAAGCGCTGGTTCGCCGGCAGCGAGCTCCTGAATCGTGTCGACCTGTCGCGCGGCTATTGATCTAGCCGGCCTGGCTCGCCGTTATCAAAGCGGAAACTCCGTCGGCTCCCCGACGCCGAAGCCCCACGCTCTCGCCGCTGCCTTTGCTTTTCGTTGTCATCCTGAGCCCATACGCGCGAAGCGCGGATGGGTGAGGGACCTGCTTCTTCTTTTGCCGTTGCAATTTCAGCCCGATCCGCCGCTTCGCTCACGACGGCCCTCGCGCTTTTTGATCAGCTAGGCGTAGCCGTACCCGCCATGTACCCCTGCCGAGCATGCACGATCGTTTTCTTCTTCTTCCCCTTCTTATCCGGCACGGTCAGCGGATCGCCCTGCTCGTCCACCGCCTCCACCTTCAGCTTGTGAAACCGTCCGTCCTGCGTCGTCGTGGGCGTAAACCCCAGCGTGTACTGGCTCCGCAGAAACGCCGCCACCGAATTAAAAATATCCGGCATCTCGCCTTCAAACCGCGGAAACCAAGCGAAGCCCCCAGTCATGTTCGCAAACGTCGTCATCTGGTTCTTCGCCTGCAAATAGCCCACGCCTCCGCCGGTCGGATTATACAGATCGATTTCCTCTCCCATCCCCACGCAGAAAATCGGCACATCGGTTTCTTTGACGCGGTTGAGCGTCTGATCGAGGGTGTGCTTGCTGAAAGTATCGAATCCGGTCGCCAGCACGAGAATCGACTTCTTGCCCTTCACATCTCGAAGCTGGTCGAGCGTCTCCAGCACCGCATCGAAAAGATTCGCCTCGCTGAAGTCCGGGAAGAACAGCGCGTTGATGGCCTGCGCCACTTCCTCCTTGTTCTGCGTGAAATCCACTTCCACCCGCGTGCGCATCGAGAAAGTCTTCAGCGCCACCCAATCCTTCGGCGTAAGCGAGTTCAGGATGCTGAACGAATACTGCCGCGTCTTGAACGCGAAATATCCGCCGAACCGAGCGCTGTATTCCATCAGGATCACCATCGTGATGGGCGCCTCCGACGGAGCGAAATTGGTAATCTGCTGCGGCTGCCCGTTATCGGTGATCCGGAAATTCTCCTTGGTCAATCCGCTCAGCACGTCGCCGTCCTGATTCGTCACCACCGCATCCACATTCACTAGGTTGGATTCCACCGATATGGAAGTCTGCGGAGCCGTAGCCTGAGCCTGCTTCTGCGGCGCCTGCGGCTGGCCGCTAGGAGCCACCGGCGGCGCGGGCTGCGCGGCCGGCGGAGCCGATTGCGGTCCATTCTGCTGCCGCGCCAAAGCTGCCAGGGTATTCGGAGGAATGCCCAGCACGGCAATCAGCGTCCCCAGCAATATCGCGCTCAGCCATTTGTTCTCAAGCATGTTCAACCTCCATCGGCGCAAATCCAATCCCCGCGCGTGACGTGATCGTCACTTGCAGCGCTGAAAACTCCGCTTCCCATCGCCCCAGCCGCCCCAATTCGCCATGATAGTATGAAATTCGGGGGCGGCGATGCACTTTGAGATTCATTCCAGGCTGAAAAGGATGGCGCGGCACGCCTGTCGAATCCTGCTGTCAGCAGCATTCCTAGGAACTGTATTTGGAACTCTGCCGGGAGCATTCTCCGGAGCTCTCGCCAATCTACGCGCAGACCCCTGCGCCGCAAACCACGCCGCCCGCGTCCGCGTCCGCTTCCCCCGCCGCAAACGATTTGTCCCAGCTCGAAAGTGACGCCGTCGGCTGGCTCCAGGATTTGATCCGCATCAACACGGTCAATCCCCCCGGCAACGAACTCGTCGCCGCGAAGTATATCGCCGGCATCCTCGACAAGGAAGGAATCCACTCCGAGATTTTCGAAAGCACGCCAGGCCGCGGCTTCATCGTCGCGCGCCTCTCCGTCGAGCGCCATGCCGGACCCATCCCGCGCCCTTCTGCTCATGGGCCACCTCGACACCGTGGGAGTAGACAAATCCAAGTGGTCCGTCGATCCATTTACCGCCGCCATCAAGGACAACTACCTCTACGGCCGCGGCGCGATCGACGACAAGGGAATGACCGTCGCCAACCTCGCCGTCCTAATAGCGCTCAAGCGTTCCGGCGCCCACCTCAATCGTGACGTCATTTTCCTCGCCGAGGGCGACGAGGAAAATGGCGGCGAATTCGGCATGAAGTTCGCCACCGAAAAGCACTGGGACAAGATCGCCTGCGGCTACGCCATCAACGAAGGCGGCGACGTCGTTTCCGCCAACGGAAAAGTTCAGTATGTCGGCGTCCAGGCCGCCGAAAAAGTTTCCGTCAATGTCGACGTGATCGCCAAAGGCACCTCCGGCCACGCCTCGATTCCTCGCAAGGACAATCCCGTCACCCATCTCGCCGAAGCCATCGGGAAGATCGGCAACTTTGAAGCGCCGGTGCAGTTCAATTCCGTCACCCGCGCCTACTTCGAGGGCCTTGCTCCCATCCAGGACGAAGAGACCGCCAAATGGATGCGCGCGCTGGAATCCTCCGATCGCGCCGATCACGCCGCGCGCTGGATCTCCGACGCCAACCCCGCCTGGAATTCCATGCTGCGCGACACTGTCGTTCCCACCATCCTGCAGGCCGGCATTCGCCAGAACGTGATTCCCTCCGAAGCGCGCGCCGTCCTGAATATCCGCCTGCTTCCCGGCAACATGGCCTCGCCGCTGCTCGCCAAACTCCAAACCCTCGTCAACGATCCGGCCATCCGCTTCGAAGTGCAGCCCAACGCCGGAGAAACAGCGCCGTCCTCCTCGGTCACGTCAGACTTGTTTAACGTGATTTCGCAGCAAGCCAAACAGCAGTTTCCCGGCGCAGTCGTGGTCCCGGAAATGTCCACCGGAGCCACCGATTCCATCCCGCTCCGCCTGCGCAACGTGCAGTCCTATGGATTGGACACGTTCCCCCTCACCGAAGTTGATCTCGCCCGCAAGCATGCCGACGACGAGCGCATTCCCGTCGATTCCTTCCGCAAAGGAATCGATTTCCTCTACGGCATAGTCGCCAGCTTCGCCGTCGCAAAGTAAGCCCGGTTCTTCGAATCTAAGTTTCGGATGAAAAAATCAGGCAGGTTCGAACCAGCTCAGCTATTGCCGACAAGAAATCCGGTAGTCACGCGCGCCCCGTCAACTTCCAGTAGAAGCACGTCGCTGCTGTCGATGATGTAATACGCCAGCGAATACGTAGCCACGCTCGTCGCAATCGTCGCCGTGCCCCGCCCGTCCGAAGTGGGGCTCACCACCGCCGTCGTGCTGGTGAGCGTGGAATGGGGAACCAGCGTGTTGAGCGCATAATTGTTGATGTAAAGCGAGCCGCTCAGCGATGTCGAACTCGCCGCCGTAACCTCTCCCAGCACGTCCTGCTCCACCGCGCCATTCTTCTGCCCCGATGCGCCGGCCAGGTTCAGTGCATAGTTCCCCTGTAGTTGCCCCGAGGCGGCCTGCGGGTAAGCGACGCCACTGGCAATGATCTTCGTATCGAGTTCGATCAGCTCCACAAATTCCACCGGGCCAGTCAGGGTATTGTAGGCCGCTGTGTACCCGGCGAAGTTTTCCGTGATCCCGTTCACCCGGATATTAATGATCAGCCGCCCGAAATTCGGATCCACGGTGAAGCTCGACCCGGTTATCGAAGTGTTCAGCAGGAGACTCGCGACCCCGCTGTTGATGTCCAGAACGCCGCTCAGCGAACCGCTCGTCGCGGCATTCGTCCCGGAATTGTTAAATATTCCCCCGGCGGCATACGCGCCGTTCGTCGACGACCCCGAAATAGTGAACGCGTAGTTTCCCGCCGGCAGCGTCGAACCCGCTGTGAAGGCGCCATCGGATGCGGTATTGGGCACCGCAGTGCTATAGCTGTAGATGTCCCCCGCCAGAGCCGCCACGTTATCGATTTCCACCACCTTCAGGTGCGTGTTGTCCACAATGTAGAAGGCCAGTTGCATCGTATAGCCGTTGGTAGCCAATATCGTGTTGGTGCTGGCAAACGTCAGCGTCCCTCGTCCGGGTGTCGTTGGATCCATCAGGAAACTTCCGTGCAGTGTGGTATCGGCGGCATTCGAGGTGGTAGGCGTCGTGGTCGTCGTCGTTCCGCTCGTAAGGGAATAGGTGCTGTTGCCGTTGTCGTTGATGTCCTGCACCGCCGCCCCTGCCGGAATCGTGCCGAATCCATCCGCATAAAATCTGCCCGCGATTGCCAGTGGCGCTCCGCTGCTATCGACTCCCGAAAACCCGAAGGCGTAATTGCCGGAGAACGCCGACGCGGCCAGCAATCCCTGATTCTGCGCATTGATCGAACCGGAACCCGTCGACGTCGCATCGAACCGCACCAGCACGGCCTGCCGTGACGCGCCCCCCGCCGGATTGGACACCAGCGCGAACTCCCACGTCGTACTGTTCGACAAAGTCGCCGACGCGGTGCCGTCCGGATTCACCGTAAATGTCCCGGTAAACTGCGAGTGCGTAGCCGAAGTCCCGCCCGCCACGAGAGTATCTTCCACTCCACCGAAAATCTGCCCCGTCGTGCCCGAAGCCCCTTGCGCAAAAAAACTTCCCGCCACCGCCGTAAACCCGGACGAATTATTGCCCTTGTAGGAAAATGTGTACGCCCCGTTTAGAGAGCTGTTTGAAAAAATCACCGCTACCGTCGCCGTACCGGAAACCGTGGAAGACCCGCTCCCGTTGATCGCAGTGATCGTCGTCGATCCTCCAGGTGGAGGACTCGCCGGAGCGCTGTAATTTCCGTTCGTATCGATCGTCCCGTGCAGGCCGTCGCCCCCGGGCGTTCCGTTCACTTCCCAGGTCGCCGTCACCGCGCTTCCGTTCACGGTAGCCGTGAACGCCTGCGTCCCTCCCGCGGGGATGGCCACCGCGGATGGACTCACGGACACTCCCTGCGAAGCCGTCACGTTAAGCGTCGCCGTGCCGGTCAGCCCGGACGAAGTCGCGGTAACCGTCACGGTCGCAGGGCTAGCCGGGGCCGCAAACAGCCCGGCCGCGGAAATACTCCCTCCGCCGGCCACGCTCCACGTCACCGTCCCGGTCGGCTGGCTCGCGGCAAAAGCCGTGAATTGAACCTTTCCGTTTACCGGAACGCTCGCCGTAGCCGGGTACACCGCCACATCGCTAGGGGTAGTTGATGTGCTGGACGTGCTGCTCGACGAGGTGCTCGAACTGCTGCTGGTATTGGCATTCGGCCGCCCGCAACCCGCCAGCGCCACCAAGCCCGCAACCGCAAAGAGAGCGACACATCGCAAGCTTCTCCAGCTCATCCGCGGGCGCCTCGCTCGGCGCAATAGCCGCCACCGCGTATTCGCATCGTCATCGCTCGTCTTCTCAGGCCTTGCCTCAAAATCTCTCCACGGGAACATGATCTTGCAGTGGACACCGAATATGAATTTCACTGAAGCGGGAGTCTAGAGTATATCGGTCTGCCCCATTCTCCAAACGGCGAACTACTAAGAACGTCTGCGGCCTCAATTAGTTGCCCATGCCTGCCGAGGTTTTTCCGGCCTTGGTTCTGCAAGAGCTAGTTCCGCAGGGGCTTCCCCGTCTTGAGCGTGTGCGCGATCCGCTCCTGCGTCTTGCGCTCGCCGCACAGGCTCACGAACGCCTCCCGCTCGAGATCCAGAATGTATTGCTCCGGCACCGCTTGCGCCGCCGTGATCCCGCCCCCCGCCATGATGTACGCGAGTTTTCGCCCCACCGCCGCGTCGTACTCGGACGCGTATTCTCCCCGAAGCAGCAGATGGATGGCAAGCTTCGCCGCCGCCAGAAACTCCTCGCCCAGCACGCGAATTTCCGCCGGCGGAGGCGGATGGTACCCAGCTCGCACCATCGCAAGCGCCGCCTGCTTGGCATCCGCCACCTGGCGATCCCGGTTCATCGAAATCGCATCCGCCGGCCGTAGATACCCGAGCGAGCGCGCATCCTCGGCGCTCGTCGAAACCTTTCCCATCGCCACGTTTTCAAAAATCGGCTTGAGCGCGTGAAACAGATCGAGATCCTCGGCCCCCGCCGCGTGTTCGTTCGCGCGGATCAGCATCTCTTTCGTTCCGCCGCCCCCGGGGATCAGCCCCACTCCCGTTTCCACCAGCCCCATGTACAGCTCGGCCGCCGCCTGAATTCTCGCCGCGTGCAGATTGATTTCGCAGCCTCCGCCCAGCGCCATCCCCTGCGGCGCGCTCACCACCGGCCGCGGAGCGTACTTGATCGCCATGTTCACCCGCTGGAATTGCCGCACCAGCATGTGAATCTCATCCCACTCGCCTTCCTGCGCGCTGATGAGCAGCAGCATCAGGTTCGCGCCCACCGAAAAATTCGTCGCCTGGTTGGCGATCACCATCGCCTCGAACTCCGTCCCCAGCCGCGCGATGCCCGCATTCAGCATCGCGACGATATCCGCTCCCACCGCATTCATCTTCGAGTGAAATTCGCAGCAGACCACCCCGTCGCCCAGATCGATCAGGCTCGCCCCCGCGTTTTTCTGCACCACCGGCGTCCGGTCTTTCAACGCCTTCAGAACGATCACTCCCTCGCGCTCCGGAACCGTCTGGTGCGCGCCGCTGGCCAGATCGAAATACCGCGTCGTCCCCTTTTCGCTTGCGTAGAACGATTTTTCCGGCGTCGCTAGCACCTTGCTCACCACCGCCGGAATCTGCTTCCCCTCGCGCTCGAGCGCCGCGGCCATCTTCTCGACGCCGATCGCATCCCACACCTCGAACGGCCCCAGTTCCCAAGCGAATCCCCATTGCATGGCCCGGTCCACGTCGGTAATCGCATTGGCAATTTCCGGAACGCGCCGCGCCGCATACAGGCACGTCTCGCTCAGGTTCGTCCAGATGAACCGGCTGGCCTTGTCTCCGCCCTTTCCCTCCAGCGCGGGAGCCACCAGCATGCGGATGCGTTCGCGCGTGTCTTCGATCGCCTTTCCCGCTTCAATCGACGCGAACTTCGCCTTCTGCCGCGCGCGGTACTCCATCGTGTGCCAGTCGAGCGTCAGAATTTCCGACTCCGCGCCCTTCTTGCTGCGCTTGTAGAATCCGCTCCCCGTCTTTTCGCCCAGCATTCCCTTCGCGATCATTGCCTCGATCAGCGCCGGCACGCGGTAGACTTCGCGCGACTCGTCCTCCGGCACATTCTCATAAATGTTGCGAATCACGTGCACCAGCACATCGAGCCCCACGATATCCGCCGTGCGAAATGTCGCCGACTTCGGCCAGCCCACCGCCGGCCCGGTGCACGCATCCACTTCCTCCACCGTCATATCGAGCGCCGCCATCTGGTTGATCGCGTTCACCATCGAAAACGTGCCGATGCGGTTGGCGATGAAATTCGGCGTGTCCTTGGCCAGCACCACGCCCTTGCCGAGCCGCCGGTCGCAAATTTCGTCGAGCGCGTCCAGCACATCGGGACGCGTTTTCGGCCCCGCAATCAGTTCCACCAGCTTCATATAGCGCGGCGGATTGAAGAAGTGCGTCCCCGCCCAGTGCTGCTGAAAATCCTCCGAGCGCCCTTCGGCAATCAGGTGGATCGGCAGCCCGGAAGTGTTCGACGTAACAATCGTCCCCGGCTTGCGCACCGCCTCCACGCGCTCGAACAGCCGCCGCTTGATCTCCAGATTCTCCGCGACAGCCTCGATGATCCAATCCACCTGCCCGCACCACGCCATGTTGTCTTCGAAATTTCCCGGCGTGATCAGCCGCGCGGTTTCCGGCGGTGAAGAACGCCGCCGGTCGCGATTTTTTCGCAGCCTCCAGCCCCGCCAGCACGATCCGGTTTCGCACCCGCGGATCCTGCAACGTGATCCCTTTGCGCTTTTCGTCGGCATTCAATTCCGGCGGCACGATATCGAGCAGGTAGCAGGGAATGCCCGCATTCGCCAGATGCGCGGCAATCCGCGCGCCCATCGTACCGGCGCCCAGCACCGCCACTTTTTCAATTGTGCGCCTCATGAAGCTTGCCCTCGCCCACGCCGCAGAAACCCGCTAATTCAAACACGTCATGGTGGCAAAACGTATACGCGCGGGTCAACCGGAAACACCCCGCCCGGTGAAATTTGTTACAGTGTCTTCAGTGGAGTGAGGGTGACCGATGGGCACAGGCGCGGCATGGTTCAAAAAGGCGATCCAGGGTTTCCGGTCGTTTGCCTATGCTGACACCAACGGCGGCGAACTCCCGCGCCCCAAAATCGGCGTCGCCCTCGGCGGCGGATTCGCCCGCGGCATCGCCCACATCGGCGTCCTGCGCGTCCTCGAACAGGAGCAAATCCCCGTCGATTTCATCGCCGGCACCAGTGTCGGCGCGCTGGTAGCCGCCACCTACGCCAGCGGCGCCACGCTCGACGAAATGGAGCGCCACGGCGCTCTCACCAAGTTCCGCGATTTCGGCCGCTGGACGCTCTCGCGCATGGGCATGGCCTCCAACGAGCGCCTGGATGACTATCTCCACAACTTCACCTCCGCGCAAACCTTCGCCGAGATGAAGATCCCGCTGTGCATCGTCGCCACCGATTTGATCGCCGGCGAATCGGTCCATTTTACCGACGGCGAAATCGGTCCCGCCCTGCGCGCCTCCTGCGCCTACCCCGGCCTTTTCCTCCCCGTCGAATATCGCGACCGCATCCTGGTAGACGGATTCCTGACCGAAACGGTCCCCGCCCCGGCCGTCCGAAAAATGGGCGCGGAAGTAGTAATCTCCGTCCATCTGGAGCCCGGCCTACTGGAATCGAGGCCGCGCAACACGATAGAAGTAATCAGCCGCTCCTTCTCGATCATCCAGATAGCCGCCACGCAATCCTGGCGCGCCGCCACCGACGTGCTCATCGAGCCCAACGTCCATCACATTCTATGGGATGAATTCGTAAAGACGCCGCAGCTGGTAGCCGCCGGCGAAGAAGCCACCCGAGCCGCCCTGCCCCGAATAAGGGCCGCGCTAAAAGGCGACATAGAGCGCCGTGTAAAAGAACGCCGCAACTCCCCCCTAGGCCACCGCCGCACCTTCCTACGATAGGCAGGCAGCAGCGGTTTCCTCTGCAATTGCCTTTGCGGGCGTCTTTGCCTCGCTTTTCAGTTGCCTTTGCGGGGTCTTTGCCTTGCTTTTGACGTTGCCTTTGCGGGTGCCCCACCCTTTGCAGTGTAAGGGTGGGTCTTCTCTTCTTCTTGATCAGGTGGGTCTTCTCATTCTCTTTATCAGCCCCGTCAGGGGCGGAACAGCGTAGCTCACCGCGACAGCGGTGGGAAGCCGGTATTAAAGCAGCGCGAAGCCCCGGAGGGGCGGCACGATCCGTTTCACCCCATCCACACGCCGCTATGCGGTAAAGCGCCCAAATCACCCGGCCGGCCGCAATTCAATCCGCACCGGCTTCCCGTTCCCCTTACCCCGCTTGCTGAACCATTCACTCATCGCCGCCGCAAGCCGCGCCGCGATCAATCCCCAACCCCGCCTCCAACTGCCCGTCACCGGTAGGCAGCGTGTCGTCAAATTCCCCCGAACCGGTAAAATTCCTCATGCAGAAGCTGTCCAGCCAATCAAGCGGCACATCCCGGCGCGCCTCGCCCTCCACAATCTCCGCCCGGAATTTTCGCGCGTACAT
>CAWCQH010000042.1:0-60928 GCA_963797585.1 uncultured Acidobacteriota bacterium
GGCACACGCTCTATCCATCTGAGCTACGGGCGCTGAGGAATGACCCTGTTATCTTATAACTATTCGCGCATTTTGTGTGGGGTGAATGGGCGGCGATCCGCCGAAGAGGCGCGAGATATCGCGGCAAAATCTTACTTGCGCAAACTCAGCGAACGAATTCGCAAGATGGCCGGAGACGATTCCTGGCTTATTGCGATTCCGCGTAGAAGCGCCGCACGATTGCGGGAATGCCTCCGACGCCCTTCCAGTCCGGATACTTCACATCGAATTCCGCCGTGAGAGTCTGCCCGGCCTCTTCGGGGGACTTGCCCTGTGCCTTGAGTTCGCGCGTGCGGCGCTGCAGGTCGCGCAGGACTTCCCGCTGGCTGGCAATCAGCGAGGTATCGCGGACGTCGCCGTGATTGGGCATCACGATTTTCGGGTGCATCGCTTCGAGCTTATCGAGGATATCGAGCCAATTCGTGACGCTGGGCGTGTTATCGGGCATGCCGGGATACGATTTGCTTCCCAGAATATTTCCCGCATGGAGCACGCTGTCCGGGTCGATGAAAACTACGATGTCGCCGTCGGTGCGCGCCGGGCCAAACCAGAAAAGCCGCACGGTGACTCCGCCGCCCAAATCGATTTTTGCGTCGCGATCGAAGGTGATGTCCGGCTCGCGAAGCTTTACGTCCTTGAGGGCGGCGGTCAGGTCCGCGGACCGCGACATGAACGACTGAATATAGCTCGTGGTGCTCGCGCCGATATCGGCCTTTTGCGCCTCGGGCACGATCCATACGGTGCCGGGAGGAAATGACTGCCCGCCGGTGATGTGCTCCGGGCGAAAATCGGTGGTCGCAAGATAGAATTGCGTGTTCTTGCTGAGCTTCTGCGCTTCGCGAACGACAATATCCCCGCTCTGCGGCCCCATGCCCGTATCGACCACCAGGGTGGCAGCGCTCCGACAACAATGGCTACGTTGGGAACGCCGGGGCGGTTCCTGTCGGGAATCTCCCAGACGTGCTCCGATATCCGCTTCACAATGTGCTCTTGTACGATGAAGGGAATTGCAGGCCCGGCTTGATCCTGGGCAATCGCGGGCGCCGGTAGCAACGAAACAGCAAAAGCCGCGAGGGCAAGCATCGCAGTCACCCGAAACAAATTCGCAGTTGTCCTCATCAGGGTGTCGATTCCTTTCAGATTACCGTCCAAGATTCCGCGCGAGGGTAGCAACGGCGTAAATTGGTGTCAACAGATATTGCCGGTGTCTAAGCCGCGGGATTGCACATCATGAGCAAAGGTTGCCGTTCCGGACTTCAGCTGGTCTCAATTTCACCTGGTCTCGAGAGCTTCGGTCCAATTAACCATCACGGTGATGGGAGACAAGTAGCTGCTTTGATCTTCCACATTGATCAGGAATCGCTGGCCATCCGGCGTAACTGCGTAGTGGTTGCGGCTGGTTGAGGTGTTCACCGGGGCTCGAAACAGCGGCTTGGGCCGGCCGATCACCGGGGACGCGCCCGGCGCAAACGACACGGAGACAATCGAATACTCAGGCGAAAGGTAGAACAGCTCTTTCCCATCCTTTCGCCACATGGGCTCCACGCCGCCACCAATGGAGACGATTCGTTTGTCGCCCAGCGCCGGAAAGCGCTGGACGTAGACTTCCGGTGTTCCAGACTCATCCGAAACGTACGAAATCCACTGGCCGTCGGGAGAAATCCTTCCCTGTGATTCGTTAAAGGGCGTGCGCAGCAGCGGAACCGGTTTTTTGTCTCCCGACATCGGCAGCAGCATCAAATCCAGCCTGGTCGTAGGGCTCAGAGACGTATAGAGCAGGTAATTCCCGACAGGCGACCAATCGTTCAGAATTTTGCGCTCGCTGTCGTTTGCAAGGACTTCGTCCTGCGCGGAGCCGGCGATGTTGCGCAGGTACAGGAAGAGGTGGCTGTGGGATTCGAAGGCAATGCGGTTCCCGTCCGGCGACCAGAGGGGGTAAGTCCCCTCTCCTTCCAGGCGGGTAGCCGCATTCCGCTGCAGATCCACCATCCACATCCGGGGCTCGCCGTCCATGGCGAGCAACTGCTTCTGGTCGGGAGAAAACATGGGACTGCGGAGAACGTTCGGAACGGTGATCGATCCGGCGCGCTGGCCGTTGCGTTCAAACCATGCCAGCTGCTGCGTCTTGGCACCGGATCGGAAGGTCAGCAGGTTGGCCGACGCAGAAATCATCTTCCCGTCGGCATCGCCGGGGGCGGAGACGTTTCGGGCCAGTATCATTGGCTTGCCGCTGGCCTCGAGTCGCGCCGCGTCAAACCGCTGGGCCATGAGGATATCGTCCTGGACGTACAGCAGGTAGCCAGGTGGCGAGTAAATCACGGGCGAATTGGATGGGGCCAAAATCCTTGTTCTCTTGGGCGCATCGAGGGAACCGACGTAGCTTCCTGTTTGACCCTCCGCCGCGCTACGGACGAAAAAGAGGAAGTGCCGCCCATCAGGCAGGAACTGCGGCAGCTTCTGCACGAGCTCGCCGGCGGCCCGGTTGACCGTGGTGACGGCCGTTACGCTGCCGCCCGAAGGATCGACCCGATACAAGCCCGTCTGCCAGTCTGAGAAGAGAATCGGCCCGGTGCTGCTCCAGGCTCCGCCGCCGGAGCTTACCGGTACGGCGGCAACTGCCTTCGGAAGGTCTCCGCGGAGGTCGACGGTCTTGAGCTCGCCGTTGGCGAAGAATCCGATCATGTCGCTCGCCGGCGACCAGAACGGATCGGAAGCGCCTTCGGTGCCGGCCACGGCGCGCACCTCCGGGGAATCCATTTGTTTCAAGTACAAGCGCGGCTGCGCGGGTTCGCGATCCCGCGCCACGAACACCATATAGCGGCTGTCGGGCGAGAGAATGCCTCCGGAAGCAAGCGGCGATCCCTGCGGCGCGGACTGCGTGAATAGAATTGCGCCGCCGCGAGGCTGCAGCTTTGGCGCCATAAACTCGCGCACCAGCAAAAGCAGAACGAATGCCAGCGGCAGCAATATCCACAGCCGAGACCATCGGCTTGGAACAGGCAACGGCTGCGCTGGAAGGGAAACTTCCGTTCCTCTTTCAGCCGAAGCCGGCTTACCGATCGCTGGTGAAGCTTCGCTGGGCGGCTCAAAAAGCGTCCGTACGGGCCCTCTCAAGCGATACCCTCTCCGCGGGACAGTGATGATCAACTGAGGGTTGGCCGAGTCATCGCCGAGGGCCCGCCGGAGAACCGACATGCTGTGGACGAGGCTGTCTTCGGAAACGAACATGTCCTTCCAGACGGCGTTGATCAGTTCTTCTTTGGGGACCGTGGAGTCCGGCCGGGCGGCCAGATAAACCAGGATGTCGAAGGCCTTCGAGGGGACCGCTACGATATCGCCGTTTCGCCAGATCTGGCGCGACGACGTGTCGACGAGGATCGGCCCGAATTCATAGCTTGCGGCCCGGGCCTCGGGAGATAGCAATACTTCCGATTTCATGAACTCTTCACCAATTCAGCGATCTTTATAGCTTTTCCTCAGGACTTTCTGCAAACAATATAGTATCTTCCCGCGCAACTGCAAGCGTTGTCGTCGGCTGAGAATCGACCCTTTGAGTGCCATTTAGAGACTCACAATTAGAATCGCGTGACCGCAATAGGTTGTAACGCTGGATTCGCCGCGGCGTCCAATAATCCGGTAAACACATGATCGCCGAAACTCACGGGGGGAAAACTATGACCAGACGCATGCCCATAAGTTTAGTTTTTGTGCTGTCGCTCGCGGCCGGCACTGCGCTGGCTCAGGATGCGAACACCGTGATCCGGCGCGCGGTAAAGGCCATGGGCGACGTGAAGTCGGTCCGCTACTCGGGTACCGGCAGGCAAGGTGTCGTAGGTATGAACTGGAATCCCACAGGGCCGTGGCACGCCACCGTGCTTACTAGCTATACGCGAACCATCGATTACGCGAGCGCTTCGTCGGCGGAGGACGTAAAGCGGACGCAGGAAAATCCGCCGATGCTCGGCGGAGAAGCCCCGTTTGTGGGCGAGGTGACCGAAGGCCGTAAAGTCAGCGGGAAGTATGCGTGGAACCAGCCGGGGAGCGGAGAGCCGATGCCTCCGCCTGATTTCGCTCAGCCGGCGATGGGTACGGCATACGAAAGAGGCTTGCAGATATGGCTTACGCCGCACGGTTTCCTGAAAGCTGCTGCCGAGAACCACGCCACCCTTCAGGCGGGAGAAGATGCGGGCAAGAAGGTGTCTATCCTCACCTTCACGACAGGCAAAAATAAGATTGTGGGCACGATCGACGCCGCGAATCTGGTGACCAAAATAGAGACATGGATTCCCAATCCGGTGCTTGGCGACATGCCCGTCGAAGTCGACTACTCCGACTATCGTGACTTCAATGGAATGAAGTTCCCCGCGCACATCTTCCAGAAGGAAGGTGGCTCCATGACTTTCGATCTCACGGTCACGAGCGCACAGGCGAATGTAGAGAAGGCCGCGCTTCTGGTTCCCCCGGCTGTGCTGCAGGCAAAGCCGCCTGTTGAAAGGGCGACCCCGGAGAAACTCGCCGAGGGCGTCTGGTTTCTGCATGGCGGGCATAACAGCGTGCTGGTGGAATTCAAGGACTTTGTGGCTGTGGTAGAGGCTCCGCTCGATGAGGCTCGCTCGATCGCGGTGATCGAGCAGGTGAAGAAGCTCGTCCCGGACAAGCCCATCAAGTACGTGATCAATACCCACCATCATTTCGATCACTCCGGCGGCCTCCGCACCTATGTGGCCGAGGGAGCCACCGTCATCACGCACGAAGGCAACAAAGCGTTCTATGAATGGGCGTGGAAGCAGCCGCGAACAATGGAACCCGACCGGCTTGCGGAAAATCCGAAGGAAGCAAACTTCATTACCTACCAGAACAAGTATGTGCTGACGGATGGAGCGCGATCCATCGAGGTGTATTTGACCATTGGCGACAACCACGACGAGTTCCTTTCGTTCGCCTACATGCCCAGGGAAAAAATTCTCGTCGAGGCCGATGACTTCTCCGCCTGGTACACCACGCCGCTATCGCTCGCCTTCTGGAATAACCTCTATGGAAATATCGAGCGTTTGAATCTCGATGTAGAGACAATGGCTCCCCTGCACGGACCTGTCACCACGATGTCGAACTGGCTGAGCGTGCTTCGGAAAAACACCAGCATGTGAGCGAGATGCCCTTTATGCTTTGTTTGCCGGCAGGGTGGCGCCGCTTGCTTCGTTTGCAGCCGGAACTTCCGAGCTTTCCCGTGGCGCATTGCGAGCCAGGACAATCAGAGAACTGCCAAAAGGCATGGGCAGTCTTCCCAGCGTTGCCTGTTCCAATCGACTGAAAAGGTAGAGAAGCTGGTTGACCCAGGTCGCGGGTACCTTAGGCACTCGAGGTTCGTGCGGCGAAAGCGTCTCATAGGCTCGCACCAGCAGTTTGGCTCCCCACAGCCAGTGAAAGAAATAGCCCTGCTCCGTAATGCGGAATCCCTCGCCTTCCAGAAGTGTTCGCATGCTGCTTTTCGTGAACCGCGCGACGTGCTGATTGAGAATATCGTGGCTGGTCCAGGCTGCCTGGAAGGCCGGCACCGTCGCCAGGAAAAATCCGTCGTCCGCAAGCAGGCGTCGAACATTCCGGAGCGCCGCCTGTGGGTCGGGAAGATGCTCCAGAACATCGAGCATCAAGACGACGGAATACTCGCGCTGCGGCTGGAAGCTGTCATCAAACGGACCGCAATGAATCTGTTCTCGCCACCTGGAATTCGGCGACAGCGCCTCCTCGACGTCGATACCTTCGACTTTACCGAAGCGCGACAATTGCTCGAAGAACAAACCATCTCCGCAACCTACATCCAGAATGCTCGTCCGTTGGGCATCCAAATGTAAGCGCTGCAGTTCGGCGATGATGAACTCGGACCTCGCGCGCCACCACCAGTGTCTTTCAAAAAGGTCGCGATACTGTCTTCGATATTCCGCTTCCATGGAGAGGGGGCTTCAGCCTACAGCCGCACGGCTTCACCGGTGGGCCTGGGTTGGGCGACCGGAGGCGCGCCGCGCAGGCCGCCAAATTTATCGGCGACGATGTAGAGAGGACGCGATTTGCTCGCCTCAAACAGGCGCCCCACGTACTCCCCGACGATTCCCATAAAAAAGAGCTGGACTCCGGCCAGGAATGTAATCGAGACGATCAGGGCCGTAAAGCCCTGCGGAGTCTCGCCGTGGATCATCTTGATATACAGCGCGTAGAGGGTGTAGATCCCGCACAAACAAATCGCGCCCATGCCCACGATTGCGGCAAATCGCAACGGAACTACCGAGAACGAGAAAATGGCGTCCGCAGCCAGTTTGAAAAGTTTTGTCAGGTTGTATTTGGGCTCGCCGGCGTAACGTTGCGCGCGCTCGACCGGTATGCCCGCCTGCCGAAATCCAACCCACGAGCGCAAACCGCGCAAGTAACGGTGGGGTTCCGGCATCCGGCGAATTTCGTCGACAACTCGCCGGGACATGAGGCCGAAATCTCCCGCGTCCAGAGGCAACTCCGTGCCCGACAACCTTCCGAGGAGTCTGTAAAAAGTGTGGTAACAGAGGCGCAGCCACCACGCTTCCTTGCGGCCCACTCGCCGGGCATACACCACATCGTTTCCCTCCGCATACTTGTCGAGGAATTGCGGAATGATCTCCGGAGGGTCTTGAAGGTCGCCATCCATCATGATGACAACGTCGCCGCTTGCGTGGTCCAACGCAGCTGCGAGGGCCGCCTGGTGTCCAAAATTGCGGGAAAAGACGATGCCTGCGATTCTGTTGTCTTCCTGGGATGCTTTGCGAAGGATTTCCCCGGTTCGATCGGCGCTGCCGTCATCCACAACTATGATCTCGTGCGGGCCGCCGGGAATCGAATCGAGCACTTTGCCGGCGCGGCGGAGCAATTCGGGCAGGACCGTCTCTTCGTTGTAGGCAGGAATCGCAACGGACACTCGCATCGCAGGAATTATACATTCCTTCAACACAACGTCACTCCCAATGAATCCGAGTTGCTCAAGCGGGAGGTGTTGAAGGCTGCTGCAACGGGAGGATGGACGGGCGGCGCTTCAGCCTGCGGGTGTAAGCCTGATGCTGGCATTCACGCTGGATTCTTCGATGTCCTGGGATGCGCCTGCTAAGAACTGTTCCAGCGCCGCGTGATCGACCGGCGGAGAATAGAGGTAGCCTTGCCCGAATTCGCAGCCGAACTGCTGGAGGTAGGCGCGCTGAGCCTGCGTTTCGATGCCTTCGGCAATCACTTTGAGGTTGAGGTGATGGGCAAGGGTCACGATCAGGTGAACGATCTCGCGGCTCTCGCCATCGTGCTCGATGCCGCGGACGAACGATTGATCGATCTTGAGAACGTCGACGGGATAGCTGCGCAGCCTGCTGAGGGAGGAGTGGCCCGTTCCGAAATCGTCGATGCTCAGGCGAACGCCGAGTTCCTTGAGTTGTGAGAAGGTTCGAGCGGTGATTTTCGGGTCGCTCATCGCGATGGTTTCGGTGATTTCGAGCTGCAAGCTCGATGGTTCCACGCCCGTCTCATCGAGCGCCGCCTTCACGTCTGCAATCAGATTGCTTTGCGCGAACTGGCGAGGCGAGACGTTGATGGTGGTGGTCAGCAGCGGGCTCGTGTCGAAGAGCAGATGCCATGCGTGGGCCTGTCGGCAAGCCTCCTTCAGGACATAACGCCCGATGGGAACGATCAATCCCGTTTCTTCGGCGACGTCTATGAAGTCTCCCGGGCCAACGAACTCAGAATCGTTGTGCCACCATCGGACGAGGGCCTCCACGCCGGCGATCTGGCCGCTAGCCAGCCTGATGATGGGCTGATAGAACACTCTGAGTTCGCCATGTTCGATCGCGTGGCGCAACTCGGTTTCCAGCTTGAGCCGCCGCACCACGAGGGCGTGCATCTCCGTGTCGAATACCTCGCACCCGGACGTTCCTTGAGCTTTGGCGCGGCACATGGCAATGTCCGCATCGCGTAGCATCTCCCCGGGTTTTTCGTACGCCATGGAATTCAGCGCGATGCCTATGCTGGCGGAAGTGAAAGCATCGACGCCGTTGGCGGCAAAGGGCGCTACCAGGCTGTCGCGGATGCGGATGGCAACTCGCATAGGGTCGCTCGGCGCTTTGATGTTTTCCAGCAGCACCGTGAATCGATCCCCGTCGATCCGTGCCAGTGTTTCATGGCCGCCGGGCCGGTCCGTATCTCCGGTGGGAGTGGAACGGGACATCGTGTCATCGTGACGCAGGCGAGACTTCAGCCGTTTGCTGATATCGATGATGAGCTGATCGACCACTGCGTGGCCCATGGTTTCGTTGAAAATTTTCAATCCCTGGATGTCCACAAATAATACGGCGAACTTGAACTCCGGATGGCGCCGGGCGTGGTCCATAGCGCGCTGAAGCCGGTCCAAAAACAGGTTGCGATTGGGCAGGCCGGTGAGAGAGTCATGGAAGGCTTCGTGTTCCAGTTGCTCTTCCATGCGCTTGCGCTCGGTGATATCGCGATTGACGATAACGAGCTGCGTCACCTGCCCCTTTCGATTCCGGATGGCGCTGGCGGTGGACTCGAGAACGCGCCAGTCGCCGTCCTTGTGGCGCATGCGGTATTCCAGCCGCTTACCGACTCCCGTAGTGCGCGCCTCTTTTGCCGCTTCGATCACGCGCTCGCGGTCGTTGGGATGCACTTGATCGAGAGAGCCGCTCGCGGCCAGTTCCTTTAAGGAATAGCCGAGAACCTTCTCGTACGCCGGGCTGTTGTAGAGGCGTTTTCCGGTGACCTCGACGAGCGCGATCATATCGGCGGCGTTTTCGCTGACAATTCGAAATAGTTCGTTTTGCCGAAGATGCCGGAGACGCTGGTAGGCGATATACAAATACGGCAGGAGCACCAGCGCAGCAACTTCCGGCCAGGGCCTCTGAAGGACCCAGCGTGGGACGAAAACAAGGCTGAAAGCTATGGTCATTTGCCGTGGGCGCTGGCGGTCGGCATGGCGGCTGGGCACCACAGGAAGGTGCAGACAGTCTCAAGTGTGTTTTCGACAGCGCCTGGGAAAACTTTAACTGAGAACGCCGGGGAGGGGTGGAAATGCGGAAGTTAGCGTGACGGCCTTATAAACAGACCGGCCAAGCAGGTCGAAGCAGCGTCAGTTTACGCGGAAAAAGAGGGCGGCCCAGGCTGAATGCCGGGCCGCCATAAGGCGAGCGCTGACCACGTTTCCTTGAGGACGAAACCGCCTTACGCGCCGAAGCTCTGGATAGCGGCTGTTTCGCTGTCGTAGGTGTCGAACACCGTCATCAGCTTCGTCACCTGCAGCACTTCCTTGAATTTTGTGCCCAGATTGGTGAGCTTCAGCGTGGCGCCCTGCGACCGTGCGCTGTGGAACGTGGCTACAAGCGTGCCCAGTCCTGCGCTGTCTATGTAGCCCACCTGCGCGAGGTTCAGAACAATCTTCTTTTTCCCGGCGGCCAGAAGGCTTTTCACTTTCTCGCGAAACGCGTTGCTCTCTTCCCCGAGCACGATGCGCCCCTCGATATCCAGAATATCCACCCCATTCACAATTCGATCGGTCATTCGCAGTGCCACGTTCGCGCCTCCTGTTAGATTCGGGTTTCCAGCATCTCGATCTTATTTCGCACAGATGTTCTGCGATTGGTGAGTCCGGCCGTCCCTAGTAAAAATCCGAGCAGGACATGTAATATCCGCAGTTCGCGCAAATCAGCTTGCAGCTGCGGGCTTCCAGGCGAACCGAACAGCCCGGACAGTATTGCGACGGGAATTCTCCCGCAGGCTCGTTGTGGACGTCCGCTGCACGCGCTTTCGGAACACCCTCTTCCCTTGTAACCTGCGCGGCCGCCATGTAGCGAACTCCTCCGGACGAGCGTTTATAACACATCTGAGGGATTGGGAAAAGCAAAGGCGACTCTGCGGCCAGGAATCTCCTGTTCGGAAATTAAAAGCAACTTCCCCCTCCTGGCGGGCGTCTTATAGTCAGAGTCAGGAAGCGAGACCCGTATGAGAGCTATCGCTGGGTTTTCTTTGGTTTTGGCGGCCCTGCTTCTGGGACCTGCCGTTACGCAGGCACAGCGCGGGCGTTCCGCCGCCGCGCCTTCCCCGGGCCGCTACGTTCATTCGACGGTGAGATCCGCGCCGATAAGGACAACCCGGCGCTCCAGCTTTCTTACGAACGGGCTGGGTGTGACGAACCCCTATCCCGGATCGGGTCTGGGCATCAACGGGATCAACTCCATCATGACGCCGGGCAATCTTGGCGTCGAGGCTGCCATTGATCCGGCCACTCAGTGGAATCTGGCTCTTACGGAAAGGCTTCTCAGGGGCAGCGGTTTACTCGCAGGCGGAGGCTATTATCTGCTGAGCGGCGGCGGGGCTTATGCGCTGCCGGCGGATTCGACGGAAACTGACCAGCCGGCTCAGTCTCAACAACAGCCCGGCGCGAGCCAGGTGCCGCCGCAGGTAATCGTCCTGCAACAAGCGCCCTCCCAACAGACTTCCCCGCAATCCGGGGCGGAACCAGCTGGCGCGACCCTTCCGGACGTCGGCCAATTCACGCTGATCCTGCAGAACGGCAAGCAGATCCAGGCGGTCGCTTTTACTCGTATGAACGACCACATTGTCTACATCACAAATGACGGCAGCCGCCGCACCATTGCGCTCAACGAGATCGATACGAATGCCACAATCCGCTTGAATCAGGAACGCGGCACCCCTCTTGAACTTCCTCTCTGATTATTGAACTGAGTATTTTTTGAAGTGGGCTTCTTATTGCACAGAGCGCCGGACAGGTTCGGGCATGTAGAGCCCGGCTTCGGCGGGAAGGCCCGCGCGCTCGAATTGCACAGTGGTGTGGGTTATCTGGAAGTCGTGCGCCAGCGCTTCCTTGACGCTTTCGAGGATTTTCTCGCAATCCTCCATGTGCATATCCGGGATGCGGACGTGGCAGGAAAGCGCGTGCAGGTCCGTGCCGAGCGTCCAGATGTGGATGTCGTGAACTTCCTGCACTCCCTTGACGCAAAGAATGGCCCTGGCGACATTCTCGAGGCGGATATTCCGCGGCAGGCCTTCGAGCAGGATATGGCCGCTTTCGTTGAGAATACCTAACCCTGACCACAGCACCATGGCCCCGATTGTGATGCCAATCAGCGGATCGATCCATTGAGCGCCTGTGGCACGAATGGCCAGGGCGCCCACAAAGATGGCTACGTTGGAAAGAGCGTCGCCGAGATTGTGGATCCACACCGCCCGCACGTTTAAATCCCGGCGTCCGCGATGGACGGCCAGTGTGATCCCTCCATTGATGATCAGGGCCAGCACGGCAATCCACATCATCAAGCTGGTGTGAACCTCGACCGGACGGCGCAACCGGTCAATCGATTCGTAAATCAGGAAAAGAGCCGCGAACGCGAGCAGCATGGCATTTACGAAGGCCGCCAGGATTCCGGCACGATGATAGCCGTAGGTTTTCTCGGCCGTGGGAGGGCGCAGCGACCAGCGGATGGCGAGCCACGAGATCACCAGCGTCGGCACGTCGGTGAGATTGTGAATCGCGTCGCTAACCAGAGCGATGGAATGCCCGGCATACCCCGCCGTGAATTCCGCAACCACCAGGACAAACGTAGCCAGAACGGATGCGCCGAGGATTCCCATCGAGCTTTCGTCCGCACCGTGATGGTGGGGGCCGTGTTGGTGTCCGCCGTGGGAATGGAAGTGCATCCAATGCATCTTACTCGCAGAATCGCCGGAGGCACAGTGCCGGGTCCGTCAATGTCCCTGACCAAGAAACAGGTAACTGAAACTCAATTGACTTCATTTGTGACACCCGCCTACCATAAAACTGCTTCCATTTCTTAGGATTCACTGCGAGGGGGCGGCAGGCGAACAGGCGCGCCCCGCTCAGCGATGACCCAAAACGTTGCCAAGCTGGTCTTCTGGGGAGTGCGCGGTTCTACGCCAACGCTCGAGCGGGATACCTGGCGCTATGGCGGAAACACGCCCTGCCTCGAATTGACGGCCCCTGGCGGAACCCGCTTCATTCTCGATTGCGGCACCGGCCTGCGGATGCTCGGCAACAGCTGGTCTCGTTCGCAAGGCGACTTCGGTGTGGAAGCGCACGTTCTTGCAACTCATTACCACTGGGACCATATGCAGGGCATCCCTTTTTTTCTGCCATTTTTCGAGGCGCAAAACCGGTTCCACTTTTACAGTTTCCAATCCAAATTCCTTGGTCCCGATACGTTTCGCCGGGTTCTGGAATCCCAGCTGGCCAGCCCGTTTTTCCCCGTCGATACAAGCATGATGGCTTCCACCCGTTGCTTCACCGAAATATCCGGGGGAGAAAAATGGGAAGTGGATGGCACACGCATCAGCACGGTCTGGTTGAATCATCCCCAGGGCTGCCTCGGGTACCGGCTGGATACGACGGCCGGCTCCATCGTCTATGCGACGGACACGGAACCCGGTTTGCCAGAGTTTGACAAGAGTATCCGGCAATTCGCCCAGGGCGCCGATGTGCTGATTTACGACGCCCAGTATTCTCCCGAACAAATCGCCTCCACACGGAGAGGCTGGGGGCATTCGAGCTGGCTCGAAGGGGTGAAGATCGCCCGCGAGTCGAAGGTGCGAAACCTCGTGCTTTTCCATCACAACCCGGACTCTCCCGACAATGTCGTGGACGGTTTTTTATCCGCGGCGCGGCAGGAATTTCCCGCCACGTGGGCGGCCGCCGAAGGCATGTCGCTTACGCTGAACGAACACGGCGTCGAAGTGGGATTGCGCGAATCGCGCCTCGCGCCTCGCCGGAGACTCAAGTTCAATGCCGTCGTGACGGGACAATCGGAAAATGGGGACGTTTTCGAAGAGAAGGCTTCCGTGAGAGATCTGAGCCTGCAGGGAGCGTACCTGATTCTCGGTCACCGCCCGAAGCTGCAATCCGAGTTGCGCGTGGTCATTGAGGCCCCGGGCGATCAGATCCCATCGGGCGTGATGACGATGCGTGCTACGGTGATTCATTGCAAGACTGGCCGCGACGCGAACCAAAACGGAGTCGGTGTGGTCTTTATCGCAGAAGTGGATCCCGCTGCGCCCAGCGATTGAAATACGGACTCACCTTTTCAGAAGTTTTTCGGAAGTATCCAGCCCTCGCCTCACGCTCAACTCATCCTGGCGTAATAATTGTGGGAACTGAGCTCTTTGTGGACAGAATCTGGGCAAAAAGCTCTTTCTGGAAACGGGATTTGAACGAGTGCAGTTAGTGCAGACCAGACCAGTCGTCGGCCAGAAGGATGGAGTTGCTGGGATTGGAAGGGTCGTACTTCACGCTCGCCGTCTGGCCGGAGGCGATCCGGCTTAGGTGCACACGCTCCTCAAGTCCCGTGATGTCCTGCGCAGTTTCGTAAGTGACTCCCGAAATCGAATAACTGTAGTAGAGCAATTTCGGGAAGCCGCTGCCCGCAGAGGACGGAACAGTATGCTTGTCCCGTAGTTTCGCTGGTTTAGCGTCCGGCAATTTTGGCAGAGGGCTGACGGAAGGAATTATCGGGGTTCCGTCCTGATCGTGGACCGTGAAGATAGGGTGCGCATTGTGCGAAGCGAGCCCTCCTTCGTCCATGACGTCGACGACCTGACCCTCGACAATTCTGCCTACGCGGTTCAGATAAGACCGGCGTTCGCGTTCCATCGCGCCCGGGTCCACGTGTTTCGGCCGAAGAAAATAATACAGCGCGGTGACGGCCACAACTCCAATGCCGGCCATGGGGAGCGCATTTCGCCAATCGGAAAGAAATGTTTTCAACGGCTAAGCCTTACGCATTCGGTTCGAATTCGCGGTTCCTGAAACACTTCCCATTATTGACCGAGGCGAGTGTCCCGCACCGAAGAGGTTATAGGGCTGTGTCAAAAACGCTACGGCTGCGGTTGAGATTTTGGTTTAGTTTCTCGTCTTGCGGAGCCAAAGTGCCTCGGTCCGCAAGCACATTATGAAACATTTTTTTTTTGATTGTCAGCTGTTTTGTTCGATGGGCTCCATAGAACTCGGCCTTATAGGCGAGCCTTATCCCCTTGGAACTCACACGAGACGTGCCCCTAATCCTGCGGGCCAACGACTGGGTTGCGCAGCGTGCCGACCCCGGAAACCTTGACTTCGACAACGTCTCCGGGTGAGAGAGGGCCCACGCCTCCGGGCGTGCCCGTGGCAATCACGTCCCCGGGTTCGAGGGTCATCGCCTGGGTGATCCAGCGGATGATCGTATCGATGGAAAAAATCATGTCGCTGATGGGCGCCGATTGCCTTGCCGCGCCATTTACGAAGCTCTCCACCCTCGCGTCGCCGGACGGCCGCGCCGTATCAATCATTGGCCCAAACGGGCAAAAAGTATCGAAGCCTTTCGCGCGGCTCCATTGAAGGTCGGAACGCTGCAGATCGCGCGCCGTCACGTCATTCAAAGCCGTGTAGCCGAGAATGTAAGGGTTGACGTCTTCGTCATCGCGCAAATGGAAACAGCGGCGGCCGATCACCACGGCGATCTCGCCCTCGTATTCCACCCTCTGCGAGAGGCGAGGCAGCACGATGGAATCCTCCGGCGCGAGGATCGAGGAAGGCGGCTTCAGAAAAATCAGCGGTTCTTTTGGCGCTGTGCTTTCCATCTCCTTGATGTGGTCATGATAGTTCTTGCCCACGCACACGACTTTCGTGGGAACCGAGGGCGCCAGAAATTTCACCTCGGCGACGGGCCACTTGCGCCCGGTACGCTCGTGCGCGCCGAAAAGGCCGCCGCGCATTTCCAGTACAAAACCGTCCTCGGCGATTCCCGTGAACGTCTGCGCATGAACTTCATGGCCCGCGCGGCCGACGTCTTTGATTGCGAATTCCAGGGGTTGAAAGCGGCAGAGTTTCATGAGCGATGGTGAACGGCAGGGTGCACCGGATGGCTGTGTGGGGCGAGCGCATGTCTCCTAACCTCGAAAAGCATTCCGGCAACCCAAAATATCACGGCCGCCACGCCATACAGCACGCATCCCTCCAGGAGCGCTTCGAAAGGAGTCCGCAAGACCTGGAACAGGTTGTGAAAGTAGAACCCGGCAAGCCGGTACCCGGCAACAAATAAAACCCAACCGGTAAAGCCGGCAGCGAACATCTGCGCCGGCCGACTGGCAAAGCGAATAACGGGGATCAGCAAAAGCAGAACGAAGAGGCCGCAGGAAGCCGCGTTGCGCTCGAGCGCATAGGGCTCGAGGCTCGGAAACCGGTTTGCCGCCACGAGAGCGGCGATCATCGCGATATTGAGAAGAGCCCCCAGGTAGACACCTGTCCAGAGGGCGGGACTGGAGTGGCTTGGTTGTCGCCGCGCGCCTGCCTGCGGTGTTTCAGGATCGGCTTGACTGGCTTCTGCTGACGAAAATTTCGTGATCATGGCGTTGTCGTGGTTATCGCGTTGACGGGCTTTCCGCCGGGACCGCACCGGATGCGGCTGCACTTACCGGGCTTTCTTTGCCAGAGCGGCCTACTGCAGTGACGCTGTAAAAATACCTGCGGCCGGGCACAGCATTCATATCGCGAAACGCGGGAGTAAGCAACAACTCGGTGTTCACGCGCATTCCCGGAACACCCTCCTGGCCGCTTCGATAGACGTTGTAGCCCGCCAGATCGGTTTCAGGGCTGATGCCCCAGGAAAGTTCGAGATGGGCCGGGACATCGCCCTGTGCCGGAACGTCCACGACGAGAAGGCCCTGGGGCGTTGAGGGTGGAGTTACGTCGCGCGCAAGCAGCACGAATGGATTGGAATCAACCGATTCGATCTGATCCTCGCCATACTCCGCCGCGCTGCGCACGGTGTACACGTAGGTTTTTCCGAGTTCGAATTGAGTATCCAGGTAACCGGGAGCTTCGGCCTCGCCTATTCGAATAACAGGCGAAGCGGCTTTTGCTCCTGTTGCTGCGGGTTCGGTCTCCGAACTCGGCGGCGCGGCAGGCAGCTCCGATTCGGCTCGATAAATTCGATAACTCGCGATTGGCGGCGCAGGGCCGGCGACTGCCTTTTGCGGGGGTGTCCAGGTGAGTTGGATGCCCGCGTGGGTGACCTCCGCTTTCAGGTCGTCTATCGGATCAGGAGCAGGATGGATGCGTAAAGTGGCGGCGTTCGAATCCGCCGATGACTTTTTCGAGGAGGCTCGCGTTCGAACGATATAGACGGCCGAACCATCGGGATGCTGCGCGAAATCTTCGGGCTGAAGAGCGTCGGTATAGCGAACGCGGTCCTGCTGCGTGTAGTTCTCAACGACAGCATCGGGAATTGTTGCGTGAAGCGTCGGATGCGGCGCGGCCGTTCCGCCCGAGGTTTCAAAATCGCGGAAGATTTCAATTGCCGGTGGGTGATCCAGCGAGCGCCGGTCAACCGTTTCCTTGGGAAGCGTAAATGTAAGTACTACGCTGTTGCCCGATTGCGCGGCCGTAAGGTCGCCGATCGGTTGCGGCACGGGAGCCTTGCGCTCGGTAGGCTCGCCCGGCGAAGCGCAGCCGCCGAGCAGGGCGCAAGCCATGAGGAAAAGAACGGAATGACCCGCGCGAAGCGGGCGTTGCGAGGTCCGCGGGCGCCGGGGCGCTGGTAGCCCTTGCCTGGTTTTCATCGAATGGTTTCTAGAGAATGTAGCGGCTCAGATCGTGATCCTTGACGATGTTCGCGAGCTGTTTTTGCACGTACGCGGCATCCACCTTCACGGTTTTCTTTTTCATCTCCGGCGCCTCGAAGGAAATTTCTTCCAGCACCTTCTCCAGGATCGTGTGCAGGCGGCGCGCGCCGATGTTCTCGGTCTGCTCGTTGACCATCGCGGCGAAGCGGGCGATGGTGGCGATGGCATCGTCGCTAAAAGACAATTTCAACCCTTCGGTGTCCAGAAGAGCGATGTACTGCTTGATGAGCGCGTTCTTGGGCTCCGTCAGAATGCGAATGAAATCGGCCTCGGAAAGCGAACTCAGCTCCACGCGAATCGGAAAGCGGCCCTGAAGCTCGGGGATCAGGTCGGAAGGCTTTGTTGTGTGAAAGGCGCCGGCGGCGATAAACAGGATATGGTCCGTTCGGACCATCCCGTACCGCGTGTTCACCGTGGTGCCCTCGACGATCGGCAGAATGTCCCGCTGAACGCCCTCGCGAGAGACATCCGGCCCGTGCCCGCTTTCGCGCCCCGCAATTTTGTCCACTTCGTCGACGAAGAGGATGCCCATCTGTTCGACGCGGTCGACCGCGATGCGGGTCACCTGGTCCATGTCGATGAGGCGATTCTCTTCTTCCTGGATCAGGTAGTCGAAGGCCTCGGAAACGGTCATTTTGCGTTTCTTCTTCTGCTGGCCGAACATGCCGGACAGCATGTCCTTCACGTTGATGTCCATCTCCTCGACGCCCTGGTTGGAGATGATCTCGAAAGAAGGCACCGAGCGCTCGCGCACCTCCACTTCCACCAGGCGCTGGTCGAGTTTTCCTTCTCGCAGCTGGGCCCGGAGCTTGTCGCGCGTGCGCTGCACCTGCTCGCGGCGCTGGGCCTCGGCTGCTGCGCCACCCTCTGTATTTACAGGCGAAGATGGCAGCAGGAGGTCGAGCAGCCGCTCTTCCGCGGATTGCTCCGCGCGCTCGGCCACCTCATCCAGTTTTTCCTCGCGCACCATGTCGATCGACGTTTCCACAAGATCGCGGACCATCGATTCGACGTCGCGGCCCACGTAGCCGACTTCCGTGTATTTCGACGCCTCCACTTTCACGAATGGACAGCCCGCCAGCCGGGCGAGGCGGCGCGCGATTTCCGTCTTGCCCACGCCGGTGGGCCCGATCATCAGAATGTTCTTCGGCAGAATTTCCTCGGCGATTTCCGGCTGAAGCTTCTGTCTGCGCACGCGGTTGCGCAGCGCGATCGCCACCGCTTTTTTCGCCGCGTTCTGCCCGACGATGTATTTATCCAGCTCCACGACGATCTCACGCGGCGTCAGCTCGTCGAACGAGGGAATCGCTTCGGGCTCGGCTGCCGGTTGATCGCCGGACAAATAAATCACCATATCTTTGTCCTTGTCTTTTTCGCTCATAGTTCTTCGATGCTGAAATTGTCATTGGTGAAGATGCAGATTTCGCTCGCGATGCGCATGGATTCCTGCGCGATGTCCTTGGCGCTGAGCTTGGTGTGTTTCAGAAGCGCTCTCGCGGATGCCAGCGCGTAAGGGCCGCCGGACCCGATAGCGGTGATGCCGTCATCGGGCTCGATCACGTCGCCATTTCCCGACAACAAAAACGTGTTCTTGGCGTCGGCGACGATCAACAGCGCCTCGAGATGGCGCAGCGAGCGGTCCGTCCGCCACTCCTTCGCAAGTTCCACCGCCGCGCGCGACAGGTTCCCGTGATATTCCTGGAGCTTGTTCTCGAAACGTCCGAACAGCGAAAGTGCGTCCGCGGTGCTGCCCGCAAACCCGGCGACGATTTTATCGTTGTACAGGCGGCGCGTTTTCTTCGCATTGTGCTTGATCACGCCTTCGCCCATGGTGACCTGGCCATCGGCGGCGAGCACCACTTTATTGTCCTTGCGGACGCACAACACCGTTGTGCTGCGTATCCGCTGTCTATTTTCCTGAATTGGCATCCGGCAATTATACCGCGTCGGGCTGAGGAATGCGCATCGGCTTGGCATTTGAGTGTGCCCGCGTGTCAGGCGAACGCGGGCTGATCTCTTCACTGGCAACTATTCGGAGCCGCGAACAATTTCGATGGCTGCCAATTGAATCTTTGGGTCGTCGCCAAATCCTGGAAGCCAATTCACTCCCGATTCTCTTCGGTACCACGTGATTTGCCTTTTGGCGAACTGGCGGGTGGCCTGCTGAATTTGCGCGACAGCATCGCTTTCGGCCAAGTGCCCATCCAAATGTTGCCGCAACTCTGAATAACCGATGAACTGAAATGGCTTTGCATCGGCAGGCACCTCTGCTGCGATCAAGTTCCCCACTTCGTCAACCCAACCGGCTCGAATCATTTCCCATGCGCGCGCGTCAATTTTTGCGTAGAGATCCGTGCGTTCCGGCACCAACCCGATTTTCTTTACTGAATACCCTTCCAGGCCGCTGCGGCCGGTGCGGTGAATCTCACCGACCGGCTTGCCTGTGAGGACCCGCATTTCGATGGCTCGAATGATCTTCGGTGTGTCGCGCGGAGCGATGCGGGTGGCTGTCGCCGGATCGAGCCGGACCAAAAGCCGGTGCAGGTATTCGGCGCCATGCCGGGATGCTTTTTCGCGCAGGCGGTCGCGAAGTTCTTCCGATCGCTCGGGGGCCTCGGAAAGCCCCTCCAGCAATGCGCGGAGGTATAGCCCTGTGCCAGCGGTGAGAATAGCCAGTTTGTCGCGATGCCGCAGATCGTCGAGGACCGCGAGTGCACGGCGGCGATATTCGCCGGCCGTGAACACCTCCGTCGGCTCCACGATATCCACCAGATGATGCGGAATCCCTCGTTGTTCCGCGGGAGGCACTTTGGCCGTGCCAATGTCAAAGTGACGGTAAACCTGCGTCGAATCGCAAACCACGATTTCGCCGCCAAACTCTTCCGCGAGGCGAATCGCGAGTGTGGATTTTCCGGAAGCGGTGGGACCCAGAATGACAATGAGGCGCGAAGGATCGCTCATCCCCGGAATTTCCAGAGCCGCACCAGCAGAGCCAGCAACACCAGGCCCGCCAGAATGAGCGCGCCGACCACCTGGGTGCGATTGACCTGCACGTTTGTCACTCGGCCTTCACTTACGATTACTTGGCGTAGTCGAGAGGGAGATTATAGAGGAATACGATCCGCAGGCGAATGTAAGGCCCCTTGAATTCGCCAGGAAGCGGCTCGAAGGGATTGGACGCGCGAATCGCCGACATTGCGGCGTTGTCGAGCGGTCCCTTGCCGGACGTTCTTTCGAGCAAAGGGTCGGGCGCTTGAACGCTGCCGTCGCGATTGATCTGGAACGTCGTGCCTACAATTCCCTTGTCTCCCATCATGGCCGATTCCGGCATCACCACATACCAGTTGCGTTTCAAGGTCGCCAGAAGCCGCTGAATATAGCTTGAAAAATCCACGCCTTCGGTGGGAGTGAGAATTGTGGCGCCCGGCTGCATTCCGGGTCCGCCCGGGCCACTCGGCCCGCTGGGAATCGACCGGCTATTCGGGACCTGAATTCCGCCGCCAGAGTTGCTGTGCTGGATCGCCTCCTGCAACTGATCGTGAAGATTCGCGGACGGCAATTGCAGGTTCAGCCGATTCGGATTTTGCTGCGGCGCAGGCTTCACCGGTTCGAGCTGGGAAGGCGCCGGCTGAGTCTGCTGCGGCGGTGGCGGCGCCACGGGAATTTGCGGGCGCGGCGCATCCGGCAATTCCGCGGGAGGCTTCGGAGTTGGCGCCACGGGAGCGGGAGTTGGCGTAGGCTCCGGCGGCGGTTCCGGCGCCACTCGGTTGAGCGTTTTCGGAGTGATGCGCAGTTTCGGAGCAGGCGGCGTTCTCGGCGCAGGCGCTTCGGGCGGCAGCAAATAGGTGAGCTGCTGGCGCGCCATATCCGTCTCTTCCTGGGTCGGCACATGCGTTGGAAACATTTTTGGCGTAAAGATCAGGAAAATAACCAGGCCGACGTGCACCAGCACGGACAGAGTGCGCGTGATGAAGTCCCAGCGCGAGTCGCGCTTCTCCTCCGGCTCCATCAGGAGATTGGCGTCCCCGGTAAGGAAAATATCGGGTTGGACAACTTCGCGCAGATCGGCCGTCAGCTCCGGGCGGTGCTCGAATTCCTTTCTTTCTTCGGCATCGGCTGGTTCGACGTACGCAGGCACGACAACCCGCGAATCCAAAATCGCGAGCGGAATCGTGTCCGAGACCGGGGTGAGATTCTCAAATGGTTTGGCAGGCATGCCGCGCGCCACAAGCGTGCGATTCACCAGAACGCCGAGCGGGAAATGTGCGGGGATCGTCGACTTACCGTCCAGCGGAGGAGCATTCGACGGACCGGAAGGAATCACCGTCCGGTCGTCCATATAAGTGGTTGTGCGGTGTCCGGTTCGTTTCGCTTCGTCGGCTGTGACCGGGCGAACGTTCAGCGGAACGAGTATGCGCGGGATCATGGAACTTCCTGTGGAGAGAACGCCCCCACTTTGACGCGCCGCGCGTGCTCCAGGATGCCTGCCATAACCCGATCCGCCAGTTCCAGCGCGCGCCGTCCCGCCTCTCCGTTCACAACCGGGCGCTTGCGCGTTCGCACCGATTGCGCGAACGACAGCAGCTCGTTGCGCAGGGGTTCACCGGGCGTAGTCGCGAGCTTCTCGAAGTTGATTTCCGGCTGGGTGTCTTCGGGCAGCAACGCGCTCAGGGCTCCGACAGGGCCGGGACTCTGCCGGACACGCACGCGCAGCACATCCTGCCGCGTGAAGTCGATCGAAATGTACTCGTGCTCCTGAAAGAACCGCATCTTGCGAACTCGCTCGGTGGAGACGCGGCTCGCGGTGAGGTTCGCGACGGTTCCGGTTTCAAATTCGATGCGCGCCTGCGCAATGTCCACCTTATCCGTCATGACGGGAATGCCCACGGCCTTTATGTCCGTCACCGGCGCATTCACGAGCGAGAGCAGGATATCCAGATCGTGAATCATCACGTCGTAGACCACATCGACATCGAGGCTCCTGGGCGAAAAAACGCCGAGGCGGTGAACCTCGAAAAACAAGGGCCGCGCGACTATCGGTGTCACGGCAACGATCGCCGGGTTGAAGCGCTCCACGTGGCCGATCTGCAGGACGCGGCCGGAACTCTTGGCCGCGGCGATCAGGGCGTCGGCTTCTTCGAGGGACGCCGCCATGGGCTTTTCAACGAGCACATCGAGTCCCGCTTCGAGCAGCCGGCAGCCGACGCGCGCGTGTTCCCGCGTAGGCACCGCGAGGCTGACGGCATCGATGTTCTGCGAGAAAAGGTCCTGCTCATCGCGGATGACTCGCGTGCCGAATTCCGCGGCAATTCTCGCGGCCCGGTCGGCGTCCGTGTCGAGAACCCCCGTCAGCTCCGCGCCGGGAAGATCGCGCCAAACGCGCACGTGGTTCCGGCCGAATTCTCCGGCTCCGACGACCGCCACGCGAATGGGTTTTTCGCTCACGATTTTTTTTTCGAATCCTGTTTGGATGGCGCCGTCGAATCCGCGCTATCGGGCGCGAAGGCTTGAATGGCTATGCCGGCATCGTCGGCGGCTTGAATCAGCGCTTCGCGGTCGAAAAGCAGCGTGCGCCGCGCGTCGATTGCCAGCGCCGTGGCATTCGACCGCCGCATCACTTCGATGGTCTTCGCGCCGATTACCGGCACGTCAAATCTCATGTCCTGTCGTGGCTTGCTCACCTTCACGACCACCAGCTTTTGGCCTTCCGCGAGCCGCGCGGCGCGCTCGATGGTTTCGTCGGTGCCTTCCATTGCCTCAACCGCCACGCAGGCGCAGTCCCGGATCACCACCGTTTGCCCAAGATCGAGTCCCGCAATCTGCCGCGCCACCTGCCGCCCGTAGGCGATATCGGAAGCCTCGTCCGCATCGGGCGCGCGCCGGGTGAGCACGCCTTCCGCCGGGAGCAGCGGACCGAGAAAACTGGTGGAATCGACCAGCTCGATGCCCTCGTCTTCCAGCACTCGCGCGACCGCACCGATCAGCGAATTGGTATTTTTCTTCGGAAGCGCAAATAAAAGCTTCGCGAGACGCCAATCCGGCCGGATCGAACTGAAGATCTTGTTGTGCTTCACCTGCCCGGCCATCACCGCGCGCGTCACTCCCTCCTGGTGCAAGAAATCGATGCCGCGTCCGAGTTCCCCGAGGCTGATCCAGTGGAAGCGCCGCGCGGCGTTCTCGAGGGCCGGTGATGCCTCTTCGCGTATGGCGATCACCGCCATTTCGATCCCGCGGCTTCGCGCGCCCTCCAGCACAAGAAAAGGAAAGTCGCCATTCCCGGCGATGAGCCCCCAGTTTCCCGGCGCGTTTTCAGCGATGGCGGCCATTTCTTTCCTATTTCGTCAAGCCGCGTCCCGTTGCCGACTCAATGAACTGGATGAGTAATTGGACGTCCTCGGAGTGGGTGAGGGTTCCACGCATTTTCTCGACCGCCTGCGCCGTGTTCAACTTCGAACGAAGCAGAAAACGGAAGGCCTGTTCGATGGCCTTGATGCGTTCCGGCGAGTAGCCGCGGCGCTCGAGACCCACGCCGTTAATGCCGTAGCAGCGAGTGCCGCGCGGGGCTACCACCATGGAAAACGGCAGCACGTCCTGCGTGATCACCGTATTCGCGCCGATATAGGAATGCCGCCCGATGCGCGTGAACTGGTGAACGAGGCTGAATGCGCAAACCACCGCGTAATCCTCCACGTGAATGTGGCCGGCCAGCTGGGCCCCGTTTTCCAGCACTACGCGGTCTCCCAGGACGCAGTCATGCGCCACGTGCGCGTACGCCATGATCAGGTTTTTGCTGCCGATGCGGGTGATGTTGCCGCCCTTGTCCGTCCCGCGATTCACGGTCGAGAATTCGCGAAATTCGTTTGCGTCACCCGCTTCAAGCCACGCCCGCTCGCCGTGGAACGTCAGATCCTGCGGATCGCCGCCGATTGCGGAGAAAGAATGAAAGTGGTTGTCGCGGCCGAACCTGGAAGGCCCGCGCACCACCGCATGGTTCTCGACGATGCAGCCCTCGCCGAGTTCCACTTCATCGCCGATGACCGCGAACGGCCCGACTCGAATATTTTGTCCCAACTTCGCGGAAGCGGAAACGATGGCCCGGGGATCGATTTCGGTCATCGCGCTTTCTCAACCGGTTCCTGGGGTGCTGCCGGGGCTGGCGCCTGCACCGTGTCGATATCGACCATCTTGCACATGAGTGTGGCTTCAGCGGCGAGTTCGCCCTTTACCGTGGCCCGGCCCTGAAGCTTGCAAAATCCGTTGCGCCACGCCAGCACATCCATCTCGAGCCGCAACTGATCGCCCGGAATCACTGGCCGGCGAAACCGCGCGTTATCGATGGAAACGAAGTAGAGCAGCTTCTTTTCGCGGTCTTCCACCTCTTGCAGCAGCAGCAGGCCGCCCGTCTGCGCCATCGACTCGATGATGAGCACCCCCGGCATGATGGGCTTGCCCGGGAAATGGCCCTGGAAGTAATTTTCATTCATGGTGACGTTCTTTATTCCGACAATTCGTTTCCATCGTTCCATTTCTTCAATAGCGTCCACCAGAAGGAAGGGCGGCCGATGGGGAAGAATCTTCTGGATCCCGTTGATGTCGAGAAGCATGCGTTGACCTCGGCGTGTATTTGTCCGGCGATGTGCTGTGCCGCAGGAATCGACGCCAATTCTATCCGAATCGCGCGCTAACCGGAAACGCGCGGCGGACCGTGATAATCTTGGCCCGTGGATGATTCCCCGGAGAGCTTTGGGCCCGTTCGCTGTGCGTGGTGTATGAAGGAACTCAAGCCGGGCGATCCGGCGAAGCCTGTCTCCCACGGAATCTGCCTGCCGTGCATGGGCTTTGTGATCGGCGTTCCGGTCGAAGATCTTACCCGCATTCCCCCGGAGTATTTCGACGACCTGCCCTATGGCGTGATCCAGTTGAAGGGTGAGGGAACCGTGGTTGGCTATAACAAAACGGAGGCATCGCTTTCGAAGCTCGATCCGGCGCGGGTCGTCGGCAAGAATTTCTTTCGCGATATCGCTCCCTGCACGGCAGTGAAGGAGTTCGCGGGAGAGCTGGCCAGGATGCGGTCATCGGGTGCCAACGCGAGATCGGAGCTTCGATTTCTGTTCAAATTTCCGCACGGCTCGGTTCTGGTGCATCTGGCGATGGTCTACGACGCGGCCCGCGACACCACGGTCCTGCTGGTCAAACCGTTGGCAACGGAGTCCGACACACCCGGCACTGGTGGAGGCGGCCAGCCTTGAAAGAAAACGCCACGATCATACGCGCGCTGTTGCGCGAATTGAGGCGCCGCGAGGGGGCAATGCTGCGTCTGCTGGAGCGGTTCGTCGTGTGCGAATCGCCGAGCCACGACAAAATTGCCGTGGACGCCATGGGGCAAATCGTCGCCGAGGAGTGGCGGCAGCGCGGCGCGAAAGTTCGGATCGTACCGCAGGCAAGACGCGGGAATCACGTGCGCGCCGAGATTTGGCAAGGGAGCGGTCGTCGGTCCGGGCAAATCCTGGTGCTGGGGCATCTCGACACCGTTTATCCCCTTGGTACGCTTGCGAAGATGCCTTTTCGCGTTTCCGGCGGACGCGCCTGGGGCCCGGGAACCTTCGATATGAAGGGCGGCCTCGTTATGGCGCTGTGTGCAGTCGACGCGCTGCAGGCCGCGGGCATCCGGCCGGGCAAACGCGTCGTATTCCTCTGGACCTCCGACGAAGAAATCGGCAGCGGCACATCCCGTAAATTGATCGAAAGCGAAGCTCGACGCAGCCAAGCGGTTCTCGTGCTCGAACCCTCCCTGGGTAGCGAAGGCCGCCTCAAGACGTCCCGCAAAGGCGTCGGCAGCGCCGAACTGCTGGTAAGGGGCCGGGCCGCTCACGCCGGCATCAATCCCGAGGACGGCGTGAACGCCGTGCACGAACTCGCGCTACAGATCGAGCGGCTCATAGGAATGAACGACCCACGCCGCGGAATCACCGTGCAGGCCACGGTTGTTTCCGGAGGCACCGTTTCCAACGTCGTTCCGGATCACGCTCGGGCGCAGGTTGATATTCGCTTCACGCGCCACTCGGATGCGGCCGGGCTCGACAACAAGCTCCACAGCCTGCGCCCCATCCTGAAAGGCGCAAAGCTCGAAGTGCGTGGCGGAGTGAACCGGCCGCCCCTCGAACGAACGCCGGGCGTGAGCGCCCTGTTTCGCCAGGCCCAGTCACTGATGCGCGAATGCGGGCTTGCATTGGGCGAAGCGGCCACCGGCGGCGGCTCCGACGGAAATTTTACCGGGGCCCTGGGCATTCCGACACTAGATGGACTCGGCGCCGTGGGCGACGGGGCGCACACGCCTCGCGAGCAAGTGATCATCCGCAAGCTCCCGGAGCGCGCCGCCCTCCTCGCCGGGCTGTTGGCCACTCTCTAACGGAACAATTGCGGCTTTATTTGTGCTTACCGAATAACTGAGCAGCTTTCGAATGGACACCGGCCGTCAGCGGACGTAGGCACGCCGCAGATACTCCACGGTTTGCTGCCCGAGGTCGGCGTAATCGGTGCGCAGGGTTTCGCGAAGCGCGGCTTCGGTCGAAGGAGAAGTCGCGATGCGATCGAGCAAGCGGCTGATGTCGGTGATGCCGCCGGACTGGACGATCGACTCCACCACCGCAAGCGACCACGCATAGGCAAACGCCGCGGAATTTCCCGATAATGCCATCCACGAGCCTTCAAGCGAGCCGAGCGATGGCATCGCGTTTTGTGCCGCGGCATCGAGCAACGCTCCCGAGGCACCGCTGCTTCTCTTGCCTTCCATCCATTGGGCGATACCTTCCTGCAGCCACGTCGGAGCGCGGCCGTGCGACTTCTGCCCGACGAAGCTATGCGTCAGCTCGTGTTTCAGCACGCGGGCAAGCTCGGGAGTTACGCTGCTCAATCCCTGCACGGGAATACGGATGCGTCCGTCGTTGAGCGCCCCGACCCAGTTGGGCGCGCGCGTGATGTCCGCGAAATCCTGCCCAGTATAGAGGATGACGCCGATTTGTTCCGGAGGCGTGTAATCGAGCTGCGATTCGATGTCCTGGAAATCGCTTTCCAGCGCGCGCAAGATGCCGGCGGCGAGCTGCGGAGCTGCGCCGCCGTAATATTTCAAACTGAAATGCGAAGTTTCGCCTTCGCGAAAGCCTTCTTCTTCGGATTTGTCCCGCTCCGCTTTCTGCAGCGCTCGCTCCACCTCCGCGTCCGGGCGCAGGCGCTCGGAGTGCTTCCATTCCTGAATGGCTTGGTCCATCTTGTTGGCCCCGTAATAGGCCCAGCCCATCAACTTCGCCACGTCGGCCGCCGCAGGAACGGAATCGGGAGTCAACCGGCGCGCATGTTCGAGTGGATCGAGCGCGGTGGTGAACTGGCTCTCGTGCAGATAAAGGACCGCGAGGTTCAGCAGAAGCCCCACATTGTCGGGCGCGAAGATCAGCGCCTGCCGGTATTGATTGATGGCGTCGTCGGTGTCGCCTTTGCCGATCAGGAATTGCGCGGCGGCGTGATGCGCGGCGGCGACTTTCTCGATGGGGATTGCGGCCCCCGCCCGTGCGTCCGATTCCAGGCGGGCGAGATACGCGAAATCGATCGCGTTATCGTGAATGGTAAGGCGCGCCACATCCTCGTAGCCGCGCACCGGCTCGATTTGCGGAGCCGACACCGGCGGTTCGGTTCCCGCGCGCGCGGCGGCGGAATACGTGAAATTCGTCCCGCTCGATGCGCGCCACGATCGACTTCGGAAGGGACAATTCGCCCGCCGGAGTCTGATACGAGACGCGATCCCCGGTCTCCATCACGTTTTCGGCGACGATGCGCCGGCCATTCTTCAGGACAATGGTGTCCGCCCCGGCAGAGGACGCCACAATCAGGAGAAGAATTGCGCACCGGATTGAAGAGGGCATTGAAAAGGGCACGGATCAATTCTAACAATCCGGTTTGCTGGCAGTTTCTGGTCTTCCTGTGTCGATGTCTTAAGTTGCTACAGCGTGATGGAGTCCATCATTCTGCGGTGCCATCGCAGCAATGTTCACGAGCCGGGATTCGTCGCCTTTGGCTGTAAAGATGCCTTAGAAAATGCGAATTTACTGAATCTGGACGGACGCAGACTAGGGACTTCATTAAAAATCGGCTTCGTTTTAGCCCGCGAGTTAAACAAAGATTTTTTCGATTTGATCTTGCGTATCCGTGGCTCCGGTTTTATTCTATCCCGTCCTAAATGAGCCTGCTGCGCTAGCAGGGAAGTAAACGCCCGGCACGCAGGGAAAACGGTACGCACTGATACAAAGCAGGGATATTCTGATCGCGGATCATCAATGACGGTGTGGGGTCGGTGACTCCGAATCTGCGTCACATGTAGTTCGCTGGTCTGGTCATGCTGAGGACATTGCGTGGATCCTGAGGGTTCTCACAAAAATATAGTGGTGGCCGATCCCGACCCGATTATTGCTCCGGGTCAGACGCTCACAAGCGTCACCGACAAAATCAGTTCGATCGTCCTCACGCCGGGGATGACGAAGGGATGGCTCGGGGGCTTCACCGTTGGCGTTCTCCTGCTGCTCCTTCTGAACCTCGTAATCACCTATCTGTTCGCTTTTGGCGTGGGAATCTGGGGAATCAACGTTCCTGTCGCGTGGGCCTTCGCCATCACCAATTTCGTCTGGTGGATCGGAATCGGCCACGCCGGAACGCTGATCTCCGCCTTCCTTCTGTTAATGCATCAGCGCTGGCGCACTTCGATTAACCGGTTTGCCGAAGCGATGACAATTTTTGCCGTCATGTGCGCGGGCATGTTCCCCTTGCTGCATATGGGCCGTCCGTGGATGTTCTACTACATGATGCCCTATCCCAACCCCATGTGGCTGTGGCCGCAGTTCCGCAGCCCGCTTGTTTGGGACGTATTCGCCGTATCTACTTACTTTACTGTGTCCCTGTTGTTCTGGTTTGTCGGCCTGATCCCTGATCTTGCGACGCTGCGTGACCGAGCCAAGAGCAAGGTCTCGCAGGTAGTCTACGGTGCGCTGGCAATGGGTTGGCGCGGCTCCGCGGTCCACTGGTCGCGCTATGAATTCGCGTCGCTGCTCCTGGCAGGTATTGCGACACCACTAGTAGTCTCGGTTCACACTGTGGTGAGCTTCGATTTCACGATCGCCATCGTTCCGGGCTGGCACAGCACGATTTTCCCGCCCTATTTCGTAGCCGGCGCCATTTATTCCGGGTTTGCGATGGTTTTAACCCTCGCCATTCCATTGCGCAAGTATTACCACCTCGAAGAGTTGGTCACGATCCGGCACTTGGACATCATGGCCAAGGTCACGCTGGCGACCGGGATGATCGTCGCCTATGCCTATATCTTTGAGGCCTTTATGTCGTTCTACAGCGGCAGTCAGTATGAGAAGTTCATGCTGCTCAACCGCATGACGGGTCCTTACAAGGTCGTATATTGGGGCTTGATCACGTGCAACCTGATCATTCCGCAGGTTCTCTGGGCTCGGAAGATTCGCCGAAGCCCGGTGGCGCTGTTTCTGATCGCCCTGGTGATCAACGTGGGAATGTGGCTTGAACGCTTCGTGATTATCGCCATGAGCCTGCATCGCGAGTTCCTGCCGTCGAAGTGGGACATGTACTACCCGACGCGTTGGGACTGGGCCACGCTGGCCGGGTCCTTTGGCCTGTTCTTTGTGCTGTTCTATCTGTTCATCCGCTTCCTCCCCATGATTTCGATGGTGGAAGTGCGATCGCTGGTGCACCAGACGGACGAAGAGAAATTGCATGTTTAGCGAGAGCCATTAAGAAAATCGATGCCACAGATATTCCATCGCAGCGCAAACTATCTTTCGCGGGCCAGCATTATCGGCGCGGTCGTGCTGATCGGCTTGCTGGGATTCGTGCTCTGGGAAATCACGCTTTCGCCGTGGTACACCGACCAGGAAGTGGCCAAGCAGCAGCCGGTGCCCTTTAGTCACCGCCATCATGCCGGCGAGCTTGGAATCGATTGCCGCTATTGCCACACATCGGTGGAGAAATCCTCGTTTGCGGGGATTCCTCCCACGCAGACGTGCATGACGTGCCATTCGCAGATCTGGACCAACGCCGAAATGCTCGAGCCGGTTCGCGCCAGCTATCGCACGGACAAGTCGCTGGAGTGGACGCGCGTCAATGCGCTTCCCGATTTCGTCTATTTCGACCACAGCATTCACGTGGCGAAGGGCATCGGATGCACCACGTGCCACGGTCCGATTGCGGAGATGCCGCTGACTTATCGCGCCGGCACGCTGTACATGTCGTGGTGCCTGGAATGCCATCGCCAGCCGGAGAAATACGTTCGTCCCAAATCGGAAGTTTTCAATCCCTTTTATAAGGTGCCTTCCAACCAGATGGAGCTCGGGCGGCGGCTGGTGAAGGAATACAAAATTCAGAGTTTGCAGCACTGCTCGACGTGTCACCGGTGAAAACGAGACGATGAGTCAAGACTTCATACCCAAGCTCCCAATTGACCTCGCGGCGGCGCGGGCCACTCTCGATCGTGAAGGCGGAAAGCGCCTTTGGCAGAGCATCGAGGAATTGTCCGGCACCAAGGAATACCGCAATTTCCTGGTGAACGAGTTCCCCGCCAATGGCGGAAAGGTCTCCGAAAAAGCCTCGGACGAAGCCTCCGAGGAACTCCCGGAGAAGCTCTCGAACGAACACCTGGACATCAATCGCCGGGACGTGATGAAGCTGATGGCGGCGTCGGCGGCCATGGCCGGTTTGAGCGCCTGCACCAAGCTCCCGACCGAAAAAATCGTTCCCTACGTGCGGCCCCCGGAGGAAATTATCCCCGGTCGTCCGCTTTTCTACGCGACCTCGATGCCGCAAGCGGGCGTCGCCACCGGCCTTCTGGTGGAAAGCCACATGGGGCGTCCCACGAAGATTGAAGGCAATTCGGAGCATCCGGGCAGCAAGGGCGGCACGGATGTGTTCATGCAGGCGTCGATTCTCAATCTCTACGATCCTGATCGCCTGCGGAACGTGTTGTATGAAGGGTCGCTGAGCAACTGGAACGAATTCGCGAACGCCATGGGCGATGCGCGCGTGAATAACGGCACCCACGGCACGGGAATGCGAATTCTCACCGGCACCGTTACCTCGCCCACGCTGGGAGCGCAGCTCAACAAGCTCCTGAAGCAGTTCCCGGAAGCGAAATGGCACCAGTACGAACCCTCCGGCGGCGACTCGGTTCGCGAGGGCACGCGCCTGGCTTTTGGCAAGCCCATGAGCCCTGTTTACCATTTTGAACAGGCGGACGTGATCGTCTCTCTCGATGCGGATTTTCTGACCACGGGTGCGGGGCACACGCGCTACACGAGAGATTTTTCATCGCGGCGGGATCTCGCCGCGGGCCCTTCGTCGAATTTGAATCGTTTGTATGTAGTCGAGCCGATGCCTACGAGCACCGGCACGATGGCCGATCACCGTCTGCCTCTGCGAGCCAGCGAAATCGAAGGCTTCGCGAGACAACTGGCCGCGGCCGTCGGTGTTTCCGTTCCCGGCGGCGCGTCCGCCGGCGGGAAGGTTCCGGCGGATTTTGTCGCCGCCGTTGGACGCGACCTTTCTGCGCATCGCGGGACTTCCGTCGTGGTTCCCGGCGATTACCAGCCGCCCTTTGTTCATGCCCTGGCGCACGCGATGAACGCCGCGCTCGGTAACGTCGGCAAGACGGTTGTGTATACCGAATCGATCGAAGTAAATCCCGTGAATCAGATCGACTCGATCCGGGATCTCGTGAACGACCTGAACGCCGGCAAAGTTGAATTACTGCTGATTCTGGGCGTCAATCCGGTCTACACGGCCCCAGCGGATTTGAATTTTGGCGCCGCCATCCTCAAGGCGAAAACCCGGGTTTACTCGGGTCTCCTGAACGATGAAACCGGCATGCTCTGCCACTGGCACGCCCCCGCAGCGCATTACCTGGAGTCCTGGAGCGACGGTCGCGCCTACGATGGTTCGGTCGCCATTACGCAGCCCTTGATCGCTCCTCTGTATGACGGCCATTCGGCTCATGAAATTCTGGCGCTGCTCACGGGCGATGCCGATAAGTCCGCGCACACGCTGATTCGCGAGTATTGGCAGAGCCAGCGGCCCGAAAAGGGGCAAGCCTTCGAAGCGTTCTGGGAAACTTCGCTGCATGATGGCGTGATGTCCGCAACCGCCTTGCCGGCGTCTTCGGCAACGCTGCGTTCCGATTTCGTTCAGCAGTCCACCAGCGCTGCAGCAAACGCGACTGGATTGGAGATCGTGTTCCGCCCCGACCCGACGATCGGTGATGGAGAATACGCGAACAACAGCTGGCTTCAGGAGACTCCCAAGCCGGTAACGCGGCTTACCTGGGACAATGCCGCGATGATCAGCCCCGCTACGGCCCAGCAGATGGGGCTTACCTCGGGCGACTACATGACCCTGCAGCTTGCCGGCCGCGAAGCGAAAGCAGGCGTGTTTGTGGTTCCGGGGCACGCCGACAATTCAGTGACCGTTCATCTCGGTTATGGCCGCTCTCATGGCGGGAAGATCGGCACCGGCCCGGGCTTCAACGCGAATCTTTTGCGCACATCGTCAGCCCCGTGGACGGCGCTCGGCCTGCAGATGGCCAAGACCGGCACAACCTATGACTTCGCGTCCGTGCAGCATCAATACAACATCGATTTCGAGGGCCACCCTTCCGAGCAGACCGATTTCGCCAGCGATACGGCTCTCCGCCGAGACCTGGTACAGATCGGAAATCTCGAAGATTTCCGCAAGAATCCCGCCTTCGCGCAGAACGAATCGAATCAGGTGGACTACCACGGGCCGTCGCTTTATCCCAACTTCAAGTACGACGGTTATGCCTGGGGCATGTCGATTGACTTGAACCGCTGCGTCGGTTGCAACGCCTGTGTGGTCGCCTGCCAGTCGGAAAATAACATTTCGGTGGTCGGCAAGGATCAGGTGGCCCGCGGCCGCTCCATGCACTGGATCCGCATCGACACGTATTTCCGCGGCGGCCTCGATAATCCCGAGGTGTACTACGAGCCTCTGCCCTGCATGCAGTGCGAAAACGCCCCCTGCGAATATGTCTGCCCCGTGGGCGCCACCACCCACAGCCCCGAAGGGCTGAATGACATGACGTACAACCGCTGCGTCGGCACGCGGTATTGCTCGAACAACTGCCCGTACAAGGTGCGCCGGTTCAACTTCTATCTTTACTCGGATTACACCACCCCCAGCCTGTTCGGCGTGCGCAACCCGAACGTGACCGTGCGGACCCGCGGGGTCATGGAAAAGTGCACCTACTGCGTGCAGCGGATCAACGCGGCGAAGATTCGCACCGAAGTGGAAGGCCGCACCATCCACGACGGCGAAATCATTACCGCCTGTCAGCAGGCCTGCCCGGCGGAAGCGATCGTTTTTGGCGATATCAACGATCCCGCCAGCCGCGTTTCGAAACTCAAGGCCCAGACGCGCAACTACGGATTGCTGGTGGATTTGAACACGCGCCCCCGCACCACGTATCTGGCGCGCGTGCGCAACCCGAACCCGGAGATTCACGGATAATTTGTCCATGGCGAAACAAGAGCCGATTTACGGATTGATGGCCGAATTCGAGACGCCCGAGCAGGTGCTCCAGGCGGCGCTGCGGACGCACGCGGCCGGCTACCGCCGCATCGATGCCTTCACGCCCATACCGGTGGAAGGTCTGGCCGAAGCGATCGGTTTTGAATGGACCAGCTTGCCGATGGTCGTCTTCACCGGCGGCTTTCTCGGCGGGTGCAGCGGATTTTTCATGTGCTGGTACGCGAACGTGATCAGCCTGCCGCTCAATATCGGCGGCAAGCCGCTCAACAGCTGGCCGGCCTGGATTCCCATCACCTACGAGCTCACGATTCTGGGCGCGGCGACATTCGCCGTGTTCGGGATGATCATCATGAACGGGCTGCCGCGGCCGTATCACCCGGTTTTCAACGTTCCGAATTTCGACCGCGCGTCGACCGACCGCTTCTTCTTGTGCATCAAGGCGCGCGACAAAAAATTTGACCTGGCGCAAACAAAAACGTTTTTGCAGGAGCTGAAGCCACAGGGAGTTTTCGAAGTTGAGGCTTGAAACTACAAAACGCCCGGCGAGCCGTTTTGCGGCTCTTGGGAAGTGTGCGTGTCTCGCGCTGGTAACTCTCGCGATTGCCGGCTGCCGTCTCGACATGCACATCCAGCCGAAATATCTGCCCTACGAGCCCACCACGTTCTTTGCCGACGGGCGCTCCGAACGACAGCCGGTCGAGGGAACCGTGGCTCGCGGCCACTTGCGGTTGGACGAACTTTTCTACACCGGCAAGGAAAATGGAGTCGAAGCGGACGAGTTTCCGTTTCCCATCAAGCGCGCCGATCTCGAGCGCGGCCAGGAGCGCTACAACATTTATTGCGCCCCTTGCCACGATTATGTCGGCGATTCGTATGGCTTCATCGTCCGGCGCGGCTTCCCGCTCCCTGCTTCGTATCACATCCAGCGGCTGCGTGAGGCGCCCGCCGGCCACTTTTTCGGCGTGATCACCAATGGAATGGGCGCGATGTACAGCTATGCGGACCGCATCGATCCGGCGGACCGCTGGCGCATCGTGGCCTATATCCGCGTGCTGCAGACGGCCCGCAACGCGCATTTGAGCGACGTGCCGGATGAGGAACGCAAGAAACTCGTTCAGCAGACCGCCGGGCAGGGCGATACGCAACCGCCATCGGAGCTACCGCAACCGCAATGACTTCATCGGACACAGTTCAGCCCACTCTCGACCGCCTGCAGCGGAACGCTCTCGTCTGCGGCGTGATCGGCGTGGTTCTTGTCGCGGTACTCGGCATGCGGGATACCCAGCAGCTGTTCCGCTCGTATCTCTTCGCCTTTATCTATTGGATTTCGATTCCCCTTGGCTGCACCGCAATCCTGATGCTCCACCATTTGACGGGCGGCTGGTGGGGCCTGCCGATCCGCCGCATCCTCGAAGCGGGATCGCGCACCATCCGGCTGATGGCGATTCTCTTCATTCCCATCCTTTTTGGAATGTCGAAGCTCTATCTTTGGGCCAATGCGGCAATCGTGCAGAGCGACCCGATTCTTCAGGAGAAGCGCTGGTGGCTGAATCCCACCGGCTTCGTCATTCGCTATTTCATTTATTTCGGAGTCTGGTTTCTTCTGGTGGGCCTGCTCAATAAATGGTCTCGCGAACAGGATCAGACCGGCAATCCCGCTCTGGCGGATCGCATGAACGCCATCAGCGGCCCGGGCCTGGTTTTCTGGGGCTTCGCGGTAAGCGGCGCGGCAGTGGACTGGGTGATGTCCCTCGAACCGCACTGGTACTCCACAATCTACGGCTTGCTGTTTATTGCGATTGAAGCGCTGATCGCCCTCTCTTTCACGCTTTTTGTGCTGCGGATGCTTTCCGATTTCCCGCCGATCAAGGATTCTGTCGCGCCGAGCCGGTTCAACGATCTCGGAAACATCCTGCTCGCGTTCGTGATGCTCTGGGCGTATCTCTCGTTCGATCAGTTGATCATCACCTGGGCCGGCAACCTGAAAGAAGAGATCCCTTGGTACATGCAGCGCGCGTTCGGAGGCTGGGCGCCGGTCGGTGTTGCGCTGGTCATCCTGCACTTTTTCGTGCCGTTCCTGCTCTTGCTGCAGCGCGGCGTGAAGCGCCGGTTGCGCGTGCTTTCGATCGTGGCGGGCTGGATGGTGCTGCTCACGCTGGTGGACATCTACTGGATCGTGGTTCCCTCGTGGGACAAGCTCTCGCCGCACGTGCACTTCATCGATATCTTTGCTGTCGTTGGAATTGGCGGCTTGTGGGTCGCGGCCTTCGCCTGGCAATTGAAGAAGCTGCCGCTGCTGCCCTTGCATGACCCGCGCTTTGAAGGAGTGCTCCAGCATGAGCATGGAGACTAAGCCGGTGCCACAGGGCGGCCACGGAGCGGGAAGTGGACCCGGCGCGGGCTACGAGCAAAGTGACGCGCACATTCCCGATCTGCTGAAGTTCGGGTTCTGGATGGCCGTGGTGATCGCGGTCACTTTGGTCTCGATGAAATGGACGTTTAATTACATGGAGCGGACCCAGACGGTCAGCGTCCCGGCAGGTCCATTTGCGAGGCCCCGCGAGCTTCCGCCGAGCCCCCGGCTGCAAGTGGAGCCGCATCAGGAGTTGACGGACTATTGCGAAGCCCAGGTAAAAGAACTCAATACCTACGGCTGGATCAACCAGCGTCTGCATGTCGTCCGGGTTCCCATCGACCGGGCGATGGACCTGGTGCTGCAGAACGGATTGCCCATCCGGGCGTCGGGTCCGACGGGCGCTGCAGCGGTGGATGTGCCCCCGGCGATGGTCCCCGGCGGCGTGGAGCTGGAAGGGCCGTGCGCGTATCTGGCATCCCCGGCAAGCGGCGAGTCGAGCGAGCAGTCCTCTGAAAGGTAAGCTGGCAATGGCGTTGGCAGAAAAGACCGGGCAAATTGCGGCGCGCGTCGCGTTCGCTTCCGTAACGCGGGCGTCGTTCTTCGCGAGCGCCGCGTTGCTGTGCGCGCTGCTGGCGTTTCCCTCGCAGGCGGGCGCTCAGCTCATCGACCCGATGCAGAACCTGGGTCAGCGCCCGGAGTTGCTGAAAGACGTTGGAATCGACCAGAAGCTGAACGACGAGATTCCGCTGGACCTGACTTTTCGCGATGAGCACGGCAAGACGGTCGAGCTTGCACAGTTTTTCGGCAGCAAGCCCGTCATTCTGACGCTCGTGTATTACAACTGCCCGATGCTGTGCACGCAAGTGCTGAACGGCCTCGATCGCACGCTCAAGCAGCTGCCGATGGACATCGGAAAAGATTTCAACGTCGTCACGGTGAGCATCGACCCGACCGAGCGCCCCGTCCTCGCGGAAGCCAAGCAGGCGATGTACACCGGAATGTACGGCCGCCCCGGCGCGGCGGAAGGCTGGCGCTTTTTGACGGGCGACGAGCCGCAGATCAAGCGCCTTGCCCAGGCGGTCGGCTTTCGCTACGCCTACGACTCCGAGTCCAAGCAGTTCGCGCACGCCAGCGTCATCATGATGCTGACGCCCGCGGGAAGGCTCTCGCGCTACTTCTACGGCATACAGTATCCGGCCCGCGACCTTCGCCTGGGCCTCGAAGAAGCCTCGCTGGGGAAAATCAGCTCCCCGGTCGACCAGATTCTCCTGTTCTGCTATCACTACGATCCCCACACCGGCAAATACGGTTTGCTGATTTCGCGGGTGATTCAGCTGGCGGGCCTTCTCACGGTGGTGATCGGCGGGATTTTTCTGGTGGTGATGTTCCGCGGCGAGCATTACACGTTGCCCGGCGGAAGGGCATGAGCGGGCAAACAGGTCGGGGAAAAAGCTGGGTTTTTAGGGGGTCGGAGCTTCAGCTCCGACATAAAGTCCGAGCATTCAATAGGGCTTTAGCCCCTGAGGAACAGATTTTGGCATTTTTCCGCAGCCTGCAAAGCCGCAAAGGAAATTGACGGAACGGTGATGATGGGTCTCATTCAACTCGGATGGAGTGGCATGGCGGTCCTGGCCGCGATGATTCCGATGCAGCCTCCCGCGGCATCGACGATCGCCGGAGAAGTTGACCAGCTCTATTATTTGCTCACCGGCATCACGCTGTTCTTCACCGTGCTGATCTTCTCTATCATCTTCTACTTCATGGTGAAGTACCGCCGCCGCTCACCGGACGAAAAGCCGCCCGAGGTTCACTCCTCTCTGGTGTTGGAGCTCGCCTGGACGATCATTCCGTCGCTGATCTGTGTGGTGATTTTCGTGTGGTCCTCGAGCCTGTACATACGCAACTCGAAGCCGCCCGCCACCGCGACGGAAATATTCGTAATCGGCAAACAATGGATGTGGCACCTGCAGCACACCGAGGGGCCGCGCGAAATCAATGAGCTTCACGTGCCGGTGGGCGTGCCGGTCAAGCTCACCATGACGTCGCAGGACGTGATTCACGGCTTCTACATTCCTTCGTTCCGCATCAAGAAAGACGTGCTGCCCGGCCGCTATACTTCGATCTGGTTCGAGGCTACCGAAGAGGGCACCTATCACCTGTTCTGCACCGAGTTCTGCGGAACCAACCATACCGAGATGATCGGCTGGGTGTACGTGATGTCGCCCACCGACTATTCGGCGTGGCTGGCTGGCAGCGAGCGAAGCGAGCCGATGGCCCAGCAGGGCGAGCGAATTTTCAACCACTATACCTGCGGCTATTGCCACGTTGCCGATGGCACCGGCCGCGGACCGTCCCTGGTGGGAATTTTCGGCAAACCCGAGAAGCTCTCCACCGGCGAAATGAAGATGGTCGACGAAGGTTTGATCCGCCAGGCGCTTCTGCAGCCGAATTCCGTGCCGGTGGCGGGCTATGCACCGATTATGCCGACGTTTCAGGGCCAGTTCACCGAGGAGCAAATATTGCAGCTGATTGCTTACGTGAAGTCGCTCGGCCTGCAAGAAAGGGCGAATAAATGAGTACCGCAATCGCGGATGTCCACGAGGCTCCGGCCGAGTCTCGCGTCAATTATCTCAATGCAACCTACGGCCTGAAGTCGTGGCTGCTCACGCTTGACCACAAGCGCATCGCGCTGCTCTACCTCGGCACGATCACCCTCACATTCGTCGTGGGCGGCATGGCCGCGGTGCTGATGAGGCTCAATCTCATCGAACCGCAGGGCGCGCTGGTCGAGCCCGACACCTATAACAAGCTCTTCTCGATCCACGGCATCATCATGGTCTTTTTCTTCCTGGTGCCTTCGATTCCGGCCACCCTCGGGAATTTCCTGATCCCTCTGATGATCGGCGCGAGAGACGTCGCCTTCCCCAAGCTGAACCTGATGAGCTGGTACGTCTTTGTCACCGGCGCGGCCTGCGTGATGTACGCGGTAATGACCGGAGGAGTTGACACCGGCTGGACGTTCTACACGCCGTACAGCAGCTCTTACGCCCACACCCAGGTAATCGCCGCGGCCCTGGGAATATTTATTGCCGGTTTTTCGTCGATTTTGACCGGGCTCAATTTCCTGGTCACGATCCATAAAATGCGCGCCCCTGGCATGACCTGGTTTCGCCTGCCCCTGTTCATCTGGGCCATGTACGCGACGAGCCTGATCTTTGTTCTGGGAACTCCGGTAATCGCAGTCACCATCCTTCTTCTCGGCGCCGAAAGGCTCCTGCACGTGGGCATTTTTGACCCGGCCATCGGCGGCGATCCGCTGCTGTTCCAGCACCTGTTCTGGTTCTATTCGCATCCCGCCGTGTACATCATGATTCTGCCGGGCATGGGCGTGATCAGCGAACTGATCACCGCTTTCTCGCGCAAGAAAATCTTCGGCTATAGCTTCGTGGCGTTTTCGAGCTTGGGAATTGCCATCATCAGCTTCGTGGTCTGGGGCCACCATATGTTCGTCACCGGCCAGTCGCTGTATGCGGGCCTGGTCTTTTCGGTTCTCAGCTTCGTGGTGGCGATTCCGTCCGCGGTGAAAGTATTCAACTGGACCGCCACGCTTTACAAAGGCTCGATTTCGTACGAAGCGCCGATGCTCTACGCCCTCGGCTTCATCGGCCTGTTCACCATGGGCGGCTTGACGGGATTGTTCCTCGCCTCGCTTGCGACCGACGTCCACCTGAACGGCACCTATTTCATCGTCGCCCACTTCCACTACATCATGGTGGGCGGAGCCGTGATGGCCTACCTGGGCGGCATCCACTACTGGTGGCCCAAGATTACGGGCCGGCTGTATCCCGATCTCTGGGCTCGCTTCGCCGCGCTCATCATTTTCATCGGCTTTAACCTGACATTTTTCCCGCAATTCGTGCTCGGCTACCTCGGCATGCCGCGGCGCTATGGCATCTATCCCGCGGAGTTTCAGGTGCTCAACGTGATGTCTTCGGCAGGCGCGTCGATTCTCGCCATCGGCTACGTGATTCCGCTGATTTATTTCTACTGGTCGTGGAACTACGGCCCGCCCGCGGGCCCGAACCCCTGGGGTGCGACAGGCTTGGAGTGGACCACCGCTTCGCCTCCGCCCACCGAGAATTTCGAGCATATCCCGATCGTTACAGAAGACGCATACAACTACCCAACGGCGGACGTGGCCAGTGAGTGACACCGCATTGCATAACCCGAACCCCACCGGGTTCGCCCATCAGTTCGAGGACCTCGAGCAGCAGCACGAAGCCGGAAGGCTGGGAATGTGGCTCTTCCTCGCCACCGAAATCCTTTTTTTCGGCGGCATGTTCACTTCCTACACCATCTACCGGGCCCTGCACCTGCCCTCCTTTATCATCGGAAGCCATCTGCTCGAAGTTCAGTTCGGCGCGACGAACACCGTCGTGCTCATTTGCAGCAGTTTGACGATGGCGCTGGCGATCCGCGCGGCGCAGACCGGCAAGAGCAAGTCCACGATCATCTCTTACCTGATCCTGACGATGTTCCTGGGCGCTTTGTTCCTGGGACTCAAACTCCGGTTCGAGTGGTACCACGACTACGTCGAACATATCGTTCCCGGTTTCGGCTTCCAGTACCGGCCCGAGTGGGGTTCGGCCGCGCCCGGAGTGCAGATGTTCATGTGCTTCTACTTTTTCATGACCGGTCTTCACGCCCTGCACATGATAGTCGGCCTTGGCCTCTTGGCGGTTCTGGTGGGTATGAGCGCGCGCGGCCGGTTCACGTCGCAATATTACGTCCCCTTGGAGATCAGCGGCCTGTACTGGCACTTCGTCGATATCGTCTGGATATTCCTCTTTCCGCTGCTCTATCTCATTGGCGGACGCTATAGCATAGGGGGACACTGATGTCCGGCCACGGCGAACACCAGGAACACACCGCGCATGTGGTCCCCATTTCCACCTACGTGGGTGTTTTCATAGTGCTATTGGTAGGGACGGCTCTCACCACCGCGGTTGCCTATATCGACCTGGGTCGCTGGAACACAGTCGTGGCGTTAGCGATCGCCGTAACCAAGATGCTGTTCGTCATCCTCTTTTTCATGCACGTCAAATACAACCCGGGACTTACAAGAATCATTATCGCCGGCGCCTTTTTCTGGCTCGGGATTATGATCTGTTTTTCCATGGCGGACGAGCTGACGCGCGGCTGGGAATACAATCCCCCGGGCTGGACCCCGGGACTGATCCTTCCGTATCTCTTTCACTTCCTCTTCTAAGTTTCGTTGGGTTAACGAAATAGGCGGCGAAATAAGCGGCGTTCAGCGGTAGGCGCGGAACGCGACCACGGCGTTCAATCCCCCAAAAGCGAACGAATTGGAGAGTGCCGCCTCCACGCGTGCTGCCCTCGACTGATTCGGGATGTAGTCAAGGTCGCATTCCGGGTCGCGCTCGTTGTAATTCGCCGTGGGCGGCAGGATGCCGTGATGGAGCGCAAGAATCGTCGCAATCGCTTCCAGTGCGCCGGCGGCGCCCAGAGCGTGCCCATGCAGCGATTTTGTGGAGCTCACCGGGAGCTTGTCCGCATGTGCCCCAAACACCTCCCGGATCGCCCGCGTCTCGGTGGGATCGTTTCCCGGCGTGCCGGTGCCGTGCGCGTTGATATAGCCCACCTGCTCGGGCTCGATCCCGCCTTCACGTAACGCCGCTCGCATGGCCCGGGCCGGGCCGATCACGGTGGGCTGGGTCAGATGGTGAGCGTCCGACGTCATTCCGAAGCCGCATATTTCCGCATAGATTCGCGCGCCGCGCGCCTGGGCGGCATCGAGCGGCTCCAGAATCATCATGGCGCCGCCCTCGCCAAGGATCATGCCGCGGCGATCCTTGCTGAACGGCCGGCAGGTATCGGGAGCGATCACCCGCATGGCCTCCCACGCCTTAAGCAGTCCGATCGTAAAGGGAGCCTCGCTGCCTCCCGTGACCGCGATCTCGGCGTCACCGTCCCGGACGAGCCGGAAAGCCTGCCCAATGGCATGGTTCGACGAAGAGCAGGCCGTCGCAACCGTGTAAGTAGGGCCGCTCAGCCGCAGATCCATCGAAATCTGGCTGGCGCCCGCATTGGCCATGGTTTTGGGAATCGTCAGGGGATGCACCCGGCCCCGGCCCGCCACGTAAAGGTCCTCAAAGCCGCCTTCCAGCGCCGCCTGGCCGCCCACAGCGGAGCCGCACACGATCGCGGCGTTCTCGCGCAGTTCCGGCGTCAGATCGAGGCCCGAGTCGCGCAACGCCTCTCTCGCCGCCACCACGGAAAATTGCGCAAACCGATCCAGTTGCGCGTCCTTACCGCCCTCGAAGTGCTTGAGCGGATCGAAACCACGCACTTGCGCCCCGTTTTGAAAGCGTACCGTTGAGAGATCGATCCCGGTGATCGCCCCGATGGCAGGCGTTCCGTCGACAAGAGACTTCCAGGTTTCGGCGAGGTTCAGCCCCAGCGGCGACACAATCCCCAGTCCGGTAATGGCGACGCGTCGTCGCGTCATTGTCGATCACCAGCTTCTCGTCCGCTATGCGTGGCTGGAAGAACTATGGGAGCTGCGTGAGGGCTCATCGGGGATCGCGGGAACTACGTGGCCGGGGTGGCCGAGCCCAGTGAGGCGTCCGGCCGGGCCGCGGCGAGGATTTTTTTGACGCCGTCCACAATATCGCTCACGGTGCGGATGGAGCGAACGTCATCGTCCGGAATCGAAATTTTGAACGCGTTCTCCAACTCGAAGAGCAGCGTAAAAACGTCCAGGGAATCGATACCCAGGTCCTGCAGATTCGTCTCCATCGAGATTTTTTCAGCCGGTATCCGCTTTACCGAGGCGAGCGTCGCGATCACTTTTTCGGCTACTTCATCGGGCATCGAGAAACTCCCTTGAGTAATCCACTTCCACGTTATCCGTCCGCGCGGTCGGTCTGGTCCGCGGGATTTGAGGCTTCTTCCTGAAACCGCAGCCTTTGTTTAAGATACCAAATTCTAGCAGGAGTTGCCTCGCGGCCGCCCGGCTTTCAGGCCTTCCGTTGGATGCGCCCCGGTGGACAGGTGTCCTCACCTGTCCCATTTATGTCCCCGCGAACAGTAGTCCTCCACAGCTCAAACCGCCGACAATCCCCATGACAATAATTGCCATTAAAGGTGCCACGCATTTTGCTTACCGGGGAATTGAACCGCGCCAACAGGGTTCGCATCCTGACGCTCGCCGTTACTCTTGCTGCGACAGCCTTGCTCGGTGGCTGCGTGGGAATCACGCGTCAGTCGGCGGCCTCGTCGGCGACAACCGGCGCGTCGGCCGCGGCAACAACCACGCCGGCGGATGCGGCGGTGCTTTCCGTAAGCAGTCCGAGTTTGAGCTTCGGTAATGTCACCGTCGGTTCCGCGACATCCACTCTGCTGAGCCTCACGAATACTGGTGCGGCAATCCTGAATATCTCCGGTGTGTCGGTTTCAGGAGACGGTTATAGCGTAAGCGGCGGCTCCAGCGTTGCGCTGATGCCTGCGCAATCCGTAACCGTTTCCGTTAATTTTGGGCCCACTGTCGCGGGATATGCCCCGGGTATTCTCAGCGTGTCCAGCAATGCTCAGAACTCCGCTGTGCAGGTAGCTATCTCTGGCACGGGTATCGCTGCCCAGGTGGGAGCGCATTCCGTCACTCTTTCATGGACGCCCAGCACGTCGCAGGTCAGCGGATACTATATCTACCGCAGTTCTGTCTCGGGCGGCCCTTATGTCAAGCTGAACACGGCGCCGAATCCTGCGTCCAGTTATACTGATGCCGGCCTGACGAGCGGCACTTATTTCTATGTGGTTACTTCAGTCGACCAGAGTGGCATGGAAAGCGGGTACTCGAACGAAGTCACCGTGACAATCCCCTAAGCGTTCCCCCGCCCGAATCCACCGAAGTGCCTTCCCCGGATACTCCTCCGCTTGGCTCATAACGAGAACTATGATCGTGGTGGTATGGCATAATGATTCCGGCACTTGCGCCGCTTGGGGCCGCATTTGCGCGACCGAAAGTGACTTCCCGGACGAAAATTCGAAGGAAACTCCTTGCCGCGCACCGCAAGCTGCGCGAATTCCGGATGATCGCCAAAGGCCTGGCCTCCACGCACCATCCATTGCTCGTCCACATTATCCCCATCCGACGCTGCAACCTCGCCTGCACCTATTGCAACGAGTTCGACGATTTTTCCAAGCCCGTCCCGGTCGAGGAAATGTTCGGCCGCATCGACCGCCTGGGGAAAATGGGAACCTCCATCGTCACGATCAGCGGTGGCGAGCCTCTATTGCACCCCGAGCTCGATGCCATCATCGCCCGCATCCGCAAGAATGGAATGATGGCCGGGCTGATCACAAACGGCTACTTGCTCGTGGCGGACCGGATCGAGCGGCTCAATCGCGCGGGCCTCGAATATCTCCAGATCAGCATCGACAACGTCCAGCCAGACGACGTGTCCAAGAAGAGCCTCAAAGTGCTCGATCAGAAGCTCCAATTGCTGGCCGAGCATGCCGAGTTTCAGGTCAATATCAACTCGGTGCTGGGCAGCGGTGTCCGCAATCCCGAGGACGCTTTAACGGTAGCTCACCGTGCGCTGGAGTTCGGGTTCACCTCCACCGTCGGCATCCTCCACGACGGGAACGGTCAGCTCCAGCCGCTAGGCGTGCGTGAAACGGAAATCTTCGAAGAGATCATGTCGCTGGGAAAGCGCTCCTTCACGCGGGTGAACAAGTTCCAGCACAATATCGCGGCAGGCCTGGAGAACAATTGGCGGTGCCGCGCCGGATCCCGCTACTTGTATATCTGCGAGGATGGCCTGGTTCACTATTGCTCGCAACAGCGCGGCCATCCGGGCATTCCGCTTGCGGAATACACCGCCGAGCGGCGCGACCGCGAATTCCTTACCAAGAAAGGGCTGCGCGCCGCGTTGCACCGTTTCCTGCGTTCACCAGATCTCCGTGGTGGATTCCTGGCGAGCCCCCCAGACCATTGCGCAGAAAATCGATCCCGGACCTTCTCCCGCGCCCGGCCCGCTCGTTCAGCTTACCGGTTCCACGCGGGATTAGTTTGCAGTCCACGAAGCCCTTCCTCCGTTGCGAGGTTCGCGCTAGAGTCATTCACGAATTCTTCTTAGCAGAATTTGCAATCAGAGAGGCGGTTCGATGAATCCCGCTGTATGGCTGGCCATTGGGTTTCTGGCGGTTGGAGTGGTCGGCGCGATCGCCTGGTCCGCCAGCCGGCGCTCGGAAGCCCAGCTTTCCGCGGTCCGGCAGGAAATGCAGAGTTCTCTCGCTGCGCAGGGCCAGAATCTGACGGCGCAACTCAATCATCTCGTCCAGGCGATGACGCAGCAGCTGGGCCAGGTGCGGCAGGAATTGCAAAGCGGCGTCGCGTCCACGGGCCAGCTCGCCACCGAAGCGCAGCGGGACGTGGCGCAGCGACTCCAATCCTCCACCGAAGCACTGATGCACATGAGCCAGAAAATCGGCGAAGTGCATCAGACGAGCCAGGATCTCTCCAAGGCAGCGCAGACCTTGCAGTCCGTCCTGGGCGGGGCCAAAACGCGCGGCACTCTCGGCGAGGTGACGCTCGATCGTTTGCTCGGCGATGCCCTCCCTCAGAGCGCTTACGCCACGCAGTACCGATTCGCTTCCACCGGGGCCATCGTCGACGCGATCGTCCGAAGCGGCGAACGAATTCTTTCGATCGACTCGAAATTCCCCCTCGAGGCGTATCGCCGGCTCGTGGAAACGGGCGACGACGCCCGGCGCGATTTTTCCCTGGCGGTCCGCCGCCACGCGGACTCCATCGCGGAAAAATATATTCTTCCCGCGGAACGCACCTTCGAATACGCCCTCATGTTCGTGCCCTCGGAAGGGGTGTACTACGAGTTGTTGATGACCCAGGACTCCAAATACGGCCGGCTCGATGAGTATTGCCGCGAAAAGCGCGTCTTTCCGGTCTCGCCGAACACGTTTTACGCCTGCCTGAGCGCCATAGCCATCAGCCTGCAGGGGCAGAAGGTCGAAGAAAACGCGCGGCATCTGCTGGCCGGCATGGCGGGATTGAAGAAGCAATTCGAATCGTTCGCCGACGTCTACGAAAAGCTCGGAACGCATCTTCGCAATGCCCAGGGCTGCTACGAACAGGCGGACAGCCGCCTCACGCGCGCGCGCAATGCACTCGAACAAATGTCCCAGGGCGCGCTCCCCGCCGCCGAGGCCGAGGCCAAGGCCCTCGAACCCAGCGCCAATTGAAACGCGCTGGGACAATGTCTCCAGCGCTGCCTCGTTTTGAGTGACCTCTTCAATTTCAATGGCTTGTCTGCGGAAACGTCAGAGAGCGGCTCGGGCCGCGGCGAGAAGCGTGTGCAAATCGCCCTCAATCGTGTGAGATAGAATTTTGTCCAGGTCGCGCTGAGAAGCCTCGAGATTGCGCGGGTTGTGCCCCGGCTCTCTGGCGAGGCGCCCGGCGAGATGCTTAATGTCCCGCTGCTCGCCGCCGTCCGCGAGAGCGGCAGCGGCCTCGAGGTACCGCCGGGCCGCGTTTTCGTCCGGGGACGGCTCCATTCGCGCGTCGAAGGAAAAATCCCCCGACCGAATCGCCGCGACTTCAATGGCTGCGCAATTCTCCGCGCCTCCGCTCGTCAGCAGTTCCTGCAAGTCTCCCCTCAAAAAACGCAACACCCCCGGCGTCTGGTTCTCCACAAGAATGCGCAGCGGCTGCTCCGATCCGTTCACCCTCACCATCAACTTTCCCTTTTGACCCGGCAAGAGTGCGGGCTTCGGAAACTCGGGCGCGAGAGCCACAAGCGTGGTTTGCGCCGTCCACTGCCCACTAGCCGTCTGAACAGAAATCTGCGCCGTTCCGGGAGCAACCTTCGAGTTTGCCATCACTGAGAGGCATTCCGGGGATGCAGCTATCAAGAGCGATGGTTCTCCATTGAGCCTCACGTGGTTCGTGTCCACCTCGCTCCGAAATCGGCTGCCGCAAATAACAAATGGCTCTCGCGCAGACGCAATGGCAGGCGCCCAAATCTCATCCTTCGGATTCTCCGGCGGATTGGCATCCACCAGCGCAGCAGCTGAGGATCCCGAAGCCTTCGCAATCAGCACATTTGCCGAGGGCACAGCAAACGAAGCCCGGCCGCTCGCGTCCGTCGTTACGCGCTCACCGTTCCCAAGCTCGACAGTGACATCGGAAGCCAATTTCCCGTCCACTCCGAGCACCGCCAGCGTAGCAGGCCTCCCCGCAACCACTCTGGAAGGAAGCACAATCGTTACGGTCCACTTGTTCGACGGTGAGGATTGCGCTCGAGTCGGTGGCGCAGGCGCAACGAGCAATCCGATCGTCAGGAGCAGCCCGCAACGAAACCGGCGAAGTTGCAGCGTCCGGAGCGAAAGCGGCGGGAAATAGAGTGGGTATGCGGGCATACGTTCAATCGCAGCGACTCAGTATAGCGAAAGCCCGCACCCGGTGCAGCGGCGCTACTCGTCGAGGCGCACCACGAACGTGACGAATTGCTCGTTGGCGCGGAGCTGTTCGGCCAGCGCCCGGGCCGCTGCCTCGCTCGGCAACCGTCCCACCCGGACGCGATAGAATCGCCCATTGGGCAGGCTCACCGGAACAATCGTCACCGATGAGTACCTCTCGGCCAGCCTTGCCCGCAAACGATCCGCGTTGTCCTGCACCGAAAATGCACCCACCTGCACGCCGAAAAATCCTTCCAGCGGGTTCGGACCGCCGACCATTTCAAGCCTCACGCTTGCCGTACCGCTCCCGACCATCCCAATCGACTCCGCGGCCGCGAGCGACAAATCGATGATGCGATTAGCCACGAAAGGCCCGCGGTCGTTTACGCGCACTTCGGTCTGCCTGCCGTTGGTCAGGTTCGTCACGCGCACCATCGCGCCAAAAGGAAGCGTGCGATGCGCGGCGGTCATGTCGTGCATGTCGTAGATTTCGCCGTTGGAAGTCCGCCGCCCGTTGAAAGGTACGCCGTACCAGGAAGCCACGCCCTCTTCCACGTAAAGCCCGGGGGCGGCTGGCTGTCGCTCCACGGCCGGAGGCGGTCCGGAAGGAGCGGAAGGAGCAGACGGAGCGGGAGCGGGCGCACCGGGAGCAGGGTAAGGTTGCCCAGCCGGAATCTGCGCGGGAGCCTGCGTCTGATAGGTGTGGTGCGCGCAGCCCGCCGCGAAAATCACGCACAATGCCCAGGCGAACCGAAAACGTGGCGGCCCGCTCAGCCGCCGGCGGCGCGGGCCGCGCAAGGCTTCGGCAGCATTCTCTGCGGATTCGAACCGGCTCAAGCGCTGTCCCTATCCATTTGTTTGCCGATGTTTTTCTGTATGATAGAAGCGAACATTATAGAACGAACGCATCTCGATTCTCGCAAGGATACTCATTGCCCCTTTCGCCGCGTCAGCGCATGAAACTGGACCGATTCCGGCAAAAAATGAAATCTTTATTCGCCGGCGGCCAGCCCGAACAGCCTCGTCCCAAGCTTTGCCCCGCATGCGGCACGCTCGTAGGCGCCGGGGCCTCGCGCTGCCACCAGTGCGGCGCGAGCATGACGTTTTCAGTGGCCGCCGCGAGCCGCTCGCTCGGCAGCATACTTCCCTCAACTTCGCCGGCCACCTACGGCATCCTGGGATTCAGCTGCATTCTCTACATCGCAAGCTTCCTGTGGACGATGCGCCTCAGCGGCCTTTCGCAGCCCGGCGGCGGAGCCTTCGGCATCCTGAACAGCCTCGGCGGAGTCGACGGCCAGGTGCTGCAGAGACTGGGGGCGTCGCTTCCGCTGGCGTATAACCTCCAGCAGCCCTGGCGATTCGTAATGGCGGTTTTTCTCCACGGCAGCCTGCTGCATATCGGCTTCAATATGTGGGTGTTGATGGATATCGGCCCCCAGATCGAGGAGCTATACGGGTCGGCCCGCTATTTCTTCATTTACGTCATTTCGGGAATTGGCGGATATCTGCTGAGCAGCTCCTTCGGCCATTTCAGCGTAGGCGGATCGGGAGCCTTGCTCGGCCTGATCGGCGTGCTCCTTGCGATCACCACCGGCCGCCGCAGTGCCGGGATGAAAATGCTTCGCCAGCAAATCATCCGCTGGCTGATCTACATAATGGTCTGGGGTTTGTTGTTTCCGGGCATCGATAACTTTGCCCACCTGGGCGGCCTCATCACCGGATTCCTCCTCGGAAGGCTCATGATGGACCGTCCGCCGCTTTCCCCCGAAGAGCGCAAGCGCGCTTACCTGCTAGGCTGGTCCGCCGCGCTCATCGTCGCGCTGAGCTTCGCAATGACGGTCTACGCGAATCTTCACCCCGCGTTGAACGGCTCCTAGTTAGCTTCCGATTCGCCAATCGCGCTCAGCCCTTGTTGATCATAAAGGTCGACATCTGGCCAAAGAACGACCGCAAGACCTGTTCTGCTTCAGGCGGGAGCGCGGCTTCGGCGAACGCTTTGTCCATCAGTTGCATCCAGCGGTCGCGCGCGACTTGATCGATGACGAACGGAAGGTGCCGCGCCCGCAGCCGGGGATGCCCGCGCTCAACGATATATTTCTCGGGGCCTCCAAATCGGTAGATCAGGAAGTCGCGAAGACGTTGCTCGGCTCCAGCAATGTCCCCTTTGGGGTACATCGCGCTCAGAATGTCGTCGCCTGGCACCTGCCGGTAAAAGGCCGCCGTCAGCCGGGTGAAGCCCTCTTCTCCAATAAGCGGAAATATACTTGTTTCTTCCATAGGATTTCGATTCAGTGTAGCATTTGGTCGAAATATACGGCTGTCACGACATAATGGAAACGTTCCGATATATCTGATATCCGCCGCCCAAATAGGCGGGGAGCGCTTTTGGGCGCAGCCTGAATCGCCTCTTGACAATAACGTCGTCCTCCCGTATTTTTTACTTCGTCATGAAGCCACGGGCGCAACAGCAGCACCATCATCGTCACCACACGAATCCGTGCCCGCGGCGGTGTGGCTAGCTAGCGAACCATAGCTCGCACTCATCAGCCCGCTGGCGCGGAAGCGCTCAGCGGGCTTTTTGTTTTTGCCACCACTCGCACCGGGAGACGAAAGTTCCATGGAACTCGATTTCGACAAGGAAGGCGGCCTCATCCCCGCCATCGTGCAGGACGACAAAAACGGCGAAGTCCTCATGCTCGGATTCATGAACCGCGAAGCCTACGACCTCACCCGCACCACCGGCTTCGTCACCTTCTTCAGCCGCTCGCGCAAGAAGCTCTGGACCAAGGGCGAGACCAGCGGCCAGAAGCTCATCCTCCGCGAGCTCCGCACCGATTGCGACGTCGACGCCCTCCTGGTCCGCGTCCAACTCGACGGCGGCGCCGTCTGCCACGAAGGCTATCGCAGCTGCTTCTTCCGCCGCCTCGACGCCAGTGGCGATGCCACCGTAGTCGCCGACCGCGTCCTCACTCCCGAAGAACTCTACGGCAAAGGAAAAAAGTAATGCCCTCGCTCAAGCTCGGTGTACCCAAAGGAAGCCTCCAGGACTCCACCGTCGAGCTGTTCGCGCGCGCCGGCTGGCGCATCTCCGTCAACTCGCGCAGCTACTACCCCGCCATCGACGATCCTGAAATCGAATGCATGCTCGTCCGCGCGCAGGAAATGGCCCGCTACGTCGAACACGGCGGCCTCGATTGCGGCCTAACGGGAAATGACTGGATCGTCGAATCCGGCGCGGACGTGCAGGAAATCGCTGAACTCGTATACTCGAAGACCAGCCTAGCCCGCGTGCGCTGGGTCCTAGCCGTAGCCGAAAATTCCTCCATCCATTCCGTGAAAGACCTCGAAGGCAAAGTCATCGCCACCGAAGTCGTCCACATCACCCAGAAATATCTCGAGCGCAACGGCGTGAAGGCCCGCGTGGAATTTTCGTGGGGAGCAACCGAAGTTAAGGTTCCCAAGCTCGCCGACGCCATCGTCGAAATCACCGAGACCGGCTCCTCTCTCCGCGCCAACCGTCTCCGCATCGTCGACACGCTGCTCGAATCCTCCACCCGTTTCATCGCCAATCGCGCCGCCCTCAGCGATCCCTGGAAGCGCGAAAAAATCGACAGCCTCGCAATGCTGCTCGACGGCGCCATCAAAGCCTACAGCCGCGTAGGACTGCTCCTGAACGTGCGCCGCACAGACCTCGACAACCTCCTCGCCGCGCTCCCCTCTCTGCGCAACCCGACCATCTCGCAGCTGAGCGACCCGAACTGGGTCGCCATCAACACCATCGTCGAGGAGAAAACGGTCCGCCAGCTCATTCCGAAACTTAAAGCCGCCCGCGCCGAAGGCATCGTCGAATATCCGCTGAACAAGGTTGTCTACTAATGGCCCGTCCACTTATGCGGATGCGCGTCGTAACTCTCACCCCGGCCGCGCAGGAAAAGGTGCTCGCCTCGCGCCGCGACAGCAGCCGCGAAGCCGAGCGCATCGCCTCGCGCATAGTCGAGGACGTGCGCCGCCGCGGCGACGCCGCCCTGTTCGCCTATACAAAAAAATTCGATCGCGTAGCGCTCTCTGCGAAAAACGTATGGGTGCCGCCCGCGGAACTCAAGCAGGCCGCGCGCAAAGTTCCCGCGGATTTCCTCGCCGCCATCGACCACGCCGCCCGCAACATCCGCGCCGTAGCGCGCAAGCAAAAGCCCCAGGAATGGAATATCGAAGTCGAGCCCGGTGTGAGTGCCGGCCAGCGCGTCCGCGCGATCGAATCCATCGGCTGCTATCTACCCGGCGGACGTTTCTCGCTAGTCTCCACCATGCTAATGACGGTAGTCCCCGCGCAGGAAGCGGGCGTGCGCCAGATCGTAGTAGTAAGCCCGCAGCCGGGCGCCGCGCTGCTGGCCGCGGCCGAGCGGCTGGGTGTTCGCTCGGTAGTCCGCGTAGGGGGAGCGCAAGCCGTAGCCGCGCTCGCCTACGGCACCAAATCCATCCCTCGCGTGGACAAAATCTTCGGTCCCGGCAATCGCTTCGTAACCGCCGCCAAGCGCCTCGTCAGCGCCGATTGCGCCATCGACATGCTCGCCGGCCCCACCGAAGCCATCGTCTTCGCCGATCGCGGCAATCCCCAATTCATAGCCGCCGACCTGATCGCCCAGGCCGAACACGATCCCGACGCCATCTCGATTTTCGTCACCACCTCGCAGCGTCTCGGCAAAGCGGTAGCCGCGGAAATCGAAGGCCAGCTCGACGAATTGCCCGATACGAATCTAGCCCGCCGCTCCCTGGCGAAGAACGGCGCCGTCCTGGTCGCGCGCAATCTCGCCGATGCCCTTCGCTTCGTGAATCGCTTCGCCCCGGAGCATCTAACTCTGCCCGACAACTCCAGCGCGCTGCTAGATCGCATCGACTCCGCCGGCAGCATTTTCCTCGGCGATTGGAGCGCGCAAACCTTCGGCGATTACGCCAGCGGCACCAACCACGTCCTCCCCACCGGAGGCGTGGCCCGCACGCGCGGCGGCCTCTCCGTAACCGACTTCGTGAAGTGCATCAGCGTGCAGGAAGTGTCGCCGGCCGGCTTTCAGCGCCTCGCCCCGGTAGCCGCTGAATTCGCCCGCGCCGAAGGCCTGGACGCGCACGCCCGCTCGGTTCAAGTGCGGAACGGTAGCGTGCGAAACGGTGAGGTACGAAAGGCTGCAGCGCGGAATGGCGAAGTGCGAAGCGGCGGAGCAAGCAGCAGAAGAGCCCGCGGCAGCGCCGCACGCAAAGCCCTCGCGCGCGATATGGACGCGCCAAAAGCCGAGGCCCGCAAATGAAGCCGCCCGTCCCCATCCGCGCCGCCGTAGAAAAAATGCGCGCCTACAACCCGCCCCTCGAAGGCCGCACAAAAAAGCTCCGCCTCGATTTCAACGAGAACCCCATAGGCTGCTCGCCAAAAGTTCGCCAGGCCTTAGCCAAGCTCACCAGCGCCGAAATCTGCTCCTACCCCGAGCAGGAAACCGTCCGCCGCCAGATGGCCAAGTATTTCAAGGTGAGCCCGGACGAACTCCTCCTAACCAACGGCACCGACGAAGCCCTACACGTAATAGTAAGCACGTTCGTAGAACCAAATGACACGGTTCTGCTGGTAGAGCCAACCTACGCCATGTATCGCTTCTATTCCGAACTAGCAGGCGCGCAAATAAAAGCCCCGCGCTACACCAAAGAAATGCAATTCCCGTGGCAAGAAGTCCAAGCACTCCTGAAGGGCGAGGATTTGCCACCAGGCGCAAGTGTGCCGCAGGAAGAAGGTTTTCCGGGTGCCGCACCCTTAAGCAGTTCAAGGGTGCGTGCCAAGCAGAATCAACTCAAGCAATCGTCAGAAGTTGCTCTTTTTCGCCAATCGGCGCTAATCAGCCCACTGCCGCGGAAGGAAGGTTTTCCGGGTGCCCCACCCTTTGCTTCTTTAAGGGTGGGCGCCAAGCGGAATCAACTCAAGCAACCGCCAGGAGTTGCTCTTCGGCCCCAATCCAAGCCACCGAATCCCACAATCCCACCCGGCGCAAGCGAATTCTCTTTGCCCTTTAGGGGGTCGGAGCTTCAGCTCCGACAAAACCCGCCACAAAGCAAAGGGGCTTTAGCCCCTGAGGAACAGCCTTCATACGTTCTTTCCTCACCGGTGCCACCACGCGTCTTCTTTCTACCCAATCCCAACAGCCCCACAGGCAATCTGCTCTCGCTACCAGAAATCCGCCGCATCCTAACCGCAGCCAAAAACACAATGGTAGTAATCGATGAAGCCTATTTCGAATTCTCCGGCGTAACGGTAATCCCCTGGATTCGCCGCTACGCCAACCTGATAGTAACGCGCACTTTCTCGAAGACCGCCGGCCTGGCCGGCCTCCGCCTGGGCTGCATTTTCGTAAATCGCCACCTGGCCGCCACCATGCGCAAGTCCCAATCGCCCTACCCGGTAAACGCCGCCGCCCTGGTAGCCGCCAAAGCCGCCATGCAAGACCGCGCCTTCATCAAGCGCACAGTCCGCGAAGTAAAAGCCGGCCGCCAGCAGCTGGAACACGGCCTGAAGCGCCTAGCCATCCCCTATTTCCCCAGCGGCGGCAACTTCGTCCTGGCATATCTAGGCGACCGCGCAAAACAAATCGTAGCCACCCTCGACCGCAAAGGCATCCTCCTACGCGACCGCTCCAGCGACTTCCACGGCCAAGGCTACGTCCGCATAACCGCCGGCACGCCAGCGCAAACGCGCATCCTACTCCGCGAACTAGAAGCCATCCTATGACCGCTCCCCTTCCACCGTCTGTGGGTCCGCGAACCCAACGTGAACCCATGACCACCCTGCTCTCATATATACGCAGTCATTCTGAGCGAAGCGAAGTACGTTTCTCCATCGCTCGCCCTTCGAGCGATGAATCCCTCTTCGGCGTGCAAAATCGTCCCGCATCCGCCACCGTCTCGCTTTTGTCTTATCTTTTGTCTTATCTTTTTTCTTATCTTTTCGTTGTCATCCTGAACGCAGTGAAGGATCTGCTTCTGCCTTTTTCGTTCCGTCGCTTCGTTCCTCCCATTCTCCCAAGAGCAACCACATGAGAAAAGCCAAGCTCCAACGCACCACCAAGGAAACCGACATAGCCCTCCGCCTGAACCTCGACGGCAAGGGCCACGCCAAGATCTCCACGGGCATCCGTTTCTTCGACCACATGCTCGAACAAATCGCCCGCCACGGCGGCCTCGATCTCGAACTCAAAGCCGAAGGCGACCTCGACGTAGACCAGCACCACACCGTAGAAGACGTAGGCATAGCCCTGGGCGAAGCCGTCAAGCAAGCCCTGGGCACAAAGCGCGGCATCCTCCGCTCCGGATATTTCCTAATGCCCATGGACGATTGCCTCGCCGCCGCCGCCCTCGACTTTTCCGGCCGCGCCTATTGCGTCTGCACCTGGAAATTCTCCGCGCCCAAAGTAGGCGACTTCCAGACCGAACTACTCGAAGACTTTTTCCGCGGCTTCGCGCAGTCCGCCGCCGCCAACGTCCACCTCAAGCTCATGTACGGCCACTCCTCGCACCACCAGGTCGAATCCATCTTCAAAGCCTTCGCCAAAGCCCTGCGCTTCGCCGTCTCCCGCGACAAGCGCCTCCGCAACGTCCTCCCCTCCACAAAGGGCCTCTTATGACGCGCCCCGATAGTCGCCGTGGATGTTCCACTCGCCGTCTAGCCAAAGTCATAGGCGTGTCGCCGTCGCAGTTACGGGTGCCCCACCCTTCGCTTGTAAGGGCGCGTCTTTCTTTCGATTCTGCTTCCGCCTTCGCTTTTCGTAGTCATTCCGAGCGAGCGAAGCGACGAGGAATCTCTCTTCGCGTGCCAATTCCAGTAGCCTCGCTGCAACGCGACACGCCTCTTAGGGGGTCGGAGCTTCAGCTCCGACATAAAGCCACGGCGCGCAGCGCCTACCGCTCGCGGTGCCTTTCCCGCGAGCCTTCGCTTCCCGTCTTACAGTCGTATCGGGAGCCAAATCTGCAAATCTCAACCCATGCCAGCCATAACCCAAAGTGAGCCATCATGAAAGTAGCCATCGTTGATTACGGCGCCGGCAATCTGCCCTCCGTCGAGCGCGCGTTGCAGAAATTAGGCGCCGAGACCGAGCGCGCCGTCCGCCCCGAACAAATCGCCGGCGCCACAGCCGTGGTTCTCCCCGGCGTAGGACACTTCTCCGCCTTCGTAGCCGGTCTCCACGAGCGCAACCTCACCTCCTCGCTCAAAATGGCCCACGACGAAGGCATCCCCATCCTGGGCATCTGCCTCGGCCTGCAAGCCATGTACGAATCGAGCGACGAGGCCCCCGGCGACCCCGGCCTGGGCTTTTTCAGCGGACAGGTCCGCATGCTGCCGCAAAACGTGAAGGCCCCGCACATCGGCTGGAATCAGGTACAGCGCAAACAGCCGAGCCGGCTGCTGCTGGGCATTCCCGAAGACGCCTACTTTTATTTCGCCCACTCCTACGCCGCGCCCGGCACCGGCGCCGAAACCGCCGCCGTCTGCAATCACGGTTTTCCCTTCGCCGCAGTCGTCGAAGAGGGCAATCTCGCCGGCGTGCAGTTCCACCCGGAAAAATCCGGCGAAACGGGAGCACTGGTCCTGAAAAACTTCCTCGATTCCGTCAGCGAGTTCAGCAGCAAAGCAAAAGGACGCGAACAATGACCCTCGCTCGCCGCATCATCCCCTGCCTCGATGTCGACGCTGGCCGAGTCGTCAAAGGAATCGAATTCGAAGGCCTGCGCGACATGGGCGACCCGGCCGAACTCGCCGCCCGCTACAACCTCGAAGGCGCCGACGAACTCGTCGTCCTCGATATCAGCGCCACCCATGAAGGCCGCGCGACGTTCCTCGACACCATCCGCCGCGTAGCCGAGCAATTGAATATTCCTCTCACCGCCGGCGGCGGCATCCGCAAGCTCGAAGACGGCCGCGCCGTTCTGCGGGCCGGCGCCGACAAAGTCACGGTCAACACCGCCGCGGTCAAGCGCCCCGAGCTGATTTCCGAACTCTCGCAGCAGTTCGGCGCGCAGGCCGTCGTCCTTTCCATCGACGTCAAGCGCACCGGCCCCGAATCCTGGGAAGCCTACACGCGCGGCGGCCGCGATGCCACCGGCCTCGACGCCGCGAAATGGGCCGCCGAAGCCGTATCTCGCGGCGCAGGCGAAATCCTGCTCACCTCGATTGACCGCGACGGCACCTGCAGCGGCTTCGATTGCGGCCTCACCGCAAAAATTGCCGCCACGGTACCCGTTCCGGTGATCGCCTCCGGCGGCGCCAGCACCTTCGACGATTTTCTGAACGTGTTCCAGGGAGGCTGCGCCGACGCCGCGCTCGCCGCTTCCGTATTCCACAGCGCCACCCATTCCATCCCCGCGCTGAAGAAATTCCTGGCGGAGCGCCAAGTCCCGATCCGCCTGAGCAGGTAGCGAAATCCTTGTGTGCAAACATGGCGAACGTTTATGAAAAGCACCCTCAGGCCGTCATTCTGAGAGGCTGTGACTTTTTTGAGTTTCAGGTCTTTAAGCAGTCATTCTGAGAGGCTGTGACGTTTTGATTTTGTGCGGGTGCCCCACCCTTGCGTTTTTCAAGGGTGGGTCTTTCTCTTGACGTGCGCTTTTCGTAGTCATTCTGAGCGCAGCGAAGAATCTCTCTTTGAATCTCTCTTCGAATTTCGAAGCGAAAGCGAACCCATGATCATTCCCTGTATCGACCTGCAAGACGGCAAAGCCGTGCAACTCGTTCGCGGCCGCCGCCTTGCCCTGTCCGTGGACGACGTTCTCGGCCTGCTCGAGCGCTTCCGCGACTATCCCATCCTCCACGTGATCGACCTCGACGCCGCCATGCGCAAAGGCTCGAACTCCCGCTGGATCAAGACGCTCTGCGCGCGAGGCAAGATGAAGGTCCGCGTAGGCGGAGGCATCCGCAAAGCCGCGCAAGCCGAGAAAATCCTCTCCTGGGGCGCGGAAAAAATAATCGTGGGCAGCGCGGCCTTCGAGGACGGCAAGATTGCGGAAAAATTTCTGGCCGGCCTCGCAAAACGCGTAGGCCGAAAGAAGGTAATCGTAGCGCTAGACACCGAAGGCGGCCGCATAGTCGTCCGCGGCTGGCAGGATCGGCTGAAGCTGCGTCCCGAAGAAGTAATCCCCGAGCTCGAACCCTACTGCTCGGAATTCCTCTCCACCTTCGTCGACAACGAAGGCACCATGAAGGGCACAGACCTCGCCTGGTTCAAAAAGCTCCGCCGCGTCACAAAATTCCCGATCACCGCCGCCGGCGGAATCCGCAGCATGCGCGAAGTAAACGCCCTGGAGAAGATCGGCATGCACGCCGCCGTAGGAATGGCCATCTACACCGGCCACCTGGCCGCAGACAAAACCGGATTGGGAGAAGTACGTACGAAGTAGCCGCAAAACAAATCGGTATACATAAAGTTGATTGCATTTTGTCTCTTTAAGTGTCCGGCCCATTTTCGCCAAATGTGCGACCATGCCATCGTCTTTGTAGCTGTGAATGCTATAATTTGCGACTTACTCTATGACGCGACCCACCGAAACCATGCCCCACATTTCGCCCGAAGTTCTGGCGAAATACGAGCCCGTAATCGGCCTGGAAGTCCACGCCCAGCTCTCGACTCTCACAAAGGCGTTTTGCGGGTGCTCGACTGATTTTGGGGATGCGCCGAATTCTAACACTTGTCCGGTGTGCCTGGGGTTGCCGGGGGCGCTGCCGGTGTTGAACAAGAGGGGGTTGCAGCTGGCGCTGCGGGCTTCGCTGGCTATCAACTGCACCGTGCAGGCGCGGTCGCGATTTGCGCGCAAAAACTACTTTTATCCCGATCTGCCCAAGGGCTACCAGATTTCGATGTACGAGTTGCCACTCGCTACGCAGGGCTGGCTCGATATCGAAGTGGAGGGCGCGGCGAAGCGCATTGGAATCACGCGCTTGCACATGGAGGACGATGCGGGCAAGAGCCTGCACGAAGGCTTTCCCGATTCGGATCGGTGGAGCTACATCGACTTCAACCGCTGCGGCGTGCCGCTCATCGAAATCGTGTCGGAGCCGGACCTGCGTACTTCTGCGGAGGCCTACGCTTACCTCACCACGCTGAAGCAGATCCTTGAATACACGGAAGTTAGCGACTGCAACATGGAGCAGGGATCGCTGCGCTGCGACGCCAACGTGAGCGTGCGTCTGCGGGGCGCGCCAAAATTCGGTACTAAAGCGGAAGTAAAAAACCTGAACTCGTTCCGTTATCTTACGCACGCCCTCGAATACGAGATCGAGCGGCAGATCGGCGTGCTCGAATCCGGTGGATCGATCACGCAGGAGACCCGGCTCTGGAACGTGGCTGCGGGGCGCACGGAACCGATGCGGTCGAAAGAATTCGCGCACGACTACCGCTATTTCCCCGATCCCGATCTGCTGCCGGTGGCGATTTCCGATTCCATGATCGAGCAGGTGCGGGAAGAAATGCCGGAGCTGCCGGCGGCGAAACTGTCGCGCTTCCTGCGGGATTACGGGATCACACCTTACGACGCGGGCGTGCTGACCGCATCGCGCGCGCTGGCTGATTATTTTGAAGCGGCGGTGAAAGGCAGGCGCTCCGGGGAAGACGGCGGCGAACTGGATCGGAGTGGAATTGCTGCGGCGCCTCAACGATGCGGGAAAGGGCATCGGCGAGTGCCCGCTGCCGGCGACGGCGCTCGCGGAACTGCTCAAAAAAGTGGAAAGCGGCGAAATCACGGCCGCCAGCGGAAAAAAAGTGTTCGCGAAAATGTTCGAGACGGGAAAGAGCGCGGCGGAAATCGTGGCCGCGGAGGGACTCGGGCAAATCAGCGACGCGGGCGCGATCGAGAAGATCGCTCGCGAAGTTACCGCGAAAAGCCCGGACAACGTGGCCAAGTATCGCAGCGGGAACGAAGGCGTTTTCAAGTTTTTCGTGGGGCAAGTGATGCGCGAGACGCGGGGGCAGGCCAACCCGCAACTGGTGAACGAAGTGCTGAAGCGCGTGCTCTCGGAGTCCTGAAGCCGATCGAGTACCCGGAGAAGAAAGTGCTGAACGAAGGCGACCAGGCTCCCGATTTTCACGCGACTGCCGACGACGGCCGGACGATTTCGCTCGGCGATTACCGCGGAAAAAACCTCATTCTTTATTTCTTTCCGAAGGCCAATACACCCGGTTGAACGAACGAAGCGTCCGAGTTTCGTGACGCCCTCAAGGAATTTACGGCTCTTCAGACCTCGGTGATCGGGTGCAGCGCCGACACCGTGGAAGCGCAGGCAAAGTTCAAGGCGAAGTACAACCTGAACTTTCCTCTGCTGTCCGACCCCGACTTCATCGTGATCGAGGCCTACGGGGCGCGGCGCATGAAGCGCTTTCTCGGAAAATCCTACCTCGGCATCGTGCGCATGACATTCTGGATCGGGCCGGATGGAAAAATCCGCAAGGTGTGGGACAAGGCTGGCAGCAAGGGGCACGCCGAGGAAGTGCTGGCGGCCGTGCGGCAGAAATAGCGCGGCGACGGCATCGGGACCACGCCTTACAGCGAGACGTTCACGTCATCTCCTTCGGGTTCGATGAGGGCGTTATCGATTAACCGCGTGCCGCCGACTCGGGCGGCAATCACGAGGTAGCAGGGGCGCCTGAGCGTCATGGACGGTTCGAAGCTGTCCGCATCAACAATCTCCGCGTAATCCAACGTAACGCCTGCCTCCGAATCGATAACCTGGCGTAAAACCGCCAATATCCGGATAGGGTCGCGTTCGCCTGCTTGAATGGCGCGCCGGGCAGCGTCGAGCGCGCGATAGAGCGCCGTTGCGGACTGGCGTTCGCCATCCTTCAGGTAGGAGTTGCGGGAGGAGAGGGCCAGCCCGTCGGACTCGCGCACGATCGGGCAGGTGACGATTTCGGCGTCGAGGTTCAAGTCGGCGGCCATCTGGCGGATGATGCGGACCTGTTGCGCGTCCTTGCGGCCGAAGAATGCGAGACGCGGCTGGACGATTTCGAAAAGCTTCAAAACGACGGTGGTGACGCCTCGGAAATGTCCTGGGCGGGAGCGGCCCTCGAGGCGATCGCCGAGTCCTTCTACCGTGACAGCCGTGCGGAAGCCCTTGGGGTACATTTCTTCGGCGGACGGCGCGAAGAGATAGTCGACGCCTAGCTTTTCTAGCGCGGCGCGATCGGCTTCGAGGTTTCGCGGATACTTCTGAAGGTCTTCGGATGGGCCGAACTGCTTCGGGTTTACGAAAAGCGAGACGACTACAGGGGAACAGCGCCGGAGCGCCTCGCGGACGAGCGAGAGGTGGCCTTCGTGGAGCGCGCCCATCGTGGGGACGAGTCCGAGGACGCGTTCTTTTGCGCGGGCGTCGAGCGCGATCTGCTGCATCCAGGCTATGGTGTGGATCGTTTCCATGTGGTGGCTGGGAGTTGCCCTTCAGAAGACGCGGGGGCGGGATTTCCTCGAGAGTTTTTGCACCCCAGCCGCTTTCCTCGCGACAGGGGATCGTAGAAGCGAAAGCTCGCGGGAACGGCACCGCGAGAGGGAGGCGCTTCGCGCCGATTTTTTTATGTCGTGGCTGAAGGCACGACATAGAGTGCCGAGCCAGATGCGGTGTCGTCCGGGTGCGCGCTTTGTGTTCGTCGTCATGTGCCCCAAGTTAGGTTTAGCACGAGGCGGGGCTGGTTGTCAGGGTGCAGTTCGCGTGGTGTTTTTGGA